>NZ_CP101620.1:0-1465562 GCF_024399475.1 Allocoprobacillus halotolerans
TCAAATGAAATAGCACTGATATTTATAAAACAAATCATATAAAATGTAACTACCAATTGAAAAGGAGGTTTAGCTACATGAAATATGATTGGAAAAAGATCATTGATGATCAGCTGAACAGTGGACTCACTGTTAATAAATACTGTGATGAACATCATCTTGCTCTCAGCTCTTTCTATAAAAATAAAAGGAAGATTCAAAAGGATTCGGTTTCTACTGATATCTTTCTGCCTGTTGGAGTTATTGATGACATGCCAGCTCTTGTATCGATGAATATTGATGGTCATACTGTTGAATTTGATTCTTCATTGCTTGATAAAGTCATTGGTGCATTAAAATGATCATTAACACCGATGAAATCAAGAATATATATGTTTCAAGCCATTATGTTGATATGCGAAAGTCGATTGATGGTTTGACACAGATCGTGAATCTTCAGTTTCAGATGAATGTTCTTGATCATAGTTTGTTTATCTTTACAAACAAAGCCAGAAACAGGATCAAGATACTCTATTATGAATCCAATGGTTTCTGGCTGTTCATCAAAAGACTTGAACATGGCAGGTTCAAGATTGAAGAACATGATGATTCCAATACAAGAAAAATAACTTCCACTCAGCTCCACTGGCTTCTGGAAGGCCTTGAATTTGAAGAAAAATTCAAAGAAAAACAGCTTCTCATCTAATAATTCATATTGAAATATGGTACAATACTATTCGTTGAATTATTAAGATATGGAGTGAATTATACAATGAATCTGAGAAATCTAAGTCAGGAAGAACTAATCAAAAAAATCAATATGCTTGAAGAAAGAATCAAAAGACAGGATAACGAGATCAATGTTTTAAGTGAACAGTTAAACTGGTACAGTCAGCAGATCAGACTTCAGCAGAAGAAGCTTTTGGTTCATCATCAGAAAAAACTGTTCTTCCTGACCAGATTTCTCTTTTTGATGAAATTGAAATTGAATCAACTCCAATCAAAGCAGAGCCAAAACTTGAAGAAGTGACATATAAACGAAAAAAGAAAAACAATAAACGTGGCATTGATATTTCATCATTACCCGCTGTAACAAAGATTTATGATCTAGAAAACAAGAACTGTCCTGACTGTGGTGAACCATTAAGAAAGATTGGTGAAAACATCAGAAAAGAACTTGTCTATCATCCTGCAAAATATGAAGTTATTGAGCATGTTCAATATGTCTATACCTGTGACAGATGTGAGGAAGATTCATTAAAATCAAAAATATTCAAGGCAGATATGAAAGCTTCCGTTATCTATAAGAGTTTTGCATCACCATCACTTTTATCATATATTATTGATAATAAATTCAATAAGGCATTGCCTTTATACAGACAGGAGGTGATGTTCAATCAGATTGGATTGAAACTATCAAGACAGACAATGGCCAACTGGATGATCAAGCTTCATGATGAATATTTCAAAAGAATGACTGATTATATGCATAAGACACTTCTTCAAAGTGAATATCTGCATGCGGATGAAACAACAAATCAGGTTTTGAATGTTCCAGACCAGAAACCAACAACAAAATCCTATATGTGGGTATACAAGACAGGACGAAGTGAAGACAAGCAAATTGTTCATTTCATTTATGAAAACACAAGAGGTCATGAACATGCAAAGAAACATCTTGAAGGATATCATAATATACTTCAGACAGATGGATATCAGGCCTATGACAAACTTGATGATATCAGACACATGGGATGCTGGGCACATTGTCGTCGAAAGTATTTAGAAGCACTTGATGGTGCACCATCTGATACAGATCTAAAAGGTACTGCAAGTTACAGACTTCTTCATAAGATCAATAAGCTTTTTACGCTTGAAAAGAAATTAAAAGGCAAAAGCTATGAAGAGATCAAAGACACAAGGCAAAAAGAAGCAAAGCCAATCATTGATGATTTCTTCAAGGATGTCAAGGAATGTGCAAAAGTAGCAGTTGAAAAGACCAAACTCAGCCAAGCCTTAACATACAGCATCAACCAGGAAGAAAACTTAAGATTGTATCTTGAAGAAGGTCGTATTGAAATATCCAACAATCGAGCAGAAAATTCAATTCGTCCATTCTGCGTAGGTCGTCGCAACTGGTTGTTTTCAAACACAGTTAAAGGAGCAGAAGCAAGTGCAGCAATCTATTCGCTCCTTGAAACAGCAAAACTTAATAATCTCAAGCCATATGATTATTTTGAATATCTTTTAACAGCATTAACTGAAATAGATATTAATGATGACAAGGAACTAGAAAAGATCGTGCCATGGTCAAAATCATTACCAGAAAACATATATCTGACTAAAAAATCGTAGAAATACGATCTTTTAGTCGTTAAATGAAATCCAATAAATAATTACAGTCCTATTATAGTGTTTCTTCAGCATTATTTATAGGGCTTTATTATTTGACGCTTACGATGAAAATGACAAATCACTTGTTTTTTTAATAGCAAAAATTTTTTCTTCTTTGACAATTTAAACTATTCAACAAAGGAAAGATTATGTTTTTGACACCAACTGATTGCGATATTTTTATACTCTCTATTTAAGAATTGATACCATTGATCAATAATATGATATTGATGAGCTAAATCCTTGAATCTACGAAATGCTCCTTTGCCTTTAATCACATTTCTCATGATATTTCTTATTTTTTGATCGGTGAGTTGTTCAATAAACATCTCCATAATATGATATTCATGAATATCATAAGATGATGGTAATTCAATGTATTCATCACTATTCAACATAACTTCTATTTGAGTCATATTTGTATCATCATAGACAGGAACAAATTCACCTTTTGCTTCATGATAATACCATGTCATATCGTTATCTGTATTTTCAAGTGCTTGAATAACATCGGATAAATGCACAGTCACTTTCTTTTTTAATTTGTATTTCTTCAATCATAGCGTGACGTTTTGGATACAATTGTACGAGATTATCTATAATCTGATAAGCTGTTGTTTCGTCATATTGTGCTATTTTATTGATATATGAAGCAATATTTTTATAAAATTCTCTTGATCCAGTTTTCTTTAGACTTTCCATAATAAACTCTTTATATAAAGCCATGATTTTCTCTTTTTCTTTTTGAAAAAGAATATCTTCATACTTTCTTATTTCAATCATATCTTGATGTTCAATAAAATAACGCATCAAAGAATCATACATCTGTTCTTCTTGATAAATAGCACAAAGGTTCGTTTGTTGTTGTTCTAAATCATGAATGATTTCAAATTTCTTTTGTTGCCATTCTTGTAAAGAATACATTTCTTTTAATAAATGATAATATTTAATACTACCAGGATATTGACGACAAAGTAATTGTGTATATAAAGAAATAAGTTTATCTTTTTGTTTTGTTTCTTGATAAATTTCAACCAATAACTGATAAGTATCTTTTTCTTTTATCTTTAACATTTTTTCAATACATACTTTTTCAGCTTCTTGAAATTGTTTATTATTTATGTAATGCTTTATTAATTCAAAGAGAAATTCTTGATTTTGAGAATACTTTTGAATTATATATTGAAATGAAGAAGGTTGAAAATGAGAAATTATATAAATATATTTTTGATAAAACATTTTTGTAGATCGATATGAAATACTTATTTTCTTTTCTAAATCATCTATGATCTTTTCAAGTGAGTAATCCTGTTTATAAAGCTGTTCCATAAAACGATAAATAATAGATTGATTATACTGCAAACAAAGATGATCATAAATTTCAGTTTTTTCATCAACAGAAGAGCTATATTTTTCAATCAATTCAATCATATGATTGAAGAAATCCTCTTGTATAGGTTCTAATGTTGAAAAAGTATCAAGCATTCTACATAATGATTCATTAGCTAATGATGGTATTTAGTTATCTAAATGTATATCATGAAGTTTTTGAATAGCTGCATAAATATCTTGATACTTATTTGGCTGAATCTCTAAATATGAAGATATATTTGCTATTATCATATTCTTAATATTTTCTATTTTTTGATCATTATCAATAACACGAAGAAAGCAATCATATGTTGAAGAATCTTCTAATGCTAAAGCAATCATATCTAAAATTTCAGATTTTGTCTTCTTTTCTAAAGGTCCTAATATTTCATGATCTTGATAGATTCTTGTTTCATAGTATTCATCATAATCGTCATATTCATCGCCATCATCATAATCATCTTCTTCATCCCATTCATCTTCATCATTATGCATATCACCCATGACAGCTTCTTCACCAAAGATTTCTAATAATACAGCAGCTTCATGTTTACATTTTTTACCATCTTGTGCATATGGACATGTACAATGCATTTGAGTCACTTTAAATTCATTAGAAATTTGAATTTCTACTTGATAATCCTCTGTTCCCTTAACATTGCCTTTATAAACATTTCCTTCTTTAATAACGTTATAAACAGATCCATATAAATAATATTGGTAGCCTTTTTCTAATATACGTTTAGCAAAATAATTTCCATATTTCATAATATTTCTCATTTCTTTTTATATACAACAAGTCTAGACATTCATAATATTTATTTTTCTAATTTATTATAAAATCATAAATACTTTGTTTAAATGGTTGATCAAGATGATAAATCAATTGTTCTATTTTATGGAAAATCTATGTAATATACATATAAAAAACTAAATATTAAAATATTCAATATTAATTTTCGAAATCTAAAAATTCAATGAGATTGTATAATAATTCTTCTTCATTTCCTAAACTGTCATTAAAAGTTTCATAAATATATTCAATTCCTCCCAATACATATTCGTTAAAAATCTTCATGTTTTCAGCAGTCTTCTTCTCATCATTATCATATTTGAAAGCACGATCTAGTCGTTCTTCATAACTAAGATTTTCTCTATTATCAAGTAATAAGACAATTCTATAAACATATTCTAGATCATCTTGATAATTATTTATTTGCTGTAATTGTATGGTTGTCTTTTTAGGACCAGGATCAGTTTGTGCTTTTCTGTTATAAATAATTCCTATCACAGGAGCTAAAATATATAATTCTATTTTAGACTGAAACAAATTTAATCCTGATTCATTTATTTGCCCTCTATCTTTGCATAAAAAGATTACATATTCGGCATGTTTACCATGAAATACTTTTTCATTAAATAGCATATCAATCGCCTCCTTTAATCCATAGATCTCACGACAGTATAAGTTTCTGTTTGTTTATCTAATACATACTTTTTACCAACTTTATCTTTCATAATGGATTTAGCATAATTCCAATCTTTTTCCATAACAACAATAATTGTTTGCTCAGCAACTTCAGCTATCAATTTACATATATTAGGAACATGTACTTCATCTGCAGATGAAAACGGTGCATCCAATACTAAAGGATATGGATCGATTTCTAAATCATTATCTTCAGAATTTCTACTTTCCTTAGCAATTTCCACTAAGGCAGCTATAAAAGCAAAATTTTTAACAGTTTGTAATCCCGGAGATTCTTCAGTTTTAATCTTTTTATTTTTTAAATTTGCAGTCAATATCATTTTAAAATTATTATCAATGGAAATTTCTCTAGTTCCATGATACATTTGCTTAAAATATTTATTAACTAATTCATTTAATCTACTTTTGAAATTTTCTTCTTTTACTTCGTAATCTTTATTAATATCAGCAATAACCGCATTTGCATAAGCTCTATATTTTTTTAACTTTTTAGATTTTTCTGTTACAGATGAATTTTTATTTATCTGTTCAGAATACAGTTGTTTTCTCGATTCATATTGCTTAATTTCATCTTCTAATTTCTGTTTTTCTTGCAATTTTTGAGAATAACCGTTAAGATGTCTATCTCTAGATGCTTGTAATGCAGCAGTATCTATGGAATGATTAATTCGTTTTCTTATATTATTTATTGATTCATCATATTCTTCAATTGAGTCTCGATTACTAGAATATTGCTTATAATTATTTATAATATTCTGAGAATAATTATTGATTTGTTTTTCGCAATTTCTCATATCCTTTTTATAAGTTTCTACCATAGCAAAAATACTTTTTGGTGGTACATTTCTTAACTCTTGCATAATATGTTCAAATGCTTGAGTATGCTCTTCAAGTGGACGGCCACAAACACATACACCTCTTCTAATTAATTCATTTATAGATTTTTCATTTTGATAAGCTAAACCCATTTGATCTTCAGGTAAATGTTCAAGAACATCATAAATCAACTCGTCAAGTTTGCTAGAAAAATACTTATACGGATCATTATTAAAATTTTTCAATATAGCTTCATATGCACGTTTTTTATCACTTAATGCTCTGTTCCTATAATTTTCAAATTTTTGTAGACTTTTAACAGCTTCAGTAGTTTTAGCATTTTTTAACAATTCTCCATCATAATATTCATATCTTTCTTTATAAAACTCTATTGATTCATTTACTTCTTCTAATTCAGCTTTTTTTGAACTATATCCTGTTTTACTTTTTCTAAATCTTTTCCTCTTTGAAAAACTTGTGTATCAACTCCTTCTAATCTTGCTAATTCAATATCATACTGATCAACAACAGATTTTATATGACTTTTTGCATTATCTATAGCTGATAATCCTAGGAAATCTTTTACAGCTTGACTAATATTTTTATTCGAATCAATATTATCTATTCTTTCTCCCCAAAAGAAGAAATAACTAGATAAATCTTCTGGTAAAATAGATCTAATCATTTCATCAAGTTTATTTCTATTTAATTCTATCATATGATAAGTTTCTCCATTATCTTCACTTTGCTTAATAGTAAATCTTTCTGCTTCTCGAAAAGCTCTGTTTGTTTTCTCATAAGTTCTTCTTCTCTCTATACGATAAATAATTCCTTTATGAGTTAATGTTAAATCTACAGCAACTTCTGAAATTGCACCAATCGGACGATCTTCAAATTCAGATTCTATTTCAGCATTCAATAATTTAGTATCTTTTTTAAAAGTGCTTTTCCCATATAGACACCATACAAATGCTTGTACCAAAGTAGTTTTTCCTCCAGTATTTTTTCCAATAATAACTGTAACATTTTGTTCTTTATCATGAGCAAATTCAATCACTTGATTACCTTTATATTGTCGAAAATTGGTAAGTATTATTTTATCTAATAGCATTTGTCTACCTCACTTTCAATAACTCTTTTTATCTCTTTTTTTATTTCATTTTCCTTTTTGTTTTGTGTCTTAATATTCAATACTTCACGTGTATAAATTTTCCTTCTTATTTCCTTAACCTTTTTTTCATCAATTACAATATTTTCTATATTCATAAAATGTATCCTTCCTCTTCTTCATTATATACTACTGCACCATAAATAGAAAATAATTCTTCAATTAATTTATCAGTAGCATATGGATTTAATGATAATTTAGAAAATTCTGTCATTCTAGAAACTTCTCTTTTTATTAATGAATTATCAAACTCTATATCTTCATTATTTTTTACATTATGTAAATCCCTTGGCAATGTTATAAAATCATAAATATAAGCAAAATCTTTTCCTTCAGCTTTTCTTAAAACTCGCCCTCTTCGTTGAATGTACTCTTTAGGATTTGTACTACTTGCTAAAATAAATGCTATTCTTATCTTAGGAATATTAACACCTTCATCTAAACATTTCATTGAAACTAAAACTTGACAAGAATTACCTCGTTGAAAATCATCAATTATCATTTGTCTTTCTTTTGATGATTCACTAGCAGTAAATTGCAAACAAGACATACCCAATTCTTTATTTAAAACTTTTTGAACCTCATTTATCTGTTTAATGGAACCGCTATCATCACTATGTTCATAATACTGTGTTGCACCACAGTAAACTAATATATAATAATCATTTTTATACTTCTGTATTTCCTTTTTAAAGCTGGTATTTTATTTCTAGCTCCCGCAATAATTCTACTTCTTTTTATTAATAATGTTTTAGCAATATCTGTTAATTCATAACTACCATCATCTTTGTATTTTAGTGCTTTTTTAATTTGAAGAGAAAGTGCATTATACTTATCTAATTCATCTTTTTCTAAATATACAGGTATTGGGTAGTAAAAATACTTACAGAGCATTCCTTCTTCTATCGCTTGCTCCATTGTATAGTTTATACACTTTTTATCAAAAAAATTGTATAATCCTTTTGTTCCATACTCATCTAGATGCCTTTCAAAAGTAGCTGATAATGCTAATCGATATGTAAATAGATCCTTATTTAATAATTTTAACAAGTTATTAGATCCAAAATTATGAGCTTCATCAACTACTAATAACAACTTTTTTTACATGATTTTATGATAGTGTATATATAATCAGATGAAAATGATTTATTTGTAGTTAAAATACAAAAATTATCTCTAACATTATTCGAATATTCAAAAACCTCTCTCTTTAATTTAATTTTCCATTTGCTTTGGGGAGAATTAGAATATCCTATAACAGGTTTAAATTTAAAAGATACTAGATCTTCATACCATTGATCAACTAAATGTATATATGGTACACATATAATAATACCCAATTTCATATTCTCACAATTCAATAAATCGACTATCGCAGATATTCCAGTAATTGTTTTACCTGTTCCCGTTGCCATATCAAAAATACCCACATACTTATTTTCTTTCCATTTTTGTATTGCTTCTATTTGATACGGTCTTAATTTAATATATTCAGGTATACTAGGATATCTTGATACTTTTTTATTATATTCTTCAATTATTTGTTTTTTTCCTCATCATCAATATTATAATTCCCTTTTTTTGTTATGCTTAATTATTTCTTTTTTTACGGCATTTGGAAACTCAAATGTAATAGCTCCTTTTTCACTATTTTTCCATAAATTCTCAAATGCAATCATTTTTCTTTGAACTCTTTCCATATCATCCCATGATTTAAATACATCCACAGTTTCATAATTATTAAACATACCATTTTCGGTTTCATTCATCGAGCCAGTAAAACTAATAATATTCTCACTATTATCATGTATTAATCCCATTTTTTCATGATATAATCCTATTTTTCCATTATTATATGAAAATGCAATTTTTATATCCAAATGATTTTGTGCAATTAATTCACAAATTAAATTAAATCTTTCATTTTGAAAATAGTCTTCATATGAACTAATAGAAGCAATTAATTTTTCTTCTACAATTTCTTCACGTTTTCTATAACCTTCGTTAATTGCATTATAATCTTCTTCTGATAAATTCGGAGATACTAACAAACGAATTTTACCACCATTTTGGATAAGCTGACATATGCCATACGAAATCTTTATCAACGCATCAGAAGAAAAATATCCTACACTTCTATCATATTGGACAGCCTGTGATAAGACTGGTAAATAAAAATCACTAACAATGTTATCTCTAGGAATACGATATTCACTTTCAATATTTATATCTTTTAAGCTCAAATTTCACACCTCCAATACTATTTCTTCCAATGCATTTACAAGAGTATTTACATCTTCAATAGTCGTAAAATAACTAAAACTTATTCTTACTGTCCCTAAATATGGTTTTGATTTGATATAATCATGAATAAATGGTGCACAATGATAACCAGCACGCACCTCTATTTTAAAATCTTCATCTAAAATAGAAGCAACATCATCACTTTTCATTCCTTTGATATTAAATGATATAATACCTGTTCTATTTCCCATTAAATTACTATATAAAATTATCTCTGGAATATTCTTTAATTTATGTACTAAATAATCTGCTAAAAATCGTTCATGTGATAGTACATCATTTTCAAAAACCCACTTTGAACTATGATATAAACCATAAGCAGCAACAGCATTAGGACTAGATGGTTCAAATCTCACATTGCCCTCTTTTGGCATATCTAAATTTAAAGAATCAGTACCCGTGCCTCCAAATACACTTAAATTTAATTCATTAGTACAAAATAAATAACCACCTATTCCTAAAGGACCATATAACGTCTTATGTCCTGCAAAAACATAATAATCAATATTATCCTCTTCCATATTTACAGGAACAACACCAAATGCTTGAGCACCATCTACAACAAATATTGATCCATTTTCTTTAGCTATCTGTCCAATTTCATGTATTGGTAAAATATACCCTGTAACATTACTTACATGACTACAAAAAATTACTTTTGGTTTATTAGTTATACATTCAAATCTAAAAGAGGACAAATCTATGGATAAATCTTTATTTAAAGGTATTAATTTTAATTCAATATGTTTTGATTTTCTTACTGCATTTAGTGTTCTTGCAACTGAATTATGCTCATACGGGGAACAATAAACAATATCATTCTCTTCAAAGTTAATCCCCTGAATAATCTGATTTAACGCATAAGTTGCTGATGGAGTGAAAACTAATGATTTGCCATTTGCTTTTTGAATCAGAAATTTTCTTGTCTTTTCAATGGCTTCATAAGCATCTTGAGCTTTTTGATAATGACCTCTACCTGCATTAAATGATAAACTTCTATAAGCATAATCCAATTTTTCATATAGTATTTCTGGTTTTGGATATGTTGTTGCGGCATTATCCAAATAAATCATAATCAAAACCCCTTTCATAAATTATAAATATTTTTTCATAATTTTAACTAACAAAGCTATTTTTTGTTCAGAAGTAATAGAATCACCAAAATCATCAATTGCATCAACAATAATGTTTTCAATCAATTCTGTAGAATCATCTAAATCATTTTTAAAATTCTTAATAATTTGTTTCCCATCAACATTTATAGTAATTTGATCAATATTTTTTCTTCTTCTATAGATTTAGACACAAAATCTCCCATATTTTTATTAAAAATTTCTATTGTACGGTCTGTCCAATCATCAATATAAATTCCTGTCATATAAAAGGCAATAGAGTTGACTAAATCCATTTCTACATCAATATTTTTATTGTAAATATCAATAAATTGTTTATAACCCTCTGGTAATATTAATGTATTTAATTTATCTCTATTCTCAATTATCCAACGTTTACAACTCTTTATAACATTTGCATTCTTATCAAATCCTAAATATATATTTATTTTTCTTTTCAAAATTTGGCAATAGTGTGAAATATAATTATCTAATGTTATTTTGATTTTATCTAGCTGATCAATAAAATCATAATCATCTGAATCAAAGATGCTAGGTATTGATTGTAATATAAAATTACTAGGATTCATATTTTGAGATGAACAATACTTTTTCAACCTTTTAAATTGGATACTTTTTATTAAATCATCTTTTCCAATCATAAATTTAGTAAATTTTGGTAACTGATGATACCATTCTTGAATTCCACTCATTATCTGAGTATAATCACTATTATTTTCAATATTTAAATTAAAAATATTGATTAAATTATTAATATACTGCCTTTTAATATCATCACGATTATCCATTATAAAAGAAAAATTTTCAGGATTTTCATTTATCTTTTCTAACAATTCTGCATCTAGTAGCATTTCAATACCATTATAATATATAATAATATTTTTTGATACTCCAACCAATTGTAATGCCAATAATATAGGTAAAATCCCTTTTCTAATACCATAAGGGGGATTTTTCAAAGTAGTATATATATCAGAAAATCTACCCTCATTTAATCTAAAAAAGTTATTAATTTCTTCAATAATTCTATCAAATCTAGATTGATGCAATTTTTCAATATCAAAAGGTTTAATTCCAGTTTCAACTAGCAAACAATTAATAATAGTATCTACAGGTGATGTTTTTGCATTTTTACAATCGTCATCGTCTAAATATCCTTTAAGAATTTTTGTATTTAAATCAACTCTAGCTTTTTTATAAGCAGATTTTACATTATGTCTATTAATCATTTCTAAATTAATAGTAGGACTATCAGGAAATGTTTGCATAAGAATTTCACCTAAAATTCTTTCCTTAGATAAAGTTCTTTGTACATTATCAATTGCTTCATCATATGAATTAATTAAATAACAATTTCCATTATAAAATGAGTAATTTTTATTTAATATTTCTTCAAGATCTATTTTAAAATCATTATATAGCTGATTAATTTCAGTATATAAAAGTCTATCTTCATTCATATAAGTTATTAACATATTTCTAACAGCTAATATTTTCTTAATATTTTCATCAAAATTAATATATTCTTTAGGATAAACAACCAATAATCTATTATTATTCATCTGCAAAACTTTATTTCTAATTATATTGTAATTATTGTCTTTCTTTCTTACAATATTAAAAATTATTCCATCATTATCTTCTTTTACAAACCATCTATCTAAATTTTCTAACGACATAAATGCATCTTCTTCAATAAATTCAATTCTAAAATATCTAGTAATAAATTTTTGAATATTATATAATCTCGGATAAATGAACTTAGTTGTACTATATTTATTTAATTGTTCAGCAATTCTTATTTTTGTAAATTTAGTATGAATCAAATTATCAATCTCAGCTTGTACATTTTTATTCATGTTAATTTTAAATTCATATAAACCATTTCGACGTTTAATAATAATATTTTTTTCTCAAGCAATTCAAGAACAGTATGTCCATCACTTAAAGATAGCAATACTGATGTAGCTAAGTTTTCTTCTGATGCAGGAAAATAGTCTTTTTCATTTATTATGAGAATCAAAGCCAATGTTTTAATCATCAATTGCTCGATTTCATCTTCCACATAATTTAAAGCCGTTAATGCACTCATTGCTATTCTTTGAATATTGATGTTATCAACATCCTCTAGCAATTGTCTTTGAAAATAATCAAATATAGTAGAAGGTAATACATAACGATATGGATAATCACTTTCAACTATTTCTGACAAAGAATATCGTGATTTTCTTATCAAGAATGTAAACAATGTTCTTTCATTTTGGGCTATTTTCTCACTTATCCTAATTAATAAATATAAAGTTATAGGACTTAATGGATAACAATTATTTATCAATTGATTTTCAATATATTTATTACCAAACTCTTTTTGAAATATAGGTATTTGTGTTAATGACCTTACAAAATTTTCATTCAAGCAATTATTTTTATTCGCAATTTCCAAATAATTATCTTTCTTTTTTATTGCATTGAAAACTAATTCAAATGAATTTTTTACTGTTGTTTCAAAATAATAAGTAAACATTCTACCTTCAATACCTTTAAAAGCATTTTTAACATCACTATTTAAAGATCTATATGTATTGATTGGTTTATGTAAAACTAACATAAAATACATACTGTTATCTATAGAAGCGTTGCATAACTCCGCAAGATCTTGAATAATTTTCATATCATTGCTCACATAATTTTTATCTCTAGATTCAATAAATTTACTAAATTCATCAAATACAATATATATACCATCAAACCCATGATGATTACATATATAATCTTTAACTTCATTATAATAATCAATAACATCAAGAGAATTATTAGGCACAAACCCTACTCCAGCAAGAATCTTTTTATGTATGTCAGAAAAAATTAATAACGATTTTTCATCATAACTTTCTAATCTTTTTAAAAATTTGTCAATAGAAATCTCTTTTTTTGTAATTCATTAATGAATTTTTCGTAAACATCTTTATATGATTTTTTCCAACTTAAAATTCTTTCTATTGCTTGCGTAAAATCAGTACCAAGATTCACATCATTTAAGCCAAACATTTGTAATGATTTATTTAAAGCGTTCATCAATGTTTGATTTAATGAAACTTTAGTATGATCAATAATAACAGGTAAATATTTTTTAGATTGAACAATACGTATTCGTTCTTCAAAAGAACTATCCATTTGGCAAATATTATCAATAAAAGATTGAATAGATTCAAAATTAGTGCGGTAAAGAAGATTTAATAATACAAGAATTGCATGTGATTTACCTTTACCATATGGTGCAATTATCATTGATGATTTATTTCTATCTTTAAGAAGCACATCATCTAAATATGTCATTAAAAAATCATTACCTCTAGTTGTAGGTATATATGTATTAACTTTTTCTAAATTTTTAATGTCTAAACTCAAATTTATTGAATTTTGAAAATGGTTGTTAAATTCTATGTATTTATTAAATTTCATAGATTCATACCCCTTTCATAATATTCTTCAATAATATGATCAACATCTAAATTTTCATTAAAATAAATCATATCTAAGCCAGCAGTATTTTCTACTTTGATATATTTATTTTTTAACATATCAATATATTCATTGACTAATAATCTATTTAAATTCATATATTTATTTAAAATCTCCTCTGCTTGACTCAATTTCATATATCCTTGTTCTAAATATGTATAGCCATCTTCATTTTTACTCTTACTTAAAATATATAAAATTATAATTTCATGTCCTTCTTGAAGAATAGGTATTTTCTTTTCATAAACATTTTGATTTTGAGTTATTAAATTTAATTTAGATAGTGGGCATACTATATTTTCTTCTGGATCATCATCACCTAACGTTTTAGAATACATATTTAACAAAACTCCAATATCGTTTTTTAAAGCACTTTCTTTAAATTCAACTTGATTATTATTTAAATAGTTAGTTAAAACCACCTCAACATCTTTAGTTTCGAAAGATTCTGCTTTAAATTCATTCCAAAACAAATACCATGTTGTAGCTTCGGATCTATTTGTACAGAGATGGAAATGTAATAGCCATAATGTCAATTCATTTTCAATATATAAATCATAATTACTTATTAATTGACCAAATTGAGTTAAACAATAACCTCTTCCTCTATATCTTATTAATCCTGTTACAGTTAGCCAATATTTTATTGACTTAACCATATTTGCTCCTACACCTAATTTAGAAACACCATCTTTTATATGTGAAAACATAGTCGTACTATTCCCGTCTATCATGTTAAATAATGCCTTTGATAACCAACCCTCTCTAAAATAAAATGTTTCATGTCCTTTAAATTTTGTTTTCATCTTTTATTCCTTCCATTCCATCTCGTGTAGCTAATACTTTTTTCAAATAGCATCCACTTGTATAATGATTTATACACTCAAAACAATTTACACATTTATTTTCATCTATTTTATAAACCAATCTATTTTGCGTATATTTAATTTTAATTGCATCAAAACGACATACTGACATGCATGCTGAGCAATTCAAACACATTTGAAATTTTGTTATTTGACATTCAATCTTTCTTTTTGCATCCTTAAAATTTTTAGAACCTGCTAATCTAGGAGTTAAAATAGAAACTTTCAAATGAACATCTCCTTTTTTACCCTGCAATTTAATAATGATATTATTGTTTTTATCCATAACAACAACTTCATGTAAACGTTGATTTCCTAAATCAAAATTAATCTTTCCAAAAGGTTTAAATAATTCATAAAGATTATCATCGATTGGCTTGTTCAATTCATAGTTAAATGAGTTTTCTTCCAATGCACATGGTTCAAAGGAAACCACATTGTTTTTTGCATATTCAATTCCTTCTCCACCCTGTTTTGCTTTCCATGCTCCTGAGTCTACATATTCTTCTGGATCTTTTTTACCAATATCAATAGCATTTTTAATCAATTGATCACGCCATGGATAATATTGTTCAGGATGAAAAACCTTAGATAAAAACTCTGACCAGAATCCATTATTCGGACAACACCAACATCCAACTCTTGAAAAACCTAATTTATAAGCTCCATTAAAATCTAGTTTTCTAGTAAAAATATATAACCAAACATCAAAATCAGTCCATTTAATAATAGGTGACACAACTCTTTGTTTAGTAATTTTTGGACTGTCTGATTCACGATCATATTTACTTCGACTTATTGATTCAGAATGTCGAATTCCCTGAAAAACAATAATTTTAGGTTTATTTTTATAAAGAGAATCCACATATCTAGTAATTGCTCCTGTTTTAAAAACAGTACAGCACCATCTCATTACTCTTGATGGTGGTCCTATAATCTCAGCCATTTCAAAAAAATTCTTTTCTCGATTTTTTGCTGTAATAACTGGTGTAAATCTATGATTTTTTTAAATCGTTTAATATATTCATATGTTTCAGGAAATTCTAAAGTAGTATCACCAAAAATATGTGTGATTTTTGGTGTTCCTAAAGCACGTGTTACTACATCAGACACAACAGTCGAATCTTTACCACCTGATATTGAAATAAACATATTTGAAATATCTCTATTAATATAAGGTTCTAAAAATTCTGATACTTCTGAATCAATATATTGATACCTTTTTTTATTTTCATTAACAAAAATTTCTATATATTTTTCAAAGTAAATATTTGTATTTTTAGATTCATATAGTTGATATTTTTCTCGTATTTCATCGGCATTCAATTTATTTAAATCTTTAATCAAAATTTTTTCATGGTCAGAGTTCATGATATTTACTTTTTGACCATCAATTATATATGAACCACTAGGCAATCTCCAACAAGAAGATGTTAGATATTTTAATGGTTCACCTAAAATACATTCTAGCAACAAACGTTCTTGAGGAAATACAGGTCTAATATCTCTTGCTAAAGAAACCAAATCTGAATTATTATCATTAGGGAAACTCATAATTGGTATATTTTTAGTTTTAGACCAGTAAACCCATACTAATAGTTGTGTCTTATTCCCACATTGAGGGCATATGCTCAATTCTGTATCTATTCCACATTTTTCACATCTATATAATCCCATTTTATTCTCCTATTTAACTGACATATATCTTTTATTCTACACTATTTACAAATTTTTTTAAACAAATTCAATTCAGTATTTAATATCTAATAATCTCATCTTTTTATATTTTTCAAATTCTAATTACAAATAACTATAATATAAAAAGCATTAAGACACTAAAAAAATTTAATCAATAATTTTTGATTAGTATTTCTAGTATAGTCACTACAAAGTTTATCAAAACACTATAACAAACACAAATCAAAGGCTCTATAATTTTAAATCATTAATAAATATAGCCACAAGTTTAGCACAATATTTTACATTTATAATCATTAGATAACTATGACACAAATAATAAAAACAAAGAACTTCTCCTTCATATTGTATGAAAAATTAAAAAGATAGATATACCTACTATTTAATACTTATACTTTTCATCTTAGTGATAATTTCTAGCATCAGAAAAATCTTTATTCTTAAAATAGATTCCATAATTATGTAAAGAGCAAAAAATCATAGTAATATCAATATTGAAAATATATATTAAATGCGTTGAACAAAACACTTCAAGAGCATCAATATAGAAAATCACATTGTGAATGTGAACCCACTAACCAACATATTCCTAGCATTACTCTCACTTTGAGTATAATAAACATGTTGATATTGTTAAAAATATATACTATTTCATTTATAAAAAGAGGAAATTACAACAGAATATCAAGGATATATGAAACCATCTCAAAAGAAATAGAACATGATATTTTTTCAGTTTGAAGAAATATTAAAGAGATTAATGTAATTTTACATTGTTATTAGAATTAGCTCATCTAGATTTTTTTAAACGAAAAAAGGCGTAACTCTTTAAGAGTAAAATTATCTTTTTGTTACAGCCTATTTATTTACTATATTTTCAAGACTCAAAATACTAAAAAGTTGCAAAATTCTAATTTTCAAAATATTCTATCTTAAATAATTTATTTTTTTCTTCCTGTCTAAACCAATTAGTTCTGTTATTTTTCAAATATTGTAATGCAGTACTTTCATCATTCAAAGAATTTTGCAAATCATTTCTAGCTTTCCTAAAAGCACTAGCTAATTTAGACATTTCTTTTTCATTTAAGATTTGATCATCATATATAAATAGTATCAATAATTTTATTAAACTCTTATTGATAGATGAATTCATAGATTGGGATGCTTCATTCCATAAAATATTTTTCCATGGCTCTTTTTGTACATTTTTTTCTATGGTATCAAAATTTTTAAAAATTGAATTAAAATCATTAATACTAGGATAGATATGTAGTGCTGCTTGAGTAATAGGAAGTAACCCAACAGGTCTGAAATATATAGATCCTCCATGTTTGTTCCTAAATTTTATACTTTTCTCTTTTTCCAAACTCAAATATTCTTTTACCTCAAAAATATTATCTTTCATTGCATTCCAAAACGATAAAACAAATTGATAATATCTTTCTATTTCATCATCAGCTTTCCTAAATCTCTTATATCTATCTAATTTGTGTTTTCCTTGCTTTAAATACTTTCCATTTTCACCTTTTATTTTGAAGTCCTTAATATAATAATTTAATAATTCAGAATTTATCTCATATAACTCTATTATTGAAACAAAAGCATTTGAGTCATTTGTACTTATACTCTTATTTTTAGAATCAGCTACTCTATCTTCTTGAAACAAAGAATAATCCTCTATTAATCTTCTTGTAATAATGGCAGCAGAATCATCTTCATCTAAAGCAATAATATCTCTCAAACTAACAGGTTTTGCATATCTATTAAGTGTACTAAAAAGCCTTCTAGTTCTAGACAAACCTTTACTATTATTCTGATGTCCTATAAAAATAACAGGTACCTCTTCATTTTCTAACTCACTATTTTTTAAAATAGCATCTTTTATACCTTCAACTCTATGTTGCCCATCTACAGGAAAAATTTTTTCTTCACCATTGAAAGTTAAAACTCCAGCTTCTAAAATTATATTCTCATCCTCTAAAGATATTGCTCTCCATGTTGGATTACCATCATATACAGCAAGTACTAAAGAATTAAACATACGTTCTTCCTGATTACATAAATATTCTGATATTGACTTATAGTTTGATGTTAACGATCTTTGAATTGAATCTCTAAGTAATTTAGAAGAATGTAGATTTTCATCAATCGCCGAAACATATTCACTTACTTCTTTAAATGTTAAATATGTTATATAATAACTCCATATTCCCATATGAGCTCTTATTGCTATTCTTTCCATATTAATCCTCCTCCTAAAATGCCGCCGAAACAGCTTTGTTCAACTTACCTGGCAATTCTTTATTGCAAGGTGGTATAATTAATGCGATTAAGGTTTGTTCTAAAGCATCTATAATTTTATTATCGCTCAGTTCACAATAGTAAATACATAAATAAGGTGCATATATATGTAACAGCATATTTACTTTTGGCCTTGTTGTTATACGGATTTCTCCTAAGTTAGAATTTTTATATTTTAAATATGTATTATAGTATTCTTTACATCTCTTTCTTAAATTTTGATTTTGCGTTATATGAGCTCTTCCTATATATAATATATATTTATGAAGAAAATGAACGTTTGTTTCACAAACAATCATATATATCCCACCAACTTTATTATTGATTAGTCCTATTTCAGTACCATTTTCATCAGTTAAGAATCTTACTTTCTTCCACTTTAAATTTTTCCAATCAAGTCCATGACAATCAAATGTTTCTAAATTATCCCATCCTTCTTTCCACAGATTAAACTTAATTTTTTCATTTTCAATATTATCTGTAGAAATAACATCAATATAATCAGTTATCATTAATGACCTCCACCATCTTCTATAAAATCGTTCTATTTTCTTATATATTATAATACATTGTAAAAATAAAGTCACTTTCATAATTTATTTAATATACCATTTTTTTAATTTATAAATTTTTCTATAAACAAACTATTCATCATAATTATTCAAACATATCATTCTTTCATATTTGCTTTTTGAATCCTTAATAACATGTATTTTGTTTTGTTGAATATAATATTCTATACGCATTGCATACCACCAGTCTGCAACACTGTTTTGGTAATCTAACATTATTTTTCCTATTAGATGTGCTTCCATAATAGGTTCATTTTTAAGATATTTCCAGATTTGGAAATCATAAAAATCTTCAGGTACACCTATCATTTTCCCATTTACAAAAGCACGAAGCAAACTATGATTATTGACAAGTTCATCCTATTGTCTAGCAAAATAAAGAATATCTTGTTTTGCTAATTTCTTTTCATAGGCTAAACATTCTAAAAAGTGTTCTTCAGACGCTTCATTCCAATTTTCATAAGATGCAATACCGTCTTTAAGAACAAAATATTCAGGAAGTTTGACTATATATTTTTCATTGTCGATATTTTCTAATAAAGAACATAGCCAATATAATCCACATCTTGAGTATGGAGCATCACTATACCAAATTCTTATTTTTTCTCCCTTATGTAAAAAGTCTTTGAAAAGATTCAATTCTTGAAGATAAATATTTTTGTTATCTTCAAATTCTTCATCATCTTCATCATCTTTCCATTGATTTTGAAAATATAATGATTGAATCAATTCATATCTATAATCACTTTCAACAGGTTGACTAATATCTCCTATATCTAGCATAAAAGCTAAACAGATGACTTCTTCTTTCGTTCCAAAAATTCTTTATTCTCAAGAAATTGCCCATTCTTTTTATTTTCTTTTAATATTCTCATTGTGGTTGCTTCACTTTCACTAAATAAAACTTCAATCATAGAAATTCTCCTTTCCCTTTATCACAAGTATTTTATAACTAAAAACCATTTACATACTCTATAATAAAAAATCATAAACATAAATTTATGACTTTATTTTATAAATACTGCGATCTGCGTCTTCAAATGTATCATAATAACTTTGTATCACTTTTTTAAAATGTGCATCTCTTTGATGGCATCTTCTTATCTCATCTTTTAAAACAAGATTAACATCATACATCTCTAATATATTTGCTACACTATGAATATCATATCTCTTGGCATATTCAACTATCGACATAATAATACCTAATATTTTTTCTTGAGCCTGATTTTTAGGAACATGATTAAGTGCATCTATTCTTCTTGTAATATAAAAAGGATCACTTAATGTATCTATATCAAAATTTTTAATAACAATTTTATCTATCAAATAAAATAATGCATCAGAATTAATCATATTCTTTTTATTATCTAACCCTTCCCATTTTAATAAATCTTTTTCATAAAAATAATCATCTGTTTTTTCTATATTTATACATTCTTTATATTTTTCAAGGATTTCTTGTTCTGTTAAATGAATTGCATTTTTTGCAATTTCTTTTAATAAATCATCGATAGATATTTCTTCAAAATAACCTAACCTATTCGTTAATTGTGCAAAACCCTCTTGCATTTTTAATAACATTTCCAATTCTTCTTGTTTACTTATATTCATAGACTTCTCCTACTTTCCATTCATTTTATAAACCCATTATAGCATATAAACAGCATTAATTTATATTAAAAAAAGGAAACTTATTTTTAGGTTCCCTTATCTTCTTGCTATTTACAACTTTTTACAAAACACACATTGATGTATTTTAAAACAATGATATTTGTTCGAACCTTTTTTCTTTCTTATAAGCTTTAATAATATCACTCATTTGATATAACAATCCATATTTTTCACATTCATTACAAAATATTTGGTAAAGTTTTTGAGCATGTTTGGGATAACATTGATATTGGTTCCCATAGTTTTGAATGTACTTTTCTTTTATACCTGGAAAGTTTTGATCTAAACATTTATAATAATGCTCTCTTTGAATATTTCTTAATGTCATTGACATATATGTATGAATAAACTTTGCGCCATGTGTTGCAGTTAAATGGACTAAAGTTTTCATATCATCTTCTTGATCAGTAACAAAAGGAAGAACAGGATTCATCATAACCCCTACAAAAAGACCTTGTTGACTCAGATTTTTTATTGCATTGAATCTCTGAGATGAAACACAAACATGTGGTTCTATGATTTTTGACAAATCATCATAAGGTATTGTGATTGTGAACTTAATAATCACTAGACTTTTTAAGTTTATCTTCTTTAATAAATCGATATCTCTTAAAATCAAATCACTTTTCGTATCAATAGAAACACCAAAACCATAACGCTCAAGTAATTTCAATGCATTTCTTGTCTGTTTATACTTTCTTTCAAGCGGATGATATGTATCAGACATTGCACCTATGCCAACGACTCCCTTTTGACGTTTACGCATCAATTCTTTTTCTAAAATGATTAAAGCATCTTCTTTTCCTCTGACAATATCAAAATTTTCTATATGATAGCATAGACTTCTACTATCACAATAAATACAGCCATGTGGACACCCTTTATATAAATTCATATTATAGTCAATGTCATACCACTGATCACCATATCTAGCTTTGGTTAATATTGTTTTTGTTTTTATAAATTCCATTAATATTTATTTAGTAACTTTTGAAATGAATTGGCTTTTAAGATGGTATGAGATATAAATTGACCTTTATAGAAATTCGCCCAATGATTAAAAACACAAGGAAGACTTTTGGCTTTTTCTAAAGAATCCACTTTGATAAAATTTATTTTTAAATCATTATTTTGGCAATATTGTGTGAGTTCTTGAACTTCATATTGAACATAAGGACATGCAGGACTGTAATAAATTGTAAATTCATCTTGGTCTATTGTCATCTTTCTGACATTATCATGAAAACGTGGAGTTTCCTTGTCATCAAAAGATAAGGCTAATAATTGATACTCACCTACTTCATCTACAACACGGAAACCAAAATGTTCAAAAAATTTCCTTTCCTGTAAAAATGGTTTCTTTTTTCGAGATGATAATGTACATAATCCACTTTTTCCTTTTTCTCTTGCATCTTTAATTGCGTATTCCAATAATTCCTTTGCAATCCCTTTACCTTTAAAACTTCCTGCAACCCATAAACAATAAATATATTCATAGTTATGCCCTATCACTGGAACCCAAGCTGTTTCGATGGGTTCATATTCAATAAAAGTTTTACCACGTACATTTAATTTACGAAAGACATGACCATCTTTTAATTTATTTTTTATCCACTCTTTTTTAAACAAACACCTGTTTGATGTTTAGGGTCACCAATTGCACAACATAGATGCTCATCATCAATATTGTCATATGTTAAATTAATATATTCATGCATTTTCTTTTTCTCCTTCTAAAGATTTAATGCCATTCATGATGATGGTTAAAGATAATTCAAAGCTTTCTTGTATAGATAACGGATTACCAAAAGCGTTATTATTAACTAATAAAGCAAAGCCTTCTAAAAACTTCTTAATGTTCTAATTGAATGATTGATATGATCATCACTTAAATATAATGGTCGCATAACTTTTGATAAAACATCAAATAGTTTCTGTGTTGCCTGATTCGCTTCTTCATTATCATATTTGTTGTACCACAACATGGCATTAAAAACACCTTTATTATTAATTGCGTAATCATAAAAAGCCCAGCACATATTCCTTAGTGCCTGATATCCAGCAACACCTATGGCAGCATCTATCATCTTCGTTTCTAAATTTTTCCATCCATATATCATAAGTAATCTTTTCATTTCTTCTAAACTAGAAATATGATTATATAAAGAAGGGGATTTTATTTTTAATTCGTCCGCTACCATTTTTAAAGTTAAATTTTCTAAACCTACATGATTAGATAGTTTGGCAGCAGTTTCTATAATGATTTCAACTGTTATATGACTTTTCATTTCTTTCTCCTTAAACTAATTATATTTCTATTATAACTAATAAAATTAGTTTAAACAATAAAAAAGTCCAATTCAATAAGATTATGCTTATTTTCCATATTTGCAATCTCTTTCAAATTCTTTTATAATTTTTATATAAAGGTGGTGTCAAAATGGTTGTCTTTTTAACAAGTAGTCCCACAGGTCCGTTAGATGGAAGCAGACATGTGGATGGTTTAGATAAAAAAATCACTTCGTAAAACAATTAAAAAAATATTGGAAGAATCAGAGTCGTTGTTGTATCATTGCAGCTAGCCCTGATGCCTATGATAGAAATGATGAAATGTGCGATTTCTTTAGAAAAGCTTTTCTAAAAGATGGATTTTCAATTCAATGCTTTGATTTGATTGATCAAAGATACAGCAATTTTACAAAAGATGATTTACAAAAGTATGATGTTATAGTCTTAGGTGGTGGGCATGTTCCAACACAAAATCGATTTTTTAAAAATATTCATTTAAGAGAAAAAATAAAGGATTTTGATGGTATTATTATTGGCATCAGTGCTGGCAGCATGAATAGTGCTGATCTTGTTTACTGTCAACCTGAAGAAGATGGCGAGGCTATTGATTCTAATTTTCAAAGATGGATTGAAGGTCTAGGTCTAACCAAAACAAATATTCTACCTCATTATCAAATGGTGAAAGATAGATATTTAGATGGAATGAGATTATATGAAGATATTACTTATCAAGATAGTATAAATCATCCATTCATTACTTTGGTCGATGGTAGTTATATATTGCTTGATCATGAAGAAACGATATATGGTGAAAGTTATTTGATTGTTGATGGAAAAATTCAAATGATATGTCATGATAATGAAACAATAAAAGTCAGTGACATATATTGATATGACTTTGTCATTTGTGAATATAAAAGGTGGAATCAGAGAATAGCCACCTTTTTATGTTTCAATGAAACATATTCTATTTATAAATCACATAAAAAAAGAAATCATCAATTGACTTCCCTTTTTGACATCCTTAAGCCATTTTTTATTTTATCGATGTGTCTTTGCTCTCACACATCATCATCGCTCGGTCATTTTTTATTTTACCGACGAGTCAGAACCGTCACTCGTCATCATACAATACTTTCAAAATGGAACTCTTCATCATCAGTAAGTACTCATAACATCAAAAGATTTCCTCATCTCTATTATACACTTTTTCGAGAATAAGTATATGCTTTTAGCAATTTAATTTCAATAAAAAACGACATTACTTAATCATATCAACTTACAAGATATTCAAAACATTTGAAATATTCACTTTTCTTAAAATATATCCATACAAATCAACAATAATCATGTATAATAGACAATGCAGAATTGATAGGAGGTTTTATATGATACTTGAACAAATTCATCCAGATTTATTTGAAATGGCCAAAGAATCTGATCTTGTTTTAGAAGATATTTATAAAAATATTGATTCCATCTGTTTAACTAATTCCAATCGCATCTTATCTGCATTTATAGAAAACAAAGTATCTTATTCTGATTTTGCAGATATTAATGGATATGGAAATTATGATGAAGGACGAGATAAATTAGAAAAGATTTTTGCGACTGTATTAGGTTGTGAAGATGCTTTGGTTCGTCCACAAATTATGAGTGGAACAAATGCTTTATATTTAACACTATCTGCTTTATTAAAACATGGTGATACTATGATTTCATTATCTGGTGCACCTTATGATTCTTTACAGGAAATGATTGGATTAAGTGGTAATTCAAGTCAGTCTTTAAAAGCTAATGGTGTTCATTATGAACAAATCGAATTGGTTAATGATGATTTTGATGATGAAACAATTATACAGAGATTAAGAAATAAAGATGTTAAACTTGTAGAAATTCAAAGATCGAGAGGTTATTCACATCGTCAATCACTATCTATTTCAAAGATTGAACGTATTATTTCTAAAATTCGTGAAGTGAATACTGATGTTATTATTATGGTTGATAACTGTTATGGAGAATTGGTGGAAACAAGAGAACCTGGTCATGTTGGTGCAGATATTGTCGTTGGCTCTTTGATGAAAAATCTTGGTGGTGGCATCGCTCCAACGGGAGGATATATTGCAGGAAAGCACGATTTTATCCATATGGTTGCTGAACGTTTAACAGCACCAGGAATTGGAAAACAACTTGGAGCGAATTTCAATCTAAACAATACTTTCTTTAAAGGGATTTTTATGGCACCAAATGCTGTAAAAAACGCTTTAAAAACAGCTGTATTTACATCTTATATGTTAGAAAAGCTAGGCTATGATAATGTTTCGCCTCGTTATAATGAACCAAGAACAGACATTATTCAAACTTTAGAATTGAAATCAAAGGATAATTTAGTGAATTTTACGCAAGGTATTCAACAGACAAGTCCAATTGACTCTTTTGTTCATGTATTACCTGCTCCAATGCCTGGCTATCCATTTGATGAAGTTATGGCAGCAGGAAGTTTTACACAAGGAAGTACAATTGAATTAAGTGCTGATGCACCTGTCATTGAACCATACACGCTATATTTACAAGGTGGACTCACTTTAGAATACGGAAAATTATCTATTTTACTTGCATTATCAAATCTGAAAAGGAAGTTGGATTAACAACTTCCTTTTTGTCCACCATCAATACGAATAATGGTATTATTTATAAAATTAGCTTCATCACTGATTAAAAATTTAACTAGATAAGCAACTTCTTGTGGTTTGCCATAACGTTGAACCATAATTTTTTCAGTTTCTTCTTTTAAAAATTGTTCATCATAACCATCTAACTCATTTTCAGTTCCAATAAATCCTGGCGCAATACAATTGACATGAATATAAGGAGCAAATTCAAATGCAAGATTATGTGTCAAAGAAATCAAGGCTGCTTTGGAAGCATCATAATCTATACACATAGGATAGTAAGTATTGATACCATTCGTTGATGATATGTTAATAATTCTACCATATTCCTGATCTAACATATGACGATAAACACGCTTACTGCAATTAAATGCACCCACAACATTAACATCCAATGTTTTCCTAAATTCATCTGCATTTTTAAGATGAAATAAATTAGATAAATCGATTCCTGCATTATTAATCAAAACATCAACACCACCTAGTTTTGATTCAATCTTAGATACCATTGCATCCACTTCATCTTCTTTAGAGACATCTGCCTGAATCGCCATACATTGAATAGAGTAAGTATTCACCAGTTCTTCTTTAAGCTTATATGCTTCTATTTGTGATGTATAATAATTAATCACAATATCATATCCTTGTTTAGCGAGTTCTATTGCAATAGCCTTACCTATTCCCTTGGCTGCTCCTGTAATTAAAACAACTTGACTCATTATTGAAAAAGAGCTTGATTAAGCTCTTCCTGCATACTTTCCATCTGTTGTAAAGACAACAATTTTTTCACCAGGTTCAATAAATTGAGGAACACGTAACGATAAACCAGTATCAGTCACTGCATCTTTTGTTTGATTAGATGGTGCACCTTTTATTGCTGGATCAGTTTCTACTATTGTTAATTCTACTTTTTCTGGAACAGATACTGATAATAAATCTCCTTCAAAGAACATTAATGAAACTTCTGAACCTTCAATAATATAGTATTTTGCATCTCCAACTTGATCTTCTGCTAATTCATATGTTTCATATGTTTCCATATCCATAAAATAATAAGTTGCACTATCTTTATATGAATATTGTGCAGATTTTCTTGAAATATTCGCTTGATCAAATTTTGTAGAAGCATTGAAGTTTCTTTCTTGAATTGCGTTTGTTTTTAAATTTCTCATTTTTGTTTTTAAGATAGCAGCTCCCTTACCTGGTTTAACATGCTGAAAATCTAAAACCTGACAAGGATCACCATCAACAATTAAAGTTAATCCTGTTCTAAAATCTCCTGCTGAAATAGCCATATTATTTTCACTCCTTGTTTTATATATTTGTTTTACATGCCTATTTTATCAAGTTTATGTATAATCTACAAGACACATTATGATATTTGTGCCTGTTTTTCTTTTGAATGTGCCTGAATATACTGACTCCATTTGATATATCCATATGTTGTATTCGTAAAATAGCCTAATTTAAGTACTAATAAGACATATTGTCCTGAAATAATATTGATAAGAGCTTCAAGGAACGCACAAATATACCATGCTATCCATTGTTCCCTTAATCTAAAGAAAATAAACAATCCATTAGCAATTCCTACTGCTGATGCACAGGCATCAATATAAATAATCGCTGTTTCTAAAATTTCATTATTATAGAAATCTGTCGCAATATCTAGACCACTGATAAAATATCCTACAACAATCGTCCACACCACAATTCCAATAATAACTAAAACTTCTTGATAACCTTTTAATTTTCTAACAACTGTGAGTTCACTTTCTTCATCATCTTTATGTTTAGACCAGTTGATATAGCTAATAATATCAATAGGTAACCAGAAAAATAATGTTGTTGCCATTGTTGCGAAACGATACATTAAAACAATACACATCACAATTTCTACAATTTCAACAAATACAGAAACAAGGAAATTGTATCTTGATTGTTTAGAAATCAATAACTCACAAAGAATGTTCAAGAATGTATCTAGTAAATAAAGCAACATGATAATGATTCCATTGACACCATTTGCACTTTCCTCTGGGAAAATAACTGAAATAATAGTGGCTAGTACCATAATTGATACAAACCATATTTTTTCATATGTTGTAAAGAGTTTTGCAAAAAGCATCATAATCAAAATAGAAATCATTAAAATGAAAGATGCAATCCCAAAATTAAACACTTGAGTTAATTCATTAGCTTTAACTTGTTGATAAGCTGTTTGAATATCCTGATTGTTAATATTTTGATGATCAAAATAGAGTTTCGTTCCATTTTCTGTTTCATATTCATATGCAGTAATCGTTTGATCTTCTAGTTTTTCATAGTCTTCATATGAGTAAGAAACAACAAGTTGTTTATCACCATTTGTATATGTGACATCACAAATTGTATTATCTTCACTATAATCTTCTAACTCCATATCTCTTGTCATTTGTAGACTTTGGATAAATTGAGTATTGTCCACATGAGCATTTATTTCTAAAAGTCCATATCCAACTGATAGAATAGATGACACACATAGTATAATAGAAATAATCATTTCTATCATTCTTAGCCTTTTTCTAGGCTCTATATTTGTTTTAAAAATTTTAATCATATCAAACCTTCTCTCCCTATTTATATGCGTTTTTTGACGCTTTTTTATTATAAACTATTTTGGAGAAATGTGATAGATTTTATTTAGAAATTATTGTTGAAGTGATTTTTATTTTCTTAGTTTTCATTTAAACAAATCTTTATTTTCGCAATTATTTCTTCATTTATTTGGTTGGTTTTTAAATCGTATAAAAATTGTACTGGTCTCATTTATTTTA
The DNA here is from genome assembly GCF_024399475.1 of Allocoprobacillus halotolerans. Taxonomy (NCBI): domain Bacteria; kingdom Bacillati; phylum Bacillota; class Erysipelotrichia; order Erysipelotrichales; family Erysipelotrichaceae; genus Allocoprobacillus; species Allocoprobacillus halotolerans. Next base: position 29,065 of record NZ_CP101620.1, read on the forward strand.
ATTGTCAATCCATGGTTTTCAAATAGCTGTTCTACACTCATCATAAAAAAGAAATTCGGCATGTGCTGATTTAATTCACAAATACAATAGTAATTGGGCTGCATGCAATATTATAGAAGTACTATCGTTTGGTGATTTTGTGAAACTATTCCAACTTTATTATAATTTTTATCTAGATAAAAAATCGAATGTCATAGTAAATTTACTATGGCCACTCAAATTTATTAGAAATGCTTCAGCACATAATAATTGTTTATTAAATATACTTAGAAAACCATATATGCATACCCATTTATTTAATGATAAAAGAAATATAATAGAACCAAATAAGGAATTAGTAAGTTTATTGATAAAAGTGCCTTGTATTAGTAAAAACACTAGAAAAAAGAAACTTGTCAATCCAATCATACATGATTTTGTTGCATCATTATTCTTATTTAACGAAATATGTTCAAGCCAAATTTTAAAAGAAAAACAATTCCTTAATCTAAAGAAGTTAATGGATGAACGTTTCTGTATACATAAAGATTATTTTATTAATGACAATGTTTTTACTACAAATTATGAATTTGTAAAGAAATTATTGACTATTTATATAGACAATGCATATAATATATCGAAGGACAAAAACGAAAGTTTTATGTGGGACAACGCCAGCGTTGTTCCACTTTTTTACATTTATAATCATTTAATTCCTAATTTGAGATTTTTTGATTTCAAATAAATCTTGAAGGTTAACCTGTTCAATGATTTATTAGTTTTTCAAAATGGAATTAATGTTAGTGCTGAAAAGTATGGTCAAGGAATAAAATATATTTCTGTTGGAGATATTTTAAACAATATATTATGACAATATAAAAAGATTAATAGATGTAGACGATTCACCAAAGATTAATTATTCTGTAACATGCGAAGATATTTATTTTAACGAAATTCAGAAGTTTCTCAAGACATTGGGAGAACTATTGCATATTTAGATAAAACAAATGTGGCAACTTTTGGCAAGTTTTGTTATTCGTGGTAAAAAATTGAAGAATATTCTTTCAGTATCTCCTAAAATCACTATTATCAAGAAAAGATATAATCTGTTTAGCGGGTACCCAGTATTATAATATCGGTTAAGAAAGTTTAAAAACTCTTAATTTCTACCTTCCGTTATTAAATGAGCAGGATAAAATTGCTGATTTTTTATGTAAAATAGATGAAAGAATTAGTACTCAAATTAAAAATTGATTATTTCACGTTCTTCAACCACTTAATTCACAACATAAGCACCAGTAGTAGATAATTGTAGCACCATCTGTGCAAATGAATAGCATCGCTCAAAGGTGGTGCCTATTTTTTATTCTTTGTTCATATTTGAAGTCACTTCTCTCATATTGACGTCACCTGCATTAATCGTAACTGAGTTATGAATAATTCAATCCATGATTGCATCTGCATGTAGCCCTCCACCCAATCGCGTATGCCAGGATTCTATTTTGAATTGTGTACAAAATATAGTTGATTTATTTTGATATTTTCTTTCCACGAGCCCAAAAATAAATTCTATTTCTTGTTCATTCATGGAGTTTATGAGCCATTCATCTAAGATAAGTAAAGGACACTTAGCATATTTATTAATAAGTTTATTTCATCCTCTTTTTAGTTCTGCGTCTTCTTCGCATCGCTGTCAGTTCCTTTTACAAGCATAAGAGGAAGACAGAGAAATCTATAGAAGATCCCTTTGTCATCTATCCTGTTGAAATTTACTCTTTTAACCAGTGAACATACTTTCATCAATGTCAATGGTCATACTTGAGGATTTGATTCTTCTTTATTGAATAAGGTCATCAGTGTTCTTGAATGATCATTAATACTGATGAGGCTAAAAATACTTTTATTTGATTTCTTGTAGAACCCACATTGATTATTCTTTTAAATAAAAATAATCAACTTAGAATTTCCATACAGTTTAGTACAATTGAACTTAAAACAATTTATTTATATTAGACTTAGGCTAGGTATTGAGAATAGTTGATATCTTTTTTTGCACTTCAAACCATTTTAATTTCCTAACATGTTATATAATCAATTTCAAGGTTGAAATACTATTATCTGGGTTTGATTTCAATAGTATATTTTCCTTTGCTTCTTCCTGAACCAGTTGTTAGAAAAAAATCAGTCGGCACATTATCTATTAAATCGCCATGAACATATATATAACTAGCATAGTAGGGATCATTAAACCAACCTTTGCCTATAAAAATAGCTTCCATCAAGGGTTTATTAGACTTTATTATATTAATTAATTTACTTTGTGCATCTCTTCTTATTTGATCCAACAATTCTTTTTCTGTAGTTATTTCAGAAAAATGAACTTTCATTCTTTTTATGAATAAGTCATAATTTACACCTAAATCACTTGCTATATTCTCATTTTTGTATATCTCTTTGTCGTTGCTATAAATTAGCAATGACAACAAGCATTCTTCGATTTTATCTTTGTCAATATAAGAAGAAAAAGCTTTTATAAAAGAATCCTTAGTAAACTTTTGTATTGTATAATTTTTCGAATTTCTTAACTTGATGGATATACCAGTGTTTGGTATTACAGTGTATTTCATATTTTTCAAACCATCTTCTGTTAATATATATTCTCTTTTTAATAAAGACTCACTATCAATTTTCGCTTTAATTATGTATGCATCACTTTTTGGAAATACTTTTTTACCACTTAGTTTAGAAAGTGGCTTTTTGGTAACCTTTATTGCAAAATAATCACTTCTATCTTCATCATCAATTAGCTTTGCCCATAATTTACTATTCTTATTCTTATTTAAAAGCTGTGTCAAACTAAACTCTTGCGAATCCCCGTCGAATGTTCCAATATTTTCTTTTTCATTAACCATTAAATTTGCAAAATCTTCATTCATTTTTCCATACTTGACTTGTATCCATCCTCTTTTATGCTCAGAGTTTCCCTTCATAGAAACATTCCATGATTGGACAGACATTTTCCCTACAGACAGACAACTTGTATTTTTGCCGTTTATATTTGAATGTTTAACTTGATAATCTAATATTTTTTCTTACTAATCCAACTACCGTGTAAAGGTGTTCCATGATAAATATAATCTACCCTGCTACTATGACGTCCTATGAATAAAAAATGTTCAATAAGTTTTAATTCATTCTTAGCTAAAAAATTTTGTAGTTTTTCTCTTTTATCAGGAAAGTTTTTCTTAAACATAGTCGCTGTAAATCTACTAATTATGTTTCCATCTGCTCCTTTTTCCATATTTCCAGTTCCATCAAGAGTTCCATCTGCCCACAAAAAGAATCGCCAAAGATCACATATATCATCAGGAGCACCAAATTCTTTTTTATATATTCAATAAAATCTTCACACTTTTCTTGATGAACGGAGTTCCCAGAACCCATTTTAAGGCTAATATAAAACTTCTTGTCATCTATGAATATATAACAGTCTTGTTTTAACTTAGTATTACTTTCATACTTTGCAGAAATATCCGTCACTAAATTAAAATCTATATTTTCGTTTTTGCATATATATTTTATAAACTCTTTTAAATTAAGATTTAAACCTCCTAATCCTTTATTTATACTGTCCACAAAATTTAATTCATTTCTATTTCCATGCGCATTATTGCCAATATCCCTTCTCATAAAATCCCCCTAAATTAAATTTGAACTCTCTAATTATTTTATCAGTTTTAAATACCACAGTCCAGAGTACAAAAATAATTTAAGTTATTTATCTCAAATTTCTTAAAAAATAAATAGAACAGAATAGAATGAAATGATAGCGCTATATATAGATATTATTGTAATTTGATTACTAATTAAAAAAGATGTATATCAATTCAACATCCAACCACATTACACATCTAATCCAACACCAAAGCACAGTTCCTTAGCAAAACTATAAATATTTTTTTAGTTCTGTTGCTATCTCCTTAATCACTGGAATCACTACACTATTTCCGATTTGTTTATAGCTTTGATAACTATTTAGTTTTACACAATATCTTTCAGGAAACCCCATTATCCTTAAACACTCTCTTTCAGTTAATTTTCTATTTTGTTCAACTAAGACGGGAATATTATTTCCTCCTGTACCCATTTTAGCAGTAAGACATGGCGATATTCCATCACATCTAAAATTACACTTTGATTTTCTTATTTCAGTAGCTATTATTTTATGTTTCTTATCATATCTATTTGAATTTAAAAATTTTGCAATATGAGCATTAATATTGTTTTTAGCAACATCTGAAATTGCATATTCATCACTAACTTGTTCTTCTAATACATCATCAATTGTGTATTCCAATGGCTTATTAGACGGAAAGGAAAAATTGAAACAGTCATTTTCAACTAAATCTTTTCTAACACCTACACAGTACCATCTATTTCTATTTTGTGGAATTCCAACATCCTTAGCATTTATTATTCTCCAATCTATATAATAATCTTGCTTTTTAAGAGATTCTTCAATAACATTCAAAGTTCTACCATTATCATGACTTTTTAAACCTGCCACATTTTCTAGAAAAAATGCTTTAGGTTTTTTATCTTTTATTATTCTCAATACATCAAAAAACAATGTACCCCTAGTATCCTCAAATCCTAATCTTTTACCTGCTATACTGAATGGTTGACAAGGAAATCCAGCACATAAGATATCATGATCAGGAACCTCTTTCCCATCAATTTTAGTTATATCACCTCTAGGCATAGACCCGAAATTATCTTTATACGTTTCAGCAGCATATTTATCTATCTCAGAAGAAAAAACACATTTACCACCAATTTCCTCCATTGCGATTCTAAAACCGCCCAACCCAGAAAATAAATCAATAAATTTAAAATCTTCCTGTGTTTCTACCAATTTTTTAAAAATATCTTTAATTACTGGTGGACTAACTGCATTTCCAGACTGTTTATACATTTGAGTTGCGGACATTCCAATTTTATCTATATTCTCAACAAAATCTTTTTCAAACCCTTGAATATAGAAATTTTCTTCTGGTGTTATTTTTCTTATGCTTTTTTCTTTATCTATATAAATTTTGGTTGAATCAGATCTTGCCAATACCGTGGGTGATATCCCTTTTACTGAATATACTCTTCTTTGTCGTTCTAAATCATTATGGACTTCTTTAGGCAAATCAAATAATTTTATTATTTTATTTTCATTTTGCAATGAATCTTTACACTTTATTATTGACAAGTATTCACTCACTTTATCACTATTTAAGTAATATTTTCTATCTACTTTTTTTCTAAAACATCCTCTATATATGTTTTTTTATTTGAAAACATAAGATCCTTAAAAAAATTAAAACCTCTAAATTTCTCTTCATTTAATTCTTTTTTTAGACGGTTAACTGTAAAATTTCTGTAATCATTAACAAACTTTTCAATTTTTCCATTATAAATCCCAACTATATATGTTCTATCTCTATTCTGTGGAACACCGGCCTCATTAGAATTGATTATTGTAAAATCAATTGAATATCCAATTTGACTTAATGTACTTAATATAATTCTTATAGTTCTTCCTCCATCATGACTAATTAAATTTTTTACATTTTCTAGAATAATGTACTTTGGTTTTTTTGCTTTTAAAATTCTAACCACATCAAAAAAAGCGTTCCTCTAGTGTCATTGAAACCCTCCTTCTTCCCCGCTATACTAAAAGACTGGCACGGAAATCCTGCAACCATACAATCATGGTCTGGAACTTCACTTTCATCTATAGATTTTATATCACCATACAAACAATTGCTATCAAAATTAGCACTATATGACAATTTAGCGTATTTATCAATTTCTGAAGCAAATACTACTTTATGTGGTATATTAGACAATTTTATTCCTTCTTCAAAACCTCCAATTCCCGAAAATAATGAAGCTATTTTTATAGGATTATCAATTTCCATTTTATTACTCCTTACTTATTCAATATGAGCTATATCTGAAATTTGAACATTCAAATATAGAGCTATTTTACTAATAGTTTCCATTTTAACAAACTCATTCTTACCAAGTTTTGATAAAGTATTTGGAGATATTCCAACTTCTTTTATTAAATCTGTTTTTTTCATGCTCTTATCAATCAATAATTTCCATAATTTATCATATGAAACCTTCATATTATGCCTCCAATATTATCCCCATAGATAATAAAATTATCTATGGGGATAATATAACATATATTTATCATTTTTTCAATGGCACAAATTTTGACTTTCGGTTTTTTGCATTCTTTTTTGAAGGGTATGTCTTGTTGTTTATTGTCATAACCCTTGTTTTCTTATCTATATCATCTTTTTTGTTTTTGTTCTCTTTTTATTGTAGCTGAAAAAGTGTCATTTTCATGACCTTTTTTATTATTTACTATATGTTCATTTTATAGTTTCAGTTGCAGCTGCCTGTATTCCTGCTTCTCTCTTATATTTTGAAACTCCTTGATTCCCTTTTGTGCATATTTTAATATTTCCTGTATCCCTTTACTGATCTGATAGCACCAGTAATATCTCTTTCCTTTAAGCGATTTGCTTCTCTCTATCATCTTTATGACCAGTAATTTCTTGTCTACTTTCTCTGCCAACAGTGTTATATGCCCTATATGCATCATCAATATCGTATTCAATACATTTATTGATTTCATCGTCCTTACTCTTATATTTTCAAAACCATACTGATTCTTTTTGAATCTGAATTTCTCCTCGATTCGCCACCTTGACATATATGCCCTCACTATCTTATGCACATCTCTTTTATTCCTGATCTCTCTATTCGTTAAAAGCATCATCGGTTTTTCTTCACTTAATCCATACACAATGACTAGATTTAATATCCTTCCCTTTTGTGATGGCAGTTCCACTCTCGTATGTGATACATAGACTTCACTGTCTTCCTTAGAAAAATACATGTTCATCTTAATCTTGCCTTTTCTTCTTTTGGCGATTTCTCCTACTTTCTTTGGCTTCCCTTTAAACAATAATGTTCTATTTTCTTTGAGTCTGATGATGAAATCATCTGCATTATGATTTTCATCTATGAAGTAATCATAAAATACATTGGCATCATATCCTCTGTCACATACAAATGTACATCTTTCAGGAATGAGAGATTTGACATATTTTATGCTCTTTATTGTTTCATCGTTCATTGACTTGAATCCTTCACTTTCAGTTGAATAGATATGGCTATACAAAGATATTGGATGATGTTGATCCTGTGTGAGGGCAGTTGCCTCACATACATGGTATCCAGGATAAATGTCATCCTTAAGTGAGGAAGCATCCCTGACCATACAAAGATCTTCAAATTTTCTTCCATATTTTTTGATGATTTCACTGTTATCAAGTAAAATGATCCTGTCTTCGCTAAGATGCTTGATAACCATATCATTATAATTGGATTTCATTTGGTTCATTGCTTCATCATCAAATTGAGCCAAATGATTGGATAATCTGTCAATTGTATAATTGAGCTTGATATTTTCATCAAGAGCTCTGGCAATATCGCTAAGTAGAACACTTTGACTTCTTGCAAGACCAAACATCATGTCCATGACAAACTTGGCAGCAGGTTTATCAAGACTGTCTGATAATTTATTAGAAAAATTGACAATTTCTCTTTTCGTTTCATATAGATCTGTGGTAAAATAACTCATGGAAAATCCCTCCTAAATTTTGTTTATTGAGATAAAATTATTATAACATTTTAGAGGCTGATTTTCCTTATAAATAAAGCAAAACAGGCAATTTGTGAATAACTTTTTACCTGTTTTTTATTTTTTTACCGAAACTCAAACACAAATATAACTATAGATAAATTTTTGAGATAGATATTTTTTTCAAGTGCATATAAAATGAATACAAAAATGATTGTAATCTTGATATAATCAAAAAAGTATCAACTCTCAGTTGAATTTTTAAGGTCAATTTATGGTCATTTTCTTTTTAATATTCAAAATATCCTTTATTTATCAATTATTTTGAGTTATCTATTTATTCGAACTCAACCAAGGAAAGCTAAACTTAAACAAATTTGTTTAGTAAATATCTTACCTCGTGTTCTCTCTAACTTGATTATTCATATTCTATCTCGTAGCTGATGGACTTTTATCAAATCCTTATCAGTATTGATAAGCCAACTAGATATCTATAAAGAATAATATCAAGTGGCTAACTGCATTTTAACACAGAAACAAGCCTTCTACATTGCATAAAATTCACTATTTAAGGCTTGTCAAGAATTAGAACAATTACAATCATGTTTGCAGTATTTATAATTATTGCAAGACAAAGAAAAAGATGATATGTAAGTTCGTTGGTGATGAAGTTTGATTTCTTTGCCAATTGTGGATTTATCCTTACCTAACGTATTAGCGATTTTTTAGAAAATCCATTTAAAATACGAGTTAATATGATTTGTCTATCACTTTCAGATAAGTATTTTTATTAGTACCAGCCATAATAATGGCTCCTTTCCTTAATTCGCTACCACCAATCACTAATAATATTATACAGCTAAATGAAAGAGTAAGTTCTACTAGAAATTACTGCATAACTCTATTCAATTTGCAACATTTAGAAGTGGAATTTAAGTTTTTAATTCAGACAATTATTTTTGAAACCAATAATCCCTGTAATATCTGTCGAATTATGGTATAATTAATAATATCTTAATATAGGGAGGATACAGATGGATATTATTTTAAGTACATATTTTTCAAAGTTTTTAAAAGAACAACAAATTTTTGACGGAAAAACCGATGCAAATTTTGAAAAATTTATTAACTATATTTGTTTAGCTACGAATAATATTTCTAATTTCAATTTATTAACAACTTGCGTTGGAAATGGTAACGATGCTGGTATAGATGGTATTGCTATTGCAATAAACAATAGATATGTTTTAGATATGGGAGATATAAACGATATTCTGGACAAAGGCATGGAGTTAAATGTTGAATTATTTTTTATTCAAACAAAAACCACAGAAGGTTTTGAATGCAAAGAAATATCATCTTTTGCTGACGGGGTTTTAGATATGTTCAGGGCAGAACATGAAATTAAAAAAATTATGAATGAAAAGGTTAAAAGCAAATATTTTATGATACAGAAGCTGATTAACAATTATGAATACATTAAAAATATAAAATGTACTCTATTTTATGTTACTCCTGGAAAGTATATTGAAGATGATAATATTCTTTCAACTAAACAAAGAATTATGGAAAGTCTAAAATCCCTAGAAATCTTTGAAGAAAACAATATCTCTATACAAATAAAAGATAAGGCTTTTATTCGAAAACAGTATGAAAATACAAAAGTACAAAATTCTGCTACTTTCACCTTATCTCAAAAAATAGAAATACCATATATGGAAAATGTTGATGAAGCATATTTCGTAATTTTATCAATTAAAGAATACCTAAAAATTGTTTTAGATGACACTGGTAAAATTAGAAATGGAATATTTGAATTAAATGTAAGAGATTTTGCAGGGATTGAAACAAATCGTGTAAATCAAGATATTGTAACAACACTTAAGTCTAGAAATAAATCCTATTTTGGATTATTAAATAACGGAATAACTATTGTTGGTAAATCCCTAAGCAAAATGCAGGGGAAATATACAATTAAGAATTTTTATGTAGTCAACGGATGCCAAACTACAAATGTATTATCCGAAAATGTGTCAGATATTACTGACGATATGTGGATTAGTGTAAAAATTGTTATTACACAAAAAGATGATATCATTAGAGATATCGTAAAAGCCACTAATAATCAAACTGAAGTCGAAGAAATACAATTACTTTCTATGACTGAATACCAGCAAGAATTAGAGGCATTTTATTCTACTTACACTACCTTTACTAAATTATATTATGAACGTCGAGAGGGACAATATCGAAGCAATCCAGATGCAATTCCAATTAAAATAGTTAACCCAGATGCACAAATGCGTTGTTTTGCTTCAGTATTTTTACAAATCCCTCATATAGCAAGTAGATTCTCTGGTAAATTGCAAGATGAAAATAGGCAAATATTTTTATCAAATGACAATCCTATTATGTATTATACTGCAGCTCTTTTAAACTATCATGTGGAATGTTCCTTTATGAACAATAAATTGGAGCAAATTTATTATAAATTTAGATATTATATTCAATTATTGATTGCAGATAGTATTTGGAAAGATATAAAGAAGCCTCAGCGTAATTCAAGAAAGATGACCTCCTATTGTGAATACTTAATAGCTAAAATAGAAGATGATACTCTATTTGATTCCTTTATTCTAAAGGCCATACAATGTATTGACAAAGTTGTAATAAATAAGAATGATACTGAAATAACTAAGTCTATATCACTCATGAATAATTTGTTAATGTATCTACACATCGGTTGGACTGAAAAAGACTTAAAAGCTGTCAAACATTTTTTAGATATTGTAGATGATTATTTAGTACCTTTTAAAAATATGAGTATAGATGGCGACTTACGATATAACTTCAATAAAAATCTTGTTTATTTAGAAAAAATAACATCTGATAATGATTTTGCTTACAAACTAATTGGAAATAGCTTTTTTACAGACATTCATCAAAATTTACATGAAGAAAATCGTAATAATCGAAAAGTTTATGCTTTAAAGATTGTTGATAAGTATAATAGTGTGTGTCAAGAATTTTCTGATAAAGTTAAAGAATCACAAAGATTCATATCACAAAAATAGTTGGATTAGCAGTAAATCTTAGAGGTTTACTGCTTTTTTCTTACCAAAATTTATGATTTGAGGTTGATTTTGGATACAGATATTTTTGATAATATGAAACAGTGGATCAGCTGCACTTATATTTCTGAATTACCTTACCATAAGAGGTATGGCAGGAATTTAAAAAGCTGCCACCTCTTTCGTATCTCCTAAACCAATTAGAAGATTTTTCTCATTATGTATTTAACGTAAAGTATCCCTTTTTAATGGAAATACTAAAAAAGATGAAAGGAAGTGACACGTCATTCAATGTATGAAATGAGATTGTATATCCTCAACACCACAAAGCCTTATCGTGATAATTAAAACGATTATGCAGGTGCATGGTTTGTCTGCCCTATGGAGTTTGAGGAAATCAAAGAAAAGCTCGGTATAAAAAAGAGGAAGATATTGAGATTGAAGATTACGAGCTGCCTTTTACCCTCAATCCCGATTGAATATTTCAGCCTGCTGACGACACCGTGTTAATGAAGTGACGACAGTGTGTTAATCAAAATGACGACAATTTTATTGGTTATTATATATAAAGCAAAGCCTCCAGGCGTTAAAATTGTTTTGTAGATTTATCTACACACATTTTAATGAAAGGAGGTTTCTTTATGCTGAAAGAAAAGGAAATCATCCGTCTATCTCATCAGGGATTTTCCCAACGTTCCATATGCAAGATGATCAAGACTTCAGATCGTAAAATCAGACAGACACTGAAAAAATTGGCTGATTTGAATTTGACATATGACGATGTCAAAGACATGGATGATGAAACATTTCTTGACTTATTTCAAAACAAAAGAAAGGAGGTGAAAAGCATTCATAGGCAACCTGACTGCAATCATATTCATCAGGAACTCAAACGAAAAGGTGTGACTCTTATGATTTTATGGGAAGAATATGTTGAAGAAAGCATTGTACTCAATGAATCATATTTGAAATATACGCAATCCTGTAATGTCTACAAGCAGTATGTTGAAAAACATCAGCTGGCAATGCATATTGAATATAAGCCGGGTGAAAGATGTGAAACTGATTGGATGGGTATAATTCCACTAAAACATTTCTGAATCATCTTGTTTAATAAATATTTTTTTCTTTTAAAACAAAAAAGAAAAATTAAAAATGTTATGAACGATACTACAAATAAACTCCATAATATACAATCTCTATTATTACTATAAAGAGTTAATATAAAACTAATAATATTCATCAAACATCCACCTACTCACATTAACTTTAAAAATTTCATCATCAAAATAATCCATATCAAATCTTTTGATTTCATATGTATTTTCTATGCTTACACCTAAATTATATTCCATCATTAAATGAGTCAGCATTTTTCCATCCACTAAAACCAATTTAACTTGGAGTTTTTTTGCAAATTGAATAGCCTCCCTCGTAAAAGAAGAAGTTGTTATAAACAAGCCTTTAGTACCACCTTGTCCTGCCACTGCACCTAAAAATTTCTGTATTTCTGGTCTTCTAACTGTCCCACTCCATCTTTTTGCTTAAATGTAATTATTGCTAAACCCAAACTTATCCTTTTTAATAATTCCATCTATTCCTTCATCACCACTATATTTAGTTGCAATAGTAGAACTATCATATCAAATACAACATATCTATATCCGTCAACATCAGCATACTGAAAGAACACATTTGTTCCTATTTCAGATAATTGGTCTATTGCAAAATAGTAATTCCCATCAATTATAACATCAACAAAATTTCTCTTTTATTGTCTAAGATATATTCCACTATTTCAGCATATTCTTCCTTATATTCTTCTATGTTGTTGATATAACAATACCATTCGTATGCCATTTTAGTAATACTATGAATCGCGTGAAAACCAAGAAAACTGTCATATGAAATTGTTTTATGCAAAACCACATCACTTATATCAACGACAGATGCTTTTCCCTTACCAATCTTTTCTATTTTATCCATAGGCGCCATTAAAAACTTTTTGCCATCATCATCAACACCTTTAGGTGCATATAGTGATTCTCTATTAATAACTTTTACATTATGCATTTTTGTCCCACCTACTGATATATTCGCTTTTTTACTGAATTGGTTTTCCATCACGAGTTCTAAGACCTAAATGGTTTTTGAAAAAATCCAAATTAGCTACAAATTTTTTTCTCATAATTATCATTTGTAAATGCATTATGTGTTGTGCAAATAAAGGATTTGGTTAGCTTTGCTCTTGTGATTGCATAAGTTATAATGTCAGATGATGTTAGTTCTGTTTCTAAATTACAATAAATACATTTCATTGTTTATTCTTTCCTTTCATCATTACAATTCATATTATCTTTATAAGACTCATATTAATCTTTATTTAAAAACCTTATAAAAATTTATTAAAAGTATCATTTAATTTGTTTAATATTAAGTATATTTTTAGTTATCTCTGTAATTTACTGCAACTATAACATAATACTTCAAATATTATTCTTTAATCTGATAGCTTGATTTTAAAACATATAAAACTGATTTCATCCCATTAAAGCACAAAACCTTAAGCACATATTTAATACGAATTATTCAGATAAAAGTTTTCTGATATATGAACTCACTTCTAAATAGTTCAATTATTATTTATTTTATATTGAATCTATAACATTATATCAATTTTATAGTTTCAAAAATCTTATTATTTTCCACAATTTCTTATCTCATATTCCAAACAAAATTCATCATTGATTTTAAGAATACATAAAACAAGCATTCTTAAAATAATATAGTAATCGTTTTTTTGCACATTTTCATCCATACTTTGAGTTCCATGAATATATTTATTTCTTATATCTAATCCATTAGTAAAATCACTTTTATTAAATATGTAATTAAAATAATCGTATTCAGGTTTAGAAAATAACGTATTTTCATATTTTAAAATGTTCTTTTCAAGAAGAATATCTACTGTTTTCTGTTTATTTTTATCCAAATGGTGGTAAGATAAAACATCATTCAAATAAAGTTCATTAATAATCCAAATAACATCTATATCATTTTTTAGAAATCCATCTATATTTGTATAAATATAATAATGATCTAATAACCATTTTACATCTTTATGTTGATACTCATGAAAATCTTCAATTTTTAAATCATTCTTGTTTATTAATTCATAAAAATTAGATTGATTATATTTTTTAGAAATATAATGTATAGGTGATTGATTTGAACATAATAAGTAACTTGCTATATTAAATTCTTCACTATTAGGATAAATATATTTTTTATCTATTAAACTGGGAAGATCTTTATATAACATATGATTAGAGGACATCTGTAAAAGTTCTAAATCAATATTTCTATCTTCGCACCACATTTTAAATTGTTTCAACACACTATCTATTTCTGAATTTAATGTGCGATTTTTTTCTAAATAACTAGCATTTGTTGATGGACAATTAAAATAAAAACCTATGACATTAAATTCTGTTTTCAAATAATCCTCAAAAAACCACTTGTATAATGCTTCTAATTTAATACTTTCATTATTCAAAAATGCATAATATACTTGTATTTGAAGTTGAGCAGCCATATTTAACTGTTCAAAAACTGTATCAGTTATATATTCATTTTTGCCTTTAATACCTAAACATTTCTCTATAACACTCATTGAATTCAATTTATGAACATGCAAAAATCTTATTTGATTATCCACAAACATAAAATTATGTATAAAATTATAAATCAATAATATTGGATAGTCCAAATTTTCTTTGAACCATTTTTTACTATAAGTAAAAATTAGGTTATGATCCTTAAATTCAATATTTACAGATTGTCTTTGTATATCAGAAAATGATAATTTAACACCATATGACATAAATGTTCCTTTTATTAAAATTTTTTTCATATCTTTTTCATATCTTTTTTTAGCTTTTAATCGAAGTTTATCTGATAATTTTAAATCATTTGTACTTAAAGACTTAACAATTAGTTCCAAATAATTTAAATTAGCCACTTCTGAATCCACATACATTTCTACTAATTTTGTTTTATTTAAACTATTTGGAAAATAATATTTTTTATCTGTATTTTTAAAAACCAAATATTCATCTAACAATACTTCACAATTTTGTATATCTTCCATTATTATGTTTGATATTATTTGATCATATTTTTGAACAATTATTTTATGAACAAGAATATATTGTAAATCTAATCGTTCTCTTAAAATAATTTCAAATATCTCTTTTGATATTTTATTATATAATTTATATTTTTTAAATAATGTCCAGAAATCATCATAATATTCATTCTGTATTTCTTTATATATATTTATAATATTTGTATTATCAATAAAAGAAAAATATAACCCAATTTGTTTATCAAAACTTTTAGATGCATTTTGATATGCATTAATAGTTGCTTCATTCCATCTAATTAAATAACATTGATTAGACAAATATAATTGAATATTATAAAATTCAAGAATTATATTAATATCTTCATACTTGTAAGATTCATCATATTCTTCTAAAACTGTTTCAGCTTTTTCAAGATTATAACCACATGCTAAATCGCTGGATGAATAAAATTTTACACCTTTGTCATGCATCTTATCACTTCTTTCTTTATTTTATATATAATAATTCATCATTCATATAGTTTTCATGTATCTGCTCTATTTCTTTTTTTATTCGCAAAAATTCTTTTCTATTAACTACTCTATTTCTAATAGAAGAAACCATATTATCTTCTTTAAAGGAATATACTTTTAAAAAAGCATTTTCAATTATGAATCTTTGAATTTGTATAGCAAAGTCTACATCTGCTTTTTTGTACAAAACATTTTGCTTAACTCCTATTTGTGCAAATAATAATTTTTTAGGAGATAATGGAAAAATAATATTAGTATTTTTGCTTGCCCATCCTCCTTTAAAATCATATGTATTTTTATCATAATAATTTAGAAAAATAACTGGATCATCTGATGTTACCCAATTAAAATGCTCAGGTGCTTCATAAATACACCATGAAACATCATCTAAAACTTTATAAGTTTTAGTCAATAAATGTTTCATACTATATATCCATGTACTTTTACCTATTATACTATTAACTTCTAAAAAAACGTTTTTATCATCCTTCTTAACTATATTAGTTTTTAAAGGAAGTAATTTTTCATCAATAGAACTTATTTTATTTGTCTTATGTTGTACTATTCCTTCTTGTATTTCTTTATCTATCTTTTCTATTGTATCTTTAATAATATCCTCAAAAGAATTAGTTAACACTTGCTTACAGCGTATATAACCACCTATTGTTCTTAAATGTTGAGTCGCTATCAGTTTTGAAATATATTTTAAATCATTTTCATCTAGACTACTATGATTAGTTAACTTATCAATAAATGATTGATAATAATTTTCAACTTCAAAAGAAAAAAATCTTCTAACTCTTCTGAAACTTCTTTATTTATATTATACAAATATAAGTAATCCAAACTTGATGTTCTACTAATAGATTCTCTTTTCCAAATAGGACATTTTTTATTAGGTACTAAAAGTTCATAAGTATAAATCTTATTTTTTTGCTTCCATTGTTTTAAATAAATTTGAGGAACATAATGGTTATTTATCTTCATTTTTACTCCTTATCAATCAATAAAATTAATAATATTATTATAATATATTCACAAATGACATACAATTTCAAAAATGGTAATTAAATGATTATTTAGGATTCCTTTAAATTTTTATTATTTACTAATTTAACAATAAATATATCAATAATAAAAAGTGCCATTTTTCAATGACACTTCTAAACTTGTAAACCTCTCGGTACTATTCTACCTATTCGAACTCTATCGTTCCCGGAGGTTTAGATGTAATATCATAGAATACTCTATTAACCCCACGAACCTCGTTAATAATTCTTGACATAACTTTGTTTAACACTTCATAAGGAATCTGTGCTGCTTCAGCAGTCATGAAATCAATAGTATTAACAGCACGTAATGCAATGGCATAGTCATAAGTTCTTTCATCACCCATAACACCAACAGAACGCATATTTGTTAAAGCAGCAAAATATTGTCCAATTGAACGATCTAAACCAGCATTCGCAATTTCTTCACGATAAATGGCATCGGCATCTTGAACAATTCTCACTTTTTCTGCAGTGACTTCACCTATAATACGAATACCTAATCCTGG
Source organism: Allocoprobacillus halotolerans (assembly GCF_024399475.1). Classification (NCBI taxonomy): domain Bacteria; kingdom Bacillati; phylum Bacillota; class Erysipelotrichia; order Erysipelotrichales; family Erysipelotrichaceae; genus Allocoprobacillus; species Allocoprobacillus halotolerans. The sequence continues at coordinate 46,044 of NZ_CP101620.1, forward strand.
TCCTGGGAACGGTTGTCTAAACACTAAATATTCAGGAATTCCTAATTCCAATCCTACTTTACGTACTTCATCTTTAAATAAATCTCTTAAAGGTTCAATGATTTCTCTAAAATCTACATAATCAGGTAATCCCCCAACATTATGATGAGATTTAATAACTGCAGATTCTCCACCTAATCCACTTTCCACAACATCAGGATAAATTGTTCCTTGAACCAAGAAATCAACAGCCCCAATTTTCTTCGCTTCTTCTTCAAAAACACGAATAAATTCTTCACCAATAATTTTTCTCTTAGCCTCTGGTTCAGTGACACCTTTTAACTTTTCATAATATCTTTCTTGTGCATTCACACGAATGAAATTCAACTCATAATGACCTTCAGGTCCAAAAACAGCTTCTACTTCATCCCCTTCGTTTTTACGAAGTAAACCATGATCAACAAACACACAAGTCAACTGATTTCCAATAGCTTTAGAAAGTAAAACTGCAGCAACCGAAGAATCCACACCACCAGATAAAGCACATAATACTTTTCCATCTCCTACTTTTTCTCTAATGGCTTTTATTTGTTCTTCAACAAATGAATCCATGCGCCAATCTCCAGCACATCCACAAACATTCATCACAAAGTTAGATAACATATTTTTACCATATTCTGTATGTAAAACTTCAGGATGGAACTGAATGGCATATAATTTTTTCTCTACATTTTCACAAGAAGCCACTGGACAATCTTTTGTATATGATGAAATTTCAAATCCATCAGCAATCTCGGAAATATAATCAAAATGACTCATCCAACATGTTGATTCTTGAGGTACACCCTCAAATAATGCTGAATTTTCCTTGCTGACAATCAAATGTGATTTTCCATATTCTCTGACATCAGCACGTTCAACTTTTCCACCTAAAACATGTTGCATCAACTGTGCCCCATAACATAATCCTAAAACAGGAATACCAAGTTCAAACAACTCTTTTGAATAAGTTGGTGAATCTGCTTCATAACAGCTATTTGGTCCACCTGTTAAAATAATTCCTTTAGGATTCATTTCTTTAATTTTTTCAAGATCAGTTTTATATGAATAAATTTCACAATAAACATTACATTCTCTTACACGTCTAGCCACTAACTGATTATATTGACCACCAAAGTCTAAAACAATGACTAATTCTCTTTTCACTCGTGTTCCTCCTTAAAATTGAATATCTTTTAATACAACTGTCTGTTCTCTATCAGGTCCTACAGAAAACATCACAATTGGACAATGAATCAATTCTTCAATACGTCTTAAATAATTTTGACAATTCACAGGCAATTCTTCAAAAGATTTCACATGTGTAATATCTTCTTGCCATCCAGGCATTTCTTCATAAATTGGTTCTACTTCTTCTACCCCTTTAACAGTCGCAGGTAAACCATGAATAATTTCACCTTTATATTTATAAGCTGTACAAATTTTAATTGTATCTAAACCACTTAATACATCCAACAACATTAACGCAATTCCTGTTAAACTAGACATTCTTCTTGATTGATTGACAACCACAGCATCAAACCATCCTGTACGTCTTGCACGTTGTGTCACAGTTCCATATTCATGTCCTTTTTCACGAATGTAATCACCAACTTCATCAAACAATTCCGTTGGGAAAGGTCCTGCTCCTACACGTGTTGTATAAGATTTAATAATACCAATAGCTTCTTTGATATATAAAGGTCCAATACCAGTTCCTTCACTAACACCATTTGCACCTGGATGAGAACTTGTAACATATGGATATGTTCCATAATCAATATCAAGCATAGCTCCTTGAGCCCCTTCAAATAAGACTTTACGATCTTCTTGTAAATATTGATCTAATAAAATTCCTGTATCACAAACAAGAGGTTTGATTACTTTCGCATATTCCTTATATTCTTCAAAAATACTTTCCACAGTAAACATATCTTTTAATTCAGGATATTCCATTACCTTCATTGGGAAAGTTTCTTTTAATCTTTCTAAAAATAATTCTTCATCAACAAACTCACCCATACGAATACCAATACGACTATATTTATCAATATAACAAGGTCCAATCCCACGTTTTGTCGTTCCAATACTCTTATCACCTTTTCTTGCCTCCTGCAAAGCATCGATTTCAAGATGATAAGGTAAAATCACATGACAACGATCACTGACACGAATCTTGCTTGTATCAATACCTGCATCATTTAAATATTGAACTTCTTCCAAAAAGGCTTTAGGATTCACAACCATCCCATTACCCATAATGACTTCATGTCCACTAAAAATACCAGAAGGTATTAATTTTAATGCAAATTTTTTTCCATCATAAACAATCGTATGTCCTGCATTATTTCCTCCTGCATAACGTACTACAACATCAGCTTTTTGGGCAAGATAATCAGTAACTTTTCCTTTTCCTTCATCTCCCCACATGCTTCCAACTACTACAACACCAGCCATAAAATTCATCCTTTCTTTTTACATCATTATTATATAAAATATGACTCTTTTATACAATCAAAATTTATCATAATTGACGTATCTTCTTTCCTATTATAAAATAAATACAAACATAAGTAAAATTAATATTTATAAACAATGATATAAGGAGAAATAATATGAATATTAAACTCGAACAATATAAAATCTTTAACGAGGCTGCTTCTACATTATCTTTCTCTCTGGCTGCCAGAAATCTTTTTATTTCGCAATCAGCCGTTAGCCAAACAATCCGTCTTTTAGAAAAAGAACTCCATACGCAATTATTCATCCGTCAATCCAAAGGTGTCATTTTAACCAAGGAAGGAAAGATTCTCCATCAAAAAATTGCTCAGGCACTTTCTTTAATTACCTCTGCTGAAAATCAAATCACTCATTTTCAAGAATTAAGTCAAGGCGAACTCTTAATAGGTGCTGGTGATACACTAAGTGAAAACTATCTAATGCCTTATCTTGTTTCTTTTCACCAACAATATCCATATGTTCAAATTAAAATGGTCAATCGTACCAGTTTAGAAATCATTGAACTTTTAAAAACGGGTGATATTGATTTAGGTTTTGTCAATATGCCTTTATTTGATGAAGCCATTACCATCCAAGAATGTTTACAGGTTCATGATATTTTTGTCAGTCAACAAAAAGATAACCATATTTATACATTCAAAGAACTGGCAAAAGAACCTTTAGTGATGTTGGAAAAAAATGCAAATTCTCGTCAATATGTGGATGATTACTTTGCCTCACAAGGATTTTTATTACAACCTGCTATTGAACTTGGTTCTCATAATCTTTTATTAGAAGCTGTTAAAAATGGTCTGGGCAAAGCTTGTGTCATCAAAGAATTTTCACAAGCCGAATGTTTACATCAACAAATCCATGAAATTCAACTAGAAACACCATTGCCTAAGCGTAGTATCGGTTATGCCTATTTATCACGTAAAACATTAACACCTGCAGCTTTCAAATTCATTGAACTGCTACCTATTATGTCAAAATAATCAAAACATAAGAAAAGAGCGATATACCCTGAAATATCGCTCTTTTCTTATATCGATCCATAGCGCTGCTGTTCACTATTTGTCTGTTAGTCTGCTGCCACTAACAGGGATCTTTTTGAGTAAATTATATGAATACTTTTGCTTCATATGTATATCGAAGAATATTATAATATGATATACACGTTGTCCCTTAGGACAGTTCCTATTATATATAAAGTTTGTTCATATGCAAGTAAAAAATTAAAATTATATTGATTTTACCAATGTTTTTTTGATTTTATTATTTTGTAAACGATTGCATTAGACAAACATAGGAATAGTTTTAAAAAGTACCGTATTTTTAAAATGTATGTGTCATCATAAATTGATAAAGCTTACCAATCCATCTTGCCTCTACTTTTGCATAAGAATATCTTGCTGCAACAAAAGTGGGAATTTCAAAATATTCTTCATTTATAGAAATGCAAACAACCTCACCTAATTCTTCTTGACGTATTTTAACATGAATATGAATAGGTGCATCATCTTTGATAAAAGGCTGTAACCAATCATCATCAAAACGGAAATCATTTTCATATGTCAATTGTAAAGAAGGTTTCATTTTGATAATCGCTGCTTTCAAATCTTTTTCATGAATAATATATTCACTCAGACGCTTTTCTATTTCAGCTTTTACATCTTTCATCATCTCATGAGCTTGATTTAATGATGATGCTTTGACAGCCAAACGAATACGCACAGTTTCTTCACCAGCATATAAAGCAATTGAAACCTGCTCTTGTTCATTAATTAAATCTCTTAATATTTCATCAATTTTACTTTCTCCAATAAACATCGTCATATACTCATAGGTATAAATTGTATCTTGTTTAAACTTTTGTAAATATGGAATCAAAGCATGTTCTACAACATATTTTAATTCTTTGGGTGGACCTGGCAAATTAATAATCATTTGATGCTCATTAAACATTACACAACCATTCGCCGTTCCCATATCATTTTCTAAAATATACGCATTTTCAGGATAATAAGCTTGTTTAAAATTATTATCTGGAATTTGACTGATACCAGTACAATAACGACATTTTTTCTCTACTTTTAAAGCCTCATCCTCATGATAGACCATTTCTAAGCCTAAATACTTCGCAGACAGTTCTTTCGTCAAATCGTCCGTTGTTGGGCCTAATCCACCCGTAGTCATCACACAATTAGCACCACGCTCAAAAGCAATTTTTAAACAATCATATAATCTTTGAGGATTATCACCGACAACACTTTGATAATAAACATTAAACCCTAAATCTTTACATACTTTCTGCAACAATGTCGCATTCGTATTCACAATTTCTCCCAATAACAATTCTGTTCCTACATTAATAATTTCCACATTCACACAAAAAACCTCCTTAAACAATCCTAAAAATATCTTATCCACTTTAAAATGATAACACGATTGATACCATTCATCAACTCTATCAATCAAAGTCTTTCCATAAAGAAACCATCAAGAATCTAATAAAGCTAAAATTTCTTCTTCACTCCAAAATACCAAAATACACTCCATAAATTCATCTAATGCTTTATGTTTGATACGATAATAACTTGCACGTGAATAAAAAGTCACCCACCAAGAAGCTTCATAATAATTAATATACTCATGTTCAATAAAATCATAAGCTTCACTTGATAAATGTGTATGTACTTGTTGAATAAGACCTACAAAATTTTCAAGATGTTGTTTACGTTCTAACTGTCGCATAATTTTTTCATCACCACGATGATAAGCTGGTGATTGATCCTTCACTCTAAACATATCAACCTGTGGATAATAATTGTAATGCTGTGTTAAATACAAGATATCCAACTGTGCCCTTTGATAAGTTTTGTAAATCTTTCTAACGATATAATCTTTTTGTTTTAGTGTTAAATTTTTTTCCATAAAAAATCCCTCCTATTATTTATATACGCATTTTAGAGGGCATTTTTCTTTTTTAAATTGTAAAATTTTCAATTATTTGATCAATTTCTTCATTTTTCATGCCAATTTCCAATAAATACTCCTTAGCACTACCATAATGTTCTCTTAAATAATCCAATAATTCCATCATATAACGAGGTGAAGATTTTAAATATTGTTTAGCTTCTTCATTATCCATCATTTGTGCTAATGAGGCATTAATTTCTAAATTATTTTCATATGATTCACTATAATCTTTCACAATATCATATTCATGACAACCAATTAAATCTAATAATAAAGCCGCTGTCACACCTGTACGATCTTTTCCAGCTGAACAATGGAATAAAACTGTTTCATAAGGATATTTGATAAAAATATCAAATAATTCTTTAAACTTATGTTTCATTCCTTCCAACATATAAATATAGACACCACCCAAATCTTTATAGGTTTGAACTTCTTCAGGCACAATGGATGCTTTGGTTGAATCAAATAAATTCACTTCATAATAATCAATATCTTTTTCTTTTGAAAAGGATTAGGCTGACATTCTTTTTCAAAATCACTTCTTAAATCAATCACAACTTTCACACCATAATCCTTAAGCTTTTGCATATCCTTTGCAGTTGCATAAGTCGGTGCTGCTGCTCTGATATATTTATGAGCACGACTATAAAGTCCACTTTGTGTTTCATATCCACCTAAATCTCGTGTATTACTCATTTTCTCTAAAGTTATCTGACGTTCTTCCCTAGTCATATATAACATTGATCTCATCTCCTATTCTTCAAATGGACGTACACGTAATTGCACACCAAGTTCATCACAGATTTGTTGACATTTTTGAATCTTTTCTTCACCAATAATATCTACAACACTAAGGACCACAAAAGGCACATAATCACGACAAGATGCTGCAAAATCTAACATTGCTTGATAAGATTTCATGCCAAAACGACTACGTGTTAATTCATAGTATTCTTTCGCATCTGGAGCATTTAAACTAATCGACACCGTATCAATACGTCCTTTTAATTCAGGGGTAATATCTCTTTGATGAATTAAATTGGCTAAACCATTGGTATTCACACGAATTGGCAAATCACGTCGAAAATGTTTAAGAATACCAGCAATCTGTACAACATCTTCCACTCTTTCTAAAGGTTCGCCAAAACCACAGAATACCACTTCTTTAAAATCATCCAAATCATATTTTTGAAATTCATGAATCACTTCTTCTACAGTTGGTTCTTTTTTAACCATAAGCTATGTCCTTCTTCCATTTCCTTTGTCTGTCTTAAACAAAATGTACAGGCACAAGGACAGCGATTTGTTAAATTAACATAAACTGTCACATCTTTACAAGATGCTAATTGACAAATATCTTGATAACCATTTCCATGTAATGTATATAAAATCATAACTCTTCTCCTAATTCATATAAATATTCTTCAAAACACAAACCATAATGATGAGGAACTCCTGTCTGCTCACAATATTGAATACAACGTGATGCAAACTTAGTCGCCTTTTTAACACTTTCATAAAAACTAAAACCATTCAAATAACTGCCTGCAATGACTGCCGCAATCACATCCCCCGTACCACAACGATCTTTACCAATACGATCAACCATAACAATTTGATAATCCTCATCTTTATTATAAATAAAATTAAGAATCTGTTTCTCGTTAAATGGAATACCTGTAACCACAATATGAGATGGTCCTTGTTTTGATAATTGTTCACACATCTCTTTTAATTCATCAAACGAAGGTAAAGTTGTTGGATAAGAACGGTCAACCAATGTTACCAGCTCTGTTAAATTTGGTGTCATCAAATCAGCATACTTCACCAGTTCTTTCATCTTCTCACACATCTCAGGTGTATAAGTCGCATACAATTTGCCATGATCACCCATCACTGGATCAACAAGAATAAATGAATGATCTTTTTTTAATGTCTGAATAAAATCAATAACAATATCGATTTGTTCCTTTGAACCCATAAAACCCGTCGCAATAGCATCAAATTCTAATTGCAAATCTTTATAAGTTTGAATATAATCTTTCATTCTTGATGTATAATCATCAAAATAGAAAATAGGAAATTGGGTATGGGTTGATAAAATGGCCGTTGGAATGACCACTGCCTGTATCTTCATGGCAGAAACAATTGGTGCCATTGCTGCAATCGCACATCTTCCAAATCCTGTGATATCATTAATTAAAGCTATCTTCTTTTGCATATTCCCACCTCATTTTTATCCTATTCTATCACAAATATAATCAAAAAAGAAGAATTGTCATCAGAAACTATGAATGATGCCCTTAGCATATCATTTTTGATAGTTCTATGATATGATGAAATAGAGAAAGGAAGTTATTTATGGAGAGTTATATTTTAGAAAATGATATTTTAGAAGATGAAATTAAAAATGGACATTATCAAAACGAAATCATCTTTGATTACCATTTCACACATAAAGATTTTCAACATTGTATATTAGAACATATTGATTTTCAGGATATTACGTTTGAAAACAGTTATTTTGTTAATGTCACTTTTTCACATTGTGATTTATCCAATATTAAAATGAATGCGACTCTTTTTCGTCATGTGAAATTTTTGAATTGTAAACTGATGGGTACAGATTTTTCTGAATCTATTTTTGATCAAGTCATACTAAAAGACTGTTTATGTTCATTTGCTAATTTTGCTTTTATGAATAATAAAGTTGTTCAATTTCAACAATGTTCTTTACAAAATGCCAGTTTTATTGAAAACAAAATGAATAAAACAACCTTTGATGAATGTCTTTTACAACAATGTGAATTTCTTCATTCGCACCTTTATAAAATTGATTTATCCTCTTGCAATATTGAAGGAATCATCACTTCTCCAGAAGATATTCGTGGTGCCATGATCAATCGCTATCAAGCCATTGACTTGATTCACCTTTTAAATGTACGTATTAAAGAATAAATTCACCTAAACTCGAAACATGTCCTGTTCAAAAAACAGTTGATTTGATAAGATGAAACTGTAAAGGAAGATGACTTATGAACCCCAAAACATTTGGACTCACATTAAAACAAGCACGTTTAAATAAAGGTATGACTCAAGAACAACTCGCTGAAATTTTTGGTGTGACAAACCGTACAATTTCCCGTTGAGAGCACGATGTCAATTTACCTGATTATGATCTTTTATTACAGAGCAGTACCTATTTTGAAATACCTGTCAATGAAATATTAACTGGTGAGAAAAACACGTCTACTCCGCCAAAAAAATGGTATCAAAAATACTACGCTTCCATGAATGAGTTTAATTATCATACTATTCAAATTATCTTTAATATTTTGAATATCATCGTTATGACTCTATTGTATAATCATGATGCTTTTGGACCTAAAACAATTGATTTTTCCATTATTCTTAAAGAATTTTTCAGACAAATAACTGTACCTTACATGATATTCTTTATTATTCCTCTTATTTTTATCATTATTTTCACAGTCAAAAAACACTTTCAAAACATCAAAAACTATAATATTCGTAAAATTATTGATATTAATCTTGTTTTCTATCATATGATTTTTGTTCCAATTCTTTTGATTTTGTTTTGTTTTGAAGTTTAGTTATATTCACAAGCTGTTGATAGTTCCTCTTTAGTTGCATTTTGTTGTTTATTTTCTAATATGATCATTTTCCATATACTTTATGTCAATTCATTTCATAAATACACTGACCAATTATGGACGCATGAAAAAAACAGTTGATTTTTGATCAACTGTTTTAATATGCTCTTGCGAAATAAACAATATGTTTCGCTTTTTTACCACAAATTGGACAAACACCTTCAGCTTTCGCATCAGTGTCAATACAACGAGAAGTGGCTGCTGTATCTTCTTTGATTTTGATTTCACAAGCTTCATCTCCACACCAAGCCATTTTTACATATCCACCTTTAGAATTTAAAACATCTTTAAATTCATCATATGTTGATACATTTGTAATATGTTCATCTCTAAACTGTAAAGCCTTTTGATACATTTCATCGTGTACTTGATCTAATAAAGCCGCTAATTTTCCAGGTAATGTTTCATCAAGTGCTAATGTTTGTTTTTCACCATCAACACGTTTTGCGACAACACATTGCCCATTTTGTAAATCTCTTGGACCAATTTCTAAACGAAGTGGAATTCCACGCATTTCAGCTTCAGAGAATTTCCATCCTGGTGATTTATCACTGGCATCCACTTTCACACGAATACCTTGTGCTTTTAATTGGCTTTCAAGTTCATAAGCCTTATCCAAAATACCTTCTTTTTGTTGTTGAATTGGGATAATCATCACTTGAGTAGGTGCCACTCTTGGTGGTAAAACCAAACCATTATCATCACCATGAACCATAATAATAGCTCCTAATAATCTGGTAGAAACACCCCAAGATGTCTGATGAACATATTTTAATTGATTATCTTTATCTAAGAACTTCATATCAAAGGCTTTCGCAAAACCATCTCCAAAATAATGTGAAGTTCCAGATTGAAGTGCTTTTCCATCATGCATTAAAGCTTCAATCGTATATGTTTCTTCAGCTCCTGCAAATTTTTCTTTGTCTGTCTTTTTACCTGTAACCATTGGAATCGCTAATAATTCTCTGGCTGTTGTTTCATAAATATCCAACATACGCATTGTTTCTTCTCTTGCTTCATCAGCCGTCGCATGAATTGTATGTCCTTCCTGCCATAAGAATTCTGATCCTCTTAAAAATGGTCTTGTTGTTTTTCCCAACGGACAACAGAACACCATTGATTATATAATTTAGGTAAATCACGATAAGAATTCACAATTTTAGCGTAATGTTCACAAAATAATGTTTCTGAAGTTGGACGAATGACTAATTTTTCGTCTAATTCATCCAACCCCCTCTTGTGACAACCGCACATTCAGGCGCAAATCCTTCTACATGATCAGCTTCTTTTTGTAATAATGATTCAGGGATCAACATCGGCATATAAACATTTTCATGTCCTGTTTCTTTAAATTTTTTGTCCATATAGGCTTGAATCATTTCCCATAATGCATATCCATATGGGCGATAAATAATAAACCCTTTGACACTTGAATAATCCATTAATTCAGCTTTACGACAAACATCTGTATACCATTTCGCAAAGTCTTCATCTCTTGATGTAATCGCATCATTTTTTACTTTTGCCATCTTTCTATACCCCTTCTTTAATATTTACCTTACTATTATACAAGAATTTCATTAAAAAGCAATTAAGACTTTTCTTTTTCAAAAATCAAATCAATTTCTTCCATATAACCATTCCCTCTTTGTAAAATAGGTACATATCCAACATATCGCTATCCTTCACAGGCATAACGGTCAATAACCTCTCTTAAACCTTTAAAATGATATTCAGTGATACCAATCCCAGAGACTTTTGTTGTCATACGATGATATTTGTAAACATACCCGTCTTTAGGAGTTCTCACTATATTTTTTAGTAATCCTTTTTTATCAAATATTATATTATGCCGATTTTATCGGCTTTTTTTGTTTTTTATCTTTTTTTATTTATTTTTTTATGTTATAATTTATATAGTGATACTAGTGATATCTATTATGGAGGTTATTTATGGCTTATTTTCTTAAAAAAACTCATCGTAACGGGCGTACCTACCTTTCTATCGTGGAAAGTTACTATTCCCCTCAAAAACGCTGTGGAGCTCACCGCACCTTTAAATCCCTCGCTTCTGTCGAATCTTGGAAAGCCAAAGGAATTGATGATCCTATCGCTCATTTCCAAAAAGAAGTCAATGCTCTTAATGATGAAATTTCTAACAGTCAGGCTCTCAAAATTTCTGAATCATCTCCTGAACTTTATTTAGGATATTTTCCTTTTGTTTCTTTACTGAATAAAATGAATATCAAAAAGTTTGTTGACTATTTCAATATTTCCAATTCTTTTGAATTTGATCTGTACGAATTGCTTTCCTCTCTTATTTTTGCCCGACTTGTGAATCCTTGCAGTAAATACAGAACTTTTCATGAAGTTATTCCTCAATTGAGAGGTGCCACTCATTTTTCTTATAATCAGCTTCTAGACGGTCTTGCATTCATGGGCAATGATTACGGCAAGTTCATCGAGATTTTTAATGAGCAGATGAAGAAAGTCTATAATATCAATACTTCAAGGACTTATTTTGATTGTACCAATTTCTATTTTGAAATCGATAAAGAAGATAATTTTAGACGAAAGGGTCCATCAAAAGAAAATAGAAAAGACCCTATTGTGAGTTTAGGGCTATTGCTTGATGCCAATCAAATCCCTATTGGCATGAAGCTGTTTCCTGGTAATGAAAGTGAAAAGCCAGTCTTAAGAGATGTGATTCAGGCTCTTAAAAAGAAAAACCAAATTTCAGGAAAAACTATACATGTAGCTGACAAGGGATTGAACTGCACTCAAAACATTGCTTTTTCTAAAGAAAATGGAGATGGCTATTTATTCTCCAAATCTGTCAAGACTCTCCCTGAAAAAGAAAAGATATGGGTATTGTTGAATAATGAAGACTGGAAAGAAATAAAAAATGATAATGGTACATTATTATACAGATATAAGTCATGCATTGACAAATTTCCTTATCATATAGAAATTGATGGGAAAAAGAAGACTATATATTTTACTGAGAAACGAGTAGTGACTTATAATCCAAAGCTTGCATCTAAAAAAAGATATGAAATCAGCAAACAGGTTGAAAAGGCAAGAAGCCTATGTTACAGTCAGGCAAAAAGAGCCGAATATGGAGATCTAGGAAAATACGTTAATTTCACTAATGAAAATGGAGAAAAAGCAAAGGCAACAATCAATGAAGACATCATAGAAAAAGAACTTGAACTGGCAGGTTATAATTTATTGATCACATCAGAAACAAATATGAAGTCAACAGACATCTACAATACCTATCACAATTTATGGAGGATAGAAGAATCATTTAGAATAATGAAATCCGATTTGGATGCCAGACCAGTATTCCTTCAAAAAGAAAACAGTATAAAGGGACATTTTTTGATATGTTACCTGGCAGTATTATTGGAAAGAATATTCCAATTCAAAATCTTGAACAATAAATATAGTACACAGGAAATTATGAAATTTGTAAAAAGTTTTAAGATAGTCAAGGGAGAAAGTAAATATATCAACGTAACAACATCAAGCAAGTTCATAAAAGACTTTGAACAAATGACAAAATTACCGTTAACAAATTATTACTTGACAGAAAGGCAAGTAAAACAAATATTCAGGTACAAAATATAAAAAAGCAGTAGCAATCACTTAAAAGATTACTACTGTTTTTCAATGAAAGTCTCACTATATTTTAATGTTGGATACCAAAGTCAGGTTATACAAGAATTTCATTAAAAAGCAATTAAGACTTTTCTTTTTCAAAAATCAAATCAATTTCTTCCATATAACCATTCCCTCTTTGTAAAATAGGTACATATCCAACATATCGCTATCCTTCACAGGCATAACGGTCAATAACCTCTCTTAAACCTTTAAAATGATATTCAGTGATACCAATCCCAGAGACTTTTGTTGTCATACGATGATATTTGTAAACATACATTGATAATTACCCTCTTTCAATATGTAATCGACTACCTTGATTTCCTTTTTCCACAATAATCTGAGTATCAATTCTTTCTTTTAACTCATCCACATGAGAAATAATCCCAATTGTCTTATGATCATTTTTTAAATCTATTAAAACTGATAAAGCCTGATCAATGGACTCATGATCCAAAGAACCAAAACCTTCATCTATAAATAAAGTATTTAATTCAATACCACCAGCATAGTTTTGAATCATTGAAGATAATCCTAAAGCAAGTGAAAGTGCTGCCTTAAACGATTCTCCACCTGATAATGATTGAATATCACGCATCATGCCTGTTTCATAATCAAGCACACTTAAATCCAAACCTTGTTGTTTGACACCTTTGACATCTTTTTTACGATATAAAGCAAAGCGTCCCTGTGTCATTTTCATCAATTCAATATTCGCATACTCTAAAATCTGTTCAAAATAAGCTGATAGAACATATCTTTCAAATGACATACGCAATGGATTCTTTCCTGATGTTTGATCATATAAATCCTGATAAAGCGTATATTTTTCAAAAATATCTTGATTCTTGGCATAATCTTTTTCTAAGTTTTTTAAAATCTTTTCATTTTGTTGATAGGTTTGTAAAATTTCATGATACTTGGTATAAGTTTGATCTCGTTTATAAGCCAATTCATCTAATTGTTGTTTTTCTTTTGATAAATCACAAAGTTCAAAATCTTTTGTTTTTTCTTCTAATAATTTCTTTTGTTTCGATAAAGCTTCAGTTTGAATCAAATAATTTTGATAGCTATGTTCCTGTTTTTCAATATCATTCATACGTTTTTGATAATCTAGAAATATTGTTTCATCTTGAAAATAATCTTGAATAAACTGCTGATATGACAATTTAGCTTCTTGTTTTTCTTGTTGTAAAGAAAGAATTTGTTGATGAAGTTGATTGAGTTGATGTGTATAAACAGAGATGTTTTCTTGACATTGACGATATTGTTTTTCAATCATTTCAATACGCTGTTGCCATTGTTTCCATTCATCTTGTTGTTTTGTAAGTGTTAAGGCAATATCAGGTTGTTGATGAAAATGATAGTCTTTTTCAAGTTGTGTATATTGTTGGAAAATCAAAGTCATTTGTTTTTCTTTTTCAATCAATTGTTTTTGAACTTCTTGTAAATATTGACTTTGTTGATGTAATAAAATAGCATCTTGTTCTAGGCTACGTTTGACTTTTTTAAATAAATCACATCATTATATTTTTTCTGATATGTTTTTTCCTGCTCATCAATTACTTGCACAATATCCGACAACAAACGAATAAATACTTCTTTCGATAATTCATCTTCAATATCCAACTGTTTTTTCAACATTTCAATACGTGTTTTCATTTGTTGAACCAATTCATTTTGTTGATAAACTTCTTGATAAGCTTCTTGTTGTTGGGTTTTGGCAGCTTCCACTTGATTAGATAACTGTTCTAACTCTCGAGAAGATAAAACCGATGATTCCAATGTAGCTAAATGTGGATGATGCGTAGAACCACAAACTGGGCAAGGTTCATTGTCTTTTAATTCCAAGGCTAAAATACCAGCTTGTTGACGGCGAAAAAGTTCATCTTCATGACGATATTGTTGTAAAAGCTTTTCATAAACTTCCTGTTTATCTTGATAAGCCACGGATAAGTCATAGTGATGATCTTGTAAAGATTTCCATTCATCATAAAATTGACTTAATTCATGAATCATCACTCTTTTCTTGTTGATTTCTTTCACATTTTTTTCATTCTGTTCCAATTCTAGCTCTAGACGTGGTAAACGATTGACATTTTCCTGATCACGTTGAATTCGATTTTCTAATTTTTCATAGCGTATTTCTAGATCTTGATAATCTTCTTGTAATCTTTGATATTGTTTTTGAACATCTTGATATTGTTGAACCTGTTTTTGATAAAGCTGATATTTTTCTAAAGCTTGTTTGGTTTTTTCAATATCTAAAAATAATTGATCTTTTTTTGTTTATACTGATCTAATTTTTGATATTCTTTTTCTCGCTGGGTTAATTCTTCTTGTAAAGAAGAAAGTTTTTGTTGGACTTCTTGTTTTTGATTGAATGTTTGTTGATAATTAGACTCACTTTGTTTGTAATATTCAATTATGGTTTGATGATTCTTGATTTGAGCAATCTGTTCTAAATCATGTTTTAATAATGTCATCTTATCTTTTTGTGATTGTAATTGATGATATTGTTGACTTACTTCTTGTAATTCTAATAATTGTTGATTGCGTTGTTCTTTTTGATAATATTGTGATGAGAATTGTTCATATTCTTTTTGAGCTTGTTTGTAATACTTGGTTTCAAGTTTTAATTGCTCATTAATTTTTTGATTTTCATTTTGAGCCTCCTCAATATAAGAAGGATGAAATTCAAGATGACTATGCATAAAGTTTTCATCCATTTGTAATAAGGCAAAACGTGAGGCTAAATTTTGTGAAGAAAGTAAGAAAGCATCTTTATGTGATTTCACTTTTTCTTTGAGTAAATTTTCAAAAGTTACCAATGATTCACTATGGAAAACATGACGTAAGACACGTTCTCTTTCTTCACTGCTGGCATAAATCAATTTTGTAAACTCTCCTTGTGCAATCATCACAATTTGTTTAAACTGACGCACATCAACACCTAATAGCTCTTTGATTTTCACATTCACTTCTTTGACACCTTCAATGACTTGATTGCCATCATCAAAATAAGCTTGTGCATTCTTAGGCGTTTTATAGCCTTCTCGATAATAAGTCGGTGAACGTTTCACAGTATATAAATGTTGGTGTAATTCAAATGCTAGTTCAACATATGTTTCATCCTTAGCACTGGCAAAATCACTACGAAAATAAGAAGCCTGTCGATGTGAACCACTCGCTTCACCATATAAAGCAAAAGTTATCGCATCAAAAAGTGTTGTTTTCCCTGAACCCGTTGGACCACTAATCAAATACAAACCATGATCATGCATATTTTCAAAATCAATCACGGTTAAATCTTTATAAGCCATAAAAGCACTCATCGTTAATTTAATAATTTTCACTTGTTTCACCTGCCTTTTCTAATAATCCTTTGACTATTGTCATAGACTCCTCTTGTAAATCTTGATTTTTGACATCGTGATAAAACTGTTGAAACAAAGTGAAAGTATCCATTTGTTCAATGGATTGCATCGGTTGAAATGATGTTTGTTGTCTTTCTTTCATTAAATAGTGATAAGTGATTTGTAAAAGATGAGGATATAAAGTACGCAATTGTTCAATCGCATGAGGTACAATCTTTTGATCCAATAACTCAAATGCCATATAATCATCTTTTTTGTTAATGTATTTTGAATCCATCAATTGGGCAAATGTCCCTTGATATTTTTTGAGTGTCTTTGAAGGATGAAGTTGATAAGTTGTGATGTCCATTGTATCCGTATCAACAATAACAATTGATTTTTTCTGATTCACTTCATCAAAAGAATAACACATTAAAGAACCACTATAACGCATCGTATCACGTTTAACCTTTTGTGGTGCATGAAGATGCCCTAAGGCCACATAATCAAAATCATCAAATAAAGAAGCATCTATTATTTCACTTCCACCAACACTTAATGGTATTTCTGACTTACTTGTAATACTAGAATGACCGACAAATTGATGCGTCACAAGAATATTTTGATAATGGTTGTCAAGACTTTGCTTAGAAAGATAATAGGAAAGAGCATCCTGATAAGTGTGAATATCTTGATGAGGATAAAGCATCTTGACTTGACTAGGTTTTACAAATGGTAATAAATAAAATCTGACTTTATCATATTCTACAAATGCCATATCTTCTTTTAAATACGTTTCAATATGTAAACCATTTTTTACCAAGAGAGAACTGGCAAAATGTAAACGATCAGAACTATCATGATTACCACTAATCATTAAAACTTGAATATGATAAGTTAATAAGGCTGCAGTTAAGAATTCATCTAATAGATTGACTGCTTCTTGACTAGGTATTAAACGATCATAAACGTCACCCGCAATAATCAAACAACGAATATTCTGTTGATCCATCATCTCTAACAGTTCAAATAAGAGTTCACGTTGAATCTCTAACAATGAACATTGATGAATCACCTTTCCTAAATGTAAATCTCCAATATGTACAAACTTCACATCAAACCCTCCTTTTTTCTATTATATCTCAATCCTATTCATGACACAATGAACTTAAATTTCCCAAATGAAAATCATCTTTTCCTTTTCATCACGATTAAAAAAACGTCGTTGATTAGCTGGAATCGTTTTGGTTTCTAAATATTTTGCACCCAGTTTTTCAATTGTATGTAACGATGCCTGATTGTTTGGATCACAAGTTAAAATCACTTGATGAAAGCCTAATTCTTTTTGTAAAAGTAAACACGCCTGATAGGCATAATGGTGCCCACGAAATTCTGGTTCAATATGATAACCAATATGGCCATCAAAATAATGTTGTTGGAAGGTGCCTTCTCTAAAAGTTACTCTTCCTACTTCCTTATCATCAACTCTAATTTCATAAATATAATAAGGTGTAAAACCTTTTGGTAAATTATGACTCACATATTCTAATAATTCTAAATGCATATCTGTTTTCTCCCTTTTTGCATACTCTTATCATAACAATATTGACAGTTACGTGCAATATGATAAAATAGTACACATAAAAGGGAGTAGTTAGCATCTTAAAGATGTTATATAATCGTCATCACGCTATATTTATTAGCCGGTTTTATATATGAAATAACGAGACTTTTATTGCAGTGTTGTGGTAGTTGTCTTTTTTTGTATCACAAACATATAGAGCCAAAAAATAAAGGAGAGTGAAGTTATGGACTCTATACCCTCGCAATTGTTCTTGCAAGCAATTTTAATTTTATTGAATGCCTTTTTTGCGGCAACTGAGATTGCTGTCTTATCATTAAATAAGACACAATTAGAAAAGAAAGCTGAAAATGGTGAAAAAACAGCGAAACGCTTGTTACTTTTATTACAAGAACCATCAGGTTTTCTATCAACTATTCAAATTGGAATTACATTGGCAGGATTTTTAGGAAGTGCCTTCGCAGCTGATAATTTTTCAGAATATCTTGTACAATGGATATCACAAGATTTAGGAGTCACAAGTATTCCACTTAATGTCTTAGATACTTTTGCAGTTATTATTATTACGATTATTTTATCTTATTTCACTTTGATTTTTGGAGAACTTGTTCCCAAAAGAATTGCTATGCAAAAACCATATGAAGTATCTAAAATCTCATGTGGTACAGTTTTAGCCATCTCTAAAATTATGAATCCCGTTGTCAAATTCTTATCTCTTTCAACAAATGCTATTTTAAAATTATTACATTTAAAAACAGAGGCTGAAGAAGATAGTGTGACTGAAGAAGAAATTTTAACAATGATTGAACTTGGTGAAAAACGTGGTGTTCTTAATGAAGATGAAAGTGAATGGCTACAAAATATCTTTGATTTCAATGATACTGATATTTCAGAAATCATGACACCATCTGTTGATATTATGATGATTTCAGTTGATGCCTCACAAGAGGAAATTCTTAAAACGATTCAAGACTCTGGATTATCACGTTATCCTGTTTATCAAAATGATGAAGACAATATTATTGGTGTCCTTCATGTAAGAGATTATTTATTAAATCTTCAAACCAAGAAAAAACCAATTGAAAAAATTCTTTCTAAACCTTATTTTATTCCTGATTCTATGCGTGCAGATGTTTTATTTGCAGATATGCAAAATAAAAACATTCATTTTGCGATTGCGATTGATGAATTTGGTGGAGTGAGTGGAATTATTACATTAGAAGATTTAGTTGAAGAAATCTTTGGAAATATCTATGATGAACATGATTCTCGTGAAAGACCTGATATTCAAAAAATCAATGAAACACAATGGAGAGTCAACGGCAATACTGATATTGAAGAATTATCTGAAGCTATCGGTATCCAATTCCCACAAGATGAAGATTATAACACGATTGGTGGTTATATATATAGCCATCTCCGTTCCATTCCAAAAGATGGTACAACCAAAACAATTCATATTAACAATCTTACCTTCCAAATCACTAAGATCCAAGATCGACGTATCAAGGAAGTTATTATAACAAAGAAAGCCTAGTTGAGTAAAATCAACTAGGTCTTTTTGTTTACAATAAATCATCTGCACTAAACTTTAAAGTAACATCACAAGTGTTGCTTGGTTCAAAATTATGTGAAGTCACACAAGTAAAATATATACTTCCTTTTGAACATCCATGTTCACTCACAAGCACAGCATAATTTAAAGGTATTCCAACTAAATTTGATTTATATGATTTGGAACTGTTAACTAATTCAGCATAATTACCTAACGCCGCATCTCCTTTTGTCTTTTTAAAAGTACCAATCTGACTTGTCTTTGTTTTTTTACTACCATAGTTCAAATCATAATGTTCTCCACCCCATGATGGTATATCTTTATGAGTAACCGTTTGATAAGAAGTTCCTGATACATAAGTATAAGCAAAAGTGGAAACCATTGTACCTCCTAAAACTAATAAACTCAATCCTAATGCAGTGATCTTTTTTTGTATTGACATAACTTTTACCTCCTTTCGACAAAAGTCTATCATAACCATCAAAAAAGTTATCCTATATGACGAATTTGTACATATTTTCGCTTTAAAAATGCACAAAGCAATAACTTTTTTGATATAAAATCCTTTGTCATATAATGTAGATAGTTGTCAGACAAAGGAGGTAGAAATTATGCGAATTGCAATTTGCGACAACGAATTATTTTATGTCAAAGATATTGTAGAAAGGATTAAGAAATATGAATTTCATGACACGAAGCCCACCATTATTGATGGTTACGTTCAAGGCACCCAACTATTAGATGCATTTAGAGTTGAACCTTATGATATTGTGTTTCTTGATATTGAACTTGGTGAAGATATGAATGGAATAGAGATAGCTAAGGTAATGAAAGATATTAAACCCAATTGTATCTTTATATTCATTACTGCTTATCACTGTTATTTAACTGAATCAATGTGGTTAGGTGCAGATTTATTTATTGATAAACCTGTTAATTCTGAATTGTTCGATATGGAACTTCAACATGCCTACCATGTTTATAAACGTTTGAATCGTACAGTTAAGTTTGCCACAACTGATGGAAAAGTCTATGTAAAAACTGACGATATCATTTATCTAGAAACAAGCTATGGAAAATATAAGTTAAAAACAACAAAACGTCATTACTATGGTAATCTCAAAAGAATTATAAAATCAAGACAACAATTACTAGATTATCATTTCTTTCCATTAAATAGGAGTATCATCATCAATTTTAAACACGTTAAATCATTTTGTTTTGACTATGTCACAATGTCTAATGATGATATTCTTCCATTAACGAAACGTATTCGTAAAGAATTCAAAGAAAAATATTTCGATTTTGTAGACAAGGAGATGTAATTATGATTATAAACTTATTATGTAAAGCATTTATAGCGATTTTAAATATTTTATTACTTGATTTTTATTTAAAGAATATATATCCAGATATTTATAGAGAAAAAACAAAGAAAATGAATTGTATAGTATATTTCTTTCTGTTAGTCGCATTAATTATTTCATCAAATATAAAAACCAATATAATTATTTACTTATTAACATTAATAATTATAGTCTTTATATTTTGCCAGTGGAAAATTCCAGTAATAGAAGCATCGATAAAATTGATTTTATTTTTTATCACTAAACTAATTATATACTTTTTAACAATAATAATTTTATGCTGGATTTTTGACACAAGAATGTCTTTATATCATTTTGATTTTTCTTCATCTTATTTTATTTTGTCATATTGCATTATAAACTTTATATTATACATAGTACTGTCTTTTATCTTTAAAAAAGTAAAAACATTTATAATATAAGATTTAAAATTTTATGTATTTTTATGATTACTTACTTTTCAATAAATGTTTTTTTAAACAACCCTATTTTATTTCGAACAGCTAGTATTGCCCGTACTTATATCTTTACAGTTATCATTAGTATCGTTGCATTAATATATTTTGATAGAATGCAAACCAAATATGAAACTGATAAACATGCTAAAGAGGCAATGATACAAAATATGACAAAAGAAGAAGAATTTATAAAACAATTACAGAATCAACAGTTAGAGATTAGAAAGATTAATCATAATTTGAATAACATATTAATTATATTACAAGCACATTTGAAAAATGGTGAATATGATGAAGCAATAGAATATATTGAACAGAATTTAAAAATACATGTTAAAGCTTATCAGGATTTAACGCATACTGGTATTCCAACTCTTGATAGTATCTTAAATAATCAGATGTATCTTATGAAAGAAAAGAATATTGAATACCATGAGGATATTACAAAAATATTGCATTTAGGTAATGTTAAAACTGATGATTTGTCTCTAGCAATAAGTTTAGCATTAGATAATGCTAGAGAAGCATGTGAAAAAGTTGATGCTCAAAGACAGATTTCTTTAAGTTTACAAAGCAAGCAAACACATGTTGTTCTTTATATTACTAACTCTATTCCTCAAGGAAGTCATCCACATTTCCATAAAACAACTAAAGCAGATAAAATTGCTCATGGACATGGAGTGAAAAGTATTAAAGAGATTGCCAGAAAATATCATGGAGATGTAAAATATGATATAAAAGATAATCAGGTTATTTTAAGAATTATGTTACAAAAATAAATAAAAAGAACAGTTTGGAGTCATAATAGACCTCGACTGTTCTTTTTTGAATACAAATAATAATCGACCTTTTTTTAATACGAAATAATGGTTGACTATTCAAGTATCTTATAGACATCTGTTTCACTATGTATATCTGTTATATGTAATGCAAGATTGTTTAACTCTTCTTCATTACTTAATTCAATTCTCAATGTCAATTCAGGTGTGAGTTTTCCTAATACTTTTTTAAGTTGAGCCATTAGCATTTCCATTTTACCTTCCTGTTTACCTTCTATTCTTCCTTTTTGTATCCCTGAATCTTCAATGTCTTTCCAAAATGACCACATTGCCACGGTTCCTTCTTCTCCTTTCACTTGTTCTAAAATATCAAATCTTTCCGTAAGTATCGCTATCACCCTTGCGGCTGTCTTTGAGACTTCCATCCCTTTGAAATCTTCTTTCTCTTTTCTCCATATCTGATTAACTGTTTTGACGATATTGCGATTATCCTCATTTTTGAGTAGGTGATAGTCCAAATCCTTGATATCTACAATCTTCATCTTCCAGTCATTTGGCATCCCCTTCAAGCTTTCAGGAATATCCATTCTTTCTACCAGTGACGTGACTGCTGTCCATCTTCCTTCGCCATGAAACAATACGAGGCTGACAACTGGCATGATCTTGTAGCTCTTGTACTCCTTATCCTGCATGTTGTAGGTCAATGCATCATAGAGAAGTGTTCTTGACACCATTGTAAAATCAACCTGATCCTGTGCTTCCAATGCCAAGATAGCCTGTGAATCCTTTCCTTTCCACAACATGATGGCATCACGTCTTCTTTCCCTGGAAATATAATTGCCTACAAAGATTTCACTTGTATCCATTCTTTGAAGTTCATCAGGCTTAATGACATCTTGACCGCCATAGAGAATAGCGTTCATCATATCAGCAAAATGATCAGGATTTCTGAAGAAATCTCTGATGACATCATCAACTTTCAAATCTTTCATAATGACCTCCTTTCAATATATTCCAGGAGAGTTCATAGACATTATACAACAATATTTGCTTATTGTAAATATTCATCATTTTAATAAGAACCCTCCTATTATTTATATACGCAATTTTTTTCTATTTTTCTTTTTTTATTTCAAACTTTTTACAAAAATCACCATTTTTCAACTTCTTATGAAATAAAAAAGGATGTATGATAAAGTAGGTTTAATCCACTTTATCTACAACCTTAAATAAAATAACCGATTTTACTTTTTCTCCTCTAAGAACTTATAAAAAATCCTTTTAAATTCTCTATAACGTTTCTTGGATATAAGCAACATACTCCCATCTGACATATAAAGCAATACATTATCAATTTTCACAATATGTTCCATATTCACTAGAAAACTTCTTTGTATTCTTACAAATGAATAATCTAATAATGCTTTTCTAATAGCATTGGCAGGTTTTAATGAACCATAATAAACACCTCTAGTGGTATGTATTTTATAGCTCTTATAAGCTGTTTCTAAATAAACAACTTCTGATAAACGAAAAATAATACGTCCTTGTGATGTTGGAAAAGCAAATGATTTATTCCTATATTGATAATGCTTTAAAGCTCTTTTTAATTCATATATAAAGAGTTGCTCTTTTAATGGCTTTGTTAAGTATTGAAATGCATTCACGACATAAGATTGATGAATATAACTCATATGACTTGTCATAAAAATAATCATCGTAGACATATTCTTTTCATGTATCATATGTGCTAAGTGAACGCCATTTATATCTGATAGTTCTATGTCTAAATATACCAGATCATAAGGCTGATAGGTAAATACAGAAAGAAATTCTTTCCCTTCATGAAATGTATCCACTTCTATATTTACATTGCCATCATATGATTGTCTAAATCTCTCTATTTTATCACACACATCTTGAAGATATAATTCTTCATCATCTACAATTGCAATTTTCAATTTTCTTCCTCCCCATTCTTTCTTTTTTCTTTTTCTTCTTGTTCCTTTAAAAACTTTTCAAACAATAAATGATTTTGAAATAAAGTTTTACGACTTGTTGGAAAAACTTCCCTTGATTTTAAGATAACATTACGATCAGTTAAAAAGTCAATACATTTCATATTTACCAAAACACTTTGATTCACTTGCATAAACCACCTTGATTTTAATACTGGTCTTAACTTATAACGATTTTTCACATGTGCCATAAAATGCTGATCATCAACTGTCACAATTTCCAAATCATTATAATATGTTTCAAAATATTTGATTTCATCAACATTAAAAATACGTTTACGTTTTAATTCTCTAACCGGTATAACAAATTTCACATTCTGATGTAAATACCAATCCATTAAATAATCAAAAATACTTTGAAATTGATTCGTATTAATAGGTTTTAACAAATATTCTCTTGCATTCACTGCAAAGGCTTCTTGAATATGATAATATTTGTCGCTAATGAAAACAATTTGACAAGCACGATTGGCTTTTCTTAATTGCATCGCTGCCTCTATTCCTCGATCATTTTCAATTCTCATTTCAATAAACGCAAATTCATAACAACGAAACCTTGTACTATCCAGCATTTCTTGAATTGATGAAAAAGTATAAACATTCAATTTCATCTCTGGTTCATGAAAACATTCATAAATTTTCTTTGAAATTAAGTTTAAATAATCTAACTGATCATCACATACAGCAATATTCATAATCCTCTCTCCCCTACCTTATTATGGATATATTTTCATTGTAGTCAATTTTTTAACATTTATCAGTCCACTTTTTACCCGTTTTTGGCATTTTTTATTCCATTTTTTGGAAATATGTCGAACTATGGTAACCATTGAACAATTGAAATTAGCCATAATTTCCCTAAAGCAAATCAACATAGTGTATAATAGCGATAAGGTGGTGAAATCATGAGTATTGGTCAAAGATTAAAAACATTAAGAAAAGAAGCTGGATTATCACAAAAACAAGTCGCTGAAGCATTAAAAATGTCTAAACCTATTGTCTCTCAATATGAATCTGATCAAAGAACACCTTCTGTTCCTAAACTTATTCGTTTTTCACGTTTTTATAAAGCTTCTTTAGATTATATTTGTGAAAATGTTGAAAAGAAAGACGATTTTTATGGCATCAAGGATTTAGATCAATAATAACAATAAATATTACAGTTTGACAAAGCTGTAATTTTTTTTACATTCTTTTTTTGACGAATCAGTAAAAATATTACTCATTGAAAAGCTTTTTATGTTTTTCCATCGTTTTTTCTTTTGTTATTGGTTATAATAAGCTTGTCTTTAAAGAACACCTATTTATTGATGTATGAAAATGAACTCAAAATATAAAAGAAAGGGATTTTTCTCATCAGCAACTCACATCTATAAATAGAAGATATAAATAAGGTTGTGACTTAGCCTAAATGAACCTGGCTTCTTACATAATTATTTATATATGATGCATCATAAAAGGCGAAAGATTTTTATCTTTCGTTCTTTTTTATATTTTAATCTCTTCCATTTTTAAATGGTTAACCAAAAGATCAAATTCTGGCTTATAGTGACGACTAGAAATTAAAATATCATCATTATCTAAAGTGATTCTACGACGGCTGCCACGTTGAATCTTATATGTTTTGACATGCTTAATATTAACGAGTGTCCGCACATTAATTTGATAAAAGCCATAACTTTGTACACGCTGTTTAAGATGTTCCATTTTCATACAAGAAATACGATAAACATCTTTTTCCGTATAAGCATAAATTTTATGATCAACCATTTCAAAATAGTAGATTGCTAAAATAGGAATATAATATTTATTATGATATTCATCAAACAATTCTACTTCACCTAAATTTTCAGTAAATTGTTTTAAAAGTAATTGTGCTAATTTTTTATTTTTGGGATGATAAACAAGTTTTAATTCATGATGATTCATATGCTCATTTTCATCATAGACAACCTTCATGTTTTCATCCCTCCCCATATAGAATATAAAATGCATTTTATAGTTAAAATACAACAACAAATCCACGAATCATCACTTGTATACAAAATCAAATGCTCATTCGCCTAAATATTGTATATTTTTCTACAAAATTCGACATATTTCTACACGTTTTTTGCCCAAAAGTGGGCATTTTTTGCACAAAAAAAGATCTCACAAGGAGATCTCAAATAATGATTTCATATCATCTAAACTCATGGTTGTAATACTTCCTTCATTGCCTTCGACAAAAGTATCAGCCAGATTTTTCTTTTGCATCTGCAATTCCATAATCTTTTCTTCAATTGTATTTTTCATAATGAGTGAAAAGACTTGCACGGATTCTTGCTGTCCAATACGATGGGCACGATCAGTAGCCTGGTTTTTGGCTGACATATTCCACCATGGATCATAATGAATGACAGCTTGTGCACTTGTTAAGTTCAAGCCAGATCCACCAGCTTTTAAAGAAATCAAAAATAATGTTGTTTCATCCTTTTGAAATTGATCAACCATCTGTTTACGTTTTTCTTTAGGTGTTGAACCATCTAAAAGATAATAACTGACATGTTCTTTTTGGCATTGTTCACCAATTAAATGTAATAAAGATGTAAATGATGAGAACAGTAAAATCTTTTTGTGATTACCTTGTAAAGAATGAATCAATTCCATACAACCTTTTAGCTTAGAAGATGGTTCTGTTAAATCTTGATACAATAAACGAGGATCTTGACAAAGTTGTCTTAAACGCGTCAACATCGCTAAAATATCAATACGTCCTAACTGTTGCACTTCTAATTTTTGTTGAAGTGATTTATTCACTTGAACAAGATTAGCTAAATAAAGTTTTTCTTCTTCCTCATTAAAACGCATATACATTGTCTGTTCAATCTTTTCTGGAAGTTCTGTTAAAACATCTCTTTTGTTTCGTCTTAATACAAATGGTGTAATCATTTGTTTTAAACGTTCTTGTTTTTGTTCATCATGTTCTCTAACAATTGGACGTTCAAAATGTTCCAAGAAATAACTATAATGATAAAGATAATAAGGCATCAAGAAATCAAAAATAGACCATAATTCCGCTAAAGAATTTTCTATAGGTGTTCCTGTTAAAGCAAAACGTTGTTTCGCCTTTAAGCGTTTAACACAAATCGCATTACGAGTTTTAGGATTCTTAATATTTTGTGCCTCATCAATAACGATTGTGTGAAAAGTCTCTTGTTCATACAATTCAACATCTCGTCTTAGATAATCATAAGATGTAATCAAGACATCATAGTCATTCTTGTTTTCTAATAATTTTTCTCTTTCTTCTTTATTGCCATAAACACATAAAACTTTTAAATCTTTAGAAAACTTTTGAAATTCATCCTGCCAATTTAAAATTAAACTTGCTGGCGCAATCACCATATGTGTCCCCTGACCTTTTAAACTATCAAAATAAGTTATCATCTGTAAGGTTTTACCTAATCCCATATCATCAGCCAATATACCACCAAAACGATAATGTTCCATCAATCTTAACCATTGATATCCCTTCTTTTGATAATCTCTTAAAATATCTTGATAATGTAAAGGCACATCAAATTCATGTTCTTTTGTTTGAAAGTCTTCTATCCATTTCTTTAATTCTTCACTTCTTTGATAATGTAAACAAGAATCATCATGCATCATCTGATCAATTTCAAATAAACGATAAGTTGGAATTTGTACATGACCTTGGACAATCTCTTGCATAGGTAGTGATAATGATGTTGTTAAGTGATCTAAATCTTGTAATTCTTGATTATCCAATGATAAAATTTGTCCATTTTTTAATTTATAAAACTTTCTTTTTTCTTATAGGCTTTTAATAAATCTATTAATTCTTCTTTTTGGACATGGACACTATGAATATCTATCGAAAGCAAACCATGTTGAAGATGTACACCGACTTGTATATCTACTGGTGATGAGGTAGAAAAACTATTTAAAGTATCACTGACAAAGATTTGACAATAATGGGAAAGATAAGGTAAGCTTTCTTTTAAAAACTGATAGGAAAATTCATGGTCGTATTTTAAATACAACATATTTTCATCAATATCTTCAATATAAGGACGTAAATAATCTTCGATTAAATCAGCTTTTTTAGACTTATGTGTATTCTTTTCATCAAAGCCATAACAAATATGATCATCATAAATATATTCAAGTTGCACACAGATCTGATCATCTTTTGTCATATCAGCATAAAGATTAATCATATCTTCTTGATGATAACTATCAAAAAGATGTGTATTTAAAACAATATCATCATTCATATCATAGAGAACATATTTATAAAAATCCATTAAAGATTCTTGAGGAATATAGAAACCTCCTTTGGTTTGCATCCATTTTTGAATAAAGGTTAATACTTGCATAGGTGCATGAAAATCATAACGATATAAAATATCGTTATTGAAACTATAAATATATTGTGGACTCATGAAAACATGTTCAAATTCACGATAATCAGCTAAATCTAAGATATAGTTTTCTTCTTTTAAAGAGATTTCTAAAGGAATCTGATATTTTTTTATCAAAGGCAATATCACAATAAGAAGAAGGTAGGACATTCATCATATTATAAAATTCATCTAATTCATCACTTAACATTAGTGTTTTAATAATACCTTGTTGGAGATATTGATTTTTTAAATAACATTTGTTCATAAAAGCGATGATTTCTCTTGAATCTTCATCAAAAGCTTCTAAACTATGAATAAAACCAAAATTCTTACTATATTGAATATGAATATGTTGATCAATGGCTTTCAAAAAAGACTCTATATTTTTAATGATATAACTTTGATGTGGTGTTAAAATTTTAAATGCTACCCACAAATGATCTTTTTTGGATTGAACAAAGACTTTCAGTTGATATTGTTGTGATAGAAAAGGAGCAGATGACTCTCTTAACAATTGATCTTTATAGAGATGAATAAGTTCTAAAGATTCCTGTTGTTTTTTATGCAAGATTCTTTCCTGTCTTTGACGTTCTATTTTGGCTAATTGTTGTTGTTTATTCCATTGATCATCTTTTTCATAGAAATACGGATAAGAAGTAATGGTTAATTTTTTTAAGAAAAAGAGAATACTGGCAATATGGCGACATTGTCCTTTTAATGAACAATTACAATGTGATTGAATAATTTGTCCATCCTGAGATATCTTCATTGAAATAATATATTTTTCATCTTGGATAGACATTCTAGCATTCATACGATAACAGCCATTACTTTCATCATAAGAAATTGTCATTCTTTCTAAGACTTCTCTCACATCCATAAATCGTCCATAACGATATTCTTTTTCATCCTTCACAACACGTCTGATTTCTTTTTCTTGTATATGCATCTTGATTCCTCCAATCAATTCTTTATTATATCATAATCTTTGGTATCTTGCTATTATCAGACGTGTTTTCCTGTTTTATCGTATATCTTGTTTGTTTCCTAACATGATTTTCACTTTCTGTCCTGCTTCAATTTGTTCACCTACACGAGGCAATTGATCAATCACATAATCTCCTTCACCTAAAAATTCAAAACCATAATTTTCATTTTTGACTTCTGATTTTTGTTTTCCAATATAATTTTCTACATCATAAGTTTTAACATCCGTCCAGACATAAGCTTTCTCTCTTTGTTGTGTAACTTTTTTAATTCCTAATGCTGGCAAAACATCCATAAAAATCTTTCTAGCAATAGGTGCCGCTGTTGTACCACCATATTGTACGCATTTTTTAGGATTATCCATCGCCAGATATAAGACAATTTGAGGATCATCAATGGGTGCGACACCTAAAAATGATAGAATATAACCATTTCCAGCATAGGTTCCATTGATTGCACGTTGCGCTGTCCCTGTTTTTCCACCAATTCGATAACCATCAATATAAGCATTTTTTCCTCCACCATCCGTCACAACACCTTCTAAAGCATCTCTCACTTGAGCAGATGTATTTTCAGTAATCACTTGTTTCAACATTTGCGGTTGTATTTCACTGATAACTTCATGTGTTTTGGAATTATATATTTTATTGACAATATAAGGCTGATAAAGTTTTCCACCATTGATACAGGCACAGACTGCTCTTACAAGTTGAATAGGTGTCACCGATATACCTTGTCCAAAAGCCACTGTGGCTTGTTCAACTTCATTAAACTTATCATAATCAAACATAATTCCACTGGATTCACCCATCATATCCACACCTGTCTTTTGCGTTAATCCAAACTCTTGGACATATTGATATAAACGCTCTTTCCCCAGTCTACGTCCAATTTCCACAAAACCTGGATTGGAAGAATTTTGTAAGACTTCACGAAAAGTCTGTAAACCATGTCCTCCTTTTTTCCATGATTTAATTCTTGCACCTCCCACAATTTCATAACCTTTATCATAATAAGTATCTTGATCCATATCAAAAAGATTTTCATTTAATGCACTGGAAAAAGTAATGATTTTAAAAGTAGAACCCGGTTCATAGGATTTCCATATTGGCAGATTGCGATTATATATCTCACTATCAGCATTTTGATAATCATTGGGATCAAAATCCGGTTTACTGCATATCGCAAGAATTTTCCCATTACGTGGATCCATTGCTAAACATAAAATAGAATCGGGATCATAAGTGGCATAAGCATTGTTTAATTCCCTCTCTACAACATCTTGTACACGGGTATCAATTGTCAATTCAATATCCATGCCTGAGGTTGGATAAACATATTGGGCTGGATATATATTTAAATTCTGTCCCTTAGCATTCATATAGTAATAAATGCTGCCATTAACACCAGAAAGATATTCATCATATTGTAACTCCAAACCAACCAGCCCTTGATTATCAATACCGACAAAACCTAGTGTCTGAGCTAAATAATTTTGAAAAGGATAATAACGTAAAGTATCTTGTACAAGATAGACACCAGGCAATTTTAAACGATCAATACTATAAGCCTTATTTTCATCCAATTGTCGCCCTTCAGGTTGAACTCTTTCTACTGAAACTTTTTTTGAAGTTTTGTTAATAATGTCTTTTCATCACATTCTAAAATACGTGATAATTCATAAGCTGTATGAATTGGATCATGAATTTGACTCGGTACAACAATCAAAGATGATGTTGTTAAATTATCAACCAGTGTAACATGTTGTGAATCATAGATTTTTCCACGTGAGGCTTCTAATGGAAAACTACGTTGCCATGACTCTGTAGCTTTCAAAGTTAATTCTTGATAAGCATAAAATTGACTATATCCCAAACGTAAAACAATACATAAAATAATGATTGTCATAACGATATTAACCCATTTGATTTTTTTATCATTTGTGAAAAGATCATTTTTATCACCATTCTATTGTATGTTTTGATTCTTAAAATATGAAAATAGGAACTTTTCACAAGTTCCTATTTTGCTTCTACTGTAATTTTTTGATTAGCTTTTAATTTTGTACCTTTTGTCACACTTTGTTTATAAATCGTACCGACACCTTTAAATTCAATATCTACATTTGCCATAGTTCCAAAAGCCTCCACTTCCTTACGAGACCATCCAGTCATTGAAGGCATTGTGACATTAGTTCCATTAGTTTGTAAGAAAACACGTGATTTAGAAGAAACTTCTGTTTGAGCCTTAGGATATTGACTGATGACAACATCACCATCACCAACAACAAGCGAAGATAACTGATGATTAGAAAGTACTTCTTTCGCGTAGTCCACACTTTGATTCATATAGTTGTCCAAAACAAATGTTGATGTTTCAACAACTTGTGATGGTTGTGTATTTAATTTATTTAAGGCTGCACGAATACCACCTTGAACCACTTTAGCCGCAGATGTCGTACTTGATGAAGTTCCTTGATACCACATCACTAAAATCACTTGAGGATCGTCATAAGGAGCCATACCAACAAAACTATGCGTATAGTAACCACTACGATATCCACCAGTTTCAGATGCCACCTGTCCAGTTCCAGTTTTCCCAATTAAATTTACATCATCCATACGGTAATTATATCCCGTACTTCCTTTTTCATTAATAACACCTTTTAATAAATCTCTTATTTTTTTCACTGTATCTGTAGTATAAATTTGTTTAGAATATTGTGTTTTGGCTTGATAAAGAGTTTCTTGACTATCACTATTCACAATTTTTTCAACAAGATAAGGTTCCACCATTTTACCATCATTTGCAAAAGCACTATAAGCACGAATCAACTGTAAAGCTGTAAATGTAGAACCTTGACCAAAACCAGTTGTCAAATATTCCAAAGTTCTCTCTCCTTCACGCTTATATCCAGCAAATCCAGCACCCGATGTTAAACCATCAATACTACTTTCTTTAAAGAAACCTAAATCTTCATAATCCTGAAGTAAAGATTGTTTATCTGTTTTTTCACTTAAAATATGACAAATTGCTGTATTACTTGAATAATGAAAACCTTTTTCATAACTAATTGTACCCCAACCACGACCATTATTATGGTCTTTAATTGTCGCTACAGTTTTTCCATTGACTTTATATTGAAATTTGCCTGATTGATATGTATCTTTGACATTTAACTTCTGATCATTAAGTGCATTTCCATAGACAAATGATTTAAAAACTGATCCTGGTTCAATCGGTTCATTTAAAAATAAATCAACGTAATTCTCTATATCACGATTATTAGGATCAAACGATGGATAATTAGAGATAGCTAATAATTTGCCTGTTTTTGCATCCATAATACCACATGTAGCCTTTTCTGGTTTTAAGTCTTCAACCATCTTTTGCATTTGCATATCCAATTCTGTTTGAACATCTGTATCAATTGTCAAATAAACATCATTTCCAGCCACTGGTGCTGTTTCACTTAAAATTCCATTTGGTAAAACATTATTATTATTATCAGCTAAATAAATTCTTTCTCCATCTGTTCCAGATAACTCATCATCAAAAGCTTGTTCAATTCCCATTTTTCCTATCAATGTTTGAACATTTTTGCCTTTCACTTCATTTGTAACAGCTTGAGCATAACCCACTTCATAAGAAGCAAAATCACCATAACGATAATTTCTTGTTGTAATTTCATCAAATTCTAAACCAGGTAATTTTAAAGCATCTATTTGATCTTTAACCAAAGAAGATAAATTATTTCCATAACTTCCAAATTCAACCTGATAAGTATCTTTATTGAGCTGTTTTAAAATATCTTCCTCTTTCATTCCAATAATAGGCGATAAAGCCTTAGCTGTTGCTTCTTTATCAACAACATAATCTGCTTTTTTATCTAATGTTAAATGAGTTTTTGATAAAATCGCATAAAGCTTATATGTTTTCATATCACCAGCAATAACTTCATTATCACTTGAATAAATTGTTCCACGCTTTGCTGATAAAATCTGCGTTTTACTTTCGCCACGACTTTCAGCATAATTTTCAATGTCATTTCCACTGATAAAATGTTTACCAGTTGCTCCCAAATAAATGACATTTAGTACCATACAAACAATAACTGCAATAATAATACAATAAATAATTCTTGCACTTTGATTATTATTTTTTTCACTGCCATTATTCTTCAGGGACTCCTACTACAGCAGCAGTGGCTGTATTTTGTTTATATGTATATCCCTTCGCTTGTGCAACTGATTCAAGACGAGAAAAAGAAGCTAATTCTAATTTTTTCATATCTAACCCGTCAATATCAGATTCAATTGTTTTGATTTCTTTTTCTAACTGATTACACGCAACATTGATTGTTGATTCATATGAATTCAATGCGACAATACCAACAACAAAAACAATAAAACTCATCACTAATAAACGTCTTGAAAATCTTATAAATCCTGTTTCTCTTCTTTTATTTCTCATCTTCATATATCCTTTCTATAATTCTTAATTTTGCTGAATGTGAGCGATGATTTTCTAATAACTCAGCCTCACTTGCAACAATTGGTTTTTTTGTTATTTTTTGAAACTTTGGTTTCAAATACTCCGGAACAATAGGCATTCCCCTTGGTAAATCCGGTTGTTTTGTCACTTCTTGAAATGTATATTTACAAATCTTATCTTCTAATGAATGAAATGTAATGACTGCAATACGTCCTTTGACATTCAATAAAGTCAAAGCATCATTTAATGCAATATCAAAAACATTTAATTCATCATTCACAGCAATTCTTAAAGCTTGAAATGTACGTTTAGCGGGATGTCCACCTTTTCTTCTAGCTGGTGCTGGAATGGCTTCTTTAATAATTTCAACAAGTTCAAAAGTTGTTTCAATAGGTTTTTGTTCACGATGACGAGCAATCGCTCTAGCAATTTGTTTAGCAAATTTTTCATCAGAATATTTATAAAGCCATGTGATTAAATCAGATATCGGTGCATGATTAATCAAATCATAAGCACTCACTTTTTGATTTTGATCCATTCGCATATCTAATTTCGCATCATAGTTATAACTAAAACCACGCTCACCATCATCAAATTGTGGTGAAGACACACCTAAGTCAAAAACAAAACCATCTACACGTGTCACACCCAATTTGGCAAGTTCTGTCTTTAAATTTTTAAAATTGGCATAAATAATTGTAAAATGGTCAGATATCTTTTCTAAACGTTCTCTAGCAGCAGCAATAGCTTTTTGATCTTGATCAAAGCAATAAAGATGCCCAGTTGTCAAACGTTTTAAAATCTCTTGACTATGTCCACCACCACCCAGTGTACAGTCTACATAGATTCCATCTTCTTTAATATTTAAACCATCTATCGTTTCGTTAAGTAATACACTGACGTGATGAAACATAATGTCCTCCTACTCCTCATCATCGATATCTTCTGAAATGTCATCAAACTTATCCACATTATCATCATAGAAACTATCCCAAGTTGTCCCATCCCATATTTCAATATGATCACCAGCCCCCACAATCACACATTCTTTTTGAAGGTTGGCTTCATTTCTTAGAACTTGAGGGATATTAATACGTCCTAATTTATCAAATTCACAATCAGTCGTTCTTGAAGTCGCCAAGCGGATAAGTGTTCTGTTTTTTTCTTTGTTTTCGGTAATTGCATAAGTGTTTCATAATAAGCCTCCCAGCCCTCTTCAGTATACACTGCCAGGCAGCCTTCATTACCACGCGTTACATAGACTTTTTCACCACATTCAAGACGCATTTTAGCTGGAATACTCAATCGTCCTTTTGCATCTATATTATGCCTATATTCACTAATGAACACTTCACAATCACCCACTTTTTTACATTTCTATACATTTTTTAACACTTCATACCACTATTATATACTATTTAAACACCTATGTATAGAAAAACTGTGCTTTATTTTTTGATTTTTTACATGAAAAAAGTGGCTTATTTTCGCCACTTATCAGTAATTTTCCATATTTTAACAAATTATCAAAAGTTTTCTAACCACCAATACACCCTTTTCCACTGAAATTATGATTCATTGAAAAATTATGGTATAATAAATACCATCTTATAATATTTGGAGGATACCATATGCAATGAGAAACAACTTATATTTGTGTAGAAAATATTGAAAAATCTTTACATTTCTATCGTCAATTTTTAAATCAGGAACCTTTATATCATAATGAAAATCGCTGGTTTCATTTTGCCTGTGGTTTATCTCTATACAATAAAAAATATGATGAAGACTTAATCAATCAAGGCAAATTATCACATTTTAATCAAGCTTACTTAGATGATTTTTACAAAACAGATTTTCCTAAGAAAAACAATCTTGTTATTTTTATTTTTGAAGTAGATAACCTTTGCCAAGAATACCTACGCATCAAAAATCTAAACATTGGCGAAGTTTCCCCGATAATGTTTGTTGATATTCATATGCCTTATTATTTTAATGTGATTGACCCTGATGGTAATACTTTGGAAGTGACAGACCAATTCAATCCAAATGATAATGTCTAAAATAATGATAAATCACATAAAAAATGGTATAATAAGCCAAAGGAGGATGATCTTATGGGAATTTATCTTAATCCTGATAATATTCAATTTTTAGAAGCATTTAATAAAGAAATCTATGTAGATAAATCATTACTGATTCAACAGGTTGAATATTTAAAGAAAAATGTGAATAAATATATCTGTGTATCTAGACCTAGACGTTTTGGTAAGTCTACTGATGCTAATATGCTTGTGGCTTATTATTCTAAGGGCTGTGATTCATCAGATTTATTTAATCATTTAAAAATAAGTCATACTAAACAATATGAAACTCATCTCAATAATCATAATGTCTTTCATTTGAATATGCAGGATTTTCTAAGTCAGACTCATGACATAAAACAAATGATTCAGCTTATTAATGATTCTCTTGTTTGGGATTTGCTTTTACAATACAAAGATTTAATGTATTTTGATCAAACCAAATTGATAAGAGATTTAAATGATATATATTGTCAAACACACGAACAATTCATTTTCATTATTGATGAATGGGATTGCATCTTTAGAGAATATAAAAACGATAAAGATGCACAAAAAACTTATCTTGATTTTTTAAGAAATCTATTAAAAGATAAGCCATATGTTGAACTTGCCTATATGACAGGTATTCTTCCCATCAAAAAATATGGAACGCATAGTGCCTTAAATATGTTTGAAGAAATTTCCATGATTGATGCAGAACCACTTCCTGAGTTTATGGGATTTACCGAAACGGAAGTTGAAAATCTCTGTTTACAACATCATGTCAGCTATGATGAAATGAAAGAATGGTATGATGGCTATCAGGTCAGAGATGACTTGTCTACATTTTCTCCACGTTCTGTCGTTTCAGCGATTGTTCGCAAGAAATTTGGCAACTATTGGACATCTACCGAAACTTATGAAGCCTTGCAAGTCTATATTGATATGAACTTTGATGGCTTGAAAGATGACGTTATTAAACTTCTAGCAGGAGAAAATGTTCCTGTGCAGACTTCATCGTTTCAAAATGATATGACGACTTTAAAATCAAAGGACGATGTCTTGACATTATTAATCCATCTAGGCTATTTGGGATATAACGACTCTCATCAGACATGTTATATACCTAATAAAGAAGTGGTTGATTCCTTCGTCAATTCAATTAGAAATTCTGACTGGAAAGAAACAACCAAGGCATTACTGAACAGTCAAAAACTATTGGAAGCTACGTGGAATCAAGACGAAGAAATGGTTGCTAAGTATATAGAAGAAGCCCATTTGGATACATCCATTTTAATCTACAACAATGAAAATGCATTGGCATATACATTGTCTATTGCTTATATATATGCCAGAAATCATTATACAATCATTAGGGAAATGCCAACAGGCAAAGGCTTTGCAGATATGGTTTTTATACCTTATCATGATAAACCAGCCATGATTGTCGAACTCAAATGGAAACAAGATGTCCAAACAGCTATCACGCAAATCAAAGAAAAGAAATATCCAAAAGAATTAGAAAAATATAAAGATAACTTGTTGATTATAGGGATTACCTATGATCAACAAACAAAGAAACATACATGTTGTATCGAAAAAATGCATGATAAAAATTGTATTTAAAAGGCTAAAAATCAATAATTTTTAGCCTTTTTTCAATGAAATTTTTAAAGGTAAAAGTTCCTGTTTGATATCAAATTCTTCTATACAATGACAACATTATTTTCAAACTTCTTCATAAATAACCAAATAATCATTCATTATCGTTTTACCTACATGTCCTTTTGTATTTATGTAAAGATGAATATTTACAAAGAAATATGTATTTATATCTTGATAAAATGTAAAGAAATCATTACAATTATAAATGTAATCAAAACATTACATTTTGAAAAGGAGTGATGACATTGATTGAAAATAAAATTAAAGTTTTACGTGCCCAAAATGATTGGACACAAGCTGATTTAGCAGACCAAGTCGGTATTTCTAGGCAAGCTGTGATTTCAATAGAAAAATATAAATACACCCCTTCATTAGAACTAGCTTTTAAAATTGCAAAAGCATTTGGTGTATCCATTGATCAGGTTTTTCATTATAAGGAGGAAGAATAATATGTATGAACAGATCTTTATTTTAATATGTCTTGTTGTTGCTTTGGTGGCAACATTATGGTTGTATACTTTAAAAGCTAAGAAAAAAATGAAATATAAAGATGATGAACGTTGGAATATGGTGTTATTAAAAGCCTATGAAAATTTACAAATAACACTTTGGCTCTTAATTGGTGTGATTATTATCGCTCAATCCATGTTAGATTCTCAAACTGTTTTTACCCTTGATCGTGTCATTTGTTTTGGACTTATTTATATAGGCATTCATAATCTCATTGAACTTATCTCTATTTATTATTTTGATAAACAACTTTAGGAGAAAAGATGATGAAATCAACATTAATTATCGGTTCAAGTGTTTGCGATGTTTATATTTATGTGAGTCAAATGCCACAAGTTGCAGGAGATGAAAATATTATCAGACAAGAAATGTCAATGGGTGGTTGTGCCTGGAATGTAGCATCTGTTTTTAGACAGTTACAATTACCCTATACCCTCTTTTCACCGATTGGTCAAGGCATTTATGGCGATTTTGTAAAAAGACATTTTCAAAAATACCACATCCCACAATTAATCGAAACTACTCAAAAGAATGGGTGTTGTTATTGTGTGATTGACAACAAAGGTGAACGTACTTTTCTTTGTGAACATGGTGCAGAGTATTTCTTTCAAAAAGAATGGTTTTCTTTACTAGATATGTCACAATATGATTCTATTTATATTTGTGGTTTAGAAATTGAAGAAGATCAACAACAGCTGATTTATCAATTTTTAAAACAATATCCACATCACACAATATATTTTGCACCTGGTCCACGTCTTTTAGAAATCCCTGAACAATCTATGCAAAATATCCTCTCACTCCGCCCTGTTTTACATCTCAATCAACAAGAAATATTAACTTATACCAAACAAAATGATTTAGAAAAAGCTTGTGTCTTGCTTTATCAACAAACAAAGCAACCAATTATTGTCACTTTGGGAAAGGATGGTTGTTATTTCTATGATGAATCACCGGCTTATTTTGTCCCAACACCAAAAGTATCAGTATATAATACTAATGGTGCTGGTGATACGCATTTAGGTGCTATCATGGCTTATCGTCAAAAAGGATATGCATGGCTTGAAACATTACAAAAAGCCAATATCATGGCTGGTCTCAAAATATCAAAAAAGCACTTATAGTTTTTGCTATAAATGCTTTTTTCATTATAAATCTAAATCATCTAAAACAGCTTTTAAGGCTTTAGCACTTGATTGTAATTTTTCATTTTCATCATTATTTAAATAAATATCAACAACTTTTTCAACACCTTTTTGTCCAATAACTGTTGGAATGCTCAAGCATAAGTCATTCAAACCAAATTCACCTTGCATTAAACTTGATACTGGTAAAACAGCATGTTCATCTTTGACAATGGCTGTCGCAATACGTTTAACTGCCACCGCTACACCATAATAAGTTGCTCCTTTACGTTCAATAATTTCATAAGCACTATCTCGTACTTCTTGAGCCAATCTTTCCATTGCTTCTTCATGATTGAAATGTCCACGCAATTCACAGAAATGATTGATATGAATACCTGCAACCTGTGCGCCAGACCAAACAGCCAATTCACTATCACCATGTTCTCCAATAATATAGGCATGTACATCACGAGGATCAACTTGTAAATGTTTTCCCAAAACATATTTCAATCTTGCTGTATCAAGAACTGTTCCCGAACCAATAACACGATGAGCTGGGAATCCTGATAATTTCAATGCCACTTCTGTTAAAATATCAACCGGATTCGAAACAATTAATAAAATCCCTTCACATTGTCTTTCTTTAATTTCTGGAATAATGCTTTTAAATATTTGCACATTCTTTTTCACTAAATCCAATCTTGTTTCATTTGGTTTTTGATTTGCTCCTGCCGTAATCACAATTAAACCAGCATCCACAATATCATCATAACTTCCTGCATAAATATTCATTGGTGTTAAATAAGCACTTCCATGACTTAAATCCATCGCTTCTCCTTCAGCTTTTTGATGATTAGCATCAATTAACACCATTTCTGAAAACAATCCTGTTTGAATCAAACTGAACGCAGATGTTGCACCAACAAATCCACATCCAATCACTGCAACCTTTTGCATATTTACCATTTTTATCACCTTCCACCCTTAGTATACCCAAAAATATTAAGAATTCAAATCATATGCTCCAACTATTTCTTTTGTGGTGTATTGTATCCATAATATTCCTCAAAATATTCAAAACCACTTTTTACATTTTGTTCATAAAAACCAATTACAAACTCTTGTCCAAGAATGGGAATATGTTTTACTTTTATAATTTCATAGGCTATTTTACTATTTTCATCAAAAGACAAACCAGATGGAATATGATAAACTTGTCCATCACTGAATTGAAATGTGAAACATGGTAAATAAATCTTAGAAAGACCATATCTTTGTGTCATTGTAGAAATCATTATATCGATATGAACATTTTCTAACTGATTCCATTGATAATGACGGTTTCTTTGATGACTTTGTTTTAATAGAAGTCCTAGCAAAATAGAGAAACGACCTTGAAATTGTTGAGAACATATTTGTATTCCTTCATCCGTTAATTCAATATAATTTTGTTTTGTAATTGCTAAATGATAAAGCGTCAATATAATGATAAGACTAATCACTGTCCATATTATCACTGTCAAAGTATTTGCTTGATACCATTCCATCATTGATAAACCATATCTATAATTAATATGACTAATGAGTTGTGGTAAAGCATTTCCAAAAACAAAACCTAAAATAACAGA
The DNA here is from genome assembly GCF_024399475.1 of Allocoprobacillus halotolerans. Lineage (NCBI taxonomy): Bacteria > Bacillati > Bacillota > Erysipelotrichia > Erysipelotrichales > Erysipelotrichaceae > Allocoprobacillus > Allocoprobacillus halotolerans. The sequence continues at coordinate 86,884 of NZ_CP101620.1, forward strand.
AAATATTATCATAATAAAGATGCCTACATAGTAATCCATCAGCTGTATTCTTTTTCCAATTACAATAGTATGTTGAGTGCGTAAGTAATCAGATAACTTTTGTAATCCTTTTTTCATTAATTTTTTATCAATATGTTCTTGTTCCAATAATTGTTCTTGACACAAAACATCCAAAATGGGATATCTTTTTTTGAAATTCATGACATATCTGTTGAATATATTGTAATGATGCAATTTGAGTATCAATCTTTTGAATATGATGTTCTAATACAGTTTGGAAATTTGTAGATTGTTCAAAAATGGCAATAATGTCTTCAATAGGAATTTCTAACTCTCTTAAAAAATGTATTTTTTTCAGTTTTTCAATATCTTCAAAAGTATAATCTCGATAACCATTTTCATCTCTTTGAGGATTTATCAAACCCATTTTTTCATAATAACGTAAAGTATGTGAACTCATAGATAATTGTTTTTCTACTTCTTTAATTTTCATCACTTCCACCTTCCTTGAGGATATTATAAACCTTAGATGAACTCTAAGGTCAATACATTTTTGGAAAAAGTCATGTTTCTTGCATATAAAATGTTGGATAACTTGACTTTTATTCTAAAAATACCTATACTTCTAAATGTAACTTTAATATGAGGGGTATATATATGGAGGAAACAAAAATACAGGAAAAAAGTCAAGAAAAAAGATTCGTATAAAAAAAGATCATGTTTTTAAAGCGAGTCTTATTTTATGTGCATTGATAATTGTTGTTTATCTTTTTGGATGTTTCTATTATCACAATCGTTTTATGAGTCATACAACAATTAATGATATTGATGTTTCAGGAATGACTTATCAAGATGCCAGTACAACTCTTGAAAAAGCTCTTACAAAGCAAACATTGACGTTAACGTTTGTTGATGATACAACTGAAACTTTACAACAAGATGAAAGTGGTATTACATTTAATCAAAATAACAGTATTCAAAAGACATTAGATCAACAAAATTATTTTCTTTGGTTTACACATTTCTTTCAATCTACAAAAATAAATTTAAATGATTTATTGGTTATTGATGAAGACAAATTAAAAAAACTGTAACATCTTTACAACATGTTCAAGATGAACAGATTGCTCCAGTAGATGCAAAGGTTGAATATAAAGATGATAATTTTGTAATTACACCTGAAGTCTTTGGGTCAACGATTCAAAATGATCCTTTGATTGCAGCAGTGGAAAAAGCCTTTCAGACGCGTCAAGATGCAATCAATTTAAAAGAACAGCATATTTACAAAGAACCACAATTAACATCAAAAGATGAAAGAATAACAAATTTACAAAATCTAGCCAAAGAATATTGTAATGCGAAAATCACTTATAAAACAATTTCTGGAAATATTGTTTTAGATGGTAATGATTTGATTCAATGGTTATCTATTGATGAAAAAGGAAATTACTATTATGATGAAGAAGAATTTAAAAATCAGGCAAAAAAATTCGTTAAAGAAACTTTAGCTCCAAAAATTAATATTGCTGGAAAAGCGAAAACATTTAAAGGCGCTAATGGAACAAGAACTGTTTCTGGTGGAAATTATGGTTATAAGCTGAAACAAAGTGAAGAAGTTGAAGGTTTATTAGCTGATATTAAGGCTCATAAAAAAGAGACAAGGAGTCCTTCTGTATCTGGTGTTCAAGCATCTTATAGTAATGGTGGATTAGGAAATACATTTGTTGAAATTGATATGACAAAACAACATATGTGGTTTATCAAAAATGGAAAAGTTGTTTTAGAGTCTGACTGTGTGACTGGATTAGCGAGTGACCCTGATCGCAAAACACCTGGTGGAACATATTATGTTTATTTTATGCAACGTAATCGTGTGTTAAGAGGACGTATTCAAGCAGATGGTAAGCCTGAATATGAAACACCAGTTGCTTATTGGATGGCTTTTAATGGTGGTATTGGTTTACATGATGCAACATGGCAATCTTCATTTGGTGGTGATCGTTATAAAACACATGGTTCACATGGTTGTATCAATTTACCTTATAATGTTGCTGCATCATTATATAGTTATTTAAAAGTGAATATGCCTGTTGTTTGTTATTATTAAACAATAGCTAAAAAAGGAAAAACAAATTTTAAAGTTTTTCCTTTTTGTCTTCTCTTATTTTTTGTAAAAGAAAATCAATAAATCGAGATATTGTATAACTTAACGATTGATATTTTTTCCATATAATAAAAGATGATGTCATTAATGTGGGTGTTAGTGGTCTAAAGCATAAATGATCACTATCACCTGCAACAGATCTCTCAATCACAATTGCATAACCTATACCTTGTTCAACCAATATGGATGCAATGGTCGTTAATTCACAAACAGCGACGAATTTTAATTGATGATATAATTGTGAAGCTACCCAATTTTTTAAAATAGCTTGTGTTTCTTTTCTAGCAGTATTAATCAATGGTTTATCCATCAAATTAGTAACTTCAATATATTGTTTTTGGGATAAGACATCATCTTTTGTCATAAGAATCCCCATCTTTCATTATTCGGTAATTGCAAAGAATCAAATTTATCCAATATCACTGGCGCTAAAATCACGCCTATATCCACAATTCCTCGATCAACTGATTCCACAATCAAATCACTATTTCCACTGCGAACACGAAAAGTTACATGAGGATATATCTTTTGAAATTCTTTCATATATTTTCCCATTGTTTTGGTTGCCTCTGTCACCCCACAGGCAAGCACAATTTCTCCATAAACTTCATCAATCTGATGTTGAATTTCTAGCTGAGCTTTTTGGCTAAGCTCTAAAATTTCCTCAGCACGTCTTTTTAAAATCATTCCAGCTTCAGTTAATAAAACTTTTCTTTTCCCTCTGATAAAGAGTGCTGTTCCTAGTTCGTCTTCTAATTGCATTAATTGACGACTTAAAGTAGGTTGAATAATGTGTAGAATCTGTAATGCATGTGTAAAATTTTCTTCTCTAGCAACAGTTAAAAAATAATTTAAAACTCTTAATTCTATATCCAGACCTCCCTATTCCCATTATATTATCTTTAAAGATTCATGCCTTGTTTTTACGAAACAATTTTATCGAAACATTCTCTTTCATTCATAAGTTTTCCATTTTTCCATGTTATAATATGGATAGAAGGTTGGGAATATGAATGCTTTTTTAAGAAGATTTTTTCAAATCATTATTTTTGTTGCCTTATCTTTTCTTTATTTTTCAATTATTTCTTTTATGATTCCATTCCTATTTCCTCATACCACCATATCTTTTGATAATATCCTAGGTTTAATATCTGTTATTATTTATATCACTATCATCATTTCTTTAATATTAGTCGCAATTCATAAAATTGAAGTTCAATAAAAAATTCTTACCCATAAAGCAAGAATTTTTTACTATCTTATCACTATTTCTCTTTCATTTGAATGACGCCATCATGCATCACTTCAATATGACTGTTATAAAAAGCTTCCATGACTCGAATCATATCATAAGAATCTTTCATGCCCGCTGTTTCATAAGCCGAATGCATGGCTAGTTGAGCCAAACCAATATCAACACAATTCATAGAAACTTGCGACATGGCAATATTCCCTAGCGTACTTCCTCCTAAGACATCAGAACGATTAGCAAAGAATTGAAGCGGAACTCCAGCCTTTTCACACAATCCTTTAAACACTGCAATACTGAAAGCATCACTTGTATATTTCTGTCCAGCATGAGATTTCACAACAATACCCTGATTCATATAAACACAGTTTTGGGCATCTGTTTTTTCAGGGTGATTAGGATGCAGGGCATGAGCATTATCAGCACTGAGCATAAAACTTGACGCTAAAGCACGATAGAAATCTTCATCGTTTTGTGAAATTTGATGATGAATACGATATAAAGTATCATATAAAAATGTTGAAGCTGCACCTTGTTTTGTACCCGAACCCACTTCTTCATTATCAAAACAAGCAAAAACTTGAATAGATTCAGGATGATGCCCCTTTAAAAAACCTTGTAAAGATGTATAGGCACATTGTAAATCATCTAGTTTTGGTGAAGAAATAAATTCATGATTTGCTCCCCAAATAGATGGTGCCATGCGGTTATATAAATATAAATCACAACCATAAATATCATCATCATTCACAGCTAATTCTTTCGCAATCATCTTTTTCAAATCACCAGCTTGACATTCATCACCACCAAACAGCGGCAACATATCAATCTGTTTATTATATGTATAACCATCATTGACAGTACGATTCATATGAATGGCCACATTAGGAATTAAGACAAGATCTCTATCAAAAGATAATAAACGTGTTTGATATGTATTATCTTGACGAACCATTACACGTCCAGCAATTGATAAAGGGCGATCAAACCATGATGAACAAATCATTCCTCCATACCCTTCAGTATTCAACATGACATAATGATTTTTTACTTCAATCTCAGTATTTTCTTTTAATTTAAAAGTTGGTGAATCACTGTGTGATGCCACAATATGAAAATTATATTGGTCTAAATCTTCACCAACATGAAAAGCAATCAAACTTGATTGATTACGTGTGACATAATATTGCCCACCTTTTTTGATGGTCCATTTTTGACTTTCAGATAATTCTTGATAACCATTTTCATTCAAAATTTTTTTCATTGTATCCACAGCATGAAATGCAGTTGGACTGTCTTGAATAAATGACATTAATTGTTGAGAAACTTCTTTATACATTTTATACCTCCATAATTTATACTAGCATTATACCACATCTTCTATAAAATAGGACTTTTTTCTAATAATTGAAGTCCTTCTTCCACAGAAGAAATATAGACTTCACGTAATCCATATTCATCTTCACTTGATACAATATCATAAAATTCTAAATCATCTAAAATATAATCAATACGTGAAAGATCAATATGACATTGTTGATAAAGTAAATCACTTGAAGCATAGCCAGCTTCTAAGATAACTTGTAATATATCTGCATAGGGATGCAAAACTTCTTTATGGCGAAAACGATAAAAGAAAGCATGACGATTGGCAATACGTCGCATCTTTGCCAGTTTTTCACCATCCCATAAAATAACTCCATTGCTGTTAGCTAAAGCGTAAGCCTGACGTGTAAATGTTTGATTTGTCACCACAATAGCCTCATCACAGTCATAATACTCACAGCCACTATAAGCTTGCTGAATCGCGCTGACACCAACGGGTTTACTATAATATTTACATTGAAAAGCATAATGAACACCTCGATAAGTTGCAAGAATGTCAATTCCATAATCACCACTTTGAGGCGTTAAACGTACATGTTTATAACCTGAACATTTTAAGATTTCATAGACATATTCCTCAAATTCAACACCCGTCATATGTTTCTTTAAACGAGGAATCCAACCAAATAAAGAACCAAAAAGGAAACCAAATAGATGCCCAATAAATCCCACAATCCATCCTAAACATCTAAAAATAAATCTAATCATGATTCAACTTCATCCTGTTGTTTCATTTCATCAAGTAAAATATCATTACCATGACGGATAAATTTCCAATATTCTACAAAAGTCTCATTATGACTATCAGTCACTTGACCTCCTTCGATAAAAGAATCTTGCATTTTGCGTTCAATATAAACCCAAAAATAATCTTGATGATTATCTATCGCATCATGTAAATCAACAATCATGACTTTAAAAAGTTGAATATGTTCTAAAAGCTTGGATTGTTCCTGAAACTGTTGCCATTCAATTTTCATTTGCCATTGTTCATAAAGATACTCACTTAAATGTTGTTTCAATATTTTAAGGTCTTGGTTAGACCATGCATTTTGAATAATAAAATATTGTTCTCTGACTTTATTTTTTAAATTTTTTTCATTCCAAAACGTATCTTGACTATAAGCCTCTAATAAATTTTCTTCAATTTCTTGATACATTAATCTGGCTTTTTTGCGTCTCCAATAAACTGTCATACCTATACAAGCACTGACACCCATAATACCTACCAAGGGTGATCCGTTTCCTCGTTGATGACTGGTATGAGGCAAAGAGCTGTGTCCTCCACCTCCACCAGCACGGACAAAAACAGGCTGCAACATCAACATAAAAACAATCAAGAATGTTATTCCTTTTTTCACAATCATCACTTCCTATAAAATATTTACAAAACCAAAAGTCATGGTACAATAGAACAATAAAGGAGAATTATGAATTATGTTAATGAGTGTATCACATCTTAATAAATATAACAATTTAAAATGTATTGCAAAAGACATTTCTTTTTCTATTGAAGACCACGATAAGATTGGACTTGTTGGTTTAAATGGAACAGGAAAATCAACGCTTTTAAAAATTTTAGCTGGTCAAGAAGATTATAATGGAGAAATCATCAAAAAGAAAGATATTCGTATCAATTACTTACCTCAAAATCCTCAATTCAAACCTCACTATACAGTTTTACAACAAGTGTATGAAGAAGTGGGTCATGATATTGAGGACTATGAAATCAAGGCTATTCTCAATCGTTTTCAGATTACCAATCATCTTCAACCAATTGAACAATTATCAGGAGGACAAAAAAAGCGTGTTGCTCTTGCTATCACATTAATTAAACCATGTGACTTGCTTTTATTAGATGAGCCAACCAACCATTTAGATTATGAAATGATTAACTATCTAGAAAAATTCCTATTGAAGTTCAATAAAGGTTTAGTGATGATTACCCATGATCGTTATTTTTTAGAGCGTATTACTCATCGTATGATGGAATTAGAACATGGGCAACTCTATTTTTATGAGGCGAACTACTCACTTTACCTAGAACAAAAAGCTTTGCGTGAAGAAAGTTTACAAAATGCTCAACATAAAAGAAAGCAGTTCTTAAAAAAGAATTAGAATGGGTGCGTGCTGGTGTGCAGGCCCGTACAACCAAAAACAAAGGACGTTTACAAAGATATGAAGATTTGAGTCAACAGGCTGATTTACCAGTTCAACAAAACTTAGAAATAATTGATATGGCATCTCGTCTAGGAAATAAAACTATAACGCTCCACCATGTTTCTCATAGCTTTGAACAGCTTTTATTTGAACCTTTTGATTATCCATTCAAAAGAAATGAACGTGTTGGTATTTTGGGAATGAATGGCTCAGGTAAATCCACATTATTAAATATTATCGCTGGTGAATTACAGCCAATACAAGGTTATATTGAATATGGTGAAACCATTCGCATGGGTTATTTTAAACAAGGTCATGAAGATATGAATCCTCAACAAAAAGTCATTGATTACATACAAGATGTTGCCCGTTATCTCAAAACTCGACAAGGAGAATTTTCAGCAAAACAAATGTGCGAAAAATTCTTATTTGATACAAATATGCAATATACACCTATTGAACGTTTATCTGGTGGTGAAAAAAGACGTTTATACTTATTAAAGATTTTAATGAGTGCCCCTAATGTTTTATTATTGGACGAACCAACCAATGATTTAGATATTACCACTTTACAAATCTTAGAAGATTATTTAGATAGTTTTCAAGGTATTGTCATCACTGTTTCCCATGATCGTTATTTTTTAGATCGTCTTTGTGATACCCTTTTTGTTTTCAATAATCATCATATAACTGTTCATAATGGAGGATATAGTGATTATATGTTGATGACTTCACAAACAACATCAAAGCCAAAGAAAGAATCAAACAAGCCTAAAAAAGAACGTATAATCAAATTGACATATCATGAAAAGAAAGAATTAGAAATGTTAGAAGAAAGCATCCCCACTTTAGAAAAGCAATTAGCAGACATTGATGAACAATTAAATCATGTCAGTGATTTTGCATCTATCCAAGAACTTTCCAATCAACGTGAGCAACTAGAAAATGAAATCGAAACAAAAAGTACACGTTGGTTAACTTTATTAGAAAAGCAAGAACAGTCACGTTCGTAATTCTTGTTGAATCGCAACAAAAAAGAAGATTTGAAATTATTGGTATCAATAAAATCATATCTTCTTTTTTAGAGTCTAAATTGTATCAAACTACTCTTGTGTTTCTTTAACTTGTATTTTAATTGTTGTTTGTTCATCAACTTGAATATCTTGACTATCTTCAATAGTCGCAAACAAAGGAATTTCTGTTTCAATTTCTTCTAAATCAGTTGAATCCATTTTCACTTTTAATCCCATAATAAGCCTCCTATAAAATATTTTGTAGTAATGTCACTGATGCCATCGCATCCTGGCAATAATAATCGGCACCAATGTCTTTCGCAATTTCTTCTGTTAAAACAGCACCACCTACCCAAATTGGGCAATCACAATGAACTTCTTTTAAAGCTTGAATTGTTTTTTGCATATTGACAACTGTTGTCGTCATCAAAGCACTTAAACCAATCGCTTGGGGATGATATTGTTGATAGGCTTCTACCACACGTTCAACTTTCACATCTTTGCCTAAATCAATGACTTGATAACCATAGCTTTCTAAAATCACTTTCACAATGTTTTTTCCAATATCATGCACATCTCCTTCAACCGTACACATTAAAACAGTTGCTTTTGTCGCACTTTGTTGAGTAAAGGTTGTTTTAATTACTTCAAATGCCAGTTTGGTTGTTTCGGCTGATTGAATCAATTGAGGTAAAAAGATACGATTTTTTTCATAATCACTTCCGACTTGATTCAAGGCTGGAATAATGATTTGATTAATGATTTCTAAAGCCGGTTGACTTTGAAGCATGTCTTTGGTTTTTTGTTTCACTTCATCTTTTAAGCCATGAATGATCATCTCTTGCAGTGTAAATGATGTGGTTGGTTTAACAGGTTGCATGATCTGGTTCGATTGTTTTTCAATATATTGAATAGCATCCTGATCTTGATACGATAAAACACGATAAGCATCAATTGTATCCATCAATTGTTGATCCAATGGATTAATAATAGGTAAATCAAGTCCAGCATGTAAAGCTAACGCTAAAAACGTACGATTTAATAAAGGACGATTAGGTAAACCAAATGAAACATTGGATACACCTAAAGTTGTATAAACGGATAATTGGTTTTTAACCATTGACAAAGCCTTGAGTGTTTCTTGGACTTCTTTTTGTTGAGCTGATGCAGTTAATGTTAAACAATCAATAATGATGTCTTTTTTATCAATATGATAAGTTTTGGCTTTTTCAATAATCTTTTTGGCTAATCCAAATCTTTCACTGGCATATAAAGGAATACCATCTTCAAGTGTTAATCCAATCACAACACCACCATATTTTTCAACAATTGGAAAAATAGCTTCCATCACTTCATCTTTTGCATTCACTGAATTAATCAATGGTTTTCCATTATAATAACGACAGGCTTTTTCAATCACTTCAAAAGAAGATGAATCAATCTGTAAAGGTAAATCAATGACTTCCTGCAACATTTTAATAATTTTGACCATCACCTGTGTTTCATCAATCCCAGGTAAGCCAACATTCACATCTAATACCTGAGCACCTGCTCTTTGTTGTTGGATTGCTTCTTTGACATATTCTTCATAATCGCCTTCTTTTAAAGCCGCTTTTAATTTCTTTTTCCCGTAGGGTTTAATCTTTCACCACAAACAACAACATGACCATCAAAAATCACAGTCTGTTGAGCACTGGAAACAGCGGTATAAGGTGACACAACTCGAGGCTGAGTGTATGTAGGCATGTGTTGTTTTAAACCAGCAATAAATTCCGGTGTCGTACCACAACATCCTCCAATAATATTGACACCTAACTTAGCATATTCCTGCATTGCTTCAACAAAATCAACACTATTCATTGGATAACAAGTCTGTCCATGTTCTAAGCAAGGTAACCCGGCATTAGGTTGTACAATCACTGGCACAGATGCATATTTCAACAACGTCTTGACAATCGGTAATAATTCAATCGGTCCAAGTGAACAATTAACACCTAAAGCATCGACTTTCAACCCTTCCACAACATTGACAAAAGTTAAGGGATCCGTTCCCGTTAATGTTCTTTGATGTGCTTCAAATGTCATAGTCACAAATACTGGTAAATCGCTATTTTCTTTAACCGCTAAAATCCCGGTTTTGACTTCATATAAATCTGTCATTGTTTCCAATAAAACAACATCAACATCATCTTTCACCATTAAAACCTGTGAAGCAATCATTTCATATGCTTCATCAAAAGTTAATGTTCCTAAAGGTTCTAATAACTGTCCAATCGGACCAATATCTAAAACAATATAGGCATCAGGATTGACTTCATCCCTTGCCTTTTTAGCATTTTGTACAGCTGCTTTCAATAAATCACAATAACAATAGCCACTATCCTGCATTTTTAAAGGATTACAGCCAAATGTATTGGCTGTAATAAAATCAGCCCCTGCTTGTAAATATTGTTTATGAATATCCACAATCATTTCAGGATGTTCAATATTATATACTTCAGGAATCTCTCCTGCCTTTAAACCTTTCTTTTGCAACATCGATCCCATTGCACCATCAAAAATCAATAACTCTTTTTTAATCTTTCACGTAACATCTTTGTCCCCCTCTCCTCAATTCACAACTTTCTTTACGTAGACATGATAAACATGTTTTTTTCACTTTTTGTCCAATACCCACAATACCAATCATCGACTTCATTGGAATTAACAAACCCGCATCATTAAAACTCACACCTAGTTTTTTATTCATTTCTAACAATGATGCAAAAGATTTATTCAACTCTAAAGGAATATCTCCATAGCCTGGTGCTAATCGAAAAGTATAGGACTCAAAACCTAATGTTTTTTGATAAGCATCACAACATTCTTCTAAATAAGCATTACTCACAGCATCAAACACCACAGCTTTACTCATATCAAGATGTTCATAATATTTCATTTGACGATCAATCAAAACCCCTAATGTACAGGCAATAATCATACACTGTTTACATTCTTGTAAATAAAAAGCTAAATCCTTGGAATCTAAAAGAAGCTTGACTTCTTCTAACATGAGTGGCTGATGGGATAAACAATAAAGCTGATACACCACTTTAAATTGAGCAATCTGTTTCACTTCTTGAATACATTCATCAATCAATTGTTCACTATGGGCATCCATCAAAGTTTTCGCACGAAGATAATGTCTAATGACTTGTTTATTCATGATTCAACTCTTTTAAAACTGTTGGAATACTTTCAAAAATTGCTTTGGCAATTTCCGGTTTATTCATTGTATAAATATGAATACCATCCACCCCATTGGTAATTAAATCAATAATTTGATGGGTTGCATAATTGATGCCAATTTCTTTCATGGCTTGAGGATAATGATAATAAGATTCAATCATTGTTGATAACTCATAAGGAATGGAACAGCCACATAGTTTGGCAGTTTTTAATAATGATTTAGAATGTGTCACCGGCATAATCCCTGCAATAATCGGTACTGTAATACCTCTTTTTCTTGCCTCTTTCACAAGACGATAATAATAATGATTATCAAAGAAAATCTGTGTAATTAAATACTCAGCACCAGCATCCACTTTAGCTTTTAATGCTTGAAGATCATCTTCTAAACAACTGGCTTCCTGATGAACTTCTGGATAACAAGCGCCTGACAAACAAAAATCATCAGGAAAATGAGATGAAATAAATTCATTTAATTCTTTTGCATAGTGAAAAGACAGTTCATGTTGTAAGCCATCTTGAGGATAATCACCACGTAAAGATAATATATTTTCAATATGATTTGCTTTTAATTGTTGACAGATGTCTATAATTTCTTCTTTTGTTGAGGAAATACAAGTTAAATGAGTTACAGCTTCAATATTGTATTGATTTTTAATCGTTGAAGCTATTTCTACTGTTTTTCCTTTGGTTGAACCTCCTGCCCCATAAGTCACACTAATAAAATCAGGATTTAATTTTGATAATTCTTCAATTGTATAATATATAGATGAAATATCTCCTTCTTTATTTTTAGGTGGAAAGACTTCAAAAGAAATGGTTGCTTTCTTTTTTAATATTTCAGATATTTTCATATGCTTAACCTCCATTTTTTTCTATTTTATAATACAAAAAAAGAATAGTCAAAAACTATTCTTACTATATGCCCATAAATTTCTAATTTGATAAGATAACTCATCATAAGTATAGTATCCACTTTTCTTTTCACTATTAGGATCTAATACTTTTATTTTTCCATCCTGATACTCAGACAAAACAATAAAATGTCCCGTAGACGTAAAAGTACCTTTAGAAACAGAACAAATAATAGGATGATTTAGCATAAGTTGAGATATAATCATATCTTCATCCAAAGCAATCTGACATGCTTCAATACCACAAGCCTTAGCCCCAGCAATCATCAACTGCCATGATGAACCCTCTTGATAATAATAACCATTTTGTTCACTATAACAAGCCATATAGTAAGGATTGTAACGTCCGTTTTGTGTTAAATAACTGACAACCATCGATAAACAAGTTGGCCCACAGCCATTGATAGCCATCATCTCATCCCCATATTGTTTATATCCCCAACGCTGATCCCACTGTAAGAAATGGGGCATCGTTTCACTTTGTAAATCACGATGGACATTGGTTGAAACATCTTTGGTATGAGCCACTGGATAATCAGCCACAAAAGGAATCGTTTCTTTATTTTGCATAGCCAGATTGATGAGTTCTTTAGGATAATCATTAGAATTTTCAACAATTTGATACCACTTACTAGAGGTATCATAATCATAAGGTAAACGGATATCTTCTTTTAATATAAAATGATCAGCTAATAAAATCAAAATCGGTATCACTAACACCGCAATAAAAACTATAATTCTCCTTCTCATAAAAAATCCTCCATAAAAATATTATAGAGGACAAAAAAATATATTTTTTTAATAATTTATTAAGATTTTCTAAAGTTCATGAAGAGGTAACATCACATCAAAGATAGTATGTTGGTTTTGACTGGATACTTTAATCAAGCCATGATGTTGTTCAACAATAGTTTTTGCAATCGATAAACCAAGTCCTGACCCACCCGTCTTAGAATTACGTGATTCATCTAAACGATAAAATTGTTTAAAGATTTTTTGAATCTTATCTTGTGGTATGGTATCCCCATCATTTTCAAAAACAATATGTACATAACTTTCATCTTGATAGGCATGAATATTAATCGTTGTATGTTCATAACTATAATGAAAAGCATTTTTTAAGATATTATTAAATACTCTTGCCATTTTTTGAGCATCTACATAAACCAATAAATCTTCTTGAACATCAATAACAATCTTTTGGTCTTTTTGTGATGTTAATGGATAAAATTCTTCTTTCATTTGTTCCAATAAATAAAGTAAATGAATATTTTCTTTATGTAATGGTGAATAAGTTTGATTTAACTTGGCAATATCAAAAAACTCATTAATCAATCTTTCTAAACGATAAGCTTTTTCTAAAGTAATATGCGTATATTGATGTCGTAAATCTTCTGGTAAATGAGGTGTTTCATCCAACAAGCATAAATAACCAATAACTGAAGCTAAGGGTGTCTTAATATCATGAGCCAAATAAGCAATCATATCAACTTTATGTTGGACTTCATCAATCGCTTTCTTTTCATTTTCAATGCTTTCTCTTTTAAAGCATTTAAATCATTTTCTAATTCATATAAAGAATCGTCTAAAACAATTCTTTGATCATCTTTTTGAAAAAGAATTTTAATTTGTGAAAAAACACGGGATATTTTTTGAATGGCATAGATTTCAACAATAACTGAATTCAATAAAACAACCATGATAATTACCATAAAAATAATTGTTTTTTGATTTCTTAAGGCAAAATGAGCAAAATCCCATCCAAAATACTCCTGTAAAAAATTAATAAAAGCACCATTATAAAAATAATCCATATAAAAATAGATAAAAAGAATAAATACAAAACAACTGGCTGTAATTAAGATATGTATTTTGACAACTTCATGTTGGAATTTCTTTGTATAATCTTTATTCAATTTTATAACCTACTCCCCATACTGTTTGGATATAACGTGGATTTTCAGCCGAATCATTCATCTTTTCTCTTAAATGACGAATATGAACCATAATGGAACTACTAGAATTGGTATAATATTTTTCACCCCACAAATCATGAAAAATCTGATCAACACTAACAACTTTTCCTTTATTAACGCAAAGTAGCCATAAAATAGAAAATTCTGTTGGCGTTAAAGACAACAATTGATTATCTAAATAACAATGATGATTATCTTTATCAATCGTTAAAGCACCAATTGTTAAAACGGATTCATCTTTTTTGGTGACATCATTGCATAACGACGTAATTGTGCTTTGATTCTTGCCATCAATTCTAAAGGACGAAATGGTTTCGTGACATAATCATCAGCTCCCATTGTTAAACCAGTAATTTTATCTATTTCTGTTTCCTTAGCCGTTAACATAATGATGGGAAAAATCTTTGTTTCACGTATCTTTGAACATATTTTTAAGCCATCAATATCTGGTAACATGATATCTAATACTGCCAAATCTATATCCTCTGTTTCGACACAACGCAAAGCATCACAACCATTATAAAACTTAAACACCTGATAATTTTCATTTTTTAAATATAATTCAATTAAATCAGCAATTTCTTTTTCATCATCGACAACTAAAATATTCATATTTCCACCTCTTGTAACATTATATTACATCATTCATGTGAAAGTCTTAAGAATTTATTAAGAAAAAAGAAGAAGTTTTCACTTCTTCTAATCATCATATTCTTTTTCATGTGAGATGATTGATCCATTAGAGGCATTAATTTTATAATCATATTCATAATTTCCTGATTTAAATGAAACCTCATAATGATAATCATCTAATTCTACTTCTACATCATAAACATTTGATGATGAAACATTGGCATGTTGGAAAGCATTTTGTTTAGCTTCATCTTGAGAAATTTTGACTTCACCAACATATTCTTTTTCATTTTTTAATATAGAACCAGTTGTCGCATTAATCTTATATTCATATTTATAAGACCCACTGACAAATTCATATTCGTATTCATAAATACCATCATCATAATCTTTTTCAATCTTTTCTTGACTCACTGAACTAACACCAGCATGTTTTTGTGCAATAGATTTGGCTTGACTCTGTGAAATCTGACCAGATGAAGAAGATTGATTAGATGATTGACTTGATGACGATGATGACTGATTTGATGAATGACTTGAAGAATGCGTTGCATGTTCTTGATCTTTTTCTTTCTTGATAATTTCACCAGTTGTGGCATTAATTTCATAATCATATTCGATTTGATCTTTATAGAATTCAACTTCATACACCATCACACCATCATCATAATCCATTTCTACTTTTTTCATTATTGGATTCGAAACATTAGCGTCTGCTAAAGCAATACTTTGTGCCTTATCTTTACCAATATAACCACTTTCGCTAGCGTTTCCAGTAATCGAAACTTGTTCAACTTGATTACTTTGTAATAATAAATTCAATTCATGAATCGATAAATCTTTTAATGAATCAAATGTATATAAAGAATTCTTTGCAACAAGCTGTTGAATAATTTCAGCTTTTCCAACTGAAATTTGATATTGTTTAGCAAGAGCTTCAATCTCTTTATCACTGATTGTCTGTGAGACAATTGAACCATTAATATCACTAGCTTTCAAAAGTTCTTCAATATTTAAAGAAAGTTGTTGTCTTAATTTTTCATTTTCTTGTTCATTTTCACCAGTTACTGAAATCAATAATGAGTTTTTAAGCTCATCAATATATCCTTCCTTTAACATGGCTCCAATCAATGCATTAACACCAACTTCTATATCACTACCCGTCAAATCCATATCTCCAACTATTTTTTTACCATCTTCATTATTTGTTTTCACTTCAACAATTTTATAATCGTCATTTAAATTTAATTCTACACTTGGATTCACATCCAATCCAACAACTGTCTGAACTGCATTGGTTGCAGGTAATAACATCAATATCATAGCTGTACACAAGGCAACAACTGGTAAAGCAAAGAGATAACGTCTTTTTTCTTTTTAGTTTCTATAACAATATTTTCATCTCTGCTTTTTAATTCTTCTTTAATATCATCTAAGCGATGAGGCGTTATTTTTGTAAAAGCTTTTTTGATTTCATTCATAAGTCTTCGCTCCTATCTTTTTCATTTTTTCATACCACGATGATAACTTGACAAGGATGTTGCGATAGGAATATCTAGCATACTGGCAATTTCATGATGTTTAAGCCCCCATAATGAATGCATAATAATGACTTCTCTTTCTTGATCATTTAAACTTTCAAACAAATATTCTAAAATCATTTTCGTATGCATATCTGTTTCAGGTGGACAATAAAGATGATCTTGATATTCCTGCGTTAAATTTTGTCTTCTTAAATGTAAATAACATTCATTTCTTGCGATGGTATAAATCCATGCCAGTGGTTTTTTCTGTGACTTATAATTTTTAGTCGCTAAATAAAGTTTCACATAAACTTCCTGTAAAATGTCACTACTATCATCATAGTTTTTAATAATGCTCATGATATATGCAAAAACACTTGTTTTTGTTTGTTCATATAAAATATCTAAAGCATTATCTTGATGGGGAATCTGAAGAATGAGATTATCTATTTCCTTTTGATTCATAATTTTTCCCCCTTTCACTATACTAATGATATTATCAGTTATATTATTGCATAAATTTTTATTTTTTTCTAAAAAAATGATTCCTAAGAATCATTTTGCAAAGATTGAATATATTCATCAAGAATGATGTTTTCTAAAAATGTAAGATCAGTAATATGTTGAATTGGTTTTGATTTTAAATATTGTGTTAATTTATTTTGAACAAGTAAATCAAAATGATAGGGATGTGTCAATGAATGATGTTGTTGACATTGAAAACGAATATAACAGTATTGAATCAGAAAATAATAAAAACGTGACATAAATAATTGTTGTAGAATAGGAATCATATATGTTTTAGGATAAGCTTTTTGATTTTTTTCTATTTGTCCACAAAAAAGATTATAAAGATATGGTAAAGGTAATAATAAATGAGTCAATGAATTATGAAAATGTTTATAAAATAAATGATCATATAAATAGAGTGCTTCTAAAACAGCGGCTTCTAAATAAATAGCTTGTGAAATCGGAACTGTAATCTGAAAATGAAAAAGTTCATCAATATAATGATATAAATCATCAAGACCATAAGCATATAACTGATCTGAAAATTCTTGTTTATAGATAAGATAATATTGTGCTTTCTGTTGATAAAGTATATCACCACTTAATTGATCTTGTGTTAATGTTTGAATATATTGTTTATCTTGAAAAAAATCCTCATCTATAAATTGATATGAAGATTGTAATAAAGTGAGAGAATCAAAAAAATCATTAATATACATATTGTCAGCCCCTTAAATAGTTACATATTTATCTATTTATTCATTATATCAACAGTTTAAATAGATATCAAATTAAAATCTATTATTTCTGAATATTTCACAGATATTCCTAACACTTCGATATAATGTAAAAAATGAGGTGAGAAACATGTTGAAACTTGGTAAAATTTTTGCAGCTAAACTTGAAGAAAAGAATATGACACAAAAGGAAATTGCTAAAAAATTAAATATTTCAGCAGGTGCTTTCTCAGCATATGTAACTGATACAAATTTTCCACGTTTAGATATTCTCGCTGACATTTGCAGGATTCTTGATATTGATTTAAATCATCTTTTAAATCTAGAAAGTCATGGAAATCTTGATCTCGTTATTCAAAATAAAGAGGAAGCAAAAGTTCTTCGTGAGATGAGAAAACTTTCAAATAAAGAACGTGAACTATTTTTAGAAAACATACAATCATTTTTAAAACTTCTTGAAAAGATGAAAGATATAAAGGAATAGTTATGCTATTTCTTTTTTTAATATCGATATTTACTTTAAGCAATTTTATTATACTACACAAAATAAATATTTGCAATAAGTAAACTTATATATTCTTTAAATTTGACATTTTTTTCATCTTGAAAGCACTGTCTACATTGACTTTAGAGGCTATTTGACTTATAATCACAGTAGGTGAAATTCCTTCACCACAATCAGAAAAGTTACACAATTTTCTGATTTGTCTGGCTAATCATTTTGAAGATGAAAGGAGTAAAAAAATGATTTATACAAAAGAAGTAGAAGAAATGTGTACTGTTGCACGCGGTGCAAGTCATGGATGTGCTCCAATTCCTGAAGAAGGAAAATGGGTATATTCAAGAGAAATCAAAGATATTTCTGGATTAACACATGGTGTTGGTTGGTGTGCTCCTCAACAAGGTGCATGTAAATTAACTTTAAATGTTAAAGAAGGAATTATCGAAGAAGCATTAATTGAAACACTTGGTTGTTCAGGTATGACTCATTCTGCCGCAATGGCAAGTGAAGCTTTAGTTGGTAAAACTTTATTAGAAGGTTTAAATACTGACTTAGTTTGTGATGCTATTAACACAGCAATGAGAGAATTATTCTTACAAATTGTTTATGGTCGTACTCAATCTGCTTTCTCTGAAGGAGGACTTACAGTTGGTTCTGGTCTTGAAGATTTAGGTAAAGGATTAAGAAGTATGCTTGGTACTGCTTATTCAACAAAATTAAAAGGACCTAGATATCTTGAATTAACTGAAGGTTATATTAACAGACTCGCTTTAGATGAAAACAATGAAATCATTGGTTATGAATTCATTAATCTTGGAAGAATGATGGATATGGTTAAAGCTGGAAAAGATGCTAATGAAGCAATTAAAGAAGCTACTGGTACTTACGGTAGATTCGATAGTGCTGCAAAATACATCGATCCAAGAAAGGAATAATGGAGGTACGAAAATGGCATTATTTGAAAATTATGAACGTAGAATCGATCAAATTAACGCTGCATTAGCGAAATATGATATTAAATCAATTGAAGAAGCTAAAGCAATTTGTGATGAAAAAGGTATTGATGTTTATAACATCGTTAAATCAACTCAACCAATCTGTTTTGAAAATGCTTGCTGGGCTTATACAGTTGGTGCTGCTATGGCTATTAAAAATGGGGATACAAAAGCTGTAGACGCTGCAAAAACTATCGGTATTGGTTTACAATCATTCTGTATTCCAGGATCAGTTGCTGATGATCGTAAAGTTGGTTTAGGTCATGGTAACTTAGGATCTATGTTATTAGATGAAAAAACTGAATGTTTTGCTTTCTTAGCTGGACATGAATCATTTGCTGCTGCTGAAGGAGCTATTAAAATTGCTGAAAAAGCAAATAAAGTTAGAACTAAACCTCTTAGAGTTATCTTAAATGGTTTAGGAAAAGATGCTGCTAAAATCATCTCAAGAATCAACGGTTTCACTTATGTAGAAACTCAATTCGATTATTTCACAGGTGAAGTCAAAGAAGTTTCAAGAACTGCTTATTCAGATGGTCCAAGAGCAAAAGTTAACTGCTATGGTGCTGATGATGTTCGTGAAGGTGTTGCAATTATGCACAAAGAAGGTGTAGACGTTTCTATCACTGGTAACTCTACTAACCCTACTCGTTTCCAACATCCAGTTGCTGGTACTTATAAAAAAGAATGTGTAGAACAAGGTAAAAAATATTTCTCAGTAGCTTCAGGTGGAGGAACAGGACGTACATTACATCCTGATAATATGGCTGCTGGTCCTGCTTCTTATGGTATGACAGATACTATGGGACGTATGCACAGTGATGCTCAATTTGCTGGTTCTTCATCAGTTCCTGCTCACGTAGAAATGATGGGATTAATCGGTATGGGTAACAACCCAATGGTTGGAGCAACTGTTGCTGTTGCTGTAGCAATCGAAGAAGCTTGTAAATAATCTTTAAAAAGTCTTGATTTTATCAGGACTTTTTTTATTTCAGTATAAATTATTTTTATTTTTCAAATTAGGGCAATTTACTTTTTGACACCTTTTCGACACCTTTTCGACACCCTAAAGGCACAAAAAAACACCTCTAACCATAATGGCTAGAGGCTTTTTTCTATATATTTCTTGTCGAATTCATATGTGTAGAACTCTGAATTATTGTATCTTACAACAACAGTATCTGGTGTTTCTTTAATTACATACAACGGACGAGAATAGAGCCACAAGGGCATATACTCGTGGTCAATCGTTTGTGCTCGATATTGTATTTTTACAAAAATAAAGCTTACCATATCTTATGCCTTACTGTTTACTGTTTAAATATTTCTGGAACGCTTTTACAACATCTGATGGTCCACTACATACACCATCTACTGGTGTACCGAGTTTTTTCTGCATTTTTTTAATTGTGTTAGGTCCAATATGCCCATCCTGTGTTGCTCCACACCATTTTTGGATAGCTTTAATTAAAGGTGAATAAGATTTTCCTGGATCAGTCACCCATTCAAACGTATCGCTTTGCAATCCTGGATTTTGTGATTTGTACGCTTTAAATTGGTGTGATACTTTTCCATCCTGTTCTGTACCAAATACTTTCTGTGCTAATTTTGTTGTCTTTGGTCCCCACCATCCATCTACATCAATCTTATTTTTAGATGATGAACTAGAAGAACTAGATGATGTAGATGCTTTATATTTTGGACGCCCATATCCACGAATAGAAGCGTTACCTACTGTTATTGTACGTCTACCTACTGCATCTGATTTGTTACCTTCGATTACAGTGATTGTTTTCCCACTCACTTTCTCAACAATTCCAACGTGTTCTGGCCAACCGTCTTTTTTATCCCAATCGTACATAATAATATCTCCAGCTTTCGGAGTGATATTATCGTCTTCAATCCAGATGCCTTTTTTCTTCATGAGTTCAATCATATTTCCACAGCTACATTCTGTTGGAATGATGTCTGTTGCCCCACATTTAACAGCACATGCGCTTACAAAGATAGCACACCAAGAATCGGTGTACTTCGCTTTGTATCCTCTAGCCAAGGACTTTTGAGAATTATAGACATCAATGATTTTTTTATGACTTCCATTGCTTTCCTTACATCCAATCCATGATTTTGCTTGATTAATAATCTGTGTACTTGTACAACTCATAATTATTTCCTCCTAATTTTTATTTTTCCAATTTAAAAGAGCAGCCAAATGACTACTCTTGTTCTTCCTGATTAACAACTTTATCAGCAACCTCTAAACCTTTAACTAATATATTAGGCACATTGTAGCCAGCTTCTACGAAATTCTCTAAAATGCTTCTTAATTCATTAACCAATAGCGAAGCTAGAACAAAGTAACCTAAAAGCGTTGTGATGCCTAAGTCCATTCCTAAGGTATTTCCAATTTCTATAAAAACTGCACTTGCTGCAAAGGCAACAAGGATCATCAACCAGTACCCTAGTTTCTTTAATACTCCTTGCCATCCTTTCATGCTATTTTCTTTGCCGGCCATTCGTGACTTCATCCAACCTGTTAGCCAGTCAGCGATATTAAATAACAAGAAAATTGCGAACAAAATCCAATGTTCGCCGAACACAAAGCTTAGAACTGCTACAATGCTACCTAGGACAGCATTGTATGAATCCATATAATTCATGTTTTTCATAACCTCCACCTCTGTCTACTGTACTTCAATACATTTGTTTTCCCATTTCTTATAAGCATCAAGATAAAGCTGCTTCTTGTCACCATTAAAAGTACATTCATAATACATACCATCTGAAACAGTTGTACTTAGCAATGCTTTATTATTTTGAAGTGCTTTACATGACCACACAACAAATACATCTTCATTTGTGATGTGTTTGTTGTCTGTTTTATCAGCATGTTCATTAAAATAATCAACCACTGATTTAATACATAATTCAATAAACTCTTTGTTACCCATCCTTCTAATTTCCTTTCATTAAAATAAAAAAACACCCATCTAAGAACGCCTTAATTACAATATTCAATATTCAATTGTTAAACTAATTCAAAGTAGTTGCCTACAAGGCTTTCACACGTCGCATATAACGGTTGTTCTGAATCTCTAATACATTTATATATCTTTTCATTTTCAATGTAATACTTGCCCTTATACACTGTCATTGTCTGATCATATGGAATCGGATCTTCTAATGTTCCTGCATGTTCAATATCAATTCTTTCATATAATGCTGCTGTTTCAATTCCTGGTGCTTGATTTTCTAATACAACAGGAATGTCATTTCTTACTTTCCACAACTCACCACCGTATTCTATACGGTTTTCTTTTCCTTGTTCATTTAGTTTTGTCAATGGTTTACCAACAAATGATTTCCATGTTGGATAACAGTAAGGAATAGTGGCGGCTTGTGCATCAGGAAGTTCAATCAAGAAAGTTGCTCTCGCATTTGCTAACATCATTTTTTGAAGTTGAGCTTCTTGTTCTGCTTTTTTATTTTCTGTACTAGGCTGTTCATCTAAAACAAACTTTCCATCCTGATAAACATAATCCTGAAGATTATCAAAAAACTCATTCTTTCTTCTTCGTTCTCAAACTCATATTCTACTGTTGTATCTTCTTTTGTATATATGCAATTAGCACGTACACAGCGATTATTTTCATCTAATTTAATAATATCTTTCATATAATTTATCACCTTCTATGCCTTCCCTATAACTCTTGTTATGCTAAAACTTTTAGTTGTATTATCCATTAATGATTTATACTTAGCTTTTGCTAAATGTAAATTTGTTTCAGTAGTCAATACAGTGTTTATTCCATAAAGGTTAAAATCCTCATCATATCCACCTTTATAAACACGCCCATCATAAGTTTCAGATGTATAAGTTGGAATTTCAAAACTCATGCCATTAGATGTTCTCAATTCTAATTTGTTAAATGCTCTATACGTTCTACTCAATGTTATATCATCGCCCTCTTGAGCACTTCCAGTCCATAAAGTATATTCTCCAGCTATTAGTTTCCAATTGGTCCAACTTTGATTGTAAGCACAAATCCACATTCTTCCTCTAACAGGATATATTTCATACAACACAACATATGCAATCGTAGAAGATATAACATAGGGTGTTTTTAAAACAACCATTTCTGCAATTGGCAAATTTGTAGCACCATCTGGATTATTATAAGTATTAATATACTCTAATCTTCCATTACGTGCCCCTGTTAGGTCGACTTGCAAACCATCATTACTAACAATAGGATATTTTAGAATCCCCGTAGTATCTTTTGTCAAATACTCACTAGCATTTATATTTCCTAATTTTTTAGAATTATCGGAAGTTCCACCGTTAGCCGGCATTGAAGTCGGTTTATTTATTAGGTTGTTATAATCTTGTACACATATCCAATCGTTCCATGTTCCACTTGTTTTCCCTCTTATATAAACTTTTTGATTTGCTAATCTTGGAATATATATTTGATTTTCTCCTCCTGGGACACTTGCATATATAAGCATTGATGGTAGAATAAAAACTGTACAAGGTAAATGACAGAGAAAATCATTGATGGTACAATGTCATATGAATTATAAAACAAACAGAATGAGAGGAAGAAACATATGGCAAAACATACTTATGATAAAGATTTTAGAGAAGGAGTGATTCAGTACTGTTTAGATCATCCAGATGAATCATATGTAAGTGTATCAAAAAGATTTGGAATTCATGATACGACGATTGGTGGATGGATGAAAAGTTACAAGAAAAATAATGATGAAGTGATTATAAGAGGAAGTGGAAATTATTCAAGTGATGAAGCTAAGGAAATAGCCAAATTAAGAAAAGAACTTAAAGATACAAAGGATGCATTAGAAATCCTAAAAAAGGCTATTGGCATACTGGGAAAATAAACCAAAAGGACATCTACGAAAGTGTTAAAGAATCAAAAAAGAAAGATTCAACAATTTCGATTTCCAGTGTGCTAAAACAGTTAGATGTCAGCAAATCAGGTTATTATGATTACATTAATAGAAAGCCAAGCTATACAAAACAAAGAAGAGAAAAATTACAAAGAAAGTTGAGGAAATTTATAGAAATTCTCATGAAATATATGGCTCACCAAAAATAACAGAGATGCTCAATCAAAATGGTGAAAAAGTCAGTCAAAGATACATTTATTCCATCATGAGAGAAAACAGCTGGAAGGCTAGATATGTAAAGCCATACGTTCAAACAACAATAAGTGAGGATTTCTCTTCAAGGCTTAAAAATCTGCTCAATAGACATTTTAATCCATCAAGACCTGATTGTGCCTGGTGTACAGATATAACTTATATAAGAACAGTTGATGAAGGCTTTGTCTATTTGACAAGCGTCATGGACCTATACTCAAGAAAAATCATATCATGGGTGCTGACAAAAACGATGGAAACAGATGAAGTTCTAAAAAGTATTGAAAAGGCAAAGGAAAGAAGGAAGGTAGAAAAACCATTAGTGGTGCAAAGTGACAGGGGCGTGCAGTTCACATCAACTAAATATCAGGAGATGACAGAAGGATTTGTAACAAGTTACTCAAGAAAAGGAACACCATGGGATAATGCCTGTATAGAATCATTTCATGCATTAATCAAAAGGGAGTGGTTGAATTTTTATAAGATAATGAATTATGAAGAAGCATATCAACTTGTATTTGAATACATAGAGGGATTCTACAATACAATAAGGATTCATTCACATTGTGGGTATCAGTCACCCAACGAATACGAGAAAAACTATATGTTAGCAGTGACTAACAAAAATCAAACAACTTTTATTACAAATTCTGCAATTTAAGTTGTCCGAAATCTTGACATAGTACCACATTCCTGTTAGATTTCCATCTATTGGTGCATTTAATGATTTCTTATATGTCCCACTTACAAGACATACTTTATTAACATCTAGATCATTCCAGTTTTTATCTGTACCAATTACAGAGCCATCCAAAGTTAATAATCTTATTAGTTTTCCTAATTTATCATATAATTCCATTGTATCTCCTTCTTTTTCATTACTCTTCTCTGTTAGGATCTAAATCATCTAAAAGATTATCTGCATCGTTTTGCAGAAAGAAAGGCATTCTTTCCTGTAATGCAATCAATGCATCGTTTGTCTCTTTCTGCGACTGAATATATTTGAATTTCTTGTTTATCGAAATAATATTGATTCCTTCAATATTGACTGCATATAATGGTAATTCATTGATGGTTGCTCCAGTAAAAGTATCTCCTGTTGTATAATCAGGTTCTCCAGCATCATTTGTACCTTTTATGACACGAATGTCAAATTTTTCTGTTTTGCCGTTCGTTTCAAAATGTGCAACAATAAGATCAGTACGGTTAACACCAGTAAGACCATTGTCTATTGCAATTTCTTCATAGCTTCCTGGAACGATACGCATGAAACGTCCCTGATTTATTAATAAGCCATCTTTTATCTTTATTAAATTATTGGTTACAATTTCCGCATCCAAGTTATTACCATACTTAAATACTCCATCGTATCCCCATGTAAGATGATGCAGATAAGCATCTATCTCTGCACTGACATTGCTGCCATCCAATGTAATAGCTTCTAGCATTTAATCACCCACCTTGTACTCGATTTTAATTGACTGAATGTTGCCATTCAGTGTTGCTCTTAATATCTTCTTTGTAATCTGCTCCTTGAATGAAATACCTGTTATTTCTTCTTTTGCACCAACGATATCGAACAGTTCGGCATCGTCGGATGTGAAATCTATCGAAACATTATTTGTTCCATTTTCTTCGGCGACTTTCTTTATGGCACTGTTAGTCAATTCTGTAGCATCTTCCTGGTTTGTATCTTCATATTTATAGCTGTTTCGATTCAAGCCAGTATATGCCGCTTCCGATTCCGTAGTGGTCCATGTTCCATCAGACTTCAGATAGAGATTAATTCTAAGCCTTTCTGTCATTTCACCTTTTCCTAAGCACAAGATATGATTGTACGAACTGTTAGGTGTTTCAACTGTCATTGATATACCGTAGCTGTCATCGACCTGAAGCAATTCAGAAAGGTCTATAATAGGCAAAGCCTGAAGATGTACCTTTCCATCATAGAACTTAATATCTAATCTTGAAGGAATGTCAGCTCTATATAACATGTTTTCAAGAGCTTCCAATAAATTGTAATCCCTTATTTGATAATTCACAGTTATGTCACTTAGACCAACATTGTCAACAACATAGAGATCATCAAACCTTCCGCTTACGAGATCTTGAATAGCTGTATTCGCTTCCTTGTTAAGTACCAGATGGGACTGTCCATTTGGCGGCTGAATATATTCCTTCTCCAGAAGTCCTCTAAAGGTTGGCCCTTTTAAAATCACGGTGTTCTTAGATGTTTCAACCTTCATCGAATCAATGATTCCACCATATTCAGAATCATTGCTGAAGAATATGGATCCCTTGTTGAATTGAGTATCCCAGTTCTGTTTGTTCAGTGTAATCTCGAAATCATTGCTTGCAACTTCATATTTTCCATTCTCAATATCAACAGATCCCTTCAGTATATATCCGAGTTCAGTATAGTTTTTATCTGTATAAGTGAATTCTATAGCCATTTCGGTTTGCTCCTTTTCTCGATTAATATAAGTTCACCTGTATCAATTCCATCCCATGTCACCTGTACAGTACCTGGAGGAATCTTAGTAAAGAAATCGGCACGTTCCTTGGATCTATACATGAAAGCATTTGTTACAGTTCCAAATGAAGACACCTTTGTAATCTTTTTGGTTTCAGTATTGATTTCAAAATATTCGCTGTTGTCGATTGAGGACATGATTTGATAAATAATATCTCCTATCTTCACGAATGGATTGACCGCCGGTCCAAACATGCGAATGATGATATCAGAAGATGTCGCAACATCATTATTAATGCTCAATGAACTTCGATTGTTGCTATAAACATATGGGTATTTATATTCATACAGCTTGATGCCTGTACTCTTTTCATCAATCTGCTGTTGATTCAATGTATAGCTCAGTTCTCTTCTCCATAATGGAAAATCAGTGGTAATCGTAAGCTTAACCTTCAGTCGCTTTCTGTTCAAATTTACATTATCATTGGCAACAGCAATAATATTGCAAAAGAGGAAGTATTCTCCAATGTAGAACCTTCCTCTTTCATTTGCGTAAACATCATAATCAAAGATGTCAGAGGCTGCATCAAATTTACTTACATCAATATCTCCTTCAAGAGTATAATTTGTTATCGCTGTCTTGAAGGAAGTGATGCTATCATCGGTAGTGACATTAGTAAATGTATTGCTGAACATATCATCAATATCCGTAAGTGGAAGGTCCTCAATGAAGTCCACTTTCTGATTGGCGGTATTGATGTAATATATGTCGCTCATTCTACTGCACCTCCTTGACGACTCTTCCAAATTCTCTCTGGTTCAACGAAACAGTTATTCCAGCCTTGCTGAATGCATTGACCATTTCATTTCCTAATCGTGTATAATTAATCATCTGAACATTATCATTATCTTTTACCGAAGAACTATCTGAACTATACATTCCATTAACTGTGTTTGTTGCCACATTTGATGCCGGTTTAGAAAAACTATAATCCATTGCTATACCTTTCAAATCATTTAATTCTGTATCCAACTGTTTATCTATCAGGTCAAAAGATTTTGGAAGTTGATCTGCGAATCCAACTTCAATCCCCATCGGCATGAATTTACCAACTTCATCCGCAAGTACCTTAGATGGCGAATGGATACCAAAGAAATCCTTGATTCCATCCAGTACACCTTTACCAAATGATTTGATCTTATTGCCGATCCATCCAACCATGTCATTGATTCCATTCCAAAGGCCTTTTATCAAATTCTTTCCGATATTAACCATTTGGGATGGCAATGATTTTAATCCATTAACTACTGCATTAAAAACACCTTTAACAGCGCCTTTAACTGTACCGGTTGCATTCGTTATAGATTTACCAAATTTTGAAATCATGTTTTTCGCAAGATTCATCAGCGTCTGTGGCAGATTTTTAAGAGCGTTTACAACTGTATTAAAAATGCCTCCAGCTTTTGAACTTACAAAAGACACCATTTTCGAAATTCCATTACCAAAAATTGAATGATCTGTTTTCCTAAGTTCAACCAGTTATAAGCTAAAATTACACTTATAATAGCCTGAATAATTTGTGGAATATTTGCTATCAAAGTCGGTATAGCTGATAAAATCCCTTTAATGAATTGAAGCAGTAATTCAGCGCCCTTCATCAGTATCGTCGGGAAATTATCGTTGATAATATTAGCAAATGTCGTAATAATCTGTGGCAATTGCTGTATCATGACTGGGAGTGCATTCAGAATCCCCTGAACGAGATTTGACAGCATCTCAAATCCTTTTTGTATGATTACAGGTGCCTGATTGGCTAGATTAGTAGCAAAAGTCTGTACCATCATCAAGGCACTTGAAATAAGATTTGGTATTCCCGTAACAAGTCCCTGTGACAGCTGAGCAACCATCGTCATTCCTTGAGATAAAAGCGACGGTGCTTGTGTCAAAAATGATGAAATCAAACTTCCAACAATATTTGCTCCAGCCATTGCCATTCCAAGAACCCCATTTGTCTGTAATCCAGTTGTGAGCTGATTGATTGCATCTGTTCCGAGATTGGCAAGGTTCTTAAGCGGTTCAGAAACACTATCATATAAACGAATAGCAAGTGTTTCCAATGACCCTGTCATCTGCTCGAAAGCACCTTGGAAATTGTCCTGCATTGTTGCAGCCGTTTCCTTGGCTATGCCATCACATTCTTGGAATGATTTAGTAAGTTTATCTAATGAATCAGGACCTTCATTGATAAGTGCCAACATACCAGATAATGATTCCTGACCATAAAGAGTAACAAGAGTATTGTTTCTCTGTTCATCAGTCATACCTTTTGTGGCTTTTTGAAGCATCTGGATCTGATCATGAAGACTCTTCATCTTGCCTTCACTATCATAGAACTCTAATCCTAACTGATCCATCACCTGACACATATCATCTGTTGGTTTAGATAATCGTGACAATGCTCCACGTAATGTTGTACCTGCCTGACTACCCTGGATACCAGCATTGGCCATTAATCCGATAGCAGCTGATGTCTCTTCTAATGAAATGCCTGCCGCTCGAGCAACTGGAGCAATATATTTTAACGCTTCACCAGTTTGTGCAACTGATGAGTTTGTCATGTTTGCATTTGCTGCAAGAACATCCGCAACATGCGCAGCCTCTGAAGCTTCAAGCCCAAATCCTCTGATAGCAGTAGCGGCAATATCTGAAGATGCAGAAAGGTCTTCTCCAGATGCTGCTGCTAAATCCAACAAACCAGGCATAGCTTCCATAGTTTCAGTCACACTGAAACCGGCTGCTGCTAGATTTTCCATCCCTTCAGCTGCCTGTGAAGCTGAAAATGATGTATCAGCTCCTAATTGTAAAGCCTGATCCCTAAGCTTTTGAAAGTCCTCTTGAGTAGCACCAGAAATAGCCTTGACGCGTGACATCTGTGCTTCAAAGTCTGACCCCATCTTTATGACTGCAAGTCCACCAGCACTGATTGCTGCTGTACCAGCTACAAAGGCTTTAGTCACAATCGACATGCCTTTTTTAGCACTGTTACCTATACTCTGGGTTCCTTCATTGAACCCCCTCTCATCAATCCTTGTATCAAATTTTAAAGTACCATCAACATTGCTTGCCATGCATTCATTCCTCACTTTCTTGACGCATGGCTCACGGCTCTCTTAGTGCACTTTAATCTGTACTTTTATTTCCTTATTACATCCTTTACATTTGATATACACACCTTTAACAAGAGCAGTATTATCATATATAAATAGACGCTTGCCACAATAAGGACAAGCGTACCAGATTCTTTTGTATGGTGGTTTTTCCATATCTCTCACCTCTAAAAAGCATTAGCTATATCTTCATCACTCATAACATTTACGACAGGAATAGCAATCTGCTTTTGAATTCTTCTTATTCTTCTCTTTTCTTCTTTATTTTTAATTTTTGAAATATCCATCATTCTATAGGCAATTCTTTTCTTAAGCTCTGTATTTTCATTTAGTGAATCAAATAGTGCATTGAATTTCCACCAATGCATATATTCACATGTCATAAGATCAATGCCATAACATTCTAAAAAGCTCCTATGATATAAGGTGCATCGTATTTGTATGAAAATGCAAATCTTGATGCCTTCTTCCCATTGAATGAGCCATCATGGGAGCCATCCTTACTTCCGTCTACATTACCTTTCATGAATGTATTGATAGCATGAACGCATTTTTTTAAATCACTAGGTTTCTCATTCATATACAGACCACAGATATAATTAACGATAGCATAATCATCTACACCATCCATAATCATTTGCTGGAGTTCTATATAATCACGAAAATCCGTATAAATCATATAGCTGTTATGATCTACAACAACAGTTCTTGGAAGATCATCTGTGAGTAGATTAATCATTTCATAGCCTTCTGTTTAGAACGACGAGCTGCTCTATTCTTAGTTGGCTGAATGATAGCATTTCTTCTTGCGTTGATAGCATTCATCTGTAAACTTGCAAATTTAAGAAAAGATGCATAAACTTCTTCCCATTGTCCCATATGATATTTCTTTTGTACTATCTTGTCTGCATCATCTTTACCAAAAAGATTTTCAAATAGACGATAATACAAATCACAGTATCTTCTTACGATTTCAGATGTTTTACCATCTTTGGGAAATTCTTTTTCCTGAATGTCCATTTCAGTAAATGCTTTTTCATATTTTTCAAGCGTTTCTGCATCATCTAGATCCATTTCTAATTCAAGACCATTGATGCTCCAAATCGTATTTTTTCTTGGCTCATGGCTCTTTTCCTCCTAATTAGCTTTCCTCATTATTTTGTTAAGCAGAAACAACAACAGTACATGTCTTCCATCCATCTGAGCTTTGAACCTTAACTTCTTCAAAGGCACCTTTATTTCTTAATGTACCACTGTATGTATATGCATCTGTACTGTCACCTTCTGAATCTGGAATAATTGCATATGGTCTTTTCTTTCCATAATACTGATTTTCTTGAGATTCCACAGGTCTAGTAAAATCAACAATAATGATATTTCTAACAGCATCATCACCTGTTTTTTCATTGTCAGTGATATCAATAATATCACTGTGAACTACATTGTTTGTATAATAATCAAATGCATATGAAATTTCTGGTGAATATCCTGTTACATCTGTTACTTCTCCATCTTCATCCACGTATTGTCGAGAATACTCAGTTGGATTTGAAGATTTCGAAAAATCTGTAAATTTAGTCATTCTTGTGAACGTTTCTGTATCTTCAGAAACGACACCCATGAATGCTACTTTTCTCGATCTTTTGACTAATTCTTCTTTTACAGCATCACTCATTAATAAGCCTCCTTCATATATGTAATTCTGCATTGTATTTGATAAATCGCTGATTTGTAATCAGCATTAAACATATATCCTGGTGCAAGAACTTCAATGCTCTGTATACCTTCATATTCAGGCAAAATATTCTTGCTGTTGTTTTCCTCTATCCACTCTTGAATTTTTTCATAAAAGCTTGATGCCTCTATCTGATCAATGACATCTGGCGAACGTATCTCAGAGCTTGAAAAGTTAAAGAGATATTGTCGAAGTGTCGAACCGTCAACATAGCTCTTCACTATCGGATTGGATGTCACTGTCGGATTGATAGAATACTGAATTTTTTCATCCGGATTCAAATAGTCTATATTCAAGCATCCGTCCTTTAGATGAGGACATTTCATGAAATAATCACGAATGGCCTTGATACGCGTTTTATTTTCCGACAATCTTACCAGCTCCTTTTAGAATTACTTTTGCATCATTCGCTTTCATCCTTTCAAACCAGAATGCGCCTCTTTGTGGTGCCCCTTCATAGGTCAAATCTATATCCGTAAGTTTCTTTGGTGCAGGCCCAATCATTAACTTACCGTAATAGTGATATTTCGCATAAGGGGCATTGTACTGAACCAGTCCACTCCCTACCTCAGTTGCTAACGTGCCAGCTAAAATCAAAGCCTTGCTTCGCATTGGAGTAAGAGGATCACATAATCTCAGAACCTCACTATCTACAAAGGTCTGAGCTTTATTGTACTTAGCTGAATATTCTCCACCAAATCCCGGTTTCCATTTCAATTCAGCTACTATAGTTCCATTCTCGGATTTTGTCTGAATGATTTTTCCTCTAGGTGTTTCAACCACAATTTTCGCCATGCTAATTTCCTTCGCATCTAATATGTCTAGAATAAGGAAGACTGTTCAAATTGTATGTCACAGTTGCGACAGTAAAACTGTCAGGATATTCTTCTCTTATCTGCCCATAACTCAAGCTTTCAATAGTCGCCATACCATGAATCATGATGTCACCTTTGTTTATCTCCGGTATATTTTCAACATTCTCGAGTGAAATTCTAACCTTGATAATGTCTTTTGCCTCGACAGTAGTATTGTTTATACTGGACTGCTGGGTTCTGAACCACGACGCATTTTTAATGATTTCTGAAACGAGAATATTTTGTCTTGTTGTGGAATCATATTTCTTATACACATGCGTTACCAATTCTTTGCAGTCAAGCATATGTCTACACCTCCATAGAGCAATCCCGTATCAGCTAGATAAAGCTGAACAGTAGATAAAATCTCATCATTCAATTCCTCTTTGGTCTTTGCTTTACCATATGAAACAGAGTGCCCGTCAGTGGATTCACTTGATATGCCATATTTTGCTGATGGGATGGCATCATTTTTATAAATAGTATCAGCGATAGCACATATACAGTCTTTTACTTTTTCATCCTCATCAACGTCCATGACATCAATCTTTCCAAAAGTAAGACCAGAAACATGTGCTCTGGCCTTCTTTTCGTATTTCTTAAATTCTTCCTGTGGAATACTATCACCATAGTATTCTTCTCGGTAATAGTTGAAATCAACTGCTTTCATATTAGCCAACCAATTTGACTGCTAATTCAGGATATAATAACTTAATTCCATAAAGAACATCCAATGATACATAATCTGTTTTAGTGTTTGTATCATAGTCATAGACAACTCTGACACCAAGTCCATTGTCCTGTACCACTGCTGCTTGCTTATTTCCCATAGGAAGTTCCAATGTTCTCGTTACAAGAGCAATTGCATTTCTATGGAATGCCAATGAATGATGTTTTGTAACGATATACGCATCTGTCGCTTCATCAATCTGAGTATGCAATGGCATGTCGATTTCTACATCAGAAGCAGCACCTGAAGCAGCAGTTGCATCTTTTGTAATACGATACATACGTCCATCGATGATTAATCCGTCACCAATTTTCAATGTTCCTGTTGTAGCTGTTGCTCCTGTAATCTGTATTTTCTTTTCATCAATATTTCCTGTAACCTTACATGCTGTCATTGTTCCTGGAGTAGCTGCAAATGAATATGGAGCATTTTGATCCATGTAAGTATCTAATGAATAAACCTTACCAAGCTCTGCATTTCTTAAAGTATCTCCTGTCCCAGCATAAGATACCTTAGAAAGATTGTCCGTCAATGCATAACGATATTTGTGTTCTGGGTTCATTACAAGTCTACGCATAGACATAGGTGCCTTGTTGATGTCAAGCATCTTTGAAATGTCTGCAATATCTTTTAAATTTGTTGGATTGGCAGTTGCTGTTACGGCATTGTTGACTCCTGCTACGACATTTAGAATGTCCTCATCAATTGATTGTGCAATTGCCATTAACGCTGGCTGAAGGAACTGTTCTGAGAAATTCTTGATATCCAATGTTAATTCCTTAGAAGTCACCTTGAATGAAACATCTCTGAAGTGGTCTAATTTGACACTTTCTTTTCCTTCGACCGCATCCTGAACTACAATGTTCCCTGTAAAGTTATGTGCCACAAATTTAGCTGGCTTACGAATAGTAATAGTATCACCAACTCCTGCAACAAATTCTGAATCATAATCTCTATGCACTAAGTTGGCCATAATCAAGTTATTCTGTAAAACCATCAAGGCTTCTCGTGCAATAATTTCTGGTGTTAAAATTTGATTTGGCATTTTTTATTCCTCCTTGTCTATTGTTTTTCACGCCACGCTCTATATTCTTCCATGCTCATTTTTCCTGGATCTTTTTCTTGTGGTGATTTTCCATGGTCAATACCACCATCTTTAGGATTTGATTGGGTATCATCCCCTTCGTCATTGCTTACGAACATGTCAGAATAGCTTTCAGTCAATGATTTACCGATTTCTTCAATTCCAGAAATCTTCCCGTCTTCACCAACTGTCAATTTTGAATAATCAAATTGTGAACGCATCAATGCTCTATGCTTTGTTGGATGCGCATCGAGCCAAGCATCCACAGCATCACGCTTTTTCATGTCTTCTTTCAATTGTCTGGTTTCAGCATCATGCTTAGTTTGAGTGTTTTTTAATTCTTCTCTTAGCTTTTCGATATCTGAACCATCGAACTTCTCTGCTGTTTCTTTCAATTGTTTAATTGTATCATTTGCAGTAGCAAGTTCTTTTTCTTTGTCATCAAACTTCGATTTTGAAACATATTCTCCACTTGCTAGATTGGCCAATTTTACTTTATCATTGCCTTTTAGCTTCGCTTCAACCTGAGAATACAATTCATCACCTAAAAATTCTTTTAACCATTCCATTTTCTTTCCTCCTGTGTTTTTTATATCCGGTTCTCTCCGGTTTAGGTTGGCTGTTTTATATCTCTTGCCATCGAGACACAAGCCTTTTAAACGTCATGCTCCAGGACAAAATAAAAAGCACCTGCTTTACGCTGTGCTCTTTAAAAATTAATCATTTAACAATTTATCAATTATTTTTTCAGCTGTTCTAACAGAATCATTCACATCTCCATCAATAAGAATATCAACTGTATAGTCATGCAATGCCTCAATCAAATCATTAGGATCATCAGACTGCAACAATACATCACTATTCTCAATGTTTTTTCTTATAAACGATAAATCACTTTCATTTAATGCTATTGCCATAGTCTTTCCTCCTCCCTATTTTCTTGGCGTCGTTTGAATCAGCTCTCCAGTATCTGGATTGATTGTTACAATACATTCATCTGTTTGATAGCTGATACTTCTTAATCCTGACTTTGTTAATGGTCTTTCTTTCAATTCACCATTTTGAAGTGCATTGCTAATCATTTCAATAGATACACCTTTTCTTTTCCCTTTGATTGGTTCATCACTGCTTTCATACTGTCCAATCACTCGATCAATAAAATGTGTCTTGTATCCTGTAATCATTATACCATCTTTTGTTGTAGTACCTACTATTTTTTTATCAATATCATCAGAAATTCTTTGATAAGTCTGGAATTCAACAAGCATTGAAATATCTCCGCTTTTCTGTGCTTTCTGATATCCTTTCATAAGATTTCTTTTTCTTGTCAAGTTATCTGTATTTATACCTGAAGCTCCAACTTTGCCTAAACCATCCATATAGATGCGTTCTTTTTGTTGCTTCATACCCATCGCTTTGCTAAATCGAACATATTCATCCATGCATGATCTATATTGTATCTGAGCATTCATGATGTCTAATTCATTGCCATCTCCTTCTTTGAGCAATGCTATTCTTTCACGATACATTCGCATGTTGGATTCCATTTGCCTCATTCTTTGCTTTGCTTCATAGCCTGTATATTCTTTGCTGTTCCATTCTTTTGGAGTGCTATTGGCCATTTTCTCAAGCTCCTCATCAGTATATGCTCTCACTGATATTCCTTTTACAAATGGATAATAAGTATGATAACAATTTGCTCCACCTAGCCCTGTAACTGAGCCTAATCCACACACAGAAACAAGCTCCTGTCTAGTGAATACAAGCCCTTGCCACAATGCATGTGTAGGTCTGGGATTGGCATGAGCTGATACCTCATAATCATTGGTCCCAATTCTTCTTGCAGTATCTTCAGATAGAGTCCTTGACATTTGAGCAATAGAGGAGATGACAGCTCTTCTTGCTGCAACAGTTATCCTATTGTGATATCCAGATTCATAATCAATCCATCTAACTCCTGATTTTGTCATGGCATTGATTGCTTTTCTTAAAGTTGTATTGTAATCAAATGCTCCTGCTGTTACATCAACAATGATCTGATCCAAAACATTCTGAAAATACTCTGTAAGTTTTACAGCTTTTGTTTTTTCGTCTTCCAAAACAACAAAGCCTAGAGAACGTGACAAATTTTTCATTTCATCATTAGTTATTTTTTTTAGAGCTTTAATGTTGTTTTGAAGCAGAGTGTTCTTTTCAAACGGAATGAAATCAGTGCTCGTTGCTTCATACAATGATTTGTTATCAATGTAATCTGTTTTTATAGCTTCAGTATATAATTTATCAACATACTCATTTGATAGCTTCAAAGTTTCTGTGAGCATTTCTTTGATATCCTTGTCACTATATCCGATTCTTTTCAATTGATTCAACTGAAAATCAGCTGATCTAGTTATCACTCCTGTACTTTTGATTCTCCTGACAATATCTTTAAGAATCCTTTGCTCAAGATCAAGAAAAATACTTTCATGGCCATAGCCATAAGTTTCCATATCTTCTGGTGATATCATGGCAATGCATCAGCCTCGACAGGAAGGTTCTCCTGAGCTTGTTCCAATGTTTCGTTGCGCCATTTAGCACGATATTCATCTTTTCTAAGTGTACCGTTGGCCATATCTGCCTGATCCTGTTTTCTTTCTG
This sequence comes from Allocoprobacillus halotolerans, assembly GCF_024399475.1. NCBI lineage: Bacteria > Bacillati > Bacillota > Erysipelotrichia > Erysipelotrichales > Erysipelotrichaceae > Allocoprobacillus > Allocoprobacillus halotolerans. The sequence goes on from NZ_CP101620.1 coordinate 123,718, forward strand.
TATCCTTATCTTCAATGATTGAATCATCAAAGTCAACTTGAATATCATTACTGTATACTATGCCATTGGAAACATAAAGAACAGCCCTTACCATATCTTCTAGAGCCTTTTTTAAAATAAGTTCATGCTTTCTAAGACGTCTGAACATCTTCGAATTACTTGAAATGATATTGGCAGTATTTGTATATACCTTTCCTTCCTTGAAAACATAATGATCAGAACCAAACCCAACTTTATCAGAAAACAAGTTCAATGCGTCCTGTAATGCCTGACTATGCTCATCAACACGAAGATTAAATTCAGTCTCTTTGATTTTTTCTTTCATATCAGAGCCACCACCATACGCATAAAACGTTGTGTCATTTGGATCAAATGCCGGTCTTACAGACTTGTTTTTGCCGTTTGTAACTGGAGTCACATTGATAACGGACGGATCAAGAAAAAGTCTTTTCTTTCCTAACTGGAATTCATTAAAATATGAATCAAACTTTTCATCACAGTCCATCATTTCATCTAGTGCATTGGCAAAAACTGCCATTCCCATAGGCTCATCAATATCAGAGTTATTAACCATGTTCGGCTTAATAATTTGGAACAAAGGCACAGGAGAATAGATAATCCTCTGTACATCATCTGGAATCTTATCAATGCTATAATTTCCGCCTTTTTCTGCATCAAATATAATATTCTCAACTCTATATTGATTACCTACTTTTTCATGAATATTGACATAATATTTACTGTCGCCTATTTGACTTGCAAAGGCTACATCTATAATTCTTCCATTTCTTATTCGTAAAGGAAAAATCATATTGCCATTAATATAATCAATCTGGCATCCGCTTTGTGTTGAAGCTGAAGCATATTCAACAAATGCGCCTGTTCCTAACGCAAAGCTCAATTCAATGAGTGCATTTGACTGTGCCTGAAAGTCATTTTCACTAAGACAACCCTCAAGAATATCCTGATAAGCATCATCAACTGTAATTTTCACTTTTTCATTTAACAACAAATCAGCCCAGTCCTCACAGCTCTTTTTTGCCATTCCCAGTGATTTCTTTGTTCTTTTGACTTCCTTTATACCATTATAAATCACATATTCATGAAAGGAATCAACTTTGCCACGATACCATTCTCTCCATAACTGCATATGTTCCCTATGATTCAGTGAGGTCTGAACATCATAGCCTAATTTTTCAAGAAAATCTCTCACATCACTTGCTATCATTATTTCACCTCCCTTAATCGTTCAACATTGGAAGCATGTTGACTATATAATCCCAAGCTCCCATGACAGCATATCTCGTCGCATCCTGGCAATGATCGTTTTGTTTGATTGGTTTCTCTTTTCCTTTATCTATAGAATCTGGATCATAACTATATAGATACATTTCTTTTTCTAGTTCCTTTTGATAGATGCTTAATTTCAGGACATAAAAAATAAGCAGTTTCTGAACTCTGCTTATCCCTAAATCAACTGTGTTATCTATTTTTGGAAATATCACTTCTGGACATACACGCTTAATTTCTTCAGCGAGTCCAACTGCTGATGGATCAATGCATGCATAAACTGGCATCTCTCCAAATGTATCATATATAGAATCAATGAAATCACGAAAATCACCAGCATATTCACTAGGACTCTTCTGAACACCTGTATCTCTTCCAGAGTGATAATATTCAAATAGTCCCTGAAATTTCTTGTTATAGAAATCTAACCCATAGGCTTCATAAGTCGTTGCGTTCAATTGTCCTGCGTCTATACCCACGAACAACAAATCATATGCTATTGATTTTTTGGGGTCCACAACATGCTTCTCCGGATTGAACATATAATAAATCAGATCATCCAATCCAACTGATTTTCCAAGCCAAATCCAGTTATACATTTTCTCATCTGCCTGTTTCATTGCGTTGGCTTCATCAATCAGCTTTTGTCCAAGCCATGACACAGGAACGTCCTGATATGTGACATGTATATGAATGCAATCATTTCTCTGTTCCATCTTATGACACCACTCATTAATTGGTGCTTTTGGATTCTTGGGTGGATTATATAGATAAAGCATTCTAAAATCCTTATCATTACCACGAACGAATGTGGCTACAATGTTATTTATCTCATCTTCGCCTTCACCCTTGTCAAAAAACTCCGTCAACTCATCAAGGACAACAAGCTTTATAGCGTTATTTTCATCAATCATACCTTTTGTATCATCCACGCTGTCAGAACCAGTAAAATAAATGGTGTTTGAGTTCTTTAGGTTGGTAATACGCATGGGCTTTTTTGTAATCTTGAAATACTTTTTATTCAGTTTAAGCCTCTTCATAGCGCGCAGGCATTCTTTGAATACAGTTTTTTCAAGCTTCACATGATGCTTTCTCATAATGACAACCGCTGTACCTGCTTCTCCTGCAATGAGATAATCAGATAATATTCCCATATATGAAGATTTAGTACCAGCACGCCCAGATGTTAAAATCTGATGCATATGATCAACATCATTGAATAGGGCATGAAACTTTGGAATGATGATGTCTGATAATTTAACCTCTTGGTAAATCATTGACAATCATAACTCCTTCCTCAGTGTCATTTTCGTTTGTCTTTGCACTAACCGCATTAATTTGAGCACGAATAAGATTAACACGTTCTTTCTGCTCCTCAGTAACCATATCCCAATTTTTGTGAAGCATATCATTATACTGCTTTATCATGCTTTCTAGAGTTTTCATGGCACGACTCTGAGCAGATAGAAAAGTAGCCTGCTTATCCCAGGCTTGTTGAACTTCCCAGCGTTCACCAACAACATTGCCATCCTTTTCTTCGATCTTCTCAATAGTCTTATCTTGCTGATCATGTACATACATGAGCTTTTGAGCACGAATAATTGCTGCAAATTGCAATTGGATATTCATCCACAATGTATCAATTTCATTTGTTGGCATTTCTCCAATAATCTGCTGAGTTTCTTCTGGCAACCATTTAGAAAAAAAGCCATGCTTTTCCGCATGCTTGTTACCTGGAGGACCAGTTGCATTTTTATTGCCTAGGGGTGCACCCTTTTTCTTCTTTGGGGGTGCACCCTCTTTTTATCCATCTTATTCCAGTGGCGAGTTTTCCATGACTTGACTGTATTAATTGAAACATTGTATTTTTCGGCTATTTCCTTTCGCTTAAGGCCTTTCTTATAATCCTCATAGGCAAGTTCCCAGTTCTCTTTCAAGTCATACCACCACCTCCTATTTGTCGTTTTGGGTAAAAGAAAAACCACAGCAGTGTGTGGTTTTAATTGATTTTTTCAACTGTTAATAATCCTGTATTTGTTTCTAATATATCTATAATTTTTTTCTATTTAATTCTCCACTCAAATATTTCTCAAACATTCTTAAAAGTGTAATTGTTTCAATAATTAAACTTTTATTCCTAATTGCAAGTTCAATAGCATTATTATGCACTTCTTCTCTTTGAGATAATGGTTTATTTCTTTGATGATCAATAATAAGCAATGATACTATATTTTCTTTATCAACTTCATGTTCATCAATATAATTTTGTACATGGATATCTAATTGGGATACATTTGCATTTTTTACATTAGATGTTACTCCCTTTATTTCACCAATAAATACTTTATCATCAATCTCAAAATTAAAATCTTCTTTTTTTACATCATTAAATCCAGATAAGTCACATCCTAACATTTGTTCCAATATTTCAAATACAACATCAACCAGCTCATCCCCTGAAGTATAAAGAATAGATTTGTATCTCATATTTCTTTTTAACACTTTTTTTGCATTATCAATATCTTTACTTGCATTTTTTATAATTTCTGTTTTATCGTCGATAATTTCTAATTGCCTTGCATCGTCAAACATTTGTTCCTCCTTAATCCAATCAGGTTCTTCTTCTTTGTCTACTATTAAATGTATTTGTTTAAAAAATTTAATTAACTGATCATAAGTTGAAATATTTAATGTTGATAATATAACCTTGTTACATTTTATAGTTGTTGGCCTTTCACTTTTTTCTGACAGTGTCAATACGTTACTTGCATTATAAAAACAAAATGATGCATTTATATTTTCATCACCAATTTTTGTAATAGTATTTTCGTAAATTATTTTAAGATCTGCTATTGGTCTATATAAATAATTTAATATGTGTGATTTTAAAGTACCTATTATGTCTTTTAATTCGTGATATTTTCTATATCTACCATCATAATCAATGTGATAATATAGTTTTAAATTCTGTGGAAAAAAACAATAATTGACGCTTTTTTACTAAGTCCTATCATGTCTGAGATACTGATAAAATCATTCATAATATTTACGTAAGAAAAACTATTACCATTATTTCTCCAAATCTTTTCATCCTTTAAATCTATAACATTTATATCAAAATCATCTAATGATCGTGCATCATGTATTTTATTTAGAACAATATCTTTTCCATTAAAATTTTCTTCATTTCCTGAGTATGTAAGTATTTGAATCATATTTATTTCCCCTTCCCATTTGTATTTATTCTACACCATTTTCCCTTTTAAAGCGACACCACAAGCAGAAAAAATGTATGTTTAAAGGGGATTTCAAAATGAACTCTATGTCTAGCTGGCTTATTATTATATGAAAGGTTGGTAAAATGTGATGTCGCCATAAAAGAAAAAGAACACTTACGTGCTCTTTCACAAGGGATATTCAAATTATCGGGGAAACGTTCATCCATCTTTGCCAGTTCCTGACATTATAATAATATCATACTATGCGATTAACATGTTTAACATTTTTAACATCTTTTCAGTTTACATAACTTTTTTTGTGATATACTATAAGTGAATTAAGAAGTGACTGCATAATGCATCATTAACAGAAACGAGAGGACGGCAATCCTCTCGTTTTTATATCTAAATTCTTTTTATTTAGCTCCAACCAATTCGTTTTCTTGTTCTTCTTGTGATAAAACTTCTTCTAAAATTTTATTTGTTGGTAATAAATAAATCAACATATCATCTTTTTTCTTAAATAATTGAAATCCAAATTTCTCATAATATCTTTTAAGATTTTCATCATCTTTGCAGTCAACATGCGTAACTACACTAGGGAAAATCATATGTATATCTTTAATCCTTGAAAAAACTAAGCTCATTAAGATATCTCCAGTTATATATTCATTATAACCATTTGTATAATTTTTGGCTAGCTGCCCAATTAACAAAGTTTTTATATTTTTTCCTATAGGATACGTTGTCCCAAACAATTTCTTTCTATGTCTAGATTTTAAAGAATCACTTAACTCAACATTACTTTGACCTAACGCATATACAGCGACTAAATATGTTTTTCCATATGATGGTTGTGCATATACAAGATAGGTTCTAGCCAATCCAACTCTTTCAAATTCATAAGCTTTATAGTGAATAAAATATTCAACATCAGGATTTAAAGGACAAGAAAAATCGGAAAGAATTTTCATTATTTCATCCTTTCCGATTTTTTGATTAATCATATCATATAAGGATATAGTTCTATATATCATTTTTATTAATTCCTAACATGTTTAAAATAGCTTTTTTCCCTTTAACATCTTGATGACCAATCACTTTTTTTGTTTTTACTTTTTTTGTTTTGTTCATGATATTATGGAATCTATTAACATCTGAACGTTCGATTACATAAGTATCAGTGAAACTTTTTGTTGCCATAATATCTCCTCCTTCTAGTATAGATAACTTCTATACGTATGTATTGTACCATAAGTCATATAATAATATCCATACTTTGTCAATATATTTTTTATTTTTTTACTATCTAGCCAGATATCCATATATAGCTTTTCTAATGAGTCTTTTCACATGAACAGAAGAGAAATGAACTTTATTACCAATTGCCGTATAACTTTGCTTTTCTATATACCTTTCATAGATTAGCACCTTATCAATACCTATAAAATTTTTTTCAATAAACTGTTCTATTTCTTTCTGTTGCTCCCTGCATTCTTCAATCTTCTGCATGTATACCAGCATCATATCATCCTGTGCTGTGCCTTTTTCTTCCTGAGAATAAGAAATGGCCTTCAGTCCACCCATCTTGTTCTCATACAGAATTATATCGTATCTAAGGCTTTGATATTTTTTTAGATAGTTTTCAACCTTTTCATACGAATCCATTTCCTAGTCCTCCTGATCAGCACGTCTAATATCTGCATAAACAATAATCCCACCAACAACCAGCAGTGCTGTTTCTAGCATTCCAAGTCCTGCGAAGAAATTAATAAGCCAGTTAGGCATAGTCACAACTCCTCTCATAATAAATTTTTCAACATTAATTCAAGCTTCTTTATGTATTTATCTATAATCAGCTGCGTACAAGGAAGCTGAACGAATTCTCTTTGCTGATACAAATCAATGAGCTGTTTCATCAAATCTTGTTTATTCATTTTAACAACTCGCTTTCTTCAACCTTTTCATAAGTTTTTTCGAATATATCTGGTTTACATGGATATATTTCGCCATTTATTCCTTTTATGATGTAATCATTTCTACTTGCTTTCATATCACCTTCGAGAGTATGTATAATAAGTTCTTCATGTGGAACTCCTTTTCCGACTTGCCACGCAGAATCATTTACGTTATACGAGCATTTGCTGCCACAAAACTTCTTTACTTCGCTTGTGTTTCCTGTCCATTGAATAGCTTCAACTTCTACTGGTTTCTTTCTATACTTCATCATCTTTCACTTCCTTTTCTTCTCTAAATATTCACAAATCATTTCATAAATTGGCATAATCAGTAATTCATATAAAATCAAACAACCTGCAAATATAAAAGCAATTGTAACAATACCCCATACAATCCATATAATAATTATCAAAGAATAAAATGTTGTATATAATTCTGTCATTCTTGATACTCCATAGCCTTTGTAACTGGGAAGAAACGTCCTTCTTCAAACACTGTTCTTAAAAATGTTAAATCACCATTTTCAAACTCAATATCAATTTCACTATTCACGCTTTTTATTTTGAAAATCCATTCTGAATTATCATCCCAAACCCACATATTAGGTTTTAAATCTTCAAATTTGTATGGTTGATGATTAAATACGTATTGAATCAAACCATCAATTATATCTACATATTTATCTAAATCTTCGCCTGTTATGCAATCGGTTCCAAAAGTGTTATCCCATAATTTACTTAATGCAGTTTCACATTCTTCTTTAGTCAACATCTTCATCACTCCAATCATAAATTCTTAACCTTTCTTAACAAACAGCTCACCATTCTCACTTAAACATATGATCAATCGTTCCTGCTCATCATAATGTCTTATCACATGTATCTCATTGACCTGCGTATCGTCGTGATAAGCAACCTTATTCAAGGCATCCAGCACGACCTTGACCACATTATCTACGTCAGGTTTCTTTTTGGATTAAAAGCATTGCTCAACTTCAAAGCCTTATTTTTCTTTGTATCACTCTTGTTTGGAGAAAAGCACACATACATGCTCATTCGTATGCTTTTATCAGAGATGTAATTTGTGTGCTTTAGGTAGCTGTTTTTAATCAGTTTTTCATATTCAACAGTTTTCTTATCTGTATAGGCAATACCCATTCTTGTAAATCTCGGCCTTCCCTTTCCACGGACACCTGGAACTTCAAAGATGAGTCCACTCTCAGGCCATTGGGTCGCCATATTCCTCGTCCTCGAATTCTTCAGGAGGTTCTTCAAATGACTCTTCTCGATTTTCCACATATGCTTCAATCTTCATCTGTGAACTGTCATTTTCATTAGGTACAACGGCAAATGCAGTAAAGATCAAAGAAATTTTAGACAGATCATCTTCTGTTTCAAATCTCAAATAATCATAGCCATTATGAACATTGAATATATCAAACATTTTAAGATACCCGACATCATCATCACTGATCCATTTTCCTGTTACGGATGCTATTTTTGCTATCTTCTTGGTGTAGTGCTTATCCATCTCATCAACCCAGCTATCATCCATTCTACCCTCTACATAGGAAACAATATTATCTCTTGTTCTGGCATTGCTCAACGCATCACCTTCCACTTTATCAAGCACAAAAGATTTGTTGGGCAGTTGTTTCAGCTGATAGATGCACTTGTCAAAATCATATGCATCAATCAGTCTGTCTATATTTTCTAATGATTCATATACACCACAATAACCAGGTGCATAGAAATATAATTTATCAAGCAATCCTGCAACATATGTTCTTTCATCTGTCTTTCCAAAAATCTTGTTAACACAATCAAGAAACTTGTACAGTTGTCTTTCTTCTCTTGTTATCTTCATCATCGCTTCTATCCTTTCAGTACATCTTTTAGTTTTTTATTCAATGGTTTCATGAGCTTGTATGGAAATTCATTGGACTCAAGATATTCAAAATAGGTCTTTGTTATAGAAAATCCGTTCATTCCACTGAATGTTGAATGGGAATAAGGTGTAAATATGATTCTCTCCAGCGCTCCAACAATATCTTTGTCAATAATCTTACGTTCAGCGTTTCCAATGCACATCTTATTGCCAGAAAGTTCATTCGGCATCGGATATTCATAGAGTTCTGTTTCTTCAGCTTTGTATTCCTTGTAAGAGTAGCACTCTATACTGCCAACTTTTTCATGAGAAAAATAAACAATGTATATGGCATTTGGGAAATTGATATTGTATACAAGCATATTGCCACTGCTACTTTCAGCATAATTGACAATTCTTTTCTTTTCCTCCTGCTTGATGACTGTATAGTGTTCGTCAATGGCAATGATCTGTGGATTCAACAAAATAATATTTTTTGTTGGAACATACTTTTCAGCTTTCCTTTCAAACGATTTTCTGATGATCTTGCAGAATTCCTGAGTTTCAATTTTCTTGAAAACCAGTTCATTTCTGCCATGGTCTTTGAATGCAATTTCAACTGCATTACTTTCTGAAGTAATTCGTGCAATCAATTCCGTCATAGAATCACCTCGCCACCCGGTGCTGCATGACATTCCAAAATTTTGGAAAATAAATAGCTGTTATAGTCATCCTCTCGAGAATAATACAAATAATCATTCATGTTAGCTAAAGCTCTCTTGAATGACAGACTTTCTTGATTGGTATCCTTGATTCCAAATATTTCAATAAGTGCCTTCATGCCATCATAGACTGTATCCATATCGAAAAATCCGTTATAAGCAACTGCTTCAATATTGTAATTTTCAGCAAATACAAATTCTCCATTGACCATGTAGTACTTGAGCTCATTAAACATCAATCTTACACGTAAATTCTTTGCGTAAGCCTTTCTTAGCTTTCTGGCATAGGATTTATTTTTCAGCCTTACATATGAAACATTCACTCTTTCTGTTTCTGCATCATACCCATCAATGTATCCAGAATGATTTGGATCCTCAAAATCTTTAAGACAATCAATTATGAAATCATTAAGATATTTATCAATCTTTCTGTTTGAGTTGTATGGCTTGTAGTTATCTATGCGATAATGCTCAACATCAATATGGCTACCATCATCCAAAGCAATTGCAAAGTCAAAGTCTTCACACTTGACATCAAAATGCATTGTATGCATCACACATGACAGAAGCATTGTAACCAGAACGTTATCATAACTCATGTCAAGTGCATCACCAAGATGCATATCGTTAAGATAGTTATCCTCATGAAAACCATATTCGTATATGTCAACAAATCCTTCAGGACCGTTATGGACCGCTACTTCTATCTGGTTTTTTATTTCATCATCAACGGTGAAATCATAAATAAATCGAAGGAAGCAAGTCAGATCATTGTCTTCCATTGCATCAAAATCATAATCATCATCAGTCTGAGTAAAATACTGAACCAAATCGCTCAACACGCTGAACACCACCTTTCAGCTGTCTCATCAGCAACGCATTACAATGTTCCAAAAGATAGTTGGCCATTTTATTATTCGTAACCAAAAACTGCACATTTCCCTTTGATGCCTGTACCTCGCAAGATTCATCAAGTGGATGAACATCATCTTCAAGTTTATATGTCTTGCTTCTAAGCGCTCCATAAATCTTTCCATCATGAGAATATCTATAGGCAATGAATATGTTTCCTTCATATTCTCCATTTGCCGAATCCAGATAATAGCATCTTTCAAGATTTTCAAACGTATATTCGAGTATCTTTCGAGTAGCATCATTATCAACGCAGCCAATAAGGACAGGTGTGTAAAGATAGTTGTTATTGCAGTATTCAAGAATCTCATTTTTTGTCAGGTAAAGGCCTATAGCTTCACAATGTGTATCATAGAAGGTGTTAATCTTAGCAGACAACGCAATCGACTTATACTCTCCTATATCCTGCTCCTGATAGGACTGGCGCTTCATGTTCTTTCTTTCAACACGGTCACCATCTACAAGTAGCATCTTGTGGTCAGTATTGATAAGAAGCTTAGGAAGGTCCCTTGCAAGAAGAGAACCAGTTCCACCAACTCCAACGATAATGAATACATATCTTTCCCCCATACGATTCATCACCCCTTTTTGTATTGCTTTGCAGTCGCAACAAGCGTATTGTCTTCTTCAAACATCTTGTATGTCATTTCACCAGCAAATTCATAATGACGATGATCAAGCATGATCTGACTAATCTGCTTGTCTGTATATGTTTTTCCATCTTCAAATCCATAATTGGAAACATCTACAATATGGCCTTCAGTGTAAAGACTAAACGGATAGACATATCCATTTTCTGTAGTAGGTGTTTTAGCTTTGCTTGAATTGCTCGTCTTAGAATAAATCTTTTTGTCCTGTTTTTGAGCTACAGGCTTCGCCCCAGCAACGTTTTTCTCTTTTTCGACCTGTTTATCATCTTTTGTGTTTTTCTGCTCCTGCTGCATCATTTTAATAAAATCAATTGCCATTTTCATTTCCCCTTTCTTTTTCCTTTAGCTTCATAGCAAAGTATTCTGTTCTTTTTCTTTTCTCAAATTCATCGCGGTCAGACTGATTTATATAAATTGCTTCTGCAAATGGTGCATACAATCTTGTGTTTTGTTCATGGCATAGCATAATGTCTTCCCTGCTTGGATTGCCTCTCAATATCTCAATCAGCTTCATTGCTTCATCTTTCGTCTTGAACTTGAATGGTATCAGCTGATCATGAAAACGAACATGAATGATTATGCAATCCTTTCTGACCATCTTTTCGACTATGAATGATTTATCAACCTCTTCAAGTATTTCATGAATGGATGGAACATACTTGCTCTTTTTGACCAATCTCTTGATGGATAACAGGACTTCATTCTTTGAATACTCGTCAAACATGATTTGCCAGGTAGCAATCGTTTCATCACTGTCATCAATCTTTCGTCCTTGATAGACAGTCTTCATGAAATTTAGAATTTCCAAAATTTCAGTTTTTTCCAAAATCCTAACATCCCCCTGATAAAAGAAATCAGTCTGGTCTGCTGTGACTTTTTTGGCTTCCTACTCTATAACATAGTTAGCAAATATGCAGCAGCACTGCTTTCTTTATTTTCTTTTTTCTTTTATTTCTTTAATATAGATGAAGTGTCCGTATTACGTACAGTAAGTGTACGCCGCACGTACGATAAGTGTCCGTATTACGTACAGTAAGTGTCTGTGTCACGTACACTTACTCATCAAAATTTCTATTCATGATAGCCTGATAAAGATCGTATTTCAGTACCCTTACAGTTGTAATTCTTCCATTTAAACAATAATCAATTGCTCCATCATCTTTTAGGATTTTCAGACATTTGTATAATTTATCTCTACTGATGCCGAGTATATCGCACATCTCTTTTTTTGTCGTTTCAAATGTTCCTGAACGAAATTTTGCAATCGTATTGTCCTTCTTGACATATTCACAGTGCAGGAGGCAAAAGATGAAAACCTGAAGCACATATGGATCTCTGAAATACTTCCAATCTTCAATTTTACGATAAAGCTTTACGTATCCTTTCTTATCCTCCTGCATAATGAACTAACCTTCTATAAGAGCATAGCGAGAAATTAAATCCTCAATAACATACTCTTTACCTGTTTCCATAAAATTAAATATAGTTTGTTCTTTGTTTGGATGTGCGCATATGACACCAAATCCAGATATTGAAATATCTCCAAAGTTATCTTTATATATCTCTTTGACACCTACTTCATGCCAGTAATTTAGCAATTCCCATTCCAGAGGGCTGACATATATTCTCTCTGGTACTTCTTCTAAAAGTTCTTCTTTTGTAAAAGGAAGATTTACATTTTCATCTATATTTTTAATGGTAATGACTATTTCTTGTGATGGTTCTTTATCTATTCTTCTCACTTCATAATTAGAAATTTTTGTTTCGTTTTCTATCAATAGCTTCGTTACAACATTCATATTGATTCCTCCTATGCCATTGGATCATCATCTAATGATTCCATAACAGGTTCTTTTGCAAACTGATTAACACCAATTGTTGGACCAACAGTTTCTTCAATCTGCTGTGGCTCTTCAGGAGTTACTGTTTCGTTATCGATGACATCTGGATTATCAACATATGATGGCTGTAATTCTTCATTGATAACAGCCTGATCAGCTTCAATGGCCTTTTGCATTTCCGTTGACAATAAAGCGTGCTTTGACAATAACTGTCTTAGCATTGTCTTTTTGGCCATCTCATCAAAGTTCTTGTACCAGAAAGAAGAATATTTCCATAATTCGTTCTGTGGAATTTTTCCTGCCTGAAGTTCTTCTAACTTTTTCGCGCTGAATGCCTGAGAATACTCATCTGCATGTTTGATCATCTTTTCCTTAGACCAGTATAAACGTTTGATATATCCATTCTTCATCTCAAAATAGGCCATATAGCCAACAACAGGAAGATTTTCTCTAACAGCATCATCATCTACAAATTCGAATTCCGGCTTACCAGTGAGGCGATTACGTCCCTTGTATTCTCCTTCACGAATTTCAATAGCATCAATGTCAACATACTCTCCTGTTCTAATGGCCAACTGAAGATAGCCTTTATAACCAATCTGGAACTGCGCTTCCTTGCAGCCTTTCTTTTTATTATTAAAAGGAACCATATAGAAATATCCCAATTGAGGGCTTGGCTTAAGATGTAAGCTTTGCCCCAATAATGCTGCACTGATGATTGATTGTGAGTCACATTCAGCAAGTGTTGGATTGTTATTGACTGCACTTGTAATGGATGTAATGAACTCCTGTGCATCTGTTCTACCAACCATCTGATAGATCTTTGTTCGCATGATATTTGATTGAATAAGATTATTAAATGCCTTTATTCCATTTTTAGGTGCACTCTTTGCTTTTGTTAAATTATTCTGTACCATTTTCTTTTCCTCCTATTTTCTTTCATATTTGAAGTCCTTAAACATCATTGATAATAATTTTAAAATATTACTGAAGGTCTTGATTACTCCAAATGATCCACTGAATGAATATGTATACTCATATGTCTTTCCTTCAAATTTCTCTGGCGTTGGAGCAATTTGTGCAAGAATCTGATGATCATTTCCTTTTGCCAATACTTCACCAGTCTTTTCATCTGTTAGCATTGTAATGTTTGATTGTTTATTTTGTTCCTGTGAAGTGTTTTCTGCAATTTCAGTATTTTGTTCATGGTTTTGCATTTGCTGCTTAGAAACGATTTCCTGAGCCTTTTTATCAGCTTCCTTTTGCACTGCATTCTTTATCATTTCAACATCACGATTGATTCTTTGTTGAACATCAGGCATGGAAGTTCCTTTTTTATACAACTCAACATATGTGTCAGCATTCAATTGAGCATCCAACCCATGTGCAATAGACAACTGAGTCACCGTTGATTTAATTGTTTCAATATCTTTCTGTTTCTGATTATAGAGTTCAACGATTCGATTTAATTCAGCGTTGATTTCATCTGTTGTCTTTTTGGTTAGATTTCCAGTTTTGGTAAACGCAGATGCATTCGTCCATGATGGCTTGAAAGTAAATTCCTTTCGTGTATCATCGTCAAGCATTTCTTGCTTGATCAACATATCCAATGTTGGATTGATGGTTGTTTCCATCATCTTTTGTTTCAATGCCTCTTTTTCCTTTGCTTCAAATCCTTTGATTTCACTATCCAATGGACCAACAACATCATCAATGGCTTTGATAATATTTGTCATGGCATCATAAACTTCATTAATTTCTTTCAAAGCTTCATTTTTAATGTTCTTTCTATTTTCAGTGATGATTTTCTTCTTATTATTCAAGTCTGCGCGTGTATCAGTTAATTCTTTGAAATTATCCTGTGTAACAACAATGTTTTTGTATTTGTTGATTGCGTTAATGACTGTATCCTTGAATTCAATGACATTCCCTGTAATTGTTGCAGGTGTTATTGTACCCACTTCTAATTGATTCAGCGTTTCTGCCAAAGAAAGTTCATTTTTCACTTCTTTCACTTCAGTTTCCACGATGTCTTCCATTGGATCAGCAACCAGATCATCTTCAGGTGGTCTTATGCTTGCAGCATCATCACCGAACAAGCTTCTCTGTTCATAGTTTTCTGCTTCAGGAAAAGCTTCATTGAATTCTTTGATTGAATAATTCATTCCAATGTTTGCTGGATGATCATATCCTACAAACATTCCAATATCATCACGATAGAATGCTACACGTTTATTCGTTACATCTGTATTCAACTGTGTCACAGGTGTTCCGTCCTGAAGGAATAGGTTTTGTATACCCATCCATTCCTTAAGCTTTAAAAATTGTTCCTGGCTGTCAACTGCAATGGCTGACGTACATCCAAGAAATTCATTCTGTACTTTATTTAACTGCATTTTCTTTTCCTCCCTCGATATTTATTCCAAATGCTCTGCACCAGTATTGAGTTCTAGCATCATGAATATTTCTGTCTTTTTCATACCATTTCATTTGCTGTAATACTTCCTTAGCACATTTTTTACAATAAACTTCATTCAATATTGGAATCAGAACAAACTTTTCATTTGCGATTGGTTTCAGACATTCCCCACAGATTGGATCTGGATTCAATGTTGCATTTACAAATTTCCAGAAATCCACATTTTCTATATAAGAAATGCCATTATCTGTATACTTCAATTTCTGCATAATTTACCTCTTTTTTTATCTAAAGTTCATCTTCATGAAAGGTGGCGAGTGTTATCCTCCAGCATCTTCCAAAACTTCTTTTCTTCTGTAATGATATACTGCATGTCTTCAATCACATCTTCTTTATGTATCGTGATTTCTCTTGTTTCCTGGCCATCCTTATAGGCAAAATCAAGCAATGCATAAATAACCGCTTTATCAAAACCTGTAACAATCAGGTAATGCAGCACTTGGCAATAATAAGCATCAGGTACTCTCTCAATCCATACACCCTGTTCATTATCCCAGTAGCCCCAATCATTAAGCATGTCTCTGTTCTGAATGGTTGTCGTCTTGATTTCAAGAACACACTTGTTTTTCTCCTGATCCAGGAGCGCTCCATCCAGATTGGCATTCATGAATTCATATTGTTTTGATTTCAGTGATATGCTTTTTGTATTGATTGGAATATATTCTGGATGTAATGCAAAGAACACATCAATTAACGGTTGCTCAAGTCTATTCCCTTTTTCGATAGCTGTATTTGTTATATGTTTGGCTGCTGAGTTACCTTTTTTCTCCATGAATAGTTCATAAGGAGTCTTATATTTATTAATGTTTAGGATGATTGAAACTTCACTTCCACCTATTCCTGTCTTGCGCTGTGATAACCATTCTGGTGACTTATCAACTGTTTCATAGACATGGCATTGATCAAAGAAATCATTTAGCTTCATGCGATTCCAACTCTCTTAACTCAAGCATGATTTCACTGCGTCTTTTGAAGTCATCGTGCGTGAGATGGTCCTTCATATCTAAGACAAATAATTCCTGTTCTAATTCTTCTTTTTGGTCACATTACCCCACTCCTTTCACACTAGCCATAATTACAATAATCACCGTTGCTATAGCAATTGCTATTGATAAAAAATACGGATATAGCTTATCTCTCAATGGCAATTCCTGATAAGGTACAACTAAATCTGGTCTACTCATCTTCATCGGCTTCAACCTCTTTTCCAAATAGCAATGTTGTCACAAATACCAACGGTCCACATACCAAAGATGAATTTCCTCTGCTGAAAAACGTCAAAACAGCAAAGAATATCATCAATCCAAACAAAACATGCTTCATCATCTTGATTTCCCCTTTCTAACCACCTATAATAAAGATGATTAATTTTCACTTTTAATTAATCTTTGGTCGATGTTGCCGCATCGACTTTTTCTTTTGCTTCTTTGGCCAAAGTGTAATTACTTAAATTCATACCTTTGTACTTCTCCTGAAATTCCAAGATTTCATTTTGACTGAACTTCCAGCCTTTACCAAGAAAAATAGGATTGAGTATTTTTAATGTAATGAAATTATTCAATTGAACTGTAGAAATCCCTAAATCATCTTTCACTTCTTCAGCTCTCAACATTCTGGTCTGTCTGATGACTTCCATTTCACTGTTCACCTCCTTTCAAGAATTTTATTGATATACCCTAGTAAGTAGCCAAGCATCATGCTATCCGTAATTTCCATATCATCAGGAAGTTCATATTCCTCTAACATTTTCTGTTGAATATCTTCAATGTTTCTAACCTTTTTCAAAAGTTCTAAGATTTCTTTATTTTTCATAACTTTCCCTACTTTCTGCTTTTAACTCCGTTTTTCCGGTGTTAAAATACTATTTTTAAAAACTTCAATTTTCAAAATCTGCTAAAATAAACTTGTCGATAATCTTTACTATTTGTTTGCTAAGCTCACTTTGCTATAATTAAGTTATAGAAAGTGAGGTGAATTAATATGAACTCTGATATAGAAGATATAGTTTCAATTTGTCCCCACTGTGGTAAAGGAATAAAACCAAATCTTATATTTAATACAGAGTATGCCAATGGTCTCAGCAACAATCATACAAAATGGCTCGCTGTTATGCAGTGTCCAATTTGTAAACAATATTTCTTCGTAGATCAATTAATTCTTAGTGATTACTATGGTGATTTCGATCAAATTGTAAATTATCATGTTTATCCAAAAGTAATCCCTGAAGAAATAAATTTTGATAGTAGGTTGAACGATTTAATCTCTCCAGATTTTTGTACAGTATATAAACAAGCATTAATTGCTGATAATGAGGGATTGAATGAAATAACAGGCTTAGCATTTCGAAAAGCTTTTGAAATATTGGTTAAAGACTATGCAGCATATCTCAATAAAAATATAGATAAACAGGAAATACTTAAACTAACATTAAAACAAACTATAGATAAATATTTTAAATCATCTGAATTTGAGCCAATATTTAGAAAAATATCATGGCTGGGTAATGATCATTCACATACTTTTAATAAGCATGATGATTATAACGTTAATGATTTAAAAAGATTTATACATGCCTGCATATCTAAAATTATTAGTCAGCTAGATTTAGAAGAACTTAATAACATAGAATCAAAGAACAATTAATTTTGTTCTTTTTCTATTTCTTTTACAGCTTTTAAAAAATCAATATGAGATCCTATGAATTTAATTAATAATTCAAGCCATTCTATATCATTTTCTTTTTTAGAAAATCAGTAATATCTTTCTTATCCATGGCTTTCTCTCCCTATTTTTACAACATTACTCATAAGTCAATCACCCTTTCTTTTTTTGTTTCATTTTTATGGCACATTCTTTTTAAAAAAATTTACATTACAAAATATAATGTTTTCAAATGGTATTCCAACTATGTTAGAAAATTTTAGAGCTTCATCAACATAAAATCGAGTTTCCCCTTTTTCTTTGTTAATATAAGCATTTTCACTCATACCCAATAATATACTCATTCTTTTTTGGGATATTTTAGCTAACCCTCGAGCTTGTTCAACTGTGTATTTTTCCACTATATCGCTCCTTTCTGTTCCATTTTTATGGCACATACATATATTATCATCTCTCGTTTGTTTTTGCAACACTTTTTTGGCACAATTTTATAGTTTTATGTTGTAATGTACCATTTTTTTGATATAATGTATTTAAAGAAGGTGAGAAAATGGCAAAAATAGATATGATGCTTTATAAAGAAATTGGGAGCATATTAAAAAGAGAAAGAACATTACAAAAGATAAGTCTTGATACGTTAGTTGATAAGATTGGCAATATAAAAACAAAAAGTTCTTTAAAAAGATATGAAGATGGTGCTTCTCGAATTGATATGGATACATTAGAAATAATTTGTAAAGCGTTATGTTTAAATTATGCTGATGTTATACGAGAAGCAGAAGAGAAAGTACAGTTTTATTCAAAAAATGATAGTTTAGGTAATTACGAAGAAAACGTTGAATACCTTAAAGATAACTATCCAAATCTTATTGATCTGTACAATGAGATACATGCAAATGATCAATTAGTTATTTTGTTTGACAAAGCAAAGAAATTAGAACCACAGGACTTAGCACAAATATTAAAGATTATCGACACATTTAATAAAGAAACTAAGTAAGGTGTGATAATTATGAGCTTTGAAGATTTTCTACGTTGGTATAACATTAACTTGAAAATCACAAACATGCCAAGCTACGTTAATGGCTTTGCATATTACAATGGGAATGAATATCTGGTTATTATCAATTCTAGGTGTTCATCATACCAGCAGCAAGAAACTTTGGTGCACGAAATGATACATATCTTTGAAAATCATTTTTCTTGTCCTGCTGAGTATGAAAAAAGATGTGAGCAAGAAACTCACATGATGGTAAAGGATTTAAAAGAAAATTATATTTTAAATCAATAAAGCACAATTAGTGTTTAAAAATACAGGGGAGGATAAATTGTTATGGGCTTATTCAATAAAAAAGAGCTTAAGAGGATAGCTGAATTGGAGGAACAATTAGAATCTTTGGGAGCTAAAGAATATATTGAAATTCAAGACCTTACCAAAAAAGCTAGAGAAGAATACACAAAGTTAAATGAAACCATTTCATTAAGCAATCAAGAAATAGAAAAATTACAAAAGCAAATAAACGAAAAAAACAGACAATTGAAGAACTTGATTTTACAACTGAATTAATAAACGATTTTGGTTTATATGAACCAAAGTATGATTTTTCAAATAGCGAAGAATATTCCGAAGAAATAAAGAAAATACGTGCAAAGCAAAAAGAAATGATAAAAAATAAAACAGCATTAAATTGGTATGACAGTTGGACATTAGATGGCAGCAAATCAAAAGGAAGAGCAATGAATAACGATAATATGAAAATGTATCTTAGAGCTTTCAATAACGAGTGTGATGTCTTAATATCAAAAGTCAAATTTAACAATTTTGATAAAATCGAAGAACGAATCAAGAAATGTGTTCACGCATTAGATAAATTAAATCAAAGAAATAAGATATCAATGACAAAAGCATATTTATCTTTAAAAATTGATGAATTGCATTTAGTTCATGAATATAATTGCAAAAGACAGGAAGAAAAAGAAATATTAAAAGCTGCCAGAGAAGAAGAACGCGAAAAAGCAAAATTACAAAAAGAAATCAACGAGGCCAGAAAAAATTTCAAAAGAACAAGCTCATTATGAAAAAGCAAAAGAACAGTTACTAATTCAACTAGCTAATTCTCCGGATTCAGAAGTAGAAGATATAAAAAATAAAATAAAAGAACTAGATATAAAGTTAGAAGAAATAGAAAACAATTTAAAAGATATAGATTATAGAGAAGCCAATCAGAAAGCTGGATATGTTTATATAATTTCTAATATTGGATCATTCGGTGAAGGTGTATATAAAATAGGCATGACTCGTCGATTAGATCCCCAGGATAGAATAGACGAACTTGGTGATGCATCAGTACCTTTTAAATTTGATGTTCATGCAATGATTTTCAGTGAAGATGCTCCAAAATTAGAAGCCACATTACATCATGTATTCGAAAAAAATAAAGTAAACATGATAAATGGCAGAAAAGAATTTTTAGAGTTCCTCTTGAAGAAATTGAAAAAGTAGTAAAAGAAAATCATGATAAATTAATCAAGTTTAAAGAAATACCTGATGCTGAGCAATACAGAGAGTCACTCAAAATAAAACAACTTATTAATGAATAAATAAAAATGTCCTAAGCCCACACGAGTAACTTAGGATCATCTACATTATAACAAAAAAACTCCCCTGCTGGCAACAGAGAAGTTTAAAGTGCACTGGCAATGCACTAATGTAAAAAGACTTTAATTGGAAATTTAGGTAAATTAAAATGTTTAATGAATGTCCTTTTACGTACTCAATTTTACCATAAGAGCACGTCTAAGGCAAATACAAATGAAAGGACGTGTTTTTATGAGCATTAGAAAAAGAGAAAGCAAGAAAGCAAAGAATGGATATGTTTTTGAAGTATTTATAAAATATGTAGACTATGCAGGAAACAAGAAAAGAATATCTAAGAGCGATTTCTTACAAAAAAGGAAGCTCAAATCTATGAAGCTGAAAAAAGAAAGAAATCAGCGAAAACATCAATATAAAGACCAAGAAATATACTTTTAATGATATTTTCAATCTCTATATAAATAATGATCCATTTACAAAGGACTCAACCAAATATTGCAGATTGTCTACTTACAATAAACATCTAAAAAATACGCTAGGTCCCTGTGACATATCTAAATTGGATTATGAGTATATTCAAAACTTCTTCAATGAAAAAGCAAAGACTGAAACAAAAACATTGATAGAAAACATATACAGAGTTGTTAATGGAGTTTTTACGTATGCATATAATAATAACTATATAATAAGGAAACCATATGTAAAGCTTAAACTAAATGGCTTAAAAACTTTGAAAAAGAAAAATACAATCACAATAGATGAGTTTAAACAATTTATAGATAACTATAGTCATCCAAATATAAACAAAAAAGTTGAATATGATAATTATATTGTTGCACTATATATTGGACTATATACTGGTATTCGTTTAGGTGAATGCCTGGGAATAAAAAAGAAGATGTGGATATGATCAACAGAAACATTTCAATTAACAAGCAGCTTCAGATCATAGGAAGTGACATAAGAATATCTGAATTGAAAACAAATTCAAGTTACAGAAAAGTTCCAATATCGAATGAACTGTATGAAATTTTAAAAGAGCATTTTAAAAAGTATCCTGAAAGTGAGTTTGTCATATGTGATAAAGATATGGGATGTATGTCACCAAGAAAGATACAGAAATCAATACAAAGAGCTTCTCAAAAGCTTAACATTGATTTTCACTATCACATGCTTAGACATACCTTCATCACCCAGTTGTATAACAATGGGGTCGATATAAAAGTAACACAATTGTTAGCTGGTCATTCTAGCTATAAAACAACCGCTGATATTTACACAGAATTAGACAATGAAAAGACAAGTAATTTTCAGACAACCAATCTTTATAATTAATTATTTTCGACACCATTTTTGACACCTTTTTAGCAATATTTTAGATGCATACTTATTAAACATATACAAAACAACTATATAAAATTAGGTATTTTATAAATAAAATGCAAATATTCTTGTGAAATAGACACAAAACAGCTATTAAATACAAGATTGAATTCACTTGTTTTTGGTATGGGTAACAACCCTATGGTTGGAGCAACTGTTGCTGTTGCTGTAGCTATCGAAGAAGCTTGTAAATAATTAGGTATTTTCTAAATATTGCGAAAAACTCTGATTTAATCAGAGTTTTTTTGTTTTTATGGCACAGTAAAAATTTCGGATTATATTAAATAAACGTGTTAAAACTTTATGAAACTCCTAACGATTTTTTCAGTTACTAACAGGTTACTAACAGGTTACTAACACAGTTACTAACAAATTACTAACACGTTACTAACAAACTAAAATTTAAATTTCTTTCTGTTCATCGATACTTTTTTAATCAACAACAAGTCTGTTGGTGCGTGGTGGGAGCATTTCAGACTTAGTGAGAGTTTTTCGGTTACTAACACGTTACTAACAAATACATTTTTTTGATACTTATACGTCGCTATATTTTTCTTCAAAATTTAGCACTCACGTATAAGTTTTTTTATTCCGTAAATTATGATTTCTTAGATATTTTTCTTATATTTTAAATATACTAATAATCAATTTATTATTAGTAAGAAAAAGTATCCATCATCAAAAATTACATAGCCAGTCTTAGCACTGGCCATGAGAAAGGAGGTAAATTTATATGGCAAAGAAGTGCAATGTAATAGTAGTTGCAAATCAAAAAGGTGGAACAGGAAAAACCACGACTACTGAAAATGTAGGCATAGGTTTAGCTAATCAAGGCAAAAAAGTATTAATGGTAGACTTTGATCCACAGGGAGATTTATCTGCTTGTTTAGGATTAAAGAATACTGATGATATGGAAAACACTATATCAAAAGCAATGAATGATATTATCTATGATAAGAAAGTTGATTACAATAATCTAATCATTCACCACGAGGAACAGATTGACTTAATCCCAAGCAACATTGAACTTGCTGACTTTGAATTAAAGCTAGTAAGTGTCATGAATCGTGAACGTGTTCTTGATATGTGTCTTAGCCCTCTCAAACAACACTATGACTATATCTTGATTGACTGTCCCCCTTCTCTTGGGATGCTGACAATCAATGCGTTATCTGCTGCCGATAATATTCTGATACCTGTACAAGCTCAGTATCTTCCAGCCAAAGGAATGACTAAGTTACTGAATACAATCGGCAAAGTAAAACATCAAATCAATCCAAAGGTCGATATACTTGGTGTTGCTATCACTCTTGCTAATATGCAGACCAATTTGGGAAAAAGTACAGTGGACACAATTAGAGAAAATTATGGAAAACATATCAAAGTCTTTAATTCGATTATTCCTATTGGTGTTAAAGCTGCTGAAGCCAGTGTATCCGGAAAAAGTGTATATCAGCACGCAAAAGACAGTAACGTGGCTAAAGCTTATGAAGATTTAACTAAGGAAATCACAAAAATTGAAAGGTCAAAACATAAAGGTACACCAGAAAGATAGGAGTTGAAATATCATGAACAAATTTGATTTAGGACTTCCTAAATTTGAAGATACTCTTTTCTCCACTGAGGAACAAAGACAGGAAGCCAGACTTGAAAAGGTCATGAAAATTCCTATCAGTGAAATTCATGACTTCAAACAGCATCCTTTTCATGTCCGTATGGACGAGGACATGGTAAAACTGATTGACAGCGTAAAAGAAAATGGTGTCTTAATGCCTGCTCTTGTCAGACCAGATAAAAATGGTGGATATGAGATGGTATCAGGGCACAGGAGAAAATTTGCGTTAGAGCAAAATGGGATAACGGAAATCGACGCTATTGTAAGAGAACTTGATGACGACCAAGCAACCATCATCATGGTTGATAGCAATATTCAACGTGAGCATATTCTGCCAACTGAACGTGGATTTGCCTATCGTATGAAATTAGAAGCAATGAAACATCAAGGAAAACGTAATGATTTAACTTCGTCCCAAGTTGGGACAAAGTTAAAAAGAGCCGATGATATGTTGGCTGAACAGGTTGGAGAAAGTAGAAATCAAATTCAACGATTTATTCGATTAACATACTTGGTTAAAGAATTAAGAAATATGGTTGATGAAATTCATGAAGATGGATTTACTATCGCATTGAATCCAGCCTATGAACTATCATTTCTTCAAATCAAGGAACAAAACGAACTCGTTGAAGTCATCAAGGAAACTTTAGCTACCCCTAGTCTTGCTCAGGCTCAGGAATTGAAACGTAAAAGTCAAAATGAAGAGTTATCTAAAGATATGATGATGGATATGTTACTGGCGGACAAGCCAAACCAAAAGGAAAAAATAAGTCTCAAGATGGAGGAAATTAATAAATATTTTCCAAAATCCTATACACCTAACCAAAAAAAGGAGATTATTCTCAAATTATTGGGTGAATGGCATAAAAAAGAGAAAGAGAACATTCTAGATAATTTATATTCACACATGTGAATGATAAAATTGCAGAATTATTAAATTTCAGCGTATTCATGGGGGTAGTACGCTTTTTTTCGTTGCCAGTCGTGACTGTTTTTCCCCCTAAAACCCCCTTAACATTCCGAAAGGAATCACCTTTGGACTCTTAAATTCACTTTATATTATAACTAACTCATTATATATAGAAATACTTATATGATTTCATACATTTGTTATAAAAAATAGAGTTATCTATAATCATAACAAGAGGTGATTGTTATGAAGAAAATATTAATAGCATTATTTATCATAGGTTTAGCTGTTTATCTAACTTCAGATAGTGAAGAAAAGCAAAAACGTAAAGAATATAACGTTGAACAAATAGAAAAGAATATTGCACCATATATAAATTAAATCAAAATTAAATAAGCAAGATATTAAAGGCATCTCAAACATGAGGTGTCTTTTTTGTTGGAAAGGAAATATAAATATGAAGACTAAAATAAGATCTCCATGTTCATTCTTTTTATTTAAAACACTACAAATAAAGAATAAAAATACAAAGGAGAAGAAAAATGTTAGATAAAATAAAAACAATAACAAAGAAATCAGTTCTTTGCATAGCAAGTGTCATGATGTTAATGAATGGACTTGTTACAAATGCGTTTGCATTAACTGGAACAACCAGTTCAATTCGATATAAGGATTGGATTCTTATTGATCCTACCGATGGAAGTGAACATGGAACAGAGGGATACTTGTTGGTTGACAATCAGCCTGTATTCTGTGTAGATTACTTTACAACTTTTCGTAACAACAAGAAAGTAACAGCTGGAACATATAAAGATATTGGTATCAGTGAAGAAAAGGCAAAGAGATTGTCTTTGATAGCTTATTATGGAACGAAAGTTGCAGGAAGAACGGATAAGGATTGGTACGCAATCACTCAGGGACTTCTTTGGAGAGAAATTCATGAAAGAGATGATCTGGAGTGGGTGAGAACCCCAACAGCCTACACTTATGCAGAGGTTCAGCAAAAGTGGAAAGAAATTCTAGCTGATGTTGATAAGTTTTATATGGCTCCATCATTTGCCAATAAGACACACAACATTGATGCAGATAAAACATTGACCTTGACTGATACAAAAGGTGTCTTGGAAGATATGGTAGTTGTAGACGATGGTGGTCTAGATGTTAAGATCAGTGGAAATACGTTAACTGTAAAAGGTACATCATCTATTACCAAAGCAAATATTGTATTGAAGAAAGACATTCCTGCAAGTGAAACTGGAGTCAGCATTTATTATACTGCTGATGACTGTCAAGCAGTTGCAAGTTTCAAAATTGATGATGTCATGCAGACTTCAATGAAAGTGACAGTCAATCAGTTTGGAAAGCTTGTACTAACAAAATACAATGATGATAAAACATCTACAATTGCTGAAACATCTTATCGCATTACTGGACCAAATGATTTTGATGAAACACACACAACTGATAAAAATGGAAAAATCAAATTAGATAGATTAGTTCCTGGTGAATACAAAGCAGTAGAAACAAAATCTGCTAATGGATATCTTATCAATGTAAGTGAGAAATCATTTGAAATAAAACCAAATGAAACAACTTCTATTGAATTTACCAATAACGAACCAACTGGAAAGATAGAATTAACAAAATCCATTGATTCTTCTAAAACAAATGGCTTAACTGGTGATGCAACATTGGAAGGCAATACTTATGAATTGCGTGCCAAAGAAAGAATCACAAATAAAGCTGGAACAAAAACATATTATGAAAAAGACGCTTTAGTATCAGCAAAGAAAACAAACAAAGATGGAAAAATCACTTGGAATGATCTTCCTTTAGGTAATTATTACATCAAGGAAACATCATCAAATGATTCATTGGTTTTAAATACTTCTATTATCAATGTTTCTCTTGAGTATCAAGATCAGACAGTTTCTAAAGTTGTCAAAGAAGCAGATACATCAAATCGTGTCAACATGCAAAAAATTCAGGTGTTCAAATCAGGTGAAAAAGATGGAATTTCTGGTATTGTAAAAGGACTGCAAGGAGCAGAATTTACATGGAAATTGAAAAGTGAAGTCAATCATGTAGGATGGGATAATGCTACAACCTATGCAGTAATTACTACTGATGAAAATGGTCGTGCAACAACACCGTATCTTCCTCATGGAGAATATCTAGTCAAAGAAACAAAGACTCCAAAGGACTATATTACTGCTCCAGACTTTACAATCAGTGTGACTGATGATTATACCGAATATGAAGATATTGAACAAATCAAGATTATTAATATCAACAATAGACCTTTCACTTCACAGGTTAAATTAATTAAAGTTGATGAAGAAACAGGAAAGACAGTCACTTTAAATGGTGCAAGTTTCAAGATTAAGAACAGCGAGGGTAATTATGTTGTTCAAAAAGTTGCTGGACAAAAAATTGATACTTTTACAACGAATTCTAAGAATCAAGTAATTACTTCTTTTGGTAAATTAGGAGAAGTGACTTTACCGTTAGAATTGGATGCAGGAACATACACGGTGGAAGAAATCAAGGTTCCTGATGGTTTCCTTGAATTGGAAGAACCAATTACCTTTACAATTACAAATCAGCACGACTATGACATGGATGAAGATGAAACTCCTATCTTAACAATTAAGGTAGCCAATGCTCAGCCTAAAGGAAAAATCATCATCAATAAAACAGATAAGGAGACTGGTAAAGCCATGACAGATATTGAGTATCTGTTGACTGCAAAAAATGATATTGTTTCTGGAATAGATGGCTCTATTCTTTTCAAAAAAGGAGAAACTGTTGCTAAAGGAAAAACGGATGTCAATGGACAAATTATTATTGACGATCTATTCATGGGTGAATATGAATTAAAGGAAACATTGACAAATGAAGGGTATGTTTTAGATGAAACTGTTCATGACATTATCTTCAAGGCAGAAGATACAACTACTAAGGAATATACTCATGAAATCAATGTCACTAATATTGCTCCATATGGACAGATTAATTTATTTAAGACTGACAAGGATACAAAAGAACCATTAGGTGGCATTACATTTGAATTAACAGCAAAGGAAGATATCTATTCATTAGATGGAAGAAATACATTACTGTATAAAGCTGGTGATAAAGTATCGGTAGATATTTCTGAAAACGGATTATATGTAACCAACGAACTTGGAGAAATCCATATTGGAAATCTTCCATTAGGAAAATATGAACTGAAAGAAGTTCAGACTCTTGAAGGATATGTACCAAACGATACTGTTTATGATATTGATTTAAGCTATGATCATAGTGATAAAGTCATCTATACAAAAGAAATCAACGTCATCAATGAAAAAACAACAACTGAAATTTCTAAAGTTGATGCAACTGATGAAAAAGAATTAGAAGGTGCTCATTTGTCGTTAAAAGATAAAGATGGCAACATCGTTGAAGAATGGGTTTCAGGCAAAGAATCTCATATCATCAGAGGGCTTTTGGTTGGCGAAGAATATACACTTCACGAAGACTTAGCACCTATTGGATATGCGACAGCCAGTGATATAACTTTTACAGTCAATGCTGATGGAACTCCAACAAAAGTGACTATGAAAGATGAAATCACAAAGGTAGAGGTATCAAAGGTCGATGCAACAAATCAAAAAGAAATCGAAGGTGCCAAACTCACTTTGACTGATAAGGAAACAGGAGAAGTGATTGAACAATGGACTTCAGAGAAAGAACCACATAGAATCGAAGGGCTGGAAGTAGGAAAAATTTATATCCTACATGAAGATCTTGCCCCAGTAGGATATGAAGTTGCCAGTGATGTGGAATTTACTATT
The DNA here is from genome assembly GCF_024399475.1 of Allocoprobacillus halotolerans. NCBI lineage: Bacteria > Bacillati > Bacillota > Erysipelotrichia > Erysipelotrichales > Erysipelotrichaceae > Allocoprobacillus > Allocoprobacillus halotolerans. The sequence continues at coordinate 151,659 of NZ_CP101620.1, forward strand.
GCTGATACTGGAGAAATTCAAAAAGTTATTATGAAAGATCAACCTAAGACAACTGTTGTGAAAACTGGAGATGATTCTCAAACAGGATTATATCTAGTAGTCATGGCAATGGCAGGAATCGCAACCCTAGTGATATTAAGAAAATCAAAAAAAGATGGTGACATGAATGAACAGTAGCCTATGGATTATAACAGTAACATTATCAATCATGATAGCTGTTTTAGGCATCAAGATATATGTCAAAGTCAAAAGACAAAAAAGAAAACTCATTGAAATGAAACAAAAACAATAACAATCTATTTTAAAAGCAGGTGGCATCATTGCTGCCTGTTTTTAAATACTTAAACAAGGAAAGGAATGAAAACTATGATTTTTAAAACCAAAGTGGAACATATAGAAAAGGTCCTCAATGAAATAGAAAATTCAAATCTATACGAATACCCACATATTGATTTTATTCTTGTCAAGGAAATCAATGGAAAAGATTATTATGCAGCTGGTATTTCAAATGAAATCAATCCAGATGAATCTTTTCTATTTCGCCCAAAAGCAAGAGCTAAATCAATTCCCATTCAAAACCTTCGCTATGAAAAGCAAGAATACAAAAAATTGTTTAAAGAATGTATTGAAGGTTATGTTCTTCAGCAAATGCAGAAGGGTTATAAGATTATCTATATGTCCATTGACTTTCATATTGAATTATGGGGATTTATAGACAATTATTATCACAGCATTGATATTTTTGATGATGGTCTCATTTATTATATGTCTTTCTGTTATGGAATTGGTCTTACTTCTACTTTTTTATCTCACTATAGCTGTGGATATTTTCCAGATTTCATTCATGATTTTTTGGGTGAAGTCACATTTGAATCATCTAAGGAACTAGCCGAAACCATTATAGAAAGTAATAACCGTATGATCACTTCGCTAGAACTCAGAAATGAACTTTGCTACAAGATTCTTGATAGGAGAACTGAAAATGAAGAAAGAAGTTAAGGATTTCATCAATAATTCCTATCAAACATTTAGAGATAAGGAAGAATCCGATATGGTCATCAGTCAAGTTCTGTCACTTAAAAATGAAGATGGAACAATTGGATTTCAGGCAATAGCTGTATCTCAAAATGATCCTGATGAAATCAGATGCATTCGTGAAAATATTCAAGGAAAATCAGAATATATGAAAATTCTTGAATGGGACTATAACATAGAGGACTATCTATTGGATGATCTTGAAAATGGGTTTGAGATAGAATATATGACAATAGATGAGCATTGTGGCATCTGGTACACCATCGATAACTGGCGTGACGACATTTTTCATATGGAAGGACTCCAGAAATATTTGTCTTACTGCCAACAACATGAAATCACTTCACAAGTCATTTCATTATATAGTTCAGATCACATAAATATTTTTGATCTTTATCAGGAGGCAAACGGACCATATAAAATTATTGCTGAAACAAGTATTGGAAGCAGAGCGATTGTTCTAGGACATAGCTCTATCTCCCCATCACCTTATGTGACATGGGATACTACCCCTAACAGAAAATATGGATATTATGCTGGTCACTATTTTTCAAGTTACACAGATGCTTTCAAGGATTATAGAGAGCGATGTCAAGTCATCATGAGCAAACATCTTGAATTTGAAAGAAATAAAACAAAGCCAATCAAAGGAACAAAGAGATATGAGCGATGAAAATTCATTCAAGATGATATTACAGAATGATGATAAAAAAGTATATATTGACCTTTCAAAAGGATATGATCATGTTTCTAATTCCCTACGCAAGTTAGGATATTATCCTTATGATGTTAAATTTATTCATGTAAGATTCAAGTTTACACATCAAAGTAACGAAAATTTAAAATATCTAGCTCAGATTATTGATAAAGATGATTACATCATGGACGTATTTAGAGCATATCAATACCTTAAACATGAAAAAGGATTTGATAAACATTTAAGTGTGTTAATAAAAACACAGCAGGTTCATTCGATCAAAGACGTGCTGATTCAAGGAAATCTATATCAACTCTATAAGAACAGTAAAAACAATAATATACCCAACCTACAAAAGATAAAACTGGAAAATATAAGATTTCAGGAAATAACAATTTTCAATAAACCTGCTTTATTCACACCCTATCGAATTGATAGTAAAGATTTGCCTAAGGGGTTATACAAATATGAGTGTCAGTGTGATGATAATCAAGATGGAATAATTACAATGATAGGAAAATCTATTCGTGTTAATTTTTGGGGAACCATATTGACTACAAAGAAGATTGTATTACATCATGGATATAGAAATGTAGATGAGACTAAAGATATATTATTTAATGATTCTAAAAGTATCTTGATTCATGATTACTTCAGAAAATATCCTATCAGTAAAAATAATTATGTTCGTTAATATATATTGTAAACAAATTTTTTTATGAGATAATCAAACTAGATAAATTGAAAGTTATCAAGGTGTTTTTATGGAAGGAGTTGAAAATATGAATTTCTTCGAGATAGTCCTTACATTAGCAATTTCTTTGGGGGCAGTAGTGTGGGGTGTGAATATTTATAATCAAAAGGGTACTTGGTTTCTTGCTGGATGGAATACGATGAGTAAAGAAGAAAAAGCAACATACAATGAGAAAGCAATATGTCATTTGTTTGGAAAATGCGTTGTTTTCTGCGAATAGGAGCATTTCTTTTATTATACGGCAGCTTTAATCACAATGATTTTGTTTTATGTGTTGGACTTGGGATAATTGCAATAATGGTTATTCTATCAATTATAATACCTAAGATAAATCCTAAAAAATACCGTCAATACAAATAGTAATTTACCAAAAAGATTGTCAGTAATGACAGTCTTTTTTGTACGACAGGCAGTTATACAAATAAATTAGTTCAGTGCAACTAATCTATTTTTTTATTATATATTGACTTTTAACGATAACTACTATAAAATATAGTAGTGTAGTTTATAGTAGAAAGGAGGACATTAAATATATGAAAAATTATGACAATTATTTTCTTCCTGTAGATAATATGGAAGAAGCAAAAAGATACTATGAGGAAATATTGGGGTTAAAAAAGAAATTTGATTTCTCTGATAAGGGAATGGTTGCTTATAATATTGGAAATGAAGAACCTGCAATAATTTTAAAAGACAAAAATAAATTTGAGAATTTAAAGCCTACAATATGGTTTGAAGTAGAAGATGTTGCAATCTTCTATAAAGAAATGTTGAATAATGATATAAAATTTTTGAGTGAGCCTTTTAAAATTGGAACTGGTAATGCAGTCGAGTTTGAAGATCCATTTGGAAATAGACTTGGCGTTACAGATTATATTAAGTAAGGAGTAGAGATTATGTCAAATATAGATTTGGTATTATTAGGACTTATTAAACAAAAATCACAAAGTGCTTATGATATTAAAAAAAATATAGAATATCGTAATATACCAAGATGGGTAAAAATTAGTGAACAGTCTATTTATAAGAAAGTATTACAATTAGAATCAAAAGAATATATTGTTAGCCATAAAGAGAAAGAGGGAAATATGCCAGATAAAGCAATATATACTATTACTAACAAAGGTAATGATTATTTTAATAAACTTATGAATGATATTTCAAATTCTGATGTTAGTCTATATTTGGATTTTAATGTTATTATCACGAATTTAGATTTAGTAGATGATGAACAAAAACAGATTCTTGTTTCTAATATAAAATCAAAGATATTAGAATTAAAAGAATTACTAAATGAAAGACGTTCTCATAGACAACATATTCCTAATGTTGGAAAACAAATGTTCAAACAACAATTAGCATTAGTAGAAACATTAGAAAAGTGGATAATTGATTTTGAGAATAGTTTAAAAGAACAAAATTAGCAAATATTGATTTTAAGTTAAAAGATAAATTTGTAGGGAGGGAAATTCCATGAAAATAATCAACATTGGTATTCTTGCTCATGTAGATGCAGGAAAGACGACCTTAACGGAAAGTCTGCTTTATACAAGTGGAGCAATTTTAGAATTAGGCAGTGTAGATAAGGGAACAACAAGGACAGATACTATGTTTTTAGAACGTCAGCGTGGAATCACAATTCAGGCAGCAGTTACTTCTTTTAATTGGAATGACTACAAAATCAATATTGTAGATACTCCTGGACATACAGATTTTATAACAGAAGTGTATCGTTCCTTATCTGTTCTTGATGGAGCAATTTTAGTAATTTCTGCTAAAGATGGTGTACAAGCACAAACCCGAATACTATTCCATGCACTTCAAAAAATGAATATACCAACAATTATTTTTATAAATAAAATAGATCAGGATGGAATTAACTTAAATAATATTTATCAAAATATCAAAGAAAAACTTTCAAATGATATTATTGTTATGCAAAATGTAACATTAACTCCAGAAATATCAATTAAAAATATCATTGATTTAGATGATTGGGATCCTGTAATTTCCAAAAATGATAAACTTTTAGAAAAATATATTGTAGGAGAAAAATTGACTATACAAGAATTAATGTATGAAGAATATAGGTGTGTTAAAAAAGGTTCGTTGTTTCCTATATACCATGGAAGTGCTAGAAATAATATAGGGACTCAACAACTTATCGAAGCTATTTCAAATCTTTTTTGTTCTGAAATGAATGAGAATGATTCAGAACTATGTGGAAGAGTTTTTAAAATTGAATATACAGACCATAAGCAAAGATTAGTTTATTTGCGTCTTTATAGTGGAACATTACACTTACGAGATACAATTATGTTGCCAGAAAAAAGAAAATGAAACTTACAGAAATATATATTCCTTCAAATGGGGAAATGATACAGACAAAAATAGTTTGTTCTGGAGATATTTTTATTATACCTAACAATACATTAAGATTGAACGATATTATAGGAAATGAAAAGATTTTGCCATGCAATGTATGGAATGACAAGACTGTACCAATACTACGAACAAGAATTGAACCGATAAAAATAGAAGAGAGAGAAAAATTATTGGATGCTCTTACAGAAATTGCAGATACTGATCCTCTTTTACGTTATTATGTTGATACGATAACACATGAAATCATCATTTCTTTTTAGGAACAGTGCAGTTAGAAGTTATCTGTTCTCTGTTGATTGAAAAATATCACATAAACATAAGAATCGAAGATCCAACCGTAATTTATTTGGAAAAGCCATTACAAAAGGCAGATTATACTATTCATATTGAAGTACCACCAAATCCATTTTGGGCATCAATTGGATTATCAATAACTCCACTTCCAATTGGCACTGGAATACAGTACGAAAGCAAAGTTTCACTCGGTTATTTAAATCAAAGTTTTCAAAATGCAGTAAGAGAAGGTATTAATTATGGACTGGAGCAAGGATTGTATGGTTGGAAAGTGACAGATTGTAAAATATGTTTTGAATATGGTGTTTATTATAGCCCTGTTAGTACTCCCTCGGATTTTCGCTTTCTTGCCCCAATTGTACTTGAACAAACATTGAAAAAAGCGGGAACGCAATTATTAGAGCCATATCTTTCGTTTATACTTTTTACACCAGAGGGATACTTTTCTCGTGCATATAAAGATGCACAAAAACATTGTGCAATAATTGAAACAAGTCAATCAAAAAATGATGAAGTTATTTTTACAGGACATATTCCTGTACGTTGTATTAATGAATATCGTAATACTTTAACTCTATATACAAATGGGCAAGCAGTTTTTTTGACAGAATTAAAAGATTATCAAATTGCTACTTGTGAACCAGTTATTCAATCACGTAGACCAAATAATCGAATAGATAAAGTACGCCATATGTTTAATAAAAAAGAAAATTAAGTTACTATTCACTAAAATTACAATTTGTAGAGGAGATTGTATATGAAAAAAGCAGAAGGAATCTGTTCTGTGATAGGAAGCCTTGTAGGTGCAATAGGAACCGGAGTAGCAATTTACTTTACTGGAAGCGTTTGGTGTTCAATTATAGGATTTTTAGGTTTTATGATTGGTAACCGAATTGGAAAAGTAATCGACGACTCTAAAGAGGAATAAGTTCCAGTTAGTTAAACAAATAAATACTAATTTATTAGATAAAAGTAATACTTTACAATACGTATAGATTTACAACATAAGAGATTCCAATTTTTTAGGAATCTCTTTTTATATACAAACGAGAGGAGGTTCAACATTGAAAACAAAATATGAATATATTCATGAGCTTCTACATGAACAAGCTGAGAATCTTTCCAAGTCACCTTATAATTGGATGGCATTCTTAAAAACATCAGCTTATATGTTTAAATACGATTTTGCTGATCAACTTTTAATTTATACTCAAAAGCCAGATGCGAAAGCATGTGCATCTTTTGAAACATGGAATGAAAAACATAGTCGATGGATACGCAAAGGCTCTAAAGGTATTGCTCTTTTAAATGATGATAACACCTTAAGATATGTATTTGATATCAAGGATACCCGCAGTCCCAGCTTTAAGCCTCTCCATCTATGGAGAGTAGAAATAAAAGATGAATTAGAATATATCCATATGCTTGAAAATAAGTATGGGAATATGAATTTTTCTATAGAACTAGGACATGCAATCATTGAAATGTCATCTATCATTGCTGAAGAAAATATACAAAATTACTTTTCTCCCTACTCAAATTTCGAAAAGACAGCGAACTTGAACATATGGAAGAACATGAAATCATGATTGAATTTAAATCATTATTAACAAATTCCATAGCATTCGAGATTATTCATAGAAGTGGATTGAATGTTAATGATTACTTTACTGCTGAAGATTTCTATGCTATAAAAGATTTCAATTCCATTGACATGATCATGCAGCTTGGAACAGCAAGTCGTGACCTATGTGAAATAGGCATGAATGATATTTCTGCAAAAGCAAAAGAAATTATGATTCGTACATTTGAACAGTCCAAACAAATGATACAAAATAGAGGTGTAAACAACGAAAGGAGCGATATACATGAAAGAATTGACGTACAATCAAGTGGGAGATTATCTAATGCCAAATCTGAAAGCAGAAGAACCAATCTTCAACAGCCGATACGCAAGGATGAGATACAATTACCTCAAAACAAACTATCCGGCACATCTTCTCGCATTGAAAGCGAAGAACAAACTGAACAAACATTTAAAAACAGTCAATCAGGAAGCAGTACAAAAAATGGAAATTTTGATGGAGGAATTGCTGAAGAAACAGCCAGCTCCAGACAAGGAAACTCATCAGATGGAATGGGTACAACATATGGACAATCTAAAAGAACAAGCCGAGGAAATAATCTTAGCAGAGATAATCTACAATTAGATTTAGGATTAGGTGGTGAAGAAATAAAAAATGCTTTACCACCTTTTGATTTGCAGGATTTACCTGCGTTATTACGTGAAGATGTTTCACTTCAACATTCTCGTGAAGAAATTCAACAGTTCTTTATGGAACATACGGACGATAAGGAACGTGCTGATTATCTTGCAGAATGTTATGATGATACTCTAGTGGAAACATTCCGACGTCCAGAAAAAATGACTACTCTTATATTGGTTACAAGAAAGATGGTAACGGGCTTAATGTATGGGCTGGTAGCTGGCAAAACAAAAAATCCAAATCTCATTTATCTTTCTTTCAGCTTCAATTGGAAGTCGCAAAATTAATTGAGAACGACGAATATCTATATTCTAGACAGAAAGGCATGACTCCTATTCAACTGACCTATGAAAAAGGATTAATGAATAGAAATGTAGACTATTATCTGTTTTCATATAAAAATGAGTTCAGAAAAAACTCTACCGAAATTATTGAATTTTTAAGCAATGAACAAGATAGACAAAAGCGTATACAGTTCATAAAGGACTTTTATCCTGACCAGATTGTAGAAATGGAAGTGGATGGTGTCATTCTTGGATTCAAGAAAGAGAATGAGCATCTGCATATCTACATGGGACCGTATGATGATCAGAAAGCATCTAGTGATTACAGTTGGTCCCTTGTAGAAAGCGAAATAGACGGCATGATTCTATCACGCTATTTTGATCCTAGTGTTCAAATTCCAACTATTGAAGAACAGCAAACAGCTATATATGAAAATGAGGAACAGCTCAAAAACGGTATTTATTTTTCTCAAGAGGAAATAGACCGTGCTCTTGTTCGTGGCAGTGGTTTTGAAAATGGGAAATACAGAATCTATCAGCAAATGCTCAAAAAACATTCAGTCAATGAAAATGCCCTGTTTTTAAAAGAAGAATATGGAATTGGTGGTTTTGCTCCAGTAGTAGGACTGATTGATATAAATTACGACAGCAGAGGAATCAAATTTTCTAGAAGCCGACAGATAGGCAAAGAAGAAATAAAGATAACCCTTAACTGGAAAAAGATTGCTAAAAGAATCAGTGAGCTTGTTGCTGCCAATCGTTATCTTAGCAAGGATGAAATGGAACACTATCCAGAGTTTCTCCATGAGCAGATGGAACAACAGCTTGAATACGAACGTAAAATGTTAAATCATGAACCAATAGGTGTTGTCGTAGAAAACAGTCCAGATGAAAATGTCAAGAAAGACTATCGTTGGAAAGTAGGAGATACCTTTTATAAAGGAATTGATGAATACACCATCATCGAAGATGGAAATCAGATTGCTATCCAAAGTGATGAATTTCCTTTATTTATTGATTACCTATCAAGAGAAGAATTCAAATCTCTTTTAAAGGAAAACCCACTTAATGATAAATTACTAGTTGCAATCGAAGAAGATAATCATAAAACTAGCGAACAACAGCTTCTTGATGAATATATTCCTGTATTTATTGATAGGATTCAACGAAGTGAATACTACCCTCGATTAAGAAATCGTGATACAGATGTACATGAGGCAGAGTTGCTGATTCGAGAAACTATGATTGACATCATGACATCTATAAACATGACAGATGAAGCTATCTATAATCTTTATACAACCAATGATGTTTTCAGAGAAAAGGTTATAGATCATCTTATTGATAAGGTCTATAATGATATTTCGACATTACCTGTTCAGGAAACATCAGAACTTTATAATGCACTATACGAACTTGTACCAAACATTTTAGATGTTCAGTCCTACATGATGACATTTTATTCGAAAAACAGTGAAGAACATCCTCTTACTATTTTCTATAATAGTGATGAGAAAATCATTGAAATGTATCACTGGTATGAACTTAATGGTATCGAGATAACTGAACCGCATATGAAGTTTTTCTATGATTCCACTGATAAGGCAATTAGCCCTATCTATTACAGCAATCCTCTACTCAATGTTGAATTTAATACTGATAATGATTCAAATGAATTCATACAAAACGATATGCTTCAGTATGCCTTAACATGGTTACAAAATATTAAGGATAAAGACTATTATCTAGAATCTGAACAAATTTACATGAATGATGAAAAAATCGGTACGTATTATGTGGATTATAATGATAATGGAGAAATCATCTATTCAAGTATGCCTTACGACAAACTTATAGATTATGCAGATGTACATAATCTTACCAATTCTATCAAAAATTCTCATAAATTTGATAACAATAACATTATTCAAGAGCTTAACAATCAAGCTGAACAGAAAAAATCTCAAAAAGAGCCAGTAAACTATCACATTGAAGATGAACATCTTGGAGCAGGAACTCCTAAAGAAAGATATAGAAATAACATTGCAGCTATCAGGCTGCTTTTTTCTTTGGAAAAAGAAAATCGTCTGGCAAATAAAGATGAACAGGAAATCCTTGCTAAATATGTTGGCTGGGGTGGACTTTCTGATGTATTCGATTCTACAAAATCGAACTGGGCAAATGAATATACAGAATTGAAATCACTACTTAATGATGAAGAATATACACAGGCAAGAGAGTCTACATTAACAGCCTTCTATACTCCACCTATTGTGATTGATTCCATCTATTCTACTTTGAACAATCTTGGATTCAAGTATGGAAATATACTGGAGCCAGCCTGCGGGACTGGTAACTTCTTGGGAAGACTCCCTCAACAAATGCAGAATTCGAAATTGTATGGAATCGAACTGGATTCAATCACAGGACGAATTGCTAAACAACTGTATCAGAAAGCCAATATCACGATAGATGGATACGAAAACACAAATCTTCCGGACAGTTTCTTCGATGTTGCCATCAGTAACGTTCCATTTGGACAGTTCAAGGTATCTGATAAAAGATATAATAAACTTAATTTCAATATCCATGATTACTATTTTGCAAAGACACTGGATAAAGTAAGAACTGGTGGTATCATTGCCTTCGTAACATCGAAATACACGTTGGACAAAGCTAATTCTTCTGTCAGAAAATATATATCCGAACATGCTGAACTGCTTGGAGCAATCAGACTTCCTAATACGGCTTTCAAAGAAAGTGCAAACACCAAAGCGGTCAGTGATATCCTGTTTTTGAAGAAACGTGAAAGACCGATGGTGGTTGATGAACCATGGCTATATACACAAGAGGATGCAAATGGTTTTGTCTATAATGCCTATTTCCAGAACCATCCGGACATGGTACTGGGAAACTTTGAAATGTCAAAGTCAATGTATGGACGTGATGAATTGACCGTTGTTCCTTTTGATGATATTCCATTGAAGGATTCACTTGAAAAAGCTGTTTCAAATATCCAAGGTAAGATGGATCAGATCATCTTCGACGATAACGTCATTGAAGATTCCAATGAAGAAATAGTGACGATACCTGCAGATCCAACAGTAAAAAACTTCAGCTACACGCTCATTGATGGTGATATCTATTTCAGAGAAAACAGCATTATGACGAAAATGGAACTGACTGAAACTGCAAGCAATCGTATTACCGGCATGATAGAAATTCGTGACTGTGTACGTAATCTTATCAACTATCAGAAAGAAGATTTTGAAGAGCTAGTCATTGAAAACGAACAGAAAAGACTAAATATCCTTTATGATGCATTCACAGAAAAATATGGACTCATCAATTCCCGTGGAAATAGTTTAGCTTTCCGTGATGACAGTTCCTACTATCTTTTGTGTTCGCTGGAAAACTTAAATGAGGATGGTACGCTTAAGTCAAAAGCCGATATGTTTTCTAAACGTACAATCCGTAAACATGTTCCTGTTGAAAGTGTTGAAACTTCCAATGAAGCACTTATGATTTCACTAGCCGAAAAAGCAAAGATAGATTTTGATTACATGAATCAGCTGACAGGATTTGATAAAGAGAAAATGGTAGAAGATTTAAAGGGTGTCATCTATCAAATTCCTGACATTGATGATAACAATGAAGTCTATGTCACTGCTGATGAATATTTGAGTGGCAATATTCGCCAAAAATTGAAAGTAGCAGAGATGGCAGTTTCCATCAATCCTATCTATCAAGAAAATATTGATGCATTAAAACAGGCTATGCCTGATGAACTGTCCGCTTCAGAGATTGAAGTAAGGCTTGGAGCAACGTGGATACCTGAAAATATCTATGAAGATTTCATGCATGAACTTCTATCGACCTCCACTTTTGTTCAATCAAGAATCAATATTACCTATTCAAAAGCTACTGGAAACTGGAATATATCGAACAAGAACTGGGATAGAGGCAATGCCAAAGCCGAAAAAACGTATGGGACACATCGAGCGAATGCGTATCGTCTGTTGGAAGACTGCCTTAATTTAAAGACAACAAAAATCTACGATTACGAATATGATGATGAAGGCAAGAAAGTCGCTATTCTTAATAAAAAAGAAACGATGATTGCCCAACAAAAGCAAGAAGCTATCAAGGAAGCATTCACCAACTGGATATGGAAAGATTACGATCGTAGAGAACATCTTGTAAAAAGATATAATGAACTATTCAATTCCATTCGTCCTCGTGAGTACAACGGAGATCATCTGGAATTTCCAAACATGAACAATGAAATTAGTTTGAGAAAGCATCAAAAAGATGCGATTGCTCACATCCTTTATGGTGGAAATACACTTCTTGCTCACGTAGTTGGAGCAGGGAAATCTTTTGAAATGATTGCTGCGTGTATGGAATTAAAACGTCTTGGGTTATCTCAAAAAGCAATGTTCGTTGTACCAAACCATTTAATTGAACAATGGGGTTCTGAATTTCTAAGACTCTATCCAAGTGCAAATATTCTTGTAACAACAAAAAGGGATTTTGAAAAAAGCAAACGAAAGACGTTCTGTTCACGTATTGCTACTGGTGAATGGGATGCAGTTATCATTGGACATTCACAGTTTGAAAAAATTCCTATCTCTGTAGAAAGACAACGTAAACTCATTGAAGATCAAATCGAAAGCATAACAAACGGCATTCAGGACCTCAAGGCAAATGGTGGTGAAAGATTCTCAGTCAAACAATTGGAAAGAACTAAAAAAGGGTTAAAGAAAAGGCTCGAAAAGCTAAACAATGATGAAAGAAAAGATGATGTTATCTACTTCGAGGAGCTTGGCATTGATAGATTATTTGTTGACGAAAGCCATAACTATAAGAATCTTTTCCTTTATACCAAGATGAGAAATGTTGCAGGTCTAACCCAAACAGAGGCTCAAAAATCTTCCGATATGTTCATGAAATGTCAGTATCTTGATGAAATCACAGGTGGCAAAGGTGTTGTCTTTGCAACAGGTACTCCTATATCCAACTCCATGACGGAAATGTACACAATACAGCGTTACCTCCAGTACAATACATTAAAGGAACATGGACTGGAGCATTTTGATAGCTGGGCAAGTACATTTGGCGAAACAGTAACAGCTATTGAATTAGCACCTGAAGGAACTGGTTACAGAATGAAAACAAGATTTGCAAAATTCTTCAACCTGCCAGAACTGATTAATATGTTCAAAGAAGTAGCAGATATCAAGACAGCAGATATGCTTAATCTCCCTACTCCAACTGCTCATTATCACAATATTGCAGTCAAACCAAGTGAGGAACAGAAAGAAATCGTTGCTGAATTTGCAAAAAGAGCTGAAGCCATACGTAATGAAAATATCGATCCAACGGTGGACAATATGCTAAAGATTACCAATGACGGAAGAAAACTTGCACTCGATCAAAGACTCATTGATCCAACCCTTGACAACAACCCTCATAGCAAGGTCAATGCATGTATTGATAATGTCATTCGCATCTATGAGGAAACCAAAGATAAAAAGTCTACTCAACTGATTTTCTGTGACATGTCTACTCCTCAAAAAACATCTAAAGCATTTCTAGAAAAGTTAGAACAAAATGTAAATATTCCATACACAAATGTTTATGATGACATCTATAAAAAACTTATTGAACATGGCATTCCACCCAATGAGATTGCTTATATTCATGATGCTGCAACAGATACAAAAAAGAAAGAACTCTTCTCAAAAGTAAGACAAGGAAGTGTTCGTATATTGCTTGGATCTACTGCTAAAATGGGTGCTGGTACGAATGTCCAAGATTTACTGATAGCTTCTCATGACCTCGATTGTCCTTGGAGACCAAGCGATCTGGAGCAAAGATCAGGAAGAATTATCCGTCAGGGGAATACAAACAGTGATGTAGAAATCTATAGATATGTAACGGAACAGACATTTGATAGTTATTTATACCAGCTTATAGAAAGTAAGCAAAAGTTTATTTCACAGATACAGACATCAAAGAGTCCTGTCCGCTCAGCAGAAGATATAGATGAAGTTACGTTAAGCTATGCTGAAATCAAAGCCCTCGCAAGTGGAAATCCAAAGATAAAGGAAAAGATGGATCTCGACATACAAGTCAATAGATTGAAACTAGCAAAAGCTAATTATCTAAGCGAAAAATATGATTTGGAAGATAAAATTATTAAGTATTACCCAATGAAAATTGCCTCCATCAAGGAAAAAATCAATGACTATCAAAAAGATCTGGACAGCACTTCACCTGTTGAGGAATTTAGTGGAATGACATTACAGAATCATTTTTACTTGGAAAAGGAAACTGCAGGAAAAGCATTGCTGATCTTATGTGAGAAAGATAAATCATCGAATCAAAAACTGATTGGTGAATATCGTGGCTTTGAATTACACCTTTCTTATGACCAGTTTCATTCCTATCATCAATTGACATTAAAGAAAAACGGAACATACATGATAGATCTAGGAAATGATGTTTACGGAAACATTACAAGAATCGATAATCAGATCAGTTCAATTGCAAAAAAGTTAGAGACAGAAAGAAGCCTTCTGACAACTGTAGAACAACAATTTCATAATGCAAAGGAAGAAGTTATTCGACCATTTGAAAAAGAACAGGAACTGCAGGATAAGTCATCTCGTTTAGCTATACTGAACAAAGAGCTAGATATAGGAAATCAAAATAATAAAGAAACAATCCCTTTAGAGGAATCATCAGTAATCATTCAAGATAAGACTATCAATCATGAAAGATAAATTTTCAAATTGATATAAGATATAAATATAGTATAAAATGATATAATATCATCAATATAGAATTTATTGTAAAATAAGATTATAATTAAAAAGGAAATTGAAAGGAGTTGGACGTAGATGAATACAACAAGAAATGAATTTCTTAGATTGGATTTTATTCAAGCGTTGATTAAATTTTCTAATGGTAAGATTTCAGAAAAAGAAGCAAACAGCATTGCTGATAGAAAGCTACGTTTAACTGATTTTTCTGATGGCAGTCCTTTAGCTCATAAAGGTCCTAGATGGTTAGCAAAACATATTGTTAGAACAATGACATTTGAATAAACAATAAAGAATTCTCTACAGAAGTAATGTCAAATAATTGCATTACTTCTTTTTATTTCAATGACATCAGTAACGTTTTCCTTTTTTGAATATGAATCTATTATTTCATTAGATCAAATATCAATATTATCTTAACAGCAACGAAAAATCTTTTGTTGTTGTTTTTTTATATAGGAGAAATCAAACATGAATACAAAACTTATAAAAAAGATACCAGTCGAACATGTTATACAGATCAAGACAATTGATTTACTGTCATATTTAAAGCAATACGAACCAAATTCAATTATCAAAAATAAGAGCCATTATGATTCAATTACGCATAATGGTCTTACAATTTATAAGAATAGATGGGCATGGAAATCACATCATCTTAATGGCAAAACAGCCATCCAGTATCTTGTTTTCGTTGAAGAAATGGAATATATCGATGCTCTGTATCTTCTCTATCAATGTTATAGCAAGGAGCTTAACAATGGCAAAAAGATTCATCAGTAAAAAAGATCTCGCAAGAATCAAGGAGCTTGACCTTCTAACCTATCTCAAAAATTATGAACCGCAGGAACTTGTTAAAAAGAGCAGAAATGATTATGTGACTCGCACTCATGGTTCACTTCATATAAGCAATGGTCTATGGTGCTGGTGGGCACAGAACATTGGAGGACGAACTGCACTTCAATATCTCATTAAAGTAGAAGGTATGGAATTTTTAGATGCTGCATTATATCTAAAGGATCTGATTGATAAACAGCCTCCAACAAAAGTTATTCAACAAAATAGATCAAGCTATCATTTTCGTCTCCCCTATCGTTACGAAAATGACAACAAGATTATCAGCTATCTTGTCAATGAACGAAAGCTCGATAAGAGCATAGTAGATTATTGCATCAAGAAAAAACTCATCTATGAATCAGCACATGATCATGCTGTTGTATTTGTTGGATATGATGAAAGCCATATGCCTAAATTTGCAAGCACACGCTCAATAGATTCTGATATGAAAAAAACATTCCAGGAAGTAATAAAGCATACAGTTTCTGCATTAAAAATGAGCATAATCATCAGCTGCATGTCTTTGAATCTGCTATAGATTTGCTATCATATATGACGATTCTAAAAGGAAATAAAAAAGATTATCTTAACAATAATTACCTTTCCATAGATGGAGCAACCCTCATTGGAAAAAATATTCATGATACTGAAATACCTGTAGCTCTTAATCATTTTTTAAATAACAATGAAATCATTTCCATATTTCTTCATATGGATAATGATAAAGCTGGAAAGGATACTGTCAAAAAAATTCAATATCATTTAAAAAATCAGTATAAAATCATTGACTGCTCACCACAAAAATATAAAGATGTTAATCAAGAACTGCAGACCAAAGTATTTCATATTGACATGGAAAGATAAGTCAATGGCAGAAGATTTTTCTAAAAATATGCAAATTTTAATTTTGTACAATTCCTTTTCAAATAAAAATATTGCATAATAATGATGAGGTGATTTACTGATGGATAATATAAAAATATTGACCATTATACTAAAGGAACAGAAAGATGATGTTATTGATTATTACTATCTTGCCAATGAATCTGATACAAAACTAGCTGGAATTGTTTCATTGAAGATGAACATTTTTGAAAAACTTCCAGCAAAGATTGATGACTATACTCTCTTTGCGATAGATGCATATCTTAATGATGAGATTTCAATAGTCCGTCCATGTCATGAACCAATGAAAGTTCCCGACTGTCCAGATATTTGTGGAATAGTAGCTTCTGGGACAATTATACATTACTATATTAAAAACAATGAAATGCCTAAATTCATCTGTTCATTAAGTGATGATGCTGTAGATTTAATAATGCAATCTGATGAATGCATTCAACCACTTATTGATAACGGTATTATAAGCAAAGAAGAAGTTGATGAATATCGTCAAAAACAATTAAAGAAATGTTCATAAATTGTATCATCTTTTCTATTCATCTTTTTATGAAATCAAAAATATCATTCAATGATCCATATAACTTTCAAGCATTTAAAAATGAATCTGTCTATTTTTTAGCCATTCGTCCATGAGACAATGGCTATTTCATTATGTTAAAGGAGTGAATATCTATGAAAAAATATCTTGTTGAAATTACTGAAACTTTGCAAAAACAGATTACTGTTTCGGCTAATTCCCGTGAAGAAGCTGAACAAAAAGTCAAGGAAAGATATAAAAATGAAGACATCATTTTAAACGAAAATGACTATGTTGATACAGATTTTCATGTCATAAAAGAAACAAGAATAATGAATCATGATGAGAGATAAGTGCACTTTTATCTCTCTTTTTTGTTATGAAAACTGAAAGGAAGTGAATAAAAAATGGATTCAAGAGTACAAAAATCAATTAATAAACTGGAAGCATTAAAGCAAAAAAAGCTAAGTGAAAAAGAAAAAATAGAACATGAGCTATCCTCAATAAACACAGATTTGAAAAGATTATATACATTCAAGAATGAACAGGATAAGCTTCAGACTGCAATCAATGATTTTTATCAACCTAAGAATACAATTAATAACAACTGACACTCCAAGAGTGTCCTGTATACTAGCAAGCACTGAATTCGGTTGCCCACCTCATTCGCTTGTTAGGGTTTCACCCTAAGACCCCTACTACTGAAAGGAGAATTGCCAATGGCAGAAAACAGAAAAAGACCTCATCGAGTGATCATTCATCTTAATGACAAGGAATTGAATTCACTCAACGAAAAAGTACAGCAGACAGGTTATAAAAGAGAAGGATATATCCGTCTGCTCATTGCCGGTTATGAACCGCCATCAAAACCAAAGAAAGATTTTTATGATATGATAAAGCAACTGCGAATGATTGGAAACAATCTTAATCAGCTCTGCATCATAGCCAACAAAACTGGAAATATAGATTACCATAAAATGAGATATGCTCTAGATGATCTTCATAAAAATATTGTACAAATCAGAACTGATGTTCTTCTCCCTAGAAAGGCTGTTGATGATGGCAACAACTAAAATATGGCCAGTAAAAAATCATCTTAAACGTGTGCTTGACTATACCAGCAATCCAGAAAAGACTGACACTCTTGATGACATTGACTTTCAGTTCAATGTACTTTCTCAAAGTATCCATTATACAACTCAGGATATGAAAACAGAAAAGCAATTATATGTTACTGGAATCAACACTCATCTTTCCACTGCCTTTGAGGATATGGTCCTAACAAAAAAACATACAGCAAAGAAGATGGCATTCTTGCCTTTCATGGCTATCAGTCATTCAAGCCCGATGAAGTTGATGCTGAAACTGCACATCAGATTGGTATTGAACTTGCCAATATTTTATGGGGCGATCGCTTTGAAGTCCTCGTATCAACACATATTGATAAACATCATTACCATAATCATTTCGTAATCAACTCTGTATCTTTTAAAGATGGCAAACGTTATTACGATAATAAAGCTACCTATAAAAGAATGAGAGAGGTATCCGATGCACTTTGTGAAAAGTATCAGCTTTCAGTCATTGAAGATAAAAGTAGTCACTCTCGTCATTATGCAGAATGGAAAGCAGAAAAAGAAAACCGACCAACAAAACGAAGTCTAGTTGTTGAGGATGTTGAATATGCAATTTCTAAATCAACCACTAAAAAACAATTCCTAAAGGCATTAAAGGATATGGGATACTCCATTCGTGAAGGAAAATATATTTCACTCAAGCCACAAGGTGGTGAAAGAGCCTTTCGCTTGCATAAACTAACAAAAGACGGACGCTATGATATGAGCATTATTGAACAACGTTTATATGAACGTCGCTATGCACAGTTTGAATCACCTGCCCATATATCACCAAAGAAATACTACTATAAAGGTGATTTAAACAAAGCAAGAAAACTGACTGGCTTCAAAGCATTATATGTACATTACATGTTTATCCTTGGGGTGATTCCTCATCAAAGACCTGCTCCAAAAGTACATTACTATCTTAAACAAGATTTATTGAAACTGGATCAGATTACTGAGGAGGTTACATTTCTTGCAAAGAAGAATATCAACACTATAGAAGAATTAGAATCCTGCCTTGAGAAAACAAATACACAAAAGCGTTCGCTTGAGAATGAACGTAAATGTGTGTATGGAAAAATTAAACGCTGTCGCAATGCAGAATCAAAAACATTACTTCAACAAGACGTTGAAACCATGACAGAACAAATCAAATCACTACGAAAGGAGGTGGTGCTTTATGAGAGGATAAAAGATCGTTCACTAAAAATGAAAAGTATTATTAAATCGGTGAACGACAATCAAAAAGATACAAAAATCAACAAAGAATATAGAAATGTTAACAGATAACTGATAGAATATGAAAAGACTATTTACAGAAATAGAAAAAGGAGAATATACAATGATATTATTTGTTGATGAAACAGAGTGCAAAGATTACTTTATAGTTGCTGGGTTGTTGACTGAATCAAAGTCAAAAACTGATGATGCTTTTAAAAGGTTTAAAAAGAAGGTAAAAAATTTCCCAATCCCTCCCAAGAAAAAGGAAAAACTGTTTACAGAATTTAAATCAGTTCAGTTGGATAAGGAATATCAGAAAATAAAAGTTTGTATGCTCGAACATATCGATTCTTTAAACTACTCTGTAATTTATAGCGTATATAAAAAAGATGGCAATAAATTTAATCAAGATATTAAAGAACGAATCTATTTACAACTTCTAAATAATATCGTTTTAAATATCGATGAACAAATAGATATTATTTTCGACACATTTAATAAAAAAGACTTTGAAGAAAAAATCATAAATTCTATCAAACTTAATCATAATGTTTTGTCAATTATCCAACAGGATTCTCGTTTAGAATTTGGATTGCAGTTTATAGATAATATATGTAGTGTTATTCGTCTTCATATAGATAGAAAAGAAAGTACACTGTATTATTTATTATCCAATTACTATGAAGTCAACTAATATATAGAATAATATGTCAACTAATATATAGAATAATATTGACATTATTCAATATTCATGGTATATTCTTCTTAGAAAGAGAGTATACTCTTATAGGTATGGTTTTCTGACCGCTCGAGGTTGGATGTGCAGATTGATGCGGAGCCATACCTTTTTCTATACAATTTAATCAATTCTATTTCTAAAGCGATGATTCATTTCATCGCTTTTTTGCATTTCTAAATATTTCCAATCAATTCAAAATTAAAGGAGTGTGAAAACAATGGCAACAGGTGGAGAAACTGCCGATCAAATGACACGAATGACTTTACAGGGCATTGAAGTTGCTGCTAATGTGGCAGTCAAAGCTGGTGGTATGGCATCTAAATCTTTGGCGGCAACGCTTTATGCTATTTTGACAGACAGAAAAAAATCAAAGGAAAGGCTAGACTTAATTCCATGTTAAAGTCTGGCAAAGAATTAAAAGTCTTTGCCATAAGACATAAGGATTTAAAAACTTTCTGTGAAGAAGCCAAACGTTATGGAGTTCTATATTCTGTGCTCAAAGAAAAAAACAACACTGATGGTATCTGTGACATCATGGTTCGTGCTGAAGATGCTGCGAAGATAAGCAGAATTGTTGACAAGTATGAATTAGCAACCATCGATACCAACGCTATTCGAAATTCAATCCTCAATGAAAGACAAAACCCACTGAAAGATGTTCCTATTCTCAATGACAAAGAACATGATGATCTTGTTCACAAGCTAATGGCTTCAACAAAAAACAAGGAACAGAAAAACAGAAAGGAAAACAGTGATATAAACCCGAAGAAAGCTTGGACAGAGAAAACAAAAGACAATCCGTTCGAGCATATCTCAATGCAAGAAAATACTGAACGTCCTTCTGTTCGAGCTAAACTCAATGAATACAAGATGTCGCATAAAAAATCAGGACGTTCAAAACAAAGAAACAAATCAAAAAATAAAAAAACAAAGGAGAGATAAATCATGAACGAACAGAAACAACATAAATGGTCTAAAGAAGAATTTGCAAAGATGATGAATGAAAAAAGACAATCATTATTCAACATGGCAAATGAACAGGTTGAAAAAGCTGTGGAAAGTGCAGATAACTTTTTAACTTATCTTAATCTGAAATCTCAGCTTGATTATACCGTCACTAACACATTACTTGTCATGGCACAAAATCCCAATGCAACACAGCTAAAGGACATCAGTCACTGGCGAGAAGATAATAAATATATTCGAAAAGGACAAAAAGGTATCCAAATATTAGAACCCGGAGAATATACTCGAAAAGATGGAAGTGCTGGAATCTCTTACAATCCAAAGTTTGTATTTGATATTTCTCAGCTGCAAGGTAAAAATAATCATATTCATTCTCCAGAATATAGCACAAAGGAAATACTAAGTGCCTTGATCTATAAAAAAGATATACTGCCAGAGGTCATCGAACAGGATACGAAGAGTTTTGAGCGAGTATATTTTGATCCTGAATCTCAAAAGATTCTTGTCAAAGATGGATTAGATCCCAAAGCAATGATTAATGGCATTATCAGAGAATACTGCATGATTGAATATATGGATATGGGTGCAACCAGAGAAGAAGTATCCTTTCAAGCTGAATGTTCAGCATATATGATTTCAAGAAGATATGGAATTGGTGATTATAACACTATGTTTGTTTCATCTTCAAATGAACATTTCTTTTCCATGAACCCTAAAGAAATCAAGCAGGAACTTGAAAACATCAGTCGTGTTACTGACAGCGTCTCTACAAATATCAAATATGGATTGTATGCTCAACAGGAACAGACAAAACAAAAAGAAGCAGGAGAGCATGAAAGATGAACAAGGAAGAACAGTATGCAATAAAAGTTACTGATATGGAACGAAGAATACTCATCAAGGCACTGACTCTTCTAAAAGAAAAGCAAATCAAGGAAGATAAGAATTACGATTTCATTGATGATCTTATCATTAAATCATGTGATGCAGCTCCTATAAGGAAAAAACGAGCCTATGAAGAACGATAGAACAACCGACTATATTCTCATAGGATTTTTTATTATTCCTGTCATCTGGCTAGCAGTCCTTATTGCACCTTACATGGACAAAGGTCTGATTGGTGCATTGCCTTATTTAAGCAATGCCATCAATCACCCTTTCTCTTTTCATTGGTGCAAGGATACATTCAAAACCATATTCACCTTTTTGCTGATTTATGTCATCGGAATTGGTATTTATTATTCAACTAGAAGAAACTATCGTAGACAGGAAGAATATGGTTCTGCAAAGTGGGCAAATCCCAAAACCATCAATAAAAAATATGGAGATAAGGATATGTCACAAAATAAAATACTTAGTCAAAATGTCTGCATCGGTTTGAATGAAAAAAACATAGAAGGAACCTCAATACCCTTGTCATCGGTGGATCAGGAGCTGGGAAAACACGTTTCTATGGTAAGCCCAATATCATGCAGTGCAACACATCCTATGTAATTCTTGATCCTAAAGGCGAGATACTTCGTGATACAGGAGCACTGCTTGAAAAGGAAGGATATATTATCAGAGTCATTGATCTCATCAATATGAATAGATCGCATGGATACAATCCATTTACCTATATCAAAGATGATAAAGATGTTCTTAAGCTGATAACAAATCTTATTAGAAATACAACTCCTAAGAATTCCCAATCGACTGACCCCTTTTGGGAAAAATCGGAAACTGCTCTTCTTGAGGCCTTATGTCTTTATCTGCTTAATGAAGCTCCTGAAGATGAACAGAATTTTTCTATGATCATGGAAATGATCGTTGCAGCTGATCCCAAGGAAGATGATGAAGATTATATGAGTCCTCTCGATTATTTATTCTATGATTTAGAAAAAGTTAAGCCAGAAAGTCTAGCTGTTAAACAGTATAAGATCTATAAACAAGCTGCTGGAAAAACTGCAAAGTCAATTCTTATTTCTGTTGGTGTACGACTAGCGGCTTTTAATTTGGAATCCATCATGTCATTGACGTGTCATGATGAACTGGAGCTTGAAAAGATGGGCGAAAGAAAAACAGCACTGTTTGCAGTCATTCCCGACAATGATTCAACATTCAATTTTCTTATCGGAATGTTATATACCCAGCTATTTCAAATGCTGTATTACAGTGCCGATATTCTCCATAATGGTGAACTTCCTGTCCCTGTGCATTTTGTTATGGATGAATTTGCCAATGTAGCTTTGCCAGATGAATTTGATAAACTACTTGCTACCATGCGTTCACGACAGATTTTTGTATCTATCATTATACAGAACTTAGCGCAGATAAAGGCTCTCTATAAAGATACATGGGAGTCAATCGTCGGAAACTGTGATGAACTCTATTATCTGGGTGGAAACGAACAGTCGACGCATAAGTTCATGAGTGAATATTTAGGTAAAGAAACACTGGATACAAACACCTATGGTAAATCAAGCGGAAAAAGTGGAAGCTACTCTACCAACTATCAGCAGGCTGGTCGTGAACTTCTAACAGCAGATGAAGTCCGTCTGCTCAACAATGATTATGCCCTTCTATTCATAAGAGGTGAACTGCCTATTATGGATAAAAAATACGATATTCTCAAGCATCCTAATGTCAAATATACCAAAGATGGAAGTGGTATTGCTTACTCCCATAACGAGATTAGTCATACCATTGATGACTGGCAAAATATCATGCTCAGTGATGAAGAATATGAACTCTTGAGTGAAGAAGACCTTGAAGAATATTTCAAGGAACAAGAAAAACAGTAAAGGAGATTTTATAAATGAAATTAAACAAAAAAACAAAGAAATTATTAATAATCTATGCAGTATTTGCACTTTTATTGAACTTCAATGTACTTTATGTGCATGCAGCAGGAGATCCAATTGCTGTAGTCAATAATCTAAGTGATTTTATCTTCAGTCTTATTCGTGCGATTGGGATGATTCTGCTTGGCTTTGGTGTTGTTCAGATTGGTCTTTCATTAAAAAGCCATGATCCCAGCCAAAGGGCTAATGGATTTTTGACTGTCGCAGGCGGAATCGTCATTACCTTTGCAAAAGAAATATTAAATCTGATTGTCGGTGGTTAAGCATTTTAATAATACAAAAAGTGAGGTGAAAACAAATGGGTGGAATCCTCGACAATCTCACTAATGCAATCAACACTTGGAATGAAAAGTTAGCTGAAATATGGCTGCTTCTCACCCAATCCCCGCAAAATTTCAAAGGTGGTGGCATATGGCAAGCCATAACAACAATCCATAATGCACTCATTGCAATTGGCTTGGCTCTTCTTGTCTTATTTTTTGTATTTGGCTTGGTTAAAACCTGTACAAGTTTTCAGGACATCAAAAGACCAGAACAGGCTGCAAAATTATTCATTCGTTTTGCCATAGCTCGTGGTCTTGTAGTATACGGCATGGAATTCATGTTAGCTATCTTTGACATAGTACAGGGAATTACAAGTACAATCATGACAACTGTAGGTGTTGGCACCGCAACTGAAACCGTACTGCCAGATACAATCATTACAGCAATCGAGGATGTAGGTTTTTTAGAAAGCATACCTTTATGGGCTGTAACCCTGCTAGGAAGTATATTTATCACTATACTGTCCTTCATTATGATATTAACAGTATACAGTCGTTTCTTTAAATTATATATGTATACAGCTGTCTCCCCTATTCCCTTGTCTGCAGCTGCTGGAGAATCTACACAAAGTGTATGTTACTCATTTTTGAGATCTTATGCCGGTGTCTGTCTAGAAGGCACTATCATCATACTGTCCTGTATCATATTTACAAAGTTTGCAGGAAGTCCACCAGTGATTGATCCAGAAGCAAGTGCTGTAAGCATGGTATGGAGCTATGTAGGTGAAATCATATTTAATATGCTCGTGCTTGTAGGCACTGTTAAGATGTCTGACCGTGTTGTAAAAGATATGATGGGACTGTAATCTAGAAAGTTGACAAGTTTACTGTAGAATTTAACTACTCATTATATAAAATCAAAATAATTATATTTTTTAACCAGTCTTTTTTACAAGGCTGGTTTTTCTATTGAAAGAAAGGAGCTAACAACAATGAAATCATTAAAAGATTACGAAAGTATCAAAGAATTTATCGAACTGCTGGAATATCAGGGAATGAATAACGAAAAAAGCAATTGGAATTCATTATCGATTATGTCGATACAACTGAAAAACAGCTGGATGCTGTACTTAATGAACTTCACAATGTAAGAATGGAATTAGGAACAATTCAACAAAAGACATTAAAAGCAACTGCACTTCGTGCTGTGGATAATGTGACTGATAAGGTCAATATTGCTAAAGATAATATCATCAAGACTAAAGAATTCATCAAAACCACTATTGAACATGGTATCAAAGAATTCAAATCAAAAGGAAAAGACGCTTTAGTTTCAACTATGAAAGCCTTAAATGTTAAAAGATTGCTACAAAAATGTCAGCATTGCTTTGACAAGATTCAACAATCTGCTGATAAATCAATAGATACACTCACACGATTAGGGAATGAGATTCATCAAGTCAATAATCATTTCAAGAATATCGGTCGTATCATTATTGGAAAAGATCCAATTGCACTCAAAAAAGGAATCATGATAAAGGAGTTATCAGTCTAACACAAAATGGACTTTTCAAGATCATGGAAAAAATGACTTATTTATCTGCAAAAACAAAAGAAAACATCAAGAAAATAGATAAGCAGGAACAGGAGTTAACATTAAGAACCCCATCAAAAAAGATTTCTGTAAAGAAAGCACTGAATGATATAAAGAAAACAAAAGTCAATAAAAAAGAAATCAATAAAACAGTTCAAAAGGAGAGATGATTTATTGAGATATTTAAACATTCTACTATTCATGATATTTTTTCATATGCTATACTATATATAAATCTTTTTTATTTCTGGAGGCTACATCATGTCAAGTAAAAATCATAAAATAGTTAATGGCAAACTTCTTCAAACTGATAAAAGATTCTCTCAGTTAAAGATGAAACAGAGAGAAAAAATCTATAAATGGATGTATGAAGAAACATTACATTACTATATGAATAAGCATAAAATGCCTTATGGTAAGCAATGCAGCATTGTTGTTGACGCCATCTATGATAGAATTATTGAAGCTGAAATCTGGATACCCTATAAAGAAATTCGATATCAGTATATCAAGAAAAAAACCAAACTAATCAATAAACTAACAAAAAAGATATATCAGACAAATAGTTCTGATACAGATCATATTTCTGATTCTATATAAAATCAATGCCAATAGATATTAGAAATTCTGCATGATTTTATGGAAATAAGCCATGTTATCAACAGTTGACAGATTTCCAATAATGGTTGGTTGAAGAAAATCTATATATCTGCAATACTAAATTCGCGATCGCAAATGAATTTAACTTAAAGGAGAATTAATATATGAATTTCAATGAAAAACTAATTAATTTGAGAAAATCTAAAGGCTTATCACAAGAAGAATTAGGTGCAGAACTGCATGTATCCCGTCAAACAATTTCCAAATGGGAATCGTGCCAATCATATCCAGACTTTCAACGCCTTGTGCTTCTTAGTGATTATTTTGGTTTGACACTAGATGAGCTAGTCAAGGATATTGATGTAGAAGAAGTAAGAAACAAGAATATCAATAACGAAAAACTATCATCAATATATGATGAAATGAACAGTGCCAAAAAATTTATCAGTGCGTTCTTTGTTTTTGGAGCAATGGTATTGATTTTCTTTGTTATTATCGTTCTGTATGGTGTATTTTTTGCAAAGTAATTACGTATAGTATTTGCTTTTTACAAGAGGTTGATTTCGATCAACCTCTTTTCTATATCCAAAAATATGAATAAGATTGATTAAATCTGGCAAGTACAATATAATTATTTACAAGAAAATTCAAAGAAGGAAGGAATGCTGATGAAAACTTTTATAAAAGTTATTAAGAAACTGTATTGGCTTGGATTATTAGGTTTTGTAGGCTCATTTCTTGATATTCCTTCACTAGAATTATTTTATCTATTCTTTTTGCTTGCATTAGTCGACTTTGTTTTATCAATTATTATTGTTCTTAGAATGGAAGATACTAATGAAACAGTAAGCGACATTAAATTTCTGTTTCAAAATCTAGGCATGCTGATCGGCATACCAATTATTTATTTACGAAATAGATTCCGCCTTCCTAATGCAAAAAGCTATGAACCAAAGATTTTATACAGCCTGCCATTTCAAGGCAGCTGGAATGTTGCAAACGGAGGAGTCGATAGAGAAACCTCGCATTCATGGAATATCTGCAATCAGAGATACGCCTATGATTTTTATATCGAAATAAACGGTAAAACTTTCTGTGATAGCGGAAAGTCTGTAACAGATTACTACTGCTATGGAAAACCCATTTTAGCCCCTGCTGATGGAATAGTTGTTGAAATCAAGAATCTTTTCAATGATACACCTATCCCCGATGAACCAGAAGCACTCTGCAGTGCCTCGGACATACGAGGAAATTATATCGTTATTAAACATTCAGAACATGAATACAGTACAATAGCTCATATTAAAAAAGATAGCTTCTATGTCAAAGTAGGTGACCACGTTCATAGAGGACAACAGATAGCCTGTTGTGGTAATAGTGGAAATACAAGTGAACCACATATACATTTTCAGATACAGCAAGGAAAGAGTTTTCTTTTATCAGCAAGCTTACCCATATGTTTTGCTGACATTATAAACCATACCACATGTAAAACGAGTCCATATATAGCAAGAGGTCATATAGTAGAAAATAAAAAATAGTGAGGTAGTTAGTTTTTATGATTAACTGCCTTTTTAATTTCAATGAATGGAGGAATATAGATGAATGATATTTTTTCAGATATGCAGTCTAGAATAAATGTTTCATATATCTCAGACCTGCCCTATCATAAACATCGTGTTCTTTTAGAAATGAAAAAGATGAATCTTAGTATCTATTCAGATAAGCAACTTGAAGATTTTTCTTATTACGTATTCAAAATTCAATTTAAACAGTTAAAAGAATTATTGAAGAAAGGAATGATTGAATGGAAATAAAAGTAAACAAAGAAATAAGAAACTATACAGAAAGCATTGCCTTCGGACTCAACCTTAGACAATGCTTTTTTCTGTATTAGCCTGTATCGTTGCAGTAGCAATCTACTTTCTATTTATAGATCATCTAGGAATGGAAATGACAAGCTGGTGCTGTATGCTGGGGGCTGCCCCATTTGCTGCTTTAGGATTCATTAACTATCAGGGAATGAATGCTGAACAGATTTTCATGACCAGCATTCGCTCACTGATTTTACAATACACAAATCTTATTGATCAGCCATATAATCTCTATTACGAAATCATGAAAGACTATATTGATAGAAAACAAAAGGAAGGTGTGAAAAAGAATGTTAAAAAGCTACGCAAAAATAAGAAAACAGAATAAAGAGAAAATTCATGTTCCAAGAACTGCACAACAGACAATTCCTATTGATACTGTCTATGAAGATGGTATCTTTCGCATGGGAACACGTTATTCAAAGACATATCGTTTTGTTGATATCAACTATTCGATTGCATCAGAAGAAAGCAAGGAAAATATCATCAAGAACTATAAAGATATTCTAAACTCATTTGATTCTACGGTTACAGTTAAGATTACAATCAATAACCATAAAATTGATCTTGCCCAGTTCAAGGATGATGTATTATTAAAGCTCAAAAACGATGAAAGATATGACCAATTTATAAGAGAATATAACCAGATGCTTCTAGAAAATATGGC
Organism: Allocoprobacillus halotolerans; assembly: GCF_024399475.1. Taxonomy (NCBI): domain Bacteria; kingdom Bacillati; phylum Bacillota; class Erysipelotrichia; order Erysipelotrichales; family Erysipelotrichaceae; genus Allocoprobacillus; species Allocoprobacillus halotolerans. The sequence goes on from NZ_CP101620.1 coordinate 180,347, forward strand.
AAGATGTGAAAACATCATACAGGAAAAATACATTACAGTTACCTGCTATAAAAAAGATGTAACGGATGCCAGAATATTCTTTTCAAGACTGTTCAATGATCTTTCTTCTCATTTTTCACGTTTAGGTTCAGCATTGATTGAACTGAACCTGAATGAAAGATTAAAGATACTTCATGATTTTTATAGAAATGGTGAAGAAGAATATTTTGATTTTGACTTATCATACAACGCAAAAAATGGTCGCTCATTCAAGGATGACATCTGTCCAAGAGCACCTGTATTTAAAAATAAGTATTTCCAATTAGGTGATAAATATGGTCGAGTATTATACATTTCCAAATATCCACAATTCTTAAAGGACAAAATCGTTGCTGACTTATGTTCTATCAATAAGAATCTCATGTATTCAATGGACATCATCTCCATACCAACAGATGAAGCAGTGACAGAAACAGAAAACAGATTACTGGGCATTGCAACCAATATTGCTAATTATTCTCGTAAACAGGCTGCAAATAATAACTTTGCAGGAAGTATCCCCTACGATATGGAAAAGCAGCAGGAGGAAATCAAGGAATTTTTAGATGATTTAACCGTAAGAGATGAAAAAATGATGCTAGTTAATATCACTATCGTTCATTTAGCAGATTCATTAGAGGAACTAGATGCTGATACTGAAGTCTTGAAATCTATAGCTCGTTCCAATGTCTGTGAATTAACTCCCCTATTCTTTGCAAGTAGACAATTGGATGGACTTGTCTCAACGCTTCCTATTGGTATCAATCGTCTTGATACGATGGTTCGTACTTTATTGACTGAAAGCGTTGCTGCCTTTATGCCTTTTCGAGCACAGGAAATCATGGAAAAAGGTGGTATCTGGTATGGAAATAATGCAATCACTAACAATATGATCATCTGCAATAAGGAAAATCTTAAAAATCCTAATGCTTTTGTCCTTGGTGTACCGGGTGCTGGTAAATCATTTCTTGTTAAACAGGAGATTGAATTGGCTATGGCTTCCAGTGATGATGATATACTTATCTGCGATCCGGAAGGAGAATATGATATTATCATGCAGAAATTTGGTGGTGAAATCATAGAAATCTATGCCGGTGGCAAGGATTATATCAACGCTATGGATATAACACTTGGTTATGGTGACTCTGGAGATCCATATAAGGATAAGGCTCAATTTATTCTGTCATTGATTGAAAGTGCCAATAGAGGTACTGTTTCATTAGAAGAACGAAGCATTCTGGATAGATGTATCAATATCGTTTATCAGAATTATGAACAAACCGGTATCATGCCAACCTTAAAGACATTAAGAGAAATGCTCATTCAACAGCCAGAACCACAGGCAAAATCTTTAGCATTGAAGATGGAATTGTTTACAATCGGTTCTATGGATTTGTTTGCACATCATACAAATGTCAATACGAAAAGTCGTGTCATTTCCTACAACATTCATAAGCTGGATAAGAACATGAAAACAATGGGACTTCTTGTCATCACCGATCAGATCATCAACAGAGTCAATGAAAACTGGAAAAATGGAAAAAGAACACATATCTTCCTAGATGAATTTCATGTTGTCTACAGCAATCCTGAAAGTGCAACCTTTTTCAACTCTGCATGGCGTCAGTTCCGTAAAAGAGATGCATTCCCAACAGGAATCACGCAAAACGTAGAATATCTGTTGAAAGACGAAGAAGCACGTTCAATTCTATCCAATACTGAATTTATCGTCATGCTGAATCAGGCAGCCAAAGATAGAGAACAGCTTGCTAAATTATTAAAAATAAGTGATGAACAGATGAGTTTCATTACCAATTCTCAACCGGGTTCAGGACTTATCAAACATGGTCCAAATCTAGTTCCATTTATTAACAAAATACCAAAGCATACATTTATGTATCAGACCAATACAACTAATCCAAATGATAGAAAAGAAAAACTTATTCAACAGGGACTACTTACAAGGTAGTCCTTTCATTTTTATAGAAAGGAGTTGATAGCATCATGAATGAAATCAAGAAAAAAACAAAAAACAGGGAAATTAAAAGCAAAGACAAGATTGTAGATGTAAGAAAGCATATTAAAAATATTGCCATACATTCAAAAGATAACAGCAACGCTGATGAAAAGGAAACACAGAACACATATGCTGTTGATCATGTATCTAAAAAAGGTAAAAAAGCTATAAATAATGTCAAAGAACAATCAATAAAGAATGCCAAAAAACAATATACCAAAAGAAAAGAAAATAAGATTATTGAAAGACAAATTCAAAATGTCTATACCCCTACCCCACCATCTTCTTCTCAACATAAATCAGATAAAACAGTATCTGAAAACAATTCTCTTAATAAAAGAAAAACTGTTCAAAAAGATTTAAAAATAAAAAAAGATTCAAAATCCCTGCCAATTAAAAATAAAAATATTGTTATCAAAAAAGAAACAGCTAATCAAAAGACTTATCAACATAAGATAAAAAGTTTTGTTAAATTAAAAAATTATAAACAGATAAAAGATTCTTCAAAGAATAGCAATCGTATCAAAAAAGGCACTCAATCAGCTATGAAAACCCTAAAAGGTTCTCTTATATTCATCAAAAGAACAGCACTCAGTGTTTCTAATCTAGTAGGTGCTGGAATATCTCTCATATTGTTGCTTGTACTTCTTCTTTTTATCGGTGTTTTTGCAGCCTTATCTGACAATTCATCTGTTAGCTCTACAAATGCCCCACTAAGTGTAGAGGTATTGGCTTACACTGATACAATAGAAAAATATGCAAAACAATATGAAATGGAAGATTATATTCCAATCATACAGGCAGTCATGATGCAGGAATCTGGTGGAAAAGGAACCGATCCTATGCAAAGTTCAGAATGTCCCTACAATACAAAGTATCCAAATAAGCCTAATGCCATACAGGAACCAGAGTACTCCATTGATGTAGGTATACACTATCTGTCAGACTGCTTTAAATCAGCTCAGGTCAAGGACAGCTTTGATAATGAACATATCTTTTTAGCCTTACAGGGATACAACTATGGTAATGGGTATATAGATTGGGCAGTTAAAAATTTTGGAGGATATTCCAAAGCCAACGCAAAAGTATTCTCAGATCAAAAGAAAGCAGAACTAGGTACTGACGTCTATGGTGATCCAAATTATGTTGAACATGTCATGCGATATGTTTCTCTTGGATTCGGCAATTATAGAGAGCAGCCTAATTTTGATAATATGGATGCATGGGGTACTAATAACCCATATTCGAGAGCAAATCTTTATGGCCAATGCACTTGGTTTGCTTGGGGACGTTTCTATGAAATCTATGGATATTCTCCCGGATTTATTGGTGATGGTTGGAAATGTGTTGATCAGTTGTTACAGGCACATCCAGACAAGTTTATCAAATCCAATGAACCAGCAGTCGGTGCAGTATTCTCCTGTATTGGAAGAAATCATGTAGGAATAGTTATTGGTTGGGATGGAGAAAATATAACAATTCAAGAAGGAAATCTCGATGGGTTAACTAACACATTTGCAGAAGCAAAAAAAGACTGGCATACAGCAACTTATTCATTAGATCAGTTTCGTACTAAATGCAAAGGTGTTGTATTTGCAGTGCCCAAATAATTAATATAAATAAAATAAAAAACAATCAAAAAATCAACTAAATAAAATTTTACAACCCTTAAAATTGACTAATAAATCTACTGTAGTATAAATTCCATCATTGTATTTATTCTTTTACATTTAATTACTATTAACTTCTAACCAGTTATAAAAAACAACCAGCTTAATTATCACTTAAAATAGTCATTAATCATGCTTGAATTTATAAAAGGGCATTCAAAACATGTCCTTTTATTATTTTTTTATAAACATTATATACTTAAAAACTTTAAAAAATCGCAAAAGATAATTTATGACAATAATGTTCATAATATTACATTATCACTTAAAAATCGACAAAACAAAATGTGATTCTATCGTCAAAATTTCAGTAAATTTTCATATTATAGATAAGTTTGTAGAATTCATATTTACTCTCTCTATAATGATTACCCATAGGAAATAAACTATCGTAATTTGTAAACAAACCACACTATAAAAGGCACAATTGTGCTTAAAAATACATATATTATCTTATTTGTAAAACGTTTTACAAATTACTAAAAGAAGGGTAAGTGATAGAATGTTTTATTCTCGTGAAGAAATTGAACTTACTCTAAATTTATACTCTATTGCAAAAGTACATTTGAACGATTTGGAAAGGAAACAACTGATCAATGGTGAAAGTAATGCTACAAACTTTGAAAAGAATTGCTATCATTATTATTCATATATTATCAATATTGTTCATACTTGGATAAATACCTTATTGCCTGATGAAGCAGAAATTATTCAAAAAAGAATTATCGATAAGAACACCTTTGATTTTATTGCGATTCAGCTTGGTTATGCCAATCATAGCTCTGTTATTAGAAAATATAAAAATATTCTCAATAAGTTGAGCTTACAAGAGGTTCAGGAATGTTAAAGGTATCAGAATATATGCAATGGTTATATTCAATTATTTTAACAATCGTGACATCCCTTTTGGAGAACACTGGATTCTATTTTTACTGTATCTTTTATTGAATATTATTGATACATTAACTGGATTTGCAAAAGCTAGAATTAATAATCAGGAAAGTTCATCCGTAGCATTGATAGGAATTATTAGGAAAATGGGATATTGGATAATGATATTGATTGCCTTCTTAATTCCTGTGGGATTTCAAGAATTAGGAAAAATCATTAGTGTAGATTTATCTGTAACAATTTTTCTTGGCTGGTTTGTTCTTGCTTCTCTAATCATCAATGAATGTAGAAGTATCCTTGAAAATCTGGTAGATGCTGGATGTAAAGTTCCTCAAATACTTATTAAAGGTTTAGAAACAGCTTCTAAAAATATAGAAAGTATAGGTGAAGAAAATGAGTAAATATATTATTGATATTTCTTATCATAATGGAGTAGTGGATTTAGGCAAGGCAAAAAAATATATTGCAGGAGTTGTTGCGAGATGTTCCTATGGATGGAGTTCATCGAATATTGATAAACAGTGGGACAACAATGCAAAACAAGCTAATGAATTGAATATTCCACTATTTGCCTATCATTTCTGCTATGCAAGAAATGAAGAAGAAGCAAAAAAGAAGCTAAATTAGCACTAAAAGCATGTCAAAATTATCAAGTAAATGTTATCTACTATGATCTTGAATATTCAGATTATCAAGGCAATCTAAGCAATGACATGTATTATAAAATAGCCAAAGCATTTTGTGATGCCATTGAAGATTCAGGTCATTCAGTTGGTATTTATGCCAACCAAAATTGGTTTAAAACCAAGCTCACAAATGATGGATTTTCAGCTTGGACTTTATGGTTAGCAAACTATGGAAACAATAATGGATATAACAACTGGAATAATGAATTACAGTATAATCCTTTCAATCATGTTTTATTGCATCAGTTTACTTCTAATGCTAAAAATGGTGTACTCAAAAATATCGAAGGAATTAGTTCAAGTAATCTTGATTGCAGTTATGATCATGGACTGATAAGTATATTCGTCAAAGATAGCCAAATCAGTGAAAACAAATCATTTCATGTTGGTGATAAAGTAAAAGTAAAAGCAAATTCAAAATGGTACGATGGACAATCAATTGCAAGTTTTGTATTCAATAACGAATACGAAATCATTCAAATCGATGGGGATAGAGTAGTAATTGGAGTAAATGGAAAAGTCACTGGTGCTATATCATCAAGTAATTTATATTAATGGAAATTTAAAAAAGCACAATTGTGCTTTCAGGTAGATGTATTATTTAAATGTAGAAAACATACCGGTATAAATTCTACAAAATAAAAAAACAGGAGGAAAAGAAAAATGGCAGATGCTAACATTTTAAAAGCACAAAAATATTTAAACAATATGTATGGACATAGAAGTGAATGGGTTAAATTGGATGAAGATGGATTAACAGGGACCCTTCTATGTCAAGGGATTATCAGAGCATTCCAAATTGAAAATGGTATTCCTTCAGTAACTGGAAATGTCGGAGATTTAACATTATCTAAAATGAGATCGTTAGATCCTATTTCTAAGATGAATGCTGATGATGAGGGTATTCCAAATGTATGTATTTTACAATGTGCATTGTTTGCAAAAGGATATAATGCAGGAGGAATTACTGGAGTTTATTATACAACAGGTGTAAATGCAGTAAAACAATTCCAAGAAGATGCAAACCTTGAAGTAACTGGAATTATCGATTGGAAAGTATGGATGGGGCTTGTTTCATTAAACTGGTTTAATAAAACTAGTGGTGGAAAAGATAAAATCGTTCAAATTCAGCAACAGTTAAATGCTGACTGGTCAGATATTATTGGTGTTGGTCCTTGTGACGGAGTCGTTTCACGATTTACTGCTTATGCGCTTATTGCTGCACTACAAGCTGCTGAGGGAATTTATACAGATTTTATTGGTAGTTTAGATGGGACTAATTTTGGAACTCAGACAACAGCTAACTTCCCTACTGTATTAAAACAAGGGCAAAATGGAGAATATGTTAAATATAACAAATTAGTTCAATATGGATTATACTTAAATGGCTATGATCCCGGGAGATTTGATGGAAATTTTGACAGTACTACAAAATCACAAGTAGCTGCATTCCAAGAATTCTACGCATTAACTGGTATTGGATTAGTTACTTCAGGAGAAGTAAACTGTTCAACAATGAAATCACTTTTAACAAGTAAAGGTGATACAAGCAGAACTGCAAAAGCGTGTGATTGCTCAACTGTATTAAATAGTCAGCAAGCTCAAGATTTAAAGTCATCTGGATATCAAGTTGTTGGAAGATATTTAACTGGAACTGTTGGAGGATCAAGAAGAAAATTCATTACTTTTGAAGAAATTGAAAACATTGAAAATGCAGGTTTAAGAGTATTCCCTATCTATCAAGATGGTGGTTATGAATTAGTATACTTCCAAGATTTAAGACAGGGAACTGTTGATGCACATACTGCAATTTCATCAGCGGAAAGAATTGGAGTCCCAGCTAATACTGTTATCTATTTTGCAGTTGATTTTGATTGCTATAGTTATCAGATGACATCATTTGTTATTCCATATTTCAGAAAATTGAATTTAGTATTCAATAGTTCAAAAAACACCAAAAATTATAAAATTGGTATTTATGCGCCTAGATACATCTGTTCTTACATCAGTGATTTAGGGTTAGCTGAATATTCATTTGTTGCAGACATGTCTAGTGGATATAGTTGCAACTTAGGTTATCCTATTCCAAAAAACTGGGCTTTTGATCAATTTTATGAATTGAAAGGAAGCGAACAATTCAATTCTAGTCCTTCATTTGACTTAGATAAGGTTGGATATTCTGGAAGAGATCGAGGTATCTCAACATTTGATGAAGCGACTTATTTAACACCTGATCAATTAGCAGAATCCAATTCTGAAAATATGGTTGAAATTCAAAGAGATCAATTTATCTATAATGTGCTTGAGCCGTTGGGATATTTAGATGCAGTTAGTAATGCAAGTTTAACTTATAACCAAGAAATTTTATTAGATACTATTCCATTAAGTGGTCTAACTGTCAAAGTAACTGCAGAGATATCAGATACACTTACAGCTAATTTCGATGGTAGTCCAATTACAATTGATGTAGATGATAATGGAAAATTAACTGCATCATGCGAAGCAGAAATTGAAGGGTTAATTAGTGGTATAGAATTAGGTGATTTTGAAGGTATTGACATCATTAATTCTACAATTGACGATTTAAAAGAAGTGGCAGTATCAATTAAATCAGGAAAAATAGGGATAAAAACCGATTTAACTTCAGCGTTCCCAAAATTAACTTTTATCATTACATCAGAAGATATTTTCCCTGATTTGGAGGAAATAGATGAAGAAATCACTGTAGAAATTAGTTTCGAACTTATTCCAACTTATGAACCAGAATATAATTTTGAAATTAATGTTGAAGAATTGCTTGCTTTTGGATTAACAGCTGCGACAATTATTGGACTAATAGCATTATCTCTTACACCTGGAGGACAAGCTTTAGTTGTACAATATTTAGTAACAATCGGTGTCTTGAGTCAAGCAGCAGTAAGTGGAGCATAAATTTATAGCTTAGTATTTCAAAAAAATTAGTATCATACAGAAACATTGATATAAATAAAAAAATATATCCTCATGAATATGGTCATCTTTAGCAAACCTATTGATGACTATATTTTTCTAAAAAAGGATCTTGGATTGTTTATCAAAAAATTATTTTGTATTTTAAATATAACTTTTATATGTTAGAATAAAAAAGTTTACAAAAAATTGTGATAGTTATATAAATTTATGATAAGATATTTTTAGTATTCTAAAACCAAACTTTAAGGATACTAACACATATTTAATGAAGAAAAAGTAATATATATGTTAATAACAATACAAATATTCGCAATGATGAAATTCAATCAACAAGAAAACACAATTACTGAATATTTTGTATAATACATTAAATAATTATGTATATGAAAGAAGGCATTTTATGAATCATGTAACTAAAAAATCGAATTTAAAAATACCTATACTGTTTCTTATCATTTTTATATTAGTTGGATGTCAACAAAAAACAGTAGAAACTTCAAATAAAAAGAATACATCTGTTTTAGATAATCAAATTCTACATGTTGATATAAGCAATGATGAAAATGCTATATCAGGGATTTATTTAATGAATGAAGAAAATGAATTTTCTTCAACATTTATTAGTAAATATGATATTGGTATTCACTCATCATCTTATAAAATTATTATCAAATCTGAATATCAAAAAAGTATTGATTATCTAGAAATGGATATGCCAACTGCATCAACTATTACGAGCTTATATATAACTATGGATAATTATAATTTCATAGTCGGTTTATTTAATGGAACTGAATTAATCTCTAAACAAACATTAGATATAAATCAATATAATCAAGAAAGCGAAAACTTTGTATGTAAATCTAGTACTAATAATAAGATAACCCCTATTGGCTTAAGTCAAAAATTAGACAACGATCTTGTTATTTATGATACTACATTAGTTATGGTGCATGGTGATGAACAGTGGAACGAAGATAACGAAGAACATATCAAATTATCAGTCATTTTGGAGGAACAATAAATGAAGAAAACACTTTTAATCCTAACAACTTTGTGCATTGGCTATTTTTGTATTGCTGCATCTTCGAAAAATATAAGTATTTATACTGTAGAAACTGAAGCAGAAACCATAATGGATCAATTATATGAAAATAAAAATGTGGAAACTTATAAGTTTATCATTGATAATGCCATAGAAGATGGCTGTATCAATATAACATATTATATTGACAATGAAGTTGTTAAAAATTATCTTAATGTACTTACATTCCAAGATAAAACAAGTTATTTTTTTGTTGGAACAACTTCAAAATGCTTAATACTTCGACCAGATGAAAATCACAAAAGCTTTCATAATGGAAAAATAGATGTAAGTACCATTGATGAAGGATTTGTAAGTGCCTTACAAAATGTTAAATATATACGAGAAGAAAAAACAATGATTAGAACAGACGATTTAATCATACAGTTTGAAAATGGTTATAATAATCATAACTATAGAATTGACATTAAATATAGTATGGGTATTGCATAATAAAAAATAATTGAATTGATCAAAATCTCTAATATTTTCATTGTTAAAATCATAATTTAGATAATATATATTATTTTTGGGATAAATAAGTTAATGTTTAAAAAGGCATAAAAATATGTTGAATAAAAAATATTAGAATTAGTAAAGAAACAGCAGATAGATATCAGAATAGAAGGAAAAAGCCTAATTCTTTACTGTCAGAAAAAATCCACTAAATTTAAAAAGAAAAATGACAGATGACAATATTATAAAAGCACAAAAATATTTAAATAATATGTATAACCATAGAAGTGAATGGGTTAAATTGGCTGAATATGGATTAACAATACATATTCAAGTGCAACCCTTTACGGACAATGCACATGACTTGCATAGGAACGTTTCTTTAAAATCTACGAATATTCTCTCAGATTTATGGGTGGTTGTTAATTGGTTGTTACAAGTATATCTAGACAAGTTAATAAAATCTAATGGATTAGCAGTTGGTGCTCTATTCTCTTATATTGAAAGAATTTTTGATGGAGTGACTAACACATTTGTAGATGCAAAAAAAGATTGGCATAAAACAACCTGCTCATTAGATAAATTTAATACTAACCATTAAAATTAATTCAACTTCAAGATAAATAATAATATTTACAACTTCGTAGTTATATAATATTTTTATATGATTAAAATATTAAGTTCAACATGATATAATACATGTTGAAACCCATTTGAAAATAAATTAAAAATGTATGATTATCTAAAATAATTCAAACATCTGTTTACATATAAGTTTACATATAATTAGATAATCATACATTTTTTTAAATACCACTAAATTCAAAAAACTTTAAGTATCTTATAATTTATGAATCACTTTTATATATAATCAATTCATCTATACCACATTCAAAATACCAACATAATTTTGCTATTAAGTTTGCATCAATCCTTTGAAATTGATTATTACAATATCTATTAAAATTTGGTCTAGGCAAATCCAAATCTTTACATATTTTATTTTTACTAATGTTCTTTTCTTTTAAAAGCTGATTAATCCTTAATTCAATATGCCCATATTCCATATCATCACCTCTATGTATTTATTATATGAAAATATTTACAATATAATAATTTACAATTTATTACCTTACTATATAGATATTTACTATTTAGTAAGGTAATATATAATTATAAAATATTAAAAGGAGAATAATTATATGTATATATTTAAATTTTTAAAATCTTTAAAATTGTTAAGAAAAGAATACTTACCAAATTTTGATTGCTTTCCAAAAGGAAAAGTAATTTATTATGGACAATATAAGATTGAGGACTTATTAGAAGAACATGTATCATTAGATTTATTACCAAATCACGAATCAAATATACATTATCTTGCTTATGCTTTTTTGAATGATATCTATACTATCAAATATCTACCAATTGACCAATTTGTCAACTATATCAATATGCTAAATGAAGAAGATTGTAAATTTAAAAGATCAAGTTTGATGCTTCGTGATGCAGCCGTTTTTGAAGCAATTTGGCTCTTTGATAAACTAGCGTGTCTAAAAACAAATCCATTTTTTGAAGCAGATATAAAATATGGATTTTCAGCAATCAATTTATATAGAGATAACGGACACAACCATGAATCATTGCTTAGCCTATTTGATAATAATCCTGTAAAACGTGATATATTTTTTGAGCAATTTGTTTATTTTGTTAAAAAATATATAAAGCACAGACTAACTAAAGGAACACAGGTTTCAAGTATCTCTCGTTTCAAAGAACATTTATTAAATACAATTATTTCCTATGAAAATGAATCACCTAAACATTATAAGTCAAGCCTCATAACGCATAACAAAAATAAAGAATTTGATGATTTTATTCAACAATTAAACATATTAGACAGATTACAAGAATCAGATAATCAAAATATATAAGATTTTCTATCTTGAACATTGTAATATAAAATATTTACTTTATAAAAAATGTAGGCATAAAACGTCTACATTTTTTTTAAAGGTTTCAATTTTCAGCACAGAAACCCTAATACAGAGAAATTATCTATATTAGAGTTACTTTTTTTATTTGTGGTGTTCTTATAATGTTTAATTTTGTATACATTGATTATATCTAAAAAATAAATTTTTCACGTCATTTAATCAAAATGCTATTTATCAATTAATAACCATAATAATAGAGTGATTAATCCAAGAAAATACAGAAAGGAATTTGAAATCTTTGTATTTTCAATTAATAAACCAGCAGTAATTATCCTTTTTGATAATGCTCTTTATTTATAAATTTTATAAAATCTATAAAATCTAGATTCGTCTCAGGATATAAACTGAAAATGTTGTATGGATCCTCGATTAATAAATTTGAACTTTTAAGTATTTCTATAAATGAAAGTATATCTTTATCTTTTGTTGAATTATACGTAACTGGAATATCATAACTTGTATCGTTATTTGTTAATACCTCCATAGTAATTTGTGCACTATCAAATCGAACTCCTGTAGTAAGCCCATAGCATATCTTAATTTTTTTATATCCGAATATTTAATTAATAATTGCTGGGGTTTTTTTAAAATTTTTTCGTACAAACTTAGCAATTGGTAATATATAATTTCCTTTTTACGATTATCAATTGAACATCCATGTTTTTTTGTACCCATTAATATATATTCAATCATAACCACACCTCCTTGTTTAAAAAATAGAAAATTACCAATGTACACATTACATTATATCTATACTTCTATTATATATATTTTTTTGTTAAATACCTAATTATATATATGAAATGCAAAAATAGTGCACAGAATACATATATCTTTTCTGTTAGAAAAGCAAACTTTTAATGCTTTATAGTATTAAATATACTCAATAGATGAATTTAAATACGCTCATTTGTACTTTTTTCCAAAAAATATCACACTGCTTTTGTTCTGTAGCCTCATTAGGAATAAAGAATACTATTTTATGAACCAATATTAAATGTGATATGAATTTTCCGTTTAATTTTTCTTAATTAAATTACAATAACAAATAACAATTTGAAATGAAAAAAATCACCATCACACTAGCGTGATGGTGATGCTAGAGAAATAATACTTTTTTGGTTTTTAAAACATTATATGCAAATAAGTTATTTTTTAAAAAATAAAGCATTTCCGCAATAAATAATGCCAAAATAACAGGAGTATACATATCTGGTATGTTACATAAAATTAATATAGTACAAAATAAAATAACAATTATACATTTTCTGTATACATACCTATTTTGCATAATAAAGAAAATTAGACAATAAACAATTAATGTGACTGCAGTTATAAAATAATAATGAAAAAATTCAAACTTATTAATAAAATGGACTCCCAAAACTATTATTATCATTATTATTGTACAACTATAAATCGTTTTCGCATGAAATCCACCAAAAAGAACCCTAAATATACTAAACGCTATCAAAAACAGGGTACCAAAATACAATTCATTAAAAAAAGTGATATGCCTAAAACTAAAAAAGCAGTAAATCCATTGTACAATAATACTTCAAGACCATATGATTATTTCACGTTCTTCAACCACTTAATTCACAACATCAGCACCAGTAGTAGATGATTGTAGCACCACCTGTGCAAATGAATAGCACCGCTCAAAGGCGGTGCCCATTTTTATTCTCTGTTCATATTTGAAGTAACTTCTCTCATATTGACGTCACCTGCATTAATCGTAATAGAGTTATGAATAATTCGATCCATGATTGCATCTGCATGTACCCCTCCACCTAATCGTGTATGCCAAGATTCTATTTTGAATTGCGTACAAAATATAGTTGATTTATTTTGATATCTTCTTTCCACAAGTTCAAAAATAAATTCTATTTCTTGTTCATTCATAGAGTTTATGAGCCATTCATCTAAGATAAGCAAAGGACACTTAGCATATTTATTAATGAGCTTATTTCGTCCTCTTTTTAGTTCTGCTTCTTCTAACTGAACAAACAAATCAGGTATTCTTATATAACGTGTAGTTATTCCATCACGACAAGCTGCTTTACCTAGACAGTTTGATAAAAATGTTTTCCCCGAACCAGTAAATCCAACAATCAATACATTCTTATAACTATCAATATAACTGTTCGTAATCAATGTCATGATTTGATCTTTATCTAATTCTCTTTTTGAATAATAAATATCTTCTACAGATGCTTGAGGATATCTAAAGTGAGCGCGTCGTATCAATCCTTTTACTTTTTCGTTATATTTAATTTGATATGCATGATCTACAGAAGCATTGAGTCTTTCATCAAATGTCATAGCTTTATAAAGTGATTCTTTTTCTTGTAGTTCTAAAGCTTCTACTAAAGCATGCATTCCCATCATATCTAATTTCTTTTTTGTTTCATCATTAATCATTGTATTTTCCTCCATAATAATCTGCACCTCTCACATATCCACCATCATCAATCTTTTTATTTGAATCTTTATTACTCATCCAGATGAGGTCTTGATTATTCATCAAAATGCCATTAAGATGATGATAGCGGGGACACTTCACTTTTGTCAGTGCAAGTTCACATGCATTTTCCAATCTGTCATTCGAGAACTTGTTAGCTAACTTCAATACTGCAAGACAAGAATTGTATCCCTGCTCTTTAATTTTTACTGAATCAAATATTTTATTGATAACCATAAAAGTAGATGGTCCAATTTTATTTGCCCATCGTTTGATTCTCTCATCATCCCATTCTACTTTTTGGAAAGCATCAGGCATATGATCTTCAATGGTAGAATATTTATATTTCATGTAATCAGGTAATTTAGGGTGAATCGCTATTCTTGAATGTTTGTAAAATATCTCAAGACTATTTGAATTTACTTTTATGTCTACCTTCTTACCAACATATTGATAAGGGACAGAGTATTTATTTGTTTTGAACGAAACATGAAAATCTAAAGAAACCTTATGTTCATATAACCAAGTACAAACTTCATAAGAGATAGCTGGTAATTCTCTTAACATTTCTTTTTCACAGTTCATAAATACTTCTGTTCTGCTTCCTTCTCTTTTTGAAAAGGAGCATCATTAAATTCTTTGAGTGCTTTGAAAATTTCTTCCTCCACATGTGATAAAGAAATAAATCGTATATTCCTTAATTTTGCAATAATAGCTGAAGCAATCTTACCAACAGTTCCTTCGACACTCGGCTTTTGTTTTGGCTTTCTCACTTGAGCAGGCATAATCGCTACCATGTAATGTTGGGCAAGGGATTCATAGGCTTCATTAAGAACAATTTCACCTTCTTTAGGATGTTTTATAACTCCTGTTTTTAAATTGTCACAGACAATTTTAATAGGAATACCACCAAAAAATTCAAACATATCAATATGACATTTTAACCAAGTATCCTGTTTCATGTCTAAGCATGGTTTAACAAATGAATATTGACTATAAGGTAAGGTCGCAACAAACAAATAAACCTTAATTCTTTCTCCATCAGGAGTTAAAATACTCATGGTAGGCCCACTCCAATCAACTTCTATAGTGCTACCGGGTTTATGAGTAAGATGATTGGTTACGTTTGATAACTGAACATAGTTAGAATATCCTTTACAGAATTTTGTGTAACCACAAGGAATAGTTCCTTTAGAAATACATTGATTACGATATTCATTCCAAAGAAGCTTAAGATTGACTCCTGTTTTTTTAAGTTCTGAATGAATATAATCGTAATCGACTTCTTCAAAAACAGAAGTCTTAGGAGTAGGTGGAAATAACATTTCATAGATTTTATCTTCATCAAAATCTTTTACATTATCCCAAGAAACAGAATGAACATCAGCAGCTTTATAAACAGCTGAGATGGTGTGTCTTGATACATGCATTAAGCTTTCAATTTTACGCATTGAAATACCAGCTGCACGTAATTCAAGAATAAGTTTGACAGAAACTTTTTTAGGCATAATAAAAGCCCTCCTTTCGCTATAATGATGAGAGGCTGTCACTCTCAATATCATGATAACAAAAGTGGGGCTAATCATGTGTATTAATGGTGCTTTACATGTGAATTGAATATTATAAAGTGGTGCTTAAACTGTGTATCGGTGGTGCATAACGCGTGAAATAATCACATATACTAAGATTTCACTATTATATTCATTTAAAGTGTCACTATCTTGTAATTTACTTATTAAATAATCTAGTATCTTTTTCAAAATTTAAATCTTCTTCTTTTATAATTGCAATAATCTTGTAATAGTTAGTCTCAGAAATGTTAGTTATATCTAGAAAATGTTTATTTGAATTACAATAAAGATAATCAATGCTTACCTTAAAAACCCTTGCTAATGTTTCAAGATTTTCTATACTTGGCTTTCGAGTCCCTAATTCATAAGCGGAAATAGTACTTCTATCAATTCCTGTAATTTCTTCCAAAGTATTTTGTGTATACTGATAGTCCTGACACAATTTTTTAAGTCTTTCTCCAAAATTCATTTATATCACCAATGATAAATTACATCAAATAATGACACTATAGGTAACAATGGCACAATAAGTAACATTTTTTGTCTTATATAAACATAAATATGCATTCAGCGAAAAAAATATATTTAATGTTTAAACAATAGTACTATATAAGTGAAAAAATAAGATTGTTCAAATCAATAGATCACTGAAACAATTGACTAATCATTTAGTATTAATTGAAGCTTTAATTATATATTTTAATATTAATTCAAATATAAAAATAAGGAGGAAAAAATATGGACATCAAAAAAATTATATGTGTATTACTTGATAAATTAGCAAGAATTTCATGTAATTCATATTCATTTATTGGTTGTTACGAACCAGAAAAACCCAAAGATCTAAAATAAACATTTCTTTCGAAATGTTTATTTTGATTTTATATGCTATACTTACTATAAAGAGGAGATGAATTGTTATGAAAATCGCAATATTTGATGATGATATTATATTTTCCCAAAATTTATCAAAGGAATTCAATGAATATTATAAAAAATTAATTAGCCCAATAGAAATTGAAATAATAACCAAGAATTTTTCATTAGATTCATTTGATGATTTAGATATCGCTTTTATTGATATAGATTTAAATGGAAAAAATGGCATTGCTTTAGCTAAATATATGACTGATATTTCACCAAAAATTTTAATAATCTTTATATCTTCAAGAGATGAGTTAGTTTTTAATGCATTATCAGTGCCAACCTTTCAATTTATAAGGAAATCAAAGTTTAAAGAAGATTGTGCAAAAGTATTTAACCAATTATATAAACACATTCAAATTTATAACAAAAAAATCATTTTAGAAATAAATGGTAGAAAAACTGTTTTAAATTTAAATGAAATTCAGTATCTCTTATCTTTTGGTCGAGATTTATTAATCAAAACTATTACAAATGATTATATCATTGTTTCAACAATGAAAGAAATTATGCACAAAATAGAAGAAAAATCATATAACGATTTAATACAGATAAGTAGAAATCAAATAGTAAATTTAAATTATGTTAATAATATAAAATCCTCAAACGTTATCCTAAATGATGGAAGCAAATATTCAATTGGTAGAAAATATAAATCTACTTTTATAAAAAAATATGAGGAATTTCTTTTAAGATGATTATATTTGATATTTTAATGACTCTTTTTGAGGATTTCATAATTAGTTATTTTTTGGTTAATATATTTTCTGACACAAAAAAATTCAACACAATTTTCATTATAACATTGATTACCTTAATCGAAACTTTTATTTTAAATAATTATTTTATGAACAATGAATTGTTATTCTTTTCATTAGTAACAACTTGGACAATTTCATTATGTTTTATAACAAAAAAATTAATATACTTTACTTACTATTACCATGTCTAATGATGGGTTTATTGCTTATTTCCAATATTAGTTCGTTTTATTTTATATCATTAATTTTTGGCATAAAAATTAATCAAATTAACTTTCATCAAGAACTACTAATAACCACAATTATTCTCTCTCGTGTTATTTTTTTCTTATGTATTATTTGGTTAACAAAAATAATTAAAAAACTAAAAATAATAAAAACAGAAAATAAATTATTTGAATTTAATTCATTCTCAATATTTATCATTTGTTTACTATCAATTTTAACAACTATAGGTGAAAGTATAGTATATGGTATTTTTGACTATAAAATCTATGTCCTTTTGTCTTTAGAATTTGTAATTATGTGCACAGCATCAATAAAATTATTTATAGATATAGTAAAAAGCTATAATCAAAAATTAGAAATTCAATCTAAACTATTACAGTCTAACTATACTCGCAAAATGTATTCAGAAACTAGTAAATTAGCTTATAGACTTTCTGAAGAAAAACATAATATATATTATATTTTAAGAAAAATAGAAAACATTGCTAAATCACAAGATAACTTTGAAATAGTAAGTTCTATTCACAATGCATTAGATAAAATATATAAAACAGACATTCCATATACTTCTAAAAATCCAGTATTAGATTATATTATGACTAGAAAAATAATTCAACTAAGATTGAATAAATTTGATGTTATATATATAGCCAATATTGATGAAGACAAAATATTAAATGATTATCTTTTAATAAAAAATTTAGAAAAATATATTGATATATGTACCTTAAATAATTTGAATAAAGAAGGCATAAGTCTAGTAATTAAAATATATAAAAAGGCTGAATACATTATCTTTAAAATAGAAATTGATGTATCTTTAGATATCTCAACTTCGTTATTTATGTTTGATGAAAAATCCACACATATAAAAAAGGAAATTATAGACCACCAAAGTCCAGACAAAACAATCATTAAAATTTTGATTCAATAAAAAATAAATATCATAGACCATCAGACACACTTGCTTTATTGTAGTAATCTTTAAGCATCTTTCTAGTCATTACAATTGAGTAACTGATAATTCTCATCATGGAAAACATAAGCTTGAAACCTCTATATCTATGATTGAATCTCCAGGCATGTTCCTGTATATATCCATTGATATATTTTTTCGCTATGCCATGATAGATTCCATCTATATTACTTTTTATATTTGATATCTGTATATTTATCCAATACATAAGATGATCTGATTCTTTGTAATCTATAACGCGATTGATAAGATGTACTCTATCCTTTAAATAGTGATATGCCGGGTCACCATCAGTGCATATTGTTGTATCCTTATCGTAATAGATATGTTTCATGAGCCTTTTTACTTCTTCCTTGTTTTCGCTTTTTACTTGAAGCAGTTTTATTCTATTGGGATAGTTGTTAAGCTGATCTGTACCAAGAGCCACTAAAAAGGGTTGTTTGTCAGTTCCCAACCCTCTCTTACCATTATGAGATTTGCCACCAATGTGAAATCCATCTATTTCAATGAATTTTGATTTCAAATCAAAACAGCCATTATCCAAAGACATCAAATAACGCAGTTTATGGCATAGCAACTGAGCACTTTTTCTGTTGATGCCCAGTTGACGTGACAGTTCTTCTGCGGAAATACCCTTTGTAGAAGTGATAAAAAGGAATATACCATAAAGAAGTGTATATAATGGTAATTTGCTGTCCTGAAAGATAGTTCCTGCAAAAAGATAGACTTGATGTGAACATTGAGAACAAGTGTAGACATTATTTCTACACTTGAGTAAAGTAAAATGAACACAACCACATTCAGGACAAACAAATCCTAAAGGATGAAAAACATTCAAAAAGAAATTTCTACACATATCATCATTATTGAAGAAAAGCTTATTGAAAGTGATATGACTCATAATTTTTGGTTTAGCTTTAGCACAATTTTTTGACATAAACAATGACCTCCATAAATAATTATCAATGTCATTATACATTAATCAAAAAAATGATGACTTCTAAACCAGAGGATAGACTCCGAAAAAAGGAGTTAAAACAAGAAAGTATTACAAGTGGCTCAGATGGTCTATGAAAAAAATATAATTAAAATTTCGTTTGATTGTTTCACTTTTTTATAACTTCTTTTTTAAATTTTTCAAATTCTTATCTAGTTCATATAAACTATCAACCAACAATTCTGCAACACCATATAGATCTGAAAAACTAACACCAATATATTTATAAAACTTATTTTGATCGATGCTTTGAGAATATCCATACAAAACAAAGTCAATAGGCTGACCTATTGCATTACTTTTCATACCATCAACGCTTAAATAAAACCATTGATTTTTATAAGCATCCATTTTAACGAATGGAGAAGTCTTTGACCTTATATCAACACATATAAAATCTCCATCTAAACCATATTTTTTATGACGATTTGTACTTAAAGGATGTGCAACAACAAAAGAACGTATCGCTCTTAAATATCCCTTTGCTTTTAATACTAGGTCTAAATCTTGGTAAATATAATTATTTCCTAATCCTTTTTTTAAAAGCTGTTGAATTTTTTCTATAGATTCATTTATCCAATCAATCAATACGATAACATATATTACATCCTTCATAGTTGGCTTAGATAAATATTGGATTTCTTTATTTAAATCTTGAATACTAAAATTAATTTTTTGCAAATAGTCTTGACTAAGATAAAAATTTTCTTTATTCCCCAAATCCATTGTTTATGCAAACTATATTTTAATTTATTCAAATTTTTTATTTCTCTAATCCTATTCACTTTAATTACCTCCATCAAATAATATACCAATTAAGAAATAGAAAACAACTAATAAAATTAATTTTATAAAATTTACTACAAAATATTTGTGGATTTCTACATGTTTATATTAAAAATATTTTACTTTTCATTCTACTTATACCCTCACTTATATTACAACAAATTCTTATCATTATCCTTTAAAAGGATAAATTATATTCTATTTTTACTCTTTTTAACAAAAATATTGCTAATTTTTTCCAAAGAAAAACTATATAGTAATAATCTTTATAATTAGTCTCTTTAAGAAATAAGTGCATTAGAGCTATATATAAAAATATATTTTACATATTGTAATTTATAAATTCATCTGATAGAAACCCTTAGCACAGAAGGAAATACTGTTATTGACATAAGACATAAACTGAATTCTTTACTAAATAGAGTTAAGGGGGAAAAATTCTGATGGTTATCATATACATCTATTTTTATCGATACGTTTCTCGATGTTATGTTTTAAAAAAAGCTTATTTTATTATAATTCATCTTGCTGATGTCGAGTTCTTACTTAGTTTATTTAAATATAAAACATTTAACCATGAAGAAATTAATAGATTATTTTTATACTATTCTATTAATTTCTTCTTTTTTATCCTCGATCAGCCTCCCTCCTTTCTTTGAAATCAAATTCAAAGAAAGGAGTAACAATGTGTGATTATATTTGATTATAAAAAAAGAGATTTTAAAGAGATTAAAATAAATAATAATAAAAAGTACTTTATTAAGAGCGGAAAGAAATTTATAGAAGTTCCCATAGAAGTATATAGACTATACAAAGCTGATTATATGAAAACGTACAGATCCATAAAAAGAAAACAAGGACTTTCTCAAATAGCTTATGAAGAAGATTTTATGCTAAATAGTATTATAGATATGGATAGATATTATATTGAACAAATCAATAAAAAAGAATTACTACATAATCTATCTAAAGCCATAAAATTATTGAATGATGAACAATATTTTATTATATATTCAATATTTTTTAAGGAAGAAACTGAAGCATCAGTTGCTAAGAAATTAAATATATCTCAACAAGCATTAAACTGGAGGAAGAAAAAATTCTTCTTTTTTTAAAAAATCATTTGTTAAACTCGTCAAACAGTAACGAATCCTAGTGAGAATGAAATTCTCAGAAAGGAGACCATGAATATGGCGAAAACAAAAATACTTGTGCTTGTAAAAGCTAATCCATCACCATTTGCAAAGGAGGTGCTTCAGTACCAAGAAAAACTAATTAGGGAAAATATTGATTTATCCAAAGCAATATTATGCGGAACGTATCGTTTTATAGGAAAGGAACTCAATTTTAATTCATTTAAAGAATCATGTATTATTCAAAAAATCAGAGCACGTTCTATTGATCAAATCATGATTATCTCAAAAAGCATTATTTCTTCTGATATATCAGTATGTAATGATTTTGAATGCTTTTGCAATCATTACGATGTAGATTTGGTTGAATTATCTTCTTTATTTCAAGTCATGAATGAAATTATCAGAATTTCAAGGTAATGTCACTATGAATTATAATTATAAAAATGAGTATAAAAAATGGTATGCTTGGAAAGAAAAAGAAGAAGAAATTTTAAAAGCATTAAGCGTTCCTCAAGCACTTATCAATCAATTAAGAGATTATGATTATGAACAGTTCAAAGCTGATAGAAGATATAAAACTAGACATTTGCTTTTTGATGATAACTTTTTTATCAATCGATCTATCTATGATAAAAAACAGTACTTATCACTAAATGATTTGTTGGATGATATTGAAAATGAAGCATTATATGAGTATCTAAAAAATAGTGATGAAAAAATATTGGAAATAATAATGTTGAAAATTCAAGGCTATTCTATTAGGGAAATTTCAAAAATAACTGGACTAACAACCAATCAAATCTATAAAAGAATAAAAAAATTAAAAAAAGTTTTATAAAAATGGCGAAAATGAGGTTATCAAAACGCATATATAGTGAGGGGGTATTAATCCCTTTGAATCTAGCTCTTTGAAAACCGAATAACACCTATTGGATACGTTCCCATCTTATGAGCTATTCATTGGATACGCCATGACCTATAAAAAATATATAATCATATTTTTATAGTGAGCGATCAACATCTCAATGTAAAAATGACTGGCAATCATTCAGCAATGAAATAAGATGAGGGATCATGATACTCCTGCAATGCAGTTGTGTGAGATACCACACAAAGATGAAATTTCTGTGAAAGATACTAGCCATATCTTGTCCAATAGGATTCCCTCTAGTTTTCGGGTTATCAGGGATAAATAGAAAACTATGATTCATAAAAAATCACATCAGATAATTGTAAATATTATCTGATGCTTACATAAAGGAGGAACAAGTATGCATATCAAACGTGGAGAAATCTATCTAGCAAATCTAGATAAGCCATTCGGCTCTGAACAAGGAGGTATCCGACCAGTATTAGTTGTTCAAAATAATGTAGGTAATAAATATTCCCCTACCCTATTGGTAGCCTGTATTACAAGTAAAGCCCATTCCAAACATCACCTTCCAACACATTATGTTATTCCAAAACATGTTGGTCTGAAATATGATTCATTGGTGATGATGGAACAAATTAAAGTTATTGATGAAAAACGTATTATTAAATATATAGGAAAGTTATCCCCTAAATATATGAAAATTTTAGATAAACGTCTAAAAATCAGTCTTGGACTTATACCTATAAGAAAAGGAGGAAATTAGAGTTATGATCAAACAAGATATTATACAGTTCAGTGGCAACAATGTACCTATCTCTGAAGTAGCTAAGATAATGAAAAAAGATAAGCAATTTGTAAGAATTGGAATTCAAGAAAAATGGCTTCCAATTGGTGTTGCATATAGAAAAGAAGGATCTTCGGAATATTCATATTATGTTTCACCTAAAAAATTATATGAATATACAGGATATATATACACGGAGTAGTTGTCAAATGTACTCATAGAATTTTTATACATTTCATTTCTTATATCTTCTATTCTATAATAGCAGCGAAAGGAGTGGTAGCAATGAAATTACCAAACGGATTTGGAAGTATCTATAAATTGAAAGGAAATAGAAGAAATCCTTATATGGTTGTTTTGACTAAAGGATATGTGCGAGTCAAAAACAATATCAAAAGAGAGAGAATGATATTAGGTTATTATTGTACAAAAAAAGAAGCATTAAGTGCTCTTACTAATTATCATGAAAATCCTTATGATATTCAAACTGAATCTATTACTTTTGCTGAATTATATGAGAAATGGTCAGAAGAACATTTTAAAAAATTAAATAATAAGTCTTCGATTAGAACATACACAGCAGCATTTAATCATTCAAAGCCATTACACAACATGCGTTTTAAAGACATTCGACCTAATCATCTTGAAGGAGTCATAGAAAATGCTGATGTGGGAGATGCAACAAAATCACGAATGAAATCAATGTATAATTTAATATATAGATATGCTTTAAAGTATGATATCGTTAATAAAAATTATGCTGAACTATGTAATTCAATTAAAGTTGAAAGAAAAAAGAAAAAATTCCTTTCTCTCATAATGAAATCAAAATGATGTGGGAACATACAGAAGATCTTCCTTTCGCTGATATGATATTAGTAGGAATTTACACAGGATTTAGACCCATAGAATTAATAAGTATCAAAAATGAAAATATCCATTTAGAGGAAGGTTACATTATTGGTGGTACTAAAACAAAAGCTGGAACAAATAGAATTGTCCCAATTAAATCAGAAATCAAATCAATAATTAAGAAAAAATATAACCCTGATAATGAATATTTGTTTAATGACTATAATGCTTTTGAACATGAATATACACCTCTCTCCTATGATAGATATAGAGGAAGGTTTTCAAAAGTAATGACAGCATTAAACATGCATCATACTCCGCATGAAACACGACATACATTTATCACTTATGCTAAAAAATGCAAAATTAATGATTATATTTTGAAAAAAATTGTTGGTCATGAAATACGTGATATTACTGAAAAAGTGTATACTCATAGAAATATAGAGGAACTAATCAGTGAAATAGAAAAAATACACTTTCTGTAGTTACAGCCGAATAGTGTAACAGGCATTCTATAGAATTAATAAGACCTTGTGGGTTGATAAAAAATTTCGTGAATTACTAACAGGGTTTTATATATTTTATATTATTGAATTAATTATTGATTTATAAGAACTTCTACAGGTTGAAATAGACTTACTGAGCCTTAATATAATCTATAAAAAAGTCATTCGCAGTATCTATTGAAGAAGCTAGTAAATAATTAGCTTTATCCTAATTACAACGAAAAGTTCTGATTTTATCAGGACTTTTTTATTTTCATCATTTTTGTGATTTATGGATTTTCTAATAAAATCAGCTGAGATTTTGTGAGATTTCGACAGATTTTTTTGGTTGCACACACGTTGCACACAGGTTGCACACACTGTTGCACACAAATTACACACACGTTGCACAGCTGTAACCCATTGATATATATACGTTTTCACAAGTCTGTTGGTGCGTTTTGGAAGCGTTCTTTTGAAACACCTTACGAATCTATTGCACACAGGTTGCACACAAATCAATAAATTCATGTAATAAAAAAGCCAAAATCTAATATTTGACTTTGACTATTTCCTTCTTTAAATCTTCAATATTTCTATGTGTATAAACCGCTTCAGTTACATCTCTAATTTCATGTCCTACAATCTTTTTAAGAATATATTCATTGACTTTACAATATTTTGCTTGCGTAATGAAAGTATGTCTTGTTTCATGAGGTGTATGATTCATATTAACTGCCGACATCACTTTTCTAAATCTTCCTCTATATTTATCATAAGTAAGAGGAGATATTTCTCGTGTAAAGATGTTATAATCTGAAAATAGATATTCATTTTCTTCATCATATCGTTTTCTTATAAGTGACTCAATTTGAGGATGTATAGGAACTATCCTATTTCTTCCTGCACTCGTTTTTGTACCACCTATAATATACCCTTCCTTAAGATGGACATTCTTTGTTTTTATCATTGTCAATTCAATAGGTCTAAACCCTGAATAAATACCTATAAGGACCATATCAACAAAAGGAACTTTATCGACAAATTCCCACAGCTTATGAACTTCTTCAACTGTAAATGGTACTTTAATATTCTTCTTGTTAACCTTGACTGAATTACACAACTCTGCATAATTTTTATCAATAATGTCATATTTGATGGCATATCTGTACATCAAATTATACATTGATTTCATTCTAGATTTTGTTGCATCTCCAACCACTGCATTTTCTATGACTCCTTCTAGATGATTAGGTCGAATATCTTTGAATCTCATATTGTGTAAAGGTTTAGAATGATTGAAAGCTGCTTTATATGTTCGAATGGATGATTTGTTAGATAATGTTTTAAAATGATCTTCACTCCATCTCATATACAATTCCTGAAAAGTCATTGTTTCTGCTTTTATATCATATGGATTTTCATGATAATTTGTTAATGCTTCTAATGCTTCTTTTTTAGTAGAATAATATCCTAAAGTTGTTCTTTTTAATTTTACATTACCATTTTCAAGACTATATCCTTGAGAAATGACAACTCTATAAGAGTTTCTGCGAGTCCCCTTTAATCTATAAACACTTCCGTAACCATTTGGTAGTTTCATTTCAATCTCCCCTTCCAAACAAATGATAAACGAAAGTTGCAAAAAAGAGAAATGTGCGATTTTTTTATTTGCATCATTATTTTTTATAAATATATCCAGTATATTCATATAATTTTTTCGGCGAAACATAATATGAATACTCATTAGATCCTTCTTTTTTATATGCTACCCCTATAGGCAACCAATTTTCTTGAATGCCAACTCTAACAAATTGCTTATCCTTCTTCATTATCCTTGCGACTTCTGAAATAGGTACATTTGCACCTGAAAAAACAAACATATTATTTTCCACTTGTATTCACTCCATTTCCATTACTTATATATACCTAAACTTATTAACATACATTTATCTACTAAATTCAGTTCTCTACCATTCAACTTCCCTAGTTTTCGGATCAATCTAGCTTTATCAATAGTTCTTATCTGTTCCAATAATACAACTGAATCTTTTGTTAAAGCATCTCTTGACCTAATAAAAAAATGTGTTGGCAATTTGGATTTATGTTTATCATTAGACGTAATGGTTGCAATAATAGTTGTATGACTATAATAATTGCCCATATCATTTTGAATAATCAAAACTGGTCTTATCCCACTT
This sequence comes from Allocoprobacillus halotolerans, assembly GCF_024399475.1. Classification (NCBI taxonomy): domain Bacteria; kingdom Bacillati; phylum Bacillota; class Erysipelotrichia; order Erysipelotrichales; family Erysipelotrichaceae; genus Allocoprobacillus; species Allocoprobacillus halotolerans. Next base: position 207,160 of record NZ_CP101620.1, read on the forward strand.
TGCTCACTACCTATTGAAGGATTAAGATTTGCAAGATAAATCTCTCCTCTTTCAATATTATGAATCACCTTCATCACTCCCTTTCCTATATGTACTCTAAAAGCTATCAAACGATGAATTTATCCTACAATAAACAATTGATAACTTTTAGTTTTATTTCTATATGTTTTCTACAATACTAATAGACTGCTTTGCAATTGCAGTTCCACGATTCTTTATAAAAGAATTCATAGGATTTGCACCTATATAATGTCTTGCCTGCGACAATTTAATTATTGTTCGGACTGTGACTCATTATGCGTATCATTATCTTCTTGCATGGTCATCGCCTCATAGTTGCAAATTATGTTTATCATCAAATAGTTATCGCTCTCATAATGATGGTCTAGGCGTATTTATGACTGGGCTAACATACAAGTAACGTTATTAGTATTGTTATTCAATTTTCAATGTACTCCCAAGGATTTATTAACCCTTTCATTATATAGCCGTTGAAAATACTTATTTTTTTACATCTTTTTTAAATTATTTTTTAAACGATGTATCTTTGAATATATAGTTGATGGTTTTATTTTTAGTATCTCTGATATATCCTTTGTAGAATATCCTAAGATTTTAAGAAGTATTATCGTCAAGGTTGTTTGATCTGTTTGATATAAATAATGAAGTAATGATTCATCCTCAATCTCATTTAGTAAATCTTCAACGCTACGTATCTCTTTTTTATCATAATACGGAAAACTGTAAAAAAACGTATCTGATGTGACGTTCTGTCTTTCTTTTATTTTACGTTCCAGTTTAAAAGCATTCCAATCATATTTTCTAAGCTCTACAATAATATTTTCATCCACATTTAATGATTGTAATAACTCTTCTTCCTGTTCTTTCCATTTTTCCCATTTAACTCTTTCTTTTGCATGATTATATACCATTTTTTCATCCTCCTTTTTGATAGTCAGAAAAAATGGCGGACTTCTACAATGAACATAAAAAGAGCCACGATAATTAATCATGGCTCAAAAATAGAAAATCTTTAGAAGTTAATTTTTTCAAGTCTTCAATTGTCAATATATCAATTTCATGCTTGTCACAAAGCATCTTAAATTCAGCAAACAGTTCCTCATAAATACAGATTCTTGTCTTGTCATAAATAAAGATAACATCAATTTTCTCATTAATAATATAATATATAAGTTTTTCCATCCCTCTACTTCCAAAATGCTTGCCACTACCTATCTCTCTTGCTACTGCAAAAACATCCGCATTGAGTATATCAGCATATTCTTTAAGTATATCCTCTTGATACTCAAGTAGATATTTTGCTTCTTCAGATAAAACTCTACAATAAATAAATACTTTTAATTCTTTCATTTAGTTTCCTCCTTCAGGGAAATATCCCTTCACTTCTTACATAAGAAACTAAAAAATATTTTCGCCATCTTCTAATTTATTTTTTAAAATTTTTTCTATTTTTTTCTTTCTTTTTCCAACAGTATAGATAGGTATATATAATTTCTTTGATGTTTCTGAAATTGTCATTTCCTCTAAAAAGATACAGATTGCTATATTTTTGTATTGATCAGGCAATCTATAAATCTCCTGAACAGCCTTCTTAGCCAAATCTTTAATGTATATTTGATGAACAAAATCAACATATTTACTTCTGTTAAAAATAAAAGAAGTAGCTAAATCCATGTCCGAATAATATTGGACTGAATTTGCTACTTCCCTTTTTTATTATATCTTATTTTCATATAACTTCTAAGACAAATTAAATAAACTTCTTTATCTACTTCCACATATACTCTATTGACTTTAATAAAATAAGCATATGATTCTTTCCCATTTTTTATTCTTTTAAAACTGTTTATATCATAATCATATATTTTGTACATTTTATACCTCCAATAATCAGCTTTTGATTATTAGAGGTGGGCCTCTGATATAATAAATCATCTATTCTAAAAAACCTCTTTTTAATAAGATGGTTTTATGATACATGAATAGACTATTAAAAAATCCAACTTATTATTTTTTGCACATTTATACAAATAATTTGCATTTTTATTTTATATCAAATTATATGTAATATATAGCATAAGATTTCAAAATACTATACAGCTAATTTTATATACCTATTATGATTATTTGTAAGCGTCAAATAATAAAGCCCTATAAATAATGCTGAAGAAACACTATAATAGGACTGTAAGTATTTATTGGATTTCATTTAACGACTAAAAGATCGTATTTCTACGATTTTTTAGTCAGATATATGTTTTCTGGTAATGATTTTGACCATGGCATGATCTTTTCTAGTTCCTTGTCATCATTAATATCTATTTCAGTTAATGCTGTTAAAAGATATTCAAAATAATCATATGGCTTGAGATTATTAAGTTTTGCTGTTTCAAGGAGCGAATAGATTGCTGCACTTGCTTCTGCTCCTTTAACTGTGTTTGAAAACAGCCAGTTGCGACGACCTACGCAGAATGGACGAATTGAATTTTCTGCTCGATTGTTGGATATTTCAATACGACCATCTTCAAGATACAATCTTAAGTTTTCTTCCTGGTTGATACTGTATGTTAAGGCTTGGCTGAGTTTGGTCTTTTCAACTGCTACTTTTGCACATTCCTTGACATCCTTGAAGAAATCATCAATGATTGGCTTTGCTTCTTTTTGTCTTGTGTCTTTGATCTCTTCATAGCTTTTGCCTTTTAATTTCTTTTCAAGCGTAAAAAGCTTATTGATCTTATGAAGAAGTCTGTAACTTGCAGTACCTTTTAGATCTGTATCAGATGGTGCACCATCAAGTGCTTCTAAATACTTTCGACGACAATGTGCCCAGCATCCCATGTGTCTGATATCATCAAGTTTGTCATAGGCCTGATATCCATCTGTCTGAAGTATATTATGATATCCTTCAAGATGTTTCTTTGCATGTTCATGACCTCTTGTGTTTTCATAAATGAAATGAACAATTTGCTTGTCTTCACTTCGTCCTGTCTTGTATACCCACATATAGGATTTTGTTGTTGGTTTCTGGTCTGGAACATTCAAAACCTGATTTGTTGTTTCATCCGCATGCAGATATTCACTTTGAAGAAGTGTCTTATGCATATAATCAGTCATTCTTTTGAAATATTCATCATGAAGCTTGATCATCCAGTTGGCCATTGTCTGTCTTGATAGTTTCAATCCAATCTGATTGAACATCACTTCCTGTCTGTATAAAGGCAATGCCTTATTGAATTTATTATCAATAATATATGATAAAAGTGATGGTGATGCAAAACTCTTATAGATAACGGAAGCTTTCATATCTGCCTTGAATATTTTTGATTTTAATGAATCTTCCTCACATCTGTCACAGGTATAGACATATTGAACATGCTCAATAACTTCATATTTTGCAGGATGATAGACAAGTTCTTTTCTGATGTTTTCACCAATCTTTCTTAATGGTTCACCACAGTCAGGACAGTTCTTGTTTTCTAGATCATAAATCTTTGTTACAGCGGGTAATGATGAAATATCAATGCCACGTTTATTGTTTTTCTTTTTTCGTTTATATGTCACTTCTTCAAGTTTTGGTTCTGCTTTGATTGGAGTTGATTCAATTTCAATTTCATCAAAAAGAGAAATCTGGTCAGGAAGAACAATTTTTTCTGATGATGAACCAAAAAGCTTCTTCTGCTGAAGTCTGATCTGCTGACTGTACCAGTTTAACTGTTCACTTAAAACATTGATCTCGTTATCCTGTCTTTTGATTCTTTCTTCAAGCATATTGATTTTTTTGATTAGTTCTTCCTGACTTAAATTTCTCAGATTCATTGTATAATTCACTCCATATCTTAATAATTCAACGAATAGTATTGTACCATATTTCAATATGAATTATTAGATGAGAAGCTGTTTTTCTTTGAATTTTTCTTCAAATTCAAGGCCTTCCAGAAGCCAGTTGAGCTGAGTGGAAGTTATTTTTCTTGTATTGGAATCATCATGTTCTTCAATCTTGAACCTGCCATGTTCAAGTCTTTTGATAAACAGCCAGAAACCATTGGATTCATAATAGAGTATCTTGATCCTGTTTCTGGCTTTGTTTGTAAAGATAAACAAACTATGATCAAGAACATTCATCTGAAACTGAAGATTCACGATCTGTGTCAAACCATCAATCGACTTTCGCATATCAACATAATGGCTTGAAACATATATATTCTTGATTTCATCGGTGTTAATGATCATTTTAATGCACCAATGACTTTATCAAGCAATGAAGAATCAAATTCAACAGTATGACCATCAATATTCATCGATACAAGAGCTGGCATGTCATCAATAACTCCAACAGGCAGAAAGATATCAGTAGAAACCGAATCCTTTTGAATCTTCCTTTTATTTTTATAGAAAGAGCTGAGAGCAAGATGATGTTCATCACAGTATTTATTAACAGTGAGTCCACTGTTCAGCTGATCATCAATGATCTTTTTCCAATCATATTTCATGTAGCTAAACCTCCTTTTCAATTGGTAGTTACATTTTATATGATTTGTTTTATAAATATCAGTGCTATTTCATTTGACGCTTACGATTATTTTGCTTATTACAATTATATAACTCTTAAATTTAACACATTTTTTTACACTATATATGCATAAATAAAAAAATAGAAACCATGATTACCTCAATTATTAAAAAATATGAGATAAAAGTTTCTATTATTAAACAGTCTACTTATTAGATATCGCATTAAAATGATGTCTTTATTAATGCTCTAAAAATATTCAAACTAATGTTAATACACGATTATCTGTATATAAGGAGATTTAAATTATGAGAATAGATAAGATATCAAATGAATTTATTATAAAACGAGTAAATAAAACTTCTGATGAAGATTATATAAAAGCTCTGAAAATCTATAATGATACAACTCCTTATGAAATAAAAACAAATTCAAATGAAATAACGTATTGGATACAGAAAAGTAGAGAAAACAATAACCCTTTTGAAGTTATTGCTTTTGTTTTATATTTCAATGATAAAGTGATTGGTTTATCTATGACTACATATCTTAAAAATTCAAAAATTGTAATAGATGAATATCTAGCTACATATGATCAATTTAGGGTTAATACAGTTTTTCTTATTTATTTTAGTTTGATTCAGAATTATTACTCAACAAATAATTTTAATGTATCTTATTATGTTACTGAAATAAGCAATAAAGAAGACGGAAAAGCCATAAATAAAGAAAGTAGAATTTCAATTAAAATATTGTGTCTTGAAGACTTTGGAAAAATTGATGCACCTTATTATGTCTTGCCACTTGGCTTAGATAATTATGAAAGTTCTTTTCAAGCATTTTTATATATAAAATCAAATGATAATATGCCTTTAATGAATAATGTTACTTATTTAAATATAGTACATTCAATTTATTATGATTATTTTTATAATTGGTATATGCCTTTAATGACTCCTGAAAATTTAGATGTATATAAGAATCAAATTGATATCTTTTATGATAAGATACAAAATAATCTCTTAAAAAACAAAACATCAAATGTTAAAATATTAACTAATGCGTGTTCAGTACTAGAAAACTATAAAGATGATACTTCTGGAGCCTTACCACAAATTAGATCAAAAAAAGAAATACTCTTATTTTATTTACATTCATTATTTTATTGCCATTATTTATTATAATAGTATATACCTATGTACTAAAATATCTACGTATTTCTTTAGATATAACAATAGGATCTATTTGTAGTGCTGTTATTGCATCTATAACTACTTTTATTATTTCAAAGAAGAAATAGATATAATTATTTTTTGCAAATCATGATATTGTTATTTCCATGATTTTTTATAAATGGAATTTGTTTGCATACTTTATCTAGAATATTTCCCATATTCACAGCATTGGTATCACAAATAAAATGCGAAAGTAAGCCATCACAAATATGAAATGGGATTTTTTTCAAAACATTAAAATTCAATTCATTTAAAATTCTTTCAATATATTTGTATGAATATAACCATTGTTGATGTTTTTCTCCCATATATATGATATTTGTAAGAATAGCATCTTGTTTAAATTCTTCTTTCCCTAGATATTCATATCCTTTACTATTTTCATATTCAAATATCAAAATGCCATTTTTCTTTAAAACTCTATAAAACTCAGATAATGATGCAAAAGCATCACTATAATTGATAACACTTCCAACACATATTATGTAATCAAATTTGTCTGATTCAAATGGCATACATTCTATATTTGCAACAATAGAATTTTTTATACCTTTTAATTTTTTATCTGCTATATCAACATGGATCATTTCTTTGCACTTAATTCCGTAATCATTTCCGGCAGAACCAGCATTTAAAATTACTGATTCAGTTTTAAAAGTATAACTATTCAAGAATTTTTTTATTAAATTATATGAATAATTATGCCATACATCATGTTCCCATACGTCGTTTATATTATTGTAGAATTCTTTTACTTTTTTTGATTTATTTTCATATCTTTTTATATTCTCCTATAAATTATAGATAATCGTGTATTATCTATAGTTATTTTATCACTTTTTAATAGTAATTTAAATAATAAAGAGTATAGTTTTCATATACTCTTCCAATTTATTTCTTTATAGTCATTCATCGGATTTTTATTTGTTAAAATCTCTTTTTGCTTCAAAGAATTTACATGTGTATATATTTGAGTAGTCGAAATTGAACTATGTCCCAATATATTTTGTATATATCTTATATCCACTTCTTTTTCTAACAATGTAGTTGCAAATGTATGTCTAAACATATGTGGTGTGATATGAGTTGATAGTCCCTTTTCTTTTTCAATAGTAGTTAATAATATCCTAACTGATTGCTCAGATAATTGTTTATTAAACTTATTTAGAAATAAATACTTGTTATTTTTATTATACTTTATCAATAGTTTTAATAAATTCATAACATCATCATTTCCTATATAAATAATTCTTTCTTTTGATCCTTTTCCAAATATTTTCAATAACCTTTCTTGAAAATTTATATCTTCTACTTTTAAATGGCAAAGTTCCGATATTCTAATGCCTGTTGAGAATAATAATTCAATAATAGTTAAATTTCGCAGAGCTATTCTTTTTTTATATTCAGTATTAGCACTTTCTAAGTTAACAACAAGCCATTGAAATATTATTTCAAGATATTCTTTTTGAATAATTTTAGGAAGAACTTTTGGTTCTTTTATTTTAGTTCTTATTTTTTTTAATGGTGAAAATTCAATTACTTCTCTATATTCTAAATACATATAAAACGCTTTAATACTAGCTATTTTTCTCTTAATAGTCTTATGTTTAGTATATCGTTGATTTAAATATAAAATATATTCATTTATTTTTTAAAATCATCTACATACGATTGATCAATAAAATCAAAAAATTGTTTTAAATCAATTTTATAAGCACATAAGGTTTTCTCACTTAGCCTCTTTCTTAACAAACAATCATCTAAATACTCCTTTAAATATACATTTAACTCTTTCTTTTCCATATAATTTCCTCCTTGTTTTCAAATACATATTTTGTCAAAAATTATATGAAAACTAAACATTTATCACTACCTAATTAACGATAATTCTTAATTATCGTTACTCAAAAAATGAGAGGGGAGTATAGTAAGTATGGCAAGATTATTATTTTTAGCACAATTTGCACCAACAAACAACATGTTGATAAAAACAAAAAATGATGAAGAAAAATTTTATGCTGAAACATATCATATAAAAATATATGAACTTTTAAAAAAATATAATATAGATTTTTATTCTACTAATGATGTTAATTATTTGATTGAACACCATGAAGAGTTTGATATAGTGTGGTCTCTTTACAATAGAATAGGATTTAGAAACTGCGAAATTTTTGTTCAGTCTTTATGCGAATATTATAAGTTAGAATATATAGGAGCAGCCCCTAATATAAGAGCACTGATAGAAGATAAGAGTATGTCAAAAGATTTATCAGAGCATCTTAAAATAAAAACTGCTCCATGGTTAATAGCCTCTAAAAGATACCCTTTACCATTTACTCCACCATTTGATGGTCCTTATTTCATAAAACCTAGATTTGGTAGTGGATCACATGGTATTGATGAAACGTGTTTATGCGAAAATTGGGGGTTGGTACTAAAAAAGAAAAGGAATATTATGAAAATGGTGTTGAAGTAATAGTTGAGAAATTCATAGATGGCATTTTATATGGTGTTCCTTTCTTAAATACAAAAGAAGGAACACCAATTATAGCAACACCTCATTATTCAACATCAGATAAAAAAGGCAATTTAATTACTAATAGCCAAAAAAGGAGGACAGAAGGAGGTATGTCTATACATTTAAGTAAAGATAAACACTTTAATAAAAAATTAATCTCCATATCCAAAAAATATTTTTTACATATTCAGCCCTGTGACTATGCAAGGATTGATTACATAGTAGAAAAAAGCACAGGAGAACCTTATTTTTTAGAAGTTAATGCAATGATGAATTTAGGTATACACAGTGCTTCAGTAAAAAGTTTATTAAATTGTGGCTTTGAGAACTATGATGAAATAATTTTACATATTTTAGATTTAGGTTTTTCACGATTAAATAAATAGCTTATTCACATCATAGTATCTGTAAAATAGATATCCTGGACAATATAGTTTATTCCAATCACTATTAGTATAAACTATATTATTGTCAAAACGTTTTTTATATTCAATGTATAGATTTTCGACATATTTTTTATCACCTCTAAAAGGTGTTTTTCTAATTGAAGCTATTAATTCATAATCATAATTGCCATTTGCATATTCTATTAAGCATCTATTTATCATATAGAATTGTTTAGTCATAATAACTGAAGTTTTTTGAACGTTATATTCAATTACATCCATTATTTCAAGTGCTTTTATTGGATTTTTCTTAAGAGTATATATAGCCAAATTAATTTGTGCATAAATATATGGTGTTTCAGTTGTTCCAGATGCATATGTAATACATTTAAAATATTTTTCTGGATTACCTTTGTTGTACTTCATTAAATATAGGCCATAATTTACGTTAAGATATATATATCTTTCATCATTAAAACTTAGTATTTGTTCTACTTCATTTATTTTAGATTCCAAAATACTTATACATTGCTTATTTTTATCATTTTTCATTAAATAGCATATGTAATTAGAAATAGTTCTATTATAATTTATTGGGTCCCTATTTTTGAATTGAGATAAACAATAATTGTAATTTTTAATTCCTTCATTTACATTTAATATATAATAACTTACGTTTCTTAAAAGATATGGATAATTAGAAGACTTACTAAACTTTTTATAATAAAATGGATCTTTTGGGTTTTGCAACATAGAATATTTCTTATCATCACTATTAGTATTTAAATAAGCTACAAATAAAGTAGATAATAATAAACATTTTTGATCAATATTCTCAGTTTCTTTGACTATATTTTCTAAACGAGTTGCATATCGTCCAATATGCAATCTTTCTGTAATTAAAGCAAATAATATTTTATATGCTCTATTAGTTTGATATTTTTTATATTGCTGCATTTTTATATACGGTGCATCAAATATATGTAAATTGTAATATAAAGAACATATTTTAATTAATTCGTTTAAATTATTAAAAGAGAATATCATATCTAAATAATTTGAATTAATACATTCATAAAAAGATTCTAATTTTATTAATTTAAAAATAAATTCTTTTCTTCGTGAATAATCTTTTGATAGATGATTTATTGCAAATTCACATTGAGCTATTGTGATTTGATTGCTTGTTTCAATTACATCTATTATTTGTGTTGTAATTATTTGTTTTTCAATAAATGGTATCTCAATTAGAACTTCACTTATTAAATTTTTATTTAGCACAATAAGATTATTTGAGTTTATTTTAATAAAGCAATGTTTTATTAAAATATCACAATAATTATTAAACTCATTATACTCGATTTCTGAATACTTTAGATTTTTCTTCTTATATATTTTAAATAATACATTAATATTGATATCAGTATTTAATACAATAAGTATTTTTAGTATATGAGTTTCTTCTTCTGATAAAATATCCAAATTAACTTTAAATCCTTTTAAATATGCCATTATCACGTGAATATTTCTATTATATTTTTCAAAATAATCTATCAAATTTTTGTCATATTCTTTTTCATAACATACAAATAATGCTTCAATAAGTTCATTATCTGGTCTTTCAAAATAATCATTTAATTGTTTTATATTTAAAGCGTTAGAAGAAAAATTTTTTGATATAATTTCCATTTTTTTATCAATGTTACAATTTGGAAATGCAAGTACTATCTTTACATCAAAAGATTCATATAACTTTATTAAAAAGTTATATGAATCTCTAGATAATTTCTCAGGATTATCTATTATGAAATATATTGTATTATCTAATTTAGAAAATAGTTTGAAAATTGCTTTTTCTATTTTATAATCATGAACATGTTCAATATCAACGTCTAAAGTTTCATCTATACAATCAATAAAATTAACTATTGTGGAACCTATGTTTGGAATATAGGGTATTAAATCTAAAGGATATATTAAAGATTTTATGATTGCAAGAATAACATTCTTTTTGGGATAATTTTTTAACTTGTGCTCCAATTCTGTATTATTTGCATAACTTAAAACCTCATACAAAATTTGTTGTGATAAATTTTGGTTTTCTTCTCCATCAATATAGAAACACGTTTCGTTATCTTTACAAAAATCTAACCATATCTTCTTTAAAAAATGAGATAAACCACTTTTATTATTTGCATCTAATAATATGATTTTATTTGATTTCAAGTTGTACATAATATTACTTAATTCTGTATCTCTTTTAACAAATTTAAATTTTTCCATTGTTTTACTCCATAATATTTAATTAACGATAATTAAGAATTATCACTATTTAATTATATCATTTAAAACATTAAAAACAAAATGTTTTCATCATAAATTCATTAATTTAGTAGATGACGTAGATGATTTAGCAGATTTATAAACTCAATAATATGTTTTGATGAAATTGATTTACTAATTTCATCAAAACATAAAAATCTATAAATTCAGTACATAAATTATGAAAGGATTGGAATAAATATATTATGACATCATCATATCACTGGTTAACCAACACTACATCTATATAATATTAAAACATTCACTTTATTTCGTAATAATACTTTAAACTGTAAATAGATGATACAGCATAACACACAAATATTTATCTCACTTTTTTAATTTATTTTTTAAAATTTGTTGTATTTTTATCTTTCTTTTTCCTACTGTAGAAACAGGTATATTCAATTCATTCGCTGTTTCTGAAATTGTCATTTCCTTTAAAAAAATACAGATTGCTATATTTTTATATTGATCTGGTAATCGATAAATCTCTTGAACTGCTTTTTTTGCTAAATCACTTACGTATATTTGATGAACAAAATCAAACTTCTTATTTTTGCAAAATAAAAGAAGTAGCTAAATCCATGTCCGAATAATACTGGACTGAATTTGCTACTTCTCTTTCTTTGTTATACTTTATTTTCATGTAACTTCTAAGACAAGTTAAATATATTTCTTTATCTACTTCTACATATATTCGATTAACTTTTATAAAATATGTATTTAATCCATCCTTGTTTGTTATTCTTTTAAAATCTTCTTTTTCATAGTCATTGACTTTATACATTATATACCTCCAATAATTTAAATTTCTTTAAATCATTGGAGGCGGTGCTCTGATATAATAAATCATCTACTCAAAAAAACCTCTTTTTAATAAGATGGTTCTATAATATATAGATGAGCTAATCAAAAAATAAAACTTATTATTTTTTACACATTTCTTCAAATAATTTGCATTTATTGTTATACATATAAGAAGAACTTCGTATCATCAGATGGAAATTCTAAAACATGTATAATAATTCTAAATCTATAAATATCTTTTGTAAAAAGCTCCACACCATTAAGTGAAAACTCAACATACTTTATTTCTTTTTGATTTGTTTTTGTATTACATAGACAGCCACGTCTTTCTACATTACTACCATTTAAAGATATGATGCTTTCAATTTCTAAACAATATTTTATTATACTTTTATGTACTCTTAAACCATACTCTCAAATATGACTGATTTATAATATAAATTGCATTTTTACATTATTTGTTTAAAATAAAATATGGTATTACATTTTAGTTATTACATATAATTGGAGGTACTATATGAAAAAACTAATCATTACATCTATAGCACTTATACTCGTTAACATAACATCGATATACTTTCTCACTCATAGAGAAAATATATATATGAATAATCGAGATGATAATTCTTTTTTCATGCTAACCAAAAATTTGGATATGCAGAAGGTTTATCTGATGAAATATATTATCACAAAAATAATAAAGATTTAATCAAAAAATTATTTTTTGGCTGTTCTTTGCTTGATTATGAACGTATACATTTTAATGACTATATTTCTATTCATGCATATAACAACGACAATTCATTTCAAGACAGTTTTGCCTTTTGTGAATTTACTTTAAACGGTACTCTTGACAAGAAATATTTTGATACTTATTTTCAACTTCTTGAAGAATTTAATCAATGTTTTAAAAAAGGGATATACAAGACTATAAATATAGAAGTGATATTGAAATTAAAGATTTTGACTCATCAACAAATACTTACTATTTAGAAGCGAAAGCAACTATCTTTTTTATCCGGAACTAAAAGAAATGTATCAGGATAAATATAATCTTTGCAACAAGAGTGATATTGAAATCGGAAAAAAACTATATGAATATGATTTTCAACTTTATCAACAAAATATTGATAGAAAAATTAATAAGATACATAAGATTAAATTCATAATCATTTCAATATCAGTTTTTTGTTTTCTCATAGCACTTTTTTTAGAGTTAAGAAATAGCAAATGCTTAATAAAAAAACTATAGTGTATACTACTGTTGATATACACTATAGTTAATAAATACTAATTATTAAACTCCTCTGTTACAAAGTTAATAAATGCTTCTGCAGCCGCACGTCTATACTTTAATTCAGGGACTTCTCCACTACTCGTAATTTTGACCTTTAAATAATTCATAGGATCCATAAATTGTGGTAGATTTGGAAATAGTCCATCTTGAAAAGTTCTCACTGCATTTGCAAAGGTTTCCAAATCTCCATATGCATTTCTAACATATAGTCTTGTTCTACTTCTTGCTAATAATGAATTATCTTCAATAAAATAGTCATAGAACATATCAGCAACAGATTTTTCGCTAAATAAATATCCAAATAATAATGCATCAATATCAGTTAAATAATCTACCAAACTAAATGTTGATGAAGTATTTTCCTTTCGACAAATCATAGTATTTGCATAAAGTTCATAATCATCCCCACCTTTTAATTGTACATCTTCTGAATACGTTGTCAAATCGCCACCCCATGTTGCAAAAATATCTACTAGTGGATCAAAAACTTCCCAATTTAAATCAAAACCAGGAATTTCAGATAAATAGAATACTGCATTTAATGATGCCATAAAGTGGTCAAAATCATACTCAATGCCTTTAACTGGATCAATAAATGAAAGATTATCAGAATTCTTAACTTGTTCATTAGCTAATGATTCAAAATTTGTATCTAGTGCTCCACCTGTTAAATCCCATATATCATCATTATAGCGACCATTTCTTTGTCGAAGATATTGAGTTACCAATAAGTTACTTTTGTTTATATCTCCGTTTGTATAATTTCTAGCTAAATCATATAATCGACTAATTATAGTATAAACTTCAAATGTTTTTGAACTTTCACCGGAAAAACCTTTATCAATACCCGATACTGCTACTTTATCAATTGCAACTTTACCTTCTCCCGTACCAATTTCGATATCTGTGCAAAATTGATCAAAGCACCAATTTGACGGCATTGTAAATCCCAGATTACCACTAAATCCATATGATGCATCTAAAACAAAGAATCTTCTTATAGATGCTTCTTTTCGCAATCGAGAACATACATTTCTTGTACCATAAACACCTATAATATAATCATTATTGATTTCAGATTCTTTGATTCCTTTAAAATATGGAATAATGCCTTCTGTTATTTCATCATCTGTTGGATCAAAATCTACCGCAAAGTATATTGTAGTTCCTACAGGAATGTTCAATTCTTGAGTAGCATTATAAGCTTTTAGACCATTCTCACGACCTGTAGTAACATTAAATGCTTCAACTGATCTCCCGACTTCTTGAAAAATAGGAAAAATATTTAATCCTTCATTATTTATATTGTTTATTTCCTCAATTGTTAAACGCTTATTTAATGTACCACCAGGTGTATTAGTAAGATATCTGCCCACTACTTCATAACCTGCTTCTTTTATGGTTTTAATCTGCTTAAGATTTAATTGGGTTGCTGTATCACACCCTTTGGCTGGTCTATCTACATCGCCATTACTACTTAATAAAGATTTAATAACAGTATAATCAATTTCTCCTGATGCTTTTGGAATTAGTAGTGATTCAGAAAATTTATCCAATACTAATTCTAGTTCTCTATCATAAATGTTTGTATTGATTTTTACAGAAAAACCATTACATACAGTTGCATATCTAATAAGTTTAATAATATTATTTGAATCTCCAATTGAATATGTTTTTGCTTTACATAAACTAGTTGTTGTTGGACCCCATGTCCCTGTTGCATCATCTTTTGCAATTCCTAACTCTTTTTGTAAAGCATAGATCAACATTTTATTCATTTCTCTGTTGTATAATCCATCACATGGGCAAATTTGATAGTAATCATAATAATCATAGTTTAATTTTTGTTGAATAGAACGAATTTCTTCTGTCCCGCCTTGAGATGCTAGACAGACAAAAGCACTCATATCTAACAAGCCTTTCATAATGTCTCGATTCATATTTCCTGATGCTGTCGGAAATCCCATATCTGATTTCAATTGTTTTACTGCAGCATATGTACCATTACCATAATACCCATTAAATCCGCCAGGACTATATCCTTTACACCATAATCCCCCTTGAACAATATATACAAGATTACCTTCATCTCCCTGATTAATGTTAGGACATTTTGCATATGTCGATGGTCCAAAACTATCACTTGTTTCTTGAATTCCAATTTCAATTTGTAATGCCCTTCTTAAGCCATAAATAGTATTCCACCCAGTTTTTCCATTTTCTTCAACCTTGTTGAATCTACTATCATCTCCATAAGTTGTGTTTAACCATCTTTGAACCATTAATACCATTTCATCAATTCTCGGCTCCATTTTCTTTCCTCCTGTTCTTTCTTCTTATAGAATCAATACCGGTATATTTTCTACATTTATATATTAATACTTTTATTGAGCACTATTGTGCTTTTATTAAATTTTTCAGTGCTATTGCACCAGTCACTTTATTGTTTTTTCCAATAACTACTCTGTCTCCTCTAATCTGTATAATTTCATATTCATTTTTAAATACAAAACTTGCTATTGATTGTCCATCATACCATTTAGAATTTGCTTTTACTTTCACTTTATCACCTATATTAAAATCGTTTGAACTTTTATGTTTTGAAAACGTTTCTAATAAACCATAATCCAGACTACAGTCTAATCCTTCAGAATTAATACCTTCAATACCCTTTAAAACACCTTTTTTAGCATTAGACGTAAATTGATGTAAAAGAACATGACCAAAAGGATTATATTTCAATTTTCCGTTCCAATTATCATAGCCATTATTCTTTCCATAATTTGCTAACCATAATGTCCATTTAGAAAATCCTTCGTTAGTCAATCTATTTTTAAACCAATCCTGATTTGCATAAATTCCTACTGAATAGCCTTTTGATTCAATATAATCACAAAATGTTTTTGCAATCTTATAATACATTTCATTTGTTAAATTGCCTTGAGTATCAGTGTATTCCATATCATAATAGATAACATTTACATTGTAATTTTTACAAGTATCCACTGCTAATTGAGCTTCTTTTTTAGCCTCTGATTCATTTGTAGCATAACAAAAATGATAAGCAAATAAGGGTATTCCTAAAGCATTGGCTTGTGAAGCATTATTCTCCCATTGTTCATCTACATTAGAACTTGTCCAACCATATGAACATCTTGCTACAAGACCATCAATATATTTTTGTGCCTTACTTAAATTAATTTTTCCATTATGCTTTGATACATCTATAATATATTTACTCATCCTGTTTCTCACCTTCTAATTTATCTGAAGCAACTTTAAGTCCTTTTATTAAAATTTCTGGAACATTACATCCTGCTTCTACTAGATTTTCTAAAATACTTCGGCATTCATTAATAATCAGAGAAGCAAGTACAAACCATCCTAGATACACAGTAACAGAAAAATCAATGTCTATAATATCTCCTAACTCCTGCATCGCCATAGGTATTAGAAAAGCCACTAAAATCAAAAACCAATAACATACTTTCTTTATAACACCTACTAAAGCTATCCAAGAACTTTCATTTTTATTAATATGTGCTTTTGCCCAACCAGTAAAACTATCTGCTATGTTCAACAAAAGATATAAAAAGAATAATATCCAATGTTCTCCTAATAATGTTGATAAAATTGTTAATATAAGGGAATAAATCAATTCAATACTTTCCAATGATTTAATCATGATTTCTCATTTCCTCCAGATAAATTTTCTTCAAAATGTCATTATACTTTCTAACGATGGAACTATGATTTGCATACCCAAATTGAATTGATATATAATCAAAAGATCTCTTTCTAGTAATTCTTAGTTCAATAATTTCTCTTTCATATGGTAAAAGTTTACTCATCCAAATTTCAACTTTTTCAATAATAAATGAATAGTAAAACATTTGATTCTTTGTATTTTTACTTATATTTGTTTTTGAACAATCGTTAGATAATCTGCTTAATTGAATTTTTGAAATTGGATAGAATTTCAGAGTAAGCTCAATTTCATCTATAGAATAATTCACTACAATCACACTTACCCTTTTTATGATTTTGTAAAACGTTTTACACCATTATTATAATCAAAATAACTAGCACAATTGTGCTTAGTTTAAATATCCCCAATATCTTTATATAATTAAATTAATATATCATCACAATAAAATAAGAAGTGAATCATAATCCACTTCTAAAAACAATATATAGCTATAATATTTTAATTAAACTAACAATATATTTTAGTAATATAACTTTATACAAACGTAAAAAGTTATTTGATTGAAATCATAATGAAGATATGCATTATTTTTCTCAGATAAATCAAAAATGTATATTTTCAAAATCATGAAAATCATCTATAGTTGATAGAAAATTAGAATTTAAACTTTTATCCTTATTAAGACAATCAATCAAAAGTGTTATATACATCATTTTTTCTATAAATATGATTGATTTAATTAATTATGTATATAAATCGCATTAGCACCAAACATTTCAATTAGAGATAATATATTTTGTGAATTTGTTATTAATCTAATACCATAACAAAAATCATTCTGAATTGCATAATTATATAAATCATTAATCACATCTGGTTGTATACCGTTAGGGATATTTGCTTTTGGCATTAAATTTAAGAAATCAGAATGATCTCTTAGCAATTTAATTTTAGAAATATATGATTGTTTTAAATCATTATAATCATACTTCCTCGTATTACTCAAAGATAAATAAGGATACTCTTTTTCTGCATTCCCTGTCAAAGACACATTAAATTCATCTTCTAGCAGAGAAAGTCCAATAGAATACGTATACCCTTTATCTATGTGATCTATAGCTAACCATACAAATTCTGCATTTTCACATTCATTCATAAAATTTGCTATCTTTTCAAAAGATACATAATCAGAGAAACTTATTGAAACATCCCATTCATAATTACTATCCTTTATTTTTTTATATAAGTCATTCTGTGTAATATCTAATATTGGAGTAGTATTATCTGGAATTATAAATTCATTAAAATCACGTGATAAAATGTAACTTTCATCTAATTCAACAAATTTTAACTGACTTTTTTCAACTATAAATTTAATATTAGGAGAAGTTGTATAAAAATATTTCATGTGTGATATATCTTGTATCACAGCATCCATTTCGTATTGGTTGTGATTACTAGCTAACTCATTCGTCAGCATCTGTAACCCCGATATTTGTAATTTCAAATATGTTTTTAACAAGTATCCAAATTCAGAATTCTCAGTGTTTTCAATATTCAAAAACTTGCTTTCTTTTATCGGATTATAGTAACTATTATTTTTATTCATTATAAAAAAATAAATGGTTCCAATAAAAATTACACAAACTAAAAATATTATAGTATTTCTTTTGAAAAAATCTTTTTCACTGTTAATCATAACTATACCTTTCATTTGTTAAAGAGAAAATTTATTATATACTTGTCAATCTAATATATGCACTGTCTTTAGATGGTAATTTTAAGCTACTACTTGGTGCATAACTCACCATGCTAGTTGCAAACTGTGGTAAGAGCCCAGTCCCTGAATCTCTACCTTCATATAAATATACATAAGAACTTCCTACTTTTAATCTTATTGTACCACTAATTTGAACGCCAGTGCGAGGAGAAACAGAACTCCAATTAAGCGGATAGTAAAGCATTCTTATATACGCTAAATTACTACTAGGTTGTCCGGTAGAATTAGTTACTAAAAAATATAATTCTTATACCCCGTAACTTGATTATTAGAATTGGCCATTGTGTAAACGTCTCTGCTTTGATAGGTTATACGACCATAATTCCAAAACTGATTACTATAATTTTTTTTATAATTTTTTGAAAAGATCCACCTTCGGCTCTTGTATGTGGACTTTCGATTTCTTGTACTCCATAACAATAAGAATAGTCTTTATAGGCTAATATAGAAGCAAGCTCATCGTATTCCCCCTCATTGTACATTTCTAAATATTCATCAATAAATTTTTCCGTTATATCAAGACCATCATCATACACAGTACCATCGGCAAAAATATCATCTAAGATACCTAACATATGTTCTTTATTTCTTTCATAAAACTCAGTATTAGTGTTTGCAAATGAGGGTACAATATTGCTAAATAAAATCCCAAATAAAACAAATAAACTCAAAATTTTTTTCATAAATTAATACCTTACATAGCAGTAATATTCTGCTATATTCCTTTCTTTTTTATATTTAAAATTTACGTCGCTAAACTATGAAAATAATATCAATCATTTAAATTTCTTTATCTCCCCTCCCATTTCTACAAAATATAATATCTCTATACATAGACTAGCAAATTTAATGTTCTATGATAATATTCTTTGAATAAAATGTAAGTTTTTTGAATATAATGCAAAAATAATTATTATTTGTAATACTTTATTTATAAATTCATATATTTAGAATCACTTAATTAATATCATTTATTCTACTATGTACTGATAAAAATATTTTCAAAAACTAATCAGAATTGGGCTCTATTTTTCGACTTTTTCTTTTAATTTATGAACATATTCATTTTAATAACTTTATTTCTATTTCTGCATATAAAAATGATAACTCATTTCAGGACAGTTTTACCTTTTGTGAATTTAATTTAAATGATACCCTTGAAAAGAAATATTCTGACACATATTTTCAACTTATCAAAAAATATAATCAACGTTAAAAAAAGTACAAGATTTCAAATATAAAATTGGTATTGAAATTTGCAAAAAAACTACTTGATTGACCACTTGCCACAGGAGTAAGAAAATCACATAGAAAAATCCAAAATTTATAAAAATTTTGAAAACTCAACAACCATAAAATTGTAATTTTTCTAAGAGAAAAATTACAGACCTGTATAATATGGTCAATCAAAAAAAACTATATAAATATAAATTTCCAACTGCATCACCAAAATATTGAAAAAAATTACTAAAATTCATGGATGAAATCAATAATTATTTTATTATTAATCATTTCATTTCTCATAGTATTTTGTTTAGAATCAAGAAACTTCAAACAATTAATAAAAAAACTATAGTGTATATATATCTACATTATATACACTACAATCAGTACATATTAACTGGGAAATTTCTCTATTATATGTAAGATTTAAAAATATTTCAATTGTAATAAATATACAAAGATTGCATTCTAAAAACTTCTCAATACATCCGCAAATGCTCTCAAATTATCATATGGTTTAACATATAATATTGTTTTATTTCTCTCTAATAAAAAAATATTGCTGTTTAATTATATCACCCACTTAACCCATGAATAATAAAATAATTATCGTTTATACCACATTAATCAATCATCTAATCCATAACCTCATCACCAATCGTGTGCAATGTAAACATAGTTAATATATAATAAAAAGCCCATTATAATGGCATTATGTTAATGAAGTAACAACAATACTTCAACTAAATTAAAAACAAAATATTTTATATTGTAAAATTAATTGATTTAGTGAATTTATAAAATCAATAGTATGTTTTGATAAAAATGATTTACTAATTTCATTAAAACATAAAACCTATATATTCAGTACTTGGATCATGAAAAGATAGTAATAAATATTTTGACATCATCACGACACCAGTTACTCAACATGATATATACACAATACTAAAAAATTCACTCTATATCACAAGGATGCTTTAAAGTGTAAATAGATGATGCAACACAACACACAAATAATTAATTATCTCACTCTTTTAATTTATTTTTTAAAATTTGTTGTATTTTTATCTTTCTTTTTCCTACTGTAGAAACAGGTATATTCAATTCATTCGCCGTTTCTGAAATTGTCATTTCCTTTAAAAAAATACAGATTGCTATATTTTTATATTGATCAGGTAATTGATAAATCTCTTGAACAGCTTTTTTTGCTAAATCCTTAATGTATATTTGATGAACAAAATCAAACTTCTTTTTGCTAAAAATAAAAGAAGTAGCTAAATCCATGTCCGAATAATATTGGACCGAATTTGCTACTTCTCTTTCTTTGTTATATTTTATTTTCATGTAACTTCTAAGACAAGTTAAATATATCTCTTTATCTACTTTTACATATATTTGATTAACTCTCATAAAATATGTATGTAATCCATCTTTATTTGTTATTCTTTTAAAATCTTCTTTTTCATAGTCATTAATCTTATACACTTTATACCTCCAATAATTTAAATTTCTTTAAATTATTGGAGGTGGTCCTCTAATAAAACAAACCATCAATCTTCAAGTAAACCTCATTTTTAAATATGATGATTTCATAATATATTAATTATCTTTTTAAAAATTTAATACACCTCATTTTTACTCACTCAAAACCACTATCTACCTTTTTTCTTTTAAAAATCATCATTACAAAAATACCAATTTTTTTGCATAAATGATGATTTGAAAAATTATAAACTTTGCCTTAAATATGATTTTAAATTGAAATTATTTACACCTAACCTTTAATACCAAGATAAAATTCTATTATTCTTTAAAATCAAATTAAACAGTGACTACTCTTTAATTTTTTTATATCTTGATAAAGTTTTAGGTTCCTCAGGTTGACCAAAAACAACGTTACATGCACTATTAACACCAGCTATTGCAAGTAAAGTTAGTAACCCTGCAAATAAATTCAAAAAATTTTTTTAATACTATATTCCATATATCTTCACCTCGTAATTATTTTACCATTATTCAATTTAAGCTTTAATACCAAAAGAATAAGAATCATCAAATATGAATAAAAAGCAGTTAAATTACAATATATCGTAAATACTTATACAAATTATTAAATATTTGTTAAATATAATACTATTTTAATAACTAATGTAAATTACAAAACATTTAAAGGGAAATATACTAATTTATATACATGCAATCAAGGAGAATAAAATTTATGAAAAATGTTATAAATAATGGATTGAAACAAGCAAGAACAAATAAAAACTTATCAATTCCTGAATTGTCCACTATAATTAATAAAGATATTTCTACAATTCAATTATGGGAGGCTGGTTTAAAAACAATTGATTATTTTATACTAGTGCAATTATCTAATGTTTTAGAATGCTCTACTGAAATGCTTTTATTTGGTGAAACGAGAGAAAGCTTACAAATAAACGACTTACCTTTTGACCAACAAAAAGAAATCTATGATCTAGCAATGCTATTAAGGCAAAGATACGAGGAGGATAAGAATGGACTTCGCTGATAAAATAAAATTCTTGAGAGAAAAAATACTAGGTATGTCACAAACTGAATTAGCAAAGAAATTAAGTGTAAGTAGAATTAGTATTTATAACTGGGAGAATGGCATATCGAAACCATCCGTAGAAAACATAAAAACGATTTCTCTTTTATGCGGAATAACTACGGACTATTTAATCAAAGAAAACACCCCTTTAGAAATTTCTTTGTATAATATAGATGATCAAGCATATAAAATTTTGAAAGATTTAATAAATTATCTTAGGGAAAGGAACAGCAAAAAAAATAATGAAAAATAAAATATATAATTATCTTATTGATAATAATATCACAATTGAAAAAGATGTCTTTAATTATGGATTTGAATTCTTTTATTCATATTTTATATACTTTTTATTTATAATTCCTATCTCTATATTTAACAATACTCTCATTAGTATGATATTATTTATTATTCTTTATATACCTATTAGAAAAAACATAGGTGGATTTCACATGAAAAACAAGTATTATTGCATTATCTTATCAGCATTTGTAACTTTATTAGCACCTTACGCCAGTAACTATATACCAATTAATTATAGTTCTGCAATTTTTATTATTGTTATAAATTTTATTCTTTATATTATTTTCGTCCCAGTAGACTGTAAAGAAAAAATTTTATCGAATAATGAAAAAAGATTTTACAAGCTTTTGTCTTTAATATTACACTTAATATACTCATCTGCTCTTATACTTATGCGTTCAAAAAATATGCAGTTCTTATTTCAAATAATTTATTATATCGAATTAGTATCAACATTTAGTATATGTTTATCAATTTTAAAACAATACTTATTTAAATCAATATAATTATAGATTCTTTTGAAATCTTTAATAGATTGTTTTAAAATATACTTATACAATAAATTTTGGGGAGTAAAATTCATGAAAATACTTATTTTTGATGACAACACTAATGATATTAAAGAATTAGAACATTGCATTGCTTGTTTATTCAATGAAATCAACGAAAAATATACAATTACATACTGCCAAACAAAAGAAGAATTGTTTTCATATATTCATGAATATGATCTATTATTTTTAGATATAGAACTATCTCATGAAAACGGTATTGATATTGGTCTAAAATTAAGAGATATGAAAACAGAATGTCTTATTATCATTACAACCCATTATATGAAATATGCTATTGATGGATATAAAATTAATGCTGAAAGATATTTCATTAAGCCAATTAATCAGTCAGAATTCGATATAGAAATGACTAATATCATTCATAAATATCATAATAATCTTCTTGGATTCCATGATGGAAAATTATCAAAAAACAAAATATATTTTAAAGATATTCTATATTTTGAATTTTATGATCGAAGAACAATCATTCGCTTTACTAACGGAAAAACACTTCAAACGAACTATCCATTGAAACATTGGATACAAATCACTCAAGATGTTGCATTTGCTCAACCACATAAATCCTTTTTGATTAATTTAAATTACATAAGTGCTTTAAAGAAAAATGACATCATTATGTTAAATGACGATTCCGTTCCTCTTTCTAGACATTTTAAATCTGACTTCTTAAAAAATATGAGGATAATTTACATGAGGTCATTTAATTATGAATATCGTAATTGCTAATTTTTTTAACCTTATCTCTCTATATTATATTTGTAAAGAACTCTTAGAAAGCAGAAATTTCAAAAAACATCTTGATAAATTTATATTTTTATTAATATTTTTAATAATCAGTTTTATTAATATTAATGGCGCTTCAACTCAAAAATCATTAATGATTTTTATCACTTACATAATTTACATATTACTTCAATTCAAAATACATTTATTTAATATACTATGTGCAGTTATCCCATTCTATGCATTTAGTTTACTATCTGAATTAATCATTGGTGTTATTATAAATT
This sequence comes from Allocoprobacillus halotolerans, assembly GCF_024399475.1. Lineage (NCBI taxonomy): Bacteria > Bacillati > Bacillota > Erysipelotrichia > Erysipelotrichales > Erysipelotrichaceae > Allocoprobacillus > Allocoprobacillus halotolerans. The sequence continues at coordinate 231,441 of NZ_CP101620.1, forward strand.
ACTTTTTTGGTTATAGTCACATTATTAAGACATATTCTTTTATTTATAATATAGGTTTAATAACTTCAGTCCTGTTATTGTTATTATTTTCTTATATATATGCCAAATTCATAAAATATTTACAATTGAATTTACTTCCTATCTATTATATACTTATTTTCACTTTTCCTCTAGCCACAATCATTTTTATAGCAACACTTGATGCTTACTTTTCATTTATAAATAACACAAATACAATGTTGTTATTATATGTATCTATACTATTATCAAATTTTTCAATTTTAACAATATTTTTCCTTATAATACGATCAAATAAAATTTCTACTGATTTGGAACTATCATTATATAGAGAAAATCTCATTAAAACTAAATATAATCTTTTAAAAAATCATTATGATAATAACTTCAATTTTTTACATGATCTAATGCACAAGTGTAATAGAATAAATAACTATCTTAAAGACAAAGACATGAAAATGTTAGAGGCTGAATTGAACCAATTAATCAATATCACATTTAAAAGATTTAATTTCATTTATACTAATTCATTTGCCCTAAATTATGTCATAAATAGCAAAATAGAAGAATTACAAGAAAATAAAATTAATTTCATAAGCACTATTAAATATAATGATTTTTCATTTATCAACTTAGAAATGCAGGTAGAACTATTTTCTAAATTATTGGATTATAGTATTATATTGAGTCAATCCATCCCTTTTGATAAGCGAAATGTCATTCTCAAATCACAAAAAATTGGTCAGCAAATTATTATTTCCAATTTAATAAATTACAATAAAAAGGAATTAACAAATATTGAAAAAAATATAAAATCTGATTTTCAGAATATTTTACAAAACATTCCTAATTCTAATGTGTCTGTTAAAATTAAAAATAATGACTGTCTAAGTATCATAGTTTATTTTTTAGATGAATCATCAATATAATCTTTCTAACAACAAATAATATCATATTTGTGAGTATTTCACTAAAATGAGTGAAATACTCACATTGAGAGATTCCTTGATGTAATAAACGAATGATTTCTCTTTCTTTTAACATAAAAAGCCTTTCATTAAAATCGTTGCAGATAAAATCTACAATATAATTTTAATGCTAAGAGGCAATAATTGATATAACATTCAGTATGAAAGTAGTGTTGTCAAAGAGATGAAATATTCATAATTCAAGAATAGGTTTGACAGAAACTTTTTTAGGCATAATAAAAGCCTTCCTTTCGCTATATTGATGAGAGGCTGCCACTCTCAATATCACAATAACAAAAATGGAGCCGATCATGTGTATTAATGGTGCTTTACATAAGAATTGAATATTATAAAGTGGTGTTTAAACTGTGTATCGGTTGTGCATAACGCATGAAATAATCATTTTACTAAAATGAGTGAAATACTCATGCATTTTATGCAACAAAATAAGGTAATCTAGAATAACGAAGGCTCTCCAATTATTGGGGTCTAGATTATCATGGGGTAAATCGTACCCCAAACAACTGAAGAATTATAATGGTGGATACTTCTTGAGAAATATCCACCTTTTTTAGAATCTAATATCTTCATCATCAAGGATTGAATATTTCAGCTTGCTGACGACACCATGTTAACGAAGTGACGACAATGTCTCAGTGAAATTGACGACACATTATTTTATGCCGAGAAAATTCATTGATTTAGAAGATTTATAAATTTAATGATTTGTTTTGGTGAAATTGCTATATCAATTTCGACAAAATATAAAAAATTTATAAATCTAGTATCTGAATCAATGAAGTGAATATTCCGGTGTAACAGAGCCATGCTGACCGCTGTTGAGAGCCACCCTGTCCGTTTTTCGGAGCCACCTATTTCGCTATGAGAGCCATTTTGATAATAAAATTAAACAATCGAAAACACCTTCTATAAGTTGTAATATTAATTTGTAGATATTTTTATCTACCTTGCAAACTTATAGGAGGTGTTTTTTATGCTAGAAATCAAAAGAATTCTAGAAAGGAGATTTAAGGGCGAAAACCAGAGGTCGATTGCTTCCTCATTACATTTATCACGTAATATTGTTAGTAAAGTGTTTAAAGCTGCTGATCAGACTGGATTGAGCTGGGTTCAGTTTCAAACGATGGATGATAGCTCTCTCGATGAACTTCTGTTTCCTGAAAAAAGTATGTTCCTGTTCAGCAGGTCCCAGATTTTGAATATGTCCATAAGGAACTTTTAAAGCCTGGTACAACTCTGAAAGGATTATGGGAAGAATACGTTATGTCATGTACCGATGCAAAACTTCCCTATTATCATCGCACTCAATTCAATAAGCTGTACAATGATTATGTCAAGAAGCATAAATTGACCATGCATATCAATCACAAACCTGGTGATAGAGTCATGGTGGACTGGTGTGGCAGTACCATGAATGTGTATGATCGATTAACAGGTGAAGTCTGATTATTATGGCGTAGCTGATCAAGTATTCTGATTTAAGTTGATCATCCATTCTGATAAAACTGACCAATCATTCCGATTAGGTTGACCAATCATATAATATATACTCCTTTTGGTGTAATATTGAATTGTAGATAGGCATCGAATCTACAAAAATATTATAGCGAAAGGAGTTTTTTGTTTTAAAAGAATATGAAGAAAAGTATAAGCAGATTTTTAGATATATATCATTAGGAATGTCTCAAAATGAGATATCTAAACTATTATCTACATCTCGCAATACTATCAGAAAAATCAAGGCTGTAACCGACAGTATCAGATTATCCTGGGAAGATGCTTCAAAAATGACAAACGAAGAATTTGTTCATACCATCTTCCCAAAAAACAAAAATGACAATGAAGAATTACAGCCAAGACCAGATTGTGAAATAATCACATACTTGATAGAATAGTATCGTCTTCATATACTATTCATATAAAGGGTGACAAATCAAGGAGAATACAAAAAAGAATTAATAAAAAGATGCCACTATGGTCAAATCTATAGTGACATTTTATCATCACACTAGTGTGATGACGTCATCAAATGAGTGAAACGGTGTCATCTTTTTAGTGAAATACTCAATATTAGATCGAATCATCAATAGTTCTTATAAAATATTATTGGAAGGTACTTCCATGAGAGAAGAATATTCAAAACTCAAATAGCTAAGAAGCCAGTCTGTATGGACTGGCTCTCTTATCGGACGATGTGGCTCTAACTAGCGGTTTGGTGGTGGCTCTCATATAGCGAACAGAGCGGCTCTCGCCACCCGTCATATACAATGAAGGAATTGGAATAAATATTTGTTGTCATTTTGATTAACACAATGCGTACATGACACTGAAATATTCAAGGATTGCAGTGTCTATTCTGGTTATTTTGCTTTGAATGAGTTCCATTCGTCTTGACATGTTGCTGAGATATTCCAGAATTTCTTCCAACACTTCATCTTCTTCAAGTATTCTATTAATATTGTCTTCCTCCAGTATTAATTTGTATACATGTCGCTTCATAATGCACTCCTCCTCTATAACTTGAATTTCTCATCTTTATTTATGGTAAATTATAAGAAGTATGAAATATACAGCGAAAAGATATTGGATGTACATAAAATAAGAAAAACAGGAACTCCAAGAAAAAGAAAATAAAATAGAAGGTATTAAACGTCAAAAAAACGACCTAATCTCTAGGTCGTTTCATCAATACAACGTAATTACTTTAGGTAATTTAAATAATCGTAGGGTTGGGGTATGCTTTTAAAGTTATTTTATTCATTAAAAAATACTAGTTTATCATCTTTTATTAAGATAGTTCTATCTCCATCTATAATTTTACCATTTAAAATTTCTTCATTTGTGACTTCTTTACTTACTGCACCAACAGAATACCATTTCGTTGTTTTTTTAGAATTGACAAAGTCTGTATGATTAGTACCTGTTTTATAACCAGAATGTTCCATAATTCTAATTCTCAAACTTGATGGATCAGCTGATGTGGTGATTTTTGTGCCCCCAGGAGCATTAAAAATCTTGACAGCAAAATGAGCACAATTATGAAGTAACCCCCAATAATTATTATTATTCATTGTATTTACAATATTATTTACAACGTTAGTTCCTGAAACAGTTTTTGTTAAATACACAGTATTACCATTGTTAAGATATTTTGTTCTATCATTTGCTTCAATATTATACCAGATTCCTTTTTTAGACTTATTTCCAAAAAGACCAATTGTACAACTTTGACCACTAGAAAGAGTTTCAGTTCCTATTTTAACAGAAGAAGAACCTAAGTTTTTTATGACAACCCAGGAATGCGAATCACCCAATCCTGAGCTTGCACTTGAAGTTGGAATGTTTACACTAGAATATATCGAAATTCTTAATGTGTTAGACGCAGCAAAAACACTAGATAAATTGATGGTACATAAGCTTATCATCATTGCTAAACAAATCATAATTTTATTAAAAATTGCTTTTCTTTTCATAAATATAATTTCCTCCCTTAGTTTTTATTTTGATAAATAACAGTATAGTTATCCGAACCATCTAAACTATATTGTCTTATCTCTTTAATATGTTTATCTGAGTTATCAATTGTGTATTTATATCCAGAATATTCCCCTGTTAATAACGAAAAATATGCTTCAATTCTATAAATACCCTCCTCCATTTCTTCTAGTTCAGCCTTTTTAAAGTAACCCATTGAAGTTCCTGAACTCATCTCTATGATGATGTCATCATTTAATACTTCTACGTTATTTTGATTTAAGGCAATAATATAAGTCGTTTGCTTATCTAGAAAAAATAATCCAATAAGAAGAACCAATAGACAAACTATAACTAATAATATTTTCTTAAATTTTAGCATTTGAATCCTCCTTTCTTTAAAATCATCACTTCACTTCTAATTACTATTGGCCTACATCCCCCTTCTACATTTATTTATTAATGTAATTATACAAAGTTTAACATATATAAAAAGAATCACATAAAACTAATATTTAAAAGTCTTGTATACACATCAAATCTTTTGTAATTCTTTCTACAAAATTATATCAAAATTTATTTTATCAAAACATAAAACTGATTTTTTATTTGCTTTTAAGAAATATATCCAGAGAAAATACCTCTAGAGATATTCTTTAAAAAATATAATATCATAATGCTTTAATAACAATTATCCATAAATTTGTATAATAATATTTTTATGTTTATTATTTTCTATTTTTACAAATATTTATTTAATTATTTTAATATATAATCATTTTGCAATTCATTAAAACAATCCATATAATTCGTAATAACATATCACTTTATTTTTGAACATAAAAGCATGATTTTATACTTTTTCTAAAGTTGTAATCATATTCCTGTGATATGTAGTCAATCAAGTATATCTTTATAAATATTATAAAATAAATTAATTTTTTATATAGAGTTTATGCATAAGATGCATTATCATTGAACAACATGCAATATTTTAATATCCATAACTCTATTTACAATGATAATATATTTTCGTCATAACAAATTTATAATTAATTCAACTTGTAAGTCCTTTATAATTCACTATTATTAGATCACCTATTCTAATGAAATAATATTTATATCTTAAGAAATAAAGGTTTATTACTACAAACAAAACTTTAAACTGAAATCAGGTTCTTTTTTAGAATTTAATCAACCTATTATTCAACCTTTTCTTACTAGATGATCATTCGCAATGAACAGCACATCCTTTTATAGATGGTCTTTTTTATATTATTATAATATTATAAAATTCTTTTCTAATATTATATGAAAGAAGTTTTTATTATGGCTATAAAACTTAATTTAGGGCTATATATACAATTGATTAAGGCATATCTTTTAATACAATATCTAAGCAATATCATATTAGTAGACATACCTCATCCAAAACAAATCACAAAATGGAGAAACTTCAATTTGATGTCAGTAATGTTGATGAGTACTCAGAGTAACCCTCACAAAATTTTGTATACCCACAAAGAATATCGTTTCTAGAAATACAATGATTACAATATTCATTCCAAAGAAGATTGAGATTAACACCTGTTTTCTTCAATTCAGAGTAAGCAGCGGGGAAATGCCCAAGAGTAAAAAGTATTCACTGGATACTTTTTACTTATTATAAAAATAATCGTCATCACACTAATGTGATGACGACACCAAGCAAGTAACACTACTCAATTTTTAAAATTTTATTAATATAAAATAATATCTTTATTTTTAATATAACTTGAATTTTACTTTGCTTTATTAAATTTTTCATACCCTTATTTAGACAAATAATAAATATACATTTAAGACTATTCATTATCTTGATTTGTAAAAATGCATGAATGATATTCATTATCTTTTAAATTCAATTCTAGATTGTCTGTTTGTTTAAAATTATTCTTTAAATCATAAACAAATATTCTTGATATATTTTTTTCATCTTTTGGACTTAAAACTAATAGATTATTTTTATACAGATCTAATCTCATGACTTTTACATCTAACTTTACTTCTTTTTCAACAGAAAAATCTGATAAATTTACAATTGACAACATATTTCCTTGAGGATCCACATCACTAGTATGTGAAATTATCAATTGGTTGTCATAAATTAATAAATCATTTGGATATTGGTACTTTAATTCAATAGTTTTTATCTCATAAGTATCCAAATCTAAAATACTTATAGTATTATTTGGCATATTATTTATATAAGCATTAGAAAATATGAGTTTATTTTTCCAAATTGTGTATTTAGCATGCTGATTACCAATTTTAGATATATCAATTTTTTTAACAATTTTAATTCTTTGTTATATATCTTAATATAAGATGTGCTCTGATTAGATTCAAAAAGACATATTTTATCTCCTGCACATACAACTAATTCCATATAATTTTCAGAAGTTAATTCATCTTGCAGATTAGAATTAAAATCAATTTTTGATAAATAGTTCGTAAAATTGAGGTTACTTGTCACAAATATACTATCTTGTGTAACACTAACCTTTTGCAGGTTAATTCTATCAATAGTATACTCATTGAGAGTAAGCTCATTCATGTCAATTCCTACTACTTTTTTATCATCGTATTTTCCTACTATTCCTCTTGGAACAATAAAAGCTTTATTATTTAAATAAACTGCCTGTGAAAAGTTCGTCCCTAATTCTCCTGCTTTGCAATGAATGTCTTTAATTTTACTTAGATTTTCATCATAAAAACTTATAACAGAATTATTAGTGTTCGATGTCGTTTTAATAATTCCAAACATCATTCTGTTTGCGGCATTATTTTCTTTTGGAACACATGCGACCAAATTTACTATACATAAGAGTACTATCCACTTTCTTCTCATCATTTTTTCCTATAAATCAAACTTGTTTTATCAGTATCATGTAATTCCATAGGATAAATGGCTTTTCCGTAACTACTAGTGTCTAAATCAATGCCATAAAGATCTTTATAAGCAGCCCAAACAAGTTGTGAACAATAGAATTTAGTTCTTGTATTTATATTAAAGAAATCATAATTATATGGATATCCTCTTTGGTTATAACAATAATCCGCTGCCTTCGCATCTTGAGTAGGTGATGTTGACTTAACAGTAACACCATATGCTTGAGATTTAGAAGTATTCCAATTATTATTACCCATAGTTACTCCTTCTGATAATGACTCTACAACTGTTGTAGGTGTATAAATAATTGCAGCATGACCTAATGGTATTATCCCTTTATATTTATCACTCGTTACAAGTATGACTCCCTTCCTTGTTGGATATGTACCATAAGAAGCCCTTGTTTGAGCTACTTTATCAGGTTCAATTGGTGCTTTATTTGCTCTTTCTATCATTTCTTCATTTTCTTTTGGATCGACATAATTTGTATCAAGTGCATTAACATTAGTCATCCCAATTATTTGAAAAATTGAACAGCATAATATAAGCGATGTAATAAATTTACGTTTTGTTTTCATAACTAACTCTTCTTTATTTTCTTAATATTTTTTCAGGAATTAATTTGTATAAATATATTTTTGACAATAGCATTATAACTATTGAAATAATTCCATAATTCATGATAATAATTTTAATGATATTTAGCAATTCATAAATCGCAAAGAATGGATTAATTAAATATCCTATAATACTAATAAAAAATATTGATATAAAAAATGTCATTACTAATTTTGTGATTGCTTCAATCATAATCAATAATAGTATTTGATTTGAATTAAGACCGTTGATTGATAACAAAGCAAATTCTCTATTTCTTTTATAGAAATAGTTTAACTGAACCATACAGATAAGAATAATAAATAAAGTACATACTACAATTTGCATAATAAAATTTAAGTTTGATGTACTATCAACAAGGTTATTCAAAGCCTCTAAATTAACAAAATCATAATTAAGACCAATATCCATCACTTTTAATTCGTTAACAAGATGATTGTATTCATCAAGATTTTGGGTAAATATTGTGTAGCCAAAAATATCTGAAGATGAGATATTTTGAGAATATATATCTTGTAAATCTTTATAATAAACATATATATAATTCTTACAATCAGGTTGGTATGAAGAATATACATTTTCTTTTAGCACTGCTTTAAATTGAATGTTCTTATTAATATTTGTAGTTGTAAAACCATTTTGATAATCAGCATGTTGTGTCTGTAAAATAACATCTAAAGAATGAAGATGTGTTGACTGTGAAGATATTTTCTTATAAACCTCAAAGCTAAAATAAGCTCCGTGTTTATTAGATTCATCTATATAACACAATGTTTCTTCACTGAAATCATTCTGATCAAAATATGGTAAAACTAAAACATCTTCACCACCTATGGTACCTCTAACAAGTAAATAAGGATATGCACTAATATGACTATTTATTTTCATAATATCATCTAATTTCCTTGAGTCAAAAACTTCAGAAATTTCGTTAACATATAAATCATTCTTGTTTTGAATAACAAATAACTGGTTGTCGCTTAATCTTGTCATTTTAACCATAGAATCATCAACATAATACTGAAAAAAGCAATTGATACCAAAAATACATAAAGATAAAATACTTAAAATAGTTATCATTAGAACATTCATATATTTATATTTTTTTATGAAATACTTGATATATTTATTATAGAACGATCTACACAATTTATTTTGTTTATAATGAATTATAGGGTTGTTGTTTGATTCTGTTTTTTTATAATTTATAATCTTATTATTCTCAATTTGATAAACATAATCAGCATATTCTTTTGCATAATAACTATGACTAGCAACAATAATACATTTATGATCTTCATGAGCCAATTTTACTAATAATTCAAAAATAATTCTCTCATTTACTTCATCTAAGGCATTAGTTGGCTCATCTAAAATGAGTATATCAGGATTTTTACACAATGCACATGCTATTTGCAATCTCTGTCTTTCACCACCTGAAAGCGTATCAATAGGTTGATTTAGAGGAACATCTAAAGAAACCTGACATAAAATCTCTTGATATCGACTATCATCATATTCTTCATTGATAAAACTTGAATATAACTTTAAATTTCCTAAGACATCATACTGCTCAAACAAACACATATCTTGTAAGACATAACCTATATTACATCTTTTTATTTGACTACTCTTATACTGTCTGATTGACTTGTTATCAATTTCGTATTCAGTTTCATCTTGATCTGATATAAGACCTACTTTATATAATAAAGAACTTTTCCCACATCCACTTCTTCCTGTAATGAGATGAAATGTACTAGCATAGAATTGAACTTCTGCATTTTGTAGGAGAAAATAATCATATTTAATGGAAATATTATGAACATCTATCATTTATTATCACCCTTTCAATTAATATAGGGATAATAAATTCGATAACCACTGATGATACAACTGCTATAATAAACATATATGGATTAAGTCCTGTGCTATTCGTATATAAAGTACGAGATATAAATATAAATAATATTAATAATAGAATAGAACATATAATAGTAACCACTGTATTATGCATATATCTTAAACAATTTATCTTTCTGCGTTGATGATAACTTACACCTAAATGTTTTAAATAATGATCTACTTCTTTTTCTTTTTCTTATTATTTAATTTAACAATAATATAAACGATAAAAATTAAAACTGTTAGTACATAAGAAGCCATTTGAATTATTTTCTGTACGCTATCCAGTGCTTGATTGACCGCATCAATATTCATATATATATTACTAACATTGAAACCTTTATGAGCAATCTGCAATGCTACTGATTCTACTTGTGTAATATCATCAACAAATACTGAAAAAGATTTTGGTGTCCATATTTCTTCTTTGATTTCTCTTAAAATATCTTCTTCAGGGGTTTTTTGTCTACTGAAAATTTGAAATCATCTGATTTGATTAGATAACATGTTCTAGATGATATAGGTTTATATTTATCTACTAAATTCATAATAATTTGATTTTCTACATAAATAGCATAACTCTGTGAATTATTTATCCCCATACTTGAACTCTTTAAAATACCAGACACAGGAAGTGTAATTCGTTCAACCTTGCATGATGTAATATTTGGCCAAAAAATATCGCCATTACTAGATTCAGCCCATGCTTTTCCAACCGAATTATACACTGGAATATAAATATCAAATTCTAAGCTAGTTCCGTTCAAATCCTCAATGTTATCACATAAATAGTCTGCTAACATTTTAGAAATATATACACCATTCTTTTGATTGAATTCTCTCAATATGGCTTGACTATAATCTTTATCATTATAATATGAATTCAATGTTGGAGCATTAGATAATTCCATCGTTTTATCAATATCTTTACCATTATCTTTTATAATAAGATTATATTTACTATTTTGAGCACGATAATTTTTATCTTCAATCATCAAAACGAATGGATTGCACATCTCAATATCCACACGTGGTCTTATTTCATCAACATGTGAAATGTTTTTAATACTTTCAAGCTCATTAGTATCAACTATCTCATTGCCTTCAGAAGAATGTGATATTCCTTGATCGGGATACCCACCACTAGGCTTGTAAATTAAAATTTCTGTAGAAGAAAGTTGATTCATCATATTCGTATTTGTAGTTTTAACAATATTATTAAACCCTGTAGCAAATGATGAAAATGATATCATCATAATAGTCATAAACATAACAATTTTTTGATATATTTTCTCATGCTTTTTCATTCTAGTTAATATCTTAGAAATATTTTTAGGTATAACTTTATAATTTTTATCAACATTATCTAATTCCTTATCACATAACATGTGATTATCTTCAGTTTTTAAAATTAATGTTTTACCTTCAATACTATATATTTTATCACTACAATGAATAATTTTCTCATCATGTGTTGCTACAATAACAATTTTATTTGTCTTGATTTTACTGAGTACATCTATCACACATTGAGTGTTATATAGATCAAGTGATGCTGTTGGTTCATCTAAAATGATAATATCTGGATTTTTAAGAATTGCTAGATATAAGGATATTCTACTCTTTTCTCCTCCTGATAACTCATTTGGATACTTATTTAATAAATCGCCTATATTTAATTCATTAATTATTTCTTCATAATCATTTGAAGACTGTGTAATTTCATGAATCAATTTAATGTGATCTAGAATTCTTAAATCTGAAATAAAATCATAATTTTGAGAAACAAAAGATATGTGTTTTAATATAAATTTTTGTTTCTCATCATCATCCATATGAGTAATATCTATTCCTGCAAAATCAAATGCAGAAATAGTATCATTTGTAGAAACAATAGTATTTAAAACTGAAGTTTTCCCACTTCGCTTGGTCCAATAATAGTTGTTATCTCTCCTGAAGAAGCTTTTAATTCAACATCTTTCAAAACTAACTTATTCCCATATTTTATTTGAACAATTTTAATAGATAACATAAATTCCTCCAATCCTCCCACATACTTCTATTGTATAAATAAAACTATCTCATCCAATATGACTCAGCAGGAATGTAGTCGGATATAATATTCTAGGTGGATATATACAAAACAAAAATTAGTAACATATATTTTTAATAAAACAAGAGCCATAATACCTATGACAACCACTTAAATAATTTTTTGATTCTCTTTTAAAATAGATACTCTATTTTTAGATATAAATTATTCTGAAATTTAATATATGAAATATAAAATCATTACATAAGCAAAGATATTATGGAACTCTTGTAAAAAATCAAGTAATTATTTATTTCATATAAACTAATCAAGCCACAATTTTTTTACTTATCGACTTATCTTTTAAATGTAAAAGTATGAGATCCTAAATTTATTGTCATGTATGAATAATCAACCTTGTATAATTGACCTCCAACTATATATGTATACTCATCTTTCCATTCTCTTATTGTCTTTACACCACTTGACTTTACATTGTTGTAATTTGATAATAAATGTGCCCAAATAACAGACCATCGTTTATCTCACTTTGATAATAAGTTGCATGTGCTGTAATTTTTCCACCTGATACTGTTGCGGATTGACTATAATGTTCAGTCACTGCAGCAAATGCTGAATTCAGTGACACAGCACCAATAGTAAAAACACACAATAATGCAAAAATAATTTTCTTTGCTTTCTTCATAAATTACATCCATCCTTTCTTAGAAATTTATTTAATGACTTTATCCTTAGATTTATGATATATTTTGCGCCTCCCTCTTTTTATATGAAATATTTAAAATTACTTACTAAACTACATGTATAAAGTGTTTATCCAAAAAACATTAATTATTTTTGAAAACATAAATTATTAAACACTGATAAGATGATTATATGTTAATCACAAAACGAAAAATAAGTTCTATATATTTAAAATATTTTTATTATTATAATTTTCATAAACTAGTTAATGTACTTGATTTCTATAATTCATGCTTAGTTTTGTATTTCGTTAAAACAAATAAAGTCAATTAATTTTTTGGAAATATAAATCATTTTCAATAGATGTGTCTAATAGTATATTAATTTATTAAACTTATATTTTGATTATTATAATACTATAATGTATGCTTCTTAAAATTAATTTTATAAACTTTTTAATTCTGATTAAATTATATTACATTTAATATAAAATAAAATTCTTCTTGCATAACAGGTAATAATTTTGTACAAAATGCATTGCTACACTTTCTTATATTACTATTCAATAATTTTAGACAGCAAATGAAATGGTACTAACTGGATTGACAGTGCCTTTTCATTTATCATTGTAAGCATCAAACGAAAAAGCACTAACAAAAGCATAGTTATTCATTTAAAATGTAAGCGCAATAAAGAGGAGGTACTTACGATATGAAATTATGATTGGAAAAAAACCATTGAAAATCAAAAGGAAAGCACACTGACTGTCAAGGAATACTGCAGACAGAACAATATCTGTGTGTCTTCCTTCTATAAGTCAAAAAGACGTCTTGAAAATGATGATCTTCAAAATCATTTATTTGTACCCGTTGAGGTTGTCCATGATATACCATCCAACATATCCATGAACATTGATGGTCATCATCTTGAATTTGAGCCTGAACTTCTTGATAGGATTATTGGTATCATCAAATGATCATCAATGCCGATGAAGTCAAAAACATCTATGTTTCTACACGTTTTGTGGATATGAGAAAATCAATAGATGGACTGACACTTATTGTCCATTCTCAGTTTCAGATGAATGTCCTTGACCATAGTCTTTTCATCTTTACTAACAAATCAAGAAATCGCATCAAGATTCTCTATTATGAAAGCAATGGTTTCTGGCTGTTCATCAAGAGGTTTATGAACATGAGGATTTAATTTTCTGAATAGTTAAGGATATAGGATTCGAACAACTGAAAATCATCAACATTATAGTGATGAGAAATTGAGTTATTATAAAAAAAGACTTGAATAAAGAGTAACATTTTTGTACCATATACATGGTTAGGGAGAAAAATAACAAGATGACAGTCAGGGTATCTTTCTCTTTTCCTTTCATAAGATTATATTTATCATTATTAAATATAGACTGGAAAAAAGCAGGGTTTTCTTGTCTTGCCGTAGATAACTGCATATCCTACAACTAAACTTACTATTTGGTTGTAAGATTTTGCAGTTTTTTAATATTTTAATATATTATAAAAAGCCGTTCAACACATGATGGCTTTTAATGATAATGAATTGGGATAAGAAAAATGGATTATATATATAAACCTTAATTATTCATGATAATATAACACAATCATGAATAATTAAGGTATAAATACTATCTTGCATATGTAATCAGCCCAATGTTATAAAATAACATTGGGCACTACGCTGCAAGCAGCGGGGAAATGTCTAAGAGTAAAAAGTATTCACTAGATACTTTTTACTTATTATAGCATCTCTATGGGTTAACATAACCTAAAAAACGGTGTTAAAATAAAAAAGTAATAATAGCAGCAACAAATTTATTAAAAAGAGCGAAATATAATGTATCTTATTCAAATTAGATGTATTATATGCAAGATTGCTATTTATTTCATTAAACTATATTATAATGAATTTAGAAATATAAAAGTGATTGTATTGTTTTTAAAATATAATTAGAAGGAAGGAGGTTTAATCATTATTCAATCACTATAATTTCATTTATATCATTGTTTATATAAATATATTTATACTTAACTATAAGGAGGCATTTTAAATGAATAAAAAATTTAAATTATTAACATTTATTTGTTTGGTTCTATTACTCTCTATGATTTTTCCTAGTCATGTTCAAGCATTAGAACCTGAATATCCAACTCTACGTGAATTAATAGAAAATGATATGATAGATTTATCTGAAATGAGTTATGCTGAACCTTATGGATTAGATGATCAGGTAGCAGGAGTATTAACTATTTATTCTTCAACATCAGGATCTAGTTCTTTAAGTTCATTAGGATTACAAGGACATGCATGGATAACAGTAAGAAATTATGAAAAGACAAGATCATATGGAACAAAGTCTTTATCATCAAATCAATTTTGCTCAATAGGTACATGGCCTGTTATTGCAAATGGCTATAATGGAATATGGTATAATTACGAAAGAAATAAGCGCTCAGAGTATGCTAAAAACCCATCAAAAGTTACTTATGCCAAACAAACTTTTAGTCCTATTGCTTATTCTAATTTGAATTCTGTAATAAATACATATGGAAAAACTTGGACTCCTGCTAATAATTGTACTCATTTTGCTACAAAAGCATGGAATTCTGTAAGCAGTATAAAACTAACTATTGATTCAAACGCTAATACACCTACAAAATTATCTAATCAAATTAAAAGTAAATGTACATATCATACAGGAGTAAGCGATGCAGATTTTACCTCTTGTTCATCATCTTCAGTATCACATTATTAAACACAAAAAAGTATTAATGATTTTGCTCTGTTTACTATGTACAGGATGCTCACAAGATAAAGTAGATATAACTAAAATTGAAATTAAAAGCGTAGAAATCAGTGATACTATTGAAATCATATATGTCAATAATACTGATTCATACTTAAATTATGAATACTATTTTAAAAATGGAATTTTATCAATTTATTTTATAAAAACAGATAAGAAAAAAATTTTTGAAAATCTAATAGAGATTAAAAATACATATTCCGATATAGAGGCAATTGAAATTATAGACGATACACAAAGCAGAGCAATATATCCTCAATTATTTTGGTAAAGGAGTAAACATTTATGCTGAAAATTAGACGATTATTATTATTTTTTGTACTTTTCATGTTTAACTTCATAAACATTACAGCATTAGTAAGTGATGGCAATAATGATTATACAAATATTTTTATTTCAATATTTTATCTATTTTTGAGTTATCTTGTTTATAAAGAATGGAAGTACACATCAGTGATTGCTGTGATAGGATATTTTGTATGTGTTTGGGTGTCTTATACATTTGGAATGGGTTGGTTTGGTTGGTTTGGATTACATATAGGCTTAACAATATTGCTAATAATACTTTTTGAAATAAAATAGTTCTCATATAATTTGTTTTTCATCTATCAAAAAATAATATTTCTCATTTTAAAAAAGTTGTAAAAACAGATTATATATAATGCAAGAAAGAAGACGTTTTTATGTCTTGGATAGCTTTAAGTCTTGTTAAGTTTTCTCAAAATTGATTATACGATGAATAACATATATTAAAAATAAAATTTATTAAAATATGAGTATTCAAAAATAATGAATTTACTTGCTATTCTTTTCTATTCTAAAGTATCAGTAAAAAAGAAACCTAAAGAGGAAATGATTATATGGATGAACATACTATATTTTCAAATCCTCTTTTTTGATTATTTGTTTTTATACTAAATCATCAAATGATAATCCATTTTATTGCGTACAAGTTTGTTACTATACCTAAATATTTATTCCAAAGCCATAAAAAACATTTGTAGTTTTTAAGTATATATTTTCTCTGCACTCATCATTACTATTTCCTTCAACTGTATAAATATAATTGTCATCAATTTTTTCTACTATTCCTACATGATCTGGATCATTATCCTGATTCCAGTCAAAGAATATTAAATCACCGCTTTTTGGAATATAATTTCCTGTTTGCCATTTACCTTTGTTTTTAAACCATGCTATTCCATCTTCAACTCTTGAAAACTTTGGAATGATTACATTCAAATCACCACTTTCATTTGCAGACCAAGATACAAATATAGCACACCATTCTACATGTTGATCAAATCCATACCACTCCCAGTATTTTCTTCCACCAACATTACCCACCTGTGATTTTGCAATTGAAACAATGTCACCGTTGCCTAAATGATAGCACCTTAAAACGTGTTCCACATAATCAGGATCACCATACACTTCTACCTGTAACTTTGATTTCATCTCATCTGAAAACACTTTTGCGTTGGTTCTGGTATAGCCGTTAAAATGTTCTATTGCCCATTCAATGTAGCCATTTCCAAAATTATATCCCTGCAATGCAAGTGAGATATTTTTCATGTCTGATACATTATTGACACCTGCTCTTTTCATGCAATCTGATAAATAATGTACACCACAGTCAATTGAGTATTCAATATCCTTTATTCCTTCAGGAGTATTTGGATATTTTTTATTATATGGACATTCAGATGACTGCATTGGATCACTTCCTTTTCCACCACTTTCCTGCATCATGACAGCTTGAATCAAAGGCACATAATCTGCAATATCATATTCCTTTGCATATTTTTCTATAAGCTCTGTATGTTCAAGAACTTCACTAGAATCATAAAGTGTACCATTCTCTGCACTTGAATCATCAGAAAGTGCAGAAAACACCCCAATGAAAAGTGTAATGACCAATAAAAGAATCAAACCAGTTCCTATTGTAATGATGTTGTTGATGCCTGATATTGTTTTTCTGATAACATTGAATGTTCCTTTAAACATTTGCGATGGTGAAAAGGTCATCTTCTTTATAGAGAATGATTCATCACTTCTTCTTTTGATATTTTTCATGTATTTAGAAAAAAACAATGATTTCATCTGCTGATTATAATGATTGAATTTTTTTATATTCTATCTTTGTTTTTATATAAATTTATTTAACAATATTTTAGATTTAGAACTTATATTATCGATTAAAGCTCTTTTAATTTCTTTTATACTTTGCATCATATATAATATCATCATGTATTTACCTTCGTTTTATTGCATTATTAAACTTAATCCAGAAAAAACATTAAGAAATGATAGATAGAGTTTTACAAGTCGTCATATTCAAGAAATGCTACTTTAATAACTTGTGATATAATTTTAAAATACTATAAAGCTTTTAGATAACCTTACTTAAATATTCATTTGAAATTTGTTGTTATAAATTTTAGAAATCATCAGATTATCCATATTATGGTTTAGGATACTTTGTAATCGTCAATATAAATATTAGGGCTATTTGTATTGATGGTTACAATGAAAATTTTCCAAAATTGATGTATCTCATTCTATAAAAATGCATCTTAAACAAAGTTTATTGTAAATATAGCGTGATTGATATAGTATTTAAGTAGAAATATATTTGATAATAAGTTTAGATTACTAAAAATTTTTTTCAGAAAGAAATGATTAAAATGGGAATCATATAATATAATAATTATGTCATCTGTTAAAATGAGAAATTTTTAAATAGACATATGATTAAATTCAATAATTCGAATAATGTACAAGCCAATTTCCTTTTCGTAATTCATCATAAGATTTTAATGAAAGCGAAATTATTTAGACAGTAAGAAGGGAAATATTATGAAAAAATTTAAATTATCAACATATATAATAAATTAATCACACTAAGTTTAATATTAACTTTAACTGTAGTGTCATCACCTGTATCTGCATTAGCAAAAGACGATGTAATACACTCATATTCTTCATATACATTTTCAGATGAGGAAATCGAACAAGCAATTAATGAGCAAATTAATAATCAAGTTTCTCCAATGATGGATGAATATATGTATGAATATGTTAATATAGGTACAAAAACAACTAGTAAATCACCATATTATAGAGCGGCTAATCAACCAATAAAAAGAGTAGTTTTCGAAACTAGCGCTGGTAGTATTAATTGGAAAGATACATCTACTGTTGCAGCCACAGTTTCTTTATCTGTTTCATTTCCAGTAGGTAAAGGTTCTATATCTGTTGGTATTACGCCTGGGCAAAGAGTTACATCAGGAACATACTCTTACTCACCTCAAATTAAACCATCACAAGTAGGAAAGCATGTTTTATTATATGTCGCAAAAGATTTTAGTGTACAGCACTTTGCTGTATATCGCTATATGAAATACTCTGGATCATCAACAAAACAATTTTATAAATATGAAGATTTTAAAACGCTTTCATCAATCTATTTTGATATAAGAACAGTTAGTTAGGCTTTCAAAATATGAAACAAAAAAATAAAATAATTACTGGCATACTATTATTCACTACTATAATTATTGTAATTTGTTTAAGATTATACTTTAATTGTAATAAAAACAATTCACAACAACTTCTACAAGGAAATTATGTAGAAGTGGATAACAGTAAAAGTTATTTTAATCTTAATTTAAATGAACAGACTATTGAATATTATGATGGAGAAGAGTACTTTCAATCAAACATTCAATTTTTGAATAAGAGTATTCTCACGACAAAAATAGCTCCATTTGGAAAATGCATATTAGTTGCTGAAAACAGAAATATAAATTTAATAATGTATAAAAATAATGATTATGTAATAGTTGTATTTTCATTTAGAGGTCCAGAATTTATTAAAATTGAACACCACTAGTGGTTAAAATTGTAAAACAATACTTTATTAGCCTGTTATTATAATCAACAAATTAAATTACATATAATTCTATTGTTAGATTTTTAAAGCAAAATAATTATGATTGAAAAGAAAATTCGCTATATAATTATATTGTTACAAAAGAAAAATCTTAAAAAATGTTGGCTTAATAAAAAACAGTAAAATACTGGCATTATAAAATGCAATGAGGATTTGATATTAAAAAATTTCGAATCCTTTTTAAAATCCTATGCGAAGAAGTATCTTGTTTCATTCTCCTCATTCTATTTCTTATTCTTCAAACTTATCAGTTTCAAAGCTAATATCGTAAACAAGATTATCATCAATATCAAATATCTTAATTAGAATTTTTATTTGTAGTAATAGGCAACGAGACAATGAGATTATAACAAAAAATAAGGAGCAGAAACTTCTCATAATATTTTAAAGGTATACCCTCGACCCTACAATTATATAAATTACCCAGATGTTCAATCTATCTGTTTTTTTGTCATGTTTAGTAATGACGATATTATAACTCATATCTTATTTTCATGTCACTTAGTGATTCTTTTGCATCCCTAGTCTTTCCTTCTACCTTTTGTTTTTCAGAAATCTCAATATCAGAGTACATTTCTTGATTCATTATTATCTTTTCATATAATTCCATGCTCATTATAACCATATCTACACATCCGTTTTTTGTAACAAATATTGGTTCATCTATTTGGTGACACTTTTCTGAAATATCTGCTGTATTTGCCAACTCACTCATTGTTATACTATATGGCATATTTTACCTTAATAAACAAAAGGCGACTAGTCGCCTTTTTAAATGTTTAGCAGTTGTCTCTGCACTGGAGCAAGTTTTAGATCTTTGCTCCGACCAATTGGATATAGTTTTTTAAGGTTTCCATTTCGACCTATTCTTCACCATTATCTTATCATAAATACTAAAAATATCAACTATTTATCATATGTAAAAAGATAAGCACTATTCTTCGACTTATTATAATTATAAAAATATTGTTTTGATTCCTTGAACTCTCTAGAAATATCTCTTTCATCATAGGATGAATAAACATAATTCTATTTTTTCATTGATTATCTTTTCTTATAATTATAGCTACTATTATAATAAAAACATTCCTACATCAAAAAAATAAAATTTCTTGTCAATGCAAAAAAAGAATCAGTTCGTACAAACCAATTCTATCTTACTTTTAATTTTGTATTTGATTTTACAAATCTACAATCTGAAATAATAACGACTCCATCATCAATCATGTATCCAAAATCAATGCCTTTTATAATAAAATGTCGAATACAATCATCGTTTGCTATTATTGCATACATTTTTGGATTAAGTTTCAAATGACTGATGACTGTTTTTAATTGTTGAGAAAGTTTTATCTTGTTTTCTTTTAAAAATAAGAAAACACTCTTATCAATAACAACTTTCACTTTATAATCCTTCTCTTTCTAGAAGTTCAAGAAACTCTCCATCTGAATATGCTTTTGCTTTTCCTTCTTTTATAAGATGTGCTTTTTCTTCACACTATTTTCAAATTTATACATTTCTTTTTCTACTTCATCATTATATATATCTATAATGATTTGTAAAGTTTTTGTAGGAATCAGCGATACACCATCTAAACTAGGAAAATCATTGATATTTATCTTATCCATATTCATGCCTCCTTATCGTTTTATTATACATCAAATCACAATTTATGTCATTAAGATATATTTTTGACTTTCGCCTTTTTTGCATTCATTTTTTGGGTTATGTCCTGTTTTTTATAGGCATAACTTTTTTCTTGTTTATATATCATCTTTTGTGTTTTTAGCCTCTTTTTGTTATAACTAAAAAAGTGTAATCTGTTTAGTATTTTTAACATCTTTTCAGTTTACATAACTTTTTTTGTGGTATACTATAAGCGGAGTACAAAGAGTAATTTCTATACTTACTCAAAGAGAACTGTTGGCGCAGTTCTCTTTTTTCATGACCTTACGATACCTATTCTTACTTACATAATTCCTTGATTATAAGATGTATGCAAAAACAGATGAGACTTTTCAATTAATAAATTTTTCTTATTTTCATATTAGCAACTTTTGTTATTGAAAACAACATAGATTCATTTTATATACTCATTATCTTCATTAGCTACTTTTTGTCCAATAAAAACGTAAAATCCGTTTTTATTTTCTATATAAAATGATTACACTCGCTATTTTTGAAATTATCCACAGAATTCTCGTTTTTATTTTCTAAAATATATTTCAAAATCTATTTCTTGCATCTAAAAAAGACTACTATAAAAGTAGCCTAAAAGAAAAATCAAATAAAAACAAGCTAATAAAATCAGAAAAAATTTCAGCAAAAAACTCTATAACACTCACACAAATTTGACTTGTTGTTTTCATCAAAGATGATACTTGATTATCAGAAGTATCTTGTAAAGTCACTGGAGATTGTATTTCTTTTTGTAATGAAATATCTTCTTCAAACTGATCTATTTCTCTTTCAAATAAAGTCTGTGACACCTGATGATCACCAAAAAATAGATTGATGACACATATAAGAAGTAAAACACAACATAAATCTATCCAAAACTGTTTCATGCACTTAAATACTCATCTAAAACCATTGCTAAAATATTTAAAGAATTTTGTACTTCTTCATATGTGTTTTCATTAGCTCCAACTTCTATCAACATCATATTATCAGTAACACCCTGATTATAATGACTTTGCTTTAAATAGACACCTCTACAAATCTTAGGAATCTTCTGATTTAACATTGTTGATAATTTCTCACATCTTTTATTCACATCACTATAATTGGAACTTCCTTTTCCCACAACAAACATCAATTTTGCATAGTTTTTATTATCTACTGTAATCGTAGATAAACTTTTTTAATTGAATCTCGATGAAAATCAATCACTAAATCATATTTCCCATGTTCATTGACAGCTTGTGTTAAATATTTTTGAGAAACAGTATATGATTTTGCATAATCTATATGATTTTTTGTTTTATATAATTCAAAATCAGTTGTTTCATAATCGACTTCATAACCTCTATTCTCCAATAATTTCATCAAATAACGACTCCCTTCTTTCACTGACTGCGTTGCATATTCTTCACCTTGATGTGTATTATAAATATAAATGGATTTTCCATTTAATTGCTTTTTGACATTTGTTGTGGTTAAAGAAGATACAACATTTTCTACACTTTCACTATAAATACTCTGAAAAGGAAGATTCAACAAAATAACAATCACAACAATGATCTTTAAAATGATTTTCACATTCTTATTCATCAAGCCTTCCCCCTTTCACTATACAATGAAATATATGCAAAAAAAGTTATATTTAGTACACAAAAAGGAAATTCCTCAAAGAATTTCCTAATAAGTTAAATCATTAATACTTGTTGATAATAATTTTGATAACATTTCTATATCAAAATCAATTTGTTTATCACTCATGACAAACTGTTCTTCAATAGGATTCAAAACTTCATTTAATAACTGAATCCTTTTTTGTTCATCTAGTTGCCCTATTTCTCCTAAAATCAAACGTCTTTGAACTTCATTTAATCGTCCTTCATAACGTTTCCTTTTCCCAACCTTTAAAGCCGTAGATGGATCAAGTGATTCTTTAAAATAACCCTCAAGTAAATTATAAACATCACTAACAAGACTGGAAACATGGATAACAGTTGGTACACCAATGGCTAATACTGGTACACCAATTGTCATTTCACTCATATTTTTACGAAGATTACCAATACCACTACCTGGATAGATTCCTACATTATTCATTTGAATGACACGACATATCTTTTCATAACTTTGAGCACATAAGGCATCAATCGCAATAACTAAATCTGGTTGAAATTCTTGGACCAATGCTAATAATACATTTGCTGTTTCCATGCCACTATGCGCCATGACCCCTGGGGCAATACACATCGTATCATAATATTGATGACGATGTCTTTCTTCAATAGGATAATGATGGGTTGCTCGAATCTTATGTAGAGTCCTTGGACCAATCGCATCACTTGTTAAAGTTTGATTCCCTAAACCTATAAATAAAATAAGGGGATCAATCTTTTTTACTTTTTCTTTAATCAACAAAGATAACTGTTTTTGAAAATGCTTGGATATTGTTTGATAATCCTGGTAATCTGGAAAACTAATTTCTATGTATTTGCCAATATCATGAGGATAAAGTGAACTGGTCTGTAAAATCTCAAAAGTTTCAATTGTCACATTGCCATCTTTTTTGTGTGTGTTTATAATCCTTATCTTTCGTTGCATAAGCTAATGATTCTATCGCTAAATCGCTACGTGTATAATATTTATTCATACTCTCACCATAATAAGCATTGCCAAAATAAAAAAATCTAATCAATTATCAATAAAACATTGCATTTATCATCTATTTTTGATAGAATAACAAAGCATAAGTTAAAGCGAGGTGAAAGATAATGGCAAACATGAAACAACAAATCAAACGTTATAAAAACGATAACAAAAAACGTTTAATTAACAATTCTTATAAAAGTGCTTTAAAAACAGCAATCAAAAACGTAAGAGCTGAAGTTGAAGCTGGAAATAAAGAAGCTGCAGTTGCTGCTTACAATGTTGCAGCATCAAAATTAGATGCTTCAGTTAGCAAAGGAATTCATCATAAAAACTATGCTAGCAGACAAAAATCTAAATTAGCAAAATTAGTGAACTCTATCGCTTAATGAGATAGAGTTTTTATTTATTTTCTATGTCAAGTTTACTTGACATTTTTTTATTTCAGTCTAAAATATAAATGTAAAGAAAACTTGACAAGAGGTGATATAATGAATAAAGAAGATATTCTGCGAAGCAGTCGTCAACAAAGCAATAAAGAATATATCCAGTTCTTAGATTCAAAAACGATTCCTATGATCATATTTATTTTTATCATTCTTTGCATAGGAATGATCATTCTTTCTTTTTTCTCTCCTTATCAAAAGGATATTTTCTACACAACAACGACCCTACTCTTTACATTTTTAACAGTCTATTGTTTGGCTAGTTTTTATTATTTCCGTCGTTCTATTTATTTAATGGCATCCATTTTTTTACTATCTTATGTGTTCTATCTTTTATTTCTTTATGGACAATGATATGGTAGGTGATCAACATGAATAAAGAAAAAGTCCTTGCTTTTTATCGTTATGAAAAAGACGAACGTTTATTACAACTTCATGGAAAAGCCTTACGAAGTGGTTTTACAGCTTTTATCATTCTAAGTATTTCTCTTATTTTCTTTTCATTAGAATTACAAAATATACCAACCATTTTCTATACCATTTATATTTTGATTATGCCCACTATTATTATCACTTATGGTGTCAAAGCTTATATTGAAAAATCTAAATTATCACTCTTTATAAGTCTTTTATGGTTACTGATTATAATCATTAATGGCTGGCGTTATATCAGTGTATTATTGGGGTAAATCATGAATCAAAAACTTGTTTTTAAAAATCATCTCAAAGAAATGCGAAATGCAAAAGGACTTTCACAAAGTGAATTGGCATCAATGGTGGGTGTTTCTAGACAAACAATTTCTTCAATAGAAAATGGACAATTCAATCCTACAGCAAAATTAGCACTCATCTTGTGCATTGCCTTAGATCAAAAGTTTGAAGATATATTTTATTTTGAGTTATCCGTTTGACTTTTTTATAAGTTCATTCTATCATAGATATAAAGTTAAAGGAGGTCATTATGGAACGTCAAAGTATTGATATTAAAGATACATGGGATTTATCACGTATTTATCCTAGCAACAAAGAGTTTTATACAGATTTAGAAAAAGCAAAAGATTTATTAACATCTTTGCTTCAACAAAAGGATACATTTTTAGATAATGTCCAACAGTTTTTACAATTTCATCAAGATGAAACAAGATTATCACGTTATATTCAAAAATTACATTGTTTTGCACATTTACATTGTGATGTAGAACCACAAAATCAAGAATATCAAACAATGTATGCAGCGATTTTATCATTCTATGATCAAGTTTCTTCATCATTAGATTTTTATACTGTGATGATGATTGAAAACAGTGAAAAAGTGACACAGTATTTACAAGATGAACAGTTAAGTGATTATCGCTATGCCATCAATGAGGTTTTACGTCAAAAGAAACATGTTCTTTCACAGGATTTAGAAACATTAGTATCAAAAACATCAACGATTGCAGATGTTTCTTCTCAAGTCTTTGATGCTTTAAGATTGGACTATGATCCAGTTCATGTCAATGGAGAAGAAAAGTTTTTAAATAGTGCTACATTAACTGAGTTCTTAAAAAATAAAGATGCGAATGTCAGAAAAGAGGCTTATCATAACTTTTTTAAGGAATACAAAAAGTTTGAAAATGTTTATGCCGCAACATTATCAGGTGTCATGAAAAAAGATGCTTTTTATGCAGATGTCAAAAAATTTGATGGACCATTAGAAGCAAGTCTTTTTGATGATAATGTCCCAACATCACTATTCTTTAAAATTTTAGAAAAAGCCAATCAACAATATCGTCCTTTATTTCATCGTTATAATGCATTAAAGAAAAAATTCTAAAATTAGATACTATGTATAACTATGATTTAAATATTCCTTTAGTCAAGTATAACACGAAAAAATATACGATTGATGAATGTTTTGATATTATCCTAGATGTTGTTAGTATCTTTGGTGATGACTATGTCAATATTATCAAAAAAGCTAAAGAAGAAAGATGGATTGACTACTATCCCCATGCTGGTAAACGTGTAGGGGCATATTCAAGTGGATGTTATGACACTGATCCATTTATTTTAATGAACTTTATCGGTGATTATAATTCACTTTCAACTATGATTCATGAACTTGGACATAGTGCTCATACTTATTTATCATGTCATCATCAATCACCTGTTAATTGTGATTATCGTATTTTTGTGGCTGAAGTGGCTTCTACAGTAAATGAAACTTTATTGATTAATTATATGCTTGAACACGCTTCTTCGCCAAAAGAAAAAGGCTACTTCTTGTATGAACTTTTAGAAAATTGTGTAGGCTTAATTTTTAGACAACCAATGTATGCAGATTTTGAACATATCCTACACACATGGGCTAAAGAAGGACAACCAATGTCATCACAAATGATTACAGATTTGTATTATACAAAGAATGCTGAATATTATGGACCTGATATCACAATGGATCAATATGTGGGATATTCTTGTTATTACATTCCTCATTTCTATTATAATTATTATGTTTATAAATACACTTTAGGAATGACGGTAGCTTTAGCTATTGTTTCTCGCTTACTTCAAGGCGATACAAAACAAAAAGAAGCTTATTTAAACTTCTTAAAATCTGGTGGCAGCAAAGATCCAGTTGACCTTTTAAAAGATGCTTTAGTTAATCCTTTAGAAGACCAACTATACGATGATGCTTTCCATTATTTCGAAACTATTTTAAATGAATTTGAATCAATCATTGAAGCAGTGTAATCGCTGCTTTTTCTTCTTGAAAAAAGTAAACCCAATGGTTGAAAAGTTCCTAAAATCATCAAGAAAATAAGAATGATTAAGACAATAATACTGATTTTCCAAGTCTTTCCTTGACTCTGACGATAAATAGAATAAGAAACAAGATTACCAACAATGATGGAAATCAACAACAATACAATGTCAAAAATCAAACTTTCAATGCCTAATTCATATCTCACAAAATAATATATCAACACTAATGTTAATAATCCACTGATAATACCTCCAACTACAGCATTCATATATTTTCTAATATCTGGTTTTTTTATCCCATACAAAATGAAATATCCAAGTAACATTGGATATACTAAAAGTTTTAAATGCTCAAAAATACTTTCATTAATCGGTGAAAGAATCGCAATCAAAGGATAAGGGAAAAAATCATATAGGAAATGTAAAAGAGTACCAAATAAAAATTCTAAAAAAGATAGAATTAAAATCATATACATCACCATTTTAATATATGACAAGGTTTATTAAATGATGTATCAACTTATAACTTATTTATTCAAATCCTATTTTATGACATCACTCATTATAAAAATAGTAGACAAATCAATATCATACATATAAAAAATACAAAAATAGTAAATTGAACACCATAAAGATATATAGCGGGATACTTTTGATTTTCATCATAAATGCCTTCATGTTTTTTCAAATAGAATTGAATACGACGTAAATATTGTCTTTTGATTTCTCTTATACGTGTTTTTAAAATCGTGTAAAGTGCCCATAAAAATGTCATGCAAATACAAAAAGAAATCATCATAGCAAACTCTAAATCTAGAGTTGCATAATAATTAGAAATTGGAAAAAAACAAACAATATCATAACAAAAATCAAGACAACTATACAATACATGACCAAAAGGTATAACATCTAATACTGTTTTGAGTCTTAAATCATTGATAGCCTGAAAATTTTGATAATAAAAAATTAATATCGCTAGAGAAATATATATAGGCATAGAAAAAGCTCCGACAATATTTTTAATTGTATTTGTTATTGTTCTAAAGATAAGAAGTGCTTTTTCTTGATGTGTTAAATCTTTAATAGTACCTTGCTTGGAATCATGATTTTGAGCAAGCATTAAATATGACTGATAATAACGTTCAAAAAAATCATGATGATGTCTTTGATGAATACGTTTTTCAAAAGATTCTTTGATATATGCCCATGTATCATCTTGACAAGAACCTAAATAATGATAACTATTTTCTAAAGTAATCTGTAAATGAATTTCTTTCTTTTCTCTTTTTTTAAAATATTCCAAAGATATAATAATACAAAAAACAAAACAAGAATAATCGTTAAACCTAAAATACAAAACATTAATGGTGTTGAACGATCTGAAAAATCAATATTTTCTATTGAAAACGAAAAGAAAGTTTTCAAAAAAGATAATCCTAAATCACTAAAAAATTGATAAATATTTTTAAATGAATCATTCATTGCGAAAATATATCCAATCAAAGTGGCACAGATAAAAGAACCAGATATAATAAATAGAAAAGAAAATAAAATCCAACCACTAGCACTTAATACTTTTGTTATTTTTTGAATAATCTCTTCATAATGATATTGAAATGTTTGTATTTTTGTCTTATTTCTATTTGTTATTTCAAGATAAATATCTTCTAAATCATTAAACTCCCCTATATCTTTTAATCTTTTATAAAGTTCATCTACAATATGTTGATCTTTAAAATCCATAATATCTTTTAAATCAACCATGATTATCCCCTCCTTTGTTTAATATAACATATTTAAAAATAAAAATCTTAAAAGTCACATGATTGTGTAATTTTATGTCAAATAATGCATTTTTCTATAATCCTCAACAACTCATTTATTTTTAACTTCACTTCGTGTATAATAAAAAAAGAAACGAGGTAAGATTATGTTAAGAACACAAACAAGATCATTTCAAGTTGGAACTTTAACAATGGGTGGGAATAATCATGTTATTATTCAATCCATGTGTAATACCAAAACAAAAGATATTCAAGCAACTGTCAAACAAATTCATGAACTAGAAAAAGCAGGTTGTGAAATGATAAGAGTCGCTATTTTTGATCAAGAAGATGCATTAGCGATTAAAGATATTAAAAAACAGATTCATATTCCTTTAATTGCTGATATTCACTTTGATTATCGTTTAGCTTTATTATCAATCGAAAATGGGATAGATAAGATTCGTATTAATCCTGGTAATATTGGTTCTATGGATAAAGTCAAAGCAGTTGTAGAAGCTTGTCAAAAACATCATATTCCTATTCGTATTGGGGTGAATGGTGGATCTTTAGAAAAAGATATTTTAGAAAAATATGGAAAACCTACTGCTCAGGGTATGATTGAAAGTGCTAAAAAACATGTAGATATTTTAGAATCACTTGATTTCCATGACTACGCAATTTCTTTAAAGTCTTCTAACACCTTATTAACAATTGAGGCTTATACGCTTGCTAGTCAAACCTTTGATTGTCCTTTACATATTGGTGTCACTGAAGCTGGAACAAAATTAGGTGGAACAATTAAATCAAGTTTAGGTATTGGCACACTTCTTTATCAAGGAATCGGTAATACTATTCGTGTATCTTTAAGCGCCGATCCTGTAGAAGAAATTAAAGTTGCGAAAACTTTATTAAAAGAGTTAGAATTAATCGATCATGTTCCTACTCTTGTTTCATGTCCAACATGTGGACGTATTCAATATGATTTGATTCCAGTCGCTAATGAAATTGAAGATTTTTTGAATAACATTCATAGCGATATTACAGTTGCTATTATGGGATGTGCCGTTAATGGTCCAGGTGAAGCCAAACATGCCGACATTGGTATTGCTGGTGGTGTCAAAGAAGGACTCCTTATTAAAAAAGGAGAAATTATTAAAAAAGTCAAACAAGAGGATATGGTTGAAGTTTTAAAAGAAGAAATCTTAAAAATGGTTGAAAAGCAATGACAGAAAACGTCATTGCTTTTATCTCTTTTGTATCATCATATCTTTTTTCTAAAATCATCCATTTTTAACCTAAAATACGCATCATAAGATAAGTCACTATAAAACCAACAATTCCTGCCCCAACTGCCATAAAGATCTTTTGATAAATTCTTTTTCCTTCTTCTCTTGCTTTTTCAATATCACTTAAATTTTTACCATCCATAAAAGCAACAATTTCTTGATATGTTTGAATATCATATTTCTTTTTGTATTTTTCAACTTGCCACGCATAATACAAACCAATTATCCATAAACAACCCATAATATCAAACCATATAATTTCAAAAAGATGACAAGTGGTGCTAAGCTCATAAATATAATAATAAACAAAATGGCTAATACCATACTATTTTGATAATCTAATTTGTTACGGGGTTTTCCAAAACGAATAAGTTTTATGGGAAATCTCTTTTTTTGTTTTCTCTTATACTAGTTTAAAAGCACGGGAAATTCTATAATGGTATTATCAGAATATGTCTTCTGAAATCTATAGAAAGAAAAAAGATGACATTTGCCATCTTTATTCCATAATAAATTTTGCTGTATTTAAAATTAATTGACTTGCTTGAATACGGTTTAAATCACGTCTTAAACCTTCTAAATCAATTTTTTCTAAAACATCTTTTTTATCCATTTGATATTGTTGTGCCATCAAATCGACTTGACGATCAACATCTTCATCACTTGTTGTTAAGCTTTCTACTTTGATAATTTCATCGATAATCGCTTCAAAAACAGCTTGTTGTTTAGCAGCTGGCATTAATTGAGCATGTAATGCATCTTGATCCATTCCCATCATACTTAAATATTGATCCAAAGTCATACCTTGTCCAGCAAGTTCATTTGATACATATTGAACATGTTGATCTAAAGCTCTTTGAATATCAGCATCTTCCACTTCAACATCACTGTTTTCGATAAGTACACCTAAAACTTTATTTTCTTTTTCAGCATTTAAAGCTTGAACATTTTGATTTTCAAGACTTTCTTTCACTTTGTTTTTAAAACCTTCTATTGTTTCAACATCAGGAATTTGGAATGATTTCACAAATTCTTCATCTAATTGTGATTCTACTTTAGAAGCAATATGATGAACAGTCACTTGGAAGACAACATCTGCTCCAGCTAAATCAGCTGCTCCATAGTTTTCAGGGAAAGTTAAATTTAAATCTCTTGTTTCTCCCTTTTCCATTCCAATCATTTGTTCTTCAAAACCTGGAATAAATGCTCCTGAACCAATTTCTAACTGATAACCTTCAGCAGTTCCACCTTCAAAAGCCACTCCATCTTTTAATCCTTTAAAATCAATTGTTGTGACATCTCCATTTGCAACAGGTCCTTCTTTTTCAACCAATTGACTTTTTTGTGATAATAAACGTTGAATTTCTTGTTCAACATCTTGATCACTGACTTGACGTGAAGAAATTTTCACTTCAATACCTTTGTAATTTCCTAATTGATTAACTTTACTCATAATTCTATCCTTTCTTTATAAAACGCTCATATTTTATCATATTCTTTATCCTATCTTCAAGCCTAATAAAAGAAAGTGTTCTATTTTTTCATAAACTTCATAGGATATATTTAAGGAGGCAATTATGAGAAATCAAAATAATGAGTATATTTCAAGACTAAAATTAGACGACTTTCAAGTTCTCTTAGAAGAATTTGATATTGAATTAAATCAAACAACCCAACAAAGCATTTTAAATATGATTAAAAATAATCAATATGCTTTAGCTCATGAACAATATCATTTTGTTTTAGAAAACTATATAAAAAAATTGACAAGTGAATTCACTTGTCAAAAAATATTAATTTTATTAAACAGTTATTTTAAACCATTATTAAATGTTTGATGTTTCAACATCTCTATTTCTTCACGATAAGGTGCTTTACCATCAATATAAGGTGTTTCAAGAATCTTTGGAACATCTTTTAATTTAGGATGATGGACAATCATATTCAATGTTTCAAAACCAATATGTCCATAACCAATGTTTTCATGACGATCCTTATGTGCACCTCGTTCATTTTTAGAATCATTTACATGCACAACCAATAAACGATCTAGTCCTATCTTTTGATCAAATTCTTCTAAAATATCATCAAAATGTGTTAAATCATAACCTGCATCATGTAAATGACATGTATCTAAACAAACACCTAATAATGAAGATAGTTGAGTATGTTCAATCATATATTGAATTTGATCAAACGTTTTTCCCATTTCACTACCTTTACCTGCCATTGTTTCTAAAGCAATATGCACTTTTTGATCTTCACGTAAGACTTCATTTAAACCTTTCACAATCTGTTGAAGTCCTGCCTCATCTCCAGCTTTCACATGAGAACCAGGATGTAAAACCAAACGACTGACTCCAATTTTTTCGCATCTTTTGATTTCTTCTTTTAAGAAACGAACAGCAAGTTCATATGTTTCTGGTTTAATGGTATTGGCTAGATTGATAATATAAGGCGCATGAACAACTACATCATCAATTTCAATATGATGTTCTTCCATATAAGCTTTGGCTTCATCAACACGTAACTGACTGATAGGTTTACGAGTTGTATTTTGAGGAGCACCAGTATAAAACATAAATGTATTCGCATTATATGATACAGCTTCTTTCACAGAACCCAATAACATCTCTTTTCCACTCATGGAAACATGACTACCAATCTTCAACATTATTGTGCCTCTCTTTCTCTTTTTCTCTTTGTGCTTGTTTTGCACGTTCTTTCTTCTGTCTTCTGATATCTTGTTTAATAATCGCACGTTTTTCTTTTTGGACCATTGCTTCAATCTGTCTTTTACGTTTTTTCTTATATCCAGGTTTCACTTTTGTAGGTTTTCTGACAATCGCTGAAATCTTCTTTTCTAACTCTGTTTGATGTTTCACACGTGTTTTACGTTTTTCACGTTCTTTGGCTTGTACAAATTGTTGTCCTTTTAATTCCTTAACCTCAAAATGAATCCCTTTTCTTTCCAATTCTTCAACAATCTTTTGATTCGATGTATCATACATATTATAACATTCACCCGTATATTTTCCACGTCCACAACGTCCACTACGATGAATATAAAAATCTAGTTCACTTGGAAATTCCATATTAATAATATGGCTGACACCATCTATATCAATACCTCTTGCTGCAATATCTGTAGCGACAATATATTGATAATCCATATTTTGAATACGGCGCATCATCTGTCGTCTTTCTCTTGGCTCTAAATTCCCATGAATTTCTCCTATCTTGTATCCATCTTCACGTAACTGATAACTTAATTTTTCTACTTCTTCACGTTTATTACAGAAAATAATACAAATATAAGGATCAATCACTTTCATAACACTCTTCAAAACCTCATAACGATTACGATGTTTTGTAGGGACTAAATAATGAGAAATATTACGTGATGTAGAAAGATGTTCATCGATTTCAATAATCTTTGGCGCATCCATATATTTCTTTAAAAATGGTCTTAACATCTGTGGAATAGTTGCTGAAAAGACAAGCATTTGTAAATTGTCTTTCATTTTTCCTAGTACGGCATCTATATCTTCTAAATAACCATATTCTAATGTCATATCTGCTTCATCAATGACAAATATATCTGCTGTCGTAATTTTTAAAGCCTGTTCATCTAAAGATAAATCTTTAATTCTTCCTGGTGTTCCAATGACTAAATGAGGTTGAACGTTTAATTTAGAAATCGTTTTTTGTTTGTCTTTCCCACCAATAATTAAAGAAACTCTTAAATCTTTATTAAACTCCACAAAGATTTTTGCTTGTTCATAAATCTGTTGTGCCAATTCTCTTGTCGGTGCAGTAATAACGGCTTGTACACAATCTAAAGATGTGTCAATCATATCCATAATAGGTATTAAAAAAGCATGTGTTTTCCCTGTTCCTGTTTGTGAAATACCAATCACATCACGATGTTTATAAACAAGTGGAATCACTTCTTTTTGAATCTTTGTTGGTTCTTGAAAATGTAGCTTTTGTAATGTTTCTTTTACAAAAGACTGAAATTGATAGTGTTCAAATAATTTCATCTTTTATCGCCTCCTTTAAGCCATATGATTATACACTAAAACTTATAAAAATGCAAAAAACTTTGATAAATTCTGTTTATTTTTCATTCATTTATATATTATAAAATAAATAAAACATTTTATTTTTCATTGGTATCTTTAAGTATATCAGCTATAATATATGTATATATTCGAAAGAAGGATGAACATGAACCAAAACACTTTTCAACAATATAAACCTGCAAAAAATATCTTAGAACAATTACAATATTTGAATGAAAAAAAGCGAGTTCAATTCAATGAGATGAACAAAGAAATGGCAGAAAATAAACTATTACAATACAATTACATTAATGTCATTACCCCATTTAAACATAAATTTGCTAAATTAGATAAAAAGAAAGAAGTTGAAAAAATCAATGGAAATCACATATACGAAAAAGATGTTGAATTTAGTGAATATTATCATTTTTTCATTGATGAAAGAAAAAATATCCAATTATTATTAAAAATATACTTAATTTTGAAATACATTTTAAATCAATTGTTGCTTACCATATTTTAACATCATACAATATAAATAATTCTGAACAACTAGAATTATTTCTTGGAATGTTAAAATTAAAGTTTGCTTTTTTAGAATCAAGATATAATCAAAAAAGAATTGAACATATGAATAATCACTTAAATCATTTAAAAGAAAATATATTTAAATACGCTGATATATTGTTTCTTTGATAGAATGTGTTTAGGAGATATGCTAACGATTTTTACATGTCTTGACCACCATATACAAAATACTATTTTTAAAAATTTAAAAAAATTCGATATGACATTTCATGTTGATAAAATTCCTGATTTTATTAGTAAAGTATTCTGCCTCGTATCAATCAGAAATTGTGTCATGCATTGTAATAGTTTAGAGATACTAATCAGATTTTATAACCCAAAAACACATGAACTAAGAACAAAATCCGATCGAAAAAAATATTTAAATATGATTAAAACACTAAGTATAGAAAAAACTCACGACTAAGCGTGAGCAATCTTTAGCACCGTGTGCCATTTACATATCTATTATATGCAAATTTTTTTAATTATCAACAAAAATATTTTATTCTTTTTGACTATGTATCATCTTTTTCTTTTTCACATATTCTAATAGTGGAGGTGTTCAACATGTATCCACAATATCCACCATATGATTTTTATCCTTATTATCCACCAATGATGTATCAAAAACCATCACTTTTACAATCTATGCGTTATTCACTTCATCAAATGAATCTTTCTTCAACAATTCAGACAGCCCAAAAAACATTGTATACGGCTAATCAGTTGATTCCTATTATTCATCAGTTACGTCCTGTTTTACACAATGCAAAAACTGCCTTTCGTGTTGTCAAAGCTGTCAAAAGTATTCAATTAGATGACATAGATGAGGATATTGATAAAAATGTTCAAGTGGAAACACAAACATTTGAAAATATGTTACCCATAAGAAAGCCTAGTTAGGCTTTCTTAATTGATTCAGAATATTTTCATCATATCCATAGATTTCTAATAACGCTATGGCATTACCTACTGAACAACGCCCATGATGAATTTTATAATCTAAGTAAAGTTGTTGATCTTGAATGGGATCACGGAAACAATACTGATCAATATCATCAAATTTTTCAACCAATGACAAATCATGTGTTGTCACCAATGTTATTGAAGATGTTTGAAATAAATAAGTTAATATCGCCTGTGAAATCAATACACGTTCTTTTTCATTCGTTCCTCTTAAAATTTCATCAATAAAAATGAGACAATCTCTTTCTTTCACATCATCTATCATTGATTTTAACGTTTTAATTTCTTTAACATAATAGCTATCTCCTGATTCTAGATCATCTTTCATGTGAATGGCACTATGAATTGTAAAATCATAACATGTCCATGAACTTGCAAAGCATGTATGCAAAGTTTTCGCCATCACCATATTAATACCAATCACCTTTAAAAACGTTGATTTTCCTGAAGCATTAGAACCGGTAATCATGCAAGAACGAGAAGTTGTAAAACTGTTTTTAACAGGTTTTTCAATAAGTGGGTGATAAGCATCTTCAAAAGATAAAATTCTTTCACTAACAAATTCTGGTAAACATGTTTCATAACGTTCACGTACTAAAATCACACTTAAAGCTAAATCGGCTGTTCCTATATATTCATAAATCGTCAACATATGTTGTTGGAGTTCTTCTTGATGTTTTAAAAGTATAAAATATTGATGTAAAGATAAGAAGAAAAAGCTTTGAATGGTTTGTGTGAAATAAAAGACATCTATTTTTGATATTTTATAAATGATTCTTGCTAATAATGTATAGCGTTTTGTTTTTTGAATAAGAGGTTTCAATGATTGAATTTTCGATTCAGGAAAAACTTGATGTTTTAATAAATGAGAAAAGGCTTCAATCATATAACAATAACTCATTGTTTCTTCAACAATTGTATGTGTGCGTTGACTAAAATAAGTATTCAAAGCAATCATCAAACCAATATAGAGACATAATGGAAACAAAATCATCTCTCCTAATATGAAAGCACCAATTATAAAAACAATAGGTCCAAAAGCTAAAATTTGAATTAATCTTTTTTGCCATAATGAAAAGACATCAGTATGATCAAATAATCCTAAACATGAATCATATTCTTTGCTTAATTGGTATAAATGATATAAAGCATGCGATAAAATATCAAGATCTTGATAACGCTGAACCATTGTTTCTAATAATTCATTATCACATTGTCGAGATACCATACGTCCATACATATATTCTCTACCTATATTTGTATAGGTATAATCACATTTTTGTAAAACTTTAGATAATTGAAAATCATCTATTTCCTGTTGTGTTATTCCTTTTTCTTTTAATTTTTTTGCATATTCCTCGTTCCATTCTACATCTGTCTTTTCAATTTGATAATGATAAAGCTGAAACAATCTTTTATGCATAAAAACATTCCATAATCCTTTTAAAATCATAATAATTACCAGCATCAATATAATAATCGTCCAAATTATCTACATAAAACTTCACCTCACCTTGATTTTACAGCTCTTCCCTTGGGGTAAAGCAACTATTTTTTGAGTTTTTGATACATTTTATATAAAAAGACACGAAAAATAACAGAAAAATGAATCGCTAAAAGACCACTCATCGCAGTTAAAGCAACAACAGATGTCCAAACTGATTGATGAAATGATAATAAGGCATAGACAAAAACTGCAACTCCTACAATCAAACGTTCAAAAGAAAGGATTGAAGATACTTGTGATTTTATATTTTTTAATTGTTTTGTTTGATCGAATTGAAGATTCAATTCTTCTAAACTTTGATTTTCAATAATTCTTTTTTCATATCATCAATATATTGTAAAGAAGTTTCTATTTCAAAAATTTGTTTATCATATTCTGCTTTCTTCATATCAAAAATATCATAGCGATGACACAATAAAATATCTCTCTATATCTTTTTGACTATAAACACGATTAACCATGTTGATCTTTTTGAGGTTGAATTAATCCTTTTTGTTCATAAATCATCATGGCTTTTTTAGAAATATTTAATTGTTTTGCAACTTGTTGGATATACATTCATTCTCACCTATTTCCATTATATAAAGAATTCTTCATCCTTACAAGAAATTATGATACAATAAGCCTGAGGTGAAAGTTTATGCAAGTCAAAGCCATTACGCCAAGAGGTTATTGTAAAGGGGTTGTTCGTGCAATTCAAATCGCAAAAAATACCCAAAATGAAAAAAACCAATTTATATTTTAGGGATGATTGTTCATAATCAATATATTGTTGATGCATTAGAAAAAGAGGAATTCAAACGATTGATATTCCACATTTAACACGTTTAGAACTATTAGATCATATTCAAGAAGGAACGGTGATTATTACAGCCCATGGAGCAAGTGATGCAGTGTTTCAAAAAGCCAGAGATAAAGGATTGAATGTTATTGATGCTTCATGTTTAGATGTGATTAAAACACACGATCTCATTAAAGAACGTTTACAAGATGGTTATGAAATCTTATATATTGGAAAAAAGGGCATCCTGAGGCTGAAGGAGCTATTTCTATTGATGAACAAAAAGTCCATTTGATTACGAGTAAAGCTGATTTAGAAAAAATTCCTTTCAATAAAAATTATGTGATGACGAATCAAACAACAATGTCTTTATATGATGTTTATGATTTATGTGAGTATGCCAAAACAAAACTTCCCCATATTCAAATAGAAAAAGAAACTTGTCAGGCAACTCAAATTAGACAAGAAGCTATTAAAAATATGGACGAAGATATTGATATTGTGTTTATTGTTGGTGATCCACATTCTAATAATACGCAAAAACTTGCCAGTATTGCCAGTGAAAATAAGGAAGTTTATATGATTGAAAGTTTAGATGATTTAGATATTCAATGGCTCAAAGGAAAAACAAAAGCAGCTGTTTCTTCAGGAGCATCGACACCTACTTATTTAACAAATCAAGTCATTGCTTTTTTAAAACAGTTTGATGAAAACAATTCTCAAACTTTTGAAAAACAACCAATAGATCTCTCAAAAATTCTTGATTAAATGCATGATTTCATGCATTTTTTCATTAAAAAAGTTTCCCAAAGGAAACTATTCATCAGGTAACCATTTAACTTTGTAATAATAAATGATAAACATAATAGCAGCACTAATCCATGTGACAGGCCAGCCAAAGAATACAAAGAAAACATCGTTGGTTATTTTAGTGACAATTGCTAAATAAATCTGTCTTAAAATGACAAAGTTAAAAACCATAATATACA
Source organism: Allocoprobacillus halotolerans (assembly GCF_024399475.1). NCBI lineage: Bacteria > Bacillati > Bacillota > Erysipelotrichia > Erysipelotrichales > Erysipelotrichaceae > Allocoprobacillus > Allocoprobacillus halotolerans. The sequence goes on from NZ_CP101620.1 coordinate 270,349, forward strand.
TAGGGATTGAAGATTTCCCTGCACCTCTTAAAACCCCATTGTAAATCTGTATAATTGGAAGTAATAAATAACATGTAATAAACGCGTATAACATTTTCCATCCAGCTTCCACAACAGCCTCGTCACTATTAAAGATACGAATAACATCTTTACCAAAGAAGAATAAGAAGACTGCCATTGCACCTACAACTGCAAATGTCATTGTTAATGCAATCTTTGAGCCACGTTTGACACGATCATAACGTTTTGCACCAATATTTTGTCCCACAAATGTTGTAATTGCCATATTAAAACTTTGAAGTGGTAAATTGACAAAGCCATCAATACGAATCGTTGCTGAATATCCAGCCACAACATCAGACCCATATGCATTGACATAGGATTGCACCACAACATTGGATAAGGATACAATACTTTGTTGTAAAGCAGTTGGTAAACCAATCTTGATAATACGTTTTAATATCGGTAAATGAAAACGAATTTTTTCACTTTTAATGCATAAACTTCATGACTTCGCATTAAAACAACACAGACAAGGAAAGCACTTAATGCCTGTGATATATCTGTCGCAATGGCTGCTCCTGCAACACCCATATGAAAAACTTTCACAAGTAATAAATCTAAGACAATGTTTGTTAAACAAGCGACAACTAAAAAATAAAGTGGACGTTTGGAATCGCCAACTGCACGTAAAACACCTGCTCCCATATTATAAATTAAAGCAAATGTAATACCACCAAAATAAATCGTCAAATAGGTTGATGATTCAGGAAAAACATCTGCTGGTATGCCAATGATATGTAAAAGTGGATTGGTTAATATAACACCAGCAATCGTTAAGATAATCGCCATCACAATTGTTAAAGCAGCCGAACTATGAACAGATTGCTTTAATCTTTTTTCATCATTTGCACCATAATATTGAGCAATGACAACACCTGCACCGGTTGCTAAACCCATAAAAAAACCAATTAACATATTGGTAATGGGTGAAGATGCTCCAACGGCCGCTAATGCTTGTTTAGATACATAATTTCCAACCACATAAGCATCAACTGTGTTGTATAATTGTTGAAATAAATTTCCAATCAATAGTGGTATAGAAAACCAAAAAATAGATTTTGCAATACCACCATGAATCAAATCAGTAGATTTTCGACTTTGATCCATATTTTTCTCCCCTTTCCCTATAATCTTTTATTGTACTCTTATTTTTTATTTTTACAATATTTTTATCATTGATTTCATTTTTATCCATAAACATCATATTCAATAAAATCCATCAAATCTTCATGCATTTCTATCTCAATAGGATATGGATAATTTGCTTTATAAGAACACAATTTTTGTTTAAACTTTGTTGCTTCCCCATTTTTTTCAATGATTTTTTTATAAATATAAACAGTACGTAAACCCACAAGAAATGTTTGTATTCTCTTTTGAAAATCATTATCTAAAGATTGATAATATGCAATAGCCTGATCCAACTGATGAAAAACCATTTGACAATAAAAGGCATCACATAATAAAATATTTCTTTGAATTTTGGTTATTGCGACGTTATCATTTAAAAGCTGTTTAATGATTATATAAGCTGTTTGAAAATCATGTTGATCCATCAAACGCTGATAATACAAAACAACAGATGAAACTCTTATACTATGTTCTAAGTTTTCAGTATTGATATTCTCAAACCAAGCATCAGGCATATCTTTTAATCTGATATTTTGTACTGAGATTTCTTCCTCTTTTAAATTTAACCATAAATCTTTTTGTGTTTCAGAAAATTTTATAAGTGTGCGTCTAAAATAACCATCATTATCTACATCTTCAATTTGCATAGGAACTCCATTAACCAAAGCTGTTAAAACACCCATAATGATAAAAGCAAGTAAAAAAAGATTAAAACTTGAAGAAAAAATGGCTATCGCACAACCAATCATCGCAAAGATGATATTCATCAAACATCCACCCAATTGATAAAGAACAAAAGGCATATGATTATTTTGAAAATCAGGTGGAGCCATTAAACACTGTCCACCCGTTCCATTTAATCTATATCTTTTTAAACAAAGATGATAATCTTTTCGAATCCACATAAAACTCATAATACGAAAAGATAGAAAGCGATAACCACTTAATAAACCAAATACCAAATGCCCTGTTTCATGAATTACCACATGAATCCATTGCGTTATATATAAATAAAAGAGAAATTGAATGGTCATCCATATGATATGAAAGATAGAATAACCACTATGAAACAAATACAAATATAAAGCTCCGATTCCCCAAATCAATGCACCAAAACCTAAAAGTACAAGTGATGCATATAAAATATTTTTCACATTAACCACCTATTACTATTATATAATGTTTATGAGCTCAAACAAATAGATTTTATTTATTTTTGATACTGTGATAATTTTATATCATGGATATATGCATAAGATATATTTTCCTTTTCAATCATATCTAAAAGAACATTCTTTTTCACACTGACACGTACACCATATGCTAATATTTCTTTTTGTGCCTTTTTGTAATTGTCCACATATTTTTGATAAGAAATACCTGAATACGATGACAATGTATCCACAAAACCCTTATGATCACACATCATTTTCAACATTGATAAATATTTCTGTTCTAAAATATCTCCCGTTATTTCTTCTTCTAAATAAAAGTGAGGATATTTTTTATCATACTCAGATGTGAATACATACCTGACTGGATCATGAAGAGAGAAACCTCCTGCAATACCAACGACTGAATCAGTTTCTTGATCTTTAAGTGCAATCCATTTAAAATAGGCATCGGGATATTTTTTATTAATGCAACAATCATATCCAAAGACACATACTCATGAAAACTCAAAGAAATATCAAGATAACTTGAATCTGGTAATTCTTCTATCTCTTTTTGAATATCATTTAAAGCATAAATTTCTTGAAAATCTTTGGCATTTACATCTTTAAATTCATTAACCATTCTTGTCAAAGGAAAATAGGAATCAGAATCTATCAATACTTGCGAACGACGAATAGAAATTGTTGTATTAGATGTTCCATCAATCATTAAAGGTTCAAAGATGGACTGTACTTTTACTTTTGTTTCATAACATCCCATCCCTTTTGATTCGTACAATTCCTCATCACTCAACCCATCCTTCAATAACATCATACCTGGAAAATTTAAGTTCACATAATTACTCATCAACATGAAAAATTCTTCATGATTTGAAGGTTCAAGCATTTCCTCTTCTCTATAAGGACTATAATAAATCCAATCCATTAAAAACGAAATACCATAAAAACAACTCGTGATAATGAGACTGATAATAATAAACATTTTAAAAATTTTTGAATAAATCTTTTGATTTATTCTTCTTTGAATCAGTTTATTAAATTGTTTATTCTGTTCTTCTTCACCAAATACTTCATCAAATTTTTTGTCACTCATAAATAACCCTCCTTTTGGTATTGTTTGATTAATTTCTTTTTCACACGATGTCTAATCACACGAATATTCTCAACACTTAAGCCTAACATTTCTGATATAAAGGCATCATTTAATGATGTTTCTAATGACAATAACATCACTTGTTTTTCTTTATCAGGTAACTGATAGATATGTTCATATAACCATCTTTTTTGTTCTTGTTGAAAAAACTCTGAAATTAGATTGGTTGAACTTTCTACTTGTTCTTCGTTTAAAGAACTTATTCTTTTTTTGCTTTTTGTACATATTATAAAACTCATTTTTAAGGACACGATAAAGCCAAGCTTGAATATTACCTTCTTTGAAACTTAACAATGCCTTTACAAATGTATTCGCAACCAAATCCTGTGCATCGGCTTTATGATGTGTGAGGGAAAATGCATATAACAACAAAGGCTTATAATATTGCATATATATGATTTCCAGTTCTTGCCTTTTCATGTTTTTCCCTCCTCACCTTATAAACAATTTTATCACAAAATGATTACACTTTTTTCCATAATTCACAAAAAAAACACTCCTAAGAGTGTTTAATAAGCATGTTCTTGATAATCAATGACTTTATCATTTTGATAATGAATTTTTGCACTATGAAATTTTCCATCTTGAATCCATTCAAAAAAGTGATAATCTCCTTCCCACATAGAAAGAGTTGGTATGTCCTCATTGTTGATCCATTGCAAGTCACCTTCATCACATTCATGAATTTTACCTGTAAAATCATGACATGTATAAATAAACATGCCTTCATCCTGTCCATGATAAAGTTCAGGAAAAACAACGAATCCATGCAGTTGAAGATTTAAAGCTGTTAAACCTGTTTCTTCATAGATTTCTCTTTTCATGCATTCTTCTGCACTTTCACCTTCTTCAAATTTTCCACCAACACCAATCCATTTTCCACCATTGACATCATTTTCTTTTTTAGTACGATGCAACATCAACGTTTGATTTTCTTTTTGAATATAACACATTGTTGTAAGAATCATCTTAACGGTAGTGATAATAATCAGGAGAACTTCCTTCGATTATCTCTACATTCACTTCCTTTTGTAAAACTTCTTTTAATTTTTTGACCATAATCTTTTCGGCTTGATGATGAATATCCACAAGCAAAATATGGTGATCGAAGGCGTTTTTCGCATGACGATATTTAGTATCTCCAGTCAAATAAGCATCAGCTTGATTGTAGAATTGATGCATAAAATCAGCACCACTGCCTCCACATATCGCAACTTTAGAAATCATATCCACATGTCCAGCATATTGGAAATGTTCTAAATGATATGTTTTTTGAACATGATCAAGAAAATCATCCATTTTCATAGGTTGATTAAGCGTGGCTATACGAGTAATTTGATCTTCACCACGTTCAATATCATGAACCCCTAAAGCTTCAATCAACCACTGATTCATAGACACATTATCTAAAGCCGTATGTGAACTATAAACAACAATATGATGTTCAATGGCTTTAAAAATAAATGCTCCCATAAAATCATCACGATTAATATTTTCAATTGGATCTAATAAGAAAGGATGATGAGTAATTAACATTTGACAGTTATTTGCAATGGCCTCATCGATTGTCTGTAAATCAGCATTTAAGGCAATCATTATCTTAAATACTTCGGTGTTGACATCACCTATTTGTAATCCACATTTATCCCATTCTTCCTGTAAACTTAAAGGATAATGTTTTTCCATGATTTCAATAATCTTTTGTGCTTTCATTGATTTCACCTTCTATCATTTCAATCATATGTGTCACTTCTTGATAACGAGGATGACTCTTTTGTAATGAAGTGAGTATATTTTGATGAATTTCTAATTGTCTTTGCCACTTTTGATAAAACAAAGGCGTTTTATTTTGTCTTAAACAAGGACCAAAATACAAATCAGCTTCCTGATATGTTAGTGACTTGCTTGTTTTTTGACAAACAATAATTTCATAAATATGATGTACATCTTTGATAATCGTTTCATCAAGTATCTCTATTTGATGAGTATATAAATATTCACGTAAGACCTCTATTCCCACATTTGCTTGTAAAATGAGGCGTTGATTTTGAATATAATCAAAATGCGTATCCAAAATATCAACAATCAGTTTACCACCCATTCCACAAATACTAATCATATCCACTGTTTTCTCTAATAAAGGTTCAATCCCACTTCCAAGTAGTGGGATGACCTTATCCTCTAAATGATAACTTTGAATCGTTTCGATAGATGCTTGTATTGGACCTTTCGCAATATCACAGGCATAAGCCTTTTGAAAACCATGTTCGACAACATAACAAGGTAAATAGGCATGATCAGTCCCAATATCTCCAAGTATATTCCCATGTTTATATTTGATAATCAAGTCCGCAATGGCTTGTAATCTTTTTGATAGTTTCATATTAACGATCTAAGAAATCCTTTAAACGTTTTGAACGTGATGGATGTTTTAATTTTCTTAAAGCCTTGGCTTCAATTTGACGAATACGTTCACGTGTAACATTAAATTCTCTACCAACTTCTTCCAATGTTCTTGTACGTCCATCATCAAGACCAAAACGTAAACGTAAAACCTTTTCTTCACGATCTGTTAATTCTAATAAGACTTCATTTAATTCATCTTTTAATAATTCATTAGCGGCATAGTCATCTGGTGACATTGCTCCTTCATCTTCAATGAAATCACCTAAATGAGAATCATCTTCCTCACCAATTGGTGTTTCTAAAGAAACAGGTTCTAATGAAATCTTTTGAATTTCACGCACTTTTTCTGGTGTCATACCATCCATTTTTTCAGAAATTTCTTCAGCTGTTGGTTCACGACCAAGTTCTTGAATGAGTTGTCTTTGTACTCTTGTCAATTTATTGATTGTTTCTACCATATGAACAGGAATACGAATTGTTCTGGCTTGATCGGCAATTGCACGTGTAATGGCCTGACGAATCCACCATGTTGCATAAGTTGAGAATTTAAATCCTTTGGTATAATCAAATTTTTCAACAGCTTTAATAAGCCCCATATTTCCTTCTTGAATAAGGTCAAGGAATAACATCCCTCTACCTACATATCTTTTCGCAATCGAGACAACAAGACGTAAATTGGTCGCTGCTAATTTTTTCTTTGCTTCTTCATCGCCTTCTAAGATTCTTTTAGCCAATGAGATTTCTTCATCATGGCTTAATAATTCCACACGACCAATTTCTTTTAAATACATTTTCACTGGATCGTTGATTTTGACATTGCTGCCAAGCTGATTAGAATCATCTTCTTCCTCATTATTATACATATTAACAGTATCACCTGTTAACATATCAAAGTCGCCACCGAAATCCAAATCATCAACATTATTATCAATATCAGAATCTAAATCATCTAAATTATCTAAATCATCTAAAGATTCTAATGCTTCTAAATCATCTAAATCGCTGGCCATCCCGGTCATAAGCTGTTCATCATCAAGATCATCTAATGCATCAAAACCATCTTCAATTAAAATATCATTATCTGTGATAAATGATAATAAATCTTCAGCTGATTCATCATCTAAATCATACTTTGTTAAAAAGGCATCTAAATCATCTTGTGATAATTTTCCACCCATTGCCTGAGCTGTTTCTTTGATTAAATTTTTCAAATCATCCAATGTCACAGGTGTCGCTTTTTTCTTTGTTTCTTTTTTCATATTACTTTTATTGACCTCCTAATTTCACAATTTCATCTAATATCTGTGCTTTTTGTTGCGGATCTAAAATATAACGAAATTGTTCTAATAACTGTTCTTTTTTCATTCTCTTAGCATTTTGACCAATCGTTTCAATATAATCATCTATCGCCTGTTCTTCATATTGTTGAGGTAATGAAGATTGAGCTATCTCTATCACAGTTTGTATCAATTCTTCTTTTTGTATACTATTAATAAAATCAGCAATCTCTAATTGATTATGATGACGATAATAGTCAATAATATAAGAAGCAATGATACGATATTGGTCATTGTACATGAAACCAGCTTTAGCTTCATATTTTAAAGCAACGCTTTTATGATTTAACATATAAAATAATAAATCATGTTCAGCCTGCTGATATTTATCTTTTAAGTGTACGACTTTTTTGCGGTATGTAGGTTTCTTGATGAAACTGAGGCTGCAATCCATTGATTTGTTGATGAATCAAATCATAGGAAAAGCCGGATTGTTTCGATAAAACCTGAATATAGTAATCCTGATCAATAGGATCATGAATTTTCGCAATCTCATAACACATTTTTTCTAAATAATTTTTACGATCATCATAGTTTTGGTAGTCAATTTTTTGATACTCAAAATCCATTAAAAATTCAATCGGTTTCAAAACTTTTTTAAGACTTCATGTAACCCTTCTTGTCCATGTTCTTCATAAATTTCATCAGGATCATGGCCTTCAGGTAACACAACAATGGAAACTTGAAAACCAGCCTCTTCTAATTCTCTAGCAGCTTTACTCATAGCAGCCTGTCCTGCCTGATCGCCATCTAAACAAAGGCGCACATGATGTGTCAAACGTCGTAAGGCCTGCATATGTCCTTTGGTCAATGCGGTTCCCATAATCGCAACCGTATTTTCAATTCCTGCTTTATACATCGCAATGACATCCATAAATCCTTCCAACAAATAAATAAACCCTGCCTCTTTGACCGCTTCTTTACATTGATGATAATGATAAAGTGTCTGTCCTTTGATAAAAATCTCTGATTCAGGAGAGTTCATATATTTACTTTCAGTTTGCGTTGGCTTGTAAATACGTCCACTAAAACCAACAACCTGTCCTTGCTGATTATAAAGTGGAAACATAATACGATCTTGAAAACGATCAAAATGTTGATAAGATTCCACAATCAATCCTGATTTAATCATATCTATTTCCTGAAAACCCAATTTTTCAAAAGCTTGATACAAAGTAGCCTGTAAAGGCGCATAACCAATTCGAAATTCTTTAATCAATTCATCCGAAAAATGACGTTTCATCAAATACGTCTTGGCCTCTAAACCAAGTTTTGTATTCAAATAATAACTATAAATCTTCTGTGCTTCTTCGTGCATTTGATAAAGTGGAACATTTTCTTTGACAATGGGTCTAGAAACGACATCTAAATGATATTCACTTAAATCAACATGACCTATTTCGGCAACTTTTTTCACCGCTTCTATGTATGATATTTTTAAATATTTCTGTAAAAAGGTAAAAACATTGCCTCCTGTCCCACACACAAAACACATAAAAATCTGTCGATCAGGTGAAATGGACATAGACGGATTCTTATCGTCATGAAAAGGGCATAATGCCACATAGTTTCTTCCTTTTTTCTGTAAAGAAAGATATTCGCCAATCACATCAACAATATCAACACTTTGTCTGATCTCATTAATCTTTTCTTGTGATAGACGTGCCATATATGCCCTCCTTTATTAAAAACGAATTTTCTTTGCGATATAATCAACTAATTCATCAATTGGTAAACGAATTTGTTCCATTGTATCACGATCTCTTAATGTCACAGCTTGATCATTATCTGTATCAAAATCAATAGTGATACAATATGGTGTTCCAATCGCATCTTGACGACGATAACGTTTTCCAATTTGTCCAGCCACATCATATTCAACATTGAATTCTTTGGCTAACATTTGATAAACTTCCATTGCTTTATCACTCTGTTTTTTGTTAATGGTAAAACAGCAACTTTCACTGGCGCAACGGCTGGATGGAAATGCATGACTAAACGTGTTTCTTTTTCCAACTGTTCTTCATCATAGGCATCAGCCAAAACAGATAAAAATAAACGATCTGCACCTACTGATGGTTCAATGACATATGGTAAATATTTCTGATTTGTTTCTGGATCTAAGTATTCAAGATTCTTTTTAGAATATTCCTGATGTCTACCTAAATCATAATCTGTACGATCAGCAATTCCCCATAATTCACCCCATCCAAATGGGTATAAGTATTCAATATCACTTGTAGCTTTTGAATAGAATGATAATTCTTCTTTTTCATGATCTCTAAATCTTAAATTATCTTGTTTCAATCCTAAATCTAATAAAAATTGCATACATTGTTCTTTCCAGTAATGGAACCATTCTAAATCTGTATCAGGTTTAGTAAAGAATTCTAATTCCATTTGTTCAAACTCTCTTGTTCTAAAGATAAAATTACCTGGTGTAATTTCATTTCTAAAAGACTTTCCAATCTGTCCAATTCCAAAAGGAACTTTTTTACGTGATGTTCTTTGAATGTTTTTAAAGTTAACAAAGATTCCCTGCGCTGTTTCAGGACGTAAATATACGACACTTTTGGCATCTTTAACAACACCCATATAAGTTTTAAACATCAATTCAAATTCACGAATATCTGTAAAATCTTCACTGCCACAATCTGGACATTTAATATGATGTTCTCTAATAAATGCCATCATTTTATCTGGATCCCAACCATCACTATGGATATTAGGATCATAATCTTCAATTAATTTATCAGCACGATGTCTTGTTTTACATTGTTTACAGTCAATTAAAGGATCGCTAAATCCCCCAACATGACCACTAGCTTCCCAGACACGTGGATTCATAAAAATAGCTGAATCTAATCCCACATTATATGGTGATTCTTGAATAAAACGTTTCCACCATAATTTCTTAATATTATTTTTCATTTCGACACCTAAAGGACCATAATCCCAAGTGTTTGCAAGTCCATCATAAATTTCAGATCCCTGATAAACAAAACCTGAATTTTTCGCATGAGCAATTAATTTATCCATATCTTTATTTGCCATATTTATACCCCTTTTATCTTAATTTATACCTATATAAAATAGCAAAGACCTAGCTATAGCCAAGTCTTTTTTATTTTAATATTTACTTCGTAGTTATACCCTTATAGTAGTCATTTGTCAACCAACGATGAGTGTACTCTATAAATATGTTCTCTCATCAAGCCATTGTAATATATTATTATAAACCTTCTTTTTTCTTTTTCAAACAATAGAGCATGACGTTGTCCGTCAAATATTTCCAAAGTTAAATCTTCAATAGGAATTTTTTTATATTTTTCAACTAATTTTTTGATATGCACACCCATCGGATCATTTTCTCCAATACCAATATAAACCGATAAATAAGAAGGAATCTTCATGATTGATTTTTCATGATTGACTTCCTGAATCGTATGAATAATATCACGATAACCTTGAACTGTATAAGCAAAATGAGCCATTGGATCTTCTAAAAACTTTTTCTTTTCACTCACATCACTGGTCAGCCAATCCATTTCATCACTCATTTGCACTCTTTTATTAAAATGATTTCGCACATAACGGGAATATTGTTGAGCCTTATAAAGCGGTCCTTTCCACATTTTCAACAAGCGTAAATAAATACATTTAAGATACAAGAAATCAACTTGAGAGGGTGTTCCTAATAAGATAGCTCCTTCAATAAAATCACCAAAAGCACTCATATATTTACGTATCAAAATAGAGCCTAAATCAATACCTAACATAAAATAGGGTGAATCTGGATAAAGTTCTCTTATAATCATCTGTAAATGATGCATATCTTCAATCAAATGAGCTGGACCATCATGTTCACCAAAATATCCTTGTTCAAAATCAATCAAAGAACGCCCATGACCAGCAAAATCACTTACAACAACCACAAAGCCATGACTGGAAAGAAATGAAGCAAAATGATCATAACGATCAGCATGTTCACCTAAACCATGATGAATCTGCACAATTCCTTTGATTCGTAAAACAACTTGAGGTTCATAAACATAATAACGAATACTAATATGCATAGAAGATGTAAAAACAGCACTACGCTTCATATTACGACCTCCTTTGAAGTGGTCTTTTTTGACCTTTAGGTTTAATTAAACATTTCTTTTGGAAACCAATTAAATCAGTTCTTTTCGCCAATGTTAAAGCTTCATAAACAAGATGATAATTTTGTGGACGGCGATATTGCATCAAAGCACGCTGCATAGCCTTTTCTTTTGGTGTTTTGGCAACATAAACTTCGCTTAAATCACGTGGATCCAATCCCGTATAATACATCGCTGTGGATAAAGTTCCTGGTGTTGGATAAAAATCTTGAACCTGTTCAGGTTGATGATGTATATCTCTTAAATATTCTGCCAATTCTATAGCACTGTTTAAATCACTGCCTGGATGTGATGACATCAAATAAGGCACAAGATATTGATTTTTATTCATTTCTTTATTCAAACGTGTATATTTTTGTACAAATCTTTCATATAATTCTCGATGTGGTTTACCCATTTTATCTAAAACTTGATCACTGATGTGTTCAGGAGCAACTTTTAGTTGTCCACTGATATGATGTTGAATCAATTCCTTAAAGAAAGTTTCATCTTGATCATACATCAAATAATCATAACGTATACCAGAACGCACAAAAACTTTTTTAACACCATCTAAACTTCTTAATTTTCTTAGAAGTTTTAAATAATCCTGATGATCAACTCTTAACTGGCGACATGGTTTTGGCCACAAACATTGTCTTGTTGGACATGCACCATGTGTTGTTTGTTTTTCACAGCTAGGAAATCTAAAGTTTGCAGTCGGACCACCCACATCATGGATATAGCCTTTAAAATCTGGTTCCTGAATCATCTTTTTAGCCTCTTCAATCAAAGATTCATGAGAACGCGATTGAATAATACGCCCCTGATGGAAATTTAAAGCACAAAAATTGCAAGCTCCAAAACAGCCACGATTACTGATTAATGAGAAACGAACTTCTTCAATCGCTGGTATATATTCATAGCTTGGATGATAAGTTCTTTGATAAGGCAGGGCATACGTATCATCAAATTCTATCTGTGTTAATGGACGGTTTGGACGATTTTGTACAATATAGAATCCTTCATAAGGTTCCACTAATGTTTTTGCATTAAAATGATCCGTATTGCGATATTGAACGCCAAATGATTTCGCATAAGCTCTTTTATCATGGGTTATCTCTTCAAAAGACGGTAACATGATATAATCCTGTGAAATAGATGATAAATCTTTAACCTTAAAAACAGTTCCATCTAAATATGTTAAATAACGTGATTCAATGCCTGAATCTAAAGCTTCAGCAATTTCTACAATACTGTTTTCTCCCATCCCATACATCAATAAATCAGCATTGGCATCCACCAATATAGATTTTCTAACTTTATCATCCCAATAATCATAATGAGCCAAACGTCTTAGACTCGCTTCAATCCCACCAATCAAAATCGTTGCATCAGGATAAGCTTCACGCACTTTTTGACTATAAACAATCACGGCACGATCAGGACGATGTCCCATTTCACCACGATTAGAATAACTATCTTTTTTCTTCTTTTTTCGATACACTATAATGATTCACCATCGAATCAATATTCCCACTTGAAATTAAAAAACCTAAGCGTGGCTTGCCAAAACGTTTGAAATCATCTAAACGTCGCCAATCAGGTTGTGCCAACATACAGACTTTAAAGCCACGACTTTCTAAAGTTCTTGTAATAATGGTCACTCCAAATGATGGATGATCAACATAAGCATCCCCACTAATATATACAAAATCAGGCTGTTGCCAACCTCTTTCTAACATTTCTTCTTTTGTCACTGGTAAAAATTGTCCCATATCATTTCCCCTTTATATGGACATATTATACACCAATTTGCTTTGAAGAAAAATAAAATTGTGTAGATTTTCTACACAATTTGATGAATAAAACGTGATGTTTTCAATTGAATTCCAGTATATTCCTCAATCAATGTTTCCATTAAAGGAACCAAAATCGAAATAACGGATGAAGAAACATGTAAATGATCAATGGCCTGAATAGGGATTTTATGAATATGTCGAAAGGCTTTTAAAACTTCTTGTGAATAAGGTGGATGTGATCCAATATGTTTATGACAGACAAAACCACCATCTTCTAATGAAATCGAAACAACTTGTGTAGAACCACAGAAAACACAACCTTCTACATCTAAGGACACACCATTATGATCTAGAATAAAAACATTAAAGAGTAAATAAACAAGCAAAGGCATATAACCAACATCCAACGCATGTAAAGTTTCATATAACATTTCATATTCTTTTTCAAGTGGTTGATTGTCTTCTACATAGCGATAAAAATATTCTAAAATATACTGTCCAACAATTTCACTTTCTAAATTTTCTTCAATATGTCGAAAATAATTCACCGGGATAGCCTTCATCAATGTACTCAAACCTTTTTTGAGATGAATTGTTAATTCACTGAGCATCATTTCCTGACAACCTCTGGCATTTTTGCTTGTCATTTTTCTAATGCCTCTTGCCATCACACTGATTTTTCCATATTCACGTGTATAAACATGCAAAATCATATCATTTTCTTTATAAGGTGTTTTTTTAAAATAATTGCTTCAACTGTTTCCTCATGAATAGTCGTTTTCATCATAACCAAACTCTCTTAAATACTTCTGTTTGTTACGCCAATTCTTTTCTACTTTCACAAATAATTCCAATGTGACAGGTGTCTGTAAAAAACGTTTCATTTCACGACGCGCATTTTGTCTTATCTTTTTTATCATGCTGCCTTGTTTTCCAATAATAATCGCTTTTTGACTTGGACGATCTACGACAATGGCTGCCATCACATGAACGCCTTCTTCATCTTCTGTCATGCTTTCAATCACAATAGCGACACTATGAGGGACTTCTTCATGCGTAAAATAAAGAATCTTTTCACGAATAAACTCAGCCATAATAAAACGTTCAGGATGATCAGTCAAATGATCTTTAGGATAATACATAACCCCTTCACTTAAATCATTTTTGATTAACTGTAAAAGCTGTTCTACATTATCTCCATTTAAAGCACTGATCGGAATGATTTCTTTAAAATCAAACATTTCTTTCCATTCCGTTAATTTTTGAATCAATTGATCTTTAGATAATAAATCAATTTTATTTAAAATCAGATAAACAGGTCCATCAGCTTCTTTTAAGCGATTGACAATATAACGATCTCCTTTACCTATCTTTTCATCAGCTGGCGCAATCAATAAAACAATATCTACCCCATAAATACTATTTAATGCATTCGTATTCATAAATGAACCTAATCCATCTTGAGGTTTATGGATACCTGGGGTATCCATAAAAATAATCTGTGCTTCATCATCTGTATAAATACCTTGAATCGTATTACGCGTTGTTTGCGCCGTTGATGAAGTAATAGCTAATTTTGTTTTTAATATATGATTTAATAATGTTGATTTTCCAACATTAGGACGACCAACAATACTTACAAATCCTGATTTAAATGTCATAAGCTCTCTCCTGTAAATGCACGTGGCAATAATTCTTGCATATTTGTGACTTCATAATAATCTTTACAGCCTAAAATAATCGGTGTCATTGGATCTAATAGTTCAGCCAAAACTTGACGACAAGCGCCACAAGGAGAAATCAAAGGTGTACAATCTCCAACAATGGCTAAGGCTTCAATATCTGCTTTGCGATACCCTTGACAATAAGCCTGATACACTGCATTACGTTCGGCACACATCGTTGAACCATATGCTGCATTTTCAATATTTGTTCCATATATCCTTTGTCCGTTTTTCAACAACAAGCATGCCCCCACACGAAAATGAGAATAAGGCACATAAGCATTTTGAGAAGCCTCAAAAGCTTCATCCACAAGTTTTTGATAATCCATATTTAACCTCTTTCTATCCCTAATTGATTTAAAATTTCTTTTTGTAGACTCAACATTTCTTTTTCATCTTCTTCATTCATATGATCATAACCAAGCAAATGTAAAAGTCCATGTGTCATTAAAAAACACATTTCACGTTTCAAAGAATGCCCATATTCCTCAGCTTGCGCACAGGCATGTTCATAAGAGATAAAAATATCTCCTAAACTTCTTGGCATCCCTTCAACATAATATTGTTCATTATCTTCTAAGGCAAAACTAATCACATCCGTCGCACGATCAATCTGACGATAATCACGATTGATTTGGTGAATCAGCTTATCATCAACAATCACACATGATAGTTCCACATCATCTTCTATTTGTACTATCTTTAAAGTTGTTTCAATAATTTGTTTAAAAACATCTTCATAACTTTCCTGACATAAATGTTTTTCATCTTCATATACAAAATCAATATTCATCTTCTCACCCTTTATTTCTTTATTTTTCCTTTTTCAATTATAACACATTCCATATCCTTGTTCACTATCTTTGTTTGATGGTTGACCATAATATAAATCTTTCCTTCATCATTTTTCAATAAATAACGCAAAATCTTATTTGCTAAACGGGTATCCAAATGTGAAAAAGCTTCATCTACAATCAAGACATCAAAGTCACGACACAACATTCTAATCAATGCTACAACCTGTCTTTGACCAAGTGACAATGGACTACCATCTTCATTTAATACAATATGAAACATCTGTGTTAATGCTTCTTGATTGAAAGTTTTTAAATACATTTGAATTTTCTTTTCATCCTGACAAAGAAAATTATCTTTTAAAGTCATATGTAAAAAAGTCGGTGTTTCATTAAGATAACCAATACGATGATGTAAGGACTGTAAATCAATCTGTCTTAATTCCATATCATTAATATAAATATCACCTTGATAATGTTCATCTTGTCCCATCAACAATTTCAAAAGCGTTGATTTTCCACTCCCCGTCAATCCTTTCATCCATAAATGATGATGAATATCCAAATCAATATGTTCCAAAACAGGCATTTGATAGCCATAGGCATAACTGACATCATCTAAACGAATAGATGTGATGGGTTGATTAAGTTTTTCTTTAGATTCTTCTGTCACTTCAAAATTCTTATATTTTTCATAAATCAAACTGACTTGCTTATATTGACTCGCTAATGTGACCATATTGAATACGGGTTCAATACAATAAGATACCAGCATATAAAACATCATCAATTGTCCCATTGTCAAGGCTTTTTGTGAAAAAAGATAGAAACCTAAACATAAAATCACACCATAACAAAGGACAATCAAATATTGAACCAAAGCATGAAAATGATTTAAATATAATGATTGCTTTTCTTTCAGTAAAGCTTCATCTAAATAAATATGATAACTTCTTTCTCTTTGTCTTTGAAACAAATCAAAACTACGAATTAAATAATGATTGTTGATGAGTTCTAAAACATGATGTTGGAATGTAAAATGAGATTCAAGATAGTTTTTATGGAATTGTTGAAATGTTTTTAAACGTGAATAACTCATAAAAACAATAATCAATAAAATCATAGTCACAACGATTGTCATCCAAATATTCAAAAAACACATGCCAATCCATAATACCACAAAAAAGATACCATCTAAAAAGAATCTTTCAAAACACTCTAAACTCATTTGCGTTAAATCAAAAAGACTTAATAATTGACTTTGAATGATCCCTTGATCTTGATGAAAGAATGATTCTGTTTGTTTTAACATATTCATTAAAGATTGAAAAACATAATCTTCATCCATTGCTTTTTGTAAATAAATCATTTCTTTCATTTTTAATTGAGATAAATATGTACGCATCATTTCTAAAAAACAATAACTCAAAGCAAAAACAACCATATAGAAAAATGATGTTTTTAAATCAATATAATCAATCAATATTTGAAAGAAATAACTACTTCCATAGCCAAGTAGCGCTATCCAGACACCCTTTCCTAAAAAAGACATCATGTATTTTTGATAAGAGAAAAACATTTCTTTTAAAAATTGAAAATAACTCTTATAGTGAAGTTGAGGCACACGTCCCACATGCTTAATCACAATCACACGACGTCCATAATGTTCATCCATCTCTTCATGATACATTTTCGTAAGTCCTTTTGCTGGATCACCAATGACATATTCATCATCTTTGATTTCATACAAAACAACAAAATGTCCCATGCCTTCATAAATCATATATAAAATACATGGACATTGGACTTCTTTTTCGATATCGTCCAAACTGGCTTCGTATCCTTTAGCCTCAATCTGATAACTTTTAAGACACTCAATCATGCCTTTGATAGAGATACCATTTTGATTCAATCTCGCTTTCTTTTTAATGTTTTTGATTTCATCATTAAAATGATAATACTTTAAAATCATCGCAATACAATAAGCACCACATGCTTTTTCTTCATCTTGTAATTCTATTGGATATTTGTTCATATAAAAACCCCCTTACTTTTATATACGCAAAAAGTAAGGGTTTTTTCTTTTTTTATGACAATTTTTTTAAATTTTTTTCAAAAGTGTAATAAATGCATTCACATGTTCCTTTGTGATGATAAATGGAGGTAACATACGAATAACATTTGTACCCGCTGTCACAACAATCACACCATCATCTAACAATCCTTTGACAACCGGTTTAGCTTCAGTGTTCAAAACAAGTCCTTGCATTAAACCTAAACCTCGACGTTCTAAAACACAATCAAATTCTTCAACCACTTTATCTAAACATTCAATCAAATATTGAGAAATCTCTTGAACATGTTCTAATAAGTGATCTTTTTCAATAATGTCAAAAACTGTTTTGACAGCCATGCAGGCAAGTGGATTACCGCCATAGGTACTTCCATGATCTCCTGGTTGCATTGCTTTAGCAAATTTTTCATTGGCAACAAAAGCACCAACTGGAACTCCACAACCAATCCCTTTGGCTAAACAAACAATATCTGGTTTGATCCCATATTGGAAATAAGTCATAATCGTTCCCGTACGTCCCATTCCACATTGCACTTCATCTAAAATCAAGCAAATATCATGTTCATCACAGATTGTTCTTAACTCTTTCATAAAAGTTGGATCACATGGATAAACGCCACCTTCACCTTGAACTGGTTCAACAATAATCGCTGCTGTACGTTCATTAATAAGTGCCTTCACACTTTCAATATCATTTAAAGTGGCATAATTAACACCATCAATCAATGGTCCAAAAGCTTTTTGATAAGCAGGATTTCCTGTTAATTTTACAGAACCAGTTGAACGCCCATGAAAAGAATGGTGGAAAGAAATGATCTCACTATTCGCTTGACCATGTTTTAAATAATAATATTTTCTTGCTAATTTCAAAGCACCTTCTGTCGCCTCAGCCCCTGAATTACAGAAGAAAACGGCTTCTAATTGCGTTGCCTTTTTAACAGCTTCGGCTGCTTCAATTGCAACTGGTGTATAAAAATAATTCGATACATGCATTAAAGTATTAAGCTGTTTTTGCATGGCTTCTTGATAAGCAGGATAACCATATCCTAACGAATTGACACCAATACCGGCATAAAAATCAAGATAACGACGTCCATTGGTATCATACAAATAAACACCTTCACCTTTTTCTAAAACAACATCATAACGTCCATAAGCTTTTAAAAAAGCATTTTCCCCTCTTGTATACCAATCTTCCATTGTTTATACCCCCTTTATATTTTTAGCAATACTTTCATATAAATCAATTGCTACCTTTAACACATCTTCATGAAAATTAAATGTTTCCGTATGTAAACCACTTTGATAGCTTTCACACTTTGTACCAAGAAAGAAAAAGATTCCTGGAATAGCTTTTTGATAAAAAGCAAAATCTTCAGCTAACATCAATGGTTCATCCAATTCTATATAATTGTCTAAATTGACACATGCTAACCACTTTGGATACAAGTCTTTAGAATTGATCACTGGTGGATACATAGGTGGACAACTCCATTCAATCTGACAATCATAACTCTTCATTAAGCCATCATGAATGGCTTGAATATAGTCTATCATCTTGTGAAAAAGAGCCTCATCATAACAGCGTAAAGTCCCATGCATTGTTGTTTGTGTCGCAACACTGTTACGAGCAGTTCCCCCTTCAATTTGTCCAATATTCAAAATCACTGGTGCAAAAGGAGAAAGTTGACGAGAAACCATTGTCTGATATTGCATGTAAGCATGATTAGCAATCATGATACTATCAACACCATCTTGTGGTAATCCTGCATGTGCGCCTTTGCCATGAATCGTGACATCCATTTCACCACACATAGCCATCAATGGACCACTTTTACAAGCAATCTTGCCTTCTTCAATCATCGGCATCAAATGCATCCCAAAGATGGCTTTGACATGATATTTTTCAAAAATCCCTGATTCCACGACATAACGTGCTGCACCTGGTGATTCTTCAGCAGGTTGAAAAATCAAAAGAATATTATAAGGCAAAGGTTCAGACATTTGTTTTAAACGTTTCGCAAAACCTAATAAAGCACTCATATGTCCATCATGACCACAGGCATGCATGCAACCTGAATGTTTAGACACATAATCCACTTCATTTTTTTCAACAATCGCCAATCCATCAATATCACTGCGAAAAGCCAAAGTCGACTGACAACCATAATCAATATAAACAATTGTGCCAGTGTCTACAACACTTTCCCATTGATAACCCATTTTTTCTAATTCATGACGTAAATAGTTGGCTGTTTGATATTCTTTTAAACCTAATTCAGGAATTTGATGTAAATCTCTTCTCCAACGTTTGACATCTTCCATAATCTCACCTTAAATTTTTCTTAAATCATCCATTAATTGTGTTTTTTCTTTTGTTTCATCTGTTTTTTCTTCTTTAATAATACGTGCTGGATTTCCGCAACGACAGCTCCCGCTGGAACATCATTTAAAACAATACTTCCGCTCCAACAACAGCACCTTTTCCAATACGAACACCTTCAACAACAACCGCATTGGCACCAATTAAAACATCATCTTCTAAAACAACAGGTTTAGCACTAGGTGGTTCAATGACACCAGCTAAGACAGCTCCGGCACCCACATGGCAATGTTTTCCAACTTCAGCACGTCCACCTAAAACAGCTCCCATATCAATCATCGAACCTTCACCAATTTTTGCGCCAATATTGATAACAGCTCCCATCATAATGACTGCGTTATCTTCAATCGTTACATTTTCACGAATAAAAGCTCCTGGTTCAATACGCGCATTGATATTTCTCATGTCCAACATGGGAATGGCACTATTACGACGATCTTGTTCTAAATAAGAATCAGTAATACGCTCTTGATATGTATCTAAATATTTTTGAACATTTTCTAAATCACCAATCAAAACACGACTTGTTTCTGTCCCAAAAACACGAATCGTTTCATCATCTGGCAAATCATGTCCATTGACATACACTTTAACAGGTGTTTGTTTTTTAGCATCTCTAATATATTGAATAATTTCTTGTGCAGTACTATACATTTTTATACTCCTCCTCATTTATTTGTCCTTCAAATACAGTTCTGGCAGGTCCTTCCATAAAAATATGTCCATCTTCATAAGCAATTTTTAATGTTCCACCCAACAGTTCAACATCAACTTTCTGATCACAAAGTCCATTGACATAACTAGCATACATCACCGCACAAGCTCCTGTACCACATGCCATTGTTTCTCCTGAACCTCTTTCCCAGACACGCATTTTCAAATGTTGACGATTGATTACCTGAACAAATTCAGTGTTCACAGATTCTGGAAACATTTCACTTTTTTCAAAATAAGGACCGTTCTTTTCAATTGGAAAATCAAGATTTTCCACATATGTTACAACATGGGGATTTCCCATTGAAACAGCGGTACAACGATAAAGCTGATGATTGATTTCCAACGGTTCATCAATCATTTGTGCTTTTTCAAAAGACAAGGAATCGCTTCAACATCCAATGTTGGTTCTCCCATATCCACTTCGACAGATTGGACTTGTCCATTTTCAAGATTTAACCAGACTTTTTTAACTCCGCTAAAGTTTCAATTTCTAAATAAGTCTGATCAGTCAATTGATGATCATAAACAAACTTCGCAAAACAACGAATCCCATTTCCACACATCTTGCCTTCACTACCATCACGATTAAACATACGCATACGAAAATCATACTTTTGTGAAGGTAAAATTACAATCATACCATCACTCCCAATTCCAAAGTGACGATCACTAATATGTGAAATAAATGATGGTGTCATATTGATATTTTGATGGATTCCATCCACATAAATATAATCATTACCAATTCCTTCCATCTTTGTAAATTTCACTGTCTTCTCACCTCATCTTTTTGAAATATATTAACATTTTTTTTATATAATGAAAAGTCTTTTGAAACATTTGCATATATTAATATTAGGTGAGATTATGAAATATATGTTGAAAAAAATCAATCAGACTTTATCCATCTTACTGTTTGTTTTACTCTTAATGATTGTTTATTATCACTGGGGATATTAAAAATAACGGCTTAGCCGTTATTTTCATCTGTTGAATCTGTTTGTGTTGTTTCTTCACTATTGTCTTGAGATGTTTCACTTGTCACATTCGCTTGGGTTTCCACTTCAGTATTTTCCATATTTTCATCTGTTGAATCAGTATTATCCGATTGTGTCATTTCTTCACTATTGTCTTGAGTTTCAACATCTGTATTTTCCACTGTTTCATCATGTGTAATCATTTGGTCAGTTTTCTTTTTATTTTTCAAAATGAAAGCAACAATCCCAATCACAACCAAAGCACCAATTCCCACATATACATATGTCATATTCATACCTACTGATTTAGGTGATGAAATGACAAGTTCCCTGTTAGAGTTTGTACCAGTTGATAATTCTAAAAGATCAATTGTGACTGTTTGTCCATCCACTGTTCCAAAATTTGATTTCGCATCACCTGGCATTTGAATCGTCATTACCATTTCTATACCAAGTTCTTTTATCTTAGACACTGAATAACCTAGTGAATCTGTAAGTTCTGCATCCATTTGATTTTCAAATTCATCCAAAGGCATTCTAAAAACAATGCAATCCTCACCATCCACTTCTTCTTCAGTAATAACAGCCTGCATTTCCTGAGATGATGCATCTAAACCATCAATGTGAACACCAGCCCATTGACTACCATTAATTGTTTCATCAATCGAAGTAATCTTAGCATTTTCCATGCCTTCTGTTGACTGCATTTCTTCTTTCAATTGTTCAATGGCTTCATCTGTTGATGTTCCTGACATTTCCAATAAAGATTCTTCAAATAACAAATCCATAGACCCAGTCATGCTTTTATCTGCTTTGACTTCAAGATTGACTTTCATCTTCATACATCCTGTTAATAAAAATACAGCAAGTAATAAAGATAATGTTTTCCATATTTTTTTCATAAAAATTCTCCTTTCCCTACTTTTATTGTATCATATTTTTTATAAATAGCTATTTTTTTATCATAAACAACATCAAAAGACTTTTTTCATTTTTATTTTTTTATTTTATAACGTGTCATCAGTTTATGTTATAATACTTTTCAAGACGACCAAAGGAGGTGTCTTATGAGATTATCAGAATTTTTAAGATTAGCCATTCCATCTGTAGGATTAGCGAGTCTATTTGTGATGATTATTGCTGGAGGATACGCCATTTATTATAGGATTCAAAAACATAAAGGCAATGAGATTCACTGTTCGTTTCAAAAACTTTTCTTAACTGGATTGTTGATTGGTTATTTGATTGTGGTGATTTTAGCAACACTTGCCAGTCGCAGTAGTTTTCTCTATGAATCCAAAACAAGCTTTGAACTTTTCAGTTCCTATCGTCTCGCCTTGATTAACTTTAATATGCGTGAATGGCGTAATATTCTTCTCAATATTGCAATGGGTATTCCTCTTGGTATCTTACTCCCTTGTGTGTTTGAAAAGATGAAACATTGGTGGTTGACTTATGCTACAGGACTGCTTTTCACTATCACAATTGAAGTCACACAACTTATCACACATCGTGGTATCTTTGAAATTGATGATATCTTTAATAATGCAATAGGGTGTATGATTGGTTTTGGTCTCTATATTTTAGGTTATGCTCTTTATCAAAAATTAAGAAAAAACAAATCAAAATCACTTCTATTTTCGCTATGCAACTTCCTCTTTGTTTAACCATTCTTTCTTTTGCATACATATTTATTGCCTATTCTTTTCAAGAACTTGGTAATCTTCAACAAGCCTACTATAAAACAATTAATATGTCACATACCAAAGTAACAAGTCTTATCACATTGGATAATCAACCTAGCTTGCAAATGGTTTATCAAATCAAACAATATACATTGGATGAATGTGAAGAGATGGCAAGAAATATTTTTAAACAATATGGAAAGATTCTTGATGAAAAACAGACAGATGTCTATGATGATAGTGCTTATTTTTACTGTACAGATAATCAAATGATTATCACTATCTATTTTGCTGGTGGAACCGTGAATATTTCTTTTCCAGATGAATTTAAACCCATCACAAAAGATTTAAGTGAACAAGCAGTCAGAAAACGTTTAAAACAAGAAAATATTTTCATTCCTGAACAAGCTACTTTTACCCAAATACAAGATGGGCAATATGAATTTTCAGTCAATACAATAATTGACCAGCAATATGTCCAAGGTAGCCTTTTGGTTGGTATCAATGAAGATTCCACTCTTTCCTATCTTCATAATCAAATCAAAACCTATGAAAGTTATAAATCTTTTCCTATCATTTCTCAACAACAAGCTTTCCAACTCATTCAAGAAGGAAAATTTAATCAAGACTGGATGCTATCTTTAGATGATGAAATCATTATTCATTCCATTCAACTTGTTTACAGAGAAGATTCCAAAGGATTTTATCAACCTGTTTATTTACTAGGTATCGAAAACGATCAAGTGATTTATATACCTGCCATTCAATCTTCATAAATCAAATGATAAAAAGTATATCTGCCATGCAATCACAGATATACTTTTTTTAGTCATTATGATCAAGTAATGATGTTCCATAAGAATTATCAATCGCACATAACCATTGTCCATTTACCTTTCGATAGACATAAGTGGCTCTACGTTCCATACTATATTCAGATGTTTCTTTATTATCAGCATCCAATAATGTTTGTGATAATACCAACACCGTATCTCCAGTTTCAATCATTAGCATTTTTCCTTGTGTAGGAACAATACTATTTTGAAAATAGGCTGCAATTTTGATAAAAGCTTTTTTGATAGCGTCTTTTCCTTGAACTTCTAAACCAGGTTTAACAACCAAAACAGCATCTTCCGTATAAAAATTCATTAAATCATCAAATCTTTCTTCTCGAATAGCACAATCAGCCTCACTGATTAATTTCTTAATTTCCTCATTCATTATTATTCTTCTTTCGATTTTCATCTATTTTATTCAATTCAACCAACAGCTTTGATTTCATATCTTCTAATTCCTGCATCGTTGGACAACAAGAATCATCATACATTTTCTCCATTGGATACCACCATACCGGTCCTTTTCCATGATTTCCATAGCCATCCAAATCTCCATTCATCCTTGGAAACAAATGCCAATGAATATGTGAATCACCATTTCCTAATAATTCATAATTCATTTTTTGGGCATAAAAGGCCTTAGAAACTGCTTTTGCAACAAGTGTCATTTCTTCTAAAAATTTCATTTTTTGTGTATTCTCTAAATGAAACAATTCTGTTTGATGTTCCTTATAAAGAAATAATGTATAACCTTTAAAATGTTGATGATCTCCTATTACAACATATCCTGTTTCAAGTTCTTTTACAAAATAAGGATTTTCCCCTTTCTTAATCATATCTATTCTATCACATATCAAACACATAGTTATTCTCTCCTTCTTTAGCCAATTCTATAATCTAAAAAGCACAATCTGATTCAAATCCTGACTTTCTAAAAATATCAAGATATAAGCAATTTATAAATAAATAAAAAATCAAATCCTTCTTTAAAAAATCTTAATCATATTATAAAGTTAAAATAAATAACATATAACAACACTGAATTACAAAACTTGAGTTTCTTAATTAATGCGAGAATTATCTTCCGCATTTTTCTTTTAATAAAACTCTTGCTATAATTTAATGTTAAATACCAAAGACACATATCAAACACATATTTATTTTCCTTTAAACTCTTTAATATCATTATCAATCACTTCTCCATTTTCATCTATTAAATAAATATGAAAAACAGTATCTATTTCAATAGGATTAGTTTCATGTCTATTCCCATTATAAATCACTCGCACATTATCACCAACATTTATCTCAAGATTTTCATTTTGAGATACTGTGTTTATTGAAAAACAACTTCTTTTCCAACTTGAGTCCCACTGTCCAAAGATTTTATACATTCTTCTTTTATGTATTCCTCTTTAATTTCTAAAACAGTCGCATGAAAATAGTATTGACGTTTGATGCTTTCTGTTTGTTCTTGTGATTGACATCCCACTAGTATACATACACAAATAAGTGAAATAATAGTTAAAATCTTTTTCATAAACCTCCTTCTATTTTATCCAATATTTTTTATATTTATCATCTTTATAAGTATTCTATCACATCCATATAGAAACCTTATGTATATGATAGTGATAAAGCAAAATCAATAACTTGAAATAACATTTGTTGACGTAATTCTTTCGTCATACGCCACTGCCAGACTTCATCTTCGTGGATAGGATGTTTATCAGAAACCATTAGTACAGATGCAACATTTAAACCAAGATAACGTCCCACACTCATCAAAGCTGACGTTTCCATATCAACACCAACACATCCCTTTTTTCGCCATAACGTTTCTTTATAAAAAGTCTGTCGAAATACAGCATCCGTAGATATAATAGGAGCTACTCTACAATCAGGTATAAATTGAACCAAGCGTTGAAACAAATCATCATTGGGTGTACTATATTCAATCGTTTCATAATAATGTAAAGAAGTCCCTTCTTCCACAAATGCCTTGTCAGGTATCACAATATCTCCTATCTCAATATCTGATTCAAAACCACCAATGGAACCAACTGAAATAATATTTTGAACACCTAATGCTTTACATATTTCAATCGTATCCACAGCCATTGGTGCACCACGTCCTCCATCTAAAAAACATATTTCATTTTGACCTTTGATTTTATAAAGAGGACAAGCATTTAAAAATCCAGGAAAATGTTCAGTTATTAATTCAACATCATATTTTTCTTTGATATAATCCAAACCTTTCATATACAACAAAATAGCTGTTTTAGGAAGTTCCAATATCCCTTTATTACCATGTTCTGATTGGACTTGTTCTTCACTTGTAAAAACCGGTTTTGTATAATCATCTTTATAAAACCACATAGACACCACCCTTTCTTATCTTATTCTAACAAATTTCAAGATTTCTTCAAACATTCATTATTCTTTCATAAATAAAACGAATCAACCAATTCAGTCAATCCGTTTGATATGGAGAGTTCATATTTTTATCAACTTTTATAACTATTATTTATCTGTGTCTTCATTTGAATAACTGACAAAAGTTTTCACATCACTATCATTCGTATATATACGTGTATAAGATACAATTTGCTGATTTTTAACTTTTGTTTTGATTTCATTGAGTTCTTCATTCATGACCTTATCTTTGAAATAGACATATGGATTTCCATCACCAACATTCCATTTCATAGATTTAACCTCAAAATAATCTTCACCTTTATCATTTGCTATACGAAAATCAATCAAATATTCCTGTAAATAATCTTGATTATTTATGGTATTTCTCACAGCCTCATTTGTTAAAGGTATAACGGATTCAAAAAAAGGTTCATTACCATCATAATATGTAGAAAACACTTCTACATCATCAACATATTCCTCCTCCATAAAAACATTCTTTCTCGCTGTTTTGACTTCTGTCACTTTATTATCACTGACATTATTTTGAGTTTCATTTTCACTTTTATTATTTTCTTGCGTACATCCTGTTATCACAATCAATCCAATAACTAAAATAAAGACTTTTATTATTTTCACCTCTACATTTTATTCTATATTTTCAATTTCTTCTTTAATTTCTGTTGGAATACCACTTTGAAAATTTTGAACAGCTTCATGCAATGAATAGGTTCTATATTCAAAATAAAGAGCGCTTATTTGCTGTCATCGTTTTCCTCCCCATGAACAATATTGTTAATTTGTTGTACAAGATTATCATAATCTTCTACAAGCTGTTGAAGATATATTTTCCCTTTATCTTCTAAATGATAATACACACGTGCCTTATTATTCACAACAACAGTATAGCTTTGAATATATCCTTCTTCAATCAGTTTATAAATGATGGGATACATTGTTCCATGTTTAGGAACAACATAGCCATGAGTTTTATCAGATATTAACTTAGATAATTCATAGCCATACATATCTTTATGTTTTAAGACACTTAAAATCAATAGATCAAGTTTAAATAAATAATTAGAATATTTAGCCATGTTCACCTCATTCCTTCTAAAGAAATTATAGCACAAAAATAGCACAAAGACAAAATAAGTCGTAAAAAATAATATAATTATTGATACATCATAAAAAAGTCATTACAACAAAAACGTAGAAAGCGTTTTCAAAATATATGTTAAACGGTTTATTTTCACTCAAACATCCATAAATTTTACATATCTTTTATTTCTAAAAAGCTAGATAAAATCTAAGGAAGATTAAATCTAGCTTTTTCTGTAATTTATCATTTTTATTTGTTTGTAAGGCTATGAAAACATATAACATTTATTTTGTAAAGCGAATAAAACCAGCAGTTAAAGCCGTTAGAATGTTTATGTCTATCAAGAAAATATATAATAAATGAATTTCCCCAGAAGTATTCAATAATACATTTGGAATAGGCATATTAATTACTATAAAAGGCGTCAGTAGTAGAGCTATTGTATAAATAATAAAAATAATTATTTTTCTCTTATCCATAAATTACTTTCATTCCTTTTTTTATAAATATAAAAGTATTCTCTAGTGTAACGTCCATCTACCATCTTTATTACAATATGCATAATAGTTAGTAGTATTGCTTACTTTGAAACTTAAATTAAAGCTTTCACCTATGCCTATTTCAAAACCACCACTGACAGTAGTACTTCCAGTGTTATAAAAATCACCATTGACTTTCCAATAAAAAGAACCTAAAGATTCAAGATTACAATATATATTGCCACCAAATTGTTTTACTATTCCGTTATACTCACGATGTAAATCAGCATTTAATAAGGAAACAAATCTGACAGGTTTATTATTTATAGCTTCACATTTTAAATAACACTGCAATTTTGGTATGTAAGAAGAATTAACAGGGACATTAACATTAACTGTTGTATATTTGTAAGATGTAGAAGCATCTAGAGAAGATTCAGTGATGTTGTCCAATATATCTTCTTTTTTGAAAATGATAGTGATCTATCATTACTAATTAAATTATAAAATTCCTCACTCGAATAAACTTCAACTTCATATTCAGGATACAATTCAGGATTTTCATAAACTTGCATAAGGTTTAATGATCCTTCTTCTACTGTTGTTTTCTCATATGCGTTTACAGTCGTAAATGATGAAATCACAAGAATAAAAATGATAAAATAATTCATAATACCTATAAACATTTTTTTCATAATAATCTCTCCTTCCATTAAATGTTATTGTGTATAGGTAATAATACAAATATATTAGAAATAAGAAAGTATACATATACGAGTCTTATTTCTTCTTAACTTCATTATATCATAACACAAAATAATTAAAAGAACTTTTTTATAAAAGTATATTTTTTTAAAATCTCAATTGTTTTCTTTAGGTGTCACTGTAAGTTAGGAAAACATTGGATAATCAGTTTTTCTTTTATTTGATGGAATAATGAATACTGGTTGCTGTTCTGTTCTATTTTAATGCTTGTTAAACATTTTAACATCAATATATATTGTATCTGCTTCATAAAACATATTGTCCAATAATTTAACGCTTTTTGATAACTGATTATTTCACGCGTTATGCACCACCGATACACAGTTTAAGCACCACTTTATAATATTCAATTCACATGTAAAGCACCATTAATACACATGATTAGCCCCACTTTTGTTATCATGATATTGAGAGTGACAGCCTCTCATCATTATAGCGAAAGGAGGGCTTTTATTATGCCTAAAAAAGTTTCTGTCAAACTTATTCTTGAATTACGTGCAGCTGGTATTTCAATGCGTAAAATTGAAAGCTTAATGCATGTATCAAGACACACCATCTCAGCTGTTTATAAAGCTGCTGATGTTCATTCTGTTTCTTGGGATAATGTAAAAGATTTTGATGAAGATAAAATCTATGAAATGTTATTTCCACCTACTCCTAAGACTTCTGTTTTTGAAGAAGTCGATTACGATTATATTCATTCAGAACTTAAAAAAACAGGAGTCAATCTTAAGCTTCTTTGGAATGAATATCGTAATCAATGTATTTCTAAAGGAACTATTCCTTGTGGTTACACAAAATTCTGTAAAGGATATTCTAACTATGTTCAGTTATCAAACGTAACCAATCATCTTACTCATAAACCCGGTAGCACTATAGAAGTTGATTGGAGTGGGCCTACCATGAGTATTTTAACTCCTGATGGAGAAAGAATTAAGGTTTATTTGTTTGTTGCGACCTTACCTTATAGTCAATATTCATTTGTTAAACCATGCTTAGACATGAAACAGGATACTTGGTTAAAATGTCATATTGATATGTTTGAATTTTTTGGTGGTATTCCTATTAAAATTGTCTGTGACAATTTAAAAACAGGAGTTATAAAACATCCTAAAGAAGGTGAAATTGTTCTTAATGAAGCCTATGAATCCCTTGCCCAACATTACATGGTAGCGATTATGCCTGCTCAAGTGAGAAAGCCAAAACAAAAGCCGAGTGTCGAAGGAACTGTTGGTAAGATTGCTTCAGCTATTATTGCAAAATTAAGGAATATACGATTTATTTCTTTATCACATGTGGAGGAAGAAATTTTCAAAGCACTCAAAGAATTTAATGATGCTCCTTTTCAAAAAGAGAAGGAAGCAGAACAGAAGTATTTATGAACTGTGAAAAAGAAATGTTAAGAGAATTACCAGCTATCTCTTATGAAGTTTGTACTTGGTTATATGAACATAAGGTTTCTTTAGATTTTCATGTTTCGTTCAAAACAAATAAATACTCTGTCCCTTATCAATATGTTGGTAAGAAGGTAGACATAAAAGTAAATTCAAATAGTCTTGAGATATTTTACAAACATTCAAGAATAGCGATTCACCCTAAATTACCTGATTACATGAAATATAAATATTCTACCATTGAAGATCATATGCCTGATGCTTTCCAAAAAGTAGAATGGGATGATGAGAGAATCAAACGATGGGCAAATAAAATTGGACCATCTACTTTTATGGTTATCAATAAAATATTTGATTCAGTAAAAATTAAAGAGCAGGGATACAATTCTTGTCTTGCAGTATTGAAGTTAGCTAACAAGTTCTCGAATGACAGATTGGAAAATGCATGTGAACTTGCACTGACAAAAGTGAAGTGTCCCCGCTATCATCATCTTAATGGCATTTTGATGAATAATCAAGACCTCATCTGGATGAGTAATAAAGATTCAAATAAAAAGATTGATGATGGTGGATATGTGAGAGGTGCAGATTATTATGGAGGAAAATACAATGATTAATGATGAAACAAAAAAGAAATTAGATATGATGGGAATGCATGCTTTAGTAGAAGCTTTAGAACTACAAGAAAAAGAATCACTTTATAAAGCTATGACATTTGATGAAAGACTCAATGCTTCTGTAGATCATGCATATCAAATTAAATATAACGAAAAAGTAAAAGGATTGATACGACGCGCTCACTTTAGATATCCTCAAGCATCTGTAGAAGATATTTATTATTCAAAAAGAGAATTAGATAAAGATCAAATCATGACATTGATTACGAACAGTTATATTGATAGTTATAAGAATGTATTGATTGTTGGATTTACTGGTTCGGGGAAAACATTTTTATCAAACTGTCTAGGTAAAGCAGCTTGTCGTGATGGAATAACTACACGTTATATAAGAATACCTGATTTGTTTGTTCAGTTAGAAGAAGCAGAACTAAAAAGAGGACGAAATAAGCTCATTAATAAATATGCTAAGTGTCCTTTGCTTATCTTAGATGAATGGCTCATAAACTCTATGAATGAACAAGAAATAGAATTTATTTTTGAACTTGTGGAAAGAAGATATCAAAATAAATCAACTATATTTTGTACGCAATTCAAAATAGAATCTTGGCATACACGATTAGGTGGAGGGGTACATGCAGATGCAATCATGGATCGAATTATTCATAACTCTATTACGATTAATGCAGGTGACGTCAATATGAGAGAAGTTACTTCAAATATGAACAGAGAATAAAAATGGGCACCGCCTTTGAGCGGTGCTATTCATTTGCACAGGTGGTGCTACAATCATCTACTACTGGTGCTGATGTTGTGAATTAAGTGGTTGAAGAACGTGAAATAATCAATAACCTCATGTAATCTCTGAAATTTCTGTATAGGTTTAGTTATTTCTAGTAATTGACATCCAGCTGAGAAAACATTTCTACTGCTGAATAACGTTTATTTGCAGTAGAGGAGATGTATAATAACTAAATAGGTTCAAAATTAGAATTTGCTATCCTGGAAATTTATATCAACAAAAAGATTGTGCCAATGTCCACATTGTGTAGATTCAATGATATTTCCACCTTCAATGAAATAGTAATAAATCTAAACTGTACCCTGTAAAATGGACAGTTTACTATTCCTCTACCCTTTTATATATGTTCTTTTAAAGTCTATTAGTTTAACAAAAAATGATTTCATTCTTCTATTGTGATTTTCTGATCAGCTAAAAATTTTATATCCTAAAAATATACTCATTATTATTAGAAATTGAATGATTTTCTAGATACTTTGCCGTTTAGTATATAGTCTTTTTTATTAATGCAATTTGCAGTTGATTATCCATTTAGAGGTAAGAAATGGAATACATACCTATTTAAATAAATACATGACAGGAATATATTTCAAAATTCAACTATGCTATTATTTAAAGTTCCATTTTCAATTCATATAATTATCAAAAAAGAAAGGTTACCTCAATTTTGAGATAACCAATTCTTTATTTTCCCGATTCAGATTCAATGTATAACTATAACAATTCTTCATATACAATTTATTTTGATGCTTATTTTTTAAAATAATATAATATAGAAATCTGCCCAATAATATTCCACCAACAAAGTAGAACACAAGAGATGGTGTTAAACAAATATATTGTCCCGTATATTCTTTAAAATATTGAATAGCCACAACTAAAATCGGGGAAATCTTAAATAGATTAACAAAAAGCATATACGTTGCATATATCAACAAATCTTTATCATACTGCTTTTTTGAATTGAATCTATTATATAGCAAAGTACATACTATCACTATAAGAACAACACATATTAAAATAGCAGGAATATAATTTTGAATTGCTACATCATTGAATAATTGCTTGAAATCAATAATCATTCCAACGATAATGATTAAGATTCCAGTAAATACATTTTCAATAAACAATTGTTTCATTTTCCTTCTACCTCATCATATTAATCAGGACGTGAATTATAGAAATACGTTGTTCTATTTTTCACATGATTATAATATCCTGAATCATAAAACCATCTTTGTTTTTCTCTCCAATAACTGCTATCAATTAATTTGTATGCTTGCCAGAACTTAATATAAAACGTTGTATAAACCATATCACCTACTAGGGCTCCAACTCCTACTAGGGCTAAAACATTTCCAATTGATGCACTTACTTTTCCAACAATTGGTCCACCAACAGTAGATACAATAGATAAAACTTTCACTAATTCCTTGTTTGTCTTGCTTCCAGGACCAGCATCTTTAGTAAAATACTTATCATCACTTGATGTATAAGGATATGTAGCCAAAGAACTTGCTCTAGTAATCGGAAGTTGTGGTTCATCAATCAATTCTGTTTTTACAAGATATAAAACATCACCATTTTCAGATTGTAATAAAATATCTTCTCCTTCAGTATAAATAATATATTTCATGCCATTAACTATAAAAAGTGCTTCTTCTCTATTTGACAAACCTTCCATATAGTATAATGCATTAGTCGTATAATCTTTAGAAATCACAGAAGCCATATTATCATCTGCAAAGCTATCTACAAGCTCAATATCTTCATTATCGCAAGGAATTGCATCAAATAACTCGTCAAATTCAGTTGAACTTGTATCTTCAAACATTGGCAACATTTCATTCTTTCTATCTAACAAAGTTTCAATATTATAATTAGATCTTGTATAGACAGTTTGACTAGCATCTAATTGATTTAAATATTTTGAATATAAATCATTATTTTGGGGAACAAATGCAGATTCATTAGCAAAACATGGACTAATAGCTGTCATTAATAATCCTACACAGATAGATATTGATATTATTTTTTTCATAAGTCATTTTCCTCCTATGAATAATCCAATTATTAAAGAAATAAATATATATGTAAAGAAATAAATATATATGTAAAGAAATAACAATATTTATTTTGCACCTACTTTCCTTGTTTATTTTTTCTTATCTAATTGCATTATAACACATTAACTTTTAAAATAAAAGTTCTTCTTAACTAATATATTTTGAGTATTATATAGAATTTATATTATGATCAACATATATACAAATTATATAACATTTAACTAAAAAATTGCATTTGATCAGAATATAATAGAAAATAGAACGAAATCATTTTTTATTTTAAACCGACAGAATTTAAAAGAAAATATATTATGAAAAATAAGACCATATCAGAAGGTATAGTCTTATTTTTACTAAAAACAAATCAATCTTATGTTGCATTATTTTTTTGTTGTAATGTTTTAAGAAAAAGACGAATTAGATACGATATTTTAATTAATAAAAACTTTAATGAATAAAAGTATAATTGGTTTATCTCTTATTTTTATTAAAGATAAGGATTATTAATCCAATTATAAATAATATGGATAGAATCCAAATTGCTATCATATAATAATTGAACAATAACATAATTGATTACCTCTATTTAAAACGCATATAAATTGAAGCTACCTATTTTTGTATCTACTTCAATATAAGTATTAGTATATGCACTAACCATTCCCACTCCAGTAAATTCATATTTTTTATTTACATAATATGATTTACTGCCTGGAGTTAATTTTGTTGTTTTATCTCCTTTATATACAATACCTACATATGTTCCACTACTACCTAATAATCCATATGCATCACATGTAATATGCATAGTAAGCCCGGTAACATTTGTATAACCTTTATTGATGTTCAATTTTGCATCAGATTGATACCATCCATACACTAGGTTTAAATCACCATACATTGCACCATATAAATTGACTGTAACACCAGATCCTGTCTTACTTTTGTCAAATCCTTTTTCAGTAACTCTAGTAGCTGCTAAAGAAGCATTGTGTAGACCAGGATAAAATTTAATAAACTCTGCATCAGCCTCACTAAAAGGTTCGCCCACTGTGTATGTAGAATTAATCAACTTAAATCGCTCATTGATTTCTTCATCAGTAAGATTTTTATTTTGGTCATATACAATTGAATCTTCAGCGGCAAATACAGGTATAGCCCACATAGATAAAGCCATAAAAAATGTCAAAATAATAATTTTAACTTTATTTTTCATTGTTGTCACCTCTTTATTTTTCAGCATCTAATTGTCCAAATCTTAAATTATTAACATTATCATATTATATGATTTATATATTATGGTTTTTGCATAATATTATAATGCATTTTGTGATTGATCAATTTGTTTTTATATTTCTTAAAAAAGCTACAATTAGATTTCCAATCATAATATACAGATAACTAAGATTTTCAGCCAAACCAAAATATATATTTAATCTTCCTATATATATATCAGGAAAATAATACAAAGACAAAATTATTCCTATAAGTAAGAACATTAAAAATATAATTGTTATAATCTGACTATTTTTTGGTAACATATATAATAAGATATTCCATATATACATAGATGCACCCAAAATAACATAACAGATAAGAATTACAAATGAGTAGTTAATGTTCTTAAAATACAGTAGCTCACTTTTGTAGTTATAAAGCATGATCAGTAACCCAATGTAAAACAATGGAAAAAATAATATATATAACAATTTGAATTTTTCAGATGTTTTGTTTATCATATATTGCTATGTTTTACTTGCAATGAACCTGTAACCACTTCCTGTACCATGTGTAATCGTTGCTGTAATGACACATCCTATATCATGTGAAGCATTTTCACTTACATAAGGAAAGTTAAAATCTGAATATGTCCAAGTTTTTGAAGTAGTTGTTCTTTCTGTACTGTATTGTGAAAAAGGACTACCTGAAAAACTGCCGAATGCACCAATGAGTATTGTTTGTTTTTCTAAAGCAAAACCAGAATTAAAGTTCTTTATTCCACCACTTACTTTCGTAAGTTTTAAGTGATTCTCTCCATCCATATATTTTCGGTCATAATATATAGTTCCATAAAGTGTTGCAGAATAAAATACTATATCATCTTCTTCATAGATTGATCCTGATGCCATTGGTTGTATTGTACTGTTATCATCAATGAAAAGATTTTCAACTGATAGAATTTCATGTTCAGTGGTATCATTTGTGTTTTGAACATTTAATTTCTGTTCTGTTCTTTTGAAGGAACGGACCTTCATATTATTTTCTTTAGCTATTTCTTTTAACTCTTCACTTAGTTCAATCTCAATATAATTTTCTGTGAGGTAAAACACACCATAATCAGCTTGTGATTCTCTTGCATTAACATTACTAATCATTCCAATGCATATACCAATACAAACAAATAATTTAATAATTTTTTTCATATGATTCAGCTCCTTTTATTATAATATTTATCTGAAAGTGATGATCAATTCCATTATGCAATACCTTTTATCCATACTTTTCGATTATTTTAGTTAAAGGCAAATGATTATTTTAATGGATGTAAATAAATTTTTAAAATAGAAGAACTTGTGTTAATACTATTATCCTCCTTCCTGTTTTAAATATTAATTCTTCTTGAGTATAAAAATATATTTTATATCTTCATCACTTAGAGAAACATATTAGGAATCATTACTTATATTGATTAAAACATTTCATCATATTTATAAACTTCTTTACTAAAACAATTATAGCATTTTTACTTTTAAATAAAAAGTTCTTTTGATATGATTTTTAAAATTTATTAAAAAGAACTATTTTTATGCTTAATTTATGATATAATATATTTATAAATTAATGCCGTTAAAAAAACAAACAGTATTACAGGAATACAGAAATATAAAACAAAGGAGAAATATAAAATGAACGCATCTGAAAAATTACTGTTAATCTCTCAATCGCAAGAAGATGCTGATTATCTATTAGACGAAAAACGATCATGTAAATATATTATAAGAACATTTGTTTTATGGACGATAGAATTATCAATTTATTCTGCATTATCTTACATCATTCATCAAATTAACGTTTTTTTATGGATGGTACAATTATCCTTACTACTACCATTTTTACAATATAGGAAGAATTATTTTTAATCTGCTAATGTTGGCAACGTTATGGAATGCAATAAATAGAAGCAAAACCTTGCAGGAGCGTCGATTCTTAAAAATGTGGATTGTTTTTCCAGCATGTATATCCATTGATCAAATTTTTAATAATTTATTTTATTTTGTTAATGCTGATTTTTTAATATCGTATTATTTGTCATTTCCGTTATCAATAATCATTAATATCATCATGTTGCTTTATATTCATTCGTATTTTAGAAACAGAAGTATTTTGATTATTGTTGTCATTAACATTATCTATTGCATTTTGAGTTTTTTATACTCAGTTTATTTCCCTACATTAAATGATCTTACTGCATTACATTTAGTTTTGTTTTCAGCAATTGAATTTATAAAAAGATATTCGATTTTGAATATTATATCAACGATTTTTGTTTTACTGTGCATAGGAGGTGATAACGATGAGCAGCATAACAAATTTGTCAAAAATGTTTGAGTCAAATATCCGATTGCAGATAATCGCAAGTTTATATAAAGGTGATCTTTCTTATAGACAGTTAAAAGAAATATGCAATTGTACAGATGGGAACATGGCAACGCATTTAAACAAGCTAATTAATGGACAATTTATTCTAAAGCATAAAAGAATACACAACGATAAACCATTAACAACATATCATTTAACTGAGTATGGAAGGACTGAGTTTCAAAACTATGTAGATATTCTAACAAATTCAATAGGAAAGGAGTACAACGAAAATGAAGAGGATAATTATGATGATAATAAGCCTACTGTTAATCAGTTCTCAATTTAGCTATGTATGTGCCTATGAAGATGAATTAAAGGAGTATACTGATGCTATTGAGGGAATAAACAAAGAATATAATACTTCATTCTACTTATTGACAGAAGCTGATTTTTATAAATATGATTATAATCAGTTGTTTAATAAGGATTATGAAAAATATATACAAGATATTAAAAATACTGATTTGGAGTCATTTAGAAATGAGTTATTGCAGTTAGCGATTGAAAGCAATGGAGAGATTATAGAAGTTGATATAAATGAGATGACTAGATCTATGCTAGGAACAAGAACGGTATTGTTTTTTTCAGGTCATAACACCATGACATTGCGATGCAAATATAGTGGAAGCACATTTGATACTTCCTATAAGCCGACGGTTACCGTCAATAAAGTACATAACTTTACATACTTTGAAATGAGTTCACATACAGGAAAATTCACTAATTCAAATAAGACATATTCAGTTACTGCTAAAGGTAGAGTCATCACTGAAACAGGAATTGTTGGCAATCAAAGTTTTACAGTCAACTTTAATCTTTAACAAAAAATAACTGGTTATATATAAAAATAAGACTATTTTCAAATCATATAGTCTTATTTTTTTAATCAAAGATATTACATTACATTTCTGTTCAATATGCAATGACTGATAATATATTTCACATTAATAATGAATTGTTTTTTATACTATGCTTATTTTTCATTTCTTCTATTTGTTAGATTGAATTACTTCTAGTACTTGATCTGTACTGGCATCATCATAATATAGCACAAGATAACGCTCATGATTCATACGAACATAAATGTAAGTATCATCATCTTGATTTACATAAACATCTCTATTCATATACCCTAAATCATAAGTTGACAAATCAGGATAATCATCTTCCATTGAAAAATCCACATATTCATTGATTGTTCCATAATATGCAAAATCCTTTTCAACCTGATGGACTTCATCTTCTTCTCTATCATAACGTGTAAAATAGACATGATTCTGTACATAACACGCTGGAATTGGTAATCCCGCTGCTGATTCTTCCTCTTTTTCGTTTTCATGATTCAAACAAAGATAAATCATACATCCCGATAAAACCGTCAACCATATCAATATCACTATTATCACTTTTTTCATATAGCTTTTATCCTTCCATTTTAATTATATATGTTGTAGACACTTCCTCCAGTCCATTTGAATTTATAGGTAGAAGTAACATACGTTCCTCCATAACCCATTGTTTCTGTATAATTATACCAAGGATTATGAATATGATATGCATTTGCTACATTATTATATCCTATAATTGCAAAAGCATGTCCAGTGCTACCATCAGCGAAATGTGCAAAGACTGCACTGCCACCATCGATATTGCTTTCTAATGTGGATTGTGCAAGTGATCCGCTTGTTGTATATTTCACTCTTGTATATTTATGATAATTTTTTAAATAATTGGCTACTTGTGCATTAGTTAATCCATCATTATCTCCTAGCCAACTTCTCATCTGAGATGAGGTCATATTTTTACCTTTGTTTCTAACAATATTAGTTGTTGTAATAGAAGCACACCAAGGGTGATTTCCTTGCGTTTCATACACTTTCCAATTTATTTTGTTAACCATAGCTCTTGTCACAATCATATTATCAGCTTCATTCATAATAATGTCACTATATACATTACAAACAGGAACGCCAGATGTATCAACTTCAGGCAAGGATGATAACGTAGATGAATTATCTGAAAAATCATAATGATCTATAAGAGTTCTTTGACCGTTGATTTCTGCATATATAAAACCATTTTGTCTAATTAATGATAACGGATGTGAAAAAGTAGTTTGATTCTTCAAATTATTTAATGATTCAGCAAAAGCCTTTGTATAGGTTGATGCAAATCCATCTTCATCCTTAGAAATATGGATAGTTGATTTAATTTCATTATCTATAAAAACTGGATATACATAATAATCATAAGATTCTTCAGGTAAAAACACCTTTATTCCTTTTCCTAAATAAATATTTTCATAGCTTTCTATATCAGATTGTGCAACTAAAAACTGATTAAATTTAGAAGATATATACTCTCATAGTCTGAAGAAATGTCAGTTCTGACATAAAAGCTATTATCCTCATGTTCTAAAGCTGCCACATTCATAATAGTAGCCGAAATCATTAAAACAAATACCAATAAAACTTTTAATTTTTTCATAATTATTTTCCTTTCTTTTATTGTTATTATTATATCGCTATTTTGATTTTAATAAATTTGTCAATTCCCTCCTTTCATTTTCTTTTCATATAATTTATTAGAACCAAAACGTTTGTCCATTATTCTTAATTTAATTATAACATATTATCTTTTAAATAAAAAGTTCTTTTTTTGTTTTGCATATATTTTTTTGTAAAAAGAGAAACTAATCTATAACAGTTCCTTACTTATTATATAATGAACGAAAAAAGAATATAAACATTGGATAAATTTCTAAACTTCCTGTTAACATATCAAGTGATAATTCAATTTTAGAAAAAGAAGATATATAAATAGGGCAAAAAAATAGTTTTATACTATTTCTCTACCCTTTTATATATGTTCTTTTAAAATCTGTTAGTTTAACAAAAAATGATTTCGTTCTTCTATTGTGATTTTCTGATCAGAAAAAATATTAAATCCTAAAAATAAAATATACTCATTATTATTAGAAATTGAATGATTTTCTAGATACTTTGCCATTTAGTATATAGTCT
This sequence comes from Allocoprobacillus halotolerans, assembly GCF_024399475.1. Classification (NCBI taxonomy): domain Bacteria; kingdom Bacillati; phylum Bacillota; class Erysipelotrichia; order Erysipelotrichales; family Erysipelotrichaceae; genus Allocoprobacillus; species Allocoprobacillus halotolerans. The sequence continues at coordinate 311,059 of NZ_CP101620.1, forward strand.
TTTTTATCAATGCAATTTGCAGTTGATTGTACGTTTAGAGATAAGATCAGGAAATACATACATCAATAAATTTTCAATATTATAGTCACTTAACAAATGAATAAACAAAAATAAATCAATTTCAAATTATTTATTAGTAGCATCTATTCTATTTCAAACTCAGCATAATAATCATATTCATTTCCTTTATATTCAAAAATCTTTTTGACCCTGTATTCTCCACTTGGTAATTCTCCATAAAATATCCAAAACAACGTCCACCAATACTCTCCATTTTTTGGAATTGTATAAACAGTAACTTCATCCCAATGAGCTGTTCGAGTATATTCTAATTCAACCCATTTTCCATTTTCATATTTTTCAACCCAATACTTTAAATGAGTTGTGACTTCTTCTTGTAAATCGGTATTAGATTGCTGACAAGTTAATTTTAAGCCAGTGTTAGAAACATCTGATACACTTAACTTTAATCCCAATGGATTATCTTTATCTAAAATTGAATGTGAACAGCCAATAAGCATAAAAATTAAGGATATGCTAAAAATTGTTATTATGATCTTTTTTAACATTTTAATCACCATTCCTTTCAATATATGTGATTTATAAATTTAGGAAAAATTATATATGTCTTTTTGACTATCTTTTTATATCTTCTTAAATGTCCGTAAAGCCTTATTTTATCGACTCTACGGGCATTTTACTTTTGTGGTAAACCTCACATATCTAGGTCTATCTTCTTATATTTTCGCTATCAAGCGTGGTTAAAATCGTGGTAAATACTTCTTATGCGATTAGACGCTGGACCTCTGATTTTGCGGTATCTATGGACGCATGAGCATACCTGTTCATTGTGATACTGATATTTGAATGTCCCATGATATACTGTAAATCTTTCGGGTTCATGTTTTTGCTTGCCAGTCTTGTGCAGAACGTATGGCGTAGCGTATGCGGTGTGATATGTGGCAAGGGGTTATCCTTATGGTGCTTGTTGTATTTCTTTACCATACGGACAAATAAAGTGCTGTAATCAATCGCAACTTTGGGCTTGCCTTTATGATTGACAAATAGAAAGTTGCTCCGTCCGTCTATCACAAATGGTTCTGCCTTTGGACGTTTCTTCATCACTCGTTGAAATGCCTGTATCGTTTCTTTGCACAATTGTTGAAATAGATGGAGTTGAAAGATTGAAATGCAAGGATATTCTCACAAAGAAAGAACTCAAGCGATTTCACCCAGATTTAGGGGCGTTTCTTGAACAAGCCTTAGGTTATATGCCTTCCATTCAAAACAACGCTACAATCAACGGAAATCGCACAATAAAAGAGTTGAAACAACAAGAAGATTTAAGTTTTAAAAAGAGCTTAGAAAACATTTATAAACATAATGAAGCAACTCAAAACATTATTGATGAAGCTAATCATATTGATTACAATCTATCCGGACTGTTGGAAAAGACAAGAACACTTAAAAAATGCAATCAGATTATTGATGGGCTTAAACATAGCCTAAATCAATACCAAAAAGAAGTATTAGGTTTAACACATCTTGTCACGATTCAAAAGAAGAACTAGACATGTATAGATCCATGCCTTTAGCGAAACAACTTAAACAAAAGGAAGAAGTTATTCATCATTTATATTCATCAATTGACCATCTCGAACAAAGAATATCTTATGAAGAAAATCAATTTCAAAGATTAAGAAAAAATTATGATGAACTAGAAAAGAAAAACGATTGCCTTAAAGAAAATATCAATCTCTATAAACAATTTGTTTCTTTGTTAGGATTAGATAAAATATTTAGACGTTTCAAACAAATATTTCAAAGAGAACATAATACTATTAATGCCTATGATTTAAAAGAATTGTATCATAAAGCTCAAAATGCCATAACAAGAGTCTTATCTTCATTAAAAGAAAAGATACATTATTTTGAAGAAAAACATCCAAATGAATCATTAGAAATATCAATACAGTCAAAAAACGATCGACAATATCGTGATATGGAGCTTTAAAATGGCAGTATATAAAAATAAATATGGTTTATGGTCGATAAGATTTAAATACAAAGATAATGATAATAAATGGCGACAAAAACAAGTTTATACAGGAAAAAGTGGTTTTGAAACAAAAAAGAAGCGTTAGAAAAAGAATCAAAAGTTAAATATGATATAGAACGAAAATTGTTAAAGACTCAAGAAGAAAACAATCAAAAAACACTCAAAGAAGTTATTGATGAAGTTATTTTAGATTGCCAGTATTATATGAAAGAAACTTCTATCAAAACAACCAAACAGGCATTACAACATGCTAAAAGTTTGTTTGACAAACCTATTGTGAGTATTACTCCACAAGATTTAAGACAGATTATTCTTTCATTAGAAAGGAAAAATTTAAGTATTGGTACAATTGATAAAATATATTATAAACTTAACCTTGTCTTTAAATATGCTTTAGAAAATGAATATATTCAAACAAATCCGTTAAGAAAAGTACGAAGAATTAAAAAGCCTGATGAGTTAGAGGAAAACAATTATAATATATGGAAACTTTCAGAGTTTCAAGAGTTTATCTACAATGTGAAAGAGCCCTTATATTATACGTTATTCTCATTACTTTATTATACAGGTATGCAACGTGGTGAAGCTTTATCATTACAATGGAAACATATTGATTTGAATAAGGGAACAATTGATATTAAACAGACTCTATCTAATATTCATTCCGTCAAAGAAGAAGTCTTAACACCACCAAAGACAAAAAATTCAACACGATTAATTTGTATACCTCAAATTCTTATCAATATATTAAAGAAATGGTATCAAACGGAAAGCCAAAAAATCGGTTTTAGTCAAGAGTCCTATGTTTTTGGTTTTATCTATCCGCTTGCTCGAAATACAGTTCATAATCAATTTAGAAAACATTTGATAATTGGTTCTAAAGGATATGGATATACGTATACTTCTTGTTTAAGTGGAAAAATTGAAATTGGTGCAACTGTGATGTTGGATGGAAAGGTTTATTATAATGAAGAAAAAAGGGTGGATATAAGGAATGGAAAATACATGTTAGAATTAAAAACATTATTGATAATCCATATGGATTAAATTATATTGTAGAAATTTCTTTACCATATTTACGTATACATGATTTAAGACATAGTTGTGTATCTTTAATGGTTAATAATGTCAAAACTCAACAATCTTTAGTTGCAATGGCTTATCATTTTGGACACAGTGTTGAAACAATGCTGAACACATACTCTCATTTATTTACTGAAACTGAACAAGCTCTTATTCAGGAGTTTGATCAGATCATTGAATATCAATCAACCTCTACCCATTAGGATAGAGGTTGATCATAAAGATGGGAGGAAATATATGATGAATGATTTTATAAAAGATTTATTTTTGGAAAATTTATACCCAGTGAAAGAGAATCACCTTATACAAAAGAATATCAGAAAGCATTAAAGCATAATGAGGATGTCATCAATCAAGCATTACAGATCATGAATGAAAAACATATTAGCAATGCTGAAAAGATAATTGATGACATTATAAATTCGTGGATAGATGTTGATAACTTTGCTGTTCTTAATGCTTTTGAAGATGGTATAAAACTTGGATTAGAATTAGGAAGATTGGTAAAATAAAAGAATTTGGTGCAAAAAAAGAGATTCTATATAAAAAATCCATCCTTTTAAAGAGAGTATAGAAATAAATTTTGAACCAAATAGACTCATCAAACAAAAAATATTTATTTGAATTTTGTGTTTGAAAACACAAAAAAAGCCCTTAAAATAAGGACTTTACTGTTTCAATGGAGCGGGTGATGGGAATCGAACCCACGTAGTCAGCTTGGAAGGCTGAAGTTCTACCATTGAACTACACCCGCATACTCTGGGGCGGTCGATGGGAGCATGTCAACGCATAAAAGATGATAAAAAACACTGTATTTAAGCTATTTTAAAAGTATATCAAAGTATAATTTATATACTAAGATATACTTTTTTATCATTTTTGGTGTTATTTTAGTGTTTAAAATTTATAATTATTGAATATTTACTTATACTTATATCAATAACTTTCAATAAATTTTATAATTGATTCATTAATATTATCATTGTTTTCAAAGCTCAACATAGAATAACCGCCATTACTATTTTTAACAAATAACGAAGGGGCATATTTAAAATCAGGGAAATATGAATATATATAATCAAGTTGTACTTGATAGTTTTTATCCTTCCTATTTAATGTATAATTATAAATAATCAGATCATAATTATTAATATTTTCACTTTCAACTTCTTTTACTTCTTCACATGTTGTACAATTTTCTAAGGAAATTTGAAGCAAATCATTATTTAAATTATTTGTTTCTAGTAAAACTTTCAAATCGTCAAAGTTTAATTCTTTTATTTCGGCCTTTGATTTATTAACTTCAGTTGATACACAACCACTTAAAATAATGAGAACTAGACAAACAAAGTAGAATAGAATGCTTTTATTAACAATAACTTTTTTCATTTATTTTGTATTTAACATTCCTATTGTTCTCATTATATTTTGTGAATTATTTTCTGGTACTACTTCAACACAATACATAATTTCATGCGTTTGATTATTTTCCATTTTTTCCAACTGCTTTTCTAAATCGGATAGTTTACTTTTATCTTTGATTTCCTCTTCATTTATTTTAAGATTGATATTTAATGTTTCGTTAATATTCCAGTCTATTTCGTCAAAAACTACATATATTTCATCTGATTGATTATTAATCAAACTAATATTTACTTTATAATTTTGCAAAAACAAGTTAGTTCTATTATAAAGATCACCTTTTTCATTTAGATAAATTTTTGTATTTAGATGATCTTTTACATACACCAAATCATCAATATCGAAAAAATCATAATAAATACTTAATTCATTTTTTTGAACATCTACGAATTCTAATGTGTTATTAGACTGAGAAATTCTACTAGTAATATATCCACAAGCAGTACCAAACAAATAGATTATGCACAACAATATAATAAATTTTCTTTTTTGTTTTCCCATATATTATCAAATTTTTTTCTCACTATACTCATCATAAAGTGTATAAGAGTATTTTGCAGTAACATATTTTTCCTTATAAGTACAATTATCATATACTGTTACAATATATCCAGAAGTATTTTTCTTTTTTGACCAACCTTGTAGTATCCAATGCAATGGGGACTAATTTTAAACGTTGATGAAGTTGTAATGGTACTTGACTTTCCAACTCCTACCTTTGCCGTAGCACCTAATTTAGCAGTTATTAAATTAAATTCTGCTGTAGTACTAACTGATGTTTCGGTTTTATATGTAGTTGAGTAACTAATAGTCTTAGATTGTACTTGAGATCCATTATTTTTGAATTCACCTTGTTTATTAATAATTATGTCATTTTTTGTAGAAGACGGTTCATAGTATTTAGTAGGAGTACATATCGGTCCTCTAGGTTGTATAACTGCAGAAGATGCATTTACGTTTGAACAAGTAATAGGAATCAATAATGACAATAATACAAAGCTAGTTATAATTTTATTTTTTTTCATATTTTTTCTTTCTCCTTTCCATTCTAAAAAAGCAGCATTTAATATAAAACAATTTCACCTCCTTCTTTCATTAAATGCAATCGCTTTCTTTACTTTAATTGTAATGGCAAATATCATTTCTGTCAATAAATATATTTTTTTACGACTTATTTTATTTAAACTAAATAAATGGTATAATTTAATAAAAGAATGGAGGTGACTATGGCTAAGTATTCTAATTATTTATTTAAACTTGATTTATTGATTTTAAGTGTCTTGAAACATAAAGATATGTATGGTTATGAACTGTCTAAAGTCATTTCTGATCAAACACATGGTTTTGTTGTACCTAAACATGGAACAATGTATCCTGTTATCTACAAGCTTATTGAAGATGGTTACATAACAAGTCATACAATTGTTGTGAAAAACAAGGCACGTGTTTATTATCATTTGGAAGATAAAGGTAGAGAATATCTTCAACAGCTTGTAAATGATTTTGATAATCTTGTATTACAAATTAATAATATCGTCCATGGAGGGAAAAATGATGACGGTGAATAAAAGATATTATAGGGATGTAAAAAAACTTTTTCCTATATATGCAAAAAAGGAGAGGTTTTATCTTAAACAGCTTAAAGAACAAATAAATGAATATGATGATGCTACATATGATGAACTAGTAAATAATTTCGGAGATCCTATAGAAATTGTTAAATCATATTACGAAACGGTAAATAGTCGATATTTATTGAAGAGAATAAATTTGAAAAGAATTATTACAATGACATGTATATTAGTATTAATGTTAAGTACCCTTTATTTAGGATATAGAACATATTCATTGCATGAAGCTGTTAACAATTTCAAAACAGGCGTTCCTGCAGATATTGAAGAAACGATTGAGGTAATAGAATAATGAAAAAAATAATTTTGTGTTTAACTATATGTTTATCGTGCTGTTTAATGTTTATGCGATCAACAAGTGCGGAAGAATATTATTGTGATGAAACGATTGAAATTATAAGTATGGAACCTGCAACAAGAGCTACGAAAACAATTACAGGTAAAAAAACAGCTTCTATAAAAAATTCATCAGGAAAAGTTCTTTGGTCAGTGACAGTAACTGGATCATTTACATACACTGGATCAAAAGCTACTTGTACAAATTCTTCGGTCAGTGCACAATCTAATGATAATCGATGGAAAATAAGTTCCAAATCGCATTCAAAAAGTGGAAATACAGCTACGGCGACAGCATCGGCCAAATACTATTTAGATGGAAGTTTGATTGCTACTCAAAATAAAACAGTTAAGTTAACATGTAGTGCTTCGGGAAAATTATCTTAGTACTATATTAGTTTTTAAGCTCATCATATGAAATAAAGCCAATTTAAGTGTTACATTAAGTTGGCTTTTAATATTTATAAAGATACAAATTTTATTTTATAAGTCATTTTTTTAGGGACAAACTTTTCAACATATTTAACATCGTGATCTTTTTCATCATATGTAATGACAACTTCTTTAACGTTTTCAAATCCACTGGTTTCTATTCTGAATATTTCAAAATACAAAACATTAGTTATGTACATATCTTCATTAATAAATACTTCAGTCCATGAATCTCTATCCAATTTTGTACGAAAATGAACCCTGAGCATTGACCAATGCTCTTTTTTTATACGTGACCATGAATCTACAATTGTAAAAGTATTTCCAGAACGTTTTTTATATGCATATCCATCAAAAATCATAACTCCCGTTCTCAAATGATTTGGAACATTCGGTTTAATCGCAATCGTATAATTATGTGTATTTAAATAACATAAGTAACGAAGTGATACCAAAGAATAATCTTCATCAACATCATCTTTCAGGATATCAAAAAGAATATCTTCTTTTGGTTGATTAAGATATTTTGATAATTTGCTTAGAATAGAATCAGTTGGATAAGCTATTCGCCCATTTTTAATATCCATAATATTTCCATAACTGATTTTTGAATCTATGGATAACTGACGAAAAGATATATCCTTTTCTTCTCTTAATTTATGTATATATGTTGTTATTGACATGAATGTTCACCTCGTAAACATTATACATTATTTTTATAAATAAGTATTGCGAAATTCATAATATATTAAAATTTATATAAATATCTATTGCAATAATCATATACAATGGTATAATAAAGTCGTGGTAAGTATTATATGTATTTGATGTTATGAAAAATATATATTTTATGTACCAACAACGAAAGGCAGGTGAAAACATATGGAAATTAGACAAAAATTTTGTACGTATCAGGAACTCGCAGATGCCGTTGGGTGTAGTTATCAACAGATTGCTAAAGTTCATGCAAAACGCATCATTGAATTGTTTGGCATTGATAAAAATAGACTTCCTAAAGCTGGATTACTTCCTATTGAAGCATGTGAGCAATACTTTGATGTAACTCATCCTATTGAGAAAAGAAAAGAATCATTCATTCCAACCGCCAAGTAAGAATATGAATGATTCCAAGTAAAGAAACATATTTTTATATGCTCTTTTCTCTTAAAGTATATCAAAGAATATGTTTCTTTTCAAACAAATTTGAAAGGAATAAAGTCAAAATATGAATCATAAACTTTACTCACAAAGTGAATTATTAAATACTCATTTTGAAAATAAACAAGACGATATTCTGGAAGGATTGCTTAAAGTAGGACTGTATATATTTGCCGGTACGAGTAAAATTGGAAAATCTCTATTAACAACGAGCTTAGCTAATGCTGTTGCCAATGGTGAACCATTTTTAAGCAAGAAAACCAAGAAAGGACTTGTTTTATATTTTGATAATGATAATTATGATTTTGAAGCAAAATCAAGGATTAAAGCACAACAATTTCAAGAAAATGACAATGTTTTCTATAATTTTGATGATTCCGGCAGTTTATATGACATCAAAGAATTTATCATGTGTTTTTCAAGAATCAATGAAGTGAGTTTGATTATTATAGATTGCTTAGCTAATCTTTACGAATTTAGTGATGTTGATAGTTTTAGTGAAAATTATGCAACGATTAAAGAATTTAGAGATTTTATTGTTAATAAGAATTTATGTTGTGTTTTAACTCACCACACAAAAAAGGGAAAAGCCAAATTGCAAGATAGTGTTTTAGGTTCAAAATCGCTAACTTCAGCAACCACAGGAACTATCATCATTGAAACGGAAAATGAATTCAGTACGACAGGTACATTAAATTTTATTTTACGTTCACGCAAAGAGAAAATACCTATCAAAAAAGATGATCATAATATTAATTGGGTTTTTAACGATAGCGATGATGGTGATGAGTTTATTGATCCAAACGTATTGTTGATAATTAAAGCGTTAGCTATCAATGAATCTCATTGCATGAAAGATAACTGTCAAACACTCACTGCTAAAATGAATTTAACTATTAATCCTAAAGGTCTTTATAGATTTCTTGTGAAAAACAAGACAATACTTGATGAAAATCACATCTATTTTTCAAAAGACAAACTATTAAATGTCAATAATTAATTTAAAAAAATGATTTTAATAGTGTTTGTCCTGATTTAGAGGAGCAATCCGATGTTCTTTGATGTTTTTAGTGGATTTTTGGGTGCACTAAAAACAACTTCTCAAAACTCAGTGTTTGAAAGCTCTTACATTTTAGGTTTTCTTTGTTTTTAAGCTACTGATTCCGTTGCTTCGTTCCTATAAACAAAGCGATGGATTTCACCATTGATATCAGAATACTGATAAATCTGTTTTCTGGTATTCTTTGGAAAATCTAAAGATATTGAATTGAAGAACGTATTTCGGGTTTCTTCTGGTAATCGCATGATATTTTCATGCATGATTATAAAACTGCTTTCGTTTTTCATGATTGAATAGATATATCTGGCAATGCGATTGGCAACTGCAATGACCGCTAATTTATGACGCTTTTTATTTCCGTTCTTCACTCTTTCAAATAAGTGTTTAAGAACAGGATTATGTCGTCTGGCAAATTCGGCAATCATGTAAAGAGCGTGTCTCAGGTATTTTGAGCCTTTCTTGGAAATCTTGCCCATGATTTCCACAGACTTGCCAGAACGCTTGTTACGTGGTGATGAACCACTGTAAGAGACATAATGATCAGCATTTTTGAATCTGAAGATGTCTCCGGTTTCAGCGATGATAACAGCGGCAGTCAAAGGACCACAGCCAGTGATGGTCAACAGCAGACTGTAAACATTAAAAGTGGCAGCAAGCTTTCTGATATCTTTTTCAATCAGTTTCAATTGTGTACGAATATGGATGATGCTTTCAACAGTGTTGGAAATAACATATCTCATATGATCGGATACATGTGGAACCAGTGTATCCTGAGCATAATTGAAAAGCTTATCAATCTTATCCATACTGCAGCGATGTCTAGTTGCTTCGTAAACAAGATGAAACACTTCATTTTTGGAAGCATTTATGATATCATGCGAAGTAGGATATTGAGATAAGACAGCCAGGAAAGCAGCTGATTTAGGTTCAAAAACATACTGAAGTTCAGGGAAATAACAATCACAAAGGGCAATGAGACGGTTAGTTTCCTGAGAATAGAGTTTTTTAATCTGATAGTGTCTGTGAACGAGAGCCTTAAGATCTTGATATCCGTTTTTGTTTTCAAAAACAGAATCTGAAACATATTTGACCTGATCATCAGTACCGATAATGGAACAGATGGTTTGAGCATCCAAAGGATCAGATTTAGATATATTATGGCTTTCTCTCCATTTATTAACGAAATCCGTATTAAGCTGATGGATTTCTTCATCGCTATTACAGTTTTGTTTAATAAAGGTGTAGATATTAGTAGAATATATGCCAGTGACTTCCAAAGCAAAATAAGTGTGGAGACAGTACTGATCACTGGAATACTTTCTAACAGTATTTAAAAACTCAACAACTTCAGATTTAATAAACTTAAAAGATAATTTTTTTCTAAGGAAATGAGGTTTGACCGATCTTAATTCAGGGACAGCCAGAACAGCAGCATCAGCCTTGCCTTTAGAGACATCAATGCCAACATAAAGATTGTAATTGTAATTTTTCATAAAAAATGACCTTCTTTCTAAAGTATGTAAATGGTTTTGAATTGCACCTCTAAATCAAGACAAACGCAACCTCGTAAATGCGGAGACAAGTGAGAATACACTGCTGCAACAAACTCATTCGGGTATAAAGTACGCCTTGAACAGAGGATTAAGTCTTTTAGAAGTGAACATAACAAGATGGCCGCAGGAGAAAAGAATAAAACCTTGATTCAAAACGAAACTATTATCTTAAAAGAGAGTGTAGAAGCAAGGATTTTTTAAACAACTGAGATATCTCAGTTGTTTAAAAAGAGAAATCCTTAATTCAAACTTCTATACATATTATACGAGAGAGAAATGGACATGAAAGATTGATAAAATTGGAATTTTCCCTGAAAAATGACACTTATGACACTTTATGGTGCGTACAATAAAGTGTCATTGTGTCACAAAACAAGAACATTGAAAATAAAATATGAAGCCTATCGGCAATCTTTGAAAAGAAAGACCAAAACATTGGTCTAGCAAGTTATACCAAAATGCTAAAGCCTTTTGGAAACTTGCCCTGCCGGGGGCTTTTTGAAAGGATGAAATCATATGGCTCATGCCCAAAAGATAAAGAAGCAAGGTGTCATTGGATTGGTTATCCATTGTGAAAGACGAGAGGGCTGCGAATTGTCTAATCAGGATATAGATAAAAGTAGAACCCATCTTAATTATAATCTGGCATGTGATATTCAACCGATGAAACCTGAACAGTTTTTAAAGAAAAGAATAAGTGAAGTCAAACATCTGAAAAGAGATGATATTATTTATATGGTGGATTGGATTGTGACACTTCCTAAAGATGTACCTCAAGAAGATCACGAGAAATTCTTTGAATTGACATTCCAATTTCTTACCCAAAAATATAATCAAAAGAACGTTGTCAGTGCTTGGGTGCACAATGATGAAGCAACACCACATATACACTTTTCATTTATACCAGTTATTGAAATAGATGGAGTTGAAAGATTGAAATGCAAGGATATTCTCACAAAGAAAGAACTCAAGCGATTTCACCCAGATTTAGGGGCGTTTCTTGAACAAGCCTTAGGTTATATGCCTTCCATTCAAAATAACGCTACAATCAACGGAAATCGCACAATAAAAGAGTTGAAACAACAAGAAAATTTAAGTTTTAAAAAGAGCTTAGAAAACATTCATAAACATAATGAAGCAACTCAAAACATTATTGATGAATCTAATCATATTGATTACAATCCATCCGGACTGTTGGAAAAGACAAGAACACTTAAAAAATGCAATCAGATTATTGATGGGCTTAAACATAGCCTAAATCAATACCAAAAAGAAGTATTAGGTTTAACACATCTTGTCACGATTCAAAAAGAAGAACTAGACATGTATAGATCCATGCCTTTAGCAAAACAACTTAAACAAAAGGAAGAAGTGATTCATAATTTGCATTCATCAATTCATCATCTTGAACAAAAAATATCTTATGAAGAAAATCAATTTCAAAGATTAAGAGAAAATTATGATGAACTGGAAAAGAAAAACGATTGCCTTAAAGAAAATATCAATCTCTATAAACAATTTATTTCTTTATTAGGATTAGATAAAATATTTAGACATTTCAAACAAATATTTCAAAGAGAACATAATACTATTAATGCCTATGATTTAAAAGACTTGTATCAAAAAGCTCAAAATGCCATAATAAGAGTCTTATCTTCATTAAAGGAAAAAATACATTATTTTGAAGAAAAACATCCACATGAATCATTAGAAATAACAATACAGTCAAAAAACGATCGACAATATCGTGATATGGAGCTTTAAAATGGCAGTATATAAAAACAAATATGGTTTATGGTCGATAAGATTTAAATACAAAGATAATGATAATAAATGGCGACAAAAACAAGTTTATACAGGAAAAAGTGGTTTTGAAACAAAAAAGAAGCGTTAGAAAAAGAATCAAAAGTTAAATATGATATAGAAAGAAAATTGTTAAAGACTCAAGAAGAAAACAATCAAAAAACACTCAAAGAAGTTATTGATGAAGTTATTTTAGATTGTCAGTATTATATGAAAGAAACTTCTATCAAAACAACCAAACAGGCATTACAACATGCTAAAAATTTATTTGATAAACCAATTGTAAGTATCACTTCACAAGATTTAAGACAGATTATTCTTTCATTAGAAAAGAAAAATCTAAGTATCGCTACCATTGATAAAATCTATTACAAACTTAACCTTGTCTTTAAATATGCTTTAGAAAATGAATATATTCAAACAAACCCTTTAAGAAAAGTACGAAGAATTAAAAAACCTGATGAACTCAATCAAACCAATTATAATGTATGGAAGCCTTCAGAATTCCAAGAGTTTATCTATAATGTGAAAGAACCCCTATATTATACGTTATTCTCATTACTTTATTATACAGGTATGCGACGTGGTGAAGCTTTATCATTACAGTGGAAACATATTGATTTGAAAAAGGGAACTATTAATATTCAACAGACTCTATCCAATATTCATTCTGTCAAAGAAGAAGTCTTAACACCACCTAAGACAAAAAATTCAACACGACTAATTTGTATACCTCAAATTCTCATCAATATATTAGAGAAATGGTATCAAATAGAAAGTCAAAAAATCAATTTTAATCAAGATGCTTATGTTTTTGGTTTTATCTATCCCCTTGCCCGAAATACAGTTCATAATCAATTTAGAAAGCATTTAAGAATCGGTTCTAAAGGCTATGGATATACGTATGCCTCTTGTTTAAGTGGAAAAATAAAAATTGGTGCAACTGTGATGTTAGATGGAAAAGTTTATTACAACGAGGAGAAAAAAGGTGGATATAAAGAATGGAAGATACATGTGAAAATCAAAGACATTATTGACAATCCGTATGGATTGAATTATGTTGTAGAAATTGCATTACCCTATTTACGTATACATGATTTAAGACATAGTTGCGTATCTTTAATGGTCAATAATGCAAAAACACAACAATCTTTAGTTGCTATGGCTTATCACTTTGGACACAGTGTCGAAACAATGCTGAACACATACTCTCATTTATTTACAGAAACTGAACAGGCTCTTATTCAGGAGTTTGATCAGGTTATTGAAAATCAATCAACCTCTATAAAATAGAGGTTGATGATCATGATGGGAGGAAATATATAATGAATGATTTTATAAAAGATTTATATTTTGGAAGATTTATACCTAGCGAAAAAGAAATGCCTTATACAAAGGAATATCAAACAGCATTAAAGCACAATGAAGATACAATTAATCAGGTATTACAAATCATGAAAGAAAAACAAATTCAAAATTCTGAAAAATTAATTGATGAAGTCATTAATTCTTGGATAGATGTAGATAACTTTGTTATACTTAATGCTTTTGAAGATGGTATAAAACTAGGTTTAGAACTAGGAAGATTGGTAAAACAAAAGAATTTGGTGCAAATTTGGTGCAAAAAAAGAGATTCTATATAAAAAATCCATCCTTTTAAAGAGAGTATAGAAATAAATTTTGAACCAAATAGACTCATCAAGCCAAAAATATTTATTGAAATTTTGTGTTTGAAAACACAAAAAAAGCCCTTAAAATAAGGACTTGACCGTTTCGATGGAGCGGGTGATGGGAATCGAACCCACGTAGTCAGCTTGGAAGGCTGAAGTTCTACCATTGAACTACACCGCATACTCTGGGGCGGACGATGGGAATCGAACCCACGAATGCCGGAGCCACAATCCGGTGCGTTAACCACTTCGCCACGACCGCCATTTTGATATACCTCAATTAGGCAAATACAAGTATATAAGATTTTCAATCATTTGTAAAGATATTTTTTCGTTTTTTACAAAAAAATCTGATTCAAATATGATAATGTCTTAATGTATCCAAGTTGAATATGTCCTGCTAGCAGGACATATTCAAAAATTCATGTTATTATATAATCTCACTTTTGTTGGGAGGTTATTCTATGAGAAAGGTTGTTTTAAGAATGAATGAAGAAAATAAATATCTGACTATTAAAAAACTTGTTGAAACTAATGGTAATAAAAAGCGTGCTGCTGTTAAACTTAACTGCTCTGTCAGAACCATTAATAGATTGATCATTAAATATAAAACTTATGGAAAAGCTGGTTTCGTTCATGGCAATAGAGGTAGAGCTCCTGCTACTACCATCCCTCTTGATATTAAAAATCAGATCATTAAATTATATGTCGATTATTACTCTAATGCCAATTTTACTCATTTCTGTGAAATCGTTCATGATGATCTTAATGTCAAAATCAGTGATACTACCTTGAATAAATGGCTTAGAGAGGAAAATATTATTTCTCCTAAAGCTACCAAAAAAACTAGAAAAATCCTTAAAAATCAGCTGAAGGCTCAATTGAATAATACTTCTTCTAAAAAATTCAAAATCAAATCAAAGAAGTCATTGCCTCTGTTGATGAAAATGATGCTCATCCTAGAAGACCTAGATGTAAATATAAGGGTGAGATGATTCAAATGGATGCATCCAGCTATGAGTGGATTCCTGGTCAAATTTGGCATCTTCACCTTGCTGTCGATGATGCTACCGGTGAGGTGGTTGGGGCTTGTTTTGATCATCAGGAAACATTAAATGGCTATTATCATGTCTTTTATCAAATTCTCACTAACTATGGAATCCCTGCCATGTTCTATACTGATCGCCGCACTGTGTTTGAATATAAAAGAAAAAACAACGCCTTTGATGACGAAGACACCTTTACACAGTTTTCCTATGCCTGTCATAATCTTGGCGTTGATATTAAAACAACGAGCATCGCTCAAGCCAAAGGCAGAATCGAACGATTGAATCAGACCTTTCAATCAAGATTGCCTGTCGAGCTTAAACGTGCTCATATCAAAGATATAGAGTCAGCCAATGAATTTTTAAACTCATACCTAAAAAATTCAATGACAGATTTGCTCTACACCTCAATAGTACCAAATCGGTCTTTGAAATGCAACCATCATTGGAGAAGATTAATCATACATTGGCGGTTCTTTCACCAAGAAAGATAGATGCAGGACACAGTATCAAATTCAAAAATAAGATATACATACCGGTGACATCAAACGGGACCCCATGCTATATGAAAAATAAGATGGATTGTATGGTCATAGAATCATTTGATGGAGGATTATATGTGAATATTCTTGATCAAATTTACCTGATGCAGGAAGTTCCGAAACACAGTCCATATTCTAAAGAATTTGATGAAGAAATAAAGCCAAAGAAAGAAAAAATAAATATATTCCACCAATGAGTCATCCATGGAAACAAGATTCTTATTTAAGGTATCTTGCAAAGCAAAAGCACCGAAATTGCGGTGTTAATGTTTAAAAATTTTTAGGACATTTTCAAAATTGCTTGACAGATATTTTTTCGTTTTTTACAAAAAAATATTCTTTACATAAAATTTACGTATTCTACACAACTCTATATAATAAAACTGATATATTGAAAACAGGTGGTGATTTTCATTGAATTTTAAACTTTATAAAAAAATAATAGAAATTGGCATTATTGTGACACTTATTTTTAGTATCATATTACTTGCTATGTATACTGTCAATTCTGATTTTTATGGTATATGTATCCTCATTATAGGAAGTGTGATTATTATGATGTATTTTATTTTTCTTATCTGTCATTTTATTTTGTGGCGCTGTCCTTATTGTCATCATAGATTAAGGTTTGTTCCTTTTTTAAAAGAAACAATCTATTGTTCCTATTGTGGAAATCAATTCATTGATGAAAACTGATGAAAAAAGAACTTATTTTATTGAATTTTCATAAAATAAGTTCTTCTTTTTATTCCATAATTTCAATATCCATAATATCATCAAATGAAATTCTTTGTTGATTAATAAAAATCATTCTACAATAATCTCTATCTATTTTTGTAATGACTCCTTGTATAGTCAAATATTGCTGATGTGCATAATAAGTGACTTTCACCAATAATCCTTTATGCAATCTTTGAAACAGAGAATTTAATCTTTCACATTCATCTTCCATCAATTCTTTTTTATCTACTGGCTTTTTTCTTTTTCACGTAAACATTGTCTAAAACCTTTTAAAGAATCAAAAGGTTGAAATTCTA
This sequence comes from Allocoprobacillus halotolerans, assembly GCF_024399475.1. Taxonomy (NCBI): domain Bacteria; kingdom Bacillati; phylum Bacillota; class Erysipelotrichia; order Erysipelotrichales; family Erysipelotrichaceae; genus Allocoprobacillus; species Allocoprobacillus halotolerans. The sequence continues at coordinate 327,891 of NZ_CP101620.1, forward strand.
TCGCATTATCATTATTATTGTGCATTATGTCCTCCTATCAATTGATGGCGTTGTTTGGCTGTTGATTTCTCTTGGGTACTCATAGCTTTTAAGACTGCATCCTTGCCATATTTATTTTTAATATCGACAATAGCTTGTTGTAATTGTCTTTCTTTTTGTATATCTTCATAATCCGTAAATAAATCATAAGCTTCATATCTTTCATCTTTAACATTGCCTAAACCTATCGAAATTTTTCTAATCAGTTGATCACGGAAAGTCGTAGATTGATAAAGTTCAACAAATTCTTTCATGAGTAAGCGACAAGAATTCGTTACCACAGATATTTTACGACTTCCTCCTGTTGATGGTAATGATGCATCTACATATCTGATATGCAAAGAAATATGATTTGTAACAAGTCGTTGTTCTACTAATTCTAAAGTATTATCTTCAACCATTTCTTTTAACACCAATAAACCATCTTGAAAACCATAATCACCAAATAAAACTTGTCCATTAGAAATGGAACGATGTTTTGGCTTATAGCTTTTGATTTGTGGAATCGTTGCTGGTTCTTGGCCCCATGCATGTTGAATTAAAAAACGTGCATTGACTCCAAATTCTTTATAAAGAATATCTTGTGGACACATCGCCACATCTTTCATAGTCATCAATCCTAATTGATGAAGTCTTTTTTCTATACCTCTACCAACTTGCCAAAAATCTGTAAGTGCTGTATGATGCCATAAAGTTTGTTGATAGAGTTTTTCATCTAAATAAGCCATATGACTTTCATTATGTTTAGCGGTAATATCTAAGGCAACTTTTGCAAGATAAAGATTTGTCCCAACGCCTACTGTGGCTGGAATACCGGTTGTCTGATAAACATCATCTATAATCATTTGTGCAATAGCTTTTGCACCCATCTGATAAAAACGTAGATATTGCGTCACATCAAAAAAGCTTCATCAATGGAATACACATAAATATCATCTTGACTCATATACTTTAGATACAATTCATATATATTGGCTGAATAATCCATATATAGTTTCATTCTTGGTTTGGCAACAATATAATCAATATGTTTAGGAATCTCAAATAAACGACATCTATTTTTGACACCCAATTGTTTTAGGTGTGGTGATACTGCCAGACAAATTGTACTATTTCCTCGTGATACATCTGCCACAACCAAATTAACCTGATAAGGATCTAAACCTCTTTCTACACATTCAACTGATGCATAAAAAGTCTTAAAATCAATACATAAATAATATTTCATCATCTCTCACCACCTTACAAGGATATTATATAAAATAAAAGTTGCATAATCAATGGTATTCATGCAACTTTTCTATACAATATTTTCCTTTTTATAAATGATGTTTCACACGATCATGTTCTTCTGCTCTTTTGGCATCATTGAAACGATCCAATGTTCCTACTAAATAACCCGTAATACGACGGATTCTTTGAATCGGTTGAGGTTGTAAATAATAATGCATATCTACATAATCTCCATCAACAGTTAAAGTCAACGCTGTTAATGTTTCTTCAGGATATTTGTCTTTGACATAACGAACATAGGCTTTCATTTCTTCTTCATTCATATCACCATTGAGAACTTCTACTTCTACATTATCAATCATTTCTTTCATTTCATTCACATCCTTTGTTTTCATTATAATCAATGAAAAATTAAAAAACAAATAAAACCACCCATTCCTACTTGAAAAAATATATTTTCATTTATACAATGAACATAATAAGCGAGGTGAATACAAATGGAAAGAATTACAAGTTTTAGTGTCGATCATACAAAACTCAAAAAGGTGTTTATATTTCAAGAATTGATGATGATTTAACGACTTATGACATTAGAATGTGTGAACCTAATGTTGATGAACCTTTAAATCCTCAAGCTGCTCATACAATCGAACATATTGGTGCGACACTTTTAAGAAATGGTCACTATAAAGAACATATTATTTATTTTGGTCCAATGGGTTGTATGACGGGGTTTTATCTGATTACAAGAGATTTGGATTTTGAAACTGTCAAAAATTTAGTGAAAGAAATTTTTGAAGCCATTGCTTCATGGAATCAGGATATTCCAGGTGCTAAAAAAGAAGAATGTGGCAATTATACTTATATGGATTTAGAAAAGGCAAAACAATCAGCATCTTTTTTTATCAATAGTTCATGGGAACATAGCTATCATTATCTTTAAAAAAGACGAGGATGAAAATAGAAGTATTTTCATCTCGTCTTTTCATTTATAAACCATATTTTTGACGATCTTCTTCAATATTTCCATGATGTTGTAAAGAAAGATCAGTATACTGCATAATTTCAAACTTATTGCCATCAGGATCATGAATCCACATCTGCCATGTTTGAGATTGTCCTTTGTTAGGTTCTATATCAATCTCTACACCTGCTTGAACAAGTTCTTCTCTAGCTTGAAAAATATCATCAACCATCAATGCAAAATGTGAATAACCTAATCTTGTATCAGGTTGTTCATGTTCCTTTTGTCCTTCGGATTTAGGGAATAATTCTAAATATTGTCCAGGTGCCAATTCAATAAAAATATAAGCAATTCCAGTGGGATTGATTTTCGCCTGATTTGCCCATGCCTGACGTTGAGGATTGTCTTTATAGGCATCATAACGCATAATAATCTTGGCTTTTAAACCTAATTTATTTTCATAAAAATCACGCATTGCATCCATCTGATCTGTATAAAAAGATAAATGCATCACTTCATTAAATTTCATGATAACTTTCCTCTTTTTGATCATCAGCTGGGAATTTCACACCTGCTGATTGTCTCGCTAATGTTGCAATCTTCATTGCGATTAAACTTTTTTGCATCATCAATTCAGCTCTTTCAACATCTTTTTCATCGATGATTTTCACAAATTCTACAAATTCAAAGTACATACGATGTTTTCCTTGTTGTTCATCATATTCGTATTCACTTTGATCATTTTTCAATAGTTTAAAACAAGATGCATTATTAGCAGGCGTATCTAACACAAGACATCCTTGATCTCCTTGAACACTTGTCATAATCGGTGCTTTACAGTCTTTTGCACCAATCAAAACGGCCTTAAATGTCCCATAGTCTAAAGTGATAATACCTGATGTATCAATACCTTTTTCGATATTGGCTTGATAAGATACATGTTGTGGTTCACCAAATAAAGCAACCATCAAATGAATATTATAAATATTCAAGTCCATCAAAGCCCCACCTGATTTATTAACATCAAATGCTGGTAAAATCTGCCCTTCTTTAAAAGCATTATAACGTGATGAATATTGTGAATAATTAGCTGAAACAATTTTCACATTTCCCACTTCAGATAAGAGTTCTTTCATCTTTAAAACATTTGGTAAATATTGTGTTGAAATAGCTTCTAACAAAAACAATTCTTTTTCTTTTGCAAGTGCATATAACTTTTCTAATTCTTGAACATTAGATGTAAATGGCTTTTCACAAATTACATGCTTTCCTGCTTGTAAAGCTTTCAAACTCATTTGATAATGAAGATGATTATTCACAGCGACATAAAGAACTTCAACTTGATCATCTTTCAACATTTCATCATAATCCACATAAGTTGTAGCGATTTGATGTTCATCAGCCATTTTTTCAATCTTTTCTTTTTCTTGTGGTAAAGCACAAATAGCCATGAGTTCAATACCATCTACTTGATGAATAAATGTCAACAAATCATGAACAATCATTCCTGCTCCTAAAATTCCTACTTTCATTTTTTAAGCCTCCTTTGCTACTTTTGTTGCCTTTTCAATAATTTTTAATACTTCAATCACTTCTTCATCTTTGACAATCTTTGGTTGACCATTAAAAATCACATCATATAGGTTATCATATATGATACCATAATCTTGAATTTCTGTCGGCACTTTTTTTGTAATATCTTGTCCTTTTTCATCAATATAAGATAATGTTCCCCATTTATCTTCTGGTAGTGGATCAAAACTGATTTCAACTGGTCCTGGTTTATTCGCTAAAGCACTTTGATGTCCTAAAGCTGGCATTAAGAAGCTTCCCTTACGTCCATGAACAATAAAACGTGGATAATCTAATTTAACATAATAACTTGTTTTGACAATAGCTTTCATATGATCATAGAAAAAATCAATATCATAATAATCATCTGATTCACCTGGATGATCAAAACTTCGGCAATCATAAACGACTTTATTTGGTTTTCCAAACTGTCCAATGATCTGATCAATAGGATGAACAGCTAAACCATATAAAATGCCAAAACCTTTATGATCAGCAATTGATGGACGATAATAATCATAATGAGATTCGACTTCTAAGATTTCTCCTAAAACGCCTGATTCAATCACTTTTCTCACTGTACGCATATCAGCATCAAAGCGATGGCTTTGATTCGCCATAGCGACCAAACCTTTTTCTTTCGCAAAAGCGAAAACTTCTTGTGCTTCTTTAGCCGTCAAAGCAAATGGTTTTTCACAAAGAACATTTTTTCCGTGTTCTAAGGCTTGCATTGTATAAGAAACATGGAAGGCATCTGGTGTATTAACCACAATCAGATTGACTTCTGGATCATTCATCACTTGTTCAATATCTGTCGTAAAAGTAATATCAGGATACCAAGTTTCTCTTTCTTCATCTCCCTGACGATCTTCTTCACGACGATAAATATATTTTACTTTCACTGTGTCTTTTCTTCTTTCAACATAAGGCAAATGATAACGACACACACTATTACCAAAGCCAATATAAGCAACAACTAACATCATATCTTCCTCCTTTATCTAGCTTCATTTTATAAAAACCAATGTCTAAAAAATAGCTTTTCTCATGCAAAAGAAATGCGATTTCATTGGTTTTACAAAAGCATGAAATTGAATTTCATTCCTGTCATTTTTATCGAGAAAACGTTTTCTCTTTGTCTTTTCTATGTTAAAATAAACACAGGTGATACAATGATTCAAGATATTATTCAAAATATAAAATTAACTCCTCATGAAGAAGCCATTGTGCAATATATTCAACAACATCCAGATTGCATTTTAAAGCACAATGCTAAAGAACTGTCACAGCTGATTTATGTCAGTCCACCAACAATGGTACGTTTTGTTAAAAAATTAGGCTTTCAGGGTTATCATGATTTCCAATTAACTTATAGTCAGGAATATATGATGTTTAATCAAACCAAAGACTATCATCTCGATCAAAACAGTTCGATGAATGATATTATCAATGTCCTTCCTGATATTTATTATCATGTCTTTATGGAAACCAAAAAGATTACAAGAACCGAAGCTTTTGTCAGAACAGTGAATTATATGATGGAAGCCAAACAGATTGATTTTTATGCTAATGATAACAATTACGCTGAAGTACAATCAGCCTGTTTAAAACTGTCCAACATTGGCATCCGTGCCCAAGCATTTAACGCTGTGAATACTGTTTATTTAGATGCCATCAAACCTTCCAATGTGCTCGCCTTTGTTGTAAGTCATTCAGGGCATAATCAGACAATGGTTGATGCTGCCTACACATTACGTAAAAAACGTATACGTGTAATTGGAATTACAGGAAAAATAAGTCCTACTTTAGATATGATTTGTAATGAAAGTTTACATATTGATAGTTATCAGCATCATCTTCCTTTTGGGATTATGTTGTATGGTATATCTATTCATTATATTATTGATATTTTATATACTGCCTTGTATTTTAAAAAGAACACCAATCGTCAATGATTGGTGTTTTTGCATACAAAAAGGAGATACGAAATCTCCTTAATCTAAGTCTTCACCATTAGAACGACAAACTTTTTGATAATAATAGAAAGAATCTTTTTTATAACGTTTTCCTGTTCCATGACCTTCATCATCTATATCAACATAAATAAATCCATAACGTTTTCTCATTTCTCCAGTTGAAAAAGATACCAAATCAATACAACTCCACATTGTATATCCCATTAAATCAACACCTTCTTCAACAGCCTCTTTCATACATTGAATATGTCTTCTATGATAATCAATACGATAAGGATCATGAATTGAACCATCTGCTTCTAATTGATCAATGGCTCCCATTCCATTTTCAACAATTAATAATGGAACCTGATAACGATCATAAAGTTCATGTAAATAATATTTTAAACCATCAGGATCAATTGGCCATCTCCAATCCGTTGCATCTAAATAAGGATTTTTCGCTCCTAAAGAAAGATTTCCATTACTTAATTCAATATTATCAACATGTGTTGTGGCACAAGATGACATATAATATGAAAAGGCTAAATAATCAGCTTTGCCTGCCATTAAATCTTGTTGGTCTGCTTCACTTATATGAAGTTGCACACCATATTCTTTAAAAATTCTTGAAGCATAAGATGGATAAACACCTCTAACCATTGTATCCGCAAAGAAGTAGAAATTATCTTGCATTTTCTTTTGGGCTAATGCGACATCTTTTGGATCACAAGTTAGTGGATAAGTACATTGTCCTGCAATCATACAACCAACTCGATAATCAGGATTGATTTGATGTGCCATTTGAACAACTTTTGCAGCAGCAACCATCTGATGATGTGATTCTTCAAAAATACGTTGACGATCAGCTTGAGTGACTGTTGGATTTACATCCATAAGCATCTTTAAAACATTTAATTCGTTAAAAGTAATCCAATATTTCACAAGACCTTGATATTCTTCCATACATACCTTGTTAAAGGCAACAAATTCATCAATCAATTGACGATTTGACCAACCACCAAAATCTTCTACAAAAAAGCTGGCATATCATATTTATACATTGTAACAATAGGTTCAATATGATGTTTTTTAAGTTCCTGTAAGACGTGACGATAATAATCAACACCTTCTTGATTCACTCCACCTGCAATACCATGTGGTAAAATTCTTGCCCAAGAGATTGTGAGATTCAATGCTTTAAATCCCATTTCGGCAAGTAAGGCTATATCTTCTTGATAATGACGATAAAAATCAGACGCAAAATGATTTGGATAGATTTCACCATCTTTCAAAATATATTTTGCTCCAGCAGGCATTTGCCCACTATATTGCATCACTTGACCAATTTGTCCATCAGTCGTCTGATAATAAGCGTATCTTAATTTATCTTTATTTCCACCTAAATAATAATCAGGTTCAACAGGTGATTTGCCACCTTCATTCCATGCACCTTCAATTTGTGTTGCGCTAATATCTCCACCCCATAAAAAATTCTCTGGAAAACTCATTTTCTCATTCCTTCCTTTCATGAAAATCTATGATTAACAAAAAAGTAGAGAGGATGCTTTGTTGATAAATGATGCCTTTTGTTAATCATAGATATTTATTTCAACATTTAAGATTATTTATTTTTTTGCCTTTCTTCAATATCTGTAAGCATATCAATTCTGACTTGATGTCTGCCACCTTCGTACTCACCATTTAGCCATGCATCAACAATCATTTTGGCAAGTTCAATACCAACAACTCTTGCCCCAAAAGCTAGCATATTGGTATTGTTGTGTTCTCTTGAAAGTTTTGCTGAATAGGGTTCACTACAAGTGACACAACGAATGCCATTGACTTTATTAGCGACTAGTGAAATCCCTACACCTGTTCCACAGATAACAATTCCTTTATCGACTTCACCACTAATCACTGCATTCGCCACGGCTTCCCCAGCAACAGGATAATTAAATCTTTCTGTTGAATCCGTTCCAAAATTAATGACTTCATAACCATATTTTTCTTCAATGTATTGTTTGATCTGATTTTTATAGTCGACTGCGACATGATCATTTCCAATTCCTATTTTCATTTTTCACACCACCTTTATTTTCCTGCTATTTTTAAAGCATGTTCTAAAACTTTTTCGCCGTTCATCATACCATAATCTTGCATATTGATGACTTCTACTGGTTTACTTACATATTGTTTTTTCACTGCTGCCAATTGATAACGCACTTGTGGTCCTAATAAAATAACATCAGCCTGATTGCCATATTTTTCAATATCTCCCACAGGATGTGCTTCAATCTTCACATCAATTTGACGTTTCTTGGCGGCATCTTCCATACGTGTGACTAATAAACTGGTAGACATACCAGCTGCACAAACTAATAAAATACTCATTGCTTATTCCTCCTTTTATAGTGCTCTTAATTCTTGACAAATTTCTTGATAGCTTCTGCCTTTTCCAAATAAAGCACTTGTTCCTAAAATAAAACCATCAACTCCAATTTTTGATAATTTTTCAATTTTTTCAGGTGAACAAGCACCATCAATCATAACCTTATAGCCATATTGATCTTTAAGCTTGCAGAATTGGCCAAATTTATGATCAACAAATGATAAATATTTTTGTCCAGCAAAACCTGGATTAACTGTCATCACCAAAACATAATCTACTAAACTTAATATATCTTTCACCGTTTCAAAAGATGTTCCTGGATTCACTGCAATTCCTGACTGTACTCCTGCATCTTTAATCATTTGTAATGTTCTAGTAATATGACTATCTGTTTCAGGATGCACATAAATAATCTTCACACCTATATCAGCAAACTTTTGAATATAGACACTTGGATTCGTTACCATCAAATGAACATCACAAGGCTTTGAAGAAGCTTTGACAATATATTCAATATCCTGTAATCCCATTCCAAAGTTTGGCACAAAATTTCCATCCATAACATCTAGATGAAAAATATCTATACCCCCTGCTTCTAAATCTTTCACTTCTTTTTCAAGATTTGCAAAATTTGCACACATCATACTTGGACATAATAATTTTTCCATATTTCCCTCCTAAAGTAAACGTTTACTCAAGCGTTAACAACTTCCCTTTTTGATAATTCTATTGTATAAGATTTGGGTAATCGTTTCCACATATTTTCATGTTACAATATGTGCCGTATGAAAAAAATATCTTTTCTCATCAACATATTCTTGATAAAAAAAGACATCAATTGATGTCTTTAATCCAAATCTTCACCATTTGACTTGATGACTTTTTGATACCAATAGAAAGAATCTTTTCTTGAACGATGTAAATCTCCATTTCCTTGATCATCCATATCCACATAAATAAAACCATATTTCTTATCCATTTGTCCTGTTCCAGCAGATACAAGATCAATACAACCCCATGTTGTATATCCAAATAATTGAACACCTTCTTCAACTGCTTCTTTCATGCGTTGAATATGTTGACGATGATAATCAATACGTGCTTCATCATGACAGATACCATCTTTGTCTTCTGTTTCTATCAAACCAATTCCATTTTCTACATCAAATAATGGCACTTGATAACGATCATTTAAAATATGTAAGAAATGTTTAAAACCTAATGGATCAATCTGCCATCCCCATGCATTAGCTTTTAAATATGGATTCTTAATACTTCCTAATACATTTCCTCCTGTGATATTTTCTTCATCTTGAGGGTGTGTTGTGATAACACCTGAAGCATAGTAAGAAAATCCTAAGAAATCGCTTTTCCTTTCATTAAAACATCTTTATCTTCCTCTGTGATAGGCAATTCAATATCCCATTGTTTCCATATTCTTTTCGCAAAATCAGGATATTTTCCACGTACTTGTGTATCCCCACTATAACAGAAGAAATCTTGAAATCTTTTATATCTAGCAAAAGCATCTTCAGGATCAGGTGTTAAAGGATAGGACATATTGCCACAGATCATTGCGCCTACTTTTAATTGGGGATCAATTTCATGGGCAACAATTGTTGCTTTTGCAGCTGCGACCAATTGATGATGCATATAAATTAAATTTCTTTGCGCTTTTTCTTTTGGTGTATCGTCCATTGGCATAATGATGTTAATTTCATTAAAAGTCATCCATTTGTTGACCAAGTCTTTGTATTCTGTAAAACAAACTCTTGCAAATTCTACAAATTCATCAATCATGGCACGATTTGTCCAACCACCATGTTGTTGATTTAAAGAAACAGGTTCATCATATTTATAAAGTGTAATGACTGGGTCCATTCCATAACGACGACATTCTTCAAAGACACGACGATAGAAGTCAACCCCTTCTTTATTGACACCGCCTTGAATCCCATAAGGATAGATTCTAGCCCATGAAATAGATGTATTAAATGTTGTATAGCCCATTTCAGCCATTAAAGCAATATCTTCTTTATAGTGATGATAAAAATCACTTGCGACATGATTTGTATAATGCAAATCATCAAAGATCTGATACTTTGCACCTTTAGGAAGTTCATCCACTGCTTCCCAGTCTTTATGTGCTTTTTGTCCATTTTCATCTAAATACCAGATTTGACGACGTTCTGTGGTCGAACCAGCTGTACAATAATCAACCGCAACAGGAGATTTTCCTCCTTCATCCCATGCTCCTTCAATTTGAGCAGCACTGATTGAACCACCCCATAAAAAATCTTTTGGAAATCCCATTTTCTATTCCTCCTTTGTTTGCTTTTATTGTAAACAACTTTGTGACTTGTTTCGATACATGCTTGTGGCACACATTGTGCCACAACAAAAAAAGATTCCTTCAAATCATGAAGAAATCATTCTTGTATAAAACTATTTCTAATCTGTTCCAAAAGAGAAATACAATCAATAGAATCTTGCAAACACATACGTGGACTTTCTAATAAATCATTTTCCAAACAATGATGAACTTCTTCAATTTCACCAAAGAAATCATCATGAAGATAAGGTTTTTCTATCTGTTTTGTTATGCCATCATTGAAAATGATGGTCGCCTGTGTTGGACGGTAAAAAGGTTGTGCAAGAATTTTTCCTTTTGTGCCAATCACTTCTAAAATCGCATCTTTCTTTTCATCCAAAGCCATTTCCATAATCGCTTTCTGTCCATTTTCAAAAGTCACAATCACTTTTTCATGGCTATCTACATCATATTGAAATTGAACCTGTGATGTCACACTTTTTACAGGTGAATGAATATAATCAAGGGTACTGGCAATATTATAGCTTCCCACATCATTTAAAATACCACCTTGACTTACATCAAATAAATAATGTCCAGCAAGATAATCACTGCAATAACAAAAACGTGTTTCCACACTGATTAAATCTCCAATATCCTTATTTTCAATACATGCTTTGATGTCTTGAATCAATGGAATAAAACGTGTTTTCATCGCTTCCATAAAAAACGTTTGATTTTTAAGTGCCGTCTGTTTTAAATCTTCCATCTGCCAGGTATACAAAGTTGCTGGTTTTTCACATAAAACCGCTTTATGATATTGTAAAGCTTTCTTTGCCCAACGATAATGATCTTGATGACGCATAGCAATATACACAGCATCAACATGCTCATCTTTTAATAAATCTTCATAATCATGATAAACAACAACATCTGGATGAGTACTTTGAAAAAGTTCACATTTTTGTGGTGTATAAGATGCACCCGCATACAAAAGACCTCTTTCACTTTTTTCTAAACTTTTGATAAAACGTTTTGCGATATTTCCAATGCCTAAAATTCCCCAACGAATCATAAATAGCACCTCCTTACCCTATTATACTGATTTTTTTATGTTTCTTCTATATGAAATTGTGGCATATTTTATGACTCAAGAATATTGTTTCACAAATTGTAATTTTTCTATGAAAATTAGCAAAAAGCATATATAATAAAAAAGGGAGTTGACATTTTATGGATAAAAAGAAAAGTTTATCAATTAAAGAAATTGCAAAATTAGCAAACGTGTCTGTAGCGACAGTATCACGTGTGATTAATAATAATGGTCGTTTTTCTGAGGAAACAAGAATTAGAGTTCAAAAAATCATTGATCAATATGGCTATCGTACCAATATGGCAGCCAAAAGTTTAAGAATGGCAAAATCAAAAACTGTTGGTATTATTGTGCCAAATATTAATAATGAATGGTTTTCATTATTAGTTCTAGAAATTGAAAAATATTTCTTTGAAAAGAATTACTCTGTTTTTATATGCAATACTTCACAAACTGAAGCAAAGGAAATTGCTTATTTTCAATCTTTAGATTCTAAAATGGTTGATGGTATCATGTGTATTTCAGGCAGTGAAGAATTACCAACTGGTATTATGACAAGAGATATTCCGATTGTCTGTATTGATAGAAAGCCAAAGAATCATCATAATGTTTATTATGTTGAATCTAATCATTATAGTGGTGGTTATCTAGCAACTGAAGAATTGATTAAGAAAGGTTGTAAAAGAATTGCAATTGTTTCCCGTAACAAATCTTTGTCCGTCAATCAACAACGTTTAGAAGGCTATCGTCAGGCATTAAAAGACTATGGATTAGAAGCTTATGATGAATTACAGATTCTTCTTGATGTTTCATCACCTAACTATGATGGCACAAAACACGCTGTTGAAAAACTTGTTCAATCCAATATTCCTTTTGATGGTGTCTTTGCGACAAATGATTGGCGTGCCTATGGAGTTGTCGTGGCTTTAACGGAAAATCATATTCGTGTTCCACAAGATGTGAAAGTCATTGGTTTTGACGATATCCCTATTTCTTATGCCTGTCATCCATCTTTATCTACCATTCATCAAAACACAAAACTATTAGCGCAAAAAGCTTCTGGTTTGTTGTTGTCATTGATGAACGGTGAAAATCCCGTGGATAATGAAAAGCATTATATTTTGCCAGTAGAATTGATTCAAAGAGATTCTACGCAAATATAATGCTTTTTTATAATGATTTATTCATTTGATAATATCGCCAACTATCTCGACATACATAAATGAAAAGAAATAACAAAATAGCTCTATAATATAAAGACTGTAAACAAACGAATGAAACAACCATTATCAAACATAAACAAATCATAACTTTTTTGATTTTAAGATGCGGTAAATAGATTTCTTTAAACATTTGCCAGACTTCTAAAAGAACTGTAAAACAAGCAGCTAAAACTAAACAATAAATCAAACTTTTTTGAAAATAAGGCAAATAGCTTGTATATAAATATCCCTGTCCTAAAAGATTTCTCATCAATACAAGATAGATAAAGCTGATACCGTAATGAAGCCCAATACGCTCTTTCATAAACTATTCCTCCTTAACTTTTCCATAAAACTTTTCACATAATAACGTGTCAACAAGAGTTTGTTTTGGTTTTTTAAAACGAGAATATATCTTCTTTGAACTTCTGGTATGATACTTTCGATTTTATGAATATTGACAAGAGTTGATTTATTAATTCTCACAAACCCATAAGGATTAAGTTTTTCCTCTAATTCGTAAAGTTTTTGATGAATCTGATATTGTTGATTATCACTATGCAAAAAAGCTTCCTGTGAATAACCTTCGATATAATCAATCTGATGAGGTAACAGCTGGTATTGTTGATATCCATTAAAACAAAGCAAATATTTTTGATACAGACTCTGTAAATAGAAAATCAAATCTTCAATATGTTCCATTGAAAAATAATAACACATACTTTCATAATCAAAACCTTTTTCAACAATCACAATATCTAATTGTTGATATTCTCTTAACATTGATCTTAAAGAATCAAGATGATGGAGTGCACATATGATTTTCATAAGACTTCCTCCAATTCACAGATGAAAGAATCAATAACCTCATAATTTTCATCACGCAATTCTATTTTGATTTTTGATAAGCGTTGTAGAGGCTGATAAATGGAACGTTTAACCACCCAACAATTATATTCATCCTGCCCCTCATATTTATCATATGACAAAACAATATTTTCTTTTTGATTATCATCAATGATATAAATCAATATATTAGCAACCTGATCATAAGACTGTTTCACTTCAATTTGCGGTGCTCTCGTAATCACATGCATATCATACTGAAAATTTTCAATACAAATCTTTTCATCTTCATAACGATAAGTATGAGATACAACCGTTTCTAATCTTGTTTGATCTTGATAATAACATGCTCCTTTATCATTATAAAGTTTCAATACAAAATCCAATGTCTGATTATAATCTTGAACATTATAAAGGTCTTCATAACTCGTACCTTCAACATAACCACCAATATAACCATCAAACGGTGTTGTTTCATTATCTTCATATTCATTTTCAATAAACTTTCCTTTGAAAGATAGAATTTTTTGATCTCCGTTAACAATCTGATATTGCACTTGATCTAAATCTTCATATAAATTTTGTTTCATATAGATTTCAATAGGTGAGTAAGCGGTCGTTTCATCTTTTGAAGGTAAACTACTTTTTGTTTCTTTATGATAGCCTAAAGGCAAAACTTTATAATCTTGTTCGTTGACCTTTAAAAAATGGGTTTCTTCTAAGATAACTTCCTGTTGAATTGTTTCAGTAAAACCATCTTGTATAAAAATAATACCCACAAGACTGACGACTGAAAGAAGTATAAGAATTGTTTTTTGATGGAAAGAATATGAGAATGATTGAACATGAACTTCAAGATAATCTTCTTCTAAATATTGATTGATACGTATCATATGATACAAAACAATAATCAAATAGATTTCTAGTAGAATGAATAAAATAATCATCAGAATCAAAAGAAATTCTGCTTGGGTTATGACCATCAGTCGACTTAAAAAGATTATCATAGCAAAAATAATCAAATATATACGATAATTCTTATGGTATTTTTGAATAGCTGGATAATTTATAGCAATACGTTCAATACCAATAAATGTGAACACTAAAGCTATAAAAAATACATAGTCTATTAAAAAAATGAATAATTGAAAGATGTCCATTATCAAAATAATCAACCATAATCCAAGTGATACCAATAATTCTCGTGATTTCACTTTTCTTAAAACAATCATCATTCCCACAATAATAACCATTACTGATAAAGCCATTGGAAAAAGTTCTATGTCATTTCTTGTTAATGAAATCCCTAAAAGTAACCAAAGTCCTAAAGCTATGATACCAATTCCCATATTGTTCACCTCTTTTTACTTATGATTATACATGATTATGTGAAAAAATGGTTAAATATCCTCTTACATAGCCAAAAACATTGCTATCTTGCCTCAAATTAATATTTTTTTGATATATATTTACCATTTCAAACACATACCGTGCGTTTATTATGCGTTTTTCTGTTTATTTTCATTGAAATATGAAAAAACGCCTGATTAAAGGCGTCCACTTTTCTTTAATTGTCCACAAAAATCCTGATATGCCTGAATGACATAGTCACACCATTCATCAAATTGTTCATCTTTGACTTTCTTTTCAGGATGTGTATCCATATATTCAAGATATATTTTTAATCCTTCTTCAATCATAATATGGTTTTGAAAGTCAGGAATATCTTTTTGCATCTTAGACATATCAAATAAACATGAATACTGTTTATCACCTAAAATAGAAGATTCAATATCATAAATCTCTGACATAGCTAAGGTATCACTGGCAATATGAATAATTTGTGGTTGTTTATTCAATAAAGCATATAATGTATGATAAATCATATCCCAATTGACAATGACAGGATTAATATTGTGATATGCTTGTCCAATTGTTTTTTCATTATTAATCAATTGAACAAAATTATAAGCAAAATCTTGGGTATGAGTACAATGCCATGTACTTTTTCCATCAACATGAACAATCACAGGCTTATCATTTAAAATACGGTCAACAACACTCCAACAGCTTTTTCCTTTCACACTTAATGGAATACGGTCATAACCATAAGTTTGTGAAGGACGGACAATTGTAATTGGAAAACCAAATTCTTCATAAGCCTTTAAAAAGATTTGTTCACATCTTGTTTTATCACGTCCATATTGAGAAAAACAGTTATCTTGTTCATGGGATTCATGAATCATCACAGCATTTTCATGGTTATATGTGACAACTGTTGAAATAAAGATATATTGTTGAATCTTTCCTTTGAATAATTGAATTTGTTCAATGGCTTCTTCAGGTTTAAAAATAATAAAATTACAAACCACATCAAAAGTATATTCACTTAATAAAGATTCCATTTTTTCAACATCATGGAAATCACAAATCAATGGCTTTGCCCCTAAAGGCAAAGGTTTATGACCTCGATTTAAGACATATAAATCAATATTTTCATCTTGACTTAATGTTTCACATATCGGTGTTGAAATCGTTCCTGTCCCTCCTATCAATAATACTTTTAAAGGTTTTTGTGTTATAATCATCTCTTCCATCTCCATCTATTTATATAATATGATTATATCAATAAAATGAATATTTGAAAATCATTTTCCTATCCTCTCATTTATCATTTTTTATTCAACAGGCTTAATAATCAATATCATTATTCAAATCTTCACTATGTGTTTGAATCACTTTTTGATACCAGTAAAATGATTTTTTACGATAACGTTTTAAATCTAATAAATCTTTAAAATCACGATTGACATAAACAAAGCCATATCTTTTTCTGATTTCTTTATGACTGCTTAAAAAATCAATAGGACTCCAAGCTAAATACCCCATCAAATCAACACCATCATGTAAAACAGCACGTTTAATACTTGTGATATGTTTTTGATAATAAGCAATACGTTCATCATCAATAACTTTGCCATCTTTTAACTGCTCATCAATACCAATTCCATTTTCTACAATAAATAATGGTTTATGATAACGATGATAAAAATCAATTAAAGAATATCGTAGTCCTTCACTATCAATTTGCCAACCCCATTCATTGGAAGGATAGTATGGATTTTTTAAACCTCGCTTATCAAATAAAATGGCATTTTCTAATGCAATAAGATCATCTATATCATCATAAGAACCTTGGACACTGCTGCGATAATAAGAAAAAGAAAGATAATCAAGTTTTTGAGCAGAAGAAGCAATCATGGCTTGTTCCTGTTCATTAAAATCAATGACAATATCTCTTTGTTTCATAAAATGAATAAAGTATTCAGGAAGTTTTCCACTTGTCATTATATCAAATGGTAAATAATTATGCATTTTGTTTTTAAAATCAGCCGCAATAATATCCTGACTCTGACATGTGAGTGGATAGAATGGCGCATGTCCAATCATACCACCGACTTGTGCTTGAGGATCAATACGTTTAATCACATCAACAGCTCTCGCATGAGCGATTTGAACATTGATGGTCAGTTGACTAAACAGTTCTTCTTGACTCATATCATCTGGTTTATAAACCCCTGCCACTAAATCTGGCATATATGGAGCAAGATTAATTTCATTATAAGTAATATAATATTTGACTTTTCCTTTAAATCTTTCCACAATGCTTTCGACATGTCGGGCAAAAAATTCAATTACCTGTTTATTTAGAAAACCATTATATTCTCTAAGTAAATGGTCTGGCATATCAAAATGCACCAATGATACAACCGGTTCAATGCCTTTTTCTAAAAGATAATCAATCATATCTTCATAATAATCTAATCCAGCAAGATTAGGCTGTTCTTCATCCCCTAATGGATGAATTCTTGACCAGACCACTGAAAAGCGATAAGCTTTAAAGCCCATCTCAGCCATCAAATCAATATCTTCTTTATAATGATGATAGTGATCTGTTGCTACTGCTGTATCACAGAACATGGGAGCGATACCTGGTTCTGGTGTCACAACTAGAGTATCATAAACATTTAGTCCTTTGCCATCTTCTAAATAACCTCCTTCAGCTTGGACATTGCTTAAAGCGCCACCCCATAAAAAATCTTTTTTCAATTGACTCATTTTCTCATCCCTCACTTTGTTGTCATCATAATTGTCATCTGTCCATCAAAATCCACTTTGACATCTTTTGGAATCAAGAAGCTATCACCAATATGAACCTTCATGCCATTGGCGACGCCTTGACCTGAAACAATCGTGGCTAATTGATAACGTGTATCTAAAAACGTTGCTTTTTCACCAATATCCACTTTCATGACTGTAAAAGAATCGTTAGAAAGAAAAGTTGTTTTTGTCATGCCTTGACATTTTTCAATAACGGGTTCAATCACATTTTGCACATCTTTTGGATCATAAGACAAACATGCAATCGCATCTTCTAGATGCAGTTCACGTTCCTGACCTTGTGCATCTAGGCGATGATAATCATAAAAACGATATGTTATATCTGTTGCCTGTTGAATTTCATAGACAATGCTGCCTTTTTTAAGGCATGAAGTAATCCAGCAGGTAAATAGACAAAATCACCTGTATGGACATCTAAATGGGCAATCAAATCATCCCAACGTTCATCTTGAATATATTGTCTTAAATCTTGTTCATCTTTCGCATGATGCCCATAGACAATTTGTGCCTGTGGTTTGCTTTCAATAAAATACCACGCTTCATTTTTCCCACATGGATAACCTTTCCTTTTGGCATAGTCATCATTTGGATGTACCTGAATACTCAAATCATCTTCTGGGGCAACGAGTGAAATAATGACTGGAAACTTTTCGTTTGGACAACCAAATAGTTCCTGATGTTCATTCCATAGTTCTAGCAATGTTTTGCCTTGAAATGGTTCACTTAGACAGATGGTTGAAGCCCCTTCCTGGGCACTAAATGACCATGACTGACCTATTCCATCAGGAAAATCATGATATTGAAAATAATCTTTGACCAATGTATGTCCCCATAATGCAGGACGGGGAATTGGTTTAAAAAATAATATGTTCATTTGCTCCACCTCCACTTTTATTATATAAAATCCTCATTTTTCTTCCACAGTTTAAAAAGTCATATATTATGACTTTTGATACAACAAAAAAAGGCATCTTATGCCCCATACATGAATAATGCAAACAATCCCATAATTGTCATAATAACTGATAAATAATAACCTAACTTCATCGCATTAACCTGTATTTCAAAACCATATTTTTGTTTTATATAACGATTTGTCTGTTTCGCTTTGGTTGCATGATAATCACCTAATAAAGCAAAAACAACAATAATAATACGCATGGCTAAACTTGTCCCAATCCCACTACCAATAAGATTCCAAGGGAAAACTGCACAAATCAATGAAATAAGCGCTGCAAATAAAGAAGCTCCAATATAAGGATTTTTAACATCTTGATGTTTGGCTTGTTGTTTTTGTTGCGTTTTGTTTTGTTTATTTTGTGATTTTTTTGACGTTTTTGTTCCTGATATTTTTGTGCATAACTTTTTTGAGGAACAATCACAACTTCAGTTCCACAATGCTCACAAAATTGAGCATGATCATCAATTTTCGCTCCACATTTTCTACAATACATCTCTTGCACCCCTATTTCAAAATAACCTGTGATAAATTCACTAAAGCAATAAATAAACTGATACAAATACAAACATAAGCATAACTTTTATTGCCACTAGGCTGATAACCTGCTTTTTTATCTTTTCTATCAATCGTTAATGATAAAATACCACAAACAATAGAAAGCATATAGAAAACAAAACTGATATAAAATGGAAACTTTGTATCTATTTCAATCGCACTCAAAAGAATCGGACATAAAAAATCAAAAATAATCAAACCTCCAATCAGTAATGTTAAACCTAAAACAGCCCAATTATTTTTTCTATCATTTTGACGTAATGTTTCCTTTTTTCATTTTGTCTTTGTGAGCCTTCCAATGGTTTTCCACAATATGTACAAAACTTGGCATCATCAGGTAAATCTTTATAACAATTTGGACATGTTTTCATTTATAATACCCTCCTTTGAAAAAAGGACTGTGTTCTTAGACAGCCCTTTTCAGTAAATATCATTATTGAGCTTCAGCTTCAATTCTTGCGACTTCAGATTTTTCATAAGCTTTCCAGAATGGATAGAATATAACCATACCAATCGCAAAGTTGATAAAGACAATGATAATACCACCAATAGAACCACCATTACTCAAGAATCCTAGAATTGGTGATGGTGTTGCCCAAGGTAATGTCATATACATCTTTCCAACAAAACCAATATCTGATAACCAGTAAGTCAAAGCAGCAGTAATTGTATGTGTTAAAACAAATGGAATGATTAAGAACGCATTTAAGACAACTGGTAACCCAAACATAATCGGTTCAACAATACAGAATACAGCAGGTGGTAAACAGATTGTTGCTAGTGGTTTTAAGTGTGGTAATTTCTTGCTTGACATATACATATAAACTAAGATAGGCCAGCATGAAGATACCCATTGAGATAAACGACATAAGTTTGGTGTCCAAGTATATGGTAAATCAGCCACAGCTGTACCAGCCATAAAGGCAGCATTATTTTCAGCAATCCAAGTATTTGTGAAGGCATTAATAACAGCACCAGTAATGTTGTCACCATGTAAACCACAAGTCCATAATAATGCAGATAAGAATTGTTGTAAGGTATAAACAAAGACATTATCAGCAGCAGAGAAGATTGGTAATAAGATACTTCCAATTATTTCAGGAATGTTGAACCCAGCTAAAGTTCTAATACCCCAACATACAATAGTAATAAAGAAGAATGGAATAATAGCTGAAAAACTATCTGCAACTGCTGGTGGTACACCATCAGGTAAAGTAATCTTGATATTGTGTTTATAACAGATACTTGTAATATTGATAGCGATAGCTCCAGCAACCATGGCAGTGATAACTCCAGCTCCACCCCAATAAGTAATATCAAGAGCAGATGGTAATGTTTCCACTCCTTCAACAAATAATTGTCCAACCGCATCATAGTTCAATAAGACAAAGGCAAAGAATGCTCCAACGGCACCTGTTGTTTTATTAAAGCCTTTGATTTCAGCGTATTCAGAACCAAATGCAATGACAATGTAAACCGCCATTATACCCATTGACAAGCTATTGACTAAGGCAATATCTCCAGCCCAAGGTTTTAAAAATGGCAATAAAGCTGTTTGTGTCAATTGACCATCAGATGCAAAAAGATTGACAACTAAGAAAATAGATCCAACCATTGTAACCCCGATTGCGGCTACCATCCCGTTAACCAAAGCACGAACAAATGGAATTTGTCCAAACTTTGTCATTGGACCAGCAATGATATCAACTTTTTCCATCAATGAATCCATAAAAGACTTCTTTTCAGTAGACATAAAATTTTCTCCCTTCTTTTAAATTTCAAAACGTGTAAACGTTTTCTCTACGTTTTTTATTCTACCCCCCCCCCAACAAATTTCCACATTATGATTTGTCACAATTAATGTCGTTAATTTCACAAAACATGACATATTCTCAATAGAACCGTCATTTTGTGACTTTTTATTTCCTATTTTTTTGATGAGAAATCGTTTACACAAATGAGATAATTTGTTATAATCTTGAAGAAAAAGGAGAGTTGTTTATGAATTTAAAGAAAAATGAAATAGAAATATTAAAACTTTTATTGACTGCCACTGATTATATTTCCTCTTATGATATTGCGACAGCCACAGGGATTAATCGTCGTTTAGTCAGAGATGAAATTGCTAGCATTAAAAATATCTTAAAAGAATTGGGTTATGAATTGATTTCTAAAACATCCAAAGGCTATATGATTAAAAATAAAAATTCAGCTTCTTTACAAGACCTACAAAACTTCATCGAAGAAGCCCAAAAACAACGTGAATCGCTCTTTCCAACACAACCTTGGGAAAGAAGCAACTATATTTTAAAACGTTTGATTGATGTGGATGATTATATGAAAATTGATCAATTGGCAGATGAATTACTTGTGAGTCGTTCAACTATTTCTAATGATATTAAAAACTGTCGTCATTCTATGAAAAAATATCATTTATCTTTAATTCAAAAACCTAATTATGGCATTAGGATTTTAGGTCAGGAAATCAATAAACGTAAACCTATTTGTGATTTTCTTTTTACGAATCTTAGACAATCTGAAATGTTTTATGATTATTTAAATTCTTTTGTGATGGAAGCCACATCTTTAGAACATGGAATATTAGAAATTATTAAAAAATATGATATTGAAATGTCTGATTTTGCCTTATGTGATTTTTTACTGTCTTTATCCGTTACACTTTCTCGTATTCTCAAAGGAAAAACAGTTCAAGAATCACCAGATTTATCTTCCATTTCTTTACGTAATGAATTTATTGCGGCTAAAGAAATTGCGGCATTTATTGAAGAAAAAACAGATGTTCATCTTAATACTCATGAAATTCATTGGATTGGTATTGAATTGATCTGTAAACGTTCTACCAAAGGACTCACTTTCCATCAAAATCCTACAATTATACGTTTAGCTGATGAGATTTTAGAAACCATTGCCCAGCAAACTTTATTTTCTTTACATCATCAACCTTTCTATACAACTTTTTGTCTATATGTTGAAAATGCACTCTTACGTATTCAATATGATGAAAAAATCAGAAATCCACTTTTTGATGAATTAAAAACAACTTATCCACTTGGCTACTATATGGCTGAGATGACTTCTTCAGTTATTGAAAAATACACCCAAAGAAAACTGTCCATGAGTGAATTAGCCTTTTTTGCAGTCATTTTCCATAACGCTATTAATAATCAACCAGATGCAAAAAGAAAGTCTTATTAATATGTGGTTTAGGTGGTGGTGCGCAAGATTTATCAAGCTATTTCATATTACAACGTTTTGAAAATCAAATTCAGATTGTCAAAACATTGTCATACTATAAATTACCAGATGAAGATTTATCAGCCTATGACTTCATCATTTCCACTGTTCCCATTCATAAAACACTTTCAATTCCTACACTCAATCTATCCCAAATTATTACCAATGATGATCTCGAACAAATCCATACCTTTTTACATTACCAATATCATCAAGATATTCTCAAGACTATCTTTTTGCCTCAACTCTATCAAGATCATGTAATTGCTCATCATAAAAAAGATGTAATCAAAGCTTTTTATCATCTTTTAAAACAACAATTTCCTCAAATCAAAGAATCTTTTCAAAGCCATATGAATGATTCTCAATATCATCAATTCACATTATTTCCTAATCAGGTCGCTTTGATAGCACTTAATAAACCTTTAACCAATAATAATATGTTATCGGTCTTAATCTTAAATAAAAGCATTATGTGGAATAAAAAAGAAATCAAAATGATTATTCTCTTTTCATGTAGTGATCCACATCATTTTATTTTAAATACACTCATGGATACATTGAAAAGTTTAACAACTTGCAATGATATTATGGATATTTATCAACATGTTGACTATCCGACTTTTTTAAAAACAATTTTGAAACATGAAAAAAACTCCTTTAATCAAGGAGTTTCAATCAATTTCTAAAGTAAAAAAGCAACAATAAATGGAATGGTGACCACAGAAAATAAGGTTGTCATAAAAACCGTTTTAGCAGCTAAAACCACATCACCATGATATTCAGTTGCAAATAAAACCGCACTATTTCCTACTGGCATGGCTAAATTGACTAAAGTCACACCTTGAATTAAAGGGTCTTGAATGAAAAAACAGATAATGGGAAAGGCAATAAAAGGTAAAACAATTTGTTTAATGAATGTATAAGGATAAATAATCCACTCACTGAAAATATCTTTCATTCGAATAGAAGCTAATGACGCTCCAATTAATATCATTGCCATAGGAGTTGTCATATTTCCTACACTTTCACAGGCAGATACAAAAAACGATGGAAAAGTGATACCAGAAAAATAAATAATGATAGCTAAAATAGAGCTGATAATACCTGGAGAAAGTAAATTCTTAGGTTCTAACTTAATTTTTTCTCTTGTCCATATCCCATCAGTAAAACACCTAATGTAAAGACTTCTAAGTTAAATAACATATTAAAGATAGCTGTATAAAAAACAGCAGTATTTCCAAAGATTGCTTTCATCACAGGAAATCCCATAAAGCCTGTATTGGAAAAAATAGTCATAAAAATAAACAAGCCCTGATGTGGTTTTTGAATACGCATCAACTTCACAATAATAAAGCTGATAATTGGCAACAACAAATACACAATAGTCGCTACCAAAAGCACATATAAAACAACTGTCTTTGATGTATCACTGCCAGAAAAAACTGAAGAAAGAATCAAGCAAGGTGTTGTAATTGATAAAACAATGAAATTCAATTTCTTATTCACAGTTTCATCAAGTACACCTTTTTTCATCATCCCATATCCTAAACTCATCATTAAAAACAATTGAATCATCTGATTCAAAACAACTGTTATATCCAATCTTTTCTCCCCTTAAAAAAGAGTAACAATGATTGTTACTCTTCATCAAACAGACAAGCTCCATTTGTTTCAATCACTTTTTTATACCAATCAGATGATTTCTTTTTATATCTCTTATATGTTCCATTGCCTAAATCATCACAATCTACATAGATAAATCCATAACGCTTGCTCATTTGTTTTGTTGATTCACTGACAATATCTATACATCCCCATGATGTATATCCCATTAAATCAACACCATCAATCTCAATCGCATTTAACATTTCTCTAAAATGAACATCAAAGTAATCAATGCGATATTGATCATCCACAGTTCCATTAATCAATTCATCTTTTGCACCTAATCCATTTTCTACAATGAATAACGGTTTACGATAACGGTCATATAAATCAACCAATGATACTCTTAGTCCAATTGGATCAATTTGCCATCCCCAGTCACTTGCTGGTAAGTATGGATTTTTTACAGCAGTTACTGTATTTCCTGCAGCTGTGTCCAAACCATCCGTAGATTTTGCTGAACATGAAGACATATAATAACTAAATGATACGAAGTCTACTGGATATTGCTTCATTATATCCAAATCTCCTTCTTCCATCTTGATATGAATACCTTCATTTTTAAACTTCGCAAGCAAGTAAGCTGGGTATTCACCAAAGACCTGTGTATCACTATAACAGTATGTACTTCTCATATCCTGTTGTGCTTGTAAGACATCTTCTGGTTTACATGTGTATGGATAGTATGTAAGCTTTGTCAACATACATCCGACTTTTGATCCTGGTATGATTTCATGACAGATTTTTGTCGCTAAGGCAGAAGCAACAAACTGATGATGCATCGCCTGGAATATCACTTCCTGGAAGTTTCTTCCTGGAAAACGATCTTCTACAAGTCCTCCTGTTGTATAAGGATGTCTAATCATTGAATCAACTTCATTAAAAGTCAACCAGTATTTAACTTTATTCTTATATCTTTCACAGATGACCTTAACATATTTCACAAACATATCTACAACTTCTCTTGATGCCCATCCATCATAGTTCAAGACAAGATTGATTGGTGGTTCATAATGTGACATTGTGACTAATGGTTCAATGCCATATTTTAAACATTCATCAAAGACATCATCATAGAATTTCAACCCTTCTTCATTAGGTTGTTCATCATCCCCATTAGGGAAGATTCTTGACCAGGCAATGGACATTCTATAGACTTTGAATCCCATTTCAGCCATTAAAGCAATATCTTCTTTATAATGATGATACCCATCAGAAGCACGTCTTTTTGGATAAAGTGAATCATCTGTTGATTTTAAAGCTTCTTCAATATCTTGTGTTGTGATTGAATTGTGAGCTTTGTAATTTTGAACATCAACATCAAAATGGTGTCTGGCGCAATCAGAAACACTGATTCCTTTGCCACCTTCATTCCATCCACCTTCATATTGATTGGCAGCAGTGGCTCCACCCCATAAAAAACCTTCTGGAAACTTTCTCATGTTCTTTTCTTTCTTTACCATGCCTGTCTTTCACCATGCATGGTTTTGTTCTTTCTTCCATTTCATCATATTTTGTACATAAAATATAACTCATAATAATATCTAAAACATACATTGTGGACATCGAAAAGACAGTATTCGAAAAAGCAAGTGTAGATGGTGTCGTTTTGATATATAACACTTCATCACATAACTGAGCTAATCGCTGATCTTCTTCTCTGCCACAAATACATAATGTTTTATGATGGTATCTTTTTAATCTTTTCGCAGTATCAATGATATCAGGGTTTTTACCCGTATGCGAAATTAAAATATTAAACGGCTTTTGATTTTTCAACTCATTACGTTTCATATACTCCCAATATGCACAATTAAAAGCATGTGCATCAATGCCAATATCCATCATCTTATAACAAGCCATATTTGCAATATCATAATTTAATCCTTCTCCATAAATGTCTACACATTTTGAAGATTTAATATAATTAATACATCTGATGATTGTATTACGATCAAGAAAACTTTTCGTTTGTTCAAAGCTTCTCGCATAAAGTGACGGAATCAACTCAATCACATCATCAACAGTTGTATTCTTAGAAAAAGGTTCTTCCGTTAAAGCATAATTCAGTTTCATCATCATTGCATACTCAGAGGCATAAATGGTCTTAAAGTCTGCATAACCTTTGACCCCCCAAAAAAACTTTTTGGCACAAGCGTATAATTGTCGAGGCACTGGTATAACTGGCTTTTGCTAGTTGTGAAGCATTCATATTTAAAACTGCTTCAGGATTTTGAACGATATAGTCCACGACCGCTTTTTCCTATAAAGTTAAGTTGGGTATGACTTGCAATTTATCAATAATCATCTTTCATCACCAGCTTTATTTTACTACAAATCATCAGTCTTTTTCAAATAAAAGAAAGAAGGGTTCCTATAAAAGCAATTTCTACTAAAGTCTGTGCCACTTTTTCCGTAATCACAAAACCTGAATCCTTCTTCCAGACACGATACATTCCATATGGAGGAAAGATAAAAACGAAAACATAAGTTAAGAGTTTATATTTCGTAAAAGGATGAATATCACTAGGATTTGGTTTGTTTAATTCATCTCTTAATTCACGGATATGTGCTTTACGATATTCAGTTCTGGCACGACGACTTTTCTTTGTTGCCATATAAGTTCCCCTTCCTCTTATTAAGCTTCTACTTTTTGTTTATTACTAATTAAAACGAATGGTAAATATATAACGAATGATAAACAAATACAAATAAATTGTGTAATCACAGCGCCAATATTTCCACCTGTACCTAACCATGCGATTAACAATGGTGGTGTTGTCCAAGGTACTGCGTATACCATCATTCCACAGAATCCAATTGTTGTCATAAAGTATGCAAATGTTGCACTAGCAATTGGGGCAAGAATAAATGGAATTGCCATCATTGGGTTCAAAACAACTGGTAAACCAAATGTCATTGTTTCATTAATATTGAAAACACCTGGAAGCAATGATAATTTCGCAATTGTTTGATAATCATCACGTTTAGAGAAAATCAAAATCGCAACAATTAAACCAATTGTACATCCAGCTCCACCACAAGTTGTAAAGCAGCTAATAAATGTATCATTTAAAATATATTGAGGTGTTTGTCCATTAGAAACAGCTTCCGTATTAGCAAGAATAGCTTGTAAAGTTGTTGCCTGATAAACTGGTTTCAAGACATTTGTACCATGAATACCAATAACCCAGAAACATGTAGATAAACCAAAGATTAATAAATAACCTGGTAAACCAGTTAATAAACCTGTTAATGGTTTTTGAATCACTGCATTAATAGCTTCTGAAATTGTATATGAAGTTGCATATTGGAAGATCATACCAAAACCAGACACAATTAAAATTGTAATAACTGCAGGTAATAACAATTCAAATGTTCCTGCAACATTTGGTGGTACAGAATCTGGCATCTTGATTTTTAATTTTCCACTATTGGCGATACGACAATAAATTTCTACTGAAACCAATGCGGCAATCATTCCTAAGAATAATCCTTACGCACTTGTAAATTCTCTAGATAAGACGTTTGTAACAACAATAGGATCCCCAACACCTTCAACAGTTGTTGTAACACTTGTTGTACATAAAGAAACAAAGCTTCCTAAAGCCACTAATGGTGTAATGAATTCATTACGATTAAAATAACGTGCATATTCTAATGCGATTAAAACAACAACACCAATTGTCATGAAGTTCAATGTTGCATAATTGGCAGCAGTAAACATTGGTGTTAAAAGTTCAAGCCAAGCCATTCCTGGTAACTTTGCTAATGAAATACCTTCTGTTGTTGTAGAACAAACAACATTAGAAAACAAAGTACAAAACGCACCAGCAATAATAATTGGTAATAATGCTGTGAAAGCATTTTTGATTGCTGACATGTGTCTTTGATTAGATATTTTTGAAGCAACGACTAATAAAGCTTCAGAAAATCTATCAATCATTTCTTATTCCTCCCTTTTTTATTCTCATATGTGCACATTGATAAGATGTCACTATTTTATAAAAAGAAAGCGTTTTCTCAATAATTTCAAAAACGTTTGGATATAAATTTCAAGGCAATCGACAAAAAAATAAAAATATTGAAAATCATATCCATAAATTGACATTTTGATACAAAAAAGAACCAGAAAACCATTGGTTTCTAGTTCAACTTTTAAAAGAATTGAATCTGTTTTTCAAATTCATCCAACCATGATGAATCATAATTTTCAATCATACCCATATCAGATAATTGTGTTAATTCACTGTCTAAAGGCAATTGCCCTAAAATATGTAAATCATATTTTTGAGCCACATCCTGTAAATGACTTTTTCCAAATACAAAGATTTTCTTGCCACAATCTGGACACTCTACATAACTCATATTTTCAACAATTCCCAAAATAGGAATATTCATTGTTTTTGCCATATTAACAGCTTTAGAAACGATCATACTGACAAGTTCCTGTGGACTTGTCACAATCACTATACCATCTAATGGTAATGACTGAAAAATTGTTAATGGGACATCTCCTGTACCAGGAGGCATATCGACAAACATATAATCAATATCTCCCCATTGAACATCACTCCAGAATTGTTTAATCATTCCCGCTAAAATCGGTCCACGCCAGACAACTGGTTCTTCACTATCATTCAACAAAAGATTTGTTGACATAATGCGTGTTCCTTCAAGTGATGTAGCTGGAATAATAGACTCTCCATTAGAATAGATTTGTGTGCCTTCTACTCCAAAAGTTTTCGCAATGGATGGTCCTGTAATATCACCATCTAAAACAGCACATCGATAACCAGCACGTTGTTTTAAAACAGCCAATAAAGATGTGATAGAAGATTTCCCAACACCACCTTTTCCACTGACAACGCCAATCACTTTTTTAATATGGGAATCTTTGTTCATCGGTGCTAAAAAACTTCTTTCTTGACAATCTTCCTGACATGATTGACAATCATGATTACAATCTTGACTCATAATTTATCCTCCTTTGTTTTCTATTATGATTCAATATATTCTTTTTTAAACGTAAAGCCACGTCCTTTGACTTCATTTACCTTGCTGACAACCATAAAAGCATGTTCATCAATATTAAGGACTAAATGATTTAATTTTGGCAATTCACGATTAGAGATAACAGTCATCACAACAGGATATTCATTCTTCATATATCCTGAAATAGACTTCAACATCGTTGTGCCACGATCTAATTCTTGGATAATCATCTCATTAATACGTTCATATTCTTTAGAAACAATCATCACTTCTGTTTGAGCTTTCCCAACAACTAAAACTTTATCTAAAACAATTGTATATGTCGCAACTAATACAATACCATATAAAACCATTTCTCGATTGGTATAAAAGATCTGCATTAATAAAATCAAAAAATCAAAAGCATACATAGATACTGAAATAGGAATACCTGTTTTTTTATTAATAATCAATGGCGGTATATCCATTCCACCTGTTGATGCATTACATTTAATGACAATGCCAATCGCACTTCCAATCATAACACCACCAAGTAATGCTGCCAATAATGGATCGCTTGTCATTTGGGTATAACCAATTGTTTTTTCAAATACACTTAAAATAAATGGATAATAAAAGGTACTGATTAATGTTGTTAGGGCAAAGGCTTTTCCTAAGATAAAAAAACCTAATAAAAACATTAATAAATTAAAAACCGATAAAAATAAAGTCATTTGAATACCAAACAAATGGTAAGCACCTATTGATAACCCCGTAGAGCCACCGGTAATTAAGCCATTAGGAACAATAAATAATAATACAGCTAAAGCATAAATTGTATTTCCTAAAAAAACACCGGCAATATTTTTGATGAATTTATAATTCATAAATAACTTCCTTTCTACTCAGGAA
The DNA here is from genome assembly GCF_024399475.1 of Allocoprobacillus halotolerans. Taxonomy (NCBI): domain Bacteria; kingdom Bacillati; phylum Bacillota; class Erysipelotrichia; order Erysipelotrichales; family Erysipelotrichaceae; genus Allocoprobacillus; species Allocoprobacillus halotolerans. The sequence goes on from NZ_CP101620.1 coordinate 358,005, forward strand.
TCTATTATATCATGTTGAAATAGAAAAGAAAAGGTAACAACGCTGTTACCTGATCTTTAAAGCACGTGTCGCATTAATGACTGCAATGACCATGACACCTACATCTGCAAAAATAGCTAACCACATATTGGCAATACCTATTGCTCCTAAAATCAAACAAATAAATTTAATAGCTAAAGCAAAAACAATATTTTCTTTGACAATACGTAATGTTTTTAAAGAAATCTTCATTGCTAAAGATATTTTCGATGGATCATCATCCATTAAAACAATGTCAGCTGCTTCAATTGCGGCATCAGAACCTAATGCTCCCATTGCGATTCCAATATCAACACGGGATAATACTGGTGCATCGTTAATTCCATCACCAACAAAAGCAACTTTTTCTTTTTCGCCTTTACAAGCTAAGACTTCCTCAACTTTCGCAACCTTATCAGCTGGTAAAAGTTCACTATATACATAGTCTACACCTATTTCTTGTGCAACTTTATTGGCAGCTTGTTTTGTATCCCCAGTCAACATAATTGTTTCTTTGATACCTTGTGATTTTAATGACTGAATCGCAACCTTAGAAGTTGGTTTTACAACATCACTAATCATAATACATCCTGCATATTTTTGATCTACGGCTACATAAACAAGCGTTCCAGTCTGATATTTTTGTGAAATCTCAATATTCATTTTTTGCATTAATTTTTCATTACCAACATAGACTTGATGTCCATCAACAATAGCACTGATTCCATGACCAGCAATTTCTTCAATATCATGTACATTTTCACGTTCTAATTTTTGTCCATAAGCTTTTTGTAAACTTAAACTAATCGGATGACTTGATGCCATTTCAGCATGCGAAGCATAATATAACAATTGTTTTTCATCAAAATCTTGAGTGGCATCTATTTGTGTCACTTCAAAAACACCTTTTGTAAGTGTTCCGGTTTTATCAAAAACCATATATTTCGTACTGGCTAAAGCCTCTAAATAGTTAGAACCTTTAACCAAAATACCATTCGTTGAGGCACAACCTATTCCTCCAAAGAAACTTAAAGGAATAGAGATCACTAAAGCACATGGACAGCTTATAACAAGAAATGTCAAAGCACGAATAATCCAATCACCCCATGAGGCATTCTGCCCCATTATCATCAAAACAATCGGAGGAATAATGGCTAGTGCTAATGCACTATAACAAACTGCTGGTGTATAGTATCTGGCAAACTTCGTAATAAAGTTTTCTGAACGTGATTTTTTCATACTTGAGTTTTCTACCAAATCAAGAATTTTAGAAACGGTTGATTCTTCAAATTCTTTGGTTGTCTGGACTTTAATTACACCACTCATATTAATAAAACCACTAATCACTTCATCCCCTGTTTTGGCATCTCTTGGAACACTTTCACCGGTTAAAGCACTGGTATTAAAAGTCGTATTACCTTCGATGATAATACCATCAATCGGTACTTTTTCACCTGGATTGACAATAATCTCACTACCTACTTCCACATCATCAGGATCGACTTTTTCCAATTCTCCATTAACCATCACATTGGCATAATCAGGACGAATATCCATCAAAGCCGCAATATTACGACGACTCTTTCCAACCGCTACACTTTGAAACAACTCTCCAATCTGATAAAACACCATAACCGCAACACCTTCTCTAAACTCTCCTAAGCACATGGCTCCAACTGTTGCGACTGCCATTAAAAAGTTTTCATCAAAGACTTGTCTTTTGAGAATTCCCTTTATGGCTTTTCTTAAAATATCATAACCAATAACCAAATAAGGAATCAAATATAAAACAATTTCTACATAAATATTAACAGAAACAAATGTTGTCAAAACACCAATCCCTATTATCAAAACTACTGATAACAAAATACGATAAAACACATTCTTTTGTTTCTTTGTCATAAAAACGCTCCCTTTAATTTAATATATGTTCATTTATTCATATGTTACCCTTGCAAATTCCCTCTTAACGAGGGAATCTTTATTATAAATAAATTTCACAATCATCTTCAACAACTTTACAGTTTTGATACGCTTCTTTCATCACTTCATCAATATTAACACCATCTTCAAATTCTACTTTTAATTTTAATGTCATAAAACTTAATGTCGCATCTTTCACACCTTTTGTTTTCTTCACTGCTTCTTCCATTTTGGCTGCACAATTGGCACAATCCACTTCAACTTTATATGTTTTTTTCATCCTTAAAATCTCCCTTCTTATTCCTCTACATGTTCCATACCCATTGCCATAATTGTTCTGACATGATCATCATCCAATGAGTAAAAAATAATTTTTCCTTCACGTCTAAATTTAATTAACTTACTATCCTTTAAAACTCTTAACTGATGACTGACTGCTGATTGACTCATTCCTAAAATTTGAGCAATATCACCAACGCATAATTCACTTTCAAATAATGCATATAAAATTTTAATACGTGTCGTATCACCAAAAACTTTAAATAAATCAGCCAATTCATAAAGATATTCATCATCCGGTTGTTTATCCTGAACTCTTTTGACAACATCTTCATGGACAGCCAGAAAATCATTTTGATTATCTTCTTGTCTATTCATAGCATCTCTCCTTTTGAATATATGAACATCTTTTCATATATAAATATATACTATCTCTATATCCTTGTCAATGTCTTTTTATAAAAAATATATAAAAAGCCCCCTCAATTAGAGTGCTTACATTTCTCTATAAACAAAAATACTTTTTTATAAAATCAATACATTCTTTTTTCAAATACAAATCCCATTGTTTTCATATCTTCATCAGTTAAATCAGTATAATATTTTTGGGTAATGGGATCAATTGTGATTGTATCTAAGGGATTTCCTCTATGAGGATGCTTGAATATTTTTGATGTCAGAATAAAAGCATCTTCTTTGATTTCAATTGTATTTAATCCTTTTTCACTCATAAGAGCCAAACCGGTAATATAATAACCAATTGTTTGTCCACCAATAGATTCAATAAGATGAGTATAATATTCAATCATTTCATCAACAGATAATTCTTGACCATTAACACGTCTAACAAATAATCCTGGTTGTTTGTCTTCCGGTATATTTTCAATATATAATCCTGAATCAGCACCAATTGTAGGAATATGTGTATATTCAAAATATGCCTGTGCTTTTTTGATTGCATTTTCAATTGCACTCTGACCATCTTCTACGATTTCTAATTGAATTCCTAAATCTTTCGGTGTCACAATTTCTATTGGTAAACCTTCTAATCTCCTTTTCATATTGTAGATTTTAGAATGATTGTGCGTTGCATATAATAATTTTATCTTCTTCATCTCCTGCCTTTTATTTTAGCACTTTCCTTTATTTATTAAAAGTCAGGAAATGAGAACATATCCGAAATCACGTTTTTACATTTTTAAATACATATATAATGATAGTAACTTTAACAAAACAATTGACTTATCTTTTGATTAATAGTATTTTTTTGTAGAAAAAGAGTATACTCTTATAGGTATGTTTTCTTGCCTCTTGTGGCGAGATGTGCAGATTGATGCGGAGCCATGTCCCTTTCTTTGTTATTTTATTAAAAAAGATTGAATTTTATAAGAATAAAAAACTCTAAAACCTATATAAAAAATGGCTTTAGAGTATCTTTTAAATGGAGCGGGTGATGGGAATCGAACCCACGTAGTCAGCTTGGAAGGCTGAAGTTCTACCATTGAACTACACCGCAGATGGTGCGGATGACAGGACTTGAACCTGCACGCCGAAGCACTAGATCCTAAGTCTAGCGTGTCTGCCAGTTTCACCACATCCGCATGTAAATGGTGACCGCAGGCGACTCGAACGCCTGACCCTCTGATTAAAAGTCAGATGCTCTACCTACTGAGCTAGCGGGTCATAAATATGGTGCCGGCTAAAGGACTTGAACCCTCAACCTACTGATTACAAGTCAGTTGCTCTACCAATTGAGCTAAGCCGGCATAAAAAATGGTGGAGGTTAACGGGCTCGAACCGCTGACCCTCTGCTTGTAAGGCAGATGCTCTCCCAACTGAGCTAAACCTCCATATGGTGACCTGTACGGGATTCGAACCCGTGAATGCATGCGTGAAAGGCATGTGAGTTAACCGTTTCTCCAACAGGCCACAAAAATGGCGCTTGAAGTAGGACTCGAACCTACGACCGATCGGTTAACAGCCGATTGCTCTACCAACTGAGCTATTCAAGCATATTTCATATTGCTCAAATATATTATCATATCATATCTCTGAATGCAAGTCTTTTTTTAAAAAAATAGAAGTCTTTGCGACTTCTATAAAAACTCTCCATTTTTACCCCAATTTTCAAATTCTTCAATAGAGAGATATTGTTGTTGAACAGGTATTTTTGTAATACGTTCTACTTCTTTTAATAATTTTTCAGCAAATTCTTTTTTATATGCATATTCTGTTGTATGAAAAAGCTGACATGATATTTTCATACAATCCATTTCCTGTCCTCTAAAATACATCACTTGGTTATCTTCTATATGAATCATCAAATTTTCTTCCTTTTTTTGAGGTAAGATAGAAATGAGTTCTCCAGCACTTTCTTTCAATGCTTTTTCTTGATTTAATGTTAGTGTTTTTGTTGTTGTAAATGTTATATACGGCATACAATTTTCCTCCCATTTATCAATTATATATGAATCAACTTAAAAATTATGACGAAATTTTTGACATTTCATAAGTTAATTCACCCAATATTTGAACACCTTCAATAATCTTTTCATCAGTTGGTGTCGAATAATTCATTCTAAAGCTATGACACTCTTTTGAATCATCATCTAAAAAGGCATTACCTGGTACAACAGCCACATTTTTTTCTAATGCTTTTTTGACAAATGTCAACATATCAATGCTTTCTGGTAAAGTAACCCAAATAAACATTCCTCCTGTTGGAATCGTATATTGAATTGAAGGATGGAAATGTTTCTTCATTTCATCTACCATTAAGTGACATTTCTTTTTATAAATCATTGAAATCCTATCAATATGAGCATCCATATCATAATCATGAAGATAACGAGCCATGACCTTTTGTGCCCAAAGATTTGAATGAACATCACTAGCTTGTTTAGCAACCGTCATTTTTTGAATAATCGCTTGTGGTGCTATACAACAGGCAATACGCATACCCGGAGCAATAATCTTAGAAAGACTGGCTGCATAAATGACCAAACTATCTTCATCCATTGATTTTATAGATGGCACAGCTTCTCCAGCAAATCTTAAATCCCCATAAGGATTATCTTCTAAAATCAAAACACCATATTCTTTCGCAAGTGCTAACACTTCTTTTCTGACTTCTAATGACATTGTCATTCCTGTTGGATTTTGAAAATTAGGTATCAAATACATAAATTTAGGTCTTGGTTCCATTGATAAAGCTTGTTTTAAGTCTTCTAAATCCAATTGTCCATCTTTATATTCAATACCTCTTAAAACAGCTCCTAATGATTTAAAAGCATTTAAAGCTCCTAAAAAACTTGGATTTTCACAAATCACAACATCACCTTCATTACATAAGGTTTTCGCTGCAAATTCCATAATCTGTTGTGAACCAGAAGTAATAATCATTTGGTCCCCATCTTTTGTCACTTGTTCATAACGATTAAAAAACTTCGTTGCCTCTCTAAGTAATTCCTGATCACCCTCAGTAATTCCATACTGTAAAATACTGATGGGTTCATTTTTTAATAAATCAGCTGATATTTTTTCAATTTCTTTAACTGGAAATGCCTCTGCTGAAGGATTTCCACCAGCAAAACTAATCATATTGGGATCAGCCGTTGCCTTTAATATTTCCCTAATCGCAGATGCTTTGACATTTGACATACGTTTTGCAAATTGATATTCCATCATAAAACCCCCTTATCATATGTTTTATTATAAACCAATTTTGTGATAATAACTAGATATTTATGAAAACAAGATATATAATAGAGATAGAGATAGGTGGTGATAATTATGCAAGTGATTGTAGTTGTTTTAAATAAACTTGATTGCTTAGATGATTTACTTGCAAATTTAAAAAGAGCAGGTGTGCGTGGGGGAACAATTATCGAATCGACTGGAATGATTAAAAGCATAGATGATTCTGATGAAAGTTACTTACTTGGTTCATTGCGTTTATTCTTAGAAAATCCTCGTCCTGAAAGTAAAACAATTTTCTTTATTGTTGATGATGGTCAAGTAGATTTAGTAAGAAAGACAGTGGATGATTCAGTGGGTGGTATTGATAATCCAAATACAGGTATTGTTTTTGGACTTCCATTGACATTTGCAGATGGTTTGATGAAAAAATAAAGCTTCGACTTTATTTTTTCTTAGCCGAAACTTTGCATCATAATAAAGATTTAATTCTTGACAGACTCTTTGATTCAAATCTATCAAGCGTTGATAATAATAAGCATAATCCTGAGACAAATCACACATGGCAGGTAATAAAATATCATAATAGCCACTATTTCTTAATCTTATTTTCATTTTTCTTTGGGGATAGGATAATATGCGATACCACCATTTCTGTTGTAATTGATAGTTTTGTAAACATAACTGTTTCATTTTATCAGAAACATCCTCTTGTTCTAATAATTGATTCTTATAAAGATTAACATCATGCCATCCTTGTTTAAGCTGTTGTGTATTGGTTTTTGATAAAAAGAAAAGAATGCGATAGAAAAAAGGTATCTTTATTTCAAAATGATTCCAGAAATCAAGAATACGTAAATAAGCTTCCTGTTGTTTTGATGTTTGAATTGTCACATGGAGGTAGCTTTCAAAATGTTCATAAAACATTTCAAAAAATGGTTGAGGAATACTATCTTTCATGACTTGATAAATATCAGTTATACATCCTGTATATTCTTGCTGATTGTTTTCAATATAGTTATACATCTGTTTTAAATTCTCTTGCATATAAGTCATTTGTTTTTGTCTTTGTTGATATATTTTTGTAAGTCGTCTTTTTTTGAATCTTCGTCTAAATCCAATAAATAACGAATATCCTCAATACTTATATCAAAGCTACGATACATCACAATTTCTTGAATCCTTTGAACATCTTTCTCACTAAATTCACGATAACCATTTTGATTTTTATGAGTCTTAATCAAATGTTGTTTTTCATAATAATAAATTGCTTTTTTTGTGATATGACAAGAATCACAAATTTCCTGTATCTTCATCTTCATCACCTCCATCATTATCATAAACTATCCTCTTAGGGCATAGTCAACAAAAAAAGTATCCCGAAAGATACTTTTTAATCATTTGTTTTTAAATAACGTTTTAAGAAAGTACGTGTACGCTCTTCTCTTGGATGTTCAAAAATATCTGTTGGTGTTCCTTCTTCTACAATCACACCCTGATCCATAAACACCACATGTGAAGACACATCTTTCGCAAATTCCATTTCATGTGTTACCACAATCATCGTTAAACCTTCATTCGCTAATTCTTTCATGATAGCTAAAACATCGCCAACCATTTCAGGATCCAATGCACTTGTCGGTTCATCAAACAAAAGGACTTCCGGACTCATGCATAAAGCTCTAGCAATCGCTACCCTTTGTTTTTGTCCTCCTGATAATTGCACACTGCTTTGATTTGCAAAACTTAACATCCCGACTTTTTCTAAATATTTCAAAGCCATTTGCTTGGCTTCTTCTTTACTACGTTTTAAAACTTTCATCTGTCCAATCATACAGTTTTCTAAAACTGTTAAGTTATTAAACAAATAAAACCCTTGAAATACCATTCCCACACGAGAACGATATTGATTGACATGAAAACCACGCCCTAAAATATCTTCTCCATGAAACAAGATATGTCCATCATCTAATCTTTCTAATAAATTGATACAACGTAATAATGTTGATTTCCCACTACCACTTGAACCAATAATTGTAACAACTTCACCTTTATGAATATCAAAATTAATATCATGCAAAACTTCTAAATGTTTAAAACTTTTCTTTAAATGCTGTACTTGAATAATTGCTTCCATATAATCTCCTAACTACAAAAATCCTTTGTTTGTTTCACTGTATTCATTCTTTTTTCAATATAATTCAAAATAAAGGTGCTGATTGTTGTTAAAAAGAGATAAATGATTGCTGATACCAAAAATGTTTCAATATATTTATAATTTGATCCAGCAACTGAAGTTGTCTGAAAATATAATTCTGTTACAGAAATAACATTCAACATAGAACTATCTTTAATATTGACAATCAACTGATTTCCAATTGATGGGAAAGTATTTTTAATTGCTTGTGGAAAAATAACAGAAACTAATGTTTGAGTTGTTGTCATACCAATACTTTTCGCAGCTTCTGTTTGTCCAACGTCCACAGATTGAATACCAGCACGAATAATCTCAGCCATATAAGCTCCAGTATTAATTGAGATAATAAATAAAGCAGCTGTCATTGAAGACCAATTAATCACTTGTCTTAATAAATGAAATATAAACATCGCCTGAACCATCATTGGTGTTCCTCTAAACACCCAAATATAAAAACCTGTTAATAATTTTCCAATACGTTTCAATACTTTGACAACGGTAGAATCATAGTCATTGATTTCAATAGCTCTCACTCCACCAGCAAGTAATCCAATCAAAAATCCACATACTGTTCCGACAATCGCAAACAGTAATGTTATCTGAACACCATAACTAAAGAGTGAAAAATTTCTTTGAAAGATCTCCCACGCTTTTGCAAAATCAATACGCATACATTATTCTCCTGCTGGCTGTCTTGTTACAGCATCACTCATTAATTGTTTTCTTTCATCTGTTGTAATCTTATCTAAAGAGGCTTGTACTTTTTTAAAGAATTCACTATCTCTTGTTCCTTCTTTTAAACCAATAGATACTGTTGTATCACATTCAAATCCTTTGCCTTCATCAAATTGAACAACTGTTAAATCATCATTAGCTGCTAAAACACCTTCAGCAACTGCCATTTCAGCTGTAATACCATCAACATCACCTTGTTGTAAAGCAACAACCATTTCTGGATAAGTTGCTTTTGGTGTCACATGGTTGACACCTTTGATTTGATCAATGACATCATCATAATTTGTCCCTTTTTGTCCAACAACATTCTTTCCACTAAATTGTTGAATATCAGTAAATTTAGCTTCTTCACTATCTTTACGAACAATCATAATCATACCTTCACTATCATAATAAGGTTCTGTAAAATCAATACCTTCTTCTCTTGTTTCATCGGCTGTCATTCCCGCAATAATCGCATCAATTTCCCCTGATTCTAAGGCAACTGGTAGACCATCCCATGAAATCTTTTTAATGACAAGTTCCATTCCTAAATCATCAGCAATCTTTTTGGCAATCTGCACATCATATCCATCAGCATATCCAGCATTCCCTAAAGATACTGTCGTTTCACTTTCTTCACTAACTTGCCAGTTAAAAGGTGCATAACCACATTCCATTCCTACTACAAATTGTTCTTTTTCACTTGTTGCATTATTACTTCCACAACCAAATAAAAGTGAAGCCATCAAAGTAGCCATCATAACTTTTCCAAATTTTTTCATTTTTATTTCTCTCCTTTTTATTATCTAAAAATAAAAGTCGTGCTATTAACACGACTGAGTCATCATATTAATAGCGCCTCTCCATCATGATGGAGGAGTGTTATAAGTATTCCCTATAACCCCAAGATAACAATTTGCCAATAGTCATCTTTCGGCAATGATTACCTTTCCTATTTTTCTTCGTCTGCCAACTCCAAATAGTACTCTGATGCATTGCTGCCTCTAATTCTTTTATTTTCATGTCTTATGCTATATGTTTTTTAACATCTTGTCAACTTTTTTCACATCTTTTTTATAAAAAATTCCCATAAATCCATCATTTATGAAACACTGACCTGTTTTTCTTCGATAATTTCTTTTAAAGTCCGTAAACGTTCAATACTTTCTTTTGTAAAAATATCTTCTGGATCGGCTGATCCTTCATTGGCCAACATCACAAGTGAAATCCAAATCAATACATTATAAATATTAATTTTTTGATTTTCTTTAGAATTTTCTATACGTTCACGCGATAACCATTCAATTTCTTTTATATGATTTTCTACAAAATCATCTAATTCATTAATATAAGTATAACCCATATAATGAAATCTTTGGACTAATCGTGATTGTGAAATCAATTCTGAATCGCGTTCAAACTGAAATTGAAATTCCGTGTGTAACTTTTCTAAAATATTATTTATGCGTGGAGAAGTATTGACATATTGAGCTAATGAATTGGCATTAATATCGGTTTTTAAAACTTTTTCAATATGCACAATTCCTTTATTATATTCATCTACTTCTTTTGCAATCTGTACAAACTCTTCATCTAATAATTCTAATGATGCTGATAATCTTGTTAAACGACGGCGAATATCTTTAGGTATTTCATATTGTGATTTATAACCTAACCCATGTTCAATTTCTGCCCATGAATGTTGCAATGTTGTACGAATCTGTAATTCAAAAACAATATCTTTATAGGCTGAATATTCAATCAATTGACATCTTTCATCATTAAACTTAATCAATAAATGTAAAGAATTGTACCCAAAATCAATACGATCATCATAATTCTTCTTTCTTTTATCATTATATTCTACAATATCAAAATTATCTTTTACACACTCATAAATACGATCCACATCATTTTCAAATAAAGTAATAATACGACAAGCAACAACATCTGTAATTTGTGAAATATCACGATATTTATTTTTATATGTAATCTTTTTCATTAAAGCATCTTCACTTTTAATACGAATAGCCATATTAGAAATACGAAAATGGTGTGTTTCAATAATACGGGTAAAAATATCATCAATATCATGTTTCAAAGAACGATAAACATCCTGATTATCATGATATTGTTTAATAATTTTCTTTGCAGAGTTATGCATAAAATCACCTCATGTTTCAATTATATACGTCTTATATGAAATGTTCATGAACAAACACTTAAAGAAAAAAATGTGGACGAGTCCACATTTTAACTTTGATTCATATCACTGATTTTCTTGCCTTTTAAATGCACATAAACAATGCCAACAAGACCTACAATCAAAAAGGCAATCGATACAAGTTGAGCCATGCGAATAGGTCCAAACATTAAACTATCAGTACGCATGCCTTCAATAGGAAAACGAACCAAACCATAAAAGACAAAGTAACTAAAGAACTGAGTCCCTATATGTTTTTGAAATCTTCTCACCACAAAGATAATCAATAGAAAAGCAATCACATTTCCTAGTGATTCATATAAGAATGTTGGGTGGTGATAGGCACCATTGATATACATATTATCAATAATGAATTGTGGAAGATGTAGTGATTGTAAAAACTCTAAACTCACTTCTCCTCCAAAAGCTTCATGATTAAAGAAATTTCCCCATCTGCCAAATGCTTGGGCAATTAAAACACCAGGCATAATAGCATCACCTGCGACTAAGAAAGGAATATCATGCTTTTTAAAAAAGTAATAACTGTATATTAATCCGGAGAAAATTCCCCCTTGAATGGCTAAACCTCCATGCCAAATCGCAAAGATTTCCATTGGTGATGAGGCATATAATTCATCGAAGGTAAAGATGACGTACCAGATTCTAGCTCCCACAATACCAATTAACAGTAAAGCTAGAAAATAATCTGATAGGATTGTTGAAGAATATCCTAATTGTTTAAAACGATATTGTCCTAAAAAATATGCAATACAAGCCCCTGTGAGAATACAAACAGCATACCATTGAATATGAAGTGGTCCAATGGATACAAAAGTTGAAAAATCTTCAAAAATGTCATGATGATTTATTTTTAATATTGTCAAGAATACGATTGACAAATTCTTTACTTGAATCGAATCCTGAATCCTTTAATTGCATATTCATCACAGCTGCTTCAATGATTGCTGACATACTACGTCCTCCCGTCACTGGTACAACAATCTTAGGAATTTGGATGCCTAAAATATCTTCCATAACATCATCTTCTTCCATGCCTATTCTCGTATACTCACGTGATGGTAACCAACGTTCTAATTGAATAATTAAATCAACATTATCTTTTGGTAAAACAGATGCCACCCCAAACATTTTAGAGACATCAATAACCCCTATTCCTCGTATTTCTAATAAATTTCGTAAAACTTCTGGTGCACGTCCAACAATTCCTTGACCAATATGATAAAGTTCTACTGCATCATCAGCAATCAAGAAATGTCCACGTTTGATTAATTCTAAGGCTATCTCTGATTTTCCAATCCCACTATCACCACGAATAACAACACCCTTACCATAAATATTTAAGAAAACGCCATGCATTAACGTTTCTGCAGCTAACGCCTCATCTAGTGTTCCAGTTAAATCAATAGATACACGTCCGGTTGCCTGTGTTGTTTCAAAGATAGGAAAATTTCTTTTTATAGCGATATTCTTTAATATTTCTGGGCATTCATAACCCTTAGCAATAATAATACATGGTGTTTCATCATTCGCTAATTTAGAAAAACAAGCTAATTGTGATTCCTTACTCATTTCCTTAACGAATGATATTTCTTTTTCACCAAATAAAATAATTCTTCTAAAATCAGTATGTTTAAAAATCCGGCCAATTCAAAACCTGGACGATTCATTTCTGGCACAAAGACTTCTCTTTCTAATGCTGATTCATCGCCTGATATTTGATGATACAAAGTTGGTTTCAATAAATCTTTGATTTTGACTGACTTTCCCATGACTTTCCTCCTATTCCAAGACCATTTTCAAAAAACGTCCCGTGTGACTCTTTTGAGAAGCTGCGACTTTTTCTGGTGTTCCTGATACTACAATTGTACCACCATTATCGCCACCTTCCAATCCCAAATCAATAATATAATCAGCAACTTTTATGATATCTAAATTATGTTCAATAACAATCACTGTATCTCCTTGATCAACGATACGATTTAAAACTTCAATAAGACGGGCTACATCATGGCTATGTAATCCAGTCGTTGGCTCATCTAAAATATAAACCGTTTTTCCTGTTGCTTTCTTTTGTAATTCACTCGCAAGTTTAACACGTTGAGCTTCCCCACCAGATAAAGTTGTGGCACTCTGCCCTAATTTAATATATCCTAATCCAACATCATAAATCGTTTGAAGTTTAGAACGGATACGTGGTAAATTATCAAAGAAAGTTAATGAATCTTCAATTGTCATCTCTAAAACATCATAAATGGTTTTATCTTTATAAGTGACCTGCAATGTTTCTTCATTATAACGTTTTCCACCACATTCTTCACATGGTACATAAACATCTGGTAAAAAGTGCATACTAATACGTTTGACACCATCACCTTGACAAGCCTCACAACGTCCTCCTTTGACATTAAATGAAAAACGTCCTTTATCATATCCTCGCATCTTAGCTTCAGGTGTTTTCGCAAATAATTCACGAATATCATCAAAAACACCAGTATATGTCACAGGATTGGAACGAGGTGTACGTCCAATTGGATCTTGTGACACTTCAATTACTTTATCAACATTTTCTAATCCCAAAATTTCTCGATGACGTCCTGGCTTTTCTTTAGAGTGATAAAGTTTAGCACGCATAGATTTGCATAAAATTTCATTCACCAATGTTGACTTTCCACTTCCAGAAACACCAGTGACACAAACAAACTTGCCAAGTGGAAATTTAACATTAATATTTTTTAAGTTATTTTCCTTAGCACCTTTGACTTCAATAAACAAACCATTACCTTTACGACGTTTAGCTGGAACAGGTATCTTATATTCTCCTGATAGATATTTTCCGGTAATAGAATTTGGATGATGCATCACTTCTTCAGGTGTGCCAGCTGCTACCACTTCACCACCATGAACACCAGCACCTGGTCCAATATCAATAATATAATCAGAAGCACGCATTGTATCTTCATCGTGTTCTACGACAATAACACTATTTCCTAAGTCACGCATATTGCATAATGTTTTAATCAATTTTTCATTATCACGTTGATGTAAACCAATAGATGGTTCATCTAAAACATAAAGCACTCCTGTTAAACGTGAACCAATTTGTGTTGCTAAACGAATACGCTGTGCCTCACCACCAGATAAGCCACCAGCACGTCTTGATAATGTTAAATAGCCTAACCCAACATCATTTAAGAATGTTAAACGATCTTGAATCTCTTTAATAATTAATCTCGCAATTTGTGTTTCCGTTTCATTTAATTTTAAATCACGAACAAAAGCCAGTGCTTTTTCAATCGACATATCTGTAAATTCACTAATATTCAAACCACCAACCTGTACACTTAGAACTTGTTCATTCAAACGTTTTCCTTGGCAAGTTGGACAAGTATGTTCAGCCATAAAAGAAGCATACCATTCTTTAGACCATGAAGATGTTGTTTCTTCATATCGTCTTTGAATCAACGTTTTGACACCTTCAATATGTTTTGTTGTTTTAGATACATTACCAGAACTTGATTGTAATGTGTAACTAATCGGTTTATCTGAACCATATAAAATAATATCCAATTCTTTTTACTGAAATCTTTCAATGGTTTGTCTAAATCAATATCATATTCACGACATAGTACTAAAAATCTTTGCCATTCAATACGATCTGTTCCTACCGATGTCTTAAAATAACGGATTCCACCCTGATTAATACTTAATGACCAGTCAGGTATCAACAAATCATTATCAACTTCATTTTTTACACCAATCCCTTTACAATCTGGACAAGCTCCTAAAGGATTGTTGAAAGAAAACAAACGTGGTTCTAATTTAGGAACACTGAAACCACAATGTGGACAAGCCAAATGTTGAGAAAACAGTTTTTCAGTTTTTTCATCAAGATTTTCAACAATGACTTCACCACCAGTAAGTTTCAATCCTGTTTCTAAAGAATCAGCTAAACGTGAACGATAGCCTTCTTTTTTGACAATACGATCCACCACAACATCAATATTGTGTTTTTTATTTTTATCTAAAACAATCTCTTCATCTAAAAGACGCATTTCACCATCAACTTTTACACGTAAAAAACCATCTTTCATCAGTTGTTCAAATAAGTCCTTATGTGTTCCCTTCTGATTACGACACATTCTTGATAAAACCTGTAATTTTGTACCATCAGGATATTGATCTATCGTATCAACCATTTGTTTTATGGTTTGAGATTCAATCAAAACGTGATGAGTTGGACAATAGGCATGACCAACTCTCGCATAAAGAAGTCTTAAATAATCAAAGATTTCTGTGACTGTTCCTACTGTAGAACGAGGATTGTTGGATGTTGTTTTTTGATCTATCGCAATCGCTGGTGAAAGTCCATCAATACTGTCCACATCTGGTTTTTCAATGCCACCTAAAAATTGTCTTGCATAGGCACTTAATGATTCCACATAACGTCTTTGTCCTTCTGCATAAATGGTATCAAAAGCCAAAGAAGTTTTTCCACTTCCTGATAAACCTGTCATAATAACAAGCTGATCACGAGGAATTTCTACATCAATATTTTTTAAATTATTCACTCTTGCACCCTTGATAATAATCTTATCCTTGTTCATACTTTCTCAAACTCCTTAATATCTTTTCTTTACGATAACCTTGTAATTGTAAATCATAGGCTTCTTCAAGTATCTTTTTAAACATTTGTTTATTTTGAAAACCATTTTCAATCAGATCATGTCCATCAATGATGGCAGGTAATGCCTGATTGCCCAAACGTTGTTGTTTATCTTGGATAAAAATCCAAAATTCATCATATTGTGATTGAGCAACTTTTCCCCTACCTAACTTATCACAACAACTTATATAAATCAAATCATTCATAGAAACTTTTCCATCAATTTTCTTTAAAAGCCTTAAATAAGATATATCTCGAGCATGATGACGAGACATATTCATCAAATGCATATGATACATAATCATTGTTTGAATATATTGTCTGGCTTTTTTAGAAGTAATGAAATCAACGGTTTGAAAAACCTCTACTCCTGCCTCATTATGTAATGGAGCGTGTCCCTGTTCTGTTGTAACAAGTGGTTTGCCAATATCATGTAATAAACATGACCACATAAACCATAGTGGTTGATCTGTTTTTTGTTTAACATGACTAGCAACATCAATAACTAACATAGTATGGGTAAAGACATCTCCTTCAGGATGAAAATCTAAACGTTGGTTTGTTGTTGTGAGGGCTTGTAAATAAGGTGGCAGAGCCCCTATATCCTTTAAAAACTGAAAGCCAAGCGAAGGCATATCTGTCATTAAAATTTGACTATATTCCTGATACACTCTTTCTTTAGAAAGGTTATCAAGCATATGTTGTTCAACCATTTGACGACATAAAGCTTTGGTTTGTGGTTCAACTTCAAATTGCAGTTTTGCTATAAAACGAGCCACTCTTAATACACGCAAAGGATCTTCAATAAAACGCTTTTCATCCACGCAACGAATGATGTGACGATGAAGATCTTCTAAGCCTCCTGATAAATCAATGATTTTTTTATGTTGATAATCATACATCAGGGCATTGATTGTTAAATCACGTCTTAAAATAGCTTTTTCAAGAGGTAAATCAGGATCTATAAAGGTTTCAAAATCCTGATGTTTATGACCTGTTTTCTTTTCTTGACGAGGCAAGGCAAAATCATAATGAGGAAGTGTATCTAGTTGCACAATTGCAAAGGATTGTCCAAAGGTATTGACATGACCATATTGTTGTAAAATGGTACACAGTTGATTATAAGATAGATGATAAACTTCAACATCAACATCATGTTGATCACAATATCCCATCATTTCATCACGAACAGTTCCACCAACAATATACACTTCTCCCCCATGATTTAAAATATCATCAAAAATCGTTTGTGCCAAAGCCTCTATTTTCATGATTTTTCACCTTTTAATTCCAAAATAATATCTCTTAATTCCATCGCTCTTTCAAAATCAAGCACTTTAGCTGCTTCTTTCATTTCTTTTTCAAGATCTTCAATCAATTTCTTCTTCGCCTTTTGAGGCGCTTTCTTACCTTTTTGAAGCAATGATGATGCTTCTTCCATTGTTTCTTTTCCTTGAATCAGATCATGAATTTCTTTATGAATTGTTTGTGGAATAATATGATGTTCTTGGTTATAGGCTTCTTGAATCTGACGACGACGATTGGTTTCATCAATCGCTTTTTGCATAGATTCAGTCACATGATCACCATACATAATGACTTTTCCATTAGCATTTCTGGCAGCACGTCCAATCGTCTGAATTAATGAACGTTCACTTCTTAAAAAGCCTTCTTTATCAGCATCCAATATACAAACAAGCGAAACTTCAGGTAAATCCAAACCTTCTCTTAATAAGTTGATTCCTACTAATACATCATATTTTCCAAGTCTTAAATCTCTTAAGATTTCAGTTCTTTCTAATGTTTTTGTATCTGAATGTAAGTAAGCCACTTTTAAACCAACTTCTTTTAAATAAGCACTCAAATCTTCAGCCATACGTTTTGTCAGTGTTGTAATTAAAACCCTTTCATTTTTTTCAATACGCTCATGAATTTCATCAATTAAATCATCAATCTGATTTTGAGTTGATCTAACATCAATAATGGGATCCAATAAACCCGTTGGTCGAATAATTTGTTCAGCATATTCACCATGTGTTTTTTCTAATTCATAATCACCCGGTGTCGCTGAAACATAAATCACCTGATTGATAATATCTTCAAATTCTTCAAAGCGTAATGGTCGATTATCTAAGGCACTTGGTAAACGAAAACCATATTCTACAAGTGTTTCTTTACGACTACGATCACCATTAAACATTCCTCTAACCTGTGGCAACATGACATGACTTTCATCAATAATCATTAAAAAATCATCAGGAAAATAATCGATTAAAGTGTAAGGCCTTTGTCCTGCCTGTCTACCATCAATATGACGTGAATAGTTTTCTATTCCTGGACACATCCCCACTTCTCTTAACATTTCAATATCATGTCTTGTACGTTGATCTAAACGCTCATATTCCAATGGTTTCATAGCGTCTTTAAAATATTGTAAACGATCTTTTAATTCTTCAGATATAGTATCACAAGCTTGTAACATTTGTTCCTTTTTTGTGACATAGCCATATGCTGGATAAATTGTATATGTCTTATAGCGTGCCAACACTTTTCCAGTTAAAGGATCAACTTCACTGATACCTTCAACTTCATCACCAAAAAGTTCAATACGAATCAACCAGCTTTCCGTATGTCCAGGAACAATTTCAATCACATCGCCACGAACACGAAATGTTCCTTTTGACTGTTCAATATCATTTCTTTGATATTGGCGATCAACAAGGTAAGTTAAAAGTTCACGACGATCAAAATCCTCTCCAACACGTAAAGAAAAATCATTTCACGATATTGTTCAGGATTTCCCAGTCCATAAATAGAAGCAACTGATGCAACAACAATAGTATCATTTCTTTCTAATAAAGAATTCATTGCTGCAGAACGCAACATTTCAATTTCATAATTGGTTTTGGCATTTTTATCAATGTAAGTATCACTTTTAGGAATATAAGCTTCAGGCTGATAGAAATCGAAGTTAGAAACAAAATATTCTACGCGATTTTCAGGAAAAAACTCTTTTAACTCTGAATAAAGTTGTCCAGCCAATGTTTTATTATGAGCCAAAACAAGTGTTGGTTTATTAATCTGAGCAATCACATTCGAAACTGTAAACGTCTTTCCTGTTCCTGTTCCCCCTAATAAAACCTGTTCCTTTTTCCAGCTTTAATGCCATCTACAAGTTGTTTGATGGCAGTTGGCTGATCTCCCATTGGAGAATATTGAGAAACCAATTTAAACTTTTCCATGATTGACACCTCCTATTGAATCAATTGAGCTATTTTTTGTATATAAACATCCTCTTTTTCCTGATATAAATGATAAGTTAAGGCACTTAAAAGAATTAAACGATCATCAGTCGAATAAATACCATCCTGATTTAAATGATAATCTTTTTCAAAAGTCTTTAAAACATCAGTTGTTTGATGTGAAAAATATCCATCTTGACGATCTGTTTTATAACCAAGTTCTGTCAACATTTCTTGCATATAAGCAATATTATCATTGACATCATCATATTGATATGATGAATTCATTTCTCCCATATGAAAATCATGAATAGTAGTTGTTTTGATTTCATAATCTGGTTTTAATCCCGTTCCATTAATCCATGTACCATGAGGAGTCAACCATTTTTCATGCGTATATTTCAAAACAGATGAATTTGAAAGTGTCACTTGTGTTTGTGCCACACCCTTTCCATAAGTTGTTTCACCTACAAGCTGATAATTCAGATTTTCTTTCAATCCCGCACTTAATACTTCTGAAGCACTCGCTGTTTGATCATTAACTAAAATATAACCCTGCTCAAAAACATATTTTTCCCGACTTGTCGCTTTATATTCTTCACTCTCACCATCCTTATCCTGTAAAGAAAATAAAACTTGTCCTTTAGGAATAAACAAATCTAATATATCTTGTGCTGCATTTAAATAACCACCACTATTATCTCTTAAATCAATTATTAGTTTTTCAACATGTTGAGCTTTCATATCCTGTAAAGTCTTTTCAATCACTTCACCAATTTTTTCACCAAAAGTAACAATACGTAAATAACCAACAGATTGATTATTGAAAGTCATAATTGAAGAAGCTACGGATGTATCCACACTTTGACGTGTCGCTGTGAGTTCCTGACTCTTCCCATTTCTTAATAAACGCAATTGAACTTGACTTTGCCTTTCACCTTGAATCATTTCTTTCACCTTATCAGAAGTATATCCAGCAATCGATGTTCCTTCAATATGTGTAATAATATCACCACTTAAAAGCCCTGCTTTAGCTGCTGGTGTATCTTGATAAACATCTAAAACAATTGCTCCATCATCAACCATTGTAAAAGTAATACCAATTCCTTCAAAAGTTCCATTAATAGAAACACCTAATGCTTGTGACTGTTCTTGTGAAAGATAAGAAGAATAAGGATCACCCAAAGCTAAAACCATCCCATTTAACATACGCTGTTGTAAACTTGTCTGAGAATCACTTGTATCTAAGAAATCACTTTCTACAATTTGTGCAATTTCATTATAAACACTACTGACTTCATTATGACTTCTCAGTTGAAAACCATGTAGAAAATAACCTCCAACTCCCCCAACAACAAGACAAAACACACAAACAATAACATAAATAGGTCCTTTTTTTAATCTTGTTTTCTTTTTTGATCATACTTAAACTGAAAATCATCCATAATTACACCTCGTCTACTTATTCTATCATAGATTGATATATTTTTTAACTCACAAACCCATTTTATTTTTTAAACAAAGAAAAGCAATCCTAAGACTGCTTCTTTAAAAAGTTTTGAATACATTGTTGTGTTTCATCACTAATAATATGTTCAATACGACAAGCATCATCTTCAGCCTGTTTATCACTCACACCAATTGCAATCAAAAAAGCGGTTAAAATCTGATGACGATTATAAACTTTTTCAGCAATGCGAAGACCTTCATCAGTAAAATCAATATAGCCTTTATCATCAACAACAATCAATTGTGATTCTTTTAATAATTTGATGGCACGTGATACACTTGGTTTAGAAAAATCCATTGTATGTGCAATATCAATAGAACGAACATATTTATTTTTATTTTTTAAAATTAAAATTGTTTCTAAATACATTTCACCTGATTCATGTAAGTCCATTTTTGTCACCTCATATCAATTTCTATCATTATATCACACTTTATTAAGATAATGCTACATCTAATATCATCATGATAACAAATCCTATCGCAAAACCAATTGTCGCAATATTCGAATGTGTGCCATTTGAACCCTCAGGTATTAATTCCTCAACCACAACATAAGCCATTGCACCTGCTGAAAAAGATAGAAGATATGGCAGAATAGGAATAAAAAATTGTGATAAAACAATCGTTAGAATAGCTCCAATAGGTTCAACAACACCTGATAACGTTCCATACATGAAAGCTTTTCCTTTAGAAATCCCTTCGCTTTTTAAAGGCATTGAAATAATCGCACCTTCAGGAAAGTTTTGAATAGCTATTCCTAATGATAAAGCAATCGCTCCAGCAACAGAAACTTCCACATTTCCCATTAAGGCTCCTGCAAAAACAACACCGACAGCCATTCCTTCTGGAAAATTATGCATTGTGACAGCTAAAATCAACATTGTCGTACGTTGGAGATGAGCTTTCTTTCCTTCTACCTGATGATCTAAATGCATATGGGGTATGGTACGATCTAAAAAAGCAAAAAGAATATTCCCAACAAGAAACCAACTGCCGCTGGAATAAAAGACAATTTTCCTAAACTTTCAGACATATCTATCGCTGGAATCAACAACGACCATACCGATGCTGCAATCATGACTCCAGAGGCAAAACCTAATAATATTTTTTGAATGTGATCATTCATTTTTTCTTTCATAAAAAATACACAAGCAGAACCTAATGTTGTTCCTAAAAAAGGAATCAAAATTCCAATTATTACAGATGTATTCATCATTCACACCTCATTTCTTTAGGTTCATCTTACTATATATCGATAATTCTTTCAAAAGATATGCAAAATAATTGTCACGTTATTTTTCACATCAAAAGAAAAGATACACCGCAGTGTATCTTTTCAACAAACTTATTTACCTGAATCCTTCATAACATACCTTTATGTTATATGTCATGTCTTTCTATCATTGATTCAATTATTTTTTCAATAATTCTTCTTTTTTTAGTCATTAGAATAATTCCAGCTCCAACCACTGCTATAGCACCACTCATTACATATAATCCTATTTTTGACTCATCATCAGTTTTTACTTTATCTGTCTGTTTTTGGCTTGTTGTTTCTTGAGTAGGTGTTTGTACTGATGGTGTTGTTGTTTCTGTATTTGGTTTGTCTGTCGGTTGGTTGGGTGCTGTCGTGTTATCTTCTTCACTATCTACATAAACCAATGCATAAGTTGAGAATTTATCAGTTTTGAACGTTAATGTTCCATCTTTATTTTCAACTGTATCTAACTTTTCAGCTTTTTCATCATGTACTCTTACAATATAGAATTCTCTATTTTCCTTCTTTAACTCTTCTGGAATAGCTACTGTAAATGTTAATTGATCATCTAACTTTGTGATATTTCCTAATTCTTTATTTTCAGCTTTAATAACAATAGAAATATCAAAATATTGACCTACATTTGCATTCTTGTCAATTGCTTTTTCTACAAGAGCTTTATCTGCAGTTGTAACATTTTCTGCTTTCATATTTTCAACTTGAACTTCAGTCGAAATCACTTGTCCATTATCAATAGCCTCTGCTATTTTTTCTGCAGTTTCTTTGCTTACTGATGTTACTTCTTTTCCGTTTGCAACATTATCTACAATTGATGCTAATGTGGCAGATATATTTTTTGAGATTCTTTATCATTGATTGCTACTGTAACTTTATCAACTGGTTTAGAAGTGTCTAAACTAGGTACTTCAACCTTTGACTCTACTTTATAAACTGTTACTTCACATTTTGCACTTTGATCTCCAGAAGTAGCTGTAATTATAGCTTTACCTGGACCAACTGCTGTTACTTTTCCATTTTCATCTACAGTTGCAACTGTTTGATCATTTGAAGACCATGTCAATTGATCAGTAGTATTTGCTGGATCTACTGTTGCATTTAAAGTCATTGTACTTCCGACTTCTAGATTTGCACTTTCTAAAGATAAAGTTATTTTTTTAGTAGGCACTGCCTTACCTTCAATATAAACGGCAGTTAACTCAGTACCTTTTTTAGCAAATGCAATTTGTCCACCAACAACAACTTTTGTTTGTGGTTTAGTCCATGTCCATCCATCATCTAAAGAAACATTTTCTAAAGTCACATTAGCATCAGCTGTTGTATTTAAATTTGGCTTTGTAAATTCTTCTTTTTCCTTAATTTGTACCACATTAATTAAATTACCTGTTTTATCATAGACCAATACACGAACATTAGAAAGTTTTGAAGTATTAGAAACTTCAGCCTCTTTACCAAATGTATAAACATCTCCATTTGTTGAAGGTTGTAAAGTATAGTAAGTTTCATTTCCAACTGTGATTGTTTTTGTCTTGCCTTCTAATCCAGTTGTCCCATAAACTCCATTACTTCCGTCATAAAATTTAACCTTTCCTAAACTAGAATAGTATGTAGTAATACCATCTTCAACATTAATTGTTTCACTAACAGAATGTTTCAAAGTTCCATTTGATATACCATTACTTGTAAATACATTACTATATACCTCTGAAATCACTTCAAAAGCACCTATAGAATCATTACTATTCGTAATTTTTAATTCATTGTTATCATTCAACTGAAAACTAGCATCTTCTAAACTTGTAGCTTTTGTTAATTGATTATATCCAGTAGTTTTTGTAGCTAAAGTTTGTTCTAAATTATCAAAATATTTTGCATTATATGAAACACCACATAATAAATGAGGTTGGCTTTCAATTCCTATAATTTTTGCTTTTGTTAAATCCAAATTTTCAAGCACTATTTTAGATGTTGGTGTTACATCTTCATAATTTATACCTTCTATATGTTGCAGTCCATAATCGCTAGTTTTACTCATTGCACCATTTCCAAATAATATACCAATATGTTGTCCAATATATTCACCAGAAACAGAGCAATTTCTAAATGTATAAGTACTATTTTTAGCAGGTTCGTATCCAATAAATAAACCATTATATGTCGAACTTGTATAGTTTAAATTAATATGAACACTCTCCATAGTCGTATCCCCATCTGCTTGAATAACTATTGGTGATTCATTATTGTTATTATTCCCAACTTCAACATTACCACTAAATGTAATATGAGTATACTTATGTTCTTTTTCAGTATACTTATCTTCTTTTGCGAGATTTACTTGTTGACAAACTAATCCAGTATATGAACCATTTTCTAATGTTGACACATTAAGAACTAAATTAAAATTTTTCAAATCTCCTGCATAATAGTAATAAATAAAACATTTTTGTGATGGTAAATTCTTAATTTGATGTCCATTACCATCTAGCTCACCATAAAAATACTTTAAATAATAATCTGTAGATGGAATTTCTTGCGATAAATCAATATCATTCGCTAACTTTGCATAGATATATTGTTCTCTTTGATCCAATAGTTTCAAATCATTAACATTTGAAATAATATATGGATTGTCTTTTGTACCATCTCCCGTTGTTGCATTAACATTTACAGGTAGCACAAACAACGATAATACCATAATCATAGAAGCTACTACACCTAAAAACCTTTTTTGATAGACTTCATTTTCCTTTTCCTCCCTTATGTCATAATTGTAGCCCCCCCCGTGTGTTTGTCAATAAAAATATAGCTCTCAAAATCAAATTATCAACGCTAAAAAAGATACACCGCAGTGTATCTTTTCAACAAACTTATTTACCTGAATCCTTCATAACATACCTTTATGTTATATGCCATGTCTTTCTATCATTGATTCAATTATTTTTTCAATAATTCTTCTCTTTTTTAGCAAGTACGACAATCCCTGCTCCTACTACAGATATTGTTATCATTAATCCATATAAAACTGTATTTGAATTATCATCTGTTTTAACTGTTTTATCACTTTCTGTTGTTGGTGTTGTCGTTGTTTGTGTTTGTTCTGGTTTTTTATTTGTTCCTTCTGGATTTGGTGTTGGATTAGGGTTAGGTGTTGGTGTTGGAGTGTCATCATCAACACTATCTACATAAACCAATGCATAAGTTGAGAATTTATCAGTTTTGAATGTTAATGTTCCATCTTTATTTTCAACTGTATCTAACTTTTCAGCTTTTCCTTCATGTACTCTTACAATAGAGAATTCTCTATTTTCTTTCTTTAACTCTTCTGGAATTGCTACTGTAAATGTTAATTGATCATCTAGTTTTGTGATATTTCCTAATTCTTTATTTTCAGCTTTAACAACAATAGAAATATCAAAATATTGACCTACATTTGCATTTTTATCAATTGCTTTTTCTACAAGTGTTTTATCTGCAGTTGTAACATTTTCTGCTTTCATATTTTCAACTTGAACTTCAGTCGAAATCACTTGTCCATTATCAATAGCCTCTGCTATTTTTTCTGCAGTTTCTTCACTTACTGATGTTACTTTTTCTCCATCTGCAATGTTCCCTACAATTGATGTTAATGTATTAGATAAATTATCTTGAGAACTTTCATCAGTGATTCCTACCTTAACTTCATCAACCGGTTTAGAAGTGTCTAAACTAGGTACTTCAACCTTTGACTCTACTTTATAAACTGTTACTTCACATTTTGCACTTTGATCTCCAGCAGTAGCTGTAATTGTAGCTTTACCTGGAGCAACTGCTTTTATGTTTCCATTTTGATCTACAGTTGCAACTGCTTTATTATCTGATGACCATACAACAGTATCTAATGCAGTCGCAGGTGTTAAATCTGCTTTTAATTCAAATGAACCACCAACCTCTAAAGAAACCTGATTTGTTGATAATTCAATTTCTTTCACACTTGGTGCGACAACATATTGACCATCTTTTTTATGAAGTGTATAGTTTTTAGCAACATATGCCTCTACATCAGAACTAAATGTTCCACCAGTGATAGTTATATACTTTAATGAATCATCTTGTCCACCACTCATCTTCGCAATAATATCTTTATTGACCTTAGATATAAATTGACCACCCGTAATGTTCAAAATACCTTTATCCATTACATTGTCTAATCTTCCATTCATGAGAACAATTCCAGTTTCAGATGTAAAATTACCACCATGAATAGATGCTTCATTCCAGTTTAATAAAGCTGATTGAGAAACATTTTTTATTGTTCCATCATTAATAGTTAATTGACCATAATCATCATTTTTGATTGTATTCAATCCACCAGTAAATGTTCCACCATTAATAGTTAAAACAGATGGTGTTTTTGAAGTATTTTGATTACCATTATACCACCCATTTTCAACCATACTTGAATAATGTCCATTTTGCTTAACAGTAACACCATTATTAATTGTCATAGTTCCATGATTTACAATATTGTAATAAGAGTTACTACCGCTATCATCTGGACTAGTACCTTTTTCTTGACTTCTTGTATAAGTTCCACCATTTAATGTCATTGTAGCTCCTACTTCATTTTGAATAGCTGCTTTTCCATGACTTACATTATCAATAGTACCATTACCAACAATAGTTAAATTACCATTATTTGTAATCGTATGGTTTGAAACATTTGTTATAGTATGACCATTTAAATCTAGGGTAAAATTTTTGTCTTGTCCAATAGTTAGATCCTCTTTTATATCATTTAATAAGACAATTGTTTGACCATCTTGGGCATTACTCAACGCATCTCTCAGTGTTGCGTATTCTTGATTACCTATTTTTGCAGCATTTTCGTTAGCTGCATTAACGCTTATAGGTAATACAAACAATGATAATACCATCGCCATAGAAGCAAGTATACCAAAAACCTTTTTCTTAATAGACTTCATTTTCCTTTTCCTCCCTTATGTCATAATTGTAGCACCCCCCCGTGTGTTTGTCAACAAAAACTAGCTATATAACAAAAAAAGACTTACTGGATAATCCAATAAGTCCTTTTCTAAATTATTTAGTTAATTCAGCGAAATATTTAATAGTTCTAACCATGTTAGAAGTATAAGAATTTTCGTTGTCATACCAAGCAACAGTTTGAACTTCAGTAGTTCCGTTATCTAACACTTTAACCATTGTTTGAGTTGCATCATATAATGATCCATAAGTCATTCCGATAATATCAGAAGAAACTAATTGTTCTTCAGTGTATCCGAATGATGGAGTTACAGCTGCTTTCATTGCTTCGTTAACTTGTTCTACAGTTACTTCACCATCAACAACTGAAGTTAAGATAGTTGTAGATCCTGTTGGAACAGGTACACGTTGAGCTGAACCAATTAATTTTCCATTTAATTCAGGGATAACTAAACCGATAGCTTTAGCAGCTCCTGTTGAGTTAGGCACGATATTAACTGCAGCAGCACGTGCTCTTCTTAAGTCACCTTTTCTATGAGGTCCATCTAATACCATTTGGTCACCAGTATAAGCATGTACTGTTAACATGATACCAGATTTGATTGGTGCTAAGTTGTTTAATGCGTTAGCCATAGGTGCTAAACAGTTAGTTGTACAAGATGCAGCTGAAATGATTGTATCATCAGCAGTTAATGTTCCTTCGTTTACACCAAATACAACAGTTGGTAAATCATTTCCAGCTGGTGCAGAAATAACAACTTTTTTAGCTCCTGCATCAATATGAGCTTGAGATTTAGCTTTAGAAGTATAGAAACCTGTACATTCTAATACTACATCTACTCCTAATTCTCCCCAAGGTAATTTTGAAGCATCTGCTTCTTTGTAGATTTCGATTTCTTTTCCGTCTACCACGATTGAAGATTCTTTAGCTTCTACTGTATCTGCTAAAGCATATTTACCTTGAGCTGAATCATATTTTAATAAATGTGCTAACATTTTAGGATCTGTTAAGTCGTTGATTGCAACTACTTCATATCCTTCAGCTCCAAACATTTGTCTAAATGCTAGACGTCCAATACGTCCAAAACCGTTAATTGCTACTTTTACTGCCATTTTTATGACATCCTCCTTACTAATAATTTATGTCTATATTATAGTCCACAAACCCAAATAAATCAATAAAAGTTATATGCTTTATATAAATTTTTTCACAAGGTTAAGATTTCCATTCTCTTTTTTGACAATTCTTAACCTTATTTTTACATTTCAAAAAAACATTTTTCTATGAATAATCCATCACATTTTTCTCTATAATGAATTCCCGTCTTTAGGAGTTCTCACTATATTTTTTAGTAATCCTTTTTCATCAAATATCATATTACGCCGATTTTATCGGCTTTTTTTGTTTTTTATCTTTTTTTTATTTATTTTTTATGTTATAATTTATATAGTGATACTAGTGATATCTATTATGGAGGTTATTTATGGCTTATTTTCTTAAAAAAACTCATCGTAATGGGCGTACTTATCTTTCTATCGTGGAAAGTTACTATTCCCCTCAAAAACGCTGCGGAGCTCATCGCACCTTTAAATCTCTCGCTTCTGTCGAATCTTGGAAAGCCAAAGGAATCGAGGATCCTATCGCTCATTTCCAAAAAGAAGTCGATGCTCTTAATGATGAAATTTCTAACAGTCAGGCTCTCAAAATTTCTGAATCATCTCCTGAACTTTATTTAGGATATTTTCCTTTTGTTTCTTTATTGAATAAAATGAACATCAAAAAGTTTGTTGACTATTTCAATATTTCCAATTCCTTTGAATTCGATCTGTATGAATTGCTTTCCTCTCTTGTTTTTGCCCGACTTGTGAATCCCTGCAGTAAGCATAAGACTTTTCACGAGGTTCTTCCCCAGCTGAAGGATCCTGTCCATTTTTCTTATGACCAACTTTTAGACGGTCTTGCCTTCATGGGCAATGATTACGGCAAGTTCATCGAGATTTTTAATGAGCAGATGAAGAAAGTCTATCATATCAATACTTCAAAGACTTATTTTGATTGTACCAATTTCTATTTTGAAATCGACAAGGAAGATGATTTTAGAAGAAAGGGGCCATCAAAAGAAAACAGAAAAGACCCTATTGTGAGTTTGGGGCTATTGCTCGATGCCAATCAAATCCCTATTGGCATGAAGCTGTTTCCTGGTAATGAAAGTGAAAAGCCAGTCTTAAGAGATGTGATTCAGGCTCTTAAAAAGAAAAACCAAATTTCAGGAAAAACTATACATGTAGCTGACAAGGGATTGAACTGCACTCAAAACATTGCTTTTTCTAAAGAAAATGGAGATGGCTATTTATTCTCCAAATCTGTCAAGACTCTCCCTGAAAAAGAAAAGATATGGGTATTGTTGAATAATGAAGACTGGAAAGAAATAAAAAATGATAATGGTACATTATTATACAGATATAAGTCATGCATTGACAAATTTCCTTATCATATAGAAATTGACGGGAAAAAGAAGACTATATATTTTACTGAGAAACGAGTAGTGACTTATAATCCAAAGCTTGCATCTAAAAAAAGATATGAAATCAGCAAACAGGTTGAAAAGGCAAGAAGCCTATGTTACAGTCAGGCAAAAAGAGCCGAATATGGAGATCTAGGAAAATACGTTAATTTCACTAATGAAAATGGAGAAAAAGCAAAGGCAACAATCAATGAAGACATCATAGAAAAAGAACTTGAACTGGCAGGTTATAATTTATT
Organism: Allocoprobacillus halotolerans; assembly: GCF_024399475.1. Taxonomy (NCBI): domain Bacteria; kingdom Bacillati; phylum Bacillota; class Erysipelotrichia; order Erysipelotrichales; family Erysipelotrichaceae; genus Allocoprobacillus; species Allocoprobacillus halotolerans. The sequence goes on from NZ_CP101620.1 coordinate 387,496, forward strand.
GATCACATCAGAAACAAATATGAAGTCAACAGACATCTACAATACCTATCACAATTTATGGAGGATAGAAGAATCATTTAGAATAATGAAATCCGATTTGGATGCCAGACCAGTATTCCTTCAAAAAGAAAACAGTATAAAGGGACATTTTTTGATATGTTACCTGGCAGTATTATTGGAAAGAATATTCCAATTCAAAATCTTGAACAATAAATATAGTACACAGGAAATTATGAAATTTGTAAAAAGTTTTAAGATAGTCAAGGGAGAAAGTAAATATATCAACGTAACAACATCAAGCAAGTTCATAAAAGACTTTGAGCAAATGACAAAATTACCGTTAACAAATTATTACTTGACAGAAAGGCAAGTAAAACAAATATTCAGGTACAAAATATAAAAAAGCAGTAGCAATCACTTAAAAGATTACTACTGTTTTTCAATGAAAGTCTCACTATATTTTAATGTTGGATACCAAAGTCAGGTATTATAGTCCACAAACCCAAATAAATCAATAAAAGTTATATGCTTTATATAAATTTTTTCACAAGGTTAAGATTTCCATTCTCTTTTTTGACAATTCTTAACCTTATTTTTACATTTCAAAAAAACATTTTTCTATGAATAATCCATCACATTTTTCTCTATAATGAATTATGGAGGTAAATTTTATGCATTTTATACCCACTGTAATATTAAAGAAAAATTCTAAAGAATATGCTTATGATATCTTCTCAAGACTGTTAGAAGACCGCATTATTATGCTCTGTGGTGAGATTAACGATGAGATGGCTAGTTCCATTGTCAGCCAACTTTTATATCTAGAATCCTTGGATAGTCAAGCTGATATTGATATGTATATTCATTCTCCAGGTGGCAGTGTATCGGCTGGTCTAGCTATTTTTGATACCATGAATTTTGTCAAATGTGATGTTTCAACCATCAGCATCGGTCTTTCAGCCAGTATGGGTGCTTTTTTACTGGCCGCTGGTAAACCTGGAAAACGCTATGCTTTGGAAAATAGCGAAATCATGATTCATCAACCATTAGGTGGTGCCCAAGGTCAAGCCAGTGATATTGAAATTTCAACAAAACATATTTTAAAACAAAAAGAAAAATTAAACCGTCTTTTAGCTCAAATGACACATCAATCCATCCGTCGTATCAAAAAAGATACTGATCGTGATTATTTTATGAATGCCTATGATGCCTTAGAATATGGTTTAATTGATGAAGTATTAAAAAACAATCAAGGTGAAACACTTTGATTGTTTTTCAATACAATAAATAATTGTCCTTCTTGAATACCTATTTCTTGAATAGGGAGATCAATTTGATATTGGACTTGATTGTCTGTAAAACATAGATGTGAATCTTTTAAAAATGATTTTAAAAAACTCATGATAGGAAATTGTAAAAACAAATATTCAATTTTGCCATGAATATTTTCAAAAATGAAACATTGATTTTCATATTTTATTTGAAAATCACAAACCACATCAACATGATATTGATTATATAACAAAACAGCTGTTAATATGATTTTTTCATCATCCATCTTCACATGCATTTCCTGCATCGCTACATCATAATTTTTAAAAATTGTTTGTAAAGCAAAAGACAATCCTGTTTGAACTTCTGATTCATTTAAAACCACTCTATCACCCCTACATTATATGCAAGGACAAACTTAGATATGTGAACAGTCTAAAACTGGATATTTTTCAAATATCTCAAAAGTTTGAAAATACTGATTTTCCAAAGGAATCCAACGATTGATAAATGTATCTATTTGTTGGGGATTTCGTTGTAATAAGCGTTCTTTTTGTAAGCTATCAGAGATTTTCAAAACAATTGTATGTGTATAATAAGATTGTAAAACCGGATGCAAAGCATAACTGCCTTCAATAATGCAAAATGGTGAATAGGGAATATGACAAGTTTCTAATAATGACATTGTTTGACAATCAAATGGCTGATAAGCAATATCTTGTTTTAAAGACCAAGGTTTTAACACTGTTTCTAAAAAGCGTTCATAATGTACATTACCACCAGGTTGTTGGAATCTTTCTTTGGTACGCATTGCCATTGGTAAAAAGAAATCATCCATATGAAAGACTTGTGCCTGAAATTTTTCAGCTAACTGACAAGCTAAAGTTGTTTTTCCACTGCCACTCATTCCATCAATTGCAAGAATAAAAGACGTCTGTTTAGCTAATTCATCATACAACTCTTGAAGTGTCATGATGTTTTCTCCTGTTTATTTTGAGCTTTTACCAATATAAAAGTTGACAACAAAACAAGAATACAACCAATGATTTTTATCAATGTTAAAGTTTCATTTAACCAGATAACGCCTACCACAATACTCGTAATAGGTTCTAAAGTCGACAAGATTGCGGTTAAAGAGGCACCTAAACAATATATTCCCTTTTGTAATAAAACAACCCCTATTAATGATGTTAAAACAGCAACAATAGCTGATAAAAGATAGCCCTGTATCGGCATGATTGATAAACATCCCATAAAGAAAGCTAAAAAGAAAATCACTATTGTATTCATGAGTACCAGATAGAAATTAAAAACATAAGGACTCATATGACGAATTGAAGAATGATCCATACCAACCATATAGTAAGCAAAAAAGATACCTGACGAAATTGCTAACAAGGCTCCAAATAAAGATGATGACGAAGAATCCATAAAACACAAAACACCGATGATTGCTAAAATCAAACAAAGTAGCTGTTGTTTATTTAATTTTTGTTGATACAAAACAAAATTCATACAACAAACAAAAAGTGGATACAAGAAATGTAAAACTGTGGCACTACCTACCCCTATATATTCATAAGATGAATACAACATAACAATTGTCAATGTATTTCCAAAAAGCCTACTTTCAAAACATCACGATATTGTTGACGATTTAATTTCAATGATTGACCTTGATAAAGAACAATAAATAAAAACAATGGTAAGACAAATAAATGTCTTAAAAAAGCCAATTGTACACCATTGTTTCCCATTGTATATGTGAGTTTTCCAATAGCTGGTGTGATGCCAAATAAAATCGTAGCAATCATTGTAAAAATAATACCCTGTTGTTTAGTACTCATTAAAGAACTCCTTTATTTGCTGATAATCATGGCTATAAGTCAATGCCAACATTAATAAAACTCTCGCTTTTTGTGGCGTTAATGTATTTCCCGGTATACAACAATGATGTGGATCAAAGACTTCATCATCAAAAACAATCCCTTGAGAAACTCTAGAACAACGAACAAAAATAATGCCTTGTTGTGTTAAATCTTCAATAGCCTGCAACCAATCTTGACTATAATTTCCACTACCAGATCCTGTTAAAACGATTCCTTGATGATTTAACGCTAAGGAGTAAAGAATCTCATGACTCGCTCCTGCATAAAAATAAGCAATGCCTACTGCTGGTAAATCAGAATAATCTTGTTTTGAAAAAAGAGAATTGACAGTATGTTTCTTAAATGTTTTTGAAAAGAAATGAACTTCATGATCTTGCATATAACCCAAACATCCAAAAGCCTTCTGTTCAAAAGCATCAACTTTATAATTATTCACTTTTTGAATATCTCTTCCAGAAAAAATAGTGCTTGAAAAAAGTCCCATGACTCCCTGATTTTTAGCTTCATCATGAGCAGCTAAACATACTGCCTGATATAAATTATAAGGACCATCAGCACTGGTTGCTGTGGCAGGACGCATAGCCCCTGTAATAACTACTGGTTTTGATGTATGTAAAGTTAAATTTAAAAAATATGCTGTTTCATCCAATGTATCTGTACCATGTGTCACAACAATACCATCAATATCATCTTGTTTAACAAGTTCATTAATTTTTTTGCTAAAATCAACCACTTTTGAGGTGTCATTTCATTACTATCAACATTCATTAATTGATATTCTTTAATATGTGCAACTTGATTAAGCATAGGAATAGATTGAATAATTTCATTAACATCCATTTCACCAGCATGATAAGCGACAGCTCTACCTATTTGCCCTCTGCCAGCAATCGTTCCTCCGGTTGCAACAATTGCAATTGTTTTCATAATTCTCACCCATTGAACATTTTAACATTTTCTTTTTTATGAAACAACCAAAAAAGCCATCAATTGAGGCACCCTCGTAAGGAAGGTGCCCCAAGGTTGCTTTTGTAATTGAATTAAATATTGATTGTTTGGGACGGTGTAGCCATTAGTTACGTCGTCTTTACTTTGTTTATCTTGCGTTTGGCGAGATGCTTCTGAAAGGCTTCTTCCATTTCTTCAGGAGTAAGCCCTCGTATCACACCAACGCCGTTGTAATAGATATCCATTAGCTGATAACGCTTTCCATCAAGGTGTCCCGGTTCGTGTATCACAATCTTTTCAATGAACTCGTGTACCAGTTCGGCAGTAAGCTTGGTCGGCTGCGTAATCTGTTTTATCTTATCAATAAAACGCTGTAAGCTTTCAGACTTGTCCGTTTCGGTTTCAAGGTACGCCTGCATATCAGATATTTCTTCTTTGAGGCTTTTCTGTTCTTCCTCATACGCCATTGACATTGTGGAAAAGCGTTCATCGGAAATCTTACCCGTTGCATTGTCCTCGTAAATCTTTTGAATCAACGAATCAATATCTTTGATACGATTCTCGGTTTTGGTAAGTTCTCTGCGTTTTTCGGACAGTTCCTTTTGCTTTTCCTCTCCTTAGCATTTCATCTGCTGTTTGGCAAACTCTTTTTCGTAAGCCTGAACATAACGAAATACTCACCGCATATTTTCAAGAACAGTTTCCTCAACAACGGCATTATCACAGAAAGCAATAAAATAGCGATCATAAGAGATAAAGAATTTAAAATTAGGTGACTTACATATATGATCATCATGGATATGAAACGCAGAGAGTTCCAGATGATTTAATAAAAAGGTTTCGAGAAGCTGAAATTCACTAGCAAAGAGAGAATGGTTAAAATTAATAGGACAAGTTTGAAAAATATGCTTGATTAAAACAGAAAATGATTGTACCATAGTAGTGGGTGGATTCATCAAAGATGAACCCAGGAGAAAAGATGAGATTGAGCCTGCAAAACTGAACCTATCTTTTCTCTTTTTCCTTTCTTAAGATTAAAAAAATCAGTCAAAATAAATAACACATAGAATATTATAAATCAAAAAACAGATAAAGGATATAAGAACTGCGGTTTCTAACGGCAAATCTTATATCCTTTTGATTATATTAATCTGCGGTTTTTCATCTAAATTGATTTTGTAGAGTTTTCGGTTTAACATTGGACTTTCACCAACTAGATGTATGCCATGCCCTGGCACACTACAAAAAAATGTCCTGTGAGATGATCACAAGACATTTTCATCATTGATTATTTGCTCTATTTTTTCTTTCTGTTGTATACAGTTGCTCCGAGCAGTCCGGTTCCTGATACAAATAGCAGGGCAATCCAGAGTGTCATATTACTGCTGTCGCTGGTTTCAGGAGCATTGGTATCTCCGTCACCCGGTTCTGTCGGTTTATAGTTTGGATCAGCCACGCCACAGACTGTGCATTTTCCATCTTTGTAGCTATGAGCAAGTTTCGGAATTACTTTGCCTTGTTCTAAAACTTCACCGCACACCTTGCAAACCTTATCGCCGGTGTAACCTTCTTCGGTACAGGTAGCATCTTTAGCGTTTTTCAGTTCGGTTTCGCCGTGTCCGAGTGCCGGAATTTCTCTTATTTCCTTATTTTGGCAGTCAGCGCAAATTCTTTCTTCCGTTCCCGGATTTGTGCAGTCAGGTGCTTTCGTTTGTTTCCACTCGTCGTAGCTATGAGCAAGTTTCGGAATTACTTTACCTTGTTCTAAAACTTCACCACACACCTTGCAAACTTTATCGCCGGTGTAACCTTCTTCGATACAGGTAGCATCTTTAGCGTTTTTCAGTTCGGTTTCACCGTGTCCGAGTGCCGGAATTTCTCTTATTTCCTTATTTTGGCAGTCAGCGCAAATTCTTTCTTCCGTTCCCGGATTTGTGCAGTCAGGTGCTTTCGTTTGTTTCCACTCGCTGTAGCTATGACCAACGGTAAATTCTTTCGACTGTTTGAAAATGTTTCCTGCCTTTATTGTATTGATTTCAGGTGTTGCTTTTATAGTCCCTTCACCGCTTATTAATGTCACAACATAGGAAGTTGTTTCTTTATTCCAATCATATTTGAAATCCATTCCTGGTGTAGAATCAAATCGAATTCCTTCACTTGCACCTTCAGGCATAATGTATTTGATTTCAAAGGTTTCTCCCGGGCAGAATTGAGTGGCTTCCGGGAACTCAACACCTACGCTGATACCATCTTTAATGCTTCCATCCGGATTTGTAACAAAAGATTTCAACTGTTCGTTTGCAGCATAGGCTTTTTCAGCACCGGCTGGAACTATTAGTGTAAATGTATCTTTATTAGGACGGTTAGCCCCATTGGTTCCAAATGCATTTTCGTTAAAATTCTCTGGTATATTATCGCTCAACATGATACATGTGGCAGATGTGGGATTAAATGCACCTTGGAATGCTTGTTTTCCAACTGTATTCACAGAACCAGGTAAAACTAACATTTTAATTGATTTACAATTTCCAAATACTTGATCAGAAATAGTAGTTACTCCATCTGGAATAATAACAGTCGTCAATGCTGTACACTTAAAAAATGCTTTCATTCCAATTGTTTCAAGATCTGTAGGTAGTGTAATACCGGTCAAACTTTTACAACCGCTGAATGTTTGAGAGCCAATATTCTTGATAGTATTAGTCAACTCAACTTCTGTCAAAGAGGAACACCCGCTAAAGGTTGCATTTAATTCCGTGACATTTCCTTTGATTTCTGCTCTTTCAAGAGATGTGCAGCTTAAAAATGCACCGTTTCCAATTTCCGTTACATTTTCAGGAATCACAATTTCTTTGAGAGCTTTGCAGTCACGGAACGCGTGCTTTCCGATACTTTCGAGAGAATCCGGAAGTGTAATAGACTCGATAATCGATGTATATTGTACTGTATCATAGATTCTAAAACCTTCGTTTATATATTTAATTCCTTCGGGGATAACGATATTTTGCTGTTCTTCACGAATTTCAATAGCAGTATCGTCATCATAGAGTACACCGTCAATATATCGATATTTACTTCCTTGCGCAAATACCACTTCACCTTTATAAGAGAATTGCTGATAGGTTGCACCAAATATAGGAGTTGCTGTAAATTCAGCACCAGCCGGAATGGTAATGGAGGATAAATTAGTACATGCTTCAAACACTCTTCCACCGATTTGTTTCACACCTTCAGGCAAAACAAGAGATGTTCCCTTATATCCACGAAACGCCATATTTCCAATTTCTTCAAGCTGACTGTTTTCAGCAAAAGTAATTTGGGTAAACGATGATCTTAAGCCATCTTCGCCAATTCTTTTTACAGTGGATGGAATTTTAATTTCAGTCACATTTGTTTGCTTAAATGCCCGATCAGCAAGATATTCCAACCCTTCCGGCAAGATAACTTTAGTACTCGAAACGTTATAAAAAGCACCGCTTCCAATACCAACTACTTTATATTTCTTCCCTTCGTGAGTAATAGAAGCAGGAATTGTCATTGTTCCACGATTGCTGTATTCTGAACCGGCAAACACATGATCAACATGAGAAGCACAGTTATGAGGATACCAAGACCAATACCAGGATGAAACTTCAACGCCACCTTCCACTACAGAATAAGCGATATTTCCTTCTACAAACTCAAAAGTCTCTTCCACATATTTCGGATGTCCATTATTATTATCCACCCAACCGGGAACTGTTTTGTCTCCTTCTCCGTTTCCCACAGCAAATACCGTTGTCGGAGTAATCGTAAAGACCATCATAACTGCCAGCAGCATTGCTAACCATTTTTTCTGTTTCAAAACAAAATCCCTCCTTCGTTTTTTCTCGAAGAAGGGTGGTTTTTACAGTCCTCCTCCGAGCATATTCCTTTCCATTGCCCTCAGAGGTGTTGTTGCCCTCAGAGGTGTTGCCCTCAGAGGTGTTGCCCTCAGAGGTGTTGCCCTCAGAGGTGTTGCCCTCAGAGGTGTTGCCCTCAGAGGTGTTGCCCTCAGAGGTGTTGCCCTCAGAGGTGTTGCCCTCAGAGGTGTTGCCCTCAGAGGTGTTGCCCTCAGAGGTGTTGCCCTCAGAGGTGTTGCCCTCAGAGGTGTTGCCCTCAGAGGTGTATATATCTATTAAAAATTATGCCACTTTTTTCTGCACCTTGCAAGAATTTTTAAAAATTTCTCTTGACAAATTTATTTGTGTTATGTGATTTTGTTTCTGTTCTTTGTTATAGTCAATAAAGCAAAAATCAATTCTCGGTTTATTAATTCTTCTGCTCTATTTCGAATATTATTCATTTTTCCAATCCAACACAACGGATTCTCAGATTTCAGTTTTTCAGTTATGCCTTCTTGTTCTTTCATTTGTTCAACCAACCAAAAAACAGTTCCTTTGCCTGCTCATCAATATCAGCAAGATAACTGTTTAGCTTACCGCTTGTCAGTAAGTTCGCATACCTCACTTTATGATGTTCTTTAAGATACCTTGCGTGCTGCTTTCCCCATATACCAATGTGTTTTCCTTCCTCAGGCAGTAATGTGAGATCAGGAAGATAACAATCACCTTGCAATGTATAACTGATACCTGTTTGCTCATCATAAATATTATGCTGCATAATCATGCCTCCTTGTAGATTATTTTAAACTTCTTTTTCTTTCCATTTACGATTTTAAGCAAAAGTTCATTAACTGCGTCTGTGTATCTTCCGTTGTTAATCAAATGGTTTCTTAATTCATTCAGGCTGTTAATAATAATTCTACGCTCGTATTCATCAAGCACTATGTAATATTTTTCTTTGTTTTGTACTTCTCGCTTGCACTTCAATGTTACCATAGTAAAATTCTTCAATAAAGTTTTTCATTATACAATCCTCCGTTATAAGTTGAATTATCCTTACAATTCAATCATTTTGGCTGACTACAAAAGCATAAGGGAGACAACTTCTTTACGAAGTGTCTCCCTTATGGTGACTTGTTCTTTTTTTGAAGTCAATTATTTTGATAATCACATTCATTCTTAAAATAAAAAAACAACACTATAAATAAAAAAGCAAATACTAAAAATTTAATTATTACTAATTCAGTGATAATTAAAAAACAATTAAAAAATCTTTTATCAGAAAAACATATAGAACGTCCTTAAATTTCCAAAGAAAAAATAAGTGAGTATCAGATTTTAATTTTTTATGATGTAGTCATGTTTCAAAAAAGGTTTAATACACTTGAATGCCAAAAAAATACTAACATTATATTTACATCTAATATAAATTTAACTAAGATTAATTTTTTTATCCAATTGATATAGTTTTTAAGCATGAGTTCAAGCAAGCGGTTAATGATGGTATCATTACACCTGCGATGGATTATAGAGCTTTAGGTTTCGCTGTCGAGAAATTTAGCAAGCAGTTATTGAAACAATTTGGGTATGTTAAAGATACTACACAAACGAAAAGAGACGTTAAAACATGGGATTTATGTATGAAATATCAAGATAAACATTTGTGGTGTGAATGTAAAACTTACAAAAGTCAATTTGTTTCTCCAACATCTGGTAATTCTCTTTTAAAAGATATTGTAATGCGAAAAACTATACAACAGATTCCAGATAAAGATATTGTATTATTAATGGTATTTAGCAAGATACCAAGTTTTCAAAAAGATGTTATTTATAAAAGATATAATATTGTTGTTTGGGATATAGATAATTTAGTATTTTATTGTAAAGAAAGTTCATCTTTATTAAAACAGTTATCGCAAATCTTTCAAAGAATGTAATAAAGCATATGAATTAATTCAACAGTTAGAAAATTGTAAAACTGGTCAAAAATATTCTAAGGAATACGAGAAAATCTGTGAAGAGATAATTCGTTTCCTTTTTGAATCAACATATTTTAATGCCTTATCAAGCCAACACAAAACTAAAGATAAACATTTTAGAATGGATTTAATAGGAGCTTTAAAAATAAATCAAAATAGCGAAAGTTTTCATCCACATCCTTTATGGCAGATGCTTATTCAGTATTATAATTCACATTTTATCGTTTTTGAGTTTAAAAACTATCGACCAGAATTTAATTTATATTTCTGAAAACACCTATTTAATGTAGCACTTCGTAATGTTGTGATAATTATATCTCGAAAAGGTTTTTCTAAATCTGCAAAGTTTGCGGCACAAGGATGTTTAAAAGAACATGGCAAACTAATATTAGATCTGACTGATCAAGATTTGATTGAAATGCTAAAATCAAGAAGTAACGCAGTAGATTTTATTTTACAAAAGTTAGAGGATTTTTTAATGTCAATAAGCAAATAATTGTTAGTTGCAAATCTATAAGTACTATTTAATTATAGCCAATTATATTAATACAAGCTCTTTTTTGATATATTAATATTCTTTACCTTAACTAAAGAATAATGGACTATGATTATCCTATAGTATAGCAAACTCTGACTTTTGCACCTATAAAAAAATCTTGTTGAGACATCGTCCTAAGGTCTATAAGAATTGTAGAAATTTATTATACTTTTAGAATATATATTGTAGACACTTTAGATACATGAAATGATATAGTATACGCAACCTGCCTTTGGCAGTTTATATTAAAATATAGTGATAATTAATAAAGTTAAATATCAAATACTCATTTGAATTTATTAAAGTTTAATCTTTTTACAAAAACGTAAAATCGTTGTCTTGGTAATATGAATACGCTTAGACATTTTTGTTAGAGAATATTGTTGTACAAGACTTAAATCTCACATATTTTTTCACAGACTTTTAATTCACTCTTTGTCAGTGTATTCTTTTTTAAATTAATATTTGATAAAAAATCCATAGGCTTCTCCTTTTGTTTTCTTTAAATCTTATTATAACTGATTTTTAGTACCTTTCCATAAGAATTCATGAAAATCATGATGAAATGAATGATTGACAAGTATCTTGTTTCTTTTTATCATATAGAAATGAGGTGTATATTTTTATGAATAATCAATTAACACATGGTTCTATTACCAAATCATTAATTCTGTTTTCTATTCCTATGATTATAGGGAATTTATTACAACAGTTTTATAATGTTGCAGATACATTTATTGTCGGACAGTTTTTAGGAGCTGATGCTTTAGCGGCAGTTGGTTCATCTTTTACTTTAATGACATTTTTGACATCCATTATTCTAGGTTTATGTATGGGAAGTGGCATTTTATTTTCTATGTATTATGGTGGTCAACAAATAGATAAAATGAAAACATCTTTTTTTATCTCTTTTATTGGTATTGCTTTGTTTTCTATTCTTTTAGAGATTCTTTGTTTATTTGCTATTCACCCTATCTTACATTTTATGAATATTCCTCAAGATATTTATCAACAAAGCTATGATTATCTTTTCATTATCTTTATTGGTTTCTTTTTTACTTTCCTCTATAATTATTTTTCTTCATTATTAAGAGCCTTAGGTAATTCCAAAGTCCCCCTTTATTTTTTAGCAATAGCTTCCATCATCAATGTCTTTTTAGATATTTATTTGATTGTTTCTTTTGATATGGGTATCAGTGGTGCCGCATTAGCGACAATTATTGCTCAAGCTATCAGTGGTTTTGGCATTATGATTTATGTTTTGATTAAACAAAAAGATCTTTTACCAGCCAAAAAACATTGTTATTTTAATAAAGATATATTTATGAAAATTAAAGATTATTCATTACTCACATGTATTCAACAATCCGTGATGAATTTTGGTATTTTAATGATTCAGGGATTGGTTAATAGTTTTGGTGTTATCACCATGTCAGCTTTTGCGGCAGCTGTGAAAATTGATTCCTTTGCCTATATGCCCGTACAAGATTTTGGCAATGCCTTTTCAACATTTATTGCCCAAAATAAAGGGGCAAATCTTCCTGAGCGTATTCAAAAAGGTTTAAAATCAGCCATGATTATTTCAGGTATTTTCTGTCTATTTATTTCTTTGATTGTTTATATATTTGCGCCTATTTTGATGTTGATTTTTATTCATCCTGAAGAAGTCGAAATTATTCGTCAAGGTGTTGAATATTTACAAATAGAAGGTATGTGTTATTTAGGAATTGGATATTTATTTTTACTTTATGGTTATTATCGTGGTGTAGGTAAACCAGGTATTTCCGTTGTTTTAACAATTGCATCACTAGGAACACGTGTCGCTTTAGCTTATCTGTTTGCACCAATATTAGGAACAATAGCCATATGGTGGGCTATTCCTATTGGCTGGTTTTTAGCTGATGCAATTGGTATTCTTTATGGTATTACAAAAGAAAAATGGCAGTTAAAAAAGTTGTAACTTAGGGTTGCAACTTTTTTATAATCATTAACAATCAAACATCCGTATTATATGTTAAACCGAAAACTCTACAAAATCAATTTAGATGAAAAACCGCAGATTAATATAATCAAAAGGATATAAGATTTGCCGTTAGAAACCGCAGTTCTTATATCCTTTATCTGTTTTTTGATTTATAATATTCTATGTGTTATTTATTTTGACTGATTTTTTTAATCTTAAGAAAGGAAAAAGAGAAAAGATAGGTTCAGTTTTGCAGGCTCAATCTCATCTTTTCTCCTGGGTTCATCTTTGATGAATCCACCCGCTACTATGGTACAATCATTTTCTGTTTTAATCAAGCATATTTTTCAAACTTGTCCTATTAATTTTAACCATTCTCTCTCTGCTAGTGAATTTCAGCTTCTCGAAACCTTTTTATTAAATCATCTGGAACTCTCTGCGTTTCATATCCATGATGATCATATATGTAAGTCACCTAATTTTAAATTCTTTATCTCTTATGATCGCTATTTTATTACTTTCCGTGATAATGCCGTTGTTGAGGAAACTGTTTCGATTCCCGTGCTTTACTGTGAAAACTGCAAACATTTTCATGCTGTCCTTCCTCATCTTTTCATTGTGCCTCATTGCCAATATTCTATTCCTTTTATATTATCTGTCCTTTTTGATAAATTTTATTCTTCATTGACTGTAAATGATGTTTCAAATAAATATGGAATATCTATTTCTACAATCTACAGATGGATCAAAAAATACATGTGCTATCTACGCTACTATATGCAGCTTAGAAACAGTTACCGCATGTCTTTTTTTGTTTCAATGATTTATCTTTATGAGGATGTCATGAATGATATCTACGATTTGAGTTCCCATGCTTTATTTCAATATGACCGCAAATTATTTGCTCCTTCGTGAAATGATGATCATTAGAATATAAAAATAAATAAGATGGAAATATCTTTATCATTTTCACTGTTCTATACTTTTTTGGGAGGTAAAAAGTTATGAACAAACAGAATACTGATCGTTACGAGTACAGAAAACTCGTTGCACAGGTCAAATTTTCACTTATTGCACCTGTCGTTTCGGCTACATTTACGGATATATCCGCTGAAGCCTATTTTAGGCGTGTCTCCAAGAATGAGGTCGATTGGCCCGATGGTACCAGAAGAAAGTTTTCTGCTGTAACTTTAAAGAATTGGCTTTATATTTATAGAAATTGTGGATTTGATGAACTGATGCCTAAAGATCGTCTGGATGCCGGAAGAGTCAGGAAGCTGGACAATCGCCATAAAGATTTTATTAGCGATATGATCAAGGAATTCCCTAAAATGACAGGCGTCATGATCTATGAAAGAATGATTGAAAAGGGGCTCCTCAACGTAGGTGATGTATCGGTAGATACTGTTCAGAGGTACATTAAAAATTCAGGATTGCGTCATGGGTCAAAACCTGTCACAAAAGAAAGACGTACATGGGAATTTGCTCATTCATGTGATGGATATGAAGCGGATACCTGTCATACCTTTTATATTTTTGATGAAGCCGGTGAGTACAGAAAAACTTATCTGATTGCCATCATCGATAATCATTCAAGAATGATAGTTGGTGCTGAATTCTTTTTTAATGATAATGCCGTTAATTTTCAGAAGGTATGGCATGATGCAGTACTAAGATATGGGAGAAGTAAGATGATCATCCTTGACAATGGATCAAGCTACAAAAATAAAAGCACCAAGGAGATAGAAGCAAGGCTGGGCACAAAAATCATCTACAATCCACCTTATTCACCGGAAGGAAAGGCCGTTATTGAAAGGTTCTTTTCTACCATCAAGATGAGATGGATGAATGGGGATCATGGAAGCCATTATCATTCATTGACCGAGCTCAATATGAGATTAAAAAGTTGGATTAACGAATATAACCGTACCCCTCATTCTTCACTGAAGGATGACATTCACGACAATCACACTCCATTGGAAAGATACATGTACGATATGAAGGACGTGGAGGTATGTCAGCTATCCAATAAATCATCCGTTGAATACAGAGCCTGGCTTGACGATGTGTTCATGCATGAAACGACACGTAAGGTAAATGGAGATTCAACCGTATTGATTGAAAATGTTTTATTTGATGTTCCGTCCATTTATATCGGGATGAGGGTAATCATTCGATATGATCCAAGAACTTTTGAAAATACCTATCTGTATGATATATCCGAAAAAAGAAAGTTCCAATCAGTAGGACAGATAAGGTTGAAAACGGAAGGACAAGAAGAGAGGAGATTATTTATTAATGGAAATGACAACGTATTACGGAATGGACAGAAATCCATTTACTAAAGATACAATGATTAAAACATTATATGAATCTAATGATTTTAAACAGATGACGAACCGATTGGAATTTATCATCAAATCAAGAGGAATCGGTGTATTTTTAAGCAATCCTGGGATGGGAAAGACCACATGTCTGAGAAAAACATTGGAATCTCTCAACCCCAATCGATATGTAGTAATCTATATCTGTATGACAACGATTACAGCCATAGATTTTTACAGAATGCTTAATGATGCACTGGGGCTTGAAGAGATGACAAAAAAGTCGAAGATGTTTCAAGCTATCCAGGATGAACTGAGAAGATTGACAGTAGAAAACAAAATGGAAGTCATTATAGCGATAGATGAAGCACAATTTCTCAGAAAAGAAGTGCTTAGAGAATTCATCATGCTTATGAATTTTGATTATGATTCAAAAGATTACTGTACACTGATATTCGTAGGGCAGAATGAATTTATAAGAACACTGCGACTTAAAGTCCTGGAACCATTTAGACAACGTATCAATATGAATTATACGTTTACAGGATTCAATGAAGAAGAAGTAAAAAATTATGTGGAATCACGTTTGGAATCGGTCGGTTGCCGAACAGACCTGTTTACAAAAGAAAGCTATCATACACTTTATACACTGATGAATACCTCCGTCAGGATACTCAATCAGATCATCAGTAAGAGCCTGATATTAGGAATGCATTATAAAAAGGATATCATTGATAGCGAACTGATCATGGAAGCAGGCAAGGAATTAATGATAGGATAGGAAAGATGGATTATATATATAAAGATAGAGAAAATAAAAAACAGGTTGGGGAGATCGACTGCATAGAAATTAGACCATATTATACATTTAACATAAAAACAGAAAAAAGTATATATAGGTGTCAGATGCACGCAATAAGCGGGGAATGGGAATTGTTTATACATTACTACGATAAAATCATAAGAAAAAACCAGGATAGATTTATACCACTGGCATATCCAACAGATATCATGTGGAATACGGAATCTGTGTATGATAATATAGATGATGAATTAGAAAGCAGAAGGATTGCATACGCGATAAAAAGTATATTTGAACAATATAACTATGAGGATGTATCGATATGATATATCCTTTTTTCATTGATCACTTACTATCCATCAGCAGGTAGCAAATAATCTGCGGTTAAAAATAAAAGGACGTGATAAATCAGTATAAATTAATCTGCAGTTAACATTATCGCAGAATTTGTGGTTTAACAATTATATCATACTTTCTAAAGAAATTTTATATCTAATTTTTTTGACTTTCGGTTTTTTGCATTCTTTTTTGAAGGGTATGTCTTGTTGTTTATTGTCATAACCCTTGTTTTCTTATCTATATCATCTTTTTTGTTTTTGTTCTCTTTTTATTGTAGCTGAAAAAGTGTCATTTTCATGACCTTTTTTATTATTTACTATATGTTCATTTTATAGTTTCAGTTGCAGCTGCCTGTATTCCTGCTTCTCTCTTATATTTTGAAACTCCTTGATTCCCTTTTGTGCATATTTTAATATTTCCTGTATCCCTTTACTGATCTGATAGCACCAGTAATATCTCTTTCCTTTAAGCGATTTGCTTCTCTCTATCATCTTTATGACCAGTAATTTCTTGTCTACTTTCTCTGCCAACAGTGTTATATGCCCTATATGCATCATCAATATCGTATTCAATACATTTATTGATTTCATCGTCCTTACTCTTATATTTTCAAAACCATACTGATTCTTTTTGAATCTGAATTTCTCCTCGATTCGCCACCTTGACATATATGCCCTCACTATCTTATGCACATCTCTTTTATTCCTGATCTCTCTATTCGTTAAAAGCATCATCGGTTTTTCTTCACTTAATCCATACACAATGACTAGATTTAATATCCTTCCCTTTTGTGATGGCAGTTCCACTCTCGTATGTGATACATAGACTTCACTGTCTTCCTTAGAAAAATACATGTTCATCTTAATCTTGCCTTTTCTTCTTTTGGCGATTTCTCCTACTTTCTTTGGCTTCCCTTTAAACAATAATGTTCTATTTTCTTTGAGTCTGATGATGAAATCATCTGCATTATGATTTTCATCTATGAAGTAATCATAAAATACATTGGCATCATATCCTCTGTCACATACAAATGTACATCTTTCAGGAATGAGAGATTTGACATATTTTATGCTCTTTATTGTTTCATCGTTCATTGACTTGAATCCTTCACTTTCAGTTGAATAGATATGGCTATACAAAGATATTGGATGATGTTGATCCTGTGTGAGGGCAGTTGCCTCACATACATGGTATCCAGGATAAATGTCATCCTTAAGTGAGGAAGCATCCCTGACCATACAAAGATCTTCAAATTTTCTTCCATATTTTTTGATGATTTCACTGTTATCAAGTAAAATGATCCTGTCTTCGCTAAGATGCTTGATAACCATATCATTATAATTGGATTTCATTTGGTTCATTGCTTCATCATCAAATTGAGCCAAATGATTGGATAATCTGTCAATTGTATAATTGAGCTTGATATTTTCATCAAGAGCTCTGGCAATATCGCTAAGTAGAACACTTTGACTTCTTGCAAGACCAAACATCATGTCCATGACAAACTTGGCAGCAGGTTTATCAAGACTGTCTGATAATTTATTAGAAAAATTGACAATTTCTCTTTTCGTTTCATATAGATCTGTGGTAAAATAACTCATGGAAAATCCCTCCTAAATTTTGTTTATTGAGATAAAATTATTATAACATTTTAGAGGCTGATTTTCCTTATAAATAAAGCAAAACAGGCAATTTGTGAATAACTTTTTACCTGTTTTTTATTTTTTTACCGAAACTCAAACTAATTTTCAATTATCCGCATAAACACTATACTTTCAAGTATTTTTATTCCAGAAAAGCACTCATTTTACCACGATTGAATGAGCCTTGATATGACACTAAAAACAACATGGGAGATAGTACTGAATATCTGTGTATCTCCCATTTTTCATTCATATAATATAATTACTTCACTCTGATTTCAAACTTCAAGATTGCTTTCATCATTTCTGCATGAATTAGACTTTTTAATTCTTCATCAACTTGCATAGTGATTTTACCATTTTCAGAGTGGTAAAATGGACGTAAGCACAATTTACAGATATAAGCATCATAGAAATTCAAGATTTCCTTTATCGCAGTTTCATTCCCAGTAGACGCTTTACATATTACATCTCATGAGGGTAGCCATATTCTTTTCTCATTCGTTCAGTCCCTTTCTTTCAATAATGTTTTAAGTTTGTTCAATCCGTTACTTCTTCTGCGATAAATAGCAGAACGTGATACATGATATAATTCTGCAATTTCTTGGTCGCTCATACCTTGAAAATAGCGTAATAAAATTACATCACGTTCTTTAATCGACAACTTATGTAAAGCAATAGAAAGTTTTTCGTTTGACACTTGGATTGTAGTATTTAAGACTTCAAATGATGTGTAGTCACAAAAATAGTTATCTGTTGTTCTACATTCAAGCTGTTTGACATTGGATAATTCACAATCTCACCCCTTTTCGCATATGCTGAAATATATAAACGGGAATACCGTCTATACCTTTTAGTAATGTAAAAAAGAAGGCAAGAAAAAAGCCCGCACAAAACATATTAGTCTGCACGAGCCTTCAAAATTTCCTTATATTCAGATGTTGATAACTGCCATATTAGATTGTTTAACGGTATGCTTAAAACGATTTATGACAATGCTGTTCGTTGATATTTTCATTTAATTTCTCCTTGAAATCAACTCATTATTCTTTATTTTCTCTGCCAATTCAAGTATTTTCGTATGGATTGAGTGAATTATTTTTGAAAACTCAACATCATTTTTTCCAGTAGGGTCACTTAATCCCCAATCCTCTCTATATTTGCATGGAATTACAGGACAATTTACATTACACCCCATTGTTATCACAATATCTACTTGCGGTATTTCTGACAACAGTTTGGAATATTGTGCTTTTTCCATGTCTATTTGATACAGTTCTTTCATTAAACGAACTGCGTCTTGATTGATTTGTGGTTTCGTTTCTGTTCCAGCTAATAGCTTTCAAATACATTTGAAGAAAGGTGCTTTCCCAATGCCTCCGCAATTTGACTACGACAAGAATTATGAACACAGACAAAAGCCACTTTAGGTTTTTTCATAAATAAATTACCGACCTTTCTTCATTTTATTACTTACTCAATAGTGCTTTCACTTCGTCTGCGGTTAATACTTTTCCATAGGATATTACTTCGCCATTAAACACCAATGCAGGTGTAGACATTACTCCATAACTGGCGATTTCTGCAAAATCTGTAATGTGTTCAATCTCATAATCTATTTGAAGTTCAGATATTGCTGTTCTAGTTGCTTTTTCCAATTCCATACATTTGGCACAGCCTGAACCTAATATTTTAATGCCTTGCTCTTGTTTCTTGTTTTCTACATTTTGCATTGTTTCTGATGTGCAATTTTCACCACAACAGCATGATTTTGTTTCTTTTTTCTTTCCAAATAATTTCATTTCTTATTCGCTCCTTTTAAATAAATAATGTACTAAAAATATTAAAGAGATAACCTACAATAATAATACCAAACGTACAAATGGCAATAAATAAGGTCAATAATTTAGGTTTTACTGCTTTTTTCAGCATGATTAAAGACGGTAAACTTAATGTTGTTACAGCCATCATAAATGATAAAATTGTACCTAATTGTGCCCCCTTTGCAAGTAATGCCTCTGCAACTGGTATTGTTCCAAAAATATCAGCATACATAGGAACACCGACAAGAGTAGCTAAAATAACACCAAACGGGTTATTACTTCCTAAAATACTTTCGATCCACGCTTCAGGTATCCAATTATGGATAATTGCTCCAATCCCTACACCAATTAAAATGTATGGAAATACTTTTTTGAATGTTCCTATCACTTGTTCTTTAGCATATTGAACTCTGTCCTTTTTGGTTAAGGTAGGGGAACTAATATCAACGCTACTTGCATTTTTGACAAAATCTTCCACATATTTTCCCATGTGTAATTTTTCAATTAAAGTACCACCAATCACAGCAATTATCAAACCGATAATTACATAAGCAAAAGCGACTTTAGCACCGAAAATACTCATTAGCAATACAAGACTTCCTAAATCAACCATAGGAGAAGAAATCAAAAATGAAAAAGTTACTCCTAGTGGTAGTCCTGCACTTGTAAAGCCTATAAATAGTGGGATAGAAGAACATGAGCAAAATGGTGTGACTGTTCCTAACAATGCGGATATAATATTTGCTCCTATACCATGAAAACGTCCTAAAATTTTCTTACTTCTTTCTGGTGGAAAGTAACTTTGAATATACGAAATAAAGTAAATCAGTAAACATAACAAAATTGTGATTTTGATTACATCATACAAAAAGAATTGAATACTTCCACCTAATCGACTATTAATGTCTAACCCTAGTTGTGATAGTCCATTACCGATTAAACCATTTAACCATTTCATGCCTAATATTTGGTCTTGGAAAAATAACCATATTGAATTTACTACTTCCAAAAAGTCCCTCCTTTATGCAACATATCAATTTTTTTGATGTGATAGAGTTTTATAAAAGCCACCTTTCGATGACCTTTATTTGCAACAATTTGATTGATTTTCAGTATTTGGTGTTGTTAATTCTAACAATCGTTTTGACGCATATTCACTTCCACTTTTACTTAGGCTGTAATGCGTCCATTTACCCTCTTGTCTTGCATTAACAATACCAGAGTCGCAAAGTATTTTCATGTGATAAGATAAAGCTGATTGTCCTATGTTCATGTTTTCAATTAGAACACACGCACATTTTTCCCCACTCTTTAAGTAGTCTAAAATAGTAAGCCTTTTTGTATCACAAAGAGCCTTAAAAATCTTTGCGTCTTTAGAAAAATCATTCATTGTTATCACTCCTCACATCAAATAATTTTGATATATAAATCATAAACTATATAAGGCAGTTTGTCAATATATCATATCAAAATATTTTGATATATTCTTATTTCTTCCTCTTGTCCGTTTCTAACAGAAAAGAAAAAGTATGTATTTTCAATGCAGAAAATATTTATGGGTATACTGATTTTTATTGTGGAAGATATATGGAACTGTTATAATATAGGTATGAAGAAAGCAACAAATATGAATTTTTAGAGAAGATGAAGATATGAGATAATAAGTAACATTTCAGTTTTATTTAATTGGGAATTTTGAGAGGAAACAGATATGGAAGCAGTTAAAAATTATTATGGTAGTCTATGCACAGAAATGTACGAGATTTTACACAAAGATGCACCGCAGGATGAATTATCATTTTATCTTTCTTATGCGGAAAAGAAATGAAAATTTTAGAACCTTTATGTGGAAGTGGAAGATTCTTAGTTCCCTTTTTGGAAAGAGGATTTGATATATGTGGAATGGATTTGTCTGCTGAAATGCTTACAAAATTAAAAGAAAAAGCACCCACTGCAAAGGTGATTCAAGCGGACATTTTAAAATATGATTCAGGAGAAAAATTCGATTATATTTTTATATGTTCTGGTTCAGTATCCTTATTTACTAATATGAAGATGTGCAAAGAAATTTTGCAAAAGATGAAATGCCTGTTAAAAAAAGATGGCAAATTTGTTTTTGCAGTTGAAACAGTCGCAGATAGATGTCCGGATGATTTAGATTACAAGACTTTAATATCTGTCAAGACAGAAGAAGGATATGAATTGATACTTAAGATGAAAAATTACTATGATGAAAAAACTCATACACAGTATTCCCCAAGTATTTATGAATTGTATGCCGAAACAAAATTGATACAGAAAGAAGAAATGGATTTTCAAACGCATCTATATGAATTGGGAGAGTTAGAACCTTATTTATACGAGATAGGATTTGCTAAAGTAACGGTGTATTCGTCTTATGATAAAGTGATTGCGGAAAATAATCAGACCAAAATGTTTTTGTATGAATGTTCGTTTTGATAAATTTCAGTTTGACAATTTCATATCCAATAGGGTAGAGGAATAAATTCAATGATTTATTGCCCCTCCCCTTGAATCGTACGTACGGGTCTCGTATACGGCTCTACATTTATATCGCTATCACAAACTCTTAAGATAGTAATTAAGGGGATGGACTAAACCTGGTCTGTCCCCTTTCTTTATGCCTAGAACCGTTGGTGATAATATGAAGTTTACTACTTGTAATCCACTTCTCCTATACTCAGGGTAAGACATACATCTTTTTTCTATCTTCACAAGTTCTTGATTTACTGTCTTGGTTTTACGTTTACCTTTTGGATTTCGGTTTGTGTAGCAACTTTATCCACCATTTAGCCTCATCAAGTTTCTGTTCGTAACCTCGAAGATTTCGCTACACCACTTCCTTCACCCCTAACTTCACTGTTAACAGCTTGTGGTTCACTACACTTGGCGGTAAATACCCGTGGTTGGACTTTCACTAACTAGATGTATGCCATGCCTGGTACACTACACAAAAATAGCTATGAAAACATAGCTATTTTGATACAAAATAATCACGAAAAACAATTTTTAAAAATATGATTGATTTTAAACATATAAAGAAGTTTGAAAAACTTATCTAAGTCATCAATAAATGTTTCAAAGTGAAAATACATATCTATCATCAATACCAAAAATATATTATTCAATCACAAACTCCCCATAGTAAGATTTTTCATCATAATCAGCCGCTTCTCTCAAATCATCAATTTCTTTTCCTATACGATACTTTCCTGTTGATAATTCACCATATAAAGACTGCCAATCTATATCCCATGATGTTAATTGATTTTGTTGAATAATCAATGCATCTGATGGCCAAACAGGATTCTCTAATGGTTTTAATTCCTGCCATTTGTCATCAACCTTCTGTTCAATCCAATATTTTTCACCCGTTTGTAACTCACCGGTGATTTCACCACCATTTTGACTACAAAATAAAGTAAGTGAAGTTGAAGTCACATCTTCAACATATAATTCAATTCCCCAACTATCATCTGTTTCAATTAATTGAGCTGTTGTTTCTTGTTGTGTTGTTGGTGTATCTTTGGTTTCTTGACACCCTACTATCATAAAAGATAATAGACATAAAACAAAAATTCTTTTCATATAAACTCCTTTTATTTAAATAGACAAGTTGCTTGAATAGCCTTTTGCCATTGTTGATAATAATATAAAGCTTTTTGTGGTTCCATAGTGGCATGATAAGTCTTTGATATTTGATGTTTCTTTTTTATATCTTCTTGACTTTGATAAAAACCAATAGCTAAACCTGCCAAATAAGCTGCTCCTAAAGCTGTTGTTTCTTTTACTGATGGTTTTACAATATCTATATTTAAAATATCACTTTGATATTGCATTAAAAACTCATTTTGGGTTGCGCCACCATCCACCGATAAACTTGTGAGTGCCATATTGGCTTCCTTTTGCATGACTTCAATCACATCTCGACTTTGATAACAGATAGATTCCAATGCCGCACGTACAATATGTTGACGCGTTGTTCCCCTTGTTAAACCAAACATCGTTCCTCTCACATCATTGTCCCAATAAGGTGTTCCTAAACCCACAAAAGCAGGTACAAGATAAACCCCTTCGTTATCTTGTAAAGATTTTGCCATTGTCTCCGTTTCACTAACATTTTGAAAGAGCTGTAAACCATCTCTCAACCACTGCATCACACTTCCACCAATAAAAACGGAACCTTCCAATGCATAAGTTACCTGGCCATCAATGCCCCATGCAATTGTCGTTAATAAACCATTATCAGAAATAACAGGTTCTTGACCAGTATTCATTAAAATAAAACATCCTGTTCCATAAGTATTTTTTATATCCCCTGATTGAAAACATGCGTGTCCAAATAAGGATGCCTGTTGATCTCCAGCCACACCACAAATAGGCGCTCTAAAATGAAGTCCACTAATCAATGTTTCATCACTATATCCATAAATACCTGATGAAGCTTTGACTTCTGGTAACATATTTTGAGGAATATCAAATAATTTCAATAAATCTTCATCCCATTTTAAATCATGAATATTATAAAGTAAAGTTCTTGAGGCATTCGTATAATCTGTCGCATGAACCTTTCCACCTGTCAATTTCCAAATCAACCATGTATCAATCGTTCCAAATAAAAGATTATCCACATTGACATGATCTACATGATCTAAAATCCATCTGATTTTACTGGCACTAAAATAAGGATTTATAATCAATCCAGTTTTTTCTTGAATCATTGGACTATATCCTTTTTCAATCAATTCATCACAAATATCCTGTGACTGACGTGACTGCCAAACAATCGCATGATAAATAGGTTCTCCTGTAGTTTTATCCCATACAACTGTTGTTTCTCTTTGATTCGTAATGCCAATTGCTTTGATTTGTTGAGATTGAATATTATCAATTGTAAATAATGATTGTACCACTTCTACCACTGAGTTCCATATTTCTTTAGCATCATGTTCGACCCATCCTGAATGAGGGAAATATTGTTTAAACTCTCTTTGTTGCATATGGCATAACTTACCATTTTGGTCAAATAAAATAGCACGGGTACTTGTTGTTCCTTGATCAATCGCTAAAATATATTCTTTCATAAACATTCTCCTTTTTTCTATTATATCAATTTTAAAAATAAAAAACGACTGATTTTACATCAATCGCTTGAAATCATTCACCTTTCCATAAACCAGCTAAAATATCTTTTAAGACCAAAAAGGCATCTAAGTCATTATATTGATAATGTTGTTTTAAATGGTTAAGTAAATTCTTGATAATAGGCAAGGCTCACTTCTTGCGGATAACGGGCTAAGATAGGATATTTTTCACTCCAAAGTTTTGTCCAATCCACCTTTTTATTCACTTCATCACTGATATTTTCAATCGTTGTTTTGATTTCTTCAACATCTATGTCAAAAGAAATCAATTCATCTAAAGTCACATGATAAATCAACGAAAGCGATGTTTGGATTGTCAAAATAGAATACCAAACATAAGAAAAAGAGTCATAAATACAATGTTTATGGCTCTTTGAATATAAAATATCTAAATCTTTAAAATGTCGGAATACCCCTTTCCCATTTTGAAATGATTTGACGACTCACCCCTAATTTTTCTGCAACTTCTTCTTGTGATAAGCCACTCTTTTTTCTTGCTTGAAATAAATGTTCTCCTAATTTCATAATCTTCCTCCTCACTATTATTGTAAAAAAAGAAAGACATCATGTCTATCTCTAAAAGAGGTCAATTTAGCACGCAAAACAAACAAATCTATTGAATCTGTTCCTTTTTAACACGTTTAAGTATCTCAATTGCGACTAACCCCGTTAAAATCCCTGTTGGAATAGATGTAATAAGTAGTGGAATAACATAAACCATCATACCAGCAAAAGAAAAGATAAAAGCGACAACTGCAACTTGTCCAATATTATGGAAAATAGCTGAAACGATAGAAGTTGAAACCATTGGTAATATACCAAATTTATAAATAATAGCTAAGGCTAAACTACTTAAAAAGACACCTCCACAACTAATAAAGAAAGGGTTTTGCATAAAAACACCTGTTAATAAACTTGAAATCAAAACTCTAAAGATATTCACAATAAACATTTCTTTAGCTCCATAAAGCTGAATAACAACCAAGGAAATAATATTAGCTAAACCAAGTTTTGCACCAACGGGCAAAGGGACAGGGATAGCTGATTCAATGGTATGCAAGACAATCGCAATGGCACTTAATAAGGCCAAATAAATCATCTTTCTTGTTTTTTTATGATTCATACTGTACTCCTTTTTGAATATATTCTAAAGCAATTTGTTTTAATGTCTGATATTCCTGATTAACTTGTGGATTAACAGGCTGTAAACGTTCAAAAGAACGTTCCACCCAATGATAATCATGAATATATTGAATGCTAGATTCAAAATGTAAATCAAAGATAAATGCGATATAAGATAACCACATATCTATATGTGTTTGTCGATTCGGTGCATAAATCAATTCTTGATGAAAAAATTGTTGATAAATGGCTGGTGAAATATGCTCCTGATTAACTTTATCTAAGCTAACATATAAAATATCTTCAATTCTTTCTTCCTCTTTGACACGAAAATTATCTAATTTATCACTATCTCGAATCAGATGAATAAATAATAATGATCTTTCATCAAAGCCATCATCAATGCGATAACGATTATGTTGTTCAATCGCATCTTGAATAATCTTATCATATTGACAATCTTCAATAAATCCTCTAATCAATCCTTGTTCAAATAAAAGTTGACTAGAAAACAAGGCATGGTCAATTGTTTTGTGATCAGCAAAACTTTCAAATCTCATCCATTGATCAAAACGTCCAATATCATGCAACAGAGCTATCAAAGAAGCCAAATCACTATTTTCTTTAGATAAATGCAACTGCTTGCAAAGATATTCACTACATTCCATAACTTTATAAGTATGAACAACTTTTAAACGAATGGAAGGAATCGTCATATCATATTGACTGATATAGTTTTGAAATGCTTTTTTGGCTTTGTATAAATCAATCATGATGAATCACCTCTAATAAAGTCTGCATATCTTCTAAAGCAATTTGCCCTGGTGCAGATGTTTGTCCAACACTGGCAAATGTGATGACTGAACCCGTCAATTCACCAACAATTCTTGAAATCTTTCCCATTGATCCCATTGACATTGTCACAAGTGGTCTGTTTAATCTTTGGGACATTTCTATTGTTGTATTTAATAAATGAATCACATCTTTATAACTATTTGGCATGACTGCCATCTTACAAATATCAGCACCTAGAATTTCCATACTTTCTATTCGTTTTTTCATTTCCATAACATCCGGTGTTTTTTCAAAATCATGGTTAGACATCAATACTTTTATACCATTTTCATGAGCAATTTCAACAAGCTGATAAACAAGGACATTACCACTTTCTATTTCAATATCAACTATATCAACACATTGACTTTGACAAGCAACCTGTATCAATGATAAATATTCCTGATCACTAAGTTGAATGTGTCCTCCTTCTTTTAAAGAACGATAAGTGAATAATATAGGATATTGCGTTAATTGTCTGATTTGTTGTAATAAGTCTTGAACTTTATCTAAATCATGTATATCCTGATAAAAATCAATACGTAGTTCAATCAAATCCAATGTATATGATTGTAACTGTTGTACTTGTTGAATAATTGAAGATGTTGATGTTTCAACAATGGGAACACATATTTTAGGTTTTCCCTCACCTATCTTCAATTGTCGTACTTGACATATTTTCATACAATTCCTCCTGATGGCAAGCCTCTAAAAATAAAGTGATTTCTTGCATTGTTTCTAAGTAAGCATCACGTAATAAAAAATGATTACCATGTCTAATTATTTTTAAAATTCCATAAGGTAAACTTTTGGCGATTTGTTTCGTATCACTTTCTTTAATCATATCAAATTCTCCAGCTAATACAAGCACTGGTATAGAAATATCATGTAACTGTTGATATTCAATTTGTGGTTGTGTCAACATTAATTTATATAACTGGAAAGTCAATCTGGCTTTCTTTTGATATAAAGAAAAGACAGCTAGACATATCATTTGTAAATAAAAAGTCAAACGATAAAATGGTTTAATCGCTTTTGGTTTGGTATTAGCTCCAATACTGACAACATGTTTTAAACGTGTATCTGTTTGTGCCAATAACAATGAAGTAATCGCTCCATCACTAAAACCAATCACATCATAGGCTTCTAATTCAAGTTCATTAATAACCTGCAAGACATCTTGAACCATTTGATGATAAGATAACTCACCAGCATGAATACTTTTGCCATGATAGCGTGAGTCAATACAAATACACTGATAGTGCTTAGACAACTTTTCAACAACATGATCAAAAATATGATGATCTTCTCCATTTCCATGTAAAAAAAGAATTGGAAAACCTTTTCCTGTTATTTCATAATAAATATCTTTCATTTCCATTCACCTTTTAACATTATAATCATTTTTTCTATGTGAGTAAAATATTTTTTCCTAATTATTCGTATAATACATAAGAAATCGACAATACTTCGGTTAACCGAAATAATATAGAATAGAAAAGGTGATGTTTATGTATTTGAAAAATTTATTAGCCAAGAAAAACATGTCATGTTATCGTCTTTCTAAACAAAGTGGAATACCACAATCTACCATTCATGATTTAGTTAATGGCAAGTCTAATATCATGAAATGTTCTGTTAAAACGCTCTATAAATTATCTACAACCTTAAATATAAAAATGGATGATTTAGTCACTTGTATAACAGATGAATAGAACAACAATTCAAGAGTATCTTTTGATGTCTTTAAAAGTCATATTTGTCATCTTGTTAAGGATAAAGGTGATATAAACTTTATGATTGATTTATTAGAAAATGATGATATAAGGAACAAAAAGCTTGTTAAACCTTTATATCCTGCACGTTTAAAGATTTTGTATAAAGTTTTAGATAAAAAATATGATGATGTTTTCAGTCAAGCAATTCCCGAGTTCTTACATTTTAATATTATAAAAAGTGATATTAGAAATGCCTGCTAAAATAGAATTTTCTAATATTTTGAATATCAGAATAATGAATAGAGAATATTTAATAGCTATGAAATTGAAATCATTTAGATATTATAAAAATGATATATCTGATATTATTGAAATTTTAAAGGAACATCAAGATAGAAATGATCCGATTTCATTACAAGAAATTTGTACTGCAGTTGAAAATCTTTATGGAAATTGGAATTCAAAGGAGATAATGACTTCATTTGATGAAAAATATCCTGACATTATTCAAAAAGATAATATCAATGACATCATTCTATCCTTAAAACAAAAAAAGAACTCAAAATAATCATCAAAAATATCTATCATGTCAAAAAGTATATTGCAAAATACTAACTCCTAGTATAATCATTTTTTATAAATCGAATAGGGGCTAAGAATTAATATCTTTCGCCCCTTTCACAACACCATGCATAGGGTCCCCTACACGGCGTTTCATAAGTTTATAGAATTGTAATAGTCTAGTGCACTGATAAACCCAAAGCTTTTCAGTCTTTCGTTTGTCAGTGTTCTAGAGAGTATAAAGCTATTGGCTATATGCCAGTAGCCTTTTCTTGTATTTGCCCATTCCCATGCCTTTTTCCTGTTTATTCCTAACTTTTGTAGATTTTTATATCTCGTCCTTACCAGTTTCCATCTCTTCCAGTATATCATTCGTATTCTTCGTCTTAACCATGAGTCAACTTTACCAAGATACACTTTCATATCGGCTACCCTGTAATAGTTTATCCATCCCGTCATATAGAGTTTTAATTCTTGGCCTAATTGTTTACTACTGACAGGTCTGTTTCTTTTTGTGATTTCCTTGATTCTTCTTTTCATCTTTTCTCTTGATTTCTTATGAACAGTGATTCGTACGTTACCACTCTTCTCTATATAAAATCCAAATCCTAGAAATTTTATATCAGTAATATAGGCTACTTTTGTTTTCTCCTGGTTGACTTTAACCAATAACTTCTCTTCAAGATACCTCCTCACTGTTTCCTTGACTCTCATTGCACTTCTTTTACTTTTGAATAGTATGACACAGTCATCTGCATATCTTACATATCTATTGCCTCTTCTTTCCATTTCTTTATCAAGTTCATTAAGATAGACATTTGATAGTAATGGACTTAGTGGTCCTCCTTGAGGTACGCCTTTAGTCGTTTCTTCGAATTTATGCTTTACTACGACTCCTGCATTGAGATATTTATGTATGAGTGATATGACTCTTCCATCCTTAATCGTTTGTGACAGTATCTGTATAAGCCTTGAATGATTGACTGTATCAAAGTATTTCTCCAAGTCCAAGTCTACTGTGTATCGATATCCTTCATTGGCATAGTCTACGACTCTTCTTACTGCTTGATGAGCATTTCTTCGAGGTCTAAATCCATAACTGTTTTCACTGAATAGTGGCTCAAAGATAGGCGTAAGTATTTGCACTATCGCTTGTTGAATGACCCTGTCAGTCACAGTTGGAATTCCTAGTCCTCTTTTCTTTCCATTATCTTTTGGTATTTCTACTCTTTTAACGGCTTGTGGACTATAGTGTCCCTCCATGATGAGTTTCTTTAGATAAGACCAGTGCTGTGCGAAATGCGTACGAACTTCTGCGACTTGCATTTTATCTACACCACCACTTCCCTTATTGCTCACAACCCTTTGGATTGCCTTTTCTATATTGGCATCTTCTACGATTGTTTCAAGTAACTTCTCATGTATTACAAATCTATTGGTGTTCTTCGTATGCGATATCTCTTGTTTTGATATAGGATACACTTCTCCATTATTGTCGTATTCCGTACTATCTTCATAGAGTAAGCCTAATGATAGTTGACAGTATCCAATTTTATCCTGAGTATCTTTCATTTCCAGTTCACCTCCTTATGTTCGGTCCTTCGCTAGATAACCATTACAGTTATCATCATCACTACTATGACCTCGGCTGACTTCCTAGGACAAACATTTCCACCATGATTACATTTTCATCATGTCCCTAGGACCTCCCACGGTAAGACATAACACTTTCATCCCATGTACCCACTATCTTTACACCGCTTATTCCGTCGTACTATTGGACTTTGATTTGTCATGCAATCTCATCCAATAAGCATATGCCTTAAATAGTTCGTATTCCTTGGGTCAGGATTTTGTCTCCGACTTCCTTCAGTTCTCACCTTACGATGGATACCTTGTCTTTGACTAGTGGTTGGTAGTACGAAACCCCCACAGTGGACTTTCACCACCAAGTTTTATGCCATGCATGGCACACATGAAGCTCCCGGGTCAAGACCCGGGGTATCTTCACGCTTCGCTTATGCGATGCTATCATATACTCAAATACAACTGCTTATATTCCGTATCTTGTTTACCCTGTTCTTTCACATATTCTCTGATTACTTTTTCGTTTTGATTTTTACCGACAGATGCGATAAAATATCCGTCGCTCCAGAATTGTCCTCCCCATAGTTGTTTTTTGACCTGCGGACACTCAGCAAATATTTGCCTTGCAGTTATACTTTTTATGATTTTTACCAATTTTGAAGGAGCATACTCAGGTGTACTTTGAACAAGAAAATGCACATGATCTTTGTCTGCCCCTATTTCAAGAAAATGTATATAATCATATCTCAGTTCTATCCCAGGCAAATTTGCTTCAGATGTTCTTCAACAGAATCATCAAATACTACGCGACGATATTTTGCCGGACAGACAATGTGGTAAACAAGATTACTCACATTATGTGATAGATGTATAAATTGACTATTTCCCATTATCATCGCCCTCACTCTCGTATGATTGCGAAATCACTCTGTGATTTCGATAATAAATTGTTTTACACAATTTATTATATCATACTTCGTTCGGCTTTACGCAGCAAGCTGCGGGAAATGCCCATTGAGTTCTTCCGTATCCTTCACTCGGATACTTCAGAACTTATTATAGATACATGAGTCCTAATCTAGACATCCAAAAGAAAAATGGATGTCTTTTCATATTGAATAAACAAAAAAGCTGAATGAATCAACTTTTTAAAATTGATTCACTTCAGCCTTAATTATAATCATCTTCAATTAAACCATCGTCACCATCATCTTCTGATGGGTCTTCTTCCTCGTCAGCATAAATATCATTCATATCAATATGCACTTCATCAAATTTATGACGACTTCTTAAATCCCAACGATTTTCACCAACAGTAATAAAACGTCCATCTAAAGTTATATTCGTATAAAATAAAGATTCATTTTCATCTTTATCATCTTGATCAAAACCTTTAATTTCAGAAACTTCCTGCCATAATTTATAGAAATCTACAGGTTTTTTCTTTTTTGTCATTAAATCATAAGCAACATCTGCCATTGAACTTTGTCTATAATCAACCATAATATCCTCCTACATTTTTTCTGGTGCATTGACACCAATTAAATTTAATGCATTTTTTAAAGTGATTTGTGCAGCCTTCACTAAAGCTAATCTTTGTGATGATAATTCTAAATGATTTTCATCAATAACATAACAATCATTATAGAACGAATGGAATAATTGTGCAAGTTTTTGAATGTAATTTGCAATCTTATGAGGTGCTCTTTGTTTTGCACTTTCAACAATTTCATCTCTAAATTCATTGATATGTTTTACAAGTTCAATTTCTTTTTCATGAACTAACAATTCATAGTGTTGAGCCACTTCGATATGAGCTTGTGCTGCCTGTCTTTCAATTGAACACATTCTTGCATGGGCATATTGTGCATAATAAACTGGATTATCATTTGATTTTGATTTTGCAAGTGATAAGTCAAAATCAAATGGTGAACTCGCCGCTTTAGATACAAAGAAATAACGTGAGGCATCAACTCCGATATCTTCAATTAAATCTTTAATTGTTACAGCATTTCCAGTACGCTTACTCATTTTCACAACTTCACCATTTTCTACCATACGTACCATCTGCATAATATCAATATTCAACTGATCAGCATTATACCCTAGTGCTTGAATAGCTGCCTTCATACGTTGAATATAACCATGATGATCAGCACCTAATAAATCAACTAAATATTGATAACCACGATCTAGCTTATTCAAATGATATGCAATATCAGGCGTTAAATATGTATAACTTCCATCACTTTTAATTAACACACGATCTTTATCATCACCAAATTCTGTAGATTTAAACCATAAAGCCCCTTCACTTTCATAAGTATAGCCTTCATCTTTTAGTTTCTGGATAGTTGGTTCAATTTTATTATCTTCATACAATGATGTTTCACTAAACCAAACATCATGAACAACTCTAAACTCCTTTAAAATATCTTTAATCTTCTGTAACTCATGTTCAGTTCCAATTTTTCTAAAATAAGTAATGGCTTCTTCTTGAGACACATTTAAGAAACGATCTCCAAATTCTTCTTTTAAATTTTCAGCAATTTGAATAATATCAGGTCCATGATAACCATCTTCAGGTAACGATGCATCTTGACCAAAAGCCTGCAAATATCTAGCATATAAAGATAATGCCAAGTTCGTAATCTGATTTCCAGCATCATTAATATAATATTCACTTGTGACATCATAACCAGCAGCTTTCATAATACGACAAATACTATCACCTACTGATGCTCCTTTTGCATGTCCTAAGTGAAGATCACCAGTTGGATTAGCTGAAACAAACTCAATATTATATTTGATACCTTGGCCATAATCAGAATGACCATAATGATCTTGTTCATCTAAAACATCTTTAATCACAGAAGTCATTGCATCTTTTCTTAAAAATAAATTAATAAATCCAGGTCCAGCCATTTCTACACGTTCAATATGTCCTGTTTCTAAATCCAATGCATCAATAATAGCTTGAGCAATTTCTCTAGGATTTCTTCTTAACACTTTTGTTAGTTGCATAGCGATATTCGTAGAATAATCACCATGTGCTTTATCTTTTGGAATTTCTATTACAATTTGATCAATTGGATAATCTTCCACAAATTTTAAATCAATCACTGCTTTTTGTAAGACCTTCTTTAATGAAAGTTCTATTTTATTAATAGCCATAGTACCCTCCTTCTTACCATACTTTTAATACAATATCATATTTAACGATATAGTCAACATTTTTTCTACATTAATGGTGCAAATAATCTTAAAATAGCTTCATATATTCCTCTAAAACGACGACTCTGTTTTAAAGTGACTTTTTGTGAGAGAGCTAATGTTTCTTGAAAATCTCTGGAAATGTCTTGAATAACAGATTTTTGTGTCATCATGATATTACATTCAAAATGTAAATATAAACTACGATAATCAAAATTAATTGTTCCTACCGTCGCAATTCTTTGATCACATAAAACCATTTTAGCATGTACAAAACCTGGTTGATATTCATAGAACTCCACTCCCTCTTTCATCAAAGAATAATAATAGGAACGGGTTACATGATAAACATTCTTCTTATCTGGAATCCCTGGCGTAATAATTTGTATTCGAACACCTTTTCTTCGTGCTAATAAAAAAGCCTTCATCATTGTTTCATCAATAATAAAATAAGGCGTCATAATTAAAATTTCCTCTTGGGCCTGATTGATCATATTTAAATAAATATGTTCTCCTGTATCTTCATGATCCACTGGTGAATCCCCATAAGCCACAACATAGCCATCATCTTGAATAGGTGGTAAATCACTAGGTTGATATTGCTTATAATCGTGATCTTGATGCCTATAAGCATTCCATGTGGATAGAAACATCGTTGTTAAATTCCAGACACCTTGTCCTTCTAAACGAATACCTGTATCTTTCCAATGTCCAAAGCGCATTTTGACATTCATATACTCATCCGCCAGATTAAAACCACCACTATATCCAATATTTCCATCAATAATACAAATCTTACGATGATCACGATGATTCATCGCTATTGAAACCAAAGGTATAAAAGGATTAAAAACAACACATTGAATGCCCATCTTTTCTAATTTCTTTTCAAAATGATAAGGCAATGTTGTTAAACTACCTACATCATCATAAATCAATCGAACTTCTACACCTTCTTGAACCTTTTTTCTAATATATCCAAAATACTTTGAAATATCAAACCTTCAGATACAATAAAATACTCCATAAAAATATATCTTTGAGCTTGTTTGAGATCTTTCAATAAATCCCCATAACAATAATCACCTAAAGCATAATAACGACACTGTGTTTGTAAATAAGTTCCATATCCCAAATCAGACAAATAAGTCAAAGCATCTTGTTTAGACTCACTTAAAGTGAAAGACACATCATTTTCTAACAACATCTCTGGATTCATATCATCAATGATAGGTTGTAAGATCTTTCTAATCTTTCTTGATGGTTTTTTATTTCCAATGAATAAATACAACAATCCTCCAAACATTGGAAATAATAATACAATAATAATCCATGATATTTTATAAGAAGGATTTTCATCTTTATTCACTAACCATAAAACAACAATAAGACTCATAGCACGCATCAATGGCTGTATCCATGTATGATGTAACCATAGTTTTCTACCTATAAAAAACATCCAGACAAGCTGTAAGAATATAAGAAAACCAAAAATAACAATACGATTTAAAAAGATTTTAAAGATTTTCATGCATCTTCTCCAATGATTTCATCTTTAAAAGTCACCATAATATAAACCGTTGAAATTAATCCTTGATGATCATACAAAGCATATTTCATTTTTAAGACATCATCTCCACTTTGAAATTTCATCAATTCTGTTTTTAATTCTACCATTCCATAAGGTAACTGATACTGATTCCATACCATTTTCTCTTTATGAAATCTTAAAAGAGAATCACCATTTTTCAAATGAACTTCTTTGTCATCATAAGAAATTTGAATTTTTCCTTGTGAAGTTTGAAAATACAGATTTGTCTTTTGTCCATAACATATATAACCCTTGGCTTTATATTCAACTGTCTGTTGATCTCCATCTTGTTTAAAAATTGCTTTGTAATGAATTTGTTTTGTTTGATTCATTTTACATCACCGCTACCATTATAACAAAATCATTAAAGAAAAGTCACGTTTTATTTCTTATTCCCATATTTTATAGCTTTTATGAATAGAAATATATCTTTTCGGTAAAAATGAAAAAATGAGGTGATGTCAATGAAGACAGTGATAAAATGGTTAAGAAGAATAGTCATTACTGGTTTTGTATTGATGATAGGTATTTATTCAATCAGTTATTTGATGGTAGCCCCAGATTTAAATGGGGGACATATTATTCGTATGTATGATCAAAATCAAAAACTTTTTTATCAATCTCAACAACAAAGCAATGATGTTTCACTTAAAGATGTTTCACCTTATTTTTAAAAAGTATTGTTGCTATTGAAGATCATCGTTTTTATGAACATCGTGGTTTTGATCCTGTTGGTATTTTACGTGCTTTGAAAGCTAATATCAGTGAACAGGGAAATGTGGAAGGAGCCAGTACCATATCACAACAATACGCAAGATTGATGTTTTTAAATAATGATAAAACATGGTCAAGAAAGATTCAAGAAGCTTTTTTAACAGTACGTTTAGAAGCACATTATAATAAAGATACGATTTTACAAGGTTATATCAATACAGTTTATTTTGGACATGGTATATATGGTATTGAAAATGCGAGTCTTTATTATTTTAATAAAGAACCGCGTGATTTAGATTTAAATGAAGCCAGTATGTTAGCAGGTGTTATTAATGGTCCCGAATATTATTCTCCATTTAAAGATTTAAAAGCCGCTAAAAGTAGACAGAAGATTGTTTTAGATGCTTTAGTAGAACAAAATCAAATTACCCAAAAAGAAGCTGATCAAACCTATCAAACTGAAATTCAACTCAATCCTCATCCTTCTTCTACTATTCAATGTGCCTATCCTTATTATCGTGACTGTGTGATAAGTGAATTAAAAGAACTTGGTTTTTACAGTGAAGAATATGTCAATCAAGGGCTCAATATTCAAACGACATTAGATACACAAATCCAAGATCAGCTCAATCAAATCGTCAATGAACAAATGAAAGGGCGTGATGAATTAGAAGTATCAAGTATTATCTTAAACAGTCAAACATCAGGTGTTCTTGCATTAATTGGTGGAAAAGATTATGCGTCTTCACAATTTAATCGTGCAACGCAAGCATCACGTCAAGTCGGTTCAACAATGAAACCATTGCTTTATTATATTGCTTTAGAGAATGGCTTTACACCCACAACCAAATTCAAAAGTGAACCAACAACTTTTCAATTAGAAAATGGAAAAACATATACACCTACCAATTTCAACAAAAAATATGCACATGATGATGTGACAATGGCACAGGCGATAGCACTCAGTGATAATATCTATGCTGTGAAAACACATTTGTTTTTAGGAGAACAGGCTTTGGTCAATGCCTTATCTCAATTTGGCTATCAACATATTTCACCCCATCCATCATTGGCACTGGGAACATTAAATACAAATGTCTATGACTTTTCAGCAGTTTATACAACACTTGCACATCATGGAATCTACAACAAAGTTCATACAATTACAAAAATCACTAATAATAATGGTGATATTTTATATGAATACCAGCCAGAAAATAAACAATTACTCAATCAAGATACTTGTTTGATGATGAGCCAATTGTTGACAGCTCCATTTGAAAAATCTTTTCAATCCTATGCCAGTCCTACGATGTTGAATTATCCTGTCAATACGACATTTGCTGCAAAAACAGGTTCTACACCCTATGATTCATTATGTGCAGGTTACAATCCGCAATATACCCTTTTAAGTTGGGTAGGATATGATGATAATCGTGAAATGAATATGACTTCAGATACTAGAATTCCTAAAGTGATTTTTCAGACAATGGCTAATTTTCTTCAAAAAGAAGAACTATGGTATGAACCCACAACCAATCTCAAAAAAATACCTATCAATCCTATCACTGGTGACTATCAAGAAAATGGGCTGGTTTTCTGGTTTAAAGAAACTTGAAATGTTAAATATTTTCAATAAATGACATAAGTTATCATCCAAAACTTAGATCCAATCGTGAATAAAAAAGCAATAACATAGAAAAACAATGGAATCTTAAATGCATTTATGAAAATCATGAAATGATTTTCTATTTACATATTTTGACGAGTATGTTAATATAATGGCAATGAGGGAGTAGTCTCACAATATGTGTGATGTGATCAACAATCGCGAATAATTTATTATTCTGGTGCATCTTAAAGACAAGACTCGTTAAAGAATACAATCTTTAGCGAACTTGTCTTTTTTGTTTGTTGAAGATGATGAATGGAGGAAAAAGTATGTATTATCAAAAGAGTATTGAAGAAACATTAAAAGATTGTCAAACGACAACAGAAGGTCTATCTTCAAAAGAAGCAATGGATAGACAACAAAAATATGGTAAAAATGAATTGGCTGAAAAGAAAAAGAAAGTCCTTTTTTGATTTTCTTAAAACAGTTTCAAGATTTACTTGTAATTATCTTGATTATTGCCGCTATTATTTCAGGATTAAGTGGTCAATTTGAAAGTACATTTGTCATTGTGGCAGTCATTATTATTAATGCCATTTTAGGGACTGTTCAAACATTGAAAGCAGAAAAATCTTTGGAGAGTCTCAAAAAACTTTCTATTCCTAGAGTTAAAGTTTTACGTGATGGGAAATTATGTGAACTCAATTCTAATGAATTAACGATTGGCGATATTGTACAAGTAGAAGCTGGTGATGTTATTAGTGGTGATGGCCGTATCATCGAATCAGCTTCTTTACAAATTAATGAAAGTGCCTTAACTGGAGAGGTTGATAGTGTTGATAAGACAATTGAAACTATTCATGATGATGTAATTGTTGGTGATCAAAAAAACATGGCCTTTTCAGGAAGTTTAGTAACCAATGGAACTGGTCGTTATATTGTGACAAGTATTGGAATGAATACAGAAATCGGAAAAATTGCTTCTATGTTAAATGAAGCAAAAGATCGTAAAACACCTTTACAAAAGAGTTTGGATGATTTTAGTGGAAAATTATCTATTGCGATTATGATTATCTGTGCTATCGTTTTAGCTTTAAATATTTTCTTAGCGCATGAATCTCTACTTGATGCCTTAATGATTGCTGTTGCTTTAGCTGTTGCAGCCATTCCTGAAGCTTTAAGTTCAATTGTAACAATTGTTCTATCAATGAGTACACAGAAAATGGTTAAAGAAAACGCTATTATAAAGAATTTAAATTCAGTAGAAAGCTTAGGTTGTGTATCTGTCATCTGTAGTGATAAAACAGGAACCTTAACACAAAACAAAATGACACCTCAGACGATTTATTTAAATCAAAAGCTTATACAAATCAATGAATTAGATAGTTTTCTTCATGACCACGATGTCCTTTTAAAAGCATGTTTATTATGTAATAATGCAGTCATTAATGGAGAACAAAGAATTGGTGATCCGACTGAATTGGCTTTAATTGATTTAGTGCATTTACACACAAAAAATAATCCAGAATATCAAAATGTCGCAATTCGTCAAAGTGAACTACCTTTTGATTCTGATCGTAAATTAATGAGTGTTTCATCTCAGAATCACCTTTATACTAAAGGAGCACCCGATGTCATTTTAGAAAGATGTTCAACTATCTTAATAAATGGACGTAAAGAAATATTGACTGAACGACACAAAAAAGAAATTCTTCAACAAAATCAAAACTACGCTAATGATGGTTTACGTGTTTTAGGTTTTGCTTATAAAAATTTCAAAAAAGATGTCATCTCTTTCAATGATGAAAGTGATTTAACTTTTGTTGGTTTGGTATCTTTAATGGATCCACCGAGAGAAGAAAGCCAAGATGCTGTAACAAAATGTAAAATGGCTGGTATCAAACCTATCATGATTACAGGCGATCATGTTGTAACAGCGAGAAGCATTGCTAAAAAAATTGGTATTTATGAGGATGGAGATTTATCAATAGATGGACAACAATTAAATCAAATGAGTGATCAGGAACTCGATGAGAAATTGACACAGATTAGTGTTTATGCGCGTGTCGCTCCTGAACATAAGATTCGTATTGTTAAAGCATGGCAAAAACGTGGTGATATAGTTGCCATGACTGGTGATGGTGTTAATGATGCTCCTGCCTTGAAACAAAGTGATATTGGTGTTGCCATGGGAATCACAGGAACTGAAGTTTCTAAAGATGCTGCCAATATGATTTTAACAGATGATAATTTCTCTACGATTGTTAAAGCGGTGATTACTGGTCGTAATGTTTATCGTAATATTAAAAATTCAATTAATTATTTATTATCAGGTAACTTTGCTGGTATCATCTGTGTCTTTATCGCTTCTTTACTTTTATTACCAACACCATTTTTCCCAGTGCACCTATTATTCATGAATTTAATTACAGACTCTTTACCTGCTATTGCGATTGGAATGGAGGCTGGACGTAATGATGTTTTAAAAGAAAAACCTCGCCAAGCCAATGATTCTATTTTAAATAAAACAACCTTCTTACAGATCAGTTATGAAGGTATTGTGATTGCTATTTGTACAATGTGTGCTTATTTAACTGGTTTAAAAGGTGATCCATTAACGGCTTCAACAATGGCCTTTGCTACAATCTGTCTAGCTCGTCTCTTACACGGATTTAACTGCCGTAGTCACCAACCACTTACAAAAATAGGACTTTTTACAAATCGTTCAAGCATTCTTGCCTTTATTATAGGATTTGCATTACTACATTTTATTCTATTTGTACCAGCAATGCATAGATTATTTATGATTCATTCTATTTCAATGACACAACTTTTTGTTATTTATGGTTTTGCACTCTTACCAACATTGATCATTCAAGTAAGAAAAATGCTAACAAAATAAGCAAGTCACCCGACTTGCTTTTTCTATTCTCCTAATAATTTTAAAATATCTTCAACAAGAGCACACGCTGGACAATCACAATATTGCGCACCTTGTGATTGAATTTCCTGACTATGAGCCACAATACTATTGGCTGTTTCCAATCCAAAATAATCCTGACCAGCTTTTGAACTGGCAAAAGCAATTAAATTTTCAATTGGCATAATATCTTCTTTCATTTCAGCTACATATTTTTTTGTCATCATAGATTCATTTTCACTACCAATTGACTCTAACCATTCTTTTGCAACATCCTTTAATTCTTGACAACATGTAGGTGCTTTTAATAATTCATGCGTTTTTTCAATGACTTCATTTAACATATCTATATGCCTCCTTTATTCTATTTTACACCAATTTTATAAAGAAAACATCTTAAGAATGCACTAATTGATAAAAGTCTTTATAATCAATATCTAAATAGATATTATCTTCTATCTTTTCTAACTGTTCTTTATTGCAGTCTTTAATCCATTCAAGGTTTTCATTTGTAAATTTCTTAATTAAAATTTTCATAAGAGTTTCAATCTTTCCTTTAATTTTTCCACGTTTTTCTCCACGCTTCTCGCCTTCTTTTCTACCTCGCTTTTCTCCACGTTTTTCTGCTTTTTTGTTTTCTTCTTCTACAAGTTTTTTTAGTTCTTTACACATTTTTTTCTTGCCCCTTTCTGAATTTTTAAAATAACTCACTCTTTTTCTTAAGACTTTATAATGCATCTTGTCTGGATCTTCACACATTAAATCATGCATCAACAACCCTAATGGACTTTCATCCTGTATACTCGCATTTAAATAAATAATATGTAGCTTGTCTTTAAAAAGTGTTCCATCATCTTTATATCTGTCAATATATTGAATGATTTTTTTAGATCTTAAGACATCCTTTTCACATATGAAGATAACATACATTTCAGATAGCTTATGCCATTTTTGCTTGGGATAGGACTTACTGCTATCAAGTATACTGGCATGATATCTCGCTCTTAGAGGCGTAGCATTTTCTATGCTTCGCTCCATTTCAATATTGACAATCTTTCCATCACTAAGTGTAGCAACAATATCCATCCATATAGATCTACCTCCAAGATTCTTACGTTTATCTTCAGTTTTAAACTTTACGACTGAAACATCATCACCAAAGATAGTTTTAACCAAGAGCTCAACACATTTTTCGCTTCTAAACAAAACCTGCATGAACTCATTGTCAATAGGTCTAAGCTTTTCTAAAATATTTAAATATTCTTGATTCATTTTATCACCCCTTCTTTTAATTTTTATAGTTTCAATAATTTCAATATTTAAGGAATGATAAACAGGAATTAAATACCCTTCTATTATATATATACGCAAAAATTTTCGATTTTTCTTTTTATTTCTTTAAATAGTTTAAAAAACTTTCTTTTCAAGATAAATATAACACAATATTTGCTTATTGTAAATATTGTGAATTTAAAAAGGCCAATACATATCTATTGACCTTATCATGACTACAATTCTTTTTTCATATGAATGTGGGGACAAAACTCATCCATATATTCTTGACCATAAGCAACATAGCCGTTTTTTTCATAAAAAGTTTTAGCAACTACTTGTGCTGAAAGTGTAACTTTTTGATAACCTAATTCCTTTGCTTTCTTTTCTAATTCATGTAAAATATAGCTACCAAGATGTTTATTCCTTTTCTCTTTAATCACAGCAATTCTTCCAAAAACAAGAACCCCATCTTCATCATAGAAACGGGCACAACCTATTGGTGTTTGATAATCATAAGCGACTAGATGCCAACTTTGTTCATCTTGTTTATCAAATTCATTTTTAAACCCTTGTTCCTCAACAAAAACTTTTTCTCTAATCCTTTTTGCTTCATCAGGAAGCTTATAAAAAAATTGACAATTCATCTTTAATCTCCTTTGGAAAAAATATTTTTTGATCTGATTTAAAACGCTTTGAATTTAAAATAGCTGAAACAATTTCTGATTTCATAGGTAATGGGGAAAGACATCCTTCATTATCTAAAATTTCAATTTCACTTAATTCTCCACTTTCACCATAATGTAAATATGGAATCTGTTTTTGATTATCACTAACAATATAGTAATCAGGGTGATAACCATTCTTTTGGGCGATTTTTCTTATTAAATTTAAATCTTCTTGACTCTTTAATTGTGTATACTTAAATAAATGTCGATTTAAAAATCTTGACGCTAAATCGCTTAAAATAAAATCCTTTTCATGTGTAAATTCTTTAAAATAATACAAAACAACAGCTTCATCTAAATTCACAAAATCTTGAACAGTTAAACGATGTTCCAACATTGGCATCAAATAATGGAGTTTTGTTTGAAAAACATATCCCTTCGCATATAAGTCTTTTACCCTTTGAAAAATACTTTGTAAAAGATGTTCATAACTACGAGCAGTGGGATGATAATAAACCTGCCAATACATATGATAACGTGCTAAAATATAATTTTCAATCGCTTGTACTCCTGATTCCTTAAAAACTAAATTCCCATCTATTACTCGCATTGTACGCAATATACGTGACATATCAAATTGCCCATAAGTTGTTCCTGTCATATAAGAATCCCTTAATAAATAATCCATTCTATCAGCATCTAACTGACTAGATACCATCTGTATTAAAATACGATTAGGGTGTGTATGTGCAATAATAGATGCTACATCTTGAGGAAGTTCTTCATAAAAATCATAAA
This sequence comes from Allocoprobacillus halotolerans, assembly GCF_024399475.1. Classification (NCBI taxonomy): domain Bacteria; kingdom Bacillati; phylum Bacillota; class Erysipelotrichia; order Erysipelotrichales; family Erysipelotrichaceae; genus Allocoprobacillus; species Allocoprobacillus halotolerans. The sequence goes on from NZ_CP101620.1 coordinate 430,654, forward strand.
GAATATCATGGACTTCACTTTCTTCTAAAATCATACGAATTGTTATATCTTCATGATCATAATCAAAAACACCCTCAAAAGAATGTGAAAAAGGTCCATGTCCTATATCATGTAATAATCCAGCACACATCACACATAATTTATCATAATCACTTAAACATTCATCTAAACATTCTGTTTCCAGCATTTTTCTTACCACTTGGTAAACACCTAAAGAATGTGTAAAACGTGAATGTTCAGCACTCTGAAAAACTTGATAAGTCCCTCCTAATTGTTTGATTCTTCTTAAACGCTGAACTTCTTTAGAGTTAATTAAATACCAAATTAATAAATGATCCACATGAATATAATCATGAATCGCATCACGCAATACCCTTTTTTCATTCAATTCAATAGTTGTTAATTGAAAATTTTCTTTAAAAGTCATTCCTACACCCTCTTTCTACTTCTAGTTTAACACACAATAGTATTGTTGTTAAATAACAAAAAAAGTATAATGAAGAAAGAAGTGGAGGGAAAAGAAATGTTAAATGAAAAAGCATCAGAATTATTAAATGATCAAATTAACAAAGAGATATATTCAGCTTATTTGTATTTAGATTTTGCAAACTTCTATACTGCAAAGGGATTAGATGGTTTTACAAATTGATATCGTATCCAAGCTAAAGAAGAAATGGATCATGCAATTGGAATTATGAACTATCTTCAAAACAATGATTATGTTGTAACATTAGATGCTATCGATAAACCAGATAAAGAACTTAACGAATTAAGCGATTCTTTAAAATATGATTTAGAACACGAAAGATATGTGACTGATTTAATTCATACAATCTATAAAGCAGCTCATGAAGTTCATGATTATCGCACAATGAAATTCTTAGATTGGTATGTAGAAGAACAAGGTGAAGAAGAAAAGAATGCAAGTGATTTAATTAATAAATTCGAATTATTTGGCCATGATGCAAAAGTTCTTTACCAATTAAATAATGAATTAGGACAAAGAACATATACAGCATCTTCTATCCTTGCTGGTGAATAGAAATATTATAGATTTTATTTAAGCACACTCTTACTCAAGATGATTCTAAGCCTAGGTATTTTTTGAATATTCTGATTCATAAAATTTGGTATGTTCATTGTGATAGGTTACTTATTGAAAATCCCACTCTCACTCCTAGACGCATTTAAGATAAAAATAAGAAAAAGAGATTTCAAAATAGAAATCTCCTACAAAAACATTTTTAATTCTTCAATATATCTTTTAGAAATATCTTCAAAATCATTCATATATTTTTTAAATTGATTATCATGTTTCTCTTGATTAAAAAGATGCGTCATTGTCATGATAGATTGATTACAGCCTTCAATTAACATCTTCGCAATTTAAGAATCATTACTCATCATTGATTTCAATTCCACCATTGTTTCTAACATAAAAGATTACGAACTTCATCCTCAGTAGAATATTCATTCAATACCTTTTCTTTTAAATCTCCAAATTCCTTTCTCAAATGTAAAACAACATCTCTCATTTTTTCATCTTCAATTTTATCAATCAAATGATCAATAGAAATTAAACCCATATTTAAACCATTCAATAATTCCTTCATACATATATCCATTTTATCACCCATATAAGTATAACCTATTTCAACTCTTATATACTTAAATAATCTAATAAAATCCATCCAACCTGATTATCTTTAATCACATAAGCAAATCTATCAAAAATACCTAAAAGTTTCACACGTTCCCCTTGATAAGCAGTAATAATTGCATCAGTATAATCATCTAAACAATAAGTCCTTCCTTGTTTTTCATAAATAAATTCATTTTTAATATACATCTTTTGATCAGTATCTCTTTGATAACATAAACTAAATTGTTCTTCTTCCTTTAATACCTCTATTTCAAAATAAGGAAAATTAATTTTATGAGGTGTATGTTCTTTAGCAATAACATCTTGCACAACAGTATAATAAGGTAAAGGTTGCACATACTCCTCTTTATAAGTGATTTGTCCTTGATGACTTTCTATAATCAAATCATTAAGCTGTGAAATCTTTTTCACACCAACTCCACCATCAATACATATCATCTTCTTTTCTTCATCTATAATAATATGATTATCAATATGATGTTCATTATAATTAGAAGTAGGTAAATGTCCTACAACAACAATTTCATCTAAAAGATGACCTTGTTCATAAAAATGTTGCATTTCTAATAAAGATGACAACGAACTCTTCTTATAATCCTTACGTCTTTCAACACCAGCATGAACAAATAAAAATTGATTAAATTTTAAAGTTACAGGCAAATGAGAAATATAATCTCCTCCTCTTTTAAATACTCTGCAATTTTTCTTTGTATACCTAACATTGTTTCACTTCCATCAGCAAGATGAAGTTTTTGATAAGCTTCTCTAATACACCCATTACTTGAAACACGTTTTAAATATTTTGGTATTTCTCCTGCCAACTCTGGAATTGTTAACAATGCGTCAATTGCCCATTCACAATTTCCCATTAATACAAATGTTCTTTCATTTTCATCCAACTTTTTTATATAAGCAATTGTTTCTCTTACCTGATCTCCTTTTTCCACAAAGTCACCTAAAATAACAAGATAATCTTCTGGTGTATAATGCACCTTTTTTAATAAACTTCTTAATCTATCTAAATGTCCATGTATATCACTAATAACAATCAGACGATAATCATCATTAACTATCTTTTTTAAATGTTTTGGAGTTATCATCCTATCACTTCCTCATCTCTAGTATACATGATTTTTCTAAAAAGAAAATGCGATTATCTCGCATTTTTAAAGGTTTAATATTTTATTTTAAATATTTTAATAAATTTTCATTTAATATTTCAATATAAATCTTATTTTTAATTTTTTTACATTAAATATTAACATTAAGATTCTTTCTTTATTTTAAATAGTAAAATGAACCCTACTAATAAAGAAGTTAAAGAAAGCCCCGCTATCAAATAAATAGAAGTTTGATCACTAGTATTTACAGGTTTTTTTGATGTTGTGATATTATCATCAGTTCTCTTATGATTGCTTTGACTATTTGATGTCTTATCTTGATTTACTTGATTATTTGGCACTTTACTTTGATCAATTTGACCTTTTGATACTTTATCCTTATTGTCATCAAGATGAGGTTGTTTTACTAATAATGAAATAGCATTGTTAGCATATTCAATTGCATTATTAACTTGTTTAACTGTTGCTGTGTATGATTCGTCCATAATTTTTTCTAAATTACGTATAGCTACTTCAATATTAGCATAGCTTTCTTTTGTATATTTTGATTTATCGATTTGTTTTAGTTCTACTATTTTTTTAGCAACAGTATTTTTATCTCCTGATAAATTTAAGTTTTGATAGTTTTTTTGAATTTTAGTTATAAGTTCATTCTTTAAATTTTCATTTTTATCAATTAAGCTATCAAAAATACTTAAGTCTTTAATTGATAAATTTAATAATTCTAAACTCTTTGGTGTATATTTGTTAGTATCTAATGATTTAAATTTTGTCATCCATTCTTTTGTTATAGGATGAGCTTCAATTTTTATATTTTCTTTTTCAAATGATACTTCCTTAATAAGAATATCTTCAGCTTTATTATTTTCACCTGGTTTTAAATGTATTCTCATTTGTGAAGTTTCAATCGGTTTATCAAATGTTATAGTATTATTACCAACAAGTAATTGCTCAATTACACAAGCTTCAACCCATTGCCCATCTTTTAAATACTCAATATGAACATTTTCTGGCATCGGATTCCATTTATAAGCATTGATATTCATTGATTTGAAAGATAACTTATTACCAAAATCAAAATTCATTACTGTATCAATATTATTAATCTTATCATACCAAACATATGTATTATCATTTTTATCATAAATATTTTTTAAATCCCCATTACTTTTACTTCCTTGATCAGTTAATTTTGGTTGACTTAATGATGCAATAATCTCTTTTTGATATCCTCTAATAATATTTATTTGTTCTTTCACTTTTTCTTTTGGTGCGTCTTGATATATTAAATCATTCGCTTCACTTAAACTATTTTGATATTTTTCATAAATAGATTTTATTTCTAAGTATTGATTTGAATTATTATCTACATTTTTTAAACAAGCATCTAAAGAAATTGGATTTTTAATTAAATACATTAACTCTGTATATGCTGGATTAAATACTTGATGCCCTTCTTTTTCTAGCGCTTCAACACTAGCAAAGACTTTATTATTTAGATCACTCGCCATTTTATTTACAAATGGTAATAAACGTTTAGTACCAGATTCAACAATATCATCACCTTTTAAATTATGAACAACATAAGTAGCAGATCTAGCAAGAATATTATTTGCTATTTTAAAGTCATCCCAAATACTTTCATCAACATTTCCAGCTTCTAATTTTTTATAAATATTTAAAAATTGAATACTAGATTCACTAATATCTCTTAAAGAATTTAACCATGGTTCCATTTCACTTAATAATTTTTTATTATTAGCCTTAACTTTAAAATTATCAACACTTTGATTAATTGTTTGATATTTTTGAATTAACAGATCAGCTACTTTGCTAATATCTTTACCTTCTTTAAGACAACGATCAAACTCTTTAAAGATACCTACAAATTCTTCTGATTCAGGTAATACTTGAAACTCACTTGATGGATCACATAAATGCTTTGCAATTTCCTTTAATTCTTCACTTGCGTTTGTATCTATATATTTAAAACTATCAGACCAGGATTTATCACTATCAAAATCTTGAGTATTCCATGCATAATCAGCAATTGAGAATAATGATATTTTCGAAGCTTCTGCTTGTTGCATTGGATTCGTTACTACCCCATCTAGATGAGTAACGTTATTATCAACTACTGTTGCTGGAGACATAATCAAACGTTTGTTATTAATATCATTAACTGGCCAGTTCAACCAAAAGAAAGGATTGAAACCACCATCATTATTATGTTCAGTTAATTCTTTAAATTTATCTATTGTTTTTTGTTCTACTCTTCCTAAAACGACTTCACCAGTCCACATAATATGAATATCTTTAGGTAAGTCTTTTGTTAGTGTTGTTAAATAACCTTTACCCCAAGTTAAAAAACCAGTATTATAAATAGTTGGTACAAATATTAATTCTGTCTTATCTTTCTTTGTTTGTAACCATTTATAAACATCAGTTAGTAAACGACGATGATGCTCAGGATTAAACGAACCTGAAATATCATCAGCAGAAATTCCAAATTGACGAACACCAATGCTATATAATTGTTCTAATTTATTTTCAACATCTTTTAAATCTTTTTGATATTTTTCTTCATCTTTAAAATTAATAGCATCATTCATCAAAGGATGTATTGCCCAAGTAAATTCAACTTTAGTTTCTTTTCCTTTATTAACTAATTCCTTTAACATATTTAATTCCTTTTCAGGATATAATTCACGCCATTTTTGATTATGATAAGGATCATCTTTTGGAGCAAAAATATAAGTATTCATTTTAAATTGACCTCCAAATTCCATTAATGATTGACGATCTTGATGTGACCATGGAATCCCATAATAACCTTCAATAAATCCTCTTAATTTAGAATCTGCATAGTCTTCAATACTTAAATTTCTAACTGTCTTATTCGCACTTTGATCAAAAATTTCATCTAAAGTTCCTAGACAATAATAAACACTATCACTATCATCACCTAATATTCCAATTACATCATTATCTACTTCTAAATAATGAGAATCTTTTTTCAAATAACTTATCATTAATATCATCATAATATTGATCTACAAATCCATTAGAATCATGAGTTCCTAACAAAACATTAGTTTTATCTTTAATAATCTTTTGACTCACTTGGTATTTCAAATCATGTTCTTTTAATATTTTTTCAATTTTCATTTTCGTTACATGATCAATCGATTTTTCTAAAACTAAATTCACATCTTTTAGTTTACTCATTGTATTTTGATAAACTATTTTTTGGGGATTTGGATGTAAATTATAAGTTGGTAAATTGGCTGCATTAACTTGTGTCAAGCCCCCAGATAGCACGCTTAAGGTCATTACCCCAGCCAGCATTGATTTTAATACATAATTGCTTTTTTCATTCTTTTTCCTCCTCAAATATTGGGTATTGTTTTAAAACGCAAAAAGACCAATGCAGTAAGTAGACTTACTACATTGGTCTTGCGCTTTAGCTAACAATCCGACTATTACTTTATCATACTTTTTAAAATATGTAAACGCTTAATTTATAAAAATAAATCATTTTCTTGGTATTTTACCATCATTTCATAAATTATAGAAGTTTTTTCATTAGTAAATAGTTTTATTGTATTATCATTTTGCATAATCACATAGCAAGACGATAATTGTTCAATAATCTTTTTATCAATTAAAACATCATCTAAGATATCTACTATAATATAATTATACTTTTTTCAATATCTAGTAAATTTTCATCTCCAGAAATAGCCTTCATAAATTTTTCTACAAATAACTTATTATCAACAACCTGAGGTTCAATCAAATGAATGACTTCCTTATTAATTTGATATTTATAAACAATATAAAATACTAATATCATTGTACTTATAATAGCCAATAATAAATTATTACTAGCGAATAAGCATAGATAAAATGGAATACCTAACAATCCTAATAATTTAAGATCATAAACTAATAGAAAATAAAAGATTGCTAATGGTTCCTTTAAACAAAATGATAAAACTAATATAAATTGCATCATTAATTTTGTTTTAAAATGAAAACCACTTTTAAAAACTACAATAACTAAAGGAACAACGACTGGTAACATAGCTAAATAAAGAAATAATTGGGAATATGAATTAGACAAAACATAGTTATATTGAAATAAGCTCATTTTAGCTAAATGAGATACTATGGACACCATATGATTATTAAAAACATACTTAATAATTTCTAATAATTTTATCACTAGTGGTGTTGTCATTAATAAAACTCCAAAATATATCAAACCAAAAAATGCTCCCATTATAGCTACCGCTATTTTGTAATAAGCTAAATGATTGCTATGAATCATTATCTTTTTTACACATTTATCAAGTTTCACTATAATTATTGCTAAAATCAACGCATGAATTCCACATCCAAACCACTCAAATACTTCATTAAAATTAATTTGTTGAAAGTACATATTTTGTGTCATATTAAACTTATCAAACAAATCAGAAATTACAAAATATCCCAAACTCGTACTTAGAAACAATAATAAAAAATCTTCTTCATCTTTTAGCCATAGTCCAATAATAACAAAAGGAATAATTAGAATCAAAATCAATGATAAAATATGGAACGGAACAGAAAACCAAAAATAATCTTGTAAACACAAATACACTTGATAACATCCATCACTTAATAATACAATTGGCGCTAGCAACAATATTATATTAGCAATCTTTTTGAAGGTTTTTGATTTTATAATAGTAATCATCAACATCACTTCCAATCACCAAAATAATACAATTATTCATCTTTTTAACATCCAAATATCCTTGATTTTTCAAACAATCTATATCAACAATTTTCATATTTTTAATGAAAAAATGCAACCTTGTTGTACAAGCATAATAATCTTCTAAATTAGTAAAACCTCCAAGTGATTCAATAGTTTGATGAACATCAATTTCATTTTTAGATTCTTGACTCAATGTTGGCATAAAATAACTAAAAGAAATATAATATAATACTGCCATAATTATACCAATTCCCAAAATAGCCAAAGGATAATGAGCAAGTGGCATCGAACATCCAAGTAAATAATCAATTAAACCCGCACTAAATCCAAATCCCACCGTAATTCTTAAACGAGCACATAAAAACATACTTAATCCCGACAATAAACAATGAATGAAATAAAGCATTGGAATTTGACTAATAAAAGTAAATTCTAAAGGTTCACTGATTCCATTTAAAAAAGAAGAAAGGGACGCTGTTTTTAAAAAATGCTTACTTATTTGACCATCATTTTTACGATATATTGCTAAACTTGCTGCTGGTAATCCAAACATAAATATTGGAAAATAGCCTGCTTGGTACATCCCCGTCACACCTAGAGTTCCAGTAGAATTCCAAAAATTGCTCATATCGTTAATCCCAATAATATCAAACCAAAATATAGAATTGAGAGGATGATGCAAGCCAAAAGGAATAAGTAATCGATTTAAAAAACCATATATACCTGCACCTATTGGTCCCATTTTGCTTAACAAACAACCTAAATTATAAAGAAGTGAATATATAAATGGCCATAAAAGCAATAACACGAACGATAACAACACCGCCATAATAAAAGTAATTAATAATATTTTCAGAGTATTAATTGTCTGATTAATAAAATCAACATATGCAGAATAAACCCGATTATAAATACTTGCTGAAAGTATGCCTGTCAAAATACCAACAAACTGATTATTAATATAGAAAAATGATTCAATGGGTATATTTATATTTAAATAATCTACAAAACTAGAAATAACATGATAATTTATTAAATAAATAATAGTTGTATAACTCACAACACCCAAAATTCCTGCTACATAATTTTTTTCTCTAGCAAAATAATAAGCAATACAAACAGAAAAAATTAATGGTAAATTATCTACAAAAATAGATCCACTTGATTGAATTAAAAATCCTATAAACTTAACCAACTGATAATGCGATTTATGACACAATTGTCCTAAACTCATAAAAATAGTAATCACTGGAAAAATTTGCAAAGGTATCAATAGGGCCTGTCCAATTCTTTTTAAAAAACTCATATCTTTAAAATCCTATTTAAATGAATTGTTAAATATAAAAGTTCATCATCATTTAAATGATACTGATAACGATTTTCTATAAATTCTTTAATCTTATTTAAACATTTTTTTAAGACAGGAGATGTTTCAGTAAATGTTTTATAATCAATTAAAGTGTCTTCTTTAGTTTCTACTTGACCCAATATTTTACGTCCTAAAAATTTTAAATGAATCATCAATCTTGAATACTGAGGTGTATCATGTGGTATGTCAGCACCTAAACACTCTTCTATAATCCTAATAATATAACGTGAAAACACTAAAATTTTAGTTGATTCTATATCTTTTCCCTCTGTTGCATTGATTAAATGTATAGCAATATACGCTGCTTCTCCAATTCCTAATTTAACATCGGTATATTTATAAATTAATTTTATTGACCATAATCCCACTTTATATTCATCAGGATACAAACTTCTAATTTCATCCAACATTAAATTAGGTAAAGGAATTCCTTGCTTTTTTCTTTCAACTGCATAATAAATATGATCAGTCAAAGTAATCACTAACCAATCACGAAATAGACGATTTAAGGATATTTGTGCTTTTTTTATGATTGATTCACTAATTTGAAAAAATAAATAAGGACAATTTTGCATTAAATCAATGAATTGTAATTTGCGACGATCAGAAAAAACATAGACCTTTTCAACCTCACTACGATTAACTTTATTACCCACATGTTTTTGAAAAGCGATACCAGTCCCAATCGCAATCACATCTTGACCATCTATACATGTTCCTATCGTATTATGATTATATATTTTTAATATTTCCAACTTATCCATAACTATCTCCTATCCAAATGATAAAAAACAAAAAACACAAACAATCCACATCATATGTCACAATAATTTTTTTATTTTATCACAATTTATATCCATATTCTATACATTCACCACCAAACAATCCTTCAAATATCATTTCTTTTATTAAGTAGAATAATTCACTTGTTTATCCATTATTACTCATTTCACTTACTTATATGAAAATTAAAATTTCAATTCGTATATTATAATCTAAAATAGTTTATAAAAGGAATCACTATTTTGAATAGTCATTCCTCATTTTTATACAAAAATATTATTTATTTTGAATATAGACAATCGCTTCATATGCTTTTAATTTTGCTTTTTGATGTACATCATAGTTTGAAATCAAAATTTCAGCACTATCCAATAAATCTTCTTCATCACATACTACTTCTTTATCAGTAAAATTACAATAAACCACAAGTTCTTGATTATCCATTAAACGTTTATATGCAAAAATATGTTCATCATCTTTACAAATTTCTTCATAACTTCTTTAAATTAAAATATCATATTCTTTTCTAAGTTGAATGAGTTTTTGATAAGTGTAGAAAATAGATTTTGGGTCATTCAATTCTTCTTTAGCATTAATCTCTTTATAATTAGAATTAACCATAATCCATGGTTTTCCTCAAATACACCTTCAAAAGAATGTGAAAAAGGACCATGACCAATATCATGCAATAAGCCAGCACACATGACACAAAGTTTATCATAATCATTAAGTACTTTATCTAACGGTTCCATTTCTAGCATACGTCGAACAACTTGATAAACGCCTAAAGAATGAACAAATCGTGAGTGTTCAGCACTTTGAAAAACCTGATAAGTTCCTCCTAGTTGTTTAATTCTACGTAAACGTTGCATTTCCTGTGAGTTTATTAAACGCCAAATGACCAGATGATCAACATGAATATAATCATGAATAGCATCTCTAATCACTCTTTTTTCATTCAACTCAATAGACTTTAAACAAAAGCTTTCTGGAAAATACATAGTCTCACCTTCTTATCACTATTTTAACAAATTTTTCCTAATAAAGTCCATAATATCCTATCACAAAGATTGTTTTTCTATATGTTCAGGTATATAATATCTTTATAAGGAGGACGAAAAAAATGTTAGATCAAAAAGTCGCTGATTTATTAAATGATCAAATCAATAAAGAAATGTATTCTGCATACTTATATTTAGATTTTGCTAATTTTTATGCCTATAAAGGGTTAAATGGTTATGCCAACTGGTATAATATTCAGGCTAAAGAGGAAATGGATCATGCGGTAGGTATTCTTCAATATTTACAAGACAATGATTATCAAGTCACACTTCAAGCTATTGATAAACCAGATAAAGAATTGACTCATCTTGATGATCCATTAAAATATGGTTTAGAACATGAAAAATATGTTACAAGTTTAATCCATATCATCTATGATGCAGCTTATGAAGTTAAAGATTATCGCACAATGAAATTTTTAGACTGGTATGTTTCTGAACAAGGTGAAGAAGAAAAAATGCATCTGATTTATTGACACAATTTGAATTATTTGGTCATGATCCTAAATCACTTTATTCTTTAAATAATGAATTAGCCCAAAGAACATATACACAAGCTTCTATTTTAAATGCTGATTAAAGACCGAAAGGTCTTTTTTTCGTCATCAGTTTGTTTATAATAAAGTATAAGGAGGAAGATTATGTACACAAAAATTAATGAAGCTTATGAATACATTCGTTCACGTTATAGTGAAAAAATTGATATTGCGATTATCTTGGGATCAGGATTGGGACCACTTGCCGATGAAATTGAAAATCCTATCATTATAGATTATCAAGATATTCCTCATTTCCCTGTATCAACAATTCCTGGTCATGAAGGAAAACTTTATATCGGAACAATTGAAGGAAAAACTGTCTGTGCTATGAAAGGACGTTTCCATTATTATGAAGGACATGATATGGAGATAGTCACTTTACCAATTCGTGTTTTTGCAAAACTTGGTATTCCTTATTTATTTGTTACAAATGCTTGTGGTGGCATTAGAGAAGATTTAAATCCTGGTCAAATTACTTTAATTTCTGATCACATTGGATTTATGGCACCAAGTCCCTTACGTGGTCCTAACTTAGATGAATTTGGTCCACGTTTTAAAGATATGACTGAAGTTTATTCAAAACAATTACAAAACATTGCTAAAGAAGCTGCGAAAAAAACAAATGTTCAACTTAAAGAAGGTGTGTATTGTTTCTTTAAAGGTCCAATGTTTGAAACACCTGCTGAAATTCGTGCTTTAAAAGCAATTGGTGCTGACATGGTTGGAATGTCAACAGTTCCTGAAGCCATTGTGGCTAGGCATTCTGGTATGACAACACTTGGTATTTCCCTTGTCACAAATAAAGCTGCTGGTTTAAGTAATGGTGAATTAAACCACCAAGAAGTCATGGAAGCTGCTAATCAAGCTGAAATCAATCTTGTAAAACTTGTTAAACAAATTATTCAAGATATGTCAAAAAACGATGAGTAACATAAACTCATCGTTTTTCATTATCCTTAAAAACCGGATAGAAAGCTTGATAAGTTTTTATCAAACCAGTTTGAAAAGGAGTATATTCTAGATGTAATTGTTGAACTATTTTTTGTCCATCGTAATATTCCATTTCTTCTAAAGACAATGGATAAGGCAAAGGATATTGTAATTGCAAGGCTTCTTCAATAGAATGTTCTTCTATTTTGATATCAGGCTGACAGAGTTGTAAGATTTGATTGATTGAATCATAAGTAATCATTTCCCCACTCACAACATTATAAATCTCATTATAAGCTTTCTTTACAATGACTTTTTCGATGGCTTGAACAACATCTTCCACATAAACCATTTGAAATGGAAATGGTGCATCATGCAAAGAAAATAATGGCAATCCTTTAACAACCCTTTCTATTAACAATGATTCTCTGGGAGCATAATTGAAAGGTCCATAAATATTTCCAGGTCTTAAAATGGTATAAGGCATCTGATATTGGTTAGACATCTTTATAAGTTCTTGTTCTAAAAGAACTTTTCCAGTGATATATTCACCAGCCTCTCCTGCAAAATGACGTGTTTCTAAAGGATGTTCTTCAGTTTTATTGATACCTGTTTGACGTTGATAAACATCCACTGTACTAATGAAAACATAATGACGAAATCGTCCAGAAAAAGATTCTATGACTGTTTGAATATCACCAGGCTGATAGGCACAAAAATCAATCACAACATCATAATCTTCCTTTGGTAATTGTTGCCAGGAACTTTTATCATGACGATCAAAAACATATGCTTTTACATCATAATCTGCCATCGTATAATGGCCTCGATTGACAAGTGTACAATTCCATTTTTTCGCAAAACTCATTGTACAAAGACGTCCTAAAAATAACTTCCACCAATGATTAATACCTTCATCTTATTCCCTCCTTTTTTCTATTATATAGAAAAACCACTATAGGTACAACTTATATGCCTATAATGGTAAATCACGCTTTTGAAAAATCCATTGTCCTAAAATAAAACATATCAATGCTCCAAGACATAAAATACCTAATATTTCACCTTCGTATATCTCAAAACTTATATCAAAAACACCACGATGATATCCATAATCCTTTGTAAGATGAGTGACACTTATCATCTTCTATCTTCCCCATCTCTTTATAATAGACTTGCCACCAAAGGTGCTAAAAAGACCGTTAAAATTCCTGCAACAACGATGGATAAACTACTCATAGCTCCTTCAATTTCACCAAACTCTAAAGCTTTAGCTGTTCCAATCGCATGTGCACTATTGCCACATGCCAACCCCACAGCAATAGGATGATGAATATGAAATATGCGTAAAATACTTTTAGCAATCATAGCTCCAAAAATACCTGTCATAATAACAATCCCCACTGTCATTGTAGCATTTCCATGTATCAATTGAGATATTCCCATAGCAATAGCAGTTGTTATTGATTTTGGTAACATTGACAACAAAAGGACATCACTGGCACCAAGCAATATACACAAAAGAACAACACAAATCATACCTGCAAGACATCCACTCAAAATACTTAATAAAATTGCATCCAAATGTTTTATCAATATCTGGCTTTGTTTATATAAAGGAACTGCTAAACAAACAGTAGATGGTGTCAATAAAAAACTAATATATTGTCCACCTTCGTTATATGTCTCAAAATCAATATCAAAAATAACTAATATCACAATAGAAAAAAAGCACTCATCAATAATGGATTCAAAAGAGGATAATTCCATTTCTTTCGTATCTCTACAGCCAACCAATAAGTCAACAAACTTAAAACAATTCCAAAATAAGCTGTATTCATCAATAAATCATTCATGTTCCTTTCTTTCCTTTCTTTCAATCATATATTGTGCAACTTTTCCCGTTGTCACCATTACAACAATGGTACTTATAACCAAAACAATACAAATAATCAATAAATCGTTGAATAACTGTTGTCCAACATTCATTAAACTGACTGCTGCAGGAACAAATAAAACCGGCATAATTAATATCAACCAATCAGCAACATCTTCTATATCCTTTAATCTTACGATACCTGTAAATAAGCACATGAGTAAAATAACTAAACCATATACACTTGCAGGAACAGGTAATGGTAATAAATAGCTTAAAAGTTCCCCTATAAATGAAATCAGCATAATAATAAAAAACTGATGAATATACTTCATAATCTCCCTCCATTTTTCCTCATTATATCATGATTTTTTATAAATAGAATAGAAAACTCAAATGTAAATGTTTTCAAGCGTTTTGTTTTCTCTTGCATTGACATATATACATCCCATTTATAAAAAAAGTAATCTCTAAAAAATGAGAGATTACAATTTCTTTTAAAGAAATGGTTTCAATTCAGTGATATACTTTTGTGATATTTTTTCAAACTCATCTGTATATTGTTTCACTTTTTGATCCACATGTTCTTCCTTATTTAATAAATGTGTCATGGTCATGACTGATTGATTACTTCCTTCTATAAGCATTTTGGTTATTTTAGCATCATCGGTTAATAAGGTTTTCATTTCAATCATAGATTCTAACATCATTTTGTTTTTAATATGATCTTCTGCTTGTGGATAATCTTGTGTTATCTTATTTTTTAAATCACCATAAGCTTTTCTTTGATGTAAAACAATATCACGCAAGTGAGAATCTTCAATTTTATCAATCAAATGATCAATCGCAAGAAGTCCCATATTTAAACCATTTAATAATTCTTCAATACATGTTTCATTCATTTTTATCACCTATATAAGTATGGTACTATTTTATATATCTATACATTTTAATTCAATCCAACCCACTTCACCTTGATGAATAACATAAGCATATTGATCATAAATGCCAATGATTTTAACCATATCACCTTGTTTCACTGAAATAAAATTGTCTGTATAATCATCTAAACAATAAGTTTGGTTGTCTCTCGTATATAAAAATTCATTTTTGATTTTTAAATGTTGATGTGTTTCTTTTTGATAACATTCACTAAATTGTTCACCATATTTCATAACATCTACCTCAAAATAAGGATAGGCAATCTTATGTTTGATTGTTCGTGATGATTGGACATCATATAAAACTTGATGATAAGGGAGTGGCTGAACATAATCTTGTGCGTAATGAATGACACCATCTTTAGATTCAATAATTAAAGCATTTAATTGTGAAATAGCTTTGACTCCAGTTCCGCCATCAACACAAATAATCTTTTTCTCTTTATCAATAATGACATCATTGCATATTTGATCAACATAATAATTAGATGTTGGTAAATGTCCCACAACAACAATTTCATCTAAAAGATGTCCTTGTTCATAAAAATATTTCATTTCTAACAGCGATGATAAAGAACTGTTTTGATAATCTTTGCGTTTTTCAATACCGGCATGAACAAATAAAAATTGATTCCACTTTAATGTCACCGGTAAATGAGAAATAAAAGCAAGTTCATCATGTAAATAATCAGCAATTTGTTTTTGAACGCCTAACATCGTTTCATGTCCTTGATCAAGGTGTAAACGATGATAGACTTCTCGAATACAGCCATTACTTGAAACACGTTTAAAATAGCCCTGAATCTGATTTGCTAATTCAGGTATTGTCAACAAAGCATCTAAAGCCCATTCACAATTTCCCATTAATACAAAAACACGCTCACGTTTAGCAAGTTCTTGAATATAGTGAATTGTTTCAATGACCTGATCGCCTTTTTCTACAAAATCTCCCAATATGACAAGAAAATCTTGTGGTGTGTATTTGACTTTTCTAAGTAATGCTTGAAATCTATCCAAATGTCCATGTATATCACTGATGACAATCATTCTATAGTCATCTTTATATTTTTTCACTAAATGTCGTGGGGTTATCATTGTATCATCTCACTTTTTTTATTGTATCATAATTCATAAAAAAAGATACTCTTTATTTTGAAGAGTACCTTTCATCCTTTATCATATTTTCATATTCTTTTCTTCCTAATAAATAAGCACCATATTCAGGAGGATAGATAGGTGAACCTAAATGACAATGAAGATCAGATAAATATTTTTGAAGAGGTTTTAAGATATAGTCCTGTGCTTGAAATACACCGCCAATATAAGAAACTACAAAAGGCTTTTTAAAGTTTTTAGCAAGTGTATGGATGAATAAAGAAAGATGATAAGCAGCCTGATGATAAATTTCAATAGCATGAGGATCATTTGCCTGAGCCAAAAAATAATTCACTTTAGCAAGTTTTGCGATTTCTTTTCTTTCATTTGACAATGAATGACGATATGAAATGATATCATAGTCATCTTCTAATTGACACACTTTCTTTACTTGATCATAAAGTTGCGTTTGAGCAATACGTCCATCTACTTGTTGACAATATTTTTGAATAAGTTGATTACCAATCCAAAAAGCACTGCCTTCATCGCCTAGCTGATAGCCCCATCCTCCACATCTTTTCGTTTGTCCATTTTGATAAGAATAAGCAATCGAACCAGTTCCTGCAATCACGACAATACCATTTTGACCATTCAAAGCCCCCATCATCGCAATCTGTACATCATTATATAAACGATATTGATAACCATCAAAAGCCTTTTGACAAATAGTTTCAATTTTTCTTCTTAATTTTTCCTGATTTCCATAACCTGCTAATCCTGCCACAATAAAAGCATTATGCATAGGGGCTAATCTTTCAACATTTTTTCGTAGAATCTCTATACATTTTTGATAATCCTGTGTTAAAACATGCACCGATTCATCTACCGTTTCTTTCAACAGATGTCCATCTTCATCATAAAGAACAAACTTTGTTTTTGTGCCACCACCATCAATTCCTATATACAACATGTTGACTCCTTTATTTCTCTAAGTCTAAATTTCTGCCATGGCTTTATATAGTCTAAAATCATGATTTCTTCATCTTTTATACGTCCTACAACGTTAGACATTCCACTATTTTTCATATCTTTTAAAGCAATTTGTAATTCTCCTGCATAATGACCATACTCACTACTTTCTATCACAATATCACCTTTATGTATGATTTCAGGTGTATGAAGCACATCAAAATGATAACCTTTATATTTGACTCGACTTTGGGTTGAACGAATCATATATTCATTGATATCGCCACGATGAAAATGAAGTTCTTCAAATAATATTTTCTTTTCTATTTTAGGTAGTTCAATCAATGATTGAACATCAAAAGTCACTAACTGACAATCTAAATCCTTTAATTCAGCTAATTCCTGTGCAGATGGATAACAATTTGAAATAATAATATCATCAACCATATTTAAAGTAATCATATGTTTGATTTGTGTTATTAATGATAATTCTCTATGCATTTCTAATGTAGGTAATCCATTCGTTACAGGCCATGAACCAAAAGTCTTTTTATTTTGACTTGTCACAAATGCAGCCGTACGCAAACCATATTTTTTAAAACGTTGGCTACATTGAATAAAATACTCTAAAGATAATCCACTATATCTATGTGGATAAAAATTATGACAACCTAACAATTGATATTGATTAGGTTGATAATCCATAATCGTATCGATTGTATGAACATCATTACTCATATTAATTTCTATTTTTAAATGATAAGGGTTATAAGTCATCAAAGCTTCTTCATTACCTGAAAAACCAGCATCTAAACGTAAACCATCAGCTCCAATTTCCTTAAAAAAGATAATTCTTGGTAACTGATTCCTAATTTTTGAAAAACACGTGGCGAGACATCAACGATAATTTCAAATCCTTTTTCTTTGGCATATAAGTTAATATCTTTAAAATCTTCAATAATTTCTTCTTTACTTTTTTCTACTGATAATAAACAAGAAAAAATACGTGAAAAACCTAATTTTGACATTTGATCAATATAATTTTTAATTTCTTCTTTTGTTGATTTTTCAGGGTATATAGATATTCCTAATCTTCTCATGATATTTCCTCCTCAACTTTAAGATATTGATCATACTTTAAGAAGAATGGCAAATAAGATAACAAAGATAAAATAATCAATCCTATAATATAAATGATAGTTATCATATGACCGTCAGTTGCCCATAATCCTCCTATTATTGATGGTAAAACCCAAGGTGCAATCAATACACTATAATGAAGATATCCTTGAGCCATCAGTAAATATGTAACCAGAGCACACAATAAAGGCGTTACAAAAAAAGGAATTTTCATATAATGATTTTCTACCACTGGAACACCAAATAAAATGGGTTCATTGACATTTAATAAACTGCCTTGAAATGAATCATTCCCTAATTTTTTTAAAGTATGACTTTTCGCAAAAAAACGACACAAAAGAGTCAGACCTAATGTTGTTCCTGAACCACCAATCCATACAAACCATTGATAAAAACCTTCTACCCCTATATAATGGGGTGTTTGACCATTTAATAAGCACATAAAATTAATCATAATCATCTGCATCCAAAAAGGACGGATGATGGCTCCTAATATGGATACCGCATGGATACCTGTATACCAAAAATAACATGTGATAAAGACGATCAATAATACTCCCGCTAATGAAGAAACAAAATTCATAAAGAAATAAAATACATATATAAGATAAGGCATATAAAAATTTTGAAGATATACACATATGCTAACCAATATGAAAGCAACAAAAAATGGAATGAGCTGAATAAAATATTGAGTGAGAATGGTTGGCAAAAAAGAAATTTTTATTTGCCAGTGCACTATACGATATAAACATTCCAAAATCAACATATTGCAAATGAATAATGGAAAAGTATACTGTAAAGTATCTTCCATGGAATGACTATATATAACCATAAAACAAAGCAATAATGTCATCAGTACATTTTGTGATACTGTCATATTTCTAAGTCGAGTATAATGGATTGTATAAAAAACATTAATGAAAACACAATAAAGGAAAGCAACCATCATCATAAAGAGATTGATAAATGGTAAATTGAATATTTTTTGAATAAAGTATAGAATTCCCATACAAATCATGTATGGTACAAAATCAGCATATGTCAATTTAATAGATTGGAAATAGATATTCTCACTTAATCGATGAATATAATCACTCATATACATATCCTCCTTTAAATAAATAACAGACTGAAAACAGTCTGTTATTCTTGAATTGCTTTTTTACAAAGCCCTGATTTTTTTCTAGTCTTTCTTGAGCTTCTTCTACACTACAATTTAATAATATTTTGATAATCGCTGTTTTCACTTGTCTATCACATTCTTCAAAAGCCTGTTGTGCTACTGTATAATCACAACCAGTTGCTTCCATGATAATACGCTTACTTCTTTCAACCAGTTTCTCATTTGATGGTTTTAAATCTACCATCAAATTTTGATATGTTTTACCAATTCCAACCATAGATGCTGTTGACAACATATTTAAAACGAGTTTTTGAGCTGTTCCAGCTTTCAAACGTGTCGAACCAGTAATAACTTCAGCACCTAAATCCATATCTATCGCAAGATGTGCGACTTTTCCTATCTCACTGTTGGGATTGCAAGCAATACTAATCGTATAAGCCCCAATCTCATTGGCTTGTTTTAAAGCACCAATTGTATGTGGTGTTCTTCCACTTGCTGCTATTCCTACAACAACATCCTTATCAGTAATTCCTGCTGCTAAGATTTCTTTTTTACCATCTTCTTCATGATCTTCAGCACCTTCTTTAGCTTTCACAAAAGCCGATGTTCCTCCTGCAATGATGCCATTGATTTCATCTGTTGTACTAAAAGTGGGCGGACATTCTACTGCATCAAGAATTCCTAAACGTCCACTTGTCCCACTCCCCACATAGAAAAGTTTTCCTCCTTGTTGAAGAGAATGAATAATCATTTGTACAGCTTTTTCAATCAGTGGCAAAACTTCTTGAACACGTAAAGGAACTAAAGTATCCTCTTCATTCATAACTGTCAAAAATTCATGGATGCTCATATCATCAAGATTCATTGTTTTTAGATTTCTACTTTCTGTCACCAAATGAGAAATATTTATTTTATTCATCACAATACTCTCCTATAATCTTTCTAATATAATTGTCGTTTTTGCATCAATATAATCGACAATATCTACATATTCAGGATGGATAAATCCAATAACATTTGTTCTTGCTTCAAATGGCAAATCTTCTTTGATAATATAAACTTCTCCACTATAACGTCCAGCTAATTGATTTTCCATAACGATATATCCACGTTGACGCATAGTGTTATGGAAAACTGGAACATTTGATAAGCGAGGCAATGATAACCTGACAATCATTTCTGGTTGATCTTTTCTAACGTTTATTTTTTGATTATATAAATAAGCGTACTGACTTTCTAAATGGCATGGAATATGCATCTCACCATTTTCCATATAAGCTTTTATATTTTTAAGGGTAGGAATGGAAGCTTGGCTATCTCCTATAAATATATCTTTCATTCCACAGTCATGAATCAATTCAACAGCAGCAACATATGGATTCATCGTACGATGTTTTTCAACGGTTGGTAATCCTTCATATAATGGAAATCTTTTTAACACATCTCCACATACAAAAGCTTGAATTGTTAAATCATATTGATGAAAGATTTTATTTTTTTCTTGAAAATAATCTAATGATAAGCCTGTTTCCTTATGAGGATAAAAATTATGTGTAACAGCAATGCGTTTCAAATCAATACCTGCTAGTTTAGCTCCTTGAAGATATTCTTCATCTATAACACTCGCATTTAACATTAAATAGAAATCTTTTTGTAAAGTTTTTATCATTTCATAATCATCAAAACCATAATCTAATCTCAAAGCCTCAAATCCCATTTCTTTAAGTTTTTGATAATGATGTGGTTGAATATTTAACTTTTCAAAAGTAGCTGGTGAAACATCAGGAACGACCTGTAAACCAAGTTTCTGGCATTGCTTGAAAAAGATTGGTAATTTTTGATCTAAATCAGAATAATCTTCTTCAGGAATATGTAATGAAGTAAAAACATATTCCACTCCACAATTTCTTGCATCTTCAAGATATTTTAAATCAAGATCTTGAAAATATATTGATATACCTAGCATATTGTTTTCCTCTATTCATTATTTGATAATGGTGCATGCATATACGCTTTAACAGGTGCTGATATACTTCCTTCAATCGCTCTCACTTTTAATTGAGCTTGATAATACTTTTGATAAGGAACATCATTTACTTTTCCATTAAAAATCGTATACTTCTTTAATGCATCAAACCATATTTGAACTTGTTCATCAGTCACTGTGACATAACATGTAGGTGTAAATCCTATGAGATCCTCACAGTTTTCTCCATACAACAATTGAATTTCTATTCCTTCTTTTCTCAATCTTTGAACGGCTGCAGTAACTGTTTCATATGTATAATAATGTCGTGGATGCATTGTACCTCTCCAATGAGTGACAACCAAATCAACTTTTTCTTTTTTAAAGTAATCCATGAGTATTCCTATGAATTCTTCTTGATCTGGAAGAGTTGCAGAAGTATATTTCATATTCAAACAATCACATAACATAGTTTTATCACATTCTATATTTTCTTGACGAATGTTATCTAGATATTCTTTTTTTCTTGTTCTGTAGCATCTTTACGATCTAATCTTCCTTCAGTCACATTGATCATTGTACAATGTGCGCCTTGCATTGCATACTTTATAAGTAATGGTCCACCCATAAGTTCGGCATCTAAATGGTGACCTCCTATACACACAAGTCTTTTATATTTCATGACTATACCTCTTTTCTATATAATTGATATGTTCTATAAACTTTGACATCATGTCTTTCATAGAAACGTTGAGCTGCACCATCAGTCCATAAAAAGTAAAGATAGCAAATTCCTTTTTGTTTCATTTCTTGCATCATATATTCAAATAATACGCCACCAATACCTTTTGATCTTAATTGTTCACTTACACCAAAAGGTCCAAAACGTGCATCATTGCCATCAATCTTTCTCATACAGAATCCTAAAATCTGATTCTGTTCATTTACGACTAATAAAATTGTATCAACAGCTTCATTTTTTTGCATCGCAATCAAAGCATTACGTTTCCAGCCAGCTCCAAAATTTTCCAACAAATAGTCCAATAATGGCAACATATATTCATCATGATAACGAATGATATGAATACCTTCTTTTTCTAATGAAATAAGTTTCTCTTTATATTGATTGGACATATGATAATCCCATAGACTTCTTTGCATACTTACTGATTCATTGCGAAAAACATAGTTTCTTTTTTCAAAGAATGCGATAGCATTTTGATATCTTTTATCAATGCCAGGGAAGAAATAATTAGGACTATAGGCACATAAAGTTATTTCTTTTGTTCCTAAATCTTTCAATCTTTTTTCCACTTCATCACATAATAAAGTTCCAATACCTTGATGTTGATATTCTGGAAGAACACCCATAATGACTATCCATCCACGATTCTCTTCTAATCCTCTTTCTAAATAAGGAATTTTTCTTCTTACACCATAACAAAATCCCAATACTTTTTCCTCGTTTGTAGCGAGCAGGAATAAATTTGAATCAAAATTTTCATCTAACAAAATAAGTTGTTTAAATCTTTCTTCATCAATTACATCATAAATCAAGCTTTCATTCCAACAAGTTAATACTTGTTGGAATTTATCTTGATGAAAACTTTCTAACTTCACATTTCCCATATATATTATCTCCTATTGATTATTTTCTATTTGAGGGGATGTATCATCACCTTGCATATCCATTTCTTGTTGAACAGCTAATTCTGCTTTTAATTCCTGTCTTTCCATAACTTTAAAGAATGGTAAGAAAATAAAGAATATAATTACAAAGTTAATTAAACTAATAATCATTGCTGAAATTTTAAATCCTGAACCAATAAATGCCATTAATGGAACAGGCATTGTCCAAACGACATTCGCTACAATCGGTGGTTCTATTCCAATTGAAATTAAGATTGCATTCCAAATAAACATAACACAAAAACCAATAACCCAAGGTACAAACATAAGTGGATTTAATACCATTGGTAATCCATACATAATAGGTTCAGCAATATTAAACACTGTTCCAACAATTGATAATTTTCCTAATACTTTAAATCTTTTAACCGATGAAATAACACAAAGCAATGCAATTGGGAAGACACTTAATCTAACATAAGCATTTACCCAGATTGATGAAAATAAATAAGGTATATCTTGACCAGCAGCAAAAGCCGCTAAGTTCGATGCTGCCATACTTTCCCAAATTGGAGTCATAATTGATCCAACAATATTTGAACCATGTAAACCAACAAACCAGAAAATACGATCCAAGAAAAATGCAAAGAATTGAGCTACTGGGCCACTTCCAGCTACGACAAGATGAGAACTCAAATCGTTAAATATTGTCATTAAATTAAATCCTTCAATATTTCTTCCTACAAATGCACAAATAATCATAATCACAGTAATAGGAATCAAACTTGTAAAAGCATCGGCAACCATTTGCGTAACACCATTAGGCATTTTAATTGTAATATTTTTATGAACAAGATATCTATAAATTTCTACTGTTACAATACTAATTAAAATCGCAGTAAATAAACTTGGAGCTCCTAAAATATAAGCAGGCCAATCAAAATTTTCTGATAAAGTCGTAAAATCAATAAAACATAAGAATCCAATAAGACCTGCAATAGCACAAACAATAGCATTTACTTTTTTATCATAGTTTTTATGATAATATTCACCAAGGTAATATGCATTCAAAATAGCTGTCAATAAAGCCATTAAGTTAATACTTATAAATACAAGTTGTGTGAGTCCTGGTCTTATCACATCAATGATACCATTAATTGTTGCAGCTACTTCTGGCATTCCTAGTCCAGTGCCTTCTGCAAATAAGCCACCTAAATTTAATACTAATGTCGCTGTTGCACCAAGTATCATATAAGGCATAAAAACAATAAAAGTCTTTTGTAATGTTTGTAAATAACGAATATTTGAAATACGAATTAAAGGTGGTGCTAATCGATTTTCTACAAAATCACTGATTCGCTCCATAACATTTCCTTTCTTATGAATATCACTCATAGTTTTATCTCCTTCTAGTCCCTCTCTTTTCTTTTGATAATCGCGATTTATTATTTCTAGAAACCCCTTACATCGGACTATCTTAAGTATAGCACTCCTTTTTCTCATTTACAATACTTTTCCCAAAAAAAATGGAACTTTTCTCAAAAACTAGAAAATTTCCATATTTACACATATTTTTAATTCATGTTATAATGTTAATACGAGGTGATTTTATGAATCCTAAAGAACACATCAGGCTACACGAAACAGAATTTACAAAATCAGAAAAAATTATCGAAGAATATGTTTTAAAAAACTTTGATACAATTTCTTCCTATCCTATTCAGGAAGTTGCCAAAAAATGTAAAGTTTCTAAATCTGCACTTTTAAGATTTTGTCAAAAATGTGGCTTTAGAGGATATAGTGAATTTCGTTATGAAGTATCACGCTATGTTCATTCAATGGTAGAGATGGATACTGATGATGATAATAGCTCTTCCATCTATTTATCTCTATATGCTAACAGGATTCAACAACTTCAACAATCTACCAGTTCTCAATTTCTAGATCATATTATTCAACTTATAAAAGACGCTTACAAAATTAAAATATATGGTATTCACGAAACTGGTTTATCGGCTCAATATCTTTCCTATCGTTTATGTACAATCGGTATTGATTCTGAGGCCATTGTCAATTCAAGTATTATGACTGAAAAAGCATTAATGTCAAATCAAGATGATCTTAATATATTTCTATCTCTATCTGCTGAAACAACAGTCATTAAAGATGCTATTCAATATGCTTATGAATCCCATTCAAAAATCATTTTAGTAACTCAAAATAATCATCATAGTTTTCATCAAAAAATCGATAAAGAAATTATTTTGCCAACTTTTAATAATGAAGATTTACATTTTTTTATTGATTCTCAAGCTCTCGTTTTTATAACTATAGACTTGATTATTAATCATCTCGCAAAAAACCTACAAAACCAGAAAAATAAAACAGTTTGTACTGCCTTATAAAATAACAAGAGAATTACTCATTTATAATCTTCTTTTTTTGTGTCAAATATTTTATCACAAATTCATGAAATTCTTTACGCCAATCTAATATTTTTTTGTTTTCTCGTGTTGGATGCACTCTATTGGACAATAAGATAATAGCTATTTGATTTTCCAAATCAATCAATAGCGATGTACCAGTAAAACCAGTATGAGCAATTGTTTTCTTAGAATTTAATGACGAAAAAAGACTATGAGTTGTATAAGTCAAAAATCCAATACCTCTTGGAATTTGATTCTCTGGTGAAAAATTAGTAAACATATTGTCAATATGCCTTTTATTGAGAAATGTTTGATTTTTATATTTTCCATTATTCAAAATCATTTGTGCATAATGTTCCAAATCTTGAATATGAGAAAACAGACCTGCATGTCCAGCTATGCCTCCCATCATCCAAGCTTTATGATCATGAACTTCACCTCTTAACATACGATGGGCATACAAACTATATTCAGTAGGAGCACATTTTTCAATATCTGATGGACAAAAACATGTATGAGTCATTTCTAATGGTTTAAAAATTTCTTTATCTAAAACTTCTTGTAAAGATTGTTGCGTTATGATTTCAATGATTTCACCTAGAATAATGTAACCTAAATCAGAATAAATAACTTCCTTTCCAGGGATAACCTGATGCGAATACTGACAAATCCTTTGAACAATCTTACGCTTATCTTCATTCATACTCCAATCAAAATCTGCTGGCAATCCAGAAGTATGTGTCAATAAATGAAAAACTGTTATGTTATTATTTTTGAAGTCTGGCAAAATATATTGAATTGGAGTATCATATGATATATATTTTTCCTGAATCAGTTTCAAAATCATAGGTGTTGTTGCAACAACTTTTGTAAGACTAGCTAAATCATACAAAGTATCAAGATCATTTTCTTTGGGTGATATAATTTGTGATTTATATCCCACACAATAACGTTCTATATTTTGATGATCAATAATAGAGCAACAACAACCTGGGAAAATATTTTCTTTATATGCATTATTTAAAAAATTTTTTATCTCGTTCATAATCGCTCTCCCATCCCCAAAACATTATACCATTATTGAAATTTAATTTCAATTAACATTTTAATATTCTAAAATATTATTTTAATAATATTTAATTTCTCTACTATCCAATAAGCTTACATTTATCAAAATCATCCATTGATATATCTTGATGCCATTTTTCAAAATTCATGTTTTGTAAACGATAACCTTGCCATGACAGTAGAATTTAAATAAAATCAAAAACATGCAAACATCTATTACACAAATCAAAGAAAAGGAATATCCAAAAGGATCAAAAAAATATAAAGATAACTTACCAATTGTAGGAATCACCTATGATTCAAACAAAAAAACATATATGTTGTAAAAAATAAAGGTTCGTAAAAATGAACCTTTATTTTTATTTCAATAATTGAGAAACAAGATTTTTTGTTTCATACAATTTATTTTTATTATTTTCTAAATCATGTTTGTATACACCATAATATAATAAATCAGTTACAACTAGCGAAGCTGTTCTTGATGAAATTGCCCCAATTCTTACTTCTTTTTCTTCCAATGGAATAAACAAATTAAGAGTTGCATTCTTAGCAACGACATTATTAGAATTTTGAGTAATAGATAAACTTGGTATGCTATCTTTCTTCAATTTCTTTGCCATTCCTGTAAGACCAGCTGTCGTTCCTGAATAACTTATAAAAATAGCAACGTCATTTTTTGTCATACTTTCAGCAAAAGTCATTTGGACATGGATATCAGTATTATAAATTGCTTTTTTCCAATTCTTAATAATTTTTGTGAAAAGTCATAAGCAACAATAGCTGAACTTCCTACCCCAAACAAATAAATTGTTTGTGCATTAACGATATAATCTATAGCTTTTTGCAAATGTTTTTCATTAATCATCTGATAAGTTTTTTGAACTGTAGAAACGTTTAACTGACAAGATTTATGAATGAGTGATGTTAAATCATCAGTTTCTTCTAATACTGTATCAATATCTTCTTCTGGTCTTTCCTGCGACTGAGCTAGACTCATTTTTAATTCTGTAAAACCTTTATAACCTAGTTTTTTAGCAAAACGAATCACTGCTGCAGCCGATGTTTGACTTTTTTCACCCAGTTGTTGTGCTGAATCATTTAAAATATCATGGGTATGTTCTAAAATATATTGAGCAATCATCTTTTCAGTAGATGTATAACTCTTTTGCGCTTCTTTAATTTGTACTAAACAATTCATAAATAATCACCTATTACCATTATATCAATGCTTTCACAAAAAAACCAGCTATTATCTTGGTGGCAGGGTGATATTTCCTAAAATTACATTGTCTTTAGCTCCAGTGGCACTTTTGATATTAGAAAAATGATGATGCAATGTTTCATTTCCCATAATTGCAAAAGCTATTGCCTCTTTAGCATCACTGGAATACCCTAATTCATCTTGTGTATAAACAGGGATATCCTTTAATTCCTCTTTTATATATTGAATTAAAGTCTGATTATGACTTCCACCTCCACCAATAATAATCTTATCTAAAGAATAATCTTTTAAAATATATTTTTGATAATGATAAGCCATAGATTTGGCAGTAAAATAAGTGAAAGTAGTTATAATATCTTCAGGTTTTTCATTTTGATATTGATGAATCAAAGAATGAACATAATTTTCACCAAAATCTTCTCTACCTGTTGATTTAGGTGGTGTTTTTTTCATATAAGGATGGGCCATTAACTCTTCAAGTAACTGAGAAATAACACTTCCTTGACTCGCAATACGTCCTTGATCATCATATTCTTGATGATATAATTTTCGACACGCTTCATTCATCATCATATTACCTGGACCCGTATCAAATGCTTGTATTCTATGAATATCCTGCCCAATCAATAAAGTCACATTTCCAATACCACCAATATTTTGTAAAGCAATATTTTGATTTTCTTGACTATACAAAAGAAATTCACTATATGGAACAAGAGGCGCTCCTTGTCCATTTGCTGCCATATCCATCACTCTAAAATTTGAAACGATTGTTGTATTAAAAGCATAAGCCAAAATGGCTGGTTCTCCAATCTGCAAAGTCGAAGACAAAAGTTTTCCTTTTTGAAAAGGAATATGATAAATAGTTTGTCCATGTGTCGCAATAAATTGAATGTGTTGAGATGAAATATGATATTTTTCAAGTAACGTCTGCACTGCTTCAACAAATAAATATCCTAGTTCAAAATTCAAACTGCAAATTTCATCCACACGAGACAATTTTTCATCACAAGCTCTCTTTATTTTTTCTTTCATTTCTAAAGGCATAGGATATTCGTGATAACCAATGACTTTTAATTGTGTCTGTAATCCATAACCTTCAATATCAACTAATACTGTATCCACACCATCCATTGATGTTCCTGACATGATTCCAATTGCATACATGATTTTTCACCTCAAAAAAATAATACACTTTTTGAAATTACATTTCAATATTTATCATATAATAAAAAACTATAAAGAATAAATTCCTTATAGTTTCATCAATATTTTATAATCCTTTTTCAGTTAATTCTCTAGCAACATCATCTTTGATTGTCACACCTTCAGCTTCAAGCTGAGCAATCTTATCAGCAAATTGTGGTAAGTATTTTTTATGTGCTAATAATAATTCATCTAAGACACGTTTTGCTGTTTCTCCTGATGGAATTTGTGGGTTTAAAATGAAAGCTTGTAAAGCCATTCCATAATCTCCTGTCACAGCTGCTTCTTCTACACACCATTCCATATTTTTCATACATTGTAGCCATCCTCTTTCAGCAGGTTGTAATGGTCCAAATGCAATCGCTCTTGCACCTGTCGTTCCAATAAATGCTGAAACTTCAACAGCTGAATCAGCTGGTAAATCAGGTACTGCTCCATTATTTCTTGTTGTAACTACGATATGTGAATTCTTATTGGCATAGATTGAAGCAATTGTTTCACAAGCAGCATCACTGTAATGTGCTCCACCACGTTTTGCAAGTTGTTCTGGTTTATGGTCTAAATCAGGGTTCTTGTATAATTCAAATAATTCTTCTTCAGTTTGTTTAACTTGTTGTGCTCTTGTTCCAATTGTATTGTATTCTTCTAATCCATGTTTTAACATTTCTTCTTGACGATAGTAGTATCTATGGTATCCACATGGAATCATTTGCATTTGATCTAATTGTTCTTTAAAGAATGGAATATCATGAATATTGGCTGGAATTCCTCCATCTTTTCCTTCATACATTGCATCAATGATTTGTTGTGTCACTTCTTGTCCATTTTCATCAAAGACTTTATGCCAATGGAAATGATTCAATCCAGCAAATTTATAAGTTAATTGATCCAATGTTTTTCCAATTGTTTCAGGTTCTTTCATCATCGCTCCAACAGGCACATTACATAATCCAATGACTTTATCCCATTTACCATATTTCATAACAGCTTCAGTCACCATTCCACTTGGATTTGTAAAGTTAATTAACCATGCATTAGGACATAATTCTTTCATATCTTCTACAATGCTTAAAATCACAGGGATTGTTCTAAAAGCTTTAAAAATACCTCCAGCACCATTTGTTTCTTGTCCTAACATTCCATAAGAGAAAGGAATTCTTTCATCTTTTACACGTGCATTCAATAACCCAACTCTAAATTGTGTTGTAACAAAGTCAGCATCTTTTAAAGCTTCTCTGCGATCTAAAGTTAAATGAACTTTCACATCATAAGGAGATGCATCCCACATACGTTGAGCCATTGTTCCAACAATCTCTAATTTTTCTTTACCATCTTCAATATCAACTAGCCAGATTTCTTTGATTGGAAGTTCATCATATCTTTTAATAAATCCTTCCATTAATTCAGGTGTATAGCTACTTCCACCACCAATAGTAACAATTTTTACAGGTTTCTTTTCCATAATCCGTCCTCCTTTTTCTTAACTATAAGTATAATATTAAAAAGTTTACTTTGTTTGTTTTTTTCATTTCTTGAAAACATTTTATGATAAAAAGCCAAATGAAAGAATCCATTGTTCAATCATTTGACTTATTTTTTAACCTTTCTTTTTCTTATTAGCATAATATGCTCTTACAAGTGTTTGAGTTTTTCTAATATGTTTTTGAATCGTATCTTTAGCTAACTTTTTATCACCAGCAACTATTGAATCTAAGATAGCACGATGCTCCTGAATCGCTGTTTCTAATCTTTCTGGTTGTGTAATCGAATGACGACTTGTGACCGAAACATAATAATGAACATCCTTTAATAATTGTTCAAAGTACTGTGATTGAGTTGCCTGATAAATTGTTTCATGATACAAAATATTTAAATCATTAATTTTTTCCTGATCTTTTTTAGCTGTATAAAATTCCATCAATTCAAAAACATCTTTAATCTTTGCAAGATGTTCTTCATCCATTCTATCAATGGCTAATTGAATCGCTAAACCTTCTAATGCACAGCGAATTTCAAACATATCATCAATATCACGTGGCGAAAATCCTTTGACATAGACACCTTTATTAGGAATGCTTTCAACAAGTCCTTCTAATTCTAATTGTTTTAAAGCTTCACGAATTGGTGTACGACTAATTTTTAATTCATTCGCCAAGGTCAATTCATTAAGCTTTTGTCCATGTTCATATTCTTCATTTAAAATACGATCTCTTAAAATATCAAATATTTTATTACCTAAAGAGCCATGTGATACATGTTCAAATAAACTATGTGATGGCATTTATTTTCCTCCTATAATTCATTAATTATTGCCTGAACAAATTCAGTTGTAGAAGCATGACCACCAATATCTGGTGTCACAGTTTCTTGTTTTTCTACCACTTTTGCAAGTGCTTCTCTTAATTGATTTGCTGCTTTCATGTTCCCTAAATCTTCTAACATTAATGCAAAAGCCAATAATAATGCACTTGGATTGGCAATATTTTGACCAGCAATATCTGGTGCACTGCCATGAACAGCTTCATAAATACGATATTCATCACCGATATTACCACTTGGCGCAAACCCAAGTCCACCAACTAATCCGGCACATAAATCAGACACAATATCCCCATATAAGTTTGGCGCAACCAAAACATCAAAAGTTTCTGGTCTTAAGACAAGCTGCATACACATATTATCAACAATAATTTCTTGGGTTT
Source organism: Allocoprobacillus halotolerans (assembly GCF_024399475.1). Lineage (NCBI taxonomy): Bacteria > Bacillati > Bacillota > Erysipelotrichia > Erysipelotrichales > Erysipelotrichaceae > Allocoprobacillus > Allocoprobacillus halotolerans. The sequence continues at coordinate 462,254 of NZ_CP101620.1, forward strand.
CAATTTCAGGATAGCATTTAGCAACATCTCTAAATGCTTCTAGGAAAAGTCCGTCCGTATATTTCATAATATTGGCTTTATGAATTGCTGTGACTTTATGACGATTATTCATTTTAGCATATTCAAAAGCATAACGACAAATCTTTTCGCTGGCTTCTCTAGTAATAAGTTTAATACCATTTGCCATATTATCATTGATTTTATATTCAATTCCTTTATATAAATCTTCTGTATTTTCACGAATCATCACTAAATCAATATTTTCATATTTAGAAGCAATGCCTTTAAAAGAACGAATTGGTCTCACATTGGCATAAGTTGCAAACTTCTGTCTTAAAGCAACATTGACACTTCTAAACCCTGTTCCAATAGGTGTCGCAGTAGGACCTTTTAAAGCCCATTTATATTCTTGAATGGCTTCAACCAATCCTGGTTCAAAAACTTTTCCTGTTTCACTGGCATATTCAGCCCCCGCACGATATTCTAACCACTCAATATCTAAATGCATAGCTGTCGTGATGTCTTTTACACTTTGCGCAATTTCAGGTCCAATACCATCACCTGGAATCAATACTGCTTTCATTAAAAATCCCCTCCTAATTCTTTAATGGCATTTAATAAACCACCTTGTAAAATCATGACTTTTTCTCTTGGTGCTAAAGTCAATTTAGCTGTTAACTTTTCTTTTGTACGTCTATTTTCAACAACAATTGGTTGATCATTTTCTACAGATTCTTTAACATTAATTAAAACATATTCATCTTCTTGATTAAAGAAATCATAACCCTGTTGATCAATCACAATTGGTAAAATCCCATTATTAATCAAATTAGAACGATGAATTCTCGCAAAAGACAAAGCAAAGATGGCTCTAATTTTCAAATAATTAGGCACTAAAGCCGCATGTTCTCTAGAAGAACCTTGTCCATAATTATCACCACCAACAATGAATCCTCCATGATTTTCTTTTGCTCTGGTATAGAACTGGTCATCTACTTTTGAAAAAGCAAATTTTGCAAGATGAGGTACATTTGAACGGAATGGTAAAAGTTTTGAGTCAGATGGCACAATATGATCTGTTGAAATATTGTCACCTACTTTTAAAACAACTTTTCCTTGAATATCTGCATCTAAATTTTCTCCACGAGGCACTGGTTTAATGTTTGGTCCCATATAAACTTCTGTTTCAGGATCATATGCATCAATAAAGAAATTCTTATTTTTAATAAATGGTGTAGATGGCACTTCATCCAAATACATATCATCTTCAAATTCACAAGATAAGTATCCTTTAATGGCTGAAAGTGCTGCAATTTCTGGTGATACCAAATAAACACTGGCATCATTTGTCCCAGAACGTCCTTTAAAGTTACGATTAATTGTTCTTAAAGAAACACCTTGAGAAAGTGGTGCCTGACCCATTCCAATACATGGTCCACAACCACATTCCAAAATTCTCGCACCTGCTTGAATCATATCAGCCAATGCTCCATTTTGTGATAACATGGCTAAAATACTTGAAGACCCTGGTGCAATAACCAATGATACATGATCTGCCACTTGATGTCCTTTTAAAATCTTCGCTGCACGCATCATATCGGCAAATGATGAATTAGTACAAGAACCAATCACAACCTGATGAATATGCATTCCTTCTAATTCTTTGGCACTCACCACAGCATCAGGACTATGAGGTTTAGCAACCATTGGTTCTAATGTCGATAAATCAATATCCAATCTTTCATCATACTTTGCATCTTCGTCAGCTTTTAATTCTACATAATCTTCTGCTCGTCCTTGTTGTTTTAAATATTCTAACGTTCTTTCATCCGTTGGGAAAATAGATGTTGTGGCACCAAGTTCAGCTCCCATATTACAAATTGTCGCACGATCTGTTAAAGATAATGATGCAATGCCTTCTCCTGTATATTCAACGATTTTATTGACACCACCTTTAACACTCAATGTCTGTAAAATCTTTAAAATAATATCTTTAGCACTCACCCATGATGCTTTTGTTCCTGTTAAATTCACTTGAATAACACTTGGGCATTGTAAGTAGTATTTTCCTGTTGCCATTGCTACGGCTACATCCAATCCTCCGGCACCAATCGCAATCATTCCCATTGCTCCACAAGTTGGTGTATGTGAATCACTTCCTACAAGTGTTTTCCCAGGTTTAGAAAAGTTTTCTAATTGTAATTGATGACATACCCCATTACCTGGTTTAGAAAATGTAATTCCATGCTTTCTGGCAACACTGCGAATAAATTCATGATCATCCATATTTTCAAACCCTGTTTGCAACATGTTATGATCAATATAAGCTACAGCTTTTTCCACTGCCACATGACCAACATCCATAGCTTCTAACTGTAAATAAGCCATCGTTCCAGTTGAATCCTGTGTTAATGTTTGATCAATACCAATACAAATAGGTTTCCCTGGAATCAATTCTCCTTCTTTTAAATGTGCTTGTAAAACTTTATATGCTAAATTCATTTTTTGACCACCCCTTATACTTATTGTATACAATTATACAAGGTTATGTTTAAACAATCAACTATAAGTTTTTTCAAGACACAAAAAAAGAAACAGCTATATAAAACTGGATCTAAAATATATGATTGAAATTGAAATTTTATAATATTGAGAACATAGAACTAAGAAAGAATAATAATCCTTACATAATATCCTAACGAATTATTATTCCTTCTCATTTTTGTTTTACTTTCTGTTTCATATACAAAAATAATTGATCTAGAAGAACCTAGCATCATTACCAGTTCTTCCTATTGCAATTTATTTACAATCCTAAGTGCATAGATGAGATGACCAATTTTAAAAGTTTTCCTCTTTTATTTTTCCTGCCACTCTATCGCTACATCTTTACCATGATGTGCAAGCCCTATATAAACAACTTTTCCTTTTATTTCAATATCATATTGTCTATCTCTAATTTGTTCTACTGCCTGTTTAGCAACTGTCTGTAATCTTTCTTGACTGGTTTCGTTGTCTGTTCCAATATACTTAAACTCAAATACAAAGGATGTCTTATTTTCATCTTTTGACTGTAAAATGATATCACATCTGCCTTTGCCTACTTCTCGATTGCTGATGATTTTATAATCATAAGACATCCATGCACACATGCCTAGAAATAAAACATGATAGCTATTTTCATCTTTTAAATCATGATATGATGGTAATATTAACAACATATTTTGATATCTGTCTTTGAAGTCTTCTTTCTTTTCAAGTCTTAAAGCATTGAATAAACCATTCAAATTATTTTCTTCTATATTTAAATAATAGGCAGTAAGGTTTCTAAACTCCTGGCGAACCTCCTGATTTGGAATTCTCAAAACATAGAGATTATTTTGTCTATCAACTGTTTTTTCAATCGTTAAATATCCCGCATTGACAAACAATCCCCATAAGTTCTCTATTTCACTGATTTCAAAAAAGCTTGTTTCCAGATACATGGTTGTCTCCATACATCCCGTCTGAACCAACTTCTCAAAATCTCTATCAAAAGATTGGTTTCTGATTTTCATTGCCTCTTTGATCATTTTATTGCTGCTAGTATATAGCCAATATGGACTCTCTTCACCAGTTGCAGCATAATTTAAAACTGACCATGGATTATAGATCTGCGTATTTCCAAAATGATAACCATTATACATCATTTTAACTTTATCATTTAATTCTAAATCATAATATTCTAACAGTTCTTTGACTTCCAATTCTGTAAATCCAAAGTATTGAGAATATTCTTTATCTGCCACAGTACATACCACCAAATTATTCAGATCACTGAATAGATTTTCTTTTGCCACCCTTTGAACCCCTGTCAACATAGCATACTGTAAGCTATCAGAAGATTTCAATGCAGCATGAAGCATAGAGGATAGATTTTCTCTAATCTCATTATAAAATCCATTGACATGAGCTTCAATAAATGGTGTATCATACTCATCAATAAATACCATAACCTTTTTATGATAATATCTTTCCATTCGTTCCATCAAAAAAGACAAAGCATTCTCTATACCATTAGCACTACCATTGTTATATTGAGCTAAGCTTTCCATTATTCCCTTGTAAATTATCATATCAAATTCATCTAAATCTTGAAAAAGATGCTTATTTAATTGATAGAGTTTAATGAGATTCTGTTTAATAGAACTTATAATATTTATTTTATTCCCTTTTGCGTTTGCAAAGGAAAGAAAAATAGTTGGATATTGATTCATTTCAGAAACATATGCAGTAGTCATGATCTTGGTATCCTTAAAAAGTTCCTTTGAATCCTTCGTGATGTCAAAGAACTCTGCCATCATCGACATATTAATGGTCTTTCCAAATCGTCTTGGTCGCGTGATTAAAGTGACTGCATTTTTTCTTTTAGAAAATCTGAAATCATTAAGCTTTTATCAACAAAATAATAATGATCTGTTTTTAATCTTCTATAATTTGATACTCCTCTTGGTACTGCCAGCTGCATAGTCATTCCTCACTTTCTTATGCTCATTATAACATAATCATTAACCAGTTTCAGTAAGTATTTGTCTTATATCTTTCCATTCTTGTCGATCATTTTATGGCATAGATAAGCTTTGAAAAAGAAAAATCATTTAACTAAAATTTTAAAAAAATCACTTCATGATTTTTTAGCAGGATAAGGGAATGTGGCACAATGATGCACCAATCGCTTGACTTGAACAACTTGCTAGAAGTGAGGTTTATCTTATCAAATTATTAGTGAATAGTAATTTAAAATTTGATGTTTTAGAAATACAGTTTATCTTTTCAATGATGTATGTTACAATGGACAAGGTGATAAAAATGATATTAGCTTGTTCATCTTTAAAGAAATCATTTCAAGGAACTGATTTGCTTAAAGATATTACATTTAAAATTGAAGATCATGATAAATTAGCTATTATTGGTGTCAACGGTGCAGGGAAAACTACTCTTTTAAGAATCATTTGTGGTGAAGAAAGCTATGACGGTGGGGAAATCTTTATGCCCAAAAATACCAAATTAGGTTATTTATCACAACATAATACATTAGATGCCAATTGGACTGTCTATCAGGCATTAGAAGACGTTTTCCAATCACTGATCGATAAAGAAAAACGTCTACGTGAACTTGAACAACAAATGTCCATTCATCAAAATCTTGAATCCATCATGGATGAATACGAACGTTTAACATATGAATTTGAAAGTCATGATGGCTATGCCTATCAAAGTCAAATCAAGGGTGTTTTAAAAGGTTTAGGATTTGAAGAATCTATGTGGGATATGCCGATTTCTATTTTATCAGGAGGTCAAAAAACACGTTTATCATTAGGACGTTTATTATTATTAAAACCTGATTTATTACTTTTAGACGAACCAACTAACCATTTAGATGTTGAGTCTATTGAATGGCTAGAAAATTATTTAAAAAACTATCCTCATGCCATTATCATGGTTTCTCATGACCGTTATTTCATTGATCAGATTTCTAATCAAATTGTTGAAATTGAAAATGGGAAAGCCACAACGTATAAATGTTCTTACCAAGAATATGCAGTCATCAAAAAACATAATCGTGAAGTAGAACTGAAACATTATATTGATAATCAAAAAGAAATCAAACGTATGCAAGAAAGCATTGATTTATTAAAATCATATAATCGTGAAAAACAGGTCAAACGTGCTGAAAGCAAAGAAAAAGCATTGGCTAAAATGGAAAAAGTAGAAAAGCCAGATGCCTTACCTCAAGCAATACGTATTCAATTTCAGCCACTTGTTGAATCAGGATATGATGTTTTAAAAGTTAAAGATTTAGCTATGGCTTTTGATAAACCATTATTTGAACATATTGATTTTGAAGTCAAAAAACAACAACGTGTCGCTTTAATTGGACCTAATGGCATTGGTAAAACAACATTATTTCACATCATTTTAAATGATTATGTGCCAACAAATGGGAAAATCAAATTAGGCAGCAAAGTCATGCTTGGTTATTATGATCAGGAACATACATCTTTATCTTTTCAAAAAACAATTTTTCAAGAAATCAGTGATACATATCCTCAAATGAACAATACTGAAATTAGAAATGCTTGTGCATCTTTTCAGTTTAAAGGTGATGATGTTTTTAAAACGATTGATGTTTTATCCGGCGGAGAACGTGGGCGTGTGGTTTTAATGAAACTTTTATTATCACGCTGTAATTTCCTCATTCTTGATGAACCTACAAATCACTTAGATATTGAATCTAAGGAAGTTTTAGAAGATGCTTTGTTGTCATTTGAAGGAACCATTTTATTTATTAGCCATGACCGTTATTTTATTAATAAACTAGCTACACAAGTCGTTGAAATGAGTGCACATGGCAGTCATGTTTATACTGGTAATTATTCTCAATATTTAGATAAAAAAGTCCAAATCAAAGAAGTCAAAGAAAAAATCAATCTTATATCGAAATCAAAAAAGCACAGTCTTTACAACGTAAACAACAAAATCAAATCAAAAAGATTGAAAAAGAGATTTCTCAATTAGAAACACAAATTCAAGAATGGAATAGTCAGTTGCAACTTGAAGATGTCCTGAACGATTATAAAAAGTATAATGAAATCATTAAAAATATTGATGAAGCCAATTTACAACTTGAAGAACTTTTACAACAATGGGAAGATATGCAAAAGGATTAAAGCCAAAAACTTTAATCCTTTTCTCTTGTTCTAACAAATTCTATATAACGTGTTCCCTGAAATGTTAATTCACCAATATCATTTTCTACTAACATACCATATTCTTTACCATTCACCGCTAATTCTAAACGATCACCACTTTTCACTTCAAACGTTACATAATAAAAAGTTGAAGAACTATCCATCATATGATCATCTCCATGATGATGATAAGAAACATCCATACGTTTGGATACAACTTTTGCTTGAACAGTTAATCTTGGTGATTGATTATTATAATGCCATTGTGTGATCCCTTTGATTAAAACGAATGCAAATGTGCCAACAACAAGCATAAACATAATCGTAAACATGGTTTCAAAACCACCATTTTCTAAAAGCCCCATATGTTTCTCTCCCTCCGTTTTATCTTATCATATCATAAAAAAATGGAATTGTTATGAATTTATGATTTTTACGATATAAAAAGGATTTTCATTTTGTGGAAATAATATGATTTTTCATCTTTTTCCGTTATAATATCATTGTAAAAAAAGGAGGAAGAAAATATGATACACAAAACATTAAAACCATTTCCTAAAGATTTTCTTTGGGGAGCTAGTACTTCTGCTTATCAGGTAGAAGGTGCAAATTTAGAAGATGGAAAAGGTCCATCTTGTCAGGACGTGAAGGTTGTTCCTGAAGGAACTTCTGATTTAACTGTCTGTGCTGACCAATATCATCGTTATAAAGAAGATATTGCCTTAATGGCAGAAATGGGATTTAAAACTTACCGTTTCTCTATCGCATGGACTAGAATCTTACCTCAAGGAACAGGTGAAGTCAATCCAAAAGGGATTGAATACTATAATAACGTGATTAATGAATGTTTAAAATATGGTATTGAACCATTAGTCACAATGTTCCACTTTGATATGCCTGCTGCATTGGATGAAAGAGGAAGCTGGGGAAATAGAGATTCAGTAGATTGGTTTGTCAATTTTGCAAAAGTTATGTTTGAAAACTTTGGTGACCGTGTCAAATATTGGTTAACAATCAATGAACAAAACGTCTTAACTTTAAGTGGACCAGTCATTGGAACACTTCATTTACCTGAAGGATGTACAAATGAATTAAAAGAAATCTATCAACAAAACCACCATATGTTAGTAGCACAAGCCAAAGCGATGGCATTATGTCATGAAATGTTACCAGATGCAAAAATTGGACCTGCTCCAAACATCTCACTTGTTTACCCTGCTAGCTGTAAACCTGAAGATGTTTTAGCTGCTCAAAACTTTAACGCTATTAGAAACTGGTTATATTTAGATATGGCAGTTTATGGTGTTTACAACAACATTGTATGGTCATGGTTAGAAGAAAACGATGCAACACCAGAATTTGCTGAAGGTGATGCAGAGGCATTAAAAAATGGACATCCTGATTTCATTGGATTCAACTACTATAACACTGCAACATGTGAATGGTCTGATGGTTCAGAAGATTTATCTGGTGCTAGCGATCAACAAACTTCTAAAGGTATTACTGGTATGTATAAAGGATATAGAAATACACATTTACCAACAACTGAATTTGGTTGGGAAATTGATCCAATGGGATTTAGAGCAACTATCCGTGAAATGTATTCAAGATATCGTTTACCATTATTAGTCACTGAAAATGGTTTAGGTGCTTATGATACATTAACAGAAGATGGTAAAGTTCATGACCAATATCGTATCAGATATTATCAAGATCATATTTCTCAAGTACGTTTAGCTATTAGTGATGGATGTGAAATGCTAGGATATTGTCCATGGTCAGCTGTTGACTTAATTTCAACACATGAAGGTATGGTGAAACGTTATGGATTCATCTATGTAGATAGAGATGAATTTGATTTAAAAACATTGGATAGATATAGAAAAGATTCTTTCTATTGGTATAAAAAAGTCATTGCTTCTAACGGCGAAGATTTAAGTGATTAAACAAAAAAGCTTGTCATTATGACAAGTTTTTTTGTTTAGATTTTATTATTTTCATAGCAAAACCAAGCATTGGCCCAAATAGAATCATTCCAATAACAGTTCCTTCTCTTACAACAAAAGGCATTGATAAAACAAAACTTAATAAAAGACTGATGATAATACATAAAATATCAATCCCCTGTCGGCATTGGTGAAAAGGGTATTGATATTTTTGACAAAACGCATGACAAACACCTTCTAATGGATAAGTTATTAAATTCATCGTCATAATCAAAGCAACTATGATAGCAGACAATATATAAACACCAATAATGATAATTATTTTCATTGGATAATATGTAAACTCAAATGTTAATATATTATAATAAACAAAATTAATAACATATCCTATTAAAAAACTTAAAGGTATTTGCATCATATGTTTCCATGTAAAATGTTTTTTCAAGATAATCAACTCTAAGAAGACACATAAACAATTAAGTATTGTTTCCATTGTACCTACTTTTACATGCATAGCATTAGCTAATGATTGTGAAAATGCTGCCCATGAATCAACACCAACATTGACTTTGAGAGCCAATGCGACAAGTGCTGCATTAAAACATATAAGTAATAAGAGAATAAAATATTGATATAGATTTTTCTTCATATGAAAGCTATCGCTGTCTAATATAAGCTTTTATAAAACGAATCGTTTCATCACCATCATAAGGTCTAACTGTATATTCTTTGACGGCACTTGGTACAATAAAAGTTTCTGCATAATGGACAATAAATGGTTCAAAAGCATGAGTAGGACTTTCGATAACAGCACTTGTTCCTTCGACAAGATTTAACATATGCACACCATCATCACATTGATGAAAAGTTTTTTGCTTAGAAGTGATACGTCTTGTTTCAATAAATTCTAATTCATGTAATCCTGTTTTTTCTTCACAATAATCATCGTCTTGATAAATCGTTTCAATATGATTAACAAGTTGTTCTTTAACCCAATTTGTTGTACGATTCCATTGAATATTTTGAACACCATCTTCAATATGAATAGGACGTGGCAATCCATCAAGTCCTAAACGATCCCAATCCCATAATTTGAAAGTAAAGATATACGGTGTCGCACTGATTTCTAAAACCATACATCCTGATGATGAACAGTGAACTGTTCCAGCTGGGATTAAAAAATGATCATGTTTTTTAGCAGGGAAAAAATTAACATATTGATCAGCTGGAAAAGTTTGTTTTCCTTTTTGAGCTTCTTTTAAATCATAAATCATATCTTGTGGATTGATATTCTCTTTCAAACCTAAGTATACGCCTCCATTTTCCTGAGCATCTAAAATATAATAACTTTCATCTTGTGTATAAGTCATTCCAAAATGAGATTTGATATACTCAGTGAGTGGATGAACTTGTAAACTTAAATTTTGACCATCTATTGTATCTAAAAAATCAAATCGGATTGGAAACTCAGCACCAAAACGACAATAATTTTTCATTCCCAATAACTCAACAGGTTGGTATAATACCAAATCCATTGCAGGTATTTCTATTCTTGTTTGACCATATCTTAAATATAAACTGTTTTCTTCAGGAACTCCATCAAAACTCCATGCATAATTTTCTTGTTTTGGATCAAGTCCACAATGTTCTTTCATCCATTGTCCACCCCAAACACCTGGATCAAAATAAGGAACAAGTCTAAATGGACGCTTTGCTAGTTGTTTTAACCCATTCCTTAACGCTTGACCCGTTACCATCTTCGGATAACCTTTTTGATTACTATCGATTAAATAATCAATTTTTTCAAACATCTTCATTTTATGCTTATCTGCGATTCTCCATTCTACAAAGAATCCTCTTTTGATTTTCTTCAAATTATCTTCATCATGATTATCAGCTTTAAAATTTGGCATCCCTTGACGATAACGACATTGAATCTCCCATCTTGCTAAATCACAGTATATATATAAATCTCCTTGACTAATAAGTCCTGACCCGACACCGTAAATTAAAATTTTCTTTGATTCAATAAGCACTTTTTGCATTTCATGAAGTTTTTTAAAATCAACAAAATCTTCCATACTTCCATAAAACATAACACCACGAACACGATCATCTGTTAAATGAGGTCGCATCATTTCATTAAGTTTATCTTTATCATAAAAAATATCTTCACTTCTTAGGACAATCTCTGGTTCATAAATATCTTGTACAAAATCTAAAACCTCATTATCCACACCCGGATAACAATCCACCACAAGACATTGAACTTGATGAATTGTTTTGTTTAATTCCTTTTTGATTGCATCTAACCCATCAAAAGCCTCATGGTCATAACCAACTATTTTGGTTTCAGGAAATTTATCATAATTCATTTTGATTACCTACTTTTAAAAATTCAATTTGTCCATTTCTTTTCAATACACGATATGGAAAAGGATGATCTTCAATAGCTTGATAATCATGCCCTGCTGTGGTTGGCCAACAAGCCCCTACTTTTAAATCCTTTTCCCCTGTATTCACTAAACGATGAGCAATATGTCCATCAATATAATGTAAAGACCCTTCATAAATCTTTTCTGCCCAACATTTTCCTGATTCATCCATCAATAATAATAAACCTTCACCTTGAATACCAAAATAAATTTCAGCACAATCTCTATCTTCATGAAAATGTCCTTTTGTCATATTACACTCATTATTAATTAATAATGGTTTTAAAACAGTCAGTCCCCAATAAAGATGCCCAGGAATATCTGGATTTCCTCTTGTGTAAGAATAAACATCATAGACAACTTGATCATCTAAAATATCAGGGTTTTGATAAAGATAAGAAACTTCATGATATTTTTTTGATAACTTTCTACATTTTCGCCTTCAACAACACCTTGATAAATATGATGAAGGACTTGTGGTTCTAATATTTTCATATACATCTATCTCCTATGGTATAAAATCTTTCCACAATTCTTGATAATCTTGTGGTCTTGAAACAAACATAAATTTATCTGGATTTTCTATAAATTGTTGATATATAGATTTCTCTTTTTCAATTTGAAATTCTGTATATTGTCTAGGCTCTTTAATAATCAAATGACTTTTGTGATAATGAGAATTAGCAATAAATTCTATTTTATCTTGCTCTACTATTGGAAACCATGCAACCCCTTTATGGGCTCTGACATCTTGATAATCAAAACCATAATCCCTGACACACCACGCACCAAAAGTTAAGTTTTGATGTATATCAGCTACAATTGTACAATGTGCCCAACCCGGTGGTACAATTACAACTTCTCCTGGTTTTGCATGAACAGCAAAACATCTGCCTGGATTATCTATAGCTGTTTCTTGCATATAAATATAGGCTTCACCCGTCCAAATTTCATAAACTTCACATGTAGACATTTGACATGATGGAGACAAGGCGTGAATATGTCCTTGTGATCTCACAGGCTCTTTTCCCAGTTGTCCTTTGGCATAGGTCACAACCCCATAGAGAAGATTTCTATCTAACATCTCTTTTTTATCTTGATTTCTACCAACATCCATTGCAATCGCATAAACAATATCAGGACCTTGACAGTTAGGATCCATAAGATTTTGTCTTATGGAATCCAAACTTCTATTTTCAACTTGTGGTCCAAAAACGTCTTGACCATATCGAAATCCCAAAGGATTATATAATGGGTAAATATCAAATCCTGGATTGAACTTCATTATTCTTCACCATGACTTTCTTTTTCTGCTTTTAACAATTGTTTGTCATATACTTTTACAAATGGCAAATAAATAAATGTTCCTATAATAACATTAATAATCTGGACAATGGCTCCCATAAACGATCCTGTAATTAACCATCCTGATATAAGTGGAGGACATGTCCAAGGAATATCAGTACCAAGTGGTAAAGGACAAATTCCTGTATACATAAATAACCAAGTGACAATAACATAGACAACCATTGTTAATACCCATGGAATGAGTAATGTAAAATTTAATACAACTGGTGAGCCAAATACAATTGGTTCACTGATATTAAAACAGGCTGAACCAATAGAGATTTTACCCACTGTTTTCAATTGAGAACTTTTTGCAAAGAAAGCACATGCAATAATCAATGAACAAAACTGCATCCATATAAAACCAGTAAAAAATTGACCAGTAAAGATATGTTCAGGAGCTTGACCATTCAATACTGCACTTTGATTGGCAACCATGGTTGCTGTCCAAATTGGCGTCATCACTGCACCTGCAATATTTTGACCATGTAACCCCATAAACCATAGTACTTGGATAATAATAACAACAATAATTGAAGCAGGTAAACTTGCACCTAAAACTGTCATAGGTTTTTGAACAACTTCAAAGAAGAAAGTGTGAATATCTCCCCAAGGTGTAAATCCCATCATATATCTTATTGCAGCAATGACCATAAATGCACAAAATGATGGAATTAATGCTCTAAAAGGTTCAGATACCATTGGAGGAACACTATCAGGCATCTTAATTGTAAAATTTGATTTGATAAGTTTAATATAAACAAATGAACTTAAAAAACCAATAATCATAGCTGTAAACAATCCTTGACCACCTAGCCATGTCAATGGAACAAAAGCAAATCCTGCTTCTTCATTATATCCCATTGGTGTTACAACAAGAAAACTACTTAATGCAATAATCATTCCAAGTAAGGGTGCTTCATTTTCTCGTTTTGAATAGTAATAACCAATAGCTCCCGCTAAAAACATCCCTATCAAACTCAAAGTCGCGCTAGAAATAGCATCCAAAAAGTAATAACTTCTGCCATAACTGTATCAGGTACAACATATTCAATAAATGGAAAACTTTGAATAATCAATGATAAACTTCCTGCAATAGTTAAAGGTAGTGTTGCAATAAACGAATCTCTAATAATTGTCAATATTTTATTATTGGATAATTTGATACTCATCGGCATCAATACAGTTTCTAATTTTTCTTGAAACGTATTCATAAAATTCTTCCTCTCTTTCTTTAATTGTTATAACATTACAACATTATTATAACAATAAAAAGAATGATTGTAAAGATATTTTGTTATAAAGTTATAACATTTAAATATCTATAAAAGAAATAAACTTTTAAGTTCCAACAATAATAGTACTCACTTCATTTTCTTTTTATCCTAATAAATAACTTCATCGCCTCTTTATAAATATCTCGTTATTAAAAACATGTATTTCTTATATGCATCTCATTCCTATCATCATATTCTTTAATCCTCTAAAAGCATTAAAAAAAGATTCCTGTTTAGAAATCTTTTCAGCATCATTTTCGATCTATCTATTGTTTTTGTTTAAAGGCAAGCATTTTTTTGAAAAACAATTTGATTCTTTTCATCAATAGAATAATAGAAATTATAATTGATATATGGTGAAATGTATTTATATAAATGCTTTGAATACAACGGTGTGTTCCCTGCGTTTCCTGATAAAAAAGAGGCAACTCTCAATATTTCATTAAGAACTTTTTGCGCATAATCATAATTTCGAAAATGCTCAATACAATATTCCTCAATATTTTCCAGTGCCTCATCTATTTCTTTTGTTACTTTAACTTTATAAGCCATATTTTAAACGATGTTTCATTGCGAAATCATCAATATCCATTGTTTCTACTTCACCATTTATCAATTTTTCATGCTTTAAATCTAATTCTTTTTGAATTCAATTTCTTCTACGAATTCTTTTAATTCTTCATCGGTCAATACGTTATAGGAAATACCATCAAAAACCATTTTTCTAATTTCCATATTACCAACTCCTTTGCTATTTAAAGTATACCATAAATATGATTTTTTTAATATACTAATCTTATATTCAATCATATCTTTAATAACATAATCATTTATCTCAATAGCGTTCACTTTTTATAAAACAAGCTGTAATTTGACAGCATCTCATTTCAGGCATCAACAAAAGGATGAACAATGCCCTGATTGAAAACAGGAATAAGACCATCAAGCTACAGGAGCAAATTCAAAAACAGAGTTCTCTATATATTAAATGAGAATGAAAGATTCAAATTATAAGGAGGATAAAACCAAAATGAAACGAGTGTCTAAACTGATTTTAGAAAATCCAGACTCCAATAATTGGAGAGCATGCGTTATTCTAGATTACCGAAATCTTCATCTATTTAGAATCTATAACTAATTCATATCCAGTCGCTACATATTTAGAATATGTATATTCAATAGCTATATCATTAGAATAACCCATTCTAATACGATTGATAATCGCTTCGTTTTTGTGAATGCCAAACATTTCCTTCTCTTTAGCGTTCATAATCGAAGCCGTCAAGCGTTCTTTGACCCTTGTAATAGGATAGCCAGATTTTTGTAAAACATCATACATAGAACCATTCATATCTTTTTGATCATCAATAGGAACGATTGGACTTAAATAACTTTCATAATGAGTAACAGGTTTATTTTCTATATACGTTTGTCTTGTTAATCTCAAAACAGGCTGGTTAGCAGAAATACCAAAGAAATAAGCCACATCAATGGGTGGTATAACATATTCAAATGAAATAACACGTCTATCGTTAATATTATTTTTTCTTCAACACCATTAAAAGAAGATTGAAACAAAGTTTCCATTGTACTTTCTTTTTTAAAACAATTGTTCCTTTCCCTCTTTTTCTTGAAATCAGTTTAGAATGAATTAATTTATCCATTGCCTGTCTCACTGTTACTCGAGAAACACCAAATTCTTCCATCAAACTCATTTCACTAGGCAAGACTTCTCCTTCTTTATATACACCATTAAGTATTCTACTTTCTAATACATCATATAATTGACTCCATAAAGGTTTTTCTCCACTTTGTGATTGTAATTTCATTATCTTCCCGCCTTCCCTTATTAACTAATTTATATCATATTTTCCTATTTTTGTAAAACGAATAAAAGAAAAGACTGAAAACAGCCTAATCTTCAAATCCGTTGTTTTCAGTGACTTCTTTAAACCAATCTGCACTTTTCTTCTTTTTTGTTTCTCCAGTATTTAAATCATATTCATAAAACCCATAACAATTCTTAAATTGATGAGATGGTGACCATAAATCTACAAAAGACCACATATTATATCCTACCAGATTTGCCCCGTCTTCAATAGCTTTATGCGCCCAAATCAAATGTTGTTTCACATAATCAATACGATAATCATCTTGTATTTGTCCATTTTTATCTCTAAAACGATATTCATCTTGAATACCCATTCCATTTTCAGTAATACGCATTTCTGGATTGCCATATTTTTCCTTCATCAGCATCAATGAATCATAAATAACTTTAGGATAAATTTCCCATCCACGATCTTTGTTCATTTGTCTTCCTGGCATAATATATGATTCACTAAAACTATCAAAAGTTATGGGAGCATCAGGATTCATTAAAGATGAACGACATTGTACACGTTCTGGACTATAAATATTTAAACCCAAAACAGAAACTGTATTTTGCTTAATACACTTTAAATCTCCATCTAAAATATCAATCTTGGCTCCATATTTTCTTATCATTGTTAAATAATCATTATTGATAGTACCTAATAATAATGGTTCTTCAAAACATATTTGAACTAACAAAGATAAATCTTTGGCAGCTTTTAAATCTGCTTCATTTTGACTCCTTGGATAAATATAACCATGATTTAAGACTGTTCCAATCTTAGCTGTATAATGTCTTTCCTTAAATTTTTCAACAACTTTTGCATGCGCTAAAACCATATGATAAACAGCATTATGTGCCAAATTCCAATCCATTAAATTTGGATAACAGGCATCATTTTGATATTTCATCATAACATCCACAATTGGTTCATTATAGACATACCAAATATCCACTAAATCATCAAACAGCTGAAAACAAGTTTCACAATAAAAGACAAAAGAATCAATAATACTTCTTGATGTAAATCCACCTTGTTTTTCAAATAACAAAGGCATATCAAACCAATATAAGACTATTGATAATTCCATACCACGCTTTTTAAAAGCTGTAAACATATTACGATAAAATTCTACTGCTTCCTGATTAACATGCTTACCATCAGGAATTAATCTTGCCCATAATATAGATGTTCTAAAACTATTATGAGAAATATCCTTAGCAAGCTCAGCGAATTTTTCATAATCTTCATACCAGTTTAATGTTTGATCAGGTCCTACCTGATTATAAAAACGTTCTGGCTGCAAACGATAATATTCATCAAAAACAGTATAAGCTCTCCCTCCTTTATAAAGACATCCTTCAGTACCTAAAGCCCATACTGCAGAACCCCATTTAAAATTTTCAGGGAATGTATATTTCATAATTTCTCCTCCTAGTAACAAATTTGTTGTAATGTTATAACTTTATAACTATAATATAACATTTCTTTCCATAATGTCAATACCATTTGATAGAAACATTGCAAAAAATAAATCATCTTATGCATAATACATGAAAAAAATATTTTTTAAAAATAAAATCATAGAAAATAAAAATGATATTTTATATAATAGAAGCAAGGAGGAAAAATTATGATACATAAAACATTAAAACCATTTCCTAAAGATTTTCTTTGGGGAGCTAGTACTTCTGCTTATCAGGTAGAAGGTGCTAATTTAGAAGATGGAAAAGGTCCATCTTGTCAGGACGTGAAGGTTGTTCCTGAAGGAACTTCTGATTTAACTGTCTGTGCTGATCACTATCATCATTATAAAGAAGATATTGCCTTGATGGCAGAAATGGGATTTAAATCTTACCGTTTTTCTATTGCTTGGACAAGAATCTTACCTGAAGGTATTGGTGAAGTCAATCCAAAAGGGATTGAATTTTACAACAATTTAATTAATGAATGCTTGAAATACAACATAGAACCAATTGTGACAATGTTCCATTTTGATATGCCTGCCGCTTTAGATCAAAAAGGTTCATGGTCTAATAGAGATTCTGTAGATTGGTTTTTAAACTTTGCGAAAGTAATGTTTGAAAACTTTGGTGACCGTGTGAAATATTGGCTAACAATCAATGAACAAAACATGTTGACTTTAGTTGGACCTGTCATTGGTACATTAACAATTCCTGAAGGATGTACAAATGAATTAAAAGAAATCTATCAACAAAACCACCATATGTTAGTGGCTCAAGCCAAAGCCATGGCATTATGTCATGAAATGTTACCAGGTGCTAAAATTGGACCTGCTCCAAATATCTCACTTGTTTACCCTGCTAGCTGTAAACCAGAAGATAACTTAGCTGCTCAAAACTACAATGCAGTAAGAAACTGGTTATATTTAGATATGGCTGTTTATGGTGTTTACAACAATCTTGTTTGGGCATGGTTAGAAGAACATGATGCGACACCAGAATTTGCTGAAGGTGACGAAGAAGCGTTAAAGAATGGACATCCAGATTTCATTGGATTTAACTATTACAATACTGCAACATGTGAGTGGGAAGATGGAACTGTTGAATGTAATTCAGCTGCTGATCAACAAACAGCACGTGGTGAAACAGGTATGTTTAAAGGATATAAAAATCCATACTTACCAACAACTGAATTTGGTTGGGAAATTGATCCAATGGGATTTAGAGCAACTATCCGTGAAATGTATTCAAGATACCGTTTACCATTATTAGTCACTGAAAATGGTTTAGGTGCTTATGATACATTAACAGAAGATGGTAAAGTTCACGACCCATATCGTATTGAATATTTAAGAAAACATATCGAACAAATTCAATTAGCTATTAGTGATGGATGTGAAATGTTAGGATACAATCCTTGGTCAGCTATTGATTTAATTTCTACACATGAAGGTATGAAAAAACGTTATGGATTTATCTATGTGGATAGAGAAGAATTTGATTTAAAAACATTAAAACGTTATCGTAAAGATTCATTCTATTGGTATAAAAAAGTCATTGTATCTAATGGAGAAGATTTAAGCGATTAAAAACTTGTCATTTTGACAAGTTTTTTTATAACATGAATTTTTAAAATAACTTACCTTTTTCATAAGCACTATCCAATGCTTGAGCAATATCATCCATTAATAATTGAGTATTTTCTAATCCAACATACATTCTAATATGTTCAAAATCCAAACAAGCTTGTATAACCTCTTAGATATTTTTGACATATATCTTTAGGGGTTGAAATCATAGGATGATATATCTTTAATATACGAGAATCATTCTTTAAGAAATCTATGATTTCCTTTATACTTTCTTCCTGTTTCTCTAATCGAACTGGCAAAGTTCGTAAACCTCTTATAGCCAACCACGCATTAACTGGTGACATCGTTCCTCCCAACAAATTACATCCCAATTCTTCGATTTTTTGCATCGTATCAAAATTGGTAACTAAAATACCTCCAACAATATCACTGTGTCCTCCTATATATTTAGAACAAGAATGAATCACGACATCTATTCCAAAACACAATGGATTTTGAAATAACGGTGTCGACCATGTATTATCCATAATTGTATAAATATTTTTCTTTTTAGAAAACAGACTAATCATCTCTAAATCAAGCATTTCAAATTTTTGTGAAGATGGACTTTCAAAGTAAATTATTTTTGTATTATCTTGAACATGCTGAAAAATATCTGCTGTTTCACTCACATGAATAATTGTGCTTTCCACACCTAAACATTGTAAATGACGAATAAATTTTGATGCTGAACCATAAATAGTATTCACAACAAGAATATGTTGTGATTGTTCAATTAATCCTAAAATAGCTGCACTTATTGCTGCCATTCCTAAAGCAAAACTTTTGACACATTCACCATTTTCTAACTTTGCAATTTTCTGTTCAAAAATCTCTAGTGTTGGATTTGCTCCTCTTGTATATGTAAATGCCTTTGTTTGATTCGTATTTACATCAACATAATGTTGAAAATCTTGAAATTGAAATGATGAAGTGAGTACCACTTCTGGTGATACACTTGAATAAACTTTCTTTTAATCATTGATTGATAAACAAACTTCTGATAAATTTTCCATACTTTTCATGATATTCTATATTTCCTTTTATTTATAATTATATAATATCCCTCATTTTTAGATTCTCAATTTTTTACATCAATTGAATTTAAACAAATATATTATAATGAATTTTTCGAGATTCATCAAAACATCATTCATAAAAAATACATATTATATTTGTGAAATATCAAAAGTTCTTTTATAATGTTTTTGAGGTGTTATTAATGAAAAAACTGAAATATTTTATACCATCAATCATTATGATGAGTGTCATTTTTATGTTTTCCAATCAAACTGGAAATGAATCTTCAGGACTCAGTTCTCAAATTGTTGTATGGATTCAAACATATTTACATATGCCTATCAGTGAATTTATAGTAAGAAAATTAGCCCATATGAGTGAATATGCTCTTTTAACTTTCACATTCATTTATGGCTTTTATCACAATCAATTCTCTACTAAAAAAATCATATGCTTAGCTTTATCATGTACTTTTCTATATGCCTGCAGTGATGAATTGCATCAATTATTTATTGGTGGTAGAGTTGGTCAATTCACAGACGTTCTCATAGATACAAGCGGTGGTTGTCTAGCAAGTTTGTTTTTTTATCTTTATCAATATCTATTTTCCAAAAATATCAAAGGAGACTAAATTATGCCAATTGTTTATCATCAATCAAGTCAAACATTTCATATTTATAATCATCAAATCAGTTATATCTTTAAGGTGCTACAAAACCAGCAACTTGGACAACTTTATTATGGACAACATATCCATGATCAAAAACAATTCGATCATTTACTTGAGTTAAAACCAAGACCAATGTCACCTTGTCAGTTCGAAGGAGATTTAACTTTCTCACTAGAACATATTAAACAAGAATATCCTACTTATGGACATGGAGATATGCGCCATCCTGCCATTGATATAATACAGGAAAATGGTAGTCATATTCTTGATTTTCAATATCAAAGTCATACCATCTTCAATGGTAAAAAGCCACTTAAAGATTTACCGGCAACCTATGTTGAAAATGAGAATGAAGCAACAACTTTAACCGTAACCCTTTATGATGAAGTTATTCAATGCACCTGTCTATTAACTTATACAATTTATGAAGAATTACCTGTTATAACACGTCATGTTGAAATTCAAAATCAAGGACAAAGCGAACTTATTTTAAATCATATCATGAGTATGTCTTTAGATTTACCTGATTCAGATTTTGATATGCTGGAATTAACGGGAGCATGGTCAAGAGAAAGACATGTGAAAACACGATCACTGACTCATGGCATTCAATCCATTTATTCATTAAGAGGACATTCCAGCCATCATTTCAATCCCTTTATCGCTTTAAAAAGAAAAAATTGCGATGAGTATAATGGAGAAGTTTATGGATTGAGTTTTGTTTATAGTGGAAATTTTTTAGCACAGGTAGAAGTTGATACATATGATGTCGCACGCATTACAATGGGTATACATCCTCAAGGTTTTTCTTGGCCTTTATCACGAGGTGAAAGTTTTCAAACTCCAGAGGTTGTCATGGTTTATAGTAAGACTGGACTCAATACCATGTCACAAACTTATCATCAACTCTATCAACATCGTCTAGCCAGAGGTATTTATCGTGATCAAGTCAGACCGATTCTTATCAATAATTGGGAAGCCACTTATATGGATTTTGATGAAGAAAAAATAATCTCTATTGCTAAAACTGCAAAAGACTTAGGCATCGAACTGTTTGTGTTAGATGATGGCTGGTATGGAAACAGAAATAATGATCGCGCTGGTTTAGGTGATTGGTTTGCAAATCTGGATAAACTTCCAAATGGAATTCAAGGTCTATCACAAAAAATTAATAAATTAGGTATGAAATTTGGTTTATGGATTGAACCTGAAATGGTTAATAAAGATTCTCAATTATATCGTCAACATCCTGAATGGGTTTTACAAACACCTAAACGTTCAACAAGTCATGGTCGTCATCAGT
This sequence comes from Allocoprobacillus halotolerans, assembly GCF_024399475.1. Classification (NCBI taxonomy): domain Bacteria; kingdom Bacillati; phylum Bacillota; class Erysipelotrichia; order Erysipelotrichales; family Erysipelotrichaceae; genus Allocoprobacillus; species Allocoprobacillus halotolerans. The sequence continues at coordinate 483,954 of NZ_CP101620.1, forward strand.
ATGTTTTAGATTTCTCTAATCCTGAAGTGGTCACATATATTTATAAAATGCTATACAAAATCTTATCTACTTCTCAAATTTCTTATATCAAATGGGATATGAATCGTAGTATGAGTGAAGTTTACTCATCTTGTCATGATCATAAACATCAAGGTCAAGTCATGCATCAATATATCTTAGGTGTCTATCGTCTTTATGAAATGTAGATAAGACAATTTCCTCAAATTCTATTTGAATCATGTGCCAGTGGTGGTGGCAGATTTGACCCTGGTATGTTGTATTATGCCCCTCAATGTTGGGCCAGTGATGATAGTGATGCGATTGAAAGATTAAAAATTCAATATGGAACATCTTTGGTTTATCCACTTTCTTCTATTGGTGCTCATGTTTCTGCGATTCCTAATCATCAAGTCTTTAGAAACACCCCATTACATACCAGAGCCAATGTTGCTTATTTTGGAACTTTTGGTTATGAATTAGATTTAAATCAACTCTCAGATTTTGAACGCCAAGAAGTCATGAAAGAAGTGAAATTTATGAAAGCATATCGTTCTGTTTTTCAATTTGGAACATTTTATCGTTTACGTAGTCCTTTTGAAACTTCGGAAACTATCTGGATGGTTGTTTCCAAACAAAAAGATATCGCTATTGTCGGTTATTATCGTCCTTTACAACAAGTCAATGCGAAGTACAATCGTGTCAAACTTCTTGGTTTAGATACCAATAAAAAATATCATGTTGCTATCCACGATATTGATTGTTATGGTGATGAACTTATGAATGTTGGTTTATTATTGACAGATAATGCTAGTGGTGAAAGCAAAGATCATGTTGGTGATTATATCTCACGTTTATATATTTTAAAAGCAAATTAAACAAAATATATCATAAAAAGTAAAAACTCTGCTTTGTGGAATTACATATACAAAAAAGACAAGAAAACTTGGCATATATCAGAAAGGAAGAGTACAATGAACAAAGAAAAAATTTTAGCAATGAGACGTAAAGAAAATAAGGATACTGATGAACGAGAAATACAGGTTTTTGCAAATGCATCAAAAATAGGCATGGCTGGCGGTGGTGTATTGGCAGCAATTATTGTGCTATTTTCAAGAATTGTTGATAAGCCATTATTAGGTTTATCTGCTTGGGCAGTATATTTTTCTATGTTTGGTAGCAGGCGTCTTTACCAATTTATTCAAAATAAAGAAAAAACAAGATTGATTCAAGCAATCGTTGGTATTACTTTTGGATTAGCTTGTTTTGTTGGAATGATTGTTTTGGGGTTACAGTAATGAAGGAGGATACACTGGTATTAAAAAACACTTTAAAAGAATGTCGAAGAAAAGTAGGGCTTTGACAAGCTCAACTTGCAAAAATGGTAGGCGTTTCAAGAAACACAATTAGTTCTATCGAAACCGGACAATTTAACCCCACTGCAAAACTTGCCCTTGTGCTTTGTATTGCTCTTGAACAAAAATTTGAAGAATTGTTTTACTTCGATAGTACGGCATATAACATCTATATTCGCTAAAATCAGGCAATCAAACAAAACCATCACTTATTATAAAATGGAAATAGTATGCAAAACTCTAAACGCGTTAGAAACAGAATCTTGTATTCTCAGAATCAATATGAAAACTTTGATTTAGACAAGGAATATACTGATTCAATAAAAATCAAGAAATCAGAACTGTTACTTACAATGATGAAAGTGATAAATTTGAAAAATAAAAAAGGAGGATAATGTAGTCAAACACTTCTCCTCATAGTATTTTATAATACCAAAATTTCTTTATAGCTTTTTATTACAATCTCTTTTCCATTAAATATCTTCTAATTCTTACTCCACGTCTTTCAACAATCTGTTCTTCTAAAACAACATAACCCATTTTTTCAAAAATGGTTGTGATGTCACTGAAGCTGCTGTATTCATAAATGCAATACCTTTCGCTTTTGCATATTTTTCCAATTGTTGAGCAATTAAAGAAGCAATTCCTTGATGTAGATAATCCGGATGTACATAAAGTCTATCTAAATATCCCGTTTCTCCAACATCCCCAAAACCAATAATCTGTGATTCCTTTTCAACAACCAAAGTATGATTTCTATTTAATGATGCCTGCCAACGATAAATATCAGGATTCTTTGGTGCCCATGCATCAAGCTGTTCAAGTGTATAATCATTCACACAAACAGTATGAATATTATCATAAAACAATTTTAAAATAGAATCTAAATCACTTTGCTTATATAATCTTGTTTTCATCCACACCACCCCTTCAAAAACTATATCTATTATATCATACTCTTTTAAAATAAGAAACATTTTCGCATAATGGAATCCTCTTTCTAAAGAAAAACTGATACATCCAAGTATCAGTCTAAATTCCAAATAATAAATCCATGTATGTTGGCATTGGCCAATATTTTTCATCTACACAATTTTCAATACAATCTACAATTTCTCTTAGCGCTGACATTGTCGTTAAAACATCATCACGCCATATTTTAGCCATTTCTAACACATCTGCCTCAACATGTCTTGCTCTTTCAATATGTTTTTCTAAAATCATCATTTGATTTTTCATCTGTGATATTAATGATGACAAGTTTTTTACATCATCAACAACATAATCATTAATAATACCTAAATCTTGCATATGCAAAGATGTCTTTGTGAGTTGATCTAAATAAGATAAAGCAGCAGGATAAATTTCATTTTTTGCCATCTTTAACGCCGTTAAAGCCTCAACACGAATCGTTTTATTATAATTTTCAAGTAAAATTTCATAACGTGCTTGAAGTTCAACTTCACTATAAACACCTAAACGTTTAAACATTTGAATAATCTTTGGATCTTTTAAACATTCCATTGCTTCAACTGTATTTTTACGATTAGGCAGTCCTCTACGCTTAGCTTCCTCTTCCCATTCTTTTGAATAGCCATCACCATTAAAAATAATGCGTTGATGTTGAGATAAAAATACTTTAATGACTTCCATTGGTTCTTGACCTTTTTCAATCAAGTCAGCCATTTCTTCCATTTCATAAGCTAAAATAGAATTCAGAATTGTATTTGGTCCAGCAATAGATTGTGAAGATCCTACAGCTCTAAACTCAAATTTATTTCCTGTAAAAGCAAAAGGAGAAGTACGATTACGATCAGTATTATCTTTAGAAAAATCAGGAACTACGGAAACCCCTGTCTGGAATCTGGCTTTATCAATATTCTCTAATTCTTCACCTTTAATAATGGCTTGAATAATTTTATCTAAATCTTCACCTAAAAAGATAGAAATAATCGCTGGTGGTGCTTCATTAGCCCCTAAACGATGATCATTTCCAGCCGTTGCTGTTGACATACGTAATAAATCAGCATACTCATCTACTGCTTTGATTGTACAAGCTAAAGCTGCTAAAAATGGTACGTTTTCACTTGGGTTTTGTCCTGGATTGAATAAATTAACACCTGTATTTGTAACAACTGACCAGTTATCATGTTTTCCTGAACCATTAACACCTGCAAATGGTTTTTCATGCAACAAACATCTTAAACCATGTTTTTTCGCAATATCTTGCATCAACAACATCAATAAATGATTATTATCAGTTGTAATATTCACATTGCGATAAACACAAGCGACTTCATGTTGAGCTGGAGCGACTTCATTATGCTTTGTTTTAGAAGGAATTCCATATTTCCATAACTCATGATCCAATTCTTTCATGAATGCAGCGACTTTACGTTTTAAACTTCCAAAATAATGATCTTCTAATTCTTGACCTTTAGGAGCCATTGCTCCAAAAAGTGTTCTTCCAGTTAATTTTAAATCCATACGTTTTTGATAAAACTCATCGGCCACAAGAAAATATTCCTGTTCACTTCCTACTGAGGCATCAACATGTGTGACACCTTCCATCCCTAGTAATGGTAACAAACGACAAGAGGCTTTTGTTAAAGCATCTACTGATTTTAATAATGGTGTTTTTTTATCTAAAGCCTCACCTGTATAAGAACAAAAGAGTGTTGGAATATACAAGCTGCCATCTTTCACAAATGCTGGTGATGTACAATCCCACGCCGTATACCCACGTGCTTCAAAAGTTGCACGTAAACCACCACTAGGAAAAGATGATGCATCTGGTTCACCCTTTCTTAATGTTTTTCCACTAAATTCTAAGATAGCTTTATTGCCATCTGGTTCTAAAAAAGCATCATGTTTTTCAGCTGTCAAACCAGTCATTGGCATAAACCAATGTGTAAAATGTGTTGCTCCATTTTCAACCGCCCAAATCTTCATTGCATTGGCAATCACGGTTGCTGTTTCTTTAGCTAAAGGCTCACCTTTATCTAAAGCCTCATGAAAAGCCTTATATGTTGATTTTGGAATTCTTTCTCTCATGACATCATCACTGAAAGTCAAACATCCATAATTTTCAAGTAACTTATTCATATCCATCTTACGACATCCCCCTTTTTTCCAACATTGTATCAATTTCTTACCCTCATGTCTACCCAAAATCTTTCAAGTTATGAGGAAAACATAGAAATTTTCAAACAATGAAATTTTAAATATTTTCTATATTCTATTGTATTTTTCTTGTTTCATATTATACTTATTGAGAGGTGAATTATTATGTTTGGACAATTTCATGCCTTGATCATTCATAGTCATAAAGATTTCAACAATCAAATCAAAGAGTATTTAGAATCTAAAGACTATGTATGTCAACAAGTGATAACTTATAAAGATTTAGAAAACTATTTTGAAAATCATACTTATGATTGCGTGATTATTGAAGATAATTTTCCACGTATTCGTATCAGAGATTTTCTCGTTCAAATCAAATTGAAAGGTCAACCCATTGTTGTTGTTTTAAGTGATGCTTTGGCTCCTGATTATTTAGAATCTTTATTAAATGCAGGAGCTGATGATTATTTAACTGAACCTTTTGCTTTAAAAGATTTAGATATAAAAATCCAGTCAGTCTATAAAAATGGAATCTTAAAACCAAGACGTATCTATCGTTTTAAAGATATTGTGATGGATACAACAGCCAGAACATGTTCATGTCATGGAAAAGCTTTAACACTAACAAAAAACGAATACAAACTTTTATCTATTTTAATCGCCCATCCTTATCAACCATTTACTGTTTCTTATTTGTTTGAACAAGTTTGGGGTTCATCTATCTATGAAGATGGGACATCTATTCCAGCATTAATCAGTAATGTTGTGATGAAATTAAGGCTAGCGAATAATGATCAAGAATATATCAAACGATTTGGTAAAGATAGTTATAAAATGGCGTTTTAAAAGAAGAACTTTTGCTTAGTTCTTCTTTTTATTTATGATTTTCTTTTGAAAAATAAGCTGTTAAAATTTTTAAACTTTCCTCTTTTAAAACACCTGCTGTGACTTGAGGATAAAATGGCGAATGGTCAAAAACCATTTGGCTACATTCACACCCATCTTCATGAAGAATATGATTTAAATCTGTTTGACTGGCTCCGTAAACTAATCTTCCTAGCTTTGACCAAACGATTGCATCAGAACACATAAAGATGGTTCACAACTTGAATAAAGTGTATATTCACTTAAATCTATTATTTTATTTTCTTCACAAAATCTTCTAATCAATCCTGCCTCAGCATGAAAAGTCGGATCACTGGCTGAAAAAATCTGATTTTCATTTGTATAGACAATTTCCTGATCTTTGACCAATACTGCTCCAAATGGCTCATTGCCATGTTCAACGGCTTGAGCTGATAGCTCAATTGCTTTTCTCATAAAAACTCATCATTCATCTTTCTTTCTCGCTAATTCCACTTCTTGTGTTGTAATGAGTGCATTTTTTTGTAAATATTGTATAGCTTTTAAAGCATAGTGATAGGCTTCTTCACTAGAACCCGCTACTGCATCAGTAACAACTTTTATATAGTAATCATGCTGATGTGCATCAACAACTGTATAATGAATGCATACATCTGTTAAACCACCTGTTAGGTATAACGTATCAACATGCAATCCTTTTAATAATATTTCTAAATTCGTTCCAAAAAACGCCACTCATGGCTATAACCAGGTTCACTAATCCATGTATGTTCAACTTTCTGATTTTCAAGTAACTGGACATATGCCAAATCATCTTCATATAGAAAATCCTGATCTCCACATGCAATATAAATATCTGGCAGTTTTTCTTGAAGCTCTAGAGCTTTTCTTGTCACTTCTTCGATGCTTATATCATTTTTAGCAAGAGCTGGTGAAAAAGCACCTACCGTATGATAATGTTGTGGATGCGTTAAGCCATGATATAAAGCACCAAAACCACCCATTGATAACCCTGCAATATAAGTATCTTCCTGACGAGAAGAAATAGGAAATGTTTGAGTAATAAATTCAGGTAATTCTTTTTCAATAAAATCATAAAATAAATCTTGTGGATGATTCATATAAAATTTGTTTTCTCCAGCAATCATAACAACTGCAATCTGTCGTTCTTCAGCAAATAATTCTACATTTGTATACCCACACCATTGCTTATGATTATTTCCATAACCATGTAATAAGTATAAAACTGGATAGGGTTGTGGATAAACATGATGAACAGGTTGGACATCTTGATGTCTTGATTGTGGAATTGTTATAGTGGGAAGAATAATATCAATATCCACTGTTCTTTGTAAGGTATATGAAATCATATTACATTGTATTTTTGCCATATAGACTCCTCCTTTATAATATAATCATAACGCTTACATTCTCTTCTTTCTATCCAATTATTATTCAAAAAAGGATAAATTTTTAGCTTGATAACACATAACAATATCTTATTGAAAATATAACAAATGGATTTTAAATAATAATAGTGATACTCACAAACATCCTATTATTTTTAATATGAATTGAAATAATCAGCAAAACATCAATAAATATATAACCATAGAAAATATTTTTTGATGCATGTATCAATGTATGAAACGGGCATAATCATATCTATAGTTCATAATAATATTTGATATAAAAAGAATCTCGCTTATCAAAACGAAATTCCTTTTAACATTCTTCTTTCTATTAGATATACTTTAATACATCATTTTCACTATGTATATCTGATATATGTAAAGCAATATTAGACAATTCTTCTTCATTACTTTTTTCAATTCTCACTATCAATTCAGGTGTGAGTTTTCCTAACGTATTTTTGAGTAGTAAAATAACTAATTCTAACTTACCTTTTTTCATACCACGTTCCATGCCACGTTCTTCTCCTTTTTGAAATCCTGAATTTTCAATGTCCTGCCAAAATGACCACATTGCCATAGTTTCTTTATCTCCTTTCACTAAATCTAAAATATCATATCTTTCTGTAAGTATTGCTATCACTCTTGCAGCTGCCTTTGATACTTCCATTCCTTTGAAATCTTCTTTCTCTTTTCTCCATATCTTCCCTACTGCTTTGACAACACTGCGATTATCCTCATTTTTGAGTAGGTGATAATCCAAGTCCTTGATGTCAATCACATTCATCTTCCAGTCATTGCTTTCCTGCTTGATGCCTTCAGGAATATTGACTCTTTCTAACAAGGATGTCTTGGCTGTCCATTTACCTTCACCATGAAACAAGACAATACTCATGACATATGGAAGCATATGATTCTTGGATTTTTTATCCTGCATGTTGTAGGTCAATGCATCATAGAGAAGTGTTCTTGACACCATTGTAAAGTCAACCTGATTGTGTGCCTCCAACGCAAGAATAGCCTGTGACTCTTTTCCTTTCCACATCATGATGACATCACGTCGTCGTTCCTTGGAAATATACTTACCTACAAAGATTTCATTGGAATCCATGACTTGTAGTTCATCAGGCTTAATGACATCCTGACCACCATATAAAATAGCATTCATCAAGTCGGCAAAACGACTGGTGTCCTTGAAGAAATCCTTAATTATGTGATCCGTTTGCATGCTCATTATCACAACCTCCTTTCTATATATTCCAGGAGGGCTCATAGACATTATACAACAATATTTGCTTATTGTAAATATATTCATCTTTAATAAGAACCCTCCTATTATTTATATATGCAATTTTTTTCCATTTTTCTTTTTTTATTTCCAACTTTTTACAAAAAAATAAAATAATAGTTCTATCTTATAATTGTTATAATGAGATAGAACATGATTATCATTAAATTGATAGAAAACAAAAAAAGCTGAATAGTCATCAGCTTAAAAAGTTTGAGATAATAGCTTTTTATTGTTCAATTCATAACGACGATAGAATAAATGTAATACTTTATTCCATAATTATGAGTGACTCCTTAGAATTCATCTTTACAATTTCATAAAAATATTCATTTTGAGTTTTATTTTCTCTTGAAACCTCCATTTTAATTTCTCCATCTTTAATATAAATAACACGATGAGAATATGAGGCAATCATAGGATCATGTGTAACCATTAAAATAGACATTCCTTGGTTGTTGAGTGATTGGAACAAACGCATAATTTCATGTGAGTTTTCACTGTCAAGGTTACCTGTTGGTTCATCAGCAATCAGAATACTTGGATTATTTACAATAGCACGACATATACCTGCACGTTGATTTTGACCACCTGAGCATTCAAAAGGATATTTTTTTAAAAGTTCTTCAATGCCTACATTTCTCGCAACCTGTTGCACTTTATCATCAATATCTTTTGTCTTTTCATTAAATAATGTCAATGGAAAAGCAATATTTTCATATATAGTTAAATAATGCAATAAATTGGCTTTTTGAAAAACAAGACCAAGTTTTTGATATCGCAATTTTGTGAGTTCTCTTGATGACAAACTATGAACATCCTGACCATCTAACTGAACATTTCCTTGACTTGGTGTATCAGTCAAAGATATACAATTCAATAATGTTGTTTTTCCTGCTCCAGAAGGTCCCATAATACACACAAATTCACCCTTTTCCATAGAAAAATCAATATTCTTTAAAGCAAAAGTAGGATGGCTGAGTACTTCATCATAAATCTTTGACAAATTCTTAATTTCAATAATTGAGTTCATAATTCTTTTACCCCCTTTGATATCGTTTCATATGACGACATACACATAATATTGTGAGAATAAGCATACTCATTAAGATAACTAAATAGCTCAACAACAAACCAATAGCAACAACAAAATGTGTTGAATCCAATAAAATAAATCTTACCAACATTAAAATAATATACACAATCGAAAAACCAAAAATAATAGAATAAAACATCACAATTTCTTTCCTTACCATTATCAAAATATCATGAAAAGAAAATCCACATTTCCACAAAAGTTCATAATCACTCTCTCTTTTTTACATTCTGTTAAAAACATTGAAAAAGCACTGCTATACAACAAAATTAATGAACAAATAAATGATAGAAAAGCCACAATAAATTCTTTAGGTTGATTCACACAACTGATTGTCCAAGACATCATAGCTGTAGAAGAAAATAATAAACCTAAGACCAAAAGAAAATTTTGTTTTAAAGTATAAATTAAGCTATGGAAAACAATATTTTGTATTTTATCCATTCTCTCTTTTTTATAAATAGATTGTCTTAAAATTTCACACACCTTTTGTCTAATCAAACCACTCGCTCCACAACACCCTATGAGAGAATAAGCGATTGCTCCCATTAATAAAGTTTCATCCTCAGCAGTTAAAAACATAATAATTCCTAAAACATATAAGAAAATATGAATAAAACTAGGAAAACGAACAATACGTTTATCTTTTGTCCAATCTGTTCTTTGATCAGATAAATTCTGAATTTCATTTCTATGAATATATCCACATCCTAAGATTGTTGTTATAACAAAAGAAAAGATATGGATTAAAAAACTATCTATCATCGATGTTATATCAATCATAAAATATGGTGCTTGAATATTTAAATAAGTATAGATAATGAAATGAATAAGTGTTTGAATAATCAGACCAATCAGCAGTCCACCTATTGATCCTAATAAAATACATATGATGTTTTGGATGCTTAAAAACACCGTCATCTTTATTAACGATCCTCCAGCTGCTTTGATCAATTTTAACTCCTGAGATTTTCTTTTTAATGCATATAAATAAGCATGAAACGCTAAAAATAATGAAAAACCAACAACAATCATAATAATAAATTCACTATATCTTGGAATAAGTTTTCCATATAGATTTGTATCCATTGCGACTTGAAGATATACATTTTGTGAAATACCACCAAAGATAAAAGCTGTTGCACTGACAATTGCTAACATCACTGTATAATAGACATTGCTTTTCCAGTCTTTTTTCAACATCCTTACGGCTAAAATAATTTGTTTCATCAAACCACTCCTTTCCTTTCTTATTTTTATTTTTTATCATTTATGCACTCATGTAAATATGCACTCATGTAAAGCCTTATGACACAAAATACAAGAAAGTGACTTCAACAACATATTCATGAAAATCAAAATAGATACGCATATATCAAAAAACAATAATAATTAAAATAAATATTTTTACTTCTTTCAATAACAACAAACAATATGATATTATTATTTTTGATGACTATACTCTATTAAAACAATTGAATATTTATCAAAAAAGAAATCTTGTTTTTTATGTTTTTAATAACCATGAAAATATTTTTGATAAACAAAGTATTTATATTAATTATTACATCAGGAATAAATTTTTATATAAAGACTTATATAAAGCAATTTTAGAAAGCCAAAGTATTTTGTATGAACATATGAATATTCTTTATTTCAATAAAGGAAATATCTATTATCAAATTAAAAAATCAAATATTATTTATATTGAATCCTATAGAAATAGTATCGTTATTCATACTCAACTTACACAATATACATTAAGATGTCCATTAAAAAATATACAACATAAACTTGGCATTAAATTCATTCAATGCCATAAATCATTTATTATTAATACAGACTATATTTCTTCAATAAAAGAAAATAATATCATATTAAATAACGGATATATTATTCCTATAGGACAAAAATACAAACATTCTTTAACTAAGCATGATAAGGAGTAGAAAAATGACACAAAAACATTCAAAGAAACAATTTCATTTTAAACACGTATCTCATTCAATAAACAAAATAGAAATCAAGCTGGATGAAGCTGATAAACAAGCTTCAATGACAAGCAAAAGGCTTTCACATCAAAGCATTTTTAATCATGTAAGAAATACAATAAACAGGAAATAAACTTAAAATAAAAAACTGAAAACCTACACATTAAGGCTTTCAGCATTATTGGTGGCACCCAAGGTGGGACTCAAACCCACGACCTATCGCTTAGGAGGCGATTGCTCTATTCAACTGAGCTACAAGGGCAAATAGAAAGATTCTATATAAAATCTTCAACATGATTTATTCTAACATGGAATGTCATATAATTCAATTATTGAATTATAATTCGATATTGGTTCCATCTTTTCAATAATGTTTCAATATAATAAATAGTCATCATCTCATACCATTCCCCTGTCTTTAAATCCACTAAACAATATAAATGATTTTCTCTTTTCAATAAACCTAAATTATAATAGTATAAAGCGGCTTGTATATCAATAGACATCATAAAACCCTCCTATTTCATTTTTATGAAACAGAAGGGTTTTTATGAATAAAGTATAGCAAAGATACAATATTTACAATTCCTTATCAACTCTTTGACCATTTTCTTTAACAATTCTCCCAGGAATGCCAATAACTGTACAATTAGGTGGAACATCCTTTAAAACAACTGATGATGCTCCAATAATACTGTTATCTCCAATTGTCACATCCCCAATAACTTTAGCACCAGCTGAAACCATTACATTATTTTTTAATGTTGGATGTCTTTTCACTTTATGTTCCCCCGTTCCAACTCCCCCTAAAGTGACACCTTGATACAAGCTACAATCATCACCAATAATAGTTGTTTCTCCAATAACCACACCCATACCATGATCAATAAAGAAACGTTTTCCTATGGTAGCACCAGGATGAATTTCAATCCCTGTTAAAAATCGTGCCACTTGACTTAAAAAACGTGCAATCAATTTCAAATGCAAATTCTTCCATAAAAAATGATAAATACGAAACATAAACATAGCATGTAATCCTGGATAATTAATCACAACATTCAAAGGATGTCGTGCCGCTGGATCCATTTCTAATATTCTTCCTATTAATGTTTTCGCCATTTTCCTCACCTCTTTTTCTTTATGGTAGTGTCAAAAGTTGCTATATGACAACACAAATGCACTACTCTTGATTTGTTTTATTTGTTCTATTTTAATAATAATTTGTATTCTTATTTTTTTACTATTTCTCTAAAATTTGTATTAAAAAAGTGAAATATCCATGTTATAGTATTCTTTACACAAAATCTAACGAAAGGATATTTCACATGAATACTATAACACATATCTTAAATAATTTAAATTCTTTTTCTAAATCTAACTTTAAGTTTTCCAAATATATTGATTTCTTTCAGTTGATAAAGTCTATCCCTCATTCTGTTGAGTATCATCTTAATTCCTCTGATTTTATTTATCACCTTGAGCAGGTGACAATCCATCTCGACTGGATGATTGATTTCTTTGATAAACACATCAATCCCTCTCTTAAAAAAGAGTTTAAGAAATTAAAGAAATCCAATAAGAATGATCATACCATTCCTTATGCCGACTTTAAAATTGACGAGCCTCCTGTCTTCAAAAAGGAAGCACCTGTTCAGCTGAGTTTTGAAGATATTCTTAGAAATGCATTAAAGGATGGTCGTCCTATCAAGCCTGTCAACAGAAGAAACAATAATTTTGACTTTAAGGGTGTCTGCCCTTTTTGTGGTGCTCCTCATGAATATATCTATGACAACAATGGTCGCGGTCAGTTCATGTGCAAGGTATGCTGCCAGACATTCTCCCTGAAGATCTCTCTTTCCGGTGAAACGGGCATCTTCTGTCCTCATTGTGGCAAAAAGCTTGATATGAAGCACGACCGCCAGGGATATCTTGTTTTTGTATGCCCAAGCATGAAATGCCCCTATTACATCAAAAACAAAAAGCTTGTCGATGAAGGAAAGGGAGAACACCTTCTGACTTCAAGCAATCAGTACAGGCTTCGCTATCACTATCGTGACTTCAAGTTCAATCTTGACAATCTTAAAAAGGCTGAAGAAAACATCACAACTCCTGTCAATCTTTCAAGAATTCATTTTGATCACAGAATCCTTGGATTGGCATTGACCTATTACGTCAACTATGGTCTTTCTTCAAGAAAGACTGCACTGATCATCAGGGAAGTCCATGGCTTTAAAATATCACACCAGACAGTCATCAACTATGCGACAACTGTATCACGTCTGGTCAAGCCTCTTGTTGACAGGTATCCATACAGGCTTGGCTCCATATTGTCCGGCGATGAAACCTATATTAAGATAAGAGGCAAGAATCATTACGTGTTCTTCTGGTCTGATCCCAAGACAAAGATCATCACTTCTTACACAATTTATCCCGTAAGAGATACAAAATGTGCCTGTACATCTATTTATGAGTGTCTAAGTCATTACAGTGAAATCCCAGATGACATGACTCTTATAACAGATGGGAATCCAATCTATAATGCAGCACAGGTTTTCTTTGAAATCAATGGAATCAAGTTTGACCTGCATCAGGTCATCGGTGTAAAGAATCTTGATGAGGAATCACAGAAATACAGACCTTTCAAGCAGATTGAGGAGCGCCTCAACAGGACATACAAGCAAAACTATCAGGGAACAAATGGCTATGACAGGCTTGAATGTGCAAATAGTTATATGGTCCTGTTTGTATGCTTCTTCAATTTCTTAAGAAGGCATTCAGCACTGAACTATAAGACGCCTGTTGATGACGGTCTGTTCAAAAAGGATATGCTTATGCCTGACAGATGGCTGCAACTTATCGAGTACAGCTCACAATATCACGCAGCATAGAAAGTTCACCATTTTTAAAAAAATGACGTGAGAAACGATACCCTCATTGCGCCCAAAAATGGGCTTTTTTTATTGGAAAGATGGCAGTCCGTAAATTTTGGAAAAAGACAAAGAAAGATTTTCAAATAAATACATCCTGCCAGAGTCATCGTACACTTTGTAAAGTTGCAAAGAGTAAAACTTTCATAGATTTTTGACTCTACCTTCTTTATATTTAATCATAAAATAGTCAATTAGACAAATCATATTATCATTTTTATATTATCATATGATATTTCATACTTTCATGTTTTCACTTTTATCCTATTTTTATATTCTATTTTAAAAAAAGAATAGCTCATTCTTAGCTATTCTTACTATTCAATATAGAATTTGAAATTATTTTGATTGCGCTTCTTTTGCCGCTTTCTTTTCTGCTTTTCTTCTTTCCTTACGATCTCTCTTTTCTAAAATACGATATACATCAGTATACTCTTGAACTGTACAATGAATTCTTTTATTAGCTTTCATAACTTCATGTACAAATTCAACTCTTTGTTTAGGAAAGAAACAATATCTTTTCTTAACATCTGTGTAAATTTCAATCGCATGTGGTCTTGTCGCTAAATCTGCCCAACGTGGAACAGGATCACAAATTGTTTCACAATGCATTAAATCGACATGACTATTTTTCCATAAAGCATAATGAACTGTTAATTCCTTTTTTGAATTGAATATTTATAAGGACGCATTCCAATAAATACAATAAAACAAAGGGCAGTGAAAATAACCATCACAATAGTTGACTGCATACTTTGTGTAAATGCTGTAAATACTGTATAAAAAACTAATGCTCCAAGAAAAATAATTGTCGCCATATTGATTCTATATTTGAACTCTTTAACTTCTTCCATAAAAATCCTCGCTTCCCTTTGTCTATTATACATGATATATAAATAAATAACAATTTAAACTTTAAAAATCATTATCACTTTCTATAGATTTTCCATTTGTAGAAATAACCTCTTTAAACCATTCAAAAGATTTCTTCTTATATCGTTTCATATCCTTCAAATCATCATTATCACGATTAACATAAATCATTCCATAACGCTTATTCATATCAGCCTGAGAAGATAAAATATCAATAGGTCCCCAAACCAAATAACCTCGACAATCCACACCTTCATCTATAGCTTTACCAACTTGTTGAATGTGCTGACATAAATAAGCAATACGTTCATCATCTATAACCGTATCATTTTCAAAATGATCCTCTACACCTAAACCATTTTCTACAACCATCACAGGTAAACGATATTTTTCATAAATATCTCTAAGTGCAATCCGAAGTCCAATTGGATCAATTGACCATCCCCATTTCGATGTTTCTAAATAAGGATTATTCATAGCTTGATAACAATGATGGGTATATTGAACAACATCACTATTATAATAACTTAAAGATATCCAATCAACCGTATTTTCTTTCATAACCTTCAAATCATTTTCTTCCATTATAGGCATTGTATGTTCACGTTTCATTTTATTTAAAAAATAAGGTGTATATTCACCATGTACAAAAACATCTAAAAAAACATTTGTTTTGGCCATATGATTTCTCGCCATCAATTCATCCAATGGACGACATGATGCCCCATAATGAGGAATATATAAAAGCATTCCCAACATTAAACCATCTTCAATCGTATGCACTTTTTCAGTAACTCTGGCATGAGCATAAAGCGAATGATGCATTAATTGATGAAAAAATAATTCCTCACTGACACCCTCAGGACAAATAGCTCCATAAGCTAATTTATGACCGTCCAAAATAATACCATTATGCTCATTGAAAGAAATCCATTTTTTAACACGATCACCATATCTATCTATCATTTTATAAGCATATTTTATAAACTGCTCAACAACAATACGTGAATAAAAACCATTATATTTTTGATGGAGAATCATTGGCATTTCAAAATGATATAATGAACAGACTGGTTCCATACCATGAGCAATCAAACTATCAATAAAACGATCATAAAAAGCCATTCCTTCCTCATTGAAATGAAAACCATCAGGCATCACTCTCGACCAATCTATTGAAAAACGATAACATTGAAAGCCCATTTCTTCAAATAAAGCAAAATCCTCTTCATAACGATGATAACTATCAATACCATCATGAAAATCTGATGCATCTGCTCTTGCTAATAAATCACAAACCGCAGAAGCTTTGCCACCTAATTGATATGCTCCTTCACTTTGATGTGCAGTAATCAGCTCCACCCCATAAAAAATGATCAGGAAATCCCATTGTCTCACTCCTTGCTATTTATCATGATATAAAAAAGGTTGAATGCTTTCAATAGCAAACTATTTAAGCATTAACCTTTTTATTTCAATTTTAATTCTTATTCAGCTTCAGCAGCTTGTTTATTTTGATATCTTTCATAGAAGATAACAAATGGAGTATAGATAACTGTAACTAATACAACTGCAAGCAATTGACATACAGCACCCATTGGGTTACCACCAGTTGCTAAGAATCCGTAGAAGACAGGTGGCATTGTCCATGGTACTTCAAGTACAACTAAAGGCATGATTCCCATAAGTGTTAATACATAACCCATAATAATACTTAATACAGGTGCTAAGATAAATGGAATACCTAAGATTGGGTTTAATACCAATGGAATACCAAATGTTACAGTTTCGTTGATGTTGAATAATCCAGGAACTACTGATAATGTAGCGATAGCACGGTTATCAGCACGTTTACCAAAGATAAAGATAGCGATAACTAAACCTAAAGTAACCCCAGAACCACCGAATTCACCAAACATAACTAACATACCTAAGTTTAATTTTTGCCAACCCATTGCTTCAATTTCAGGAGTTAATGGCATAGTTTCACCTTTTGTAAATAATGCAGTGTTAGCATATAATAAAGGTTTGAAGATTGGTTCTTTAATAGCAGCCATCATGTTGTTACCATGAATACCAACTAACCAGAATAATGAGATTAATACATACATCAAACATACAGCGAAAATGTTTCCACCAATAATTTTACTTAATGGTTGTTGGATATAGTATGAAATTAAATCATTTAAATATTTACCAGTTGCTAAATATGCAACATGACCAATTAATCCAACGATAACTAACATTAAGAATGCTGGAATTAAAACTTCGAATGCACGAGATACACCTGGAGGTACTTGTTCAGGCATTTTAATCTTTAATGCATCTTGTTTTCTTAACCATCCAAAAATTTCCATAGCTACGATACCAACGATTAATGCAGTGAATAAACCAGTTGCACCAGTATAGTTAGCACTAATACCAGAGAAAGCACCTGGAGTTAAATCACCTAATTGTTGACCAATTGTCATAGCGACTTCTTTACCATCAGCACCTACAGTCATTACAGCTTTTCCAGCTGCATCAGTAAGACCTAAACCAGCTACAGAGTTGCTGTTTGGAGTAACAACTAACCAAGCAATAAATGATAATACTGCTGGGAAAGCTCCAGTTTCTCCGTTAGCTTCAGCAATTTCTTGCCCTACTAACATAACAATACCAATAGAGATACATGAGATAGTTGCAAATTGAATTGCAGCGAATACAGGGTTAATTACTTCTAAAGCCATGATTGGTTCCCATAAAGCTCCTAAACCACTTGAACTGTTAACCAATACGTTTGTCCATAAAACCCCAATGGCACCAGCGATAGTTGCTGGCATAAAGTTTTGGAACGCATTTTTAATAGAACCTAAGTACTTGTTTTGACCGCACCAAGCTCCAATACGCCCTAGCTTATCAGCAAAAGCATCCATAAAATTTTTCCTCCCTTAAAATATTTTTGACAATATAAGTATAAAATTTTTTTCTATAAAGGTCAATGCTTTTATATGAAAAGTATGGTACTTTTCCAATAAAGTATGGTTTTAAGGCTACTTTTTTACTTATTTTTTATTTTATTTTACTTATTTTTGAACCTTATACCTTCATTTTTGATAAAAATTGACAACTATCATTCCCTTTTGCTCCAATTATAAAAAGGCAGTTATCAATAAAGATAACGCCTTTTATTACAATCTGTTTTACATAAATGCTTCCATATCATCTAAAATGAAATCAATCATAGATAAAGGTGTGATATGTATTTCTATTCCACACTCATGACATAGAGATGATAAAGCGTTGTAGACTCTTGGATTTCTAACATAGATATCTGTTGGTTTGCCATACTCTTCAAGTAATGTACAGAATAAATACAAACATTCTTGTGATTGCTCTTCTTCCACTTTTAGCATCTTAGCATTGACAATTTCCTGTGATTCTAATTCCATTGCCAAAAAGACAAGACCACTTAAAGGACGATCATATGCTTCATCTATAAAACCACCTCTTAGATATTCTAAATCAATGATAAATTCTCTAGAACTTTGCGATAGATTTCTAACAAATTCTTTGTCAGTCAATTCTAATCTAGGAAATTTATCTTTGACCAAAGGTAAATCTCTTGCTTCATAAATCCATTTTTGATCATAATAAGCATAAAGCATTTGACCTTCTTCAAAATCAACATCGACTTCTTGATGCATATAAGCTTTCATCAAAGGAATCAATTGTTTAAAAACATCAAGCATAATTTGTGCTTGAATATCATTGATTTCATAAGGATAAAATCTTGATTGAAATGATAGAAAATAAGGCCAGTTTCCTCTTCCACGATATTTAAATCCCAGTGCTTTTATCATTTCTTTTTGTCCTTTAGGCACTTCTTCACGATTTCCCATATAGAACGTTAAACATGTCTGATCATACATTACATACTGTGTTACTCTCACTTCTTCATATTCACAAGATATACTTTGCAAATCAGACCAACCCTGTTCACCTTCATAAATAGATAAACCAATACAATCACCTAATTTTCCCATAATTGTACAATAATAAGTTGTATCATTGATTTCTATACCTACAAAATCCTGACTCCATACATGTTGCCAAGGTTGAAGTTGAATCCACTCATTTACACAACTATATAATTCTTTCCATAATTCTTTTTGTTTCATATTATCTTATCTCCTTGTTTTTATTATATATAAAAACAAGGAAAAAGAAATCATTATTTAATTAATTGACGAGGATTTTTATTCATCATAATCTCTTTTTGTCTTTGCAAAGAGGCATAAGCATAAATACTCGTTGTTGTGATAGAGCTATGACCTAATATTTTTTGAATATAAGTAATATCAACATCTTGTTCTAACAACATCGTCGCAAAAGTATGACGAAACATATGTGGTGTGACATGATATCCATTGGTATACCTGTTGATAATATGACGCACTGATTGATCAGTTAAACGATGATACTGATTATTCATAAAAAAATACTCTTGTTGTTGCATTTTATCAAAAAAGACCTGTTGATAGTTTTTTAGCGCCTTATAGACATCATGCCCAAGATAAATCACTCTTTCCTTAGCATTCTTTCCATAAATAATCAAATATTTTTCTTCTAAATCAATATCCTTTTTTTGATAGCACAAAGCTCTGAAACTCTAATACCCGTAGACATCAGTAATTCTATAACAGCTTTGTCTCTTTGAATAAAAGCATGATGTTCATGATTTAAATGATGAAATAAATCTTGTAATTGATGATATTGGATAATGCGTGGTAAAGTTTTTTCTTCTTGAATTTTATATCTAATTTTATTCATAGGATTTTCCTGAAACATTTCATAAAATACCATATCTTCAAAAAAAGCATGTAAACTGGCTAACTTACGTTTCACTGTCTTAGGTCTAAACTTTCCATTTAAATAATGAATATAATAGGATATTTCCTCTTTGTTTAATTCTTTATCCATCATAAAGAAATAAAATTGTTTTAAATCAATGCGATATGCTTTTAAAGTATGTTGACTTAATCTTTTATTTTCACACTGACTTAAATAAAATGATAAATGTTCTAATGTTAGTTGCATATTTTTTCCTCCTTTTTTACTCATTATACAAAATGTTTAAAATAAAAGAAAAAAGAATAGTGACTCACTATTCTTGTAAAACACGTTTTTCAATTTGAAAAATATCAACTTTATAAATCAAAATATATAAAATTATCGCTAGCAAACAAGCTGCCACAGCATCCAAAATAGAATGTTGTTTCACAAACATTGTTGATAAAGTAATCATCAAGGCAGATACAATCGCAAAGATTTGCATAATCCTTGAATGTTTAAAATCTTGACACTTGATTAATGCAATAGCACACCCTATTGAATTATAAACATGGATACTTGGAAAAACATTTTGACTCTTATCTGCCTGATAAATAAATTCAGTTAAATAGATTGATAAAGAATTTCCTTCAAGCACTGGTCTATGATCAAAGCTAGTTGGATAAATTGTAAAAATTATTAAACAAATGGTCATACCAATAAAAAGGAAAGCAACACATTTATAAAAATCCTGACGATGCCAAAAAAACAAATAAGCAATCGTTCCCGCTACAAAAAGAAACCAGTAAATATAAGGATAGATAAACCATGAAACAAAAGGAATCATCGCATCTATTGTCACATAAACATCATGAAAAGAAATATCTCTTAACTGTAATCCAAAATACCATGGCAAATAAATAATAAAATATGTAAAGACCCAAGCATGACGATAACGATACAAAATAGACTTCATTAGTTAAATCCAAATAACTTTCTTGAAATCGCATAACCTGTAGTAATCACTTTTTTACCTACACGTCCATCTAATTCCACTACTGATCCTAATAATGTATGTTTAACTGCTTTATAAAGTTCGGGATTTTTATTTTTCAAATAATTCCAAAGTTCATCTTTCTTTTGGAGATGTTCTTCTGTTCCTGATTTTATTAATAAAACCGTTGAAACAGTTGTAATCATAGATAAATATTTAACCATATAATTTCTTAATTTACGACTCTTTAATTGCATCACATCACAACAATCAATCATCAACTTATTCACTTTAATTTGTTGATCAATACGAGAAATCATAACTTTTTCATTAACAGATTGATCTTCTCTACCAATATAATAACGATACAAATCAACATTTAAATAATAAAGTGTATTGACATAAGGTAATGGTTGATAAACAAATAAATTATCAACATAAAATGTATGTTTTGGTAATTCTAAATTACAATTTCTTAATAATTGTGTACGATAAATCACACTATGCATTAATAAGTTTTGTTGTGGATAAAAATGTTTTAAATCATACCATCTAAATGTTCTATTTTGAGGTAAGGCATTTGTATATTTAATCACACTTGATTTATTGACACTTGGTTTTTCATAAACATAATTTGCAATAAATAAATCAACATCTTCATCTTTTGCATGAAGTTGTTTAATGGTTTCAATCACTTTGACAAGTGAAGAACGATCAAACCAGTCATCACTATCCAAGACTTTAAAATAAAGTCCTGTTGCATTTTTAATCCCGTATTCACAGCTTGACCATGCCCCCCGTTTTCCTGATGTACACATTTAATTGTATCAGGATATAAAGTGGCATAATCATCACCAATTTGTGCTGTACGATCAGATGAACCATCATCGACAATAATCACTTCCACATCTTCTTTTAAAATCAAACATGATTCAATCGCTTTATCCATATACTCTTGAGAGTTATAACATGGTATAGCAATACTTAAATATTTCATAATGTCCTCCTATAATGTTTGAACAAGCTTCAAAGCTTCTTCAACTATTCCATCAATATTATAATATTTATATTGAGCTAAACGTCCTAATAAATAAAACTGTGAAAATGGTTTAACATAATCCACATATTTTTGATACATCTTTAAGTTTTCAGGTGATAGTATCGCATAATAAGGCACTTGTGTTTCATCATGATAAACTTCTGGATATTCTTTGACAATTGTTGTGCCTGCAATATCTTGACCAGTTAAATATTTAAACTCTGTAATGCGGGTATAATCTTCACTGACTGTATAATTGACAACCCCATGACTTTGATAATAATCTTGAGAATAATGTTCATATTCAAAACGTAAAGAACGATAAGGCAAACGTCCTAAACAATGATCAAAGAAATCATCAATTGCTCCTGTAAAGATAACTTTTCCTTCAAATAATTGACCTTGATAAAAAATCTGATGATTTTCAAAATCAAAAATCAAATCTTCTTTCGCATCTTTATTTAATTCCACATCAATATTTTCATGATTTAACATGTTTTCAAATAATTTGGTATAACCATCTTTAGGCATTCCTTGATATGTATCTTGAAAATAACGATTATCATAAGAAATCAAAACAGGTACTCTTGCAGTCACACTTTGATCAACTTCTTCAGGTTTTTGATTCCATTGTTTCATTGTATATTTCAAAAAGATATTTTCATAAACATATTGCGCCACTTCTTGAATACCAGGTGAAGAACTTTTCTGTAATTCTAAAATAGGAACACGGGCATTTTCTCCATATGTATCAATTAATTCCTGTTTTAAACGTTCCCCTTTTTCCTCACCAAAAACAATCATTAATGTATTCAAGTTAAAAGGAATAGGGATAATCTTTCCATAAACATTTCCTGCTACTTCATGGCGATAATCATACCATTTTGTAAAACGTGATAAAAAATCATAAACTTCTTTATTATTTGTATGAAAAATATGGGGTCCATATTGATGAATTAAAACACCATGTTCATCATATCTATCATAACAATTTCCACCAATATGATTTCTCTTTTCAATAATTTTAACTTTCTCCCCTTTTTCAGCCAAAACTCTTGCGACAACACTTCCCGCAAAACCACTTCCAATAATTAATGTATCCATTTGTTCACCTCATTTTATTTATCATAACATAAACCTAAACATGATTCAATTTGTTCTCTTGATAGGGATGGAAAAGGAATCACAGGTTGAACATTTTCTTCATCACCTATTGTTTTTTCCATCCAAATAACATCATGCCACTGATTGAATTTAAAACCAGCATGATGAAAACAGCCAATATATGTAAAGTCAAAAGTTTCATGAAATTTTTCACTTTTGATATTAGGATGCGTAATACAAGCATAGACATGTTGAATATGCATAGCTTTTAATAATGCCAACATACTTTGGTACAGTTTCTGCCCTATCGCCCGCCCATGATAATGAGCATCCAAATAAATAGATAACTCACTTCCCCATTGATAAGCCGCTCTTGAGGCAAATGGAGAGGCATAAGCATAACCCACAACCTTTTGATCAACCATCGCAACAAGATAAGGATAACGTTCAAGTGTGTTTTTAATACGATTTGTCATCTCTTGCAAGGTAGGCTCATCATATTCAAAAGTAATATTCGTTGTTTGGACATATGGGGCATAAATATTTAAAATATCTTGTGCATCTTCTAGCGTTGCGACTTTTATATTTACAGACATTCTTTTCTTCCTTCCAATAATTTAAGATATTCTTTTTCATGAATAATTCTTAAATCCTGTCCCTGTTTCATTAATTGTAAGGCTTTTTGAACTTTTTTATTTTCCTTGCCAAAACGTACTTTATGATAGGCTTTACCACCAATGACCAGATAATTTGTATGGGTACTCACTTGTTGTGTTGACAAAGCACAAGCCTCTTTCGTTTTTTCTTCTAAAAACTCTCGAGGCATTGCGAGTTTTCCTGTAAAACAAACAGATTGATGATACAACAGAGCATCTTCTCTTTGATTCATTTCTAATAATTGACTGGCAGATTCAGCAGAAATGATATTACGATAATAGTTTTCTTTCATTTCACCAAATTCTAAATGAAACTTTTGGTGTAAATCATATAAACTTGATACATTTTCATGCTGACACATCTGCATTAATAAATAGGCACAAGCTTTTGCATCTTCTAAAGCATGATGAGCCTGAAATTCAAAACCATTCATTTGTGATAATTCCTTTAAATTATATTTTTGAAGCTCAGGATAAACAAGATGGGCTAAAACATTTGTACATGACATCATCAAACATGGATACGTCAAATGATGCTGTTTTAAGGCTGCTCTTAAATTCATCATATCACCTTGAATATCATGAGAAACAACGATTGTATTTTCAAAATAGTGATGGATGTCTTTCCACACTTGGACAAATGTTTTTTCTTTATACAATGATTGAGGACGGATTTGATGAACACGAAAGCGATAAGGATCAAAACTAAGGTTCTTTGGCTTAATTAATGAATAATAAGTCGAAACAACTTGCTGATCAACAATTTCAACAATACCAATAGCACATAGACTAGCTGGATCTTGATTTAAGACTTCGATATCAAAAACAGTTATACGTTCACTCATTGGATACCTACTGCTTTCTTAGCTAATTGATCAGCCATTTCATTATATAAATCACCACTATGCGCCAAAACTTTTATAAATCGAATATCTATCTTTTGACGACTTTCTTCAATAAAAGCCTGATAAGCCTTCGTTCCTGCTTTGTTTGCTTTCCAAATATGATTTGCCCATTTTTCAATACCTTCATAATCATAATAAATACAAATCAAGGGATAATGATGTTCAATAGCATAAGTAATCGCTTGATGTGCTCCAGCAATCTCTCCAGCTACATTTCGCATACTGACATAATCTTGATGTTGCCCTTTGCCATTAACTTTTAAAATAACCTTTTGTCCTTCAATCAAGACACAACCATATCCATATTCTCTTGTCTTTTGATTATAGCTGCCATCAACATAAGCAATCAAACCACGTTCATCAAAAGATGGTGTTTCTTCTTTTAAATAATTCTTTGCTGCTGACATTGATGAAAAAGATTGAAACAAAGCACCTTTATATCCATTCACCATTGACTGACATTCTTCCCAAGTTGAAAAATCCCTGTTTGCCTTCCTTTTTTCACTGCATAATATTTTGCCATCACTTTAACCTCCGCCCCTATTATAATCATAAACATGACATTTGGCTAGTAAAAAATATGTTTGATATGATATAATCAATAAAGAAAGTGGGGATTGACATGAAAATAGAAAATCGTTTTTTAAAATACGTAAGTTTTCCTACCCAATCTGATCCTTATTCAACGACTTCTCCTTCGACGGCTAATCAAAAAGAGTTTGCACAATTCTTAGTCGAAGAAATGCGTATTCTAGGACTGGTTGATGTACAAATGAGTGAATATGGTGTAGTATATGGAAGAATTCCTGCCAATAATCATCAACAAGGTGATGTTATTGGTTTGATTGCTCATATGGATACTTCACCCGATGCAAGTGGTGAAAACATTCATCCACAAATCATTCGTCATTATGATGGAAGTGATATTCCATTAAAAGAAGATCGTTTATTAACACCAAGAGATTTTCCTGATTTATTAAAAGTGGTTGGACATGATATCGTTACAACTGATGGAACAACACTTTTAGGTGGCGATGATAAAGCAGGAATTGCGATTATTATGAGTATGGCTGAATATATGTTTAAACATCCTGAGTTTTTACATAATGATATTATGATTGCTTTTACACCAGATGAGGAAGTTGGACGTGGCACTGAACATTTTGATTTCAATATTTTTCAGGCTGATTATGCCTATACTATTGATGGTGGAGAAATCAATCATTTCCATTTTGAAAACTTCAACGCTTATCAAGTGTTAGTAGAAATCACTGGGAAAAGTATTCATCCTGGTAGTGCCAAAGATAAAATGGTGAATTCTCAAGAAGTCGCCATGACTTTTCATTCCATGTTACCGAGTGGACAAAAACCTCAATATACAGATGGTTATGAAGGTTTCCATCATTTGGTTCATATGCAAGGACAATGTGAAAAAACACATTTAGAATATATTGTTAGAAATCATGACTATTTAAAACTGAAACAACAGCTCAATGATTTTTCTCGTATTCAAGCTTATTTAAATAGTTTCTATGGCTATGAAGCCATTCATATTTCAGTCCATGAACAATATCTCAATATGAAAGATATTATCAAAGATCATCCACATATTGTTGAACAAGTGGAAATAGCTATGGAAGATGTAGGATTACACCCTGAAATCACACCTATTCGTGGTGGCACAGATGGCGCACGTCTTTCTTTTGCTGGTTTACCCTGTCCAAATCTAGGTACTGGTGGTTTCTATTGTCATGGTCCTTATGAATTTGTTTCCATTACAATGATGAAAAAAGGCGTTGAATTACTGTTAAGATTAATTAGAAATAATGTTTATGCTCATGAAGATATACCATTTTAGGTTTATCTTCTTTTTTATTAATGGTAAAATAAAGATAAGGAGTGTTCATTATGAAATGTCTATTTATCATTAATCCAAGTTCCGGAACAAAAACAATTCAAAAGAACCTTGATCAAATGATTGGTCAAATGATTTTAAAACAAATTGTTCAGACTATCGATGTTTTTTATACCCAAAAAAGGCGATGCTTATCAGCGTAGTCTGGCATTAAAAGATGGTGATTATGATTTTGTAGTAAGTGTTGGTGGTGATGGTACTGTCAATGAAATTATCAATGGCTTTATAGAAAACCATCTTCAAATTCCTCTGGCGATTTTACCAGGTGGTACTGTCAATGATTTTGCTAATCATTTATATTTGCCACATACAACTGATGCTTTTATTCAAATGATTCAAGATTTTCAAACCATGAAAGTTGATATTGGTAAAGTGAATCATCAATACTTTGCCAATGTCATTGCTGGTGGCATGTTTAGTGACATTAGCTTTCAGGTTTCTAAAAATGATAAGGAAAGATTTGGTCCACTTGCGTATTATGTCAGTGGCATCAGACAATTACCAACTCAATTGCATACCTCTTTACATTTAAAAATCACAGCTGATGGAAATTATTTTGAAGAAGATGCAAAATTATTTATTATTACCAATACTTCACAGGTTGGTGGCTTTAAAGATATTACCCCACATGCCAATATTCAAGATGGGCAATTAGATTTACTGATTATTAAAAAATGTTCTGCGACAGATCTCATTTCTTTATTAAAAGATTATACATTAAGTAGTCATGAAAAAAGTCCTTTTATTACTTATATTCAGGCTAAAGAATTAACAATTGAATGTGATAAAAATATTATTTATGATATTGACGGTGAAAAAGGGACTACTTTTCCAATTCATATCAGTGTTGAAAAACAATCACTTTGTGTCATCATACCAAAAACCTTAAAATATGAATAAAGATATGAGAGACCTCATATCTTTTCATATACCTATTTTATTGATAAGGATTTTTTGGAATAATAATGGCACCTACTAAATAAGCCAAAACACCTGATCCTGCACCAAAAATAAAAACAACTGCAATTAATCTAACAATTGTAGGATCAATATCAAAGTATTCAGCAATACCTCCACAAACACCACATATCATGACATCACGATTTGATCTATATAATCTTTTACTCATTCAAATCCCTCCGTTTTCTTACCTCTACTTTATCGACTTATCCATACAATGTCAATATGATTTTATATAAAAGGGATTTGATTAATCCCTATCTTTTGCCATTTTCGCAAGTGCTAAAGCTCCACAAACACCGGCATTATCTCCTAAACCTGGAGAAACAACGTAGTCTTTAATAGCATCTGTTGTAATTTCGTCTTTTTGAACATATCCGTTTAATCTTTCTTGAAGATATTTATGAATGAGTGGGAATAACTGTTCTTGATGCATAACCCCACCACCTAAGATAATCTTCTTTGGTGAAAGTGTTAAAACATAGATAGCTAAGGCTTGAGCAATATACCATGCCTCTAAATCCCATGCAGGATGATCGGCAGGTAATTCATTTCCTTTGATACCCCATCTTGCTTCAATTGCTGGACCAGCAGCTAACCCTTCAAAACATGTTCCATGATATGGGCATTTTCCTTGATAAGTATCATCTTCTCTTTGTTCAAGAATCATATGTCCCATTTCTGGATGAAGTAAACCATGCACAAGATTTCCTTCTACAATGGCTCCTCCACCAATACCTGTTCCAATTGTTAAATATAAAGCACTGTCCAATCCTTTCGCTGCTCCAAAATAAGCTTCACCTAATGCAGCTCCATTAACATCAGTATCAAAACCAATTGGTAAATCAGGATAATGCTCCTGTAAAGCCCCTACGATATTATAATTTGTCCAACCTGGTTTTGGTGTTGTCGTAATATATCCATATGTTGGACTCTTTAAATCTGGATCAATTGGACCAAAACATCCTAATCCTAATGCTTCAATATCCTTTCCATCAAAAAATTTAAAAATATTAGCAACAGTTTCCTCTGGTGTTGTCGTTGGAAAAGCATCTCTTTCGATAACATTCCCATTTTCATCACCAACTGCTACAACAAATTTTGTTCCTCCAGCTTCAATCGCACCTAATTTCATTTTTTCATTCCTCCCTTTTACTTATTCTATCACAACTTATACTTTGTCAAAAGTTATTTCTTGAAAGTTATTGATAATTCTTGTGAAGATGTTGTTTCCTGCAACATTGTTTCTAAATAATCTTGGTAAAAGCTTAAATCCTCGCTTTGTAAATACTGATAACCGGGATGTTCTTGAAGTTCTTTTTGATACTGATTCATACAACCTGTAAAATAATAGCGATTAGCTTTGACCATTACATCTTGAATTGCTTCTCGTTTTGATGAATCACTGACTTTTTGTAAATCCTCAGCAAATTTATGAGCTGAAACAGTATCAAAATATACATTAGCATCCTTTGAAATTTTAAGTGACTGCGTATGATAATTCATACTGTTTGCATCTAAATCAATCACTCCGTATTGTAAAGGAGCATCTAATAAAGACGATGATGCAATATCATAAATACCATCAATCGATTTGATATTTTGACAATGAATATGCCCACTTAAAACAAAAGGTACATTGTATTTTGCAAAAAGCTGAGCGATTTCTTCATGATTATCAATCGTATAACCACTATTTAAAATATCATTATGAATAGCTAAGTTATGGTGCATCGCGACAAGTGGTGTTTTCTTATCTTTTTGTATATCTTCCAATTGTTCTTTTAACCACTGCATTGTTGAATCAGTGAAAAAACCACCAGATCCTAGTGTCATTTTGGTTTGTTCATGCGCATTAGAATCCATCATCAATAAACTATAATCATTATTTAAATCAATGCGATAACTTAATGAATTTTCATGTTGAAATGAAGCTATTTGATAACCACAGTTTTGATAAATATCCTGAAATGCTTTAGCATTAACATTTTCCACATCAAAATAATCATCTTTTCCATAGCCTTTGGCATATATATTATCAACATCATGATTACCCGGTATAACAGCCACCACTGTGTCATCAGTTAATTGTTCTAATTTAGCAGCCAATGCCTGATGACTTCCTTTTTCACCATTAAAGCTTAAATCTCCAGTCAATACAACCAAATCTGGTTGTTCTTGTTGAATAGCCTTGATAAAAGCATCAATGATTTCATCTCCATAAGTGACCATTTTTCCATCACCATATAACATCGATTCTTCAAACCATTCACAATCCTGATAATAATCTTTTAAAAAGTAATGTAAATCACTGGCAACAATGATTTTCAGCTCACTTTGATTACACACAATTTTTTCTGGCATCCTATCAAACAAAGACAACATACAATGAAATAAATTATCTTTTTCATAAACTATCTAAAAAGAATGGATAGCAAAGCTATTCATTCTCTACCATTTTATTATTTCTGACAAGCATCATAAGCCATATCAAAAATCTTTTGTGCATTGAAATTCTTAAAATCATCGTCACTAATAAGAATAACTGGTTTATCAGGGTTATCTGCTTTAATTTTTTCATATGATCCTTTTAATTGAGGTTCTACAAGAATCACATCTGCAAGATTGCTTGAATATTCAACAGCATGTTCAGAAGCAGACCAAATAGTAGCGTCAACTCTCTTTCTTGAAGCAGCATCTTTTAATTTTGATGAAAATAAAGTAGATGTCACACCAGCTAAACAACATAATAAGATTTTCATGATTATATTCCTCCTTTTTAATTCCCTATTTCTATTTTATCACAATTTAATCATGACTTCTATTGCTTTTGACTTTCCATAATAAATTTATTAGCTTCTGCCAATGAATCATAACCATAAGCCTGAACAGTATTCGTTAAAATCTTTTCAATAAGATTTTCATGATTTTGTGCCATTCTTAAAATCATTTGACCATATACATAAAGTGTTTCATCACTATAAGTCATTAATTCTCCTCTTAAATAAGTTTCAAAAGATGTATCATCTTTTTCATCCTGCATAGAATAGGTTAAACGTGCTTGAGATAAAAGATAAGGATATTTTTGATTCATTTCTTCACGCATTGAAACTTCAATATCACATAAGGTTTGAATCAAAGCTCTTTTTTGTTCATCAACTTGTGGGAGTTGATCTTGAATCGTTAAAAAATAATCTGGATCCGTATATTCCATCATATAAGCATATTTTTCCATCACTGGATTTCTTTTCATCTTTTGAGCATTTTTTAAATCCTGTAAACAGGCAACTTGTACCTGTTGATCAAAAGCGTCAAATTGACTTTTTCTTTGTAAATAAAATGTTTCAAAATCGTCCTGACAACTGGCACGTCCTTCAATATGTTGAACTTGTTGAAAAAATCCCATTCTAATTGTACAATTTCATCACTCATTTTTTATCCCTCCATGACATGTTTGAATCGTATCTTGGCATCTTGAATTTTTTGCATGACAAGATGAGCATGTGTATCCAAAAATCATCCTGACTGTCAGATAATGCTTGTCGCTGCAATTCACCAATCACCATTTGACTTATTTTTTCAATAATAATTACTTTTTGATCATCTAAGTTAATTCCAACTTGATAACCTTGCCACCTAGATAATTGATTGGGTAATTGAACCAGTTTCAATAAAAGTTCTCCTACAGCTTGTAAAGATTGGCAATCTTTGAGTCCATAATAACTCCATTTATAGTAGGGTTTATATTTTTTATTCAGCAAATAAACAACTGATAATGTCTGATCAATAAATTCATTTAATGCGAGACTTGCTGCGACTTCGTCTTGCCTTTGCATACATCTGGCATAATTATATTGCCCAGACTGTGCCATTTTGGCAAGAGCTCGTGCTATTTTTTTAATACGAACATCTTCAGGAAATGTTTTTAATTGATTTCTGATTTCTGTAACTTGTCCATAATAATCGTCAAAAATTCGGCCATTGGTACAAGCTAACAAAGCATTTTCATCAGCATATAACCATTCTTCTAAAGTATGTGGAATCTTTTGTAAAAACTGTTCAAAAAAACTATTGATTTCAAAAACACCGACACGACCTTGGCCATGTAAAGAAGTTAATCGCTTGACACCCATAAATTCTTTTGGTAACTGTTCATAACTTGCCTGTATTTTTTGTCCATATTGTTGATAAATATCTTGAGGCAACCAAATACAAAAACCTGGTCCAAAATCATGGTCATGAGAAATTTCATCATCATATCCTAAACAATCAGATCCCATCCCCATCAGTCCAATAGCCATATATTGACGTATATGCGCATATTCATTTTCTATCATTGGATATCCATATTGTCGATAAAAAGCCTCACACAAATCTAAACCTTTAAGTGTTTTCATTTCTTTGACAATCTTTTCTTTATTATTTAAAATAGTTTGATAATCTTTATTCTTACCATAAACACTTTCAATTAATGCAAGCACATGATCATAAATCTCAATCGCTTGACTATAATTTTTTTCCAAATAATAAAGCTGTGCTTGTGAGGCAAGAGTCGCAAAGTAATGTGGATCATCCACTGTATATTGTTGAAATAAAGCAATTGCTTTTTGAATACATTCTTTAGCTTTATTATTTTGATGCAAGCTTAAATACATTTGTGATAAATTTGTATAAGTAATCGCCTCTTCTTGACGATAATCATCTAATTGTTCAACAATGGATAAGGCTTTTTTTGCATTGTAATGGCCTGATGAATATCTCCCATCTCTTGATATAAAAGACTCAAATTATTATAAAATGCACTGTATAGCTCATCATTTGGCAATAAGTATTGTTGATAAATCTTTTCTGTTTTTTGATATAAGTCTAAAGCTTCTTGATAACGTCCTTGCACACGATAAAATGTTGCGATATTAATATAAGAAGTCGCTCCATCAATAGTTTGTTCCCTACCACTCATAGCAAGAATATTCAAAATTTGTGTTGCAATTTGATTACCCAATTGAAATTGGGAAGTCACACGAAAATAACCAATCATTTCATTCAATAAAAACAAAATAGCTAAGTCATCTTGATATTCCATTGCTGTATTGATTTGTTCTAGTAAAAAAGCATAAGCTTGATCCAATTGATTTGTTGCATACAATTGATCCAATTGTTTTTGTAATTCTGGTATCGTCATATTTTTCTCCTTTAAAAATAAATAGACACAATGTGTCTATTTCGTCAATGCATCTTTCATTCCTTTTAAAACAACTTCTCTGGCTGCAATAGCATCCTTTTTATCTAAAGGTGGAATCCCTTCTAATGGATAATCCATACCCAAATTCTTATATTTCGCAATACCCATTGTATGATATGGTAATACATCCAATGCTTTGACATGTTTTAATGTAGCGATGAATTGTCCTAAACGATATAAGTATTCATCATTTTGTGTAATTGTAGGTACAACCACATGGCGAATCCATATATCAACACCTTTATCATCTACATATTGAGCAAATTTTAAAATCATATCATTAGGCTGTGCTGTTAATTTTTTATGTTCTATTGGATCAATATGTTTAATATCCAACATAATTAAATTAGTTGAAGCCAACAAACGATCTAATTTTTTTAAATAATCAGGATTTTCATGAAATGTAATTCCTGAAGTATCTAAGCATGTATGAATATTTTGTTCACGACATTTTTCAAATAATTCAGTTAAAAAATCCAACTGCATCATAGGTTCACCACCTGTACAAGTGATTCCCCCATTCTTATAAAATTCTTTCTTTGTATTATATTCCTTTAAAATATCCTCAACTGTCATTTGATTGCCAACGTTTGGTTTCCATGTATCTGGATTATGACAATATTGGCAACGCATTGGACACCCTTGAAAGAAAACAACAAAACGAATTCCTGGACCATCGACAGTTCCACAACTTTCTAAAGAATGAATATACCCTTTCATCATCTCACCAACTTTCTTTATTATTTTAACATATTTTCATATAAATATCATTTTATATGTACTATTTTTTATAAAAAAGAAAAGGTGCCTTAAGCACCTTTCAAGTCTCAATTACATTGCTTCGTGGAATGTACGAGAAATAACATCATCTTGTTGTTCTTTTGTTAATTTAACAAAGTTAACAGCATATCCAGAAACACGGATTGTTAATTGTGGATATTTTTCAGGATGTTTTTGAGCATCAAGTAATGTATCTCTGTTTAAAACATTAACATTTAAATGATGTCCTCCTTTTTTAGCATATGCATCTAACATTCCAACTAAATTTTCAACTTGTTGTTCACTTGTAGCCATGATTATATCCTCCTCTAATATTCATCATCATCTTCCATTGGCAAATTTGGAATCTTACAAGCAGTATCACCACTATCGCAATCCATCTTTGACACAACAGAGATTTCTTCCATTTCAATATGAGCATCATCGTTCACTTTCACATTAATATGACCTGAACCACTGCTCATGCGACCATCCAGCATTTTGACTAATTCATCAATTTCTTTTTGAGTAGCCATGTTTACACTTCTTTCTATTCTTCAATATTTCCGTTTTTGATTGATTCGATATCTAAGTCACCAGCGAAAACTTGATCATCTTTTCCTAAAGCACCAGGGATAACAGTGAATGTATTTGAAATACCATCTTGTGCATCTTTGAATGGTAATTTAGCAACTGATGATAATGAAGAAATTGCACCATGAGAATCTCTACCATGCATTGGGTTAGCACCAGGAGCAAATGGTTGACCACCTTTTCTTCCATCAGGTGTATTACCAGTAGCTTTACCATATACAACGTTAGAAGTAATTGTTAAAATTGAAGTTGTAGGAACACTGTCTCTATAAGTATGATGAGAACGTACCATATCCATGAAAGTTTCAACTAACCAAGTTGCGATTTCATCTACTCTGTCATCATCGTTACCATATTTAGGGAAATCTCCTTCTACTTCGTAATCAACAACAACACCATCTTCATCTCTAATACATTTTACTTTAGCATATTTGATAGCTGATAATGAGTCAACAACAACTGATAAACCAGCAATACCAGTAGCAAAGTAACGTTTAACTTCTCTATCATGTAATGCCATTTGAATTCTTTCATAAGCATATTTATCATGCATATAGTGAATGATATTTAATGCATTAACATAAACACCAGCTAACCAAGACATCATATCTACATATTTAGATTTAACATCTTCGTAATCTAAGTAGTCACCTTCAACTGGTCTGTATTTAGGTCCAACTTGTTTCTTAGTTTTTTCATCAATACCACCATTGATAGCGTATAATAAACATTTTGCTAAGTTAGCACGTGCTCCAAAGAATTGCATTTCTTTACCAACTCTCATTGAAGATACACAACATGCAATAGCATAGTCATCACCATGAGTGACTCTCATTAAATCATCATTTTCATATTGAATTGATGAAGTTTCAATTGAAGTTCTTGCACAGAATGCTTTGAAGTTTTCTGGTAAACGAGTTGACCATAATACAGTCATGTTTGGTTCTGGAGCAGTTCCTAAGTTAGATAATGTATGTAAGTATCTAAATGAAGTCTTAGTAACCATATGACGTCCATCAACACCAACACCACCGATAGATTCAGTTACCCAAGTAGGATCTCCTGCGAAAATTGAGTTATATTCAGGAGTTCTTGCGAATTTAACAATTCTTAATTTCATAATGAAATGATCAATAAATTCTTGGATTTGTTCTTCTGTGAATAATCCTTTCTTTAAGTCTCTTTCTACATAGATATCAATGAATGTAGAAGTACGTCCTAAAGACATTGCTGCACCATTTTGTTCTTTAACTGCACCTAAGTATCCAAAATATAACCATTGAATAGCTTCTTGGCAGTTAGTTGCTGGTTTAGAAATATCAAAACCATATTTAGCAGCCATTTCTTTTAATTCACCTAAAGCTCTAATTTGTTCACTTAATTCTTCACGTAATTGGATAACTTTTGAAGTCATTCTTTTTTGAGTTGTAGCAAATTGATTTTTCTTATCTTCAATTAATTTATCAATACCATATAAGGCAACTCTACGATAGTCTCCAATAATACGTCCACGTCCATAACCATCTGGTAAACCAGTGATAACGTGTGAAGAACGACAAGCTCTAATTTCAGGAGTATAAACATCGAAAACCCCTTGGTTATGTGTTTTTCTGTATTCTCTGAAGATATAAGATACTTCAGGATCTACTTTATATCCATTTGTTTCACAAGCTTGTTCAGCAATACGGATACCACCAAATGGTTGTAAAGATCTTTTAAAAGGTTTGTCAGTTTGAACACCAACGATTTTTTCTTTTGATCTATCTAAGTATCCGGCATCATGTGAAGTTAATGTAGATACGATTTTTGTATCCATATCTAAAACTCCACCAGCTTCTCTTTCTTGTTTTGTTAAATCCATAACTTGTGCCCATAAATCTTTTGTGTTTTGAGTAGGACCTGCCAAGAAAGAATCATCACCATCATAAGGTGTGTAGTTTAATTGAATAAAATCTCTTAAATTCACTTCCTTGTTCCATTTCCCTGCCTGAAAACCATCCCAGGCATCATTCCATTTTTCTTTAAATGTCATTTTCTAAACCCCCTGTTTGTTTATTTCTCATTCATTATAGCACTAATATACTATTGAAACAATAAAATAACTTGTTTTTTTTCGCAATTTTCTGCCATAAAATGAGTCGCTGGAACTTGACAACTTCAATATAGCAGATTCTTTTTTAATTACCATTTATATGCTTGAAAAAATCATTTTTTTACTTAAAATTAATAAAAAAGAGATATAGACTATGCTATAAATCTCTTTAAATCAGCCGCAATACTTTCTGATTGTTTTCCAAAAATCATTGCCAGACTCGTCGGCCCTTCAACAATCCCACTTGCCCCTAAAGATTTAATTTTATCGATATCAATAAGTTGCTGATCACCCAAGACAACTGTAACCTTAGAAGCCGTATGACGGACTTCTTTAAGATTTTGTGATCCACCAAGTGCCTCAAGCAATTCTTGAATTGGAAGGGTAGATTGAAACTCCTGATTCAAACGCTTGTTTTTAATTAAATGAACAAAACCTAAATAAAGAAGCACCAAAGCCACAACAATCACTATCGCAATAAAAATATATTCAATATCCATATTTTCACATCCTTTTTTAATTGAAGTATTTCTTTTTTATAGTATACTATAAGAAGATAAAAAAGAAAGGAGCAAAGTCATGGAGCGAATCAAAAAACTCTGTTATGAACAACCCTTGATTTGTATCATTTGTATTTTAGCATGTATCAGCTGTTTTGCAATTTTAAGTGCAACTCCCATGATTTCTAATAAAGTAGGTAATCCCACAACATTATGGTTTAAACAAGCTACGTTTTATGTAATTTCTGCCATTATGGTTTTTATCATATATAAAATAGGAAAAGATCAGATATATGATAAGATTTGGATTATTTATTGGACATTGATGATTTTATTAATTATTCTTGCCATTGAACATTTGATTTATACAAGATTATGGCCTGAACATCATATTATTCCTATTGTCAATACCGTTGGTGGAGCCACTTCATGGTATAATTTACCTTTTTTAGTTTTCAGCCTTCTGAATTTATGAAGATTGCGATTGTCATTGCATTAGCGAGAATCACAAAAGAACATAATGATTATTATTTAATTCATACAACTGAAACAGAAATCAAATATATCTGGAAATGTATGAAAGTTGTCATTCCTCCTGCCCTGCTTGTTTTACTGCAAAATGACACGGGTGTCGTTTTGATTATATTGGTTGGTGCTGCTTTTGTTATATTTTCAAGTGGTTTAAGAAATCAATGGTTTATCTTTGGTTTTAGTTTGGTTGGTGTTATCTTAGCTATTGGTATTTATTTATTTGTTTATCAGCCTGATATTTTTGAAAAACTTTTGAGTTCGCACCAAGTTGATCGTTTTTATGGTTGGCTTGATCCTGAAGGAACATATAATAAGGAAGGATTTCAATTATTTAATTCTTTATTATCCTATGGTAGTGCTGGTTTATTTGGACATGGTTTTCAATCTGTTATTAAAGTTTTTCCTGAAGCACAAACAGACTTTATCTTTGCAGTTATTTTAACAAATTATGGTTTTATTGGTGGTTTGATTACCATTGTCGCTATTATTGCTTTAGATATTATTATTTTAAAAATTGGATTAGACTCTACAAATCAACAAGATAAATTTATGACTATTGGTATTATTGGTATGTTGTTGTTTCAACAAATTTGGAATATGGGAATGATTTTGGGACTCTTACCAATTACGGGAATAACTCTCCCATTTATTTCTTATGGTGGTTCATCTTTACTTTCTTATATGATTGCAATAGCATTATTTATTGATATTAATTCACAAAACAATATTATGAAAAATAGATCTATCATTAGTTAAAACATTTTTTAACTCTGTTGATAAAAACATTATTCTCAATAATAAAAGGATTGGTCGAAAAATCAATCCTTTTTCTACTTTCAATCCTTATCAAAAGAATCAATATATAAGAAATGTTCACATCATATTTTACTTTGATATCTTTACCATAATAAGCATCAATATGATAAATATAGTATTGAAAGTCATTATTTTTTTGTAATAACAATCTTTTGCTTGGTTATAGGATGAATAAAGCCAACCATATAACTATCCAAATCAAAAATTCCCTGACCATCACCATATAAAGAATCTCCCACCAGAGGATGTCCAATAGCTGCCATATGAACACGAATCTGATGGGTTCTTCCTGTTTCTAGTTTCATTCTCATCAAAGTACAATTCTTTTGAGTCTGATAAACTTGATAATGCGTACAAGCCTCTTGCCCACGTTCATCAATGAGACGTTTCATTTGCAACGGTTCTTTATAAATTGGTAAACGAATGGTTCCATTGGTTACAACAACCCCTTGAACATGAGCCTGATATCGACGCTCAATATGTCCCAAATCTTTCATCATACGATCATGGATATAACGATACTTTGCGACAATCATAAGACCACTTGTTTCTTTATCTAAACGATTGACCAAATGAATTGTTGAATCCAAATGAATCTTTTGATAATAAAAAGTCAGTGCATTAGCTAGTGTATAGAGAGGATGTCCTCTTGTAGGAATTGAAGGTAAACCAGCTGGTTTATCAACAACCAATAAATAATCATCTTCATAAACGATTCGAAGAGGAATATCCACTGGTGTCATTTGATTCTTTTCTGGAGGATATTGAATTGTTAAAACTTCTCCTAGTTGTAATAGATAACGAACTGTCTGATGATGACCATTCACCTGTATATCCCCATGCATTTTAATCGCCTTGATAGCTTTTTGACTAATGCCCTGTTCCAATAAAAAATCACCAATGATCATGGACTGCATAATCAGCCATTGCTGTTTCATGAACTTAAATAAGCCCTCTTTAAACGTTTAGTAAAAGGAACATTTTTATATTGGAGAAAACGTGCTGTTTGTGTAGACATCTGAATACAAATACAATCATTATCTTTCAAATCTACCACCAACTGATCAACACCTAAAATAGCACCTTGATAACTTTGTGATTGAAAACGAATCGTATGTGATTTATCTAAGATTAAAGATGAACCTAATGAACGATAAGCATTATGATGAATTCCTGCAATTTCACTTAACTGCATCAATTCAGCTCCAGAATTAATCACTGCCCCACCTAAAGATTTATTATAAGCTGTTGAACCAGAAGCCGTTGAAACACAAAGACCATTCCCTCTAAAAGTTTCAAAACAAT
This sequence comes from Allocoprobacillus halotolerans, assembly GCF_024399475.1. Lineage (NCBI taxonomy): Bacteria > Bacillati > Bacillota > Erysipelotrichia > Erysipelotrichales > Erysipelotrichaceae > Allocoprobacillus > Allocoprobacillus halotolerans. Next base: position 523,104 of record NZ_CP101620.1, read on the forward strand.
CATCATTAATATAAACATCAATAACTTGAGAACGACGATTATTTTCTACACGTACTTCATTTAAAGCCAAATAACGTCCTTCTAAAGAAGTGACTTCTAATAAATGACGTTCATATATATGATACTCACCTTTTTTGATATCCTCTACAAGCTGTTGATATTCATCACGCTGATAATCCGTTAAAAAACCTAATGTTCCAGTATGAATACCAATAAATGCCACTTCATCAAGCTGTTCAATATATTTATGCACACTATATAACATTGTTCCATCACCACCGACACTAATCACAATATCAGGATTTGTTTCATTATATATTAAAAAAGTATTTAACTGTGCTTTTATTTTTTCACTCAATGTAATTGATTCTTGGTCTTGTTTACAGACAATTGCATATGTTTTCATATTTTCACCCACCTATGTATTATATTATATAAAAATTGCATATAAAAGCAATATAAGATAAAATAAGGTGAGGTGATTTTTCATGCTACAACTAGAAATAGAATACAAAATCTTATTAACATCAAAAACATTCCATCAAATCCTTCATGACTATCAACATCATATCACAAAAGATTACATTCAAATCAATGATTACTTGACTCATCCTTTATTATCTCAAAAAAATATATGTTACGCATTCGTACAAAAAACAATCAATATGAACTTACTTTAAAAAGACCCTATCAAAACCATCAACTAGAAACCAATATTCCTTTAACACAAAAAGAAAAAGATTTATTTTTTCAACATCAACTAAAAAATGAAATCACTGATATTTTAGAAAATGAAGGTATTGCGATTAGTGAATTACAACATTTATTTTCACTCACAACACATCGCTATGATATTCTCTTACCTGAAGGTATTTTATCTTTAGATGACAATACTTATTTAGATCAACATGATTATGAAATGGAATTTGAAGTCAATAATGAAAAACAAGGTTTTCAACAGTTTTTGAAAATCATTGAACCTTACCATCTTCAATATAAACATAACTGCCCAAGTAAAGTTACACGTGCCTTTCAAGCCTATCATAAAAACAGTCATCGCTGACTGTTTTTTTCAATTTCATCAAGAAGTTGTTTCACAAATATTTCACTCACAATTTCATAATCACTTTCATGTGGGAAAGGTGCATAGGCAAAACTTACATCATGCATAGCTGTCGTACAATCTTCTAACCAATCTTTACAAGAACTATGGACTTGATGGACATGTGTTTTATCAATAATGTCTAAAACATTATTTTTATTAACACCACTTCCTACCAATATTTCAATCTGTTGACCATATTGTTGTTGGAGTTGACAAAGACAATCCAGTGCATCAATAGCCTGAGGTTTTAAACCACTCGTCAATAAACGATCCACCCCTAAATCAATTAATAATTCAATTGCCTGAAAAGGATCAGCAACGCAATCAAAAGCACGATGAAAAACAGCTTCTTTTTGATAAGCATGAATCATTTGAACAAATTCCTGTGTACGTTTTTGATCAATGTTGCCATGAATATCTAAAAAACCAAATGCTAAACCATCCGCACCGTTTTCCAACATGAGTTTTGCCTCATCCTTCATCACTTCATATTCTTCCTCACTATAACAAAATCCCGCTCCTCTAGAACGTACCATCGCAATAACCTTTAAAGATGTCGTTTGTTTGACTTTGATTAAAGTCGCTAGTGAAGGTGTTAATCCACCTAATGATAAAGCACTATTTAACTCAATACGTGATGCTCCTGCACGAGCAGCTGCTAATGCATCACTATAACTGCCACAACAAATTTCTACTATTGGTTTCATCCTATGTCCTCCTATTTTCTTTTTAAGGGTGCCATGCGTGTTTGCATATAATCATCCAACCATTTTTGACTAGCAGGTTGATAAACACAATGATTTCCCTGACGTTTCACTAAATATACAGTAGGCTGTTGATGGGGTAAACAAACGACAAATGAAAAACCATCAATATTCGTAGCTACACCAAATTCACCTTTACAATTCATCGCAATTACTGATAAATCACCTGCTTGACCACGTCTTTGTTTTAATTTTAAATCCAAATCAAAGACAGCTTTTTCACAAGCCTTTTGAGGATGCATACCCATTTCCATCAATTGAACAATCGTATAAGAAATACATCCTTTCATCAAATCTTCACCCAGTCCTGTTGCTGAAGCCCCACCTATTTGTGAATCGACATAAAAACCTGATCCAATAACTGGTGAATCTCCAATACGCCCTTTTTTCTTCATAAAAAGTCCACTGGTAGATGTTGCAGCAGTCATTTTTCCCGTTTCATCTAAACATACCATTCCAACTGTATCATGCCCAATATAAGGCTTTAATTCTTGCACTGTTTCTTTCATACGATTATGATAATGAATCTTTGCACGTTCAGTCAGCATATTTTTACGTTCAAATCCTTCTTTATGAGCAAACTTTTCTGCCCCTTCACTTACCAGGATACAATTGACTTTTTCATGTGATAAACGTCTGGCAATAGAAATAGGATTAGCGAAATCGCGAATCGCTCCAACAGCCCCAACACTTAAAGTATTCCCATTCATATAAGCGGCATCTAGTTCCACTTCCATGTCTTCATTAGGCAAACCACCATATCCGACAGATTTATAATATGGAAAATCTTCAACCGCTTGAATAGCTTTTTCAATCGCATCACCGGCATCACCTTGATTTTTTAAAATTTCTTCAGCAAGCTCTAAACCTTCCTTTGCCATACGCCAAGTCGCTATAATTCCCCACATCAAACTATTCCTCCTTCCATTTTTTTCATATAACGTTGATTGAATTCTTGTTGTGACATTGGCTTATCATAATAATAACCTTGCCCATAATCACAACCAAAAGATTTCATCAAATCATGATATTCCTTTGTTTCAACACCTTCGACAACCGTTTCAATAGATAAATTCTTAGCTAATTTTACCATTTCTTCTAAAATAATTTTTGCTTTTAAGTTATTTTTTCAAAAATCTCCTGTAAAAATCCTTTATCAAGTTTCAATTCATCAATCTTTAACTTTCCTAAAATATTCAAAGAAGAATAACCACTCCCAAAATCATCCATCGACACACGAAAACCAATTTCATGTAATAAATGTATTTTTTCATTCACTCATCAACATTATCAGCCGCTAAATCCTCTAATATCTCTAAAGTCATGAAATGCGGTGGAATCTGATATTTTTCTACAAGTGCTTTTAAACGTTCCACATAATCCACTTCATAGAAAGATAATTTTGATTGATTCACAGATATACCAATAGGTGTCAAACCATCATTAAGCCATTGACGAATCTGCATGCATGCCTGTTCAAACATATACATATCCAGCTTTTTACAAAAACCACTTTCCTCAAAAAGAGGAATAAATTGGTTAGGATAAAACACCTTTCCATCTTTTAAAATCCAGCGTACTAAAGCCTCACTGCTATGTAATGTTCCATCTTTCATCATGACTTTAGGTTGTAAATATAGTTTAAATTCATGATCTTTTAAAGCTTATTCCATATGGCTTTCAATATAATTATCAATAATTTCCTGTTTATATAATTGATCATCATAAAACCAAATATTTGTCATGACTTTTTCTTTCGCCTTCGCTAAAGCAAACATGACACGAACAACTAAACTATCAAAATAATCCTCTGAAATATCCTTTTTTGTAGAAACAACAACATACTGGACTTTTAAATGATAATTAGAATTAAGTTGATGACAGTATTCAACAATATCATCCATTATCTGTTCCAAACGCATTTTTAAAACTGTTTCTTTTGTTTCAGTCAAGAAAATATAGAACTGATCTGCAGTATCATGGCAAAAAACTCATCTTCCTTTAAATTTTTTTCAATAACCTTTTTGATATAAATCAATAAACGATTGCCTTGATCATGTCCAAAAATCTCATTATAAAACTTAAACTGACGAATATTTAAAACTGCAACACTGCAAGCTTGCCTATTTTTTAGCTTTTCCTTACCATAAGCAGTAAAATACGAAAAATTATAAGCTCCTGTGAGATTATCATAATAAGCAAAATGTGTTAATTCATGATTTGTTTTTAAAGTTACACGATAACCAAATACCAGCAGCACAATCACTAATGCCATAATAATCACAAAAATCATTCCTACAATTTTTTCATTTTAATCAGCAAACAGATTTGAATCTTCTAGCATATTCACACTAAATAAATACCAGTTATTGGTACCAATTGATTTCAACAAAGCCTGATACTGTTCACCACCATATACAAATGAAGAAGTGATATCTTGTTGACTTGCTAGAGAATGAGCGACTTTCTCTAAATCGGAATCATCAAAATAAGGTTGACTAAAAATCGTTGACTGATTAAAAATATCTTTTTTAGAATCCACCAAAATATTCCCTGTCTCACTGATAAGATATGTATAAGTGTTTCCACCTAGAATATCATCACCTTTTCCAATATCTAATAATAAATCAATTCTTTTCGTTGATAGCAAAGCGCCTTCAACTTTTCCATCTTTATAGACAGGTATCCCATAAGCCTAGACAAGACGATGTGAAAAACGACTTCCAAAAATATCTGATATTACTTTTTCCCTAAAAAGGCATCTTCTACAACATCTTGAATCTCTTTTTGAATATCATCTAAAGGCTGATCAACTATTGTCTTGGCATAAAGATTAGCAATAATACCCTGACGGCTTGAATCAAAATACATCATCGTAGCAAAATCATTTTGTTGGTTAGCCATTTCTACAAGCTGTGGAAATTCTTCATCTTCCGCTATCCCATCCATTTGAAAAATGCTTTCAAAAGATTCCAATATCTGGTAATCATTATCTATTTGTTGAACCATACTATCTTCAACAATATTATTGCAATGACACACTCATAAGAAAAAATAACAGCGATGATAGATACAGCAACAATCATTTTTCTTAATATTTTTTCAAAAACATTCTTAGTCATCATCTGCATCCAAACCTCAATATTATTCATATTATAACATTTTTTATATAAATATACACCTTTAACTCTTCATATAAAAAGCCGTTTTTATTTCCTAATAATCTCGAAGCAAAAACGACCTTTCTCTTCCTACTGGCAACCATCATCACATGGGTAATCTTGATAATACTGTTCTTTAATATCAGTAAATTGCGGACAAAAATCACTATGACTACATTCTTGTAAACGACGTAATTCACGAGGAATAAAAGCACGAATTTCTTCAGCATTATACCCAACTTGAAAGCGTCTTTCATCAATAATAATTGGTCTTTTTAAAATAGATGGATTTTTTTGAATGAAATGAATCAATTCATTGATTGACATTTCATCTAAATCTATTTTATTTTCTTTAATAATTTTTGATCTTTTAGAAATAATATCATCAGTTCCATTTTCACTTCTTTCTAGAAGTTCTCTTAACTCAGTTTCACGTAATATTGTAGAAAAAATATTCTTTTCTACATAAGGAATCTGATGCTCTTTTAACCATGCTTTCACTTTACGACATGAAGCACAACTGGGTGCAGTATAAATTCTAATCACGACATCATCACCTCGCCCATCATTATACATCATTTTTATCAATTATGAAATTATTTTTTATGATTCTATTGATTTTGCTTGTTTGACGTTCTATAATACATGTAAAGCGATGAAAGAATGGAGTAGTTATCAACTCATGTTTTAGAAAGCTTGTGGGTGATGCAAACAAGCCTTGAATGATAATGAATTGGGATTCTGGAGCTAAAAGTGGCATCAGTCATTTTTCGTTTGTTGCGTTAAAACAAGAGTGCATATCTTATGATATGAATAAAGGTGGTATCGCGTATTCTACGTCCTTTTTTAAGGACGTTTTTTATTTTTATGGAGGTGTAATGATGAAAAGAATGTTAAGTGGAATTAAACCAACAGGACGTGTGACTTTAGGAAACTATATTGGAGCTATTAAACCATTTGTTTCTTATCAGGATGAATATGAAATGTATATTTTTATTGCGAATCTTCATTCTATGACAGTTTATCAAAAACCAGCAGATTTACGTAAAAATACCAGAGATTTAATTGCTTTATATATTGCAGCAGGATTAGATCCTGAAAAAGTCACTTTATTTTTGCAATCAGATGTTTTAGAACATGCTCAACTTGGTTGGTATTTAGGTTGTATGGTTTCTATGGGTGAACTTTCTCGTATGACACAATACAAAGATAAAAAAGCAAAAAATGAAGTGATCGGCGGGGGATTTTTAATTATCCATCATTGATGAATGCTGATATTTTGATGTATGATCCTGATTATGTACCAGTTGGAGAAGATCAAAAACAACATGTAGAATTATGCCGTGATATTGCAGAAAGATTTAATTCTCGTTATAGTGAAACATTTAAAATTCCTGAACCACTCGTTACAAAAGTAGGTGGACGTATTATGGATTTACAAAATCCAACGAAAAAAATGTCTAAATCTGATGAAGTTGGTAAAGGAACTATTTATATCTTAGATGATATTCAAGTTTCTAAAAAGAAAATCAAATCAGCTATAACTGATAGTGATGGACATATTCACTATGACCCAGAAAACAAACCGGGTATTTCTAACTTATTAGAAATCTATTCTATTCTCGCTAATCGTTCTATTGAAGAGTTAGAAACTCAATACGATGGAAAAGGTTATGGAGAATTTAAAAATGACTTGGCTGAAGTTTTAGGTGAAGAACTTGAAAAAATTCAGGCTCGTTATCAAGAAATTACAAGCGGTTCTTATTTAGATGATATTTTAGAACAAGGTGCTCAAAAAGCCAGAGTCATTGCTCGTAAAAAATTAGCGAAAGTGGAAAGAAAAATCGGTATTACAATTAAGAAAAGATAAGCAAACTTGTTGTGAGTTTGCTTATCTTTTTTGTACCAGCTCTTTATATAATAATTCATGTAAGGATGTATATCCTTTTTCTATCTTATGTTTTAAAGTGAGATATTTTTCACTAGGATTTTCTCCTTCAATATGCAATTGTTGACAAATTTCTAAAAAAGCATCATATCTCACGACAAAGATTTCATCTATCACTTCTTCTAAGCACATCTTTTTTAAACGCTCATTGCGTGTTAATCCAAACTCTTTATCATAGGCCTCATCTTTGATTTGATATTGAAAAAAGTGATAGGTTCTTTTTTTATCAAAGTATTCATTGCATCACTTTGTTGCCAAGTCAATGTACCTCGTCTGACAAGACTATGTTTTCTTATATCTACCACAAAACAATAATGCCCATCACCTACTAACATGAATCCATCCTGCCAAAGTGGTTGATACAATTTGGCATATAAGAAATCATGGAGCTGTTTGGTTGAAACATGATAAACAGGAATATTATCTATTTCTTCAAAAGTATCATCTTCCTGCCATTCATAGGGTTCCAGTATTTCTTCATCATCATAAACAAAATTTACCAACAAGATTATCAACCCCCTGTAATGTATCATATGTTTATTATGTCTAAAAAGAACAAGCCCTAATCAAAAGAATAAAAAATTTATTATTTCTATGACTATAAAAATTTTTTGTACGTCATTTATGATATTTATAAAATTCTTTATCATTTTTATATTTCAAATTGGCAAATAAATAGTATTTCAATCATATCTCTTATAAGCCTTCAAACCTTGATATTACTGGCTCTTAGGCACTTTTTTCAATTTTCATGTTTTTCCCAAAACCTACGCAACTCTATGTAAATCTACATAAATTCACGGGCAAATGGTGTAGTAATTTGGTGTATTTTCAGCCTGATTTTTTCTCTTTCCCTGTGCATCAATCCCCTTAAAGTCAATAATCTTTGACATCTGTTCTGCCGCCCGGTCATAGCTTGCATGGGTGTAAACATTCAACATTACGCCTACATCAGAGTGTCCCATGATATACTGCAAGTTTTTAATATCCTTACCGGCACTTGCCATATTCGTACAGAAAGTATGGCGGAATACATGGGGCGTGATATGCGGCAGCGGCTTATTCGGGTACAGCTTCTTGTACTTTTTCATCGCCCAACGCATTTCATTTTCAATATGAAGGGCAACTTTTGGCTTATCGTCCTTATCCAACAGAATGAACCCTCTGTAACCATCCACAATCATTTCCGTCTTAAGCTGCTTGCGGTGGGCAAGGATATTTTTCAGGCTTTGGTAAACTTCCTCCGTCATGGGAATAAAACGGCATCCGTACTCTGTCTTAGTTTTCTCCACATATCCTTTATTCCAAGGGCGTATCCGTCCGAAGATACCCGGTTTAACCTCTGGTTCCCAAACAACCGGCACACAGAGGAATGTGTGTCTGCCTACGCGTCCCTCTATCCGCTTATTACCTACTATCTGAATCGGTTGAATGACTGGGGGCTGTGCTTTCAGCATTGTAAGGTCTGTGGAAAATACTTTCTGGCAAAGAGCCAGCGGTATGAGCTGTGCAGCGACAAGTGCCGCAAGGCGCAGGCACTTCAAAACAAGCGGGAGTTTGACGAAAGAACTAGAGAAAATCACTATGATTTGCTTTATAAAAATGAGTGCCAGAACTGGCTCAACAAAATCAACCGGGCAAAGAATACCTCCGGCTTTCCCGCTGACCGTCTGGAAAACATACAGGCTGCCTTTGCTGACTTCAAGAAAGAAGCGTTGCAGCAGAAAAGGGCTGTAAAAACAGGAACAGCCAGCCCGAAAGAATTTACGGACTGGCTGTATCAGCAAAGTAATGTAATTGTGGAGCTGACGGACTATTAAAGAATGTTCGTCAGCTTTATGGCAGTGCAAATTTATATCCGATTCCGGTAACGCTTTTGATATAATCAGGATCGCCCGATTCTGTCTTTAGCTTTTTTCGCAGATTGCTTACATGGTTATTAATGGCTTTCCGGAAATAATAGGAGTAGTTCTCATGCCAGACTATATCCATGATAATCTCATAGGTAAATACTCTGTTTGGGTTACTGGCAAGTAGACATAATATTTCAAACTCTTTGGCTGTCAGATATATTTCTCGCTCACGAATCATCACAAGTCGTTGTTCCAGACAGATGTATAAATCGCCCTCTTGAAATTCTGTAAGCGGGCTATCTTGCTTCCATCTAGGCTTTAAATCGGAACACATGGTTTCAACTTTTCTCCAATCTCTCTGCCAGATTCAGATATGTCAAATACAATTAATTTCCCATTTATACCATCTTCTCATGATTACCCATTTGCAAACCGAGCGGGACTATCAATAGCAATACATTAAAGCCCGTTCATCTTGACCATTGATTGCTCCGACTGGCCTTGCTATAAAACTCAAACTTGTGATAGGGCTATCTCCAAATCTTCTAAAATATCGGATACATTTTCTAATCCAACCGACAAACGAACCATACCTCCGCTAATTCCGGCTGCAAGAAGTTGTTCTTCGCTTAATTGTCTATGTGTTTCACTGGCAGGGTGTAAAACACAAGTCCGTATGTCAGCTACATGAACCTCATTTGAAGCAAGATGTAAGCTATTCATAAATCGGAGTGCAGCAGACTTACCACCTTTTATGACAAAAGAAATGACACCGCTACATCCCTTTAGATATTTCTGTGCAAGTAAATAGCTTTCATCTGTCTTTAACCCTGGGTATTTGATACTTTCAACTTTATCTGAACTGGATAGATATTGAGCAACAGTCATTGCATTTTCACAATACTGTTTCATACGGACTGATAGTGTTTCCAAACCCAGATTAAGTAAAAAGGCAGAGTGAGCAGCCGGATATACTCCAAAGTCACGCATTAACTGCATTCTGGCTTTTGTGATATACGCTCGGTTTCCATATTTTTCTGTATATGAAATACCATGATAAGTTTCGTCTGGTTCTGTCAAATCCGGGAATTTTCCATTATCCCAATTAAAGTTTCCTCCGTCTACAATAACGCCACCAATTTGAACCGCATGACCGTCCATATATTTTGATGTGGAATGGACGACAATATCTGCCCCATATTCAAATGGTTTACAAAGAATCGGGGTTGCAAATGTATTGTCAACAATAAGCGGAATAAAATGCTTATGGGCAATATTGGCAAATTTTTCTATATCCAATACTGTTAATGCCGGATTTGCAAGTGTTTCTCCAAAGATTGCTTTTGTATTTGGTCTGATTTTTCGTTCGATTTCTTCTTCACCTAAATTTCTGTCAACAAAGATACATTCAATGCCTAATCTTTTTAGTGTATGGGAAAATAGATTTACAGATCCACCATAGATTTCAGTTGTGCTGATAAAACTATCTCCGGCATTACAAATATTAAGCAAGGATAAGAGAACTGCCGCCTGTCCAGATGTAGTACACATTGCACCGACACCGCATTCTAATTCGGCTATTTTATTTTCTACAGCCATAACGGTTGGATTCCCAAAGCGGGAATAAATAAGTGATTTTGTAGGGTCGTCAAAGACCTCGGCAATTTCTTCAACAGTGTCATAGACATAAGTAGTGCTTTGCACAATAGGCACTACCCTCGGTTCTGAATTTTTGGGAGAATATCCTGAATGCAGACATTTTGTTCCATCTTTCATATTGCTGTTTCCTTTCATGAAATATTTTAATAATTAGAAATTTGCATGGCAACTCCGTCTTTCATTACCTGAAATCCAAAGCGTTCATAAAAAGTAGCATTCTTGCTTTCTTCCGGCATAACTTCAAGATATAGATAATTTTTGTATTTCTCTTTCACCTGCTTTATCATAGTACCCGCAATTCCATTTTTATGATAATCTGGATGAACAAGAACATAGTGTATATACGCTACCATTCCGCCGTCATCTAAAACTCTGACAAGACCGACTAAGCGTTTATTGTCCCATGCTGTAATTACCGTAGAGGAATTGAGCAATGCTCGGTATAATCTATCCGGATATTTTCCGGAAATCCACTTTACAGATAAAAACAGTTCTTCTACCTGCTCTGCGGTAAATATTTTTTCTCGGTATATTGAATATTCATAGTTACACTCCTTATCTGTCAAACCTTTATAATCTCCCATGCACAATACAACAAGAAAAGCGCAAGGGTAATGTTAATAATGCGAAAACATTTCTTATAACTGGATTGCAGTTTGATACCTAACAAAGCCCATGTAACAGAAGCTGCACTTCCTATAGCAGTGACTCCAACTCCAGCTAAAATAAGTAATGGCAAACTATCGATATATGGAATCAGATAAGCTGTCAGCAGTGTGCTGATGTATAAATAAATTTTTATGTTCACCAGCTGTAGCAGAAAACCTGTGGAGAAGCTTGGTGCTTTATTGGAATGAGAGGTTTCCGGATGGCTGACAGCAATATAAATTGCCAACCAAACCATATATGCTACACCAATATATTTTAAAAATGATAGTACAGGAGAAAGTACCATATTTAAACTATATAGAGCCAACGTACAAATCATCTGAACCAGAAAATATCCGCAGCAAATTCCTAAAATTAATCGTTTTCCTTTTTTCCAACCAAAACGTGTAGTTGTATTCATAGCCAATATATTACCCGGTCCGGGTGTAAAGGAGCTAATAACCATATAACAGGAAAGTGTTCCTAACATAGAAATGCTCATCTTCATGTACCCCTTTTTATTGTGTAATTTATATTATCGGTAATCACATTTCTGACATTGAGCCATTGTATGTTCACTATCGTCTTTATAAAAAATGCCAGACCACTTACAAATACTCTGAAGAATTGGCACAACAGATTGCCCCTTTGTCGTTAAAGAATATTCAACTTTTGGAGGGATTTCATCATAAGTTTTCCGATGGACAATCTCATCGGCAATCAGTTCTTTCAAAGTTGATGCTAAAACCGCATCTGTTATGTTGCACATCTGTTTTCTGATTTCGCTGTAGCGTAATGTTTTCATTTCCGCAAGTACGCAAATAATTCTTGATTTCCATTTTCCTCCAAACACTTCCAAGCCGTACTCCAACGGGCAGCGAATATCTTCTTGTAATTTTTTTGATACATAATATAGTTCTCCTTTCGCTTTCCATTGTATCATACGGACTTTTTAAACAAAAGTAACTATGTAATTTATTAGTGTATTTCTATTTGTGGCGTCTGCTTATGACACAAGAATACACATTTTCTACATCGAATACATTTTTGAGGGGTAATAACCGTTTTCGTCATTTTTTGTTTTGAAAAGGCGGATACAGAATTGTTAAAACTCTGCACTCGCCTGATTCATCAGTTCTTACAGTACCTTCTTATTGTCAGCACCGGGAGTAGTAACAATAACTTTTTCTGGATCAATAATCAATGCCCCCTTTGCTGTAGCTGCTCCATTGAACATTTTTTCTACCATAGCCTTAAAGGTATCGACAACGGCACCTTCGGTCACATATTCAGCCGTTCCTTTAATCTGATAACCTTCCAAATTCTGTGGGTCATAAACAGAAATAGCAATTTTACCATTGCTGGCTTTGATGTTATTTAATGTAGTTTCCAGAAACACATCACCCACAACCAGCTTACCATCCTCTGTTACATCTTTAAAGGCAACCGGAACAACATTCGGCTCGCCATCTGCACAAGTTGCTAAATCCCACATACCTTCTTTTAACAGCTTCAAAACACTCTCATTCATTTTTTGAATTACCTCCAAATTTGATTTCGTACTCTTTTATTTGAGCTATGCTCATTATAAGAAAATAACTTATGCCAAACAAGATATTAGCAAATTTATGAGTTACTCATAAATTTCATAGTATTATTTTTCTGTAAGATACGGAATAATGGGAGCTGTTAATCAAATTCTTGTGTGTTACTTTATGACATATGAACATTTGCTCAAGGCACACATTCACTATATACAGATATACAGCAAGGTTCTTTCAAAAATGGTGTAGTAGTGGTGTAGTAAACGCCTTTATCTGCCACAGAATCATTGATTTTACAGGCTTTTTCGGGACTTTTCAAGATATTGCCGTGACATCAAAATATTTTTAACAGTGACATCACTATTTTTTGATTTATTTAACTTTTTGTATTTTTTCTTTGTTCATTTAACTGTATAAAAAAAGAAATAAGCTATAGAAAAGAAAAATCATAAAATAACAACTTATTCTAACTCACTGACTATTATAAAACTTTGCAAACAAACAAAAATTTGATAATAAAATATGCCCTTGATTCACCCTTTAAAATCAAAGCACATATCAAAAATACCTATTTCAATTGTCTTATTCCTTATAAAAACAATCATTTATAATAATCAAATATGAATAAACATTTCTATAAAACAGCATAAGTAATAGGTTTACATACGATTCAATCAATTCTTGTAAAAAGGAAATGATGTAAGAATTCAGGCATATAATTTGAATATACACAAAAAGATAGTTGATGAATTGACTTATATTTCATAAAGGAGGTTATCTCAAAATGTCTACACTTCATTCCATTGAGTTATTTGAAAAAATCCTAATATAAAGAAAGAATTTCCGCTTTTAATCTTAGATATCAATAATAATCACTACATCCCACCAATATTAAAATTTCATGAAATGCACTGGCACGAAGATATTCAAATCACTTATGTTATCCATGGTACTATTCAAGTTCAAACCCTTGACCATTCTCTTGAAGTTCAAGTTGGTCAAGCTATTTTCATCAACAAAAAAATCTTGCATCAGATTACAGAAATCAAAGATACACACTATCGTTCCTTTCTTTTCCCGATATGTTTATGCAATTCTATCAAGATTCTTCCGTTTTTCATCAAGTCTGCACATTTTTAAATCAACATTTTACAAGCAATCTTATTAAAGATAAAGCGACTATCCAAATCATTCAACAAATCAATGATTTTGCCTTTTGTCAAAAAAATCCATTCTATATCTATCAAATGCTTATTTATATAAATCAGCTAATGCTTAAACTCATGCAAACACTACCTGTTTCTACCAAACCATTTTCCAGTGACCAAAATTTAAGCATTCAAAAATGTTTAAGCTATATTCATATCCACTATCAAGAAGATATCACATCGAATGATATCGCTACTTATGGTGATATCTCTGCAGGTTATTGCGGTAGATTTTTTCAAAAAACATTAAAAACATCACCGTATGAATATCTGATTGATTTTCGTATTCAAAAAAGTTTAGAGCTAATGACTACACCACATTATACCATTACCCAGATTGCCACTTCTGTTGGTTTTAATAGTGTTTCTCATTTTATTCAATGCTTTAAGAAAAAATTAAAGATGACACCTAAACAATATCAAAAACAAATATCTCGTTGATAATAAAAGTTCCTCACGGAACTTTTATTTTTCTATATCAACTTTTGGCAATGTTAAAGATACTAGTAAGGAAATCAATGCAATCCCTGCAATTGTATATAATGTCATAGATAAACCTTGATAATCTCCAATCAAACCAAGAGCTGGACAAAGAATCACACCTACTGAAACGGCTAATCTTAATGTTACACCAGAAGCAAATCCAGTATGATGAGGTAAATACTGCTGTCCTAATACAACCATTGGATTATATGATAAACTTTCAGCAATAGCCAGTGGTACAAGCATCATCATTGCAAAAAATATATGCGAAGTCATCGTAAAAATGATTAAACTTAGAAAGAAAATCACAAATGATATAGTAATTATTTTTTGATAACCAAAACGATCTGCCAGAGAGCCTCCTATCAATGCAGCTATAGCACCAATCGCAAAATAAAGACTTAATGCCATATTTCCAAATGATTCATTTTGATGCAAATTTTGAATAAAATACAAGGCTAAAAAAGTACTCATCCCATTAGTAATGATAGAATGACCAAACACAGTAATACATAACTTGATAAATACACCCCATTGATCTTGACCCATATTCTTTTGATTATCATCACTTTTTTCTTCGGCAACTCTTTGTTCACCTAATTCCTTAAAATCTTTCAAAAATAAAGATGAAATCGTTCCAAAAATAAATGATGGCAACAAAAATATTAAAGTTCCCTTCATACCAAATAACATGATTGAAGATGAACTCAAAATTGGTCCAAGTGTTGAACCTATTTTTCCACCAAAAGAGAAAATACTGACACCTTTTCCTTGTTTATTTTGATCAGAAGATAGACTGACAAGTTGAGCTGCTTGAGGATGAAACATCGCCACTCCTATACCACCTATAATCACTGCAAGACATAAACCATAAAAATGTGAAATAAGTCCAGTTAAAGCCATCCTGCCTCCTGCCAGTAAAACACCCAATGCCATAATATAAGGTTTATTCTTTTTATCAGCAAGATGCCCAAAAACAAGTTGAACAAGGGAACCAAAAATATTAGATAACGTCACTAACATGGCAGCCGTTATATAATCATAATGATATGAAGCAATAATAAATGGTAAAACTGCTGATAAAGCTCCTTGATTAATATCTGAACACGCATGCCCTAAAGCTAAAACATATTGATAATATTTTTCTATTCATCTACTTTCGCCTTCTTTCTATAATCTAATTATATAATTATTTCAATCAAATAATAACAATTTTAAGACTACATACACTTATTTTTATCAATATTTAAACCTATTCATATATAAAAAAGCCATACTTTTCAGTATGACCATAACAATTGATTTACAATGCTGTTCCTGTCTTAGGAATAGAGAACGAATCCATCGAAACACCTTCTAATTTTAATAATGCGACTTTTTTATCAATACCTCCAGCATAACCAGTTAAAGAACCTTGTGACCCTACAACTCTATGACAAGGGACAATAATAGAAATTTCATTATGTCCAACAGCCCCACCAACCGCTTGTGCTGACATTCTTTTGAGTCCTTTTCGTTTCGCTATGATACCAGCAATTTCACCATAAGTCATGGTTTTACCATAAGGAATCGCATAAAGGATTTCCCATACTTCCTTTTGAAAATCTGTTCCTATAAAATGAAGTGGTAACTGAAATTCTGGTTCTTGTCCTTGAAAATAAATATCCAACCACTTTTTTGTATCTTTTAATATGGGTGTTTCTTTTTCTACATGTTCTTGATCTAAATATAAAGCAAAATATTTTTGACCAACAAACCATAAACCCGTTAATCCAATATCATCTGCCGCTAACAAAATATCCCCTAATGGAGAATGATAATAACTTGTATATTGCATATAATCACCTCGTTTCAATATTTTCCAAAGAAGCTATTGCCCAAAAATAAATACTAGCAACACTCCCATAAGGACTGAATCTTTTTTTATATTTTTCAAATAATCTCTTATCTATCTTTTGATGATGATAGACAATTTTCATTCCTTTTAAAATAGCTAAATCTCCATAACTTAAAACATCAGGACGTTCTAAACAATGTAACAATATCATTTGGGCTGTCCATACACCTATTCCATTCAAAGAAGATAATTCTTTGATAATCACTTCATCACTTTTCTTTTCAAAACTATGAAAATCAACTTCATTATTCATTATTTTATCACACAACTCTAAAATATAATCAGCTTTTTTAAAAGTCATTCCAAAAGACTGTATCTTCTCTTTTCCTGCATTAATAATTATATCAGGTTGAATACTTCCTAATTCATATACCATTCTATCCCAAATCGTTTGATGTGCTTTGGTTGAAATTTGTTGTCCAACAATATAATAAATAAGCGAAGAAAAAATATCATGATGAACCGGTCGATCAATATGCCCAAGTTGATCGATGTAAACAGCTAACTTTTTATCTTTACTTTTTAAATATTCTATTTCTTTTGCGCCATATTGAAAATACATGACCATACCTCTTTATTCTACTTTAAAATAATGATTAGAATCCACTGGTGCGTCTTGTCGTTGATTCATACCATATTGTCTAATAGGACATTTGATAATCTTCAAAATCTTCCTCTCGTCCTTTCTTTTGACTTTTTCTATGTTTTTCAAAATTTCTCCACTCTTGAATACTTTCTTCATTTTCCCATACTGTCAAACTCAAAAGTTTCCCTTCTGTTTATAAACTTGTAAAACGTTCAGCTCTGATAAACCCTTTAACATATTTCAAATTCTCTTTTAATTGACTTGCTTGTTTAAGATAATCTTCCATCTTTTATATTGACTTCAAATAAAACTATCACTTGATGCATGATAAATCCCCCTTTTCTTTTCTATCTTCATTATATAAAGATTATTATCAAATAATAGCCTTATTTCCACCAATCATGTTTCATTATATCAATATATCAACCTTTTTATATAAAAAAAGCTGTCTCAACAACTTTTCAGTCATCTATGACAGCCTTTTATTTATTAAGCTTTACCTATGCATCCGAATAATTCCATTTTTTCTTTAACACAAGTTTTAATAGCTTCAGCACCTGGAGCTAATAATTTACGTGGATCGAATCCTTTACCTTCTAAGTCTTTACCAGCTTCAATATATTTACGAGTTGCTTCTTGGAAATATAATTGACATTCAGTATTAACATTAATTTTAGAAACTCCTAAAGTGATTGCTTTTTTAATCATATCAGCTGGAATTCCTGTACCACCATGTAATACTAATGGTAAAGTTCCTGTTTCTTTTTGAATAGCATCTAACGCTTCAAAATCTAAACCTTCCCAGTTTTCTGGATATTTTCCATGAATGTTTCCAATACCTGCTGCTAAGAAATCAACACCTAAGTCAGCAATCATTTTACATTCTTGAGGATCGGCAACTTCACCTTTTCCTACAACACCGTCTTCTTCTCCACCAATTGAACCAACTTCGGCTTCAACTGATACACCTTTTTCATGGCATAAAGCAACGATTTCTTTTGTTTTTTCAATATTTTCTTCGATTCCGTAATGAGAACCATCAAACATAATTGAAGAGAAACCTGCATCTAATGCAGCTTTTGCACCTTCATAGCTACCATGATCTAAGTGTAAAGCAACTGGTACTGTAATATTTAAAGCATCAACCATTGCTTTAACCATTGCAGAAACTGTTGTAAATCCAGTCATATATTTTGCAGCTCCTTCAGAAACTCCTAAGATAACTGGTGCTTTTAATTCTTCTGCAGTTAATAAAATTGATTTTGTCCATTCTAAGTTGTTGATGTTAAATTGACCAACAGCATAGTGACCTGCTTTTGCTTTATCAAGCATTTCTTTAGCTGAAACTAATCCCATAATTCAAATCTCCTTTACTTTTTATTACAAATATATCATACACTGATTTTATAAAAATTTCCATAAATATTCTCTTTTTTATATCAATTTTATAATTCTTTGATTGCTTTTTCTAATTGTTCTAAAGCACATTGAAGAATAGAAAGTGGACAAGCGACATTGAATCTTCCAAAACCTTCGCCACCTGTTCCAAAAATATAACCTTCATCCAACCACAAATAAGCCTTTCCTAACATAAACTTTTCAAGTTCATCTTTATCCATATCTAAACTTCTCATATCAACCCAAACAAGATATAAACCTTCAGGAGCTATCACTTTGATTTCAGGTAATCTTTCTTTAAAGAAATCCCGCATATATTGAATATTAGCTGCTAAATAATCTATCAGTTCATCAACCCATTTGGCACCATATGTTTAAGTTGCTTGACAAGCTTCTAATCCAAAAATATTAGGATCACTCATTCCTGAGGCATCTTTTTAATGTTTAAATTTTTCACGTAGAGTTTCATTTTAATAATGATATTAGGTGTCTGTAAAGCCGCTAAGTTAAATGTTTTTAATGGTGCTGTACAAATATCACCAAAAGAAGGATTAACATTGCAGAAAGAAACATGTTGATGTCCTGAATAAATAAAGTCCATATGAATTTCATCACTTATAACAATCACATGATGTCTTTGACAAATTGTTCCTATTTGATATAACTCATCCTTAGTCCATACTTTTCCAATTGGATTGTGGGGATTACATAAAATAAACATTTTCACATCGTGATCAATTATTTGTTTTTCAAAAACATCAAAATCACATTCATAATGATTATCTTTGAAAACTAAAGGACATTCGACAATTTGACGTCCATTGACCTGAATAGATGCATCAAAAGGATAATAAACAGGTTTCATAATCATGACGTAGTCATCTTTTTTCGTAAATGCTTTAACCGCAAGTTTTAAAGCCCCAACAACTCCAGATGTTATGACAATCCAATCTTGTTCAAGGTGTAACTAGTGACGTGTTGCCATCCAATTTATGACAGCCTGATAATAACTTAGTGTAGGCGTAGCGTAACCAAAAACACCATGCTGTGCACGTTTAACCAAAGCCTCTTTCACTTCTGGCAAATCCATATCTGCCACCCACATTGACACAATACGTGAATCTTGAGCTTTTTCACGATCATATTTAATACTATTTGTTCCTCTTCTTTCAATCACTTTATCAAAATCATATATTTTCTTTTAATACCTCTTTTCCTTCCCATTGTTCTTTTGAAAAATGAAATAACGCTATACCTAATGCCATTGATAAATTCAATGAATCAATATCCTCACTATGAGGAATAAAAATACTTTGACCATAATTCAGATAATGATCATCTAAACCATGACTTTCATTACCCAAAATCAAACTATATGGTTTTTCAGGTAAAACCTGATGAATATTTGTAGCTCCTTCCAACATAAAAGGATAAAATTTTCGATTTGAAAACTGTTGATAATAATCTTCAAATGAATCATAATAAACAGCATTTAAATGAAAGATTGCTCCCATTGAAGCACGAATTACCTTAGGATCAAAAATATCGACTGCAGGTTTAATAATTACCAAATTTTTATAGCCAAAACCAAGCATTGTACGCATCATCGTACCCATATTACCCATATCCATAGGATGTTCCAAAACAACATGATTGTCGTTTTGTAAACAAGATTGATAAGTTTCAAAAACACCTATCGCATAACAATTATTTTTAGGACTTAGTTTTTCAATCGTACGATCATGTATATCAATAGGAATATGATGTTTTTGACATAATGTTTGAATTACAGGATATCCCTTATTTTGTTCAATAGAAGAATGAACGACAACTCTTTTGACATTTTGTGGTCTTTGTTTTAATAATTCAATTGTTGGAAAAACGCCAAGAGTATAAGAAGATGCATCCCCTTTTTTATATAATTTCATACTGATTTTCTTTTTCCTCCTTGATGACTTGTGCTTGTTGATAATAAGACAGGGCATATTGATGATTCTTTTGAACATAACGTCCCCATTCATAAAACTGACTTAACAATAAACAGGCATCATAACTCTTTAATCTAGCTGCCTGATGTAAATATTCAAGAGCCTGTTTTTCATCTTTTTTAACGACAACTCCATCAAAAGACAACATTGATAATTCATAAGTACAATCTTCTTGTAAAAGATAATATCCATATGTAAAATAATGTAAAGCTTCGTTCAAATTTAATTCTACACCTATTCCTCTTTTCAACAACATACCAACCTTATATAAACATTCTTTTTGAAAACTTTTAGCTCCTTTTAAATAAGCCTGAAAGGCTGCTGAATAATCTTTTTGACTTTCTAATAAAAGCCCTTGATATAAATAAGCTTCTTTTTCCTGACTTTGTAAAAAATAATACATAGCTTTTTCTTCATCTACTTCAACATAGTAACCATACATATAAAACAATCCCAGTCTTAAAGCAGATTGACTATCAACATTTGTTTGATAATAATGAAAAGCTTGTAAAATATCCTGTTCAATTCCATAGCCATGTTCATACATATATCCAATATAATAACAACTTTCTAATACTCCCTGTTGGTATAAATAAGAAAAGATTTCAAATGCCTTTTCATAATCTTGAGTCACACCAAAACCTAAAAAATAAGTTCTTGCAAGAACATAAAGATGAGAAAATTGATTGTGTTGATAAGCATTTTTTAAAAATTGTTCGACATCAGGTATTTCAAAATAATATCCAATCGTTTCAATAATCTGTGAATAAACACTCACCATAAACAATGCCTCTTCTTCTTTTAAAGAAGCATATTCACATAAATATGTCACATATCTTGATATTTCAAAATCCTCATCAAAAATCATAGCTTCAAAAACACCTAATTTCATTCCTAAAACAACCAAATAACACTCATCCATCATATCAAAGGCTGCATCATTTAAAACCTCTTCAAAACGTTCAATCTGAAACCTTAATACATCACCATAATGATTAAAGACATCTACGACTTTTTCAATAATCTGTATATTCATTATGAATTCATTTCATTGATTTGACGAATTGACTGTAACTCTTTTTGAGCATTCGCTCTTAATGCTTCAAAATGCTCTTTATCATAATGAGCTCCCTGATCAATCAGTCCAATCAATTCATTATACTTTTCAACAATCACTTCATATAAAGATTCTTTAATCACATAATCAAGCTCTTGTAAAGCTTGGTTGGTTAACTGATTAACAGATTTATATTGTTCTTTAAATACAGCATCATAATCTATCGACACTTTTTTCTTTTTAAATAATCCCATAGCTTTCTCCTTTCAACACCCTTAATTCTATTCTACTTGATTTCCATAAAAATGAAAATCCTTTTTTTCATTTCATAACTGTAATCAAAAGTTCAAAATCTTTTTTCTTCTTTCTTTATTAATGAACTTTATGTTCAAAATTATTTCCATTATTTACCTTTGATATATTTTATGACATAATATGATTGAGGTGAAAACATGGACGCATTATTACAATTAGAAAATGAGTTATCTTTTACATCATTTGATCATGAAGATGCTTATTGTTTAGGGCAAATGTTGATAGAAACAATTCAAACAAAGAACTTAAAACCTATTCGTATCCGTATTGTTTTACATCATGATATTGTTTTTCAATACTTAATGAATGGAAAAAATGGTGATGAATGGTTGAATCGTAAACAAAATACTGTGGAAACATTTGGACATTCTTCTTACTATATTTGGTCAATTAATGAGCAAACACATCAATATGAAAAATATATACATGATGATAAATTTGCTATATGTGGAGGAGGGTTCCCTATTATTGTGAATCATCAAAATGTGGGATGTTGTATTGTTTCTGGATTGACACATAATCAAGATCATCAAATCATAGTTGATTGCTTAAAAAAATTCAAAGTTCAATGTAATGATAAATGAAAAAGATTTTGACAATGTCTTAAATATGTTAAAATTATAAATATCAACAACAAAAAAAGAGAAAGGAGTTGTTTTTGATAATGATCAACAACAAATTAGTTTTAGGGTATATTGGAAATGGTAAAAGTGCCAATCGTTACCATATTCCATTTGTTTTACAAAGACAAAATCGTTTTATGATTAAAAAGATTTTTGATATTCATATTCGTCATGATTTATGGCAAGCCATTGATGGTGTTGAATATTGTGAACATGTAGAGGATTTATTAAATGATTCAGATATTGATATGATTGTGATTTGTACTACTCATCATCTTCATTATCAATATGCAAAAATGGTCTTAGAGGCTGGAAAGCATTGTCTTGTTGAAAAGCCATTTATGGAAAATAGTCAACAAGCTCAAGAAATATTTGATTTAGCCAATCAAAAAGGATTGTATTGTTCTGCATATCAAAACAGAAGATATGATAGTGATTTTTTAACTGTACAAAAAGTGATTGAAAGTGGAAAATTAGGTGATTTATTGGAATTAGAGATGCACTTTGATTATTATCGTCCAGAGATTCCAGAAAATGTTCAACACTTTGATCCAGCAATGTCTTATTTATATGGTCATGGATGTCATACCCTTGATCAAGTGATTTCTTATTTTGGTGAGCCTGATGATATTCATTATGATGTTAGACAATTACTTGGTAAAGGTAGAATGAATGATTATTTTGACTTAGATCTTTATTATGGAACTTTAAAAGTTTCAGTCAAATCAAGTTATTTTAGAATTAAAGAAAGACCTAGTTTTATTGTTTATGGTAAAAAAGGAATGTTTATCAAACAAACCAAAGATCGCCAAGAAGAACATTTGAAATTATTCTATATGCCTGATCATCCTGATTTTGGAAAAGATACGCCTGCACATTATGGTGTTTTAACTTATATCGATGAACAAGGACAATATCATGAGGAAAAAGTACCAACTGTAAATGGGGATTATGCAAGAGTTTATGATGGCATTTATGAATGTATTGTGCATCATCAGCCACAAATCATCACGCATGAACAAACTCTACTGCAAATGAAAATTTTAGAAACGGGGGTACAAAATTTAAAATAACCATAGACTTTCTTTAGAAATAAATTATTTTCTAAAGAAATTTTTTATTCAAATATATGCTTTAAGCAAATAACATGGTATAATATGTTAGAAAATAAAAAAAGTTTAAAATTAAAAAAATGGCCCCTAAAATGCGTATATATATAAGTGAAGGGAGTTATTATACAATGGATTTCAACAATCTCTTTGATATATGCATCTACAATTATTTTCTAAATCATGAACGTCTTGCAGACTTGCTTAATGTCATTCTTTTTGATGGTCAGGATACTGTGTCTGTTCAGGACATCCTCATCCTTGATTCCAATGCCAGTGCCTCTCTTTTGACCGGCAACAAAACCATCAAGCGTGTAAGAGATCATTTACTTCTTGTTAGCATTGATGATCAGCAGTGCATCATTGGTCTTGAACATCAGTCCTACGCTGATAAAGACATATTTCAAAGAATCATGGAATATGATTATCTTAGCTATCTTAGACAATACAATGTCTACAAAAGAAATGCCTATGAGAAAATCAATGGTGTGATGACACTTGCCATCTACTATGGCGAAAAGAAATGGAAAAGTTGGATGAAGGATTATTCAAAAACAAAGACAATCAGGACTTGATTAAAGGATTGAAGTTGCTGTATGGCAAAGAAAAGATGACAGAAAAGATCATTGTGAGTCATGAAGTCGCATGTTTACTAGGAACACTTTGCCATGCTAGGAACACTTTGCCATGATGAACGCATTTATCAGGCAATCAAAGCAAAGAGAGGAGAAACAGATATGAGTGATTATGTATTAAGAATTAGCAGAGAAGCAAAAAGTGAAGGAATCAGATTGGGGCGTAGTGAAGGGCGCAACGAAGGAATTATTACAACACTTATTAAACAATTAAAACAAAGATTAGGAAATTTATCAAAAGAAATGGTTAAGGAGATTAATCGAAGCAACAAGAAACAGCTAGACCATTTAACATTACATATTTTTGATATTGAAAGTGAAGAAGATATTAGAAAAATCCTCCATACTTAATTAAGAATTCATGAAAAGCATTTAAAGTATTTCACAAAAAGTTTGTCATCAAATCTATTGATGATAAACTTTTTATTTTCAAATAAACATGTTATAATGCACAAAAAGGAGGAAATTTATGCATCAACTTGCTTGCCCAAAATGCCATGAACCACTGGTACTTAATCAAAAAAGTTATCGTTGCTTTCATGGACATTGTTATGATATAGCCAAACAAAAATATATTAATCTTTTATTAAATCCTGATAAAGCCACAAATAATCCTGGTGATAATAAAGAAAGTCTACTTTGTCGTCAACATCATCTAAATAAAGGATATTATGATGGTATTTTAAATGAAGTTGTTCAATGTATAGAAAAGTACACACCATCACCTCGTCAACTTTTAGATTTAGGATGTGGAGAAGGATATTATACTTATCGCATAAAACAATTATTAAATGACGATTCTACTATTTATGGTTTAGATATTTCTAAAGCAGGAATTCAAATGGCAACAAAATATACCAAAGATATTTACTGGATTGTAGGGAATTCTAAAAACATTCCTATTCTTGATCATTCTTTAGATGTTATTACAGCCTTATTTACAGTTGTCAATGTTGCTGAATTAAAACGTTGTTTAAAAAACAATGGATATATTATTCATGTGACAGCTAATCCTTATCATTTAGTAGAATTTAAAGAATTAATTTATGATGAAATTAAAGTCAAATCAGATCAATATATTCGATTGCCTTTTGATATCATAGAAAGTTATGATTATAAACAAACCATTCATTTAAAAAATCGTGAAGATACGTTAAATCTCTTACAAATGACACCTCATTACTACCATATCAAAAAAGAACGTCGTCCTATTTTAGAAACATTAGGTGAATTTGATGTCACAATTGATATCCGTATAACAGTTTATCAAGTCTCATGAAATATCAAGTTCGTCAATCTGATTTAACTTTATTTATTGATTCACCTATTTCTATACTTGATTTATTTCAAAAATTTCATCTTTCTAAAAAAACAATTCATTTAATGAAACAAAATAAATCTTATCTTGTCAATAACCGTTATGTCTCTCCTTCAACAATCTTAGTTAAAGGAGATCAAATCACATTCAAAGCTTTTCAAAAGGATGATGGGATGTATTTACCAGTCTATGAGGATTTAGATATTATTTATGAAGATGAGTTCTTATTAATTGTCAACAAACCACCTTTTCTTCCAGTCTTTCCTTCCAATCAAGAGGATACCCATTCATTAGCGCATCGTGTCAGTGGCTATTATCATCAACAAGGCTATGATTTACCTATTCGCTTTATTCATCGTTTAGATATTGAAACAAGTGGATTGATGATTTTTGTGAAATGTAGTTTTGTACAACCTCTTTTGGATTATCAATTATCCATTAAAGATATTAAACGTCATTATTTAGCGATTGTTCAAGGGACCTTTCCTCATCAAAAATGGCACACCATTCATAAAGCTATTGGTCGTGATCGTCATCATCAACAACGTATGATTATTCATCCTCATGGTAAAGATGCCATAACACACTATCGTGCACTGGCATCCCAAAATAATCTTTCGTTAGTCGAATGTCTTTTAGATAGTGGTAGAAAACATCAAATCAGAGTCCATATGTCATCTATTGGTCATCCTATTTTAGGTGATTCACTTTATGGACATACTTCTTCATTGATCAATCGACAAGCTTTGCATGCTTATAAAATAGAAATGATTCATCCAATCACACAAGAAAAACTCATTTTAACATGTCCACCTTGTCAAGATATGCTTCATATCATAAAAAAATCGACCCTCATTTTTGAGGATCATTTTTCATGCTAACCATTTTGAAAACATTCACTTTATTGATATCAAATAAAATATGTGCATCAATTTCACGACGTTCGCCACAATCAGAAAAAATAATCATTTCCTGATGATGATTTTGTTTATAACCTGTAATACAAACCCAATGCCAGTTATCTTCTTCAAGTTCTGGCGCTTGATGAAATAAGATCAATAAACTCACAGGATGATTTTGATAAATACTTGTTTTGACAAAATCTATTGCTTGTTCATAGGATTTTGGTTTTTTTAAATAGATCGGTTTTAAAAAACATGGTGTTCTTTCATCGTTTGACAAAACGTTCTAGCAAATTTATATAAAAAAGGATAACCCATTTTTCCTGGAGTAAAACGTTGATACATCTGGTTCATGATTTCTAAAAAATCATGTTTTGATGTACTTTCTTGAGATAAATAATAAGCATAAAGTTGACTGGCTAAAACACTGGCACAACCAGCCTTTTGAGCCCAAGAATCTAGAAACCAGTCTTGATTTCCACCATAGCCAATTAACTTTTCATTTTCATAAATATGTATAATTGAAAGTTCCTTTTCCATTTTTTTATCCTCCTCACTCATTGTAACATACTTATAAAATATTGTATAATAAAAGCAGTTTTCATCGAAGGGAGGTTTTCACTTGTCAATACATTTTACTGAAATGATAAAAAATCAAGCCGTTCTTTCCAAGAAAGAAAAATACAAATTATTATTCAATTAAGTATTCCTACCATTCTTTCACAAATTTCATCAATTATTATGCAATATATAGATGCTGCAATGGTGGGACATTTAGGACCAGATGCTTCTGCATCGATTGGTATTGTATCAACCAGTAGTTGGCTATTAAGTGGACTTTGTAGTGCTATGGCAACCAGTTTTGCCGTACAAGTTGCACAGCTGATAGGTGCCAGTCAATATCAAAAAGCACGACGAACTTTAAAAATGGCACTGATTGTTTCTTGTGTTTTTTCCTGTATTCTTTTATCAATCGGTGTAATGGTGAATCAACATTTATTATATTGGCTAGGATGTGACCCATCCATCTTTGATAACGCTTCAGCATATTTTCTTGTTTTTACATTAAGTTTACCTATTCTTCAAATGAATAGCCTCTGTAGTTCGATGCTGCAATGCAGTGGAAATATGAAAGTGCCAAGTCTTTTAAATGCTGCAATGTGCGGTTTAGATGTGATTTATAATTTTATATTTATTCATTATTTGGGAGTCGTTGGTGCCGCTATTGGAGCCGCTCTTGCACAGCTAACAATATGTATAATGATTCTCTGGTATACAACTCGTTATTCCCCTATGCTCAAATTTAAAAAAGACGAAGCATTTCAATTTGAAAAACCAACCTTAAAAAATGCTTTTCAAATAGGTACACCTTTAGCTTTTGAACATATAGCCATCTGTGGTGCAATGATTATGTCAACAAAAATTATTGCACCTTTAGGAACAATTGCAATTGCTGCCCATACTTTTGCGATTACCGCTGAAAGTTTATGTTATATGCCTGGTTATGGTTTAGAGGCTGCTGCCACAACATTGGTTGGACAATGCATGGGAGCCAAACGCAAGGATTTAGCGAAATCTTTTGCTAATTTTACAGTTGCCTTTGGTGCGATTATCATGGGTATTATCGCTATTATGATGTTTTTTATTGCACCATTGATTTTTCAAATATTAACACCTGATTTGCAAACCCAAACCTTAGCTATAGAAGTTTTAAGAATTGAATTGTTTGCCGAACCTCTTTATGGTGTTTCAATTGTAGCCTCTGGTGCTTTACGTGGTGCTGGTGATACACTTATTCCTAGTTTACTTAATCTTTTCAGTATTTGGGGCGTACGATTATCTTTATCCGTTATTTTGGTTCAAAGCATGGGATTACATGGTGTCTGGTTAGCCATGTGTATTGAACTTTGTGTTAGAGGGATATTACTGTTCTTTCGTCAACAGCGTGGTCAATGGCTTAATAAGTCATTTTAGCTTAGAGAGTATATTTTTGAAACAACCAATGTGTTAACAGGGAAGCAACAAACATATTCCAGAAAAATACCATAGGAAAGTTTTTAAAAAGTGTCCCTAAAAATAGAATTGGCATATCAATAAGTGGCTCTCCACCCATGATAATACGAAATAAAAGAGTTGCTGTTAAACTCATAACTGGACACATCGCTGCAATGGTTCCTGATTAACGTATTAGCTGACAAAAATAAGGTGAATCTTATGGTGAAGTATGATCCTTCATCAATTGTTCACCTTTTTTGTTTCCCCATATATTTGAAAATATAAAGACAATAACTGCCATATAAATTGCTTCCACAGCTGCTTGACCAATAAGCTGATAACTCATAGCCTGAAAACCACCATCATTTAAACATTTGTTATAAGCTTCCATCCCAATTGTCATTGTATACGACATGATTACACCAAAAATAAATCCTTGTTTCTATCATTTTATGATTCCTCCTTATCATCAAAAAAGCGTACCCTATTACATCATAGACTACGCCTTTAGACTTATTTCTATCGATAATGAGGACTACCCTTTTGATAGACATAATATAAACAAAAATAAAATTTTAGCAAGCTTGTCAAAGAAAAAAGTTGCCATATAGCAACTTCATTCTATCTGTATTCTTACGGGAAAATGAATACGATTATAGATATTTGGGACATGCTTATCATACCACAAATAAAAGAAAAATGTTTTCATATTATGAAAATTATCTATCACAAAAATAAATTTCTATCGTAAAATAAACATCATCGTTCTCATTTCTTCCTTCAATCACATAACGATGTCCATCCTCACCCATAAAAAGTTTAACTATTTCTAAAGGTCTAATCTCTTTACGATATTGAATATTGATATCACTTATAAAACATTGATGATGTTTATCAAAATCAATTAAATCTAAAGCCCATTGAATATAACGTGTATTATTCATGTGTTGATTAATATCAACATCACTATATAAGACCCTGCGCTCTAGGATATACTTCATTTCTAAATCTTTTTGAATCATCGGTGGTAAATCTAATAAAGGTTCTTTGGAAACTTCTGGAAATACAATTCCTATTTTTTGTGGCGATACCATTCGCCTTTTTTGAATATCTAACAATGTCCAAACCGATGAACATGTGCCAATAATTTTTTGATTCTTTTTAATATAATAATATCTTGGAAACGATACAAAAGTTCCTTTTGAAATAGCTGTCGATATTTCTATTTCATCATGATAACGAATGGGTTCATCTAAATGTAAATACTGTTTCGCAACAACCCAACCATATCGTGTCATCAATTCTTGATTCCATACACCTAGTTTTACAGCATTCACTGTAGCAATTTGTGCAAATCTGTTTAAAAGATGATGAAAAAATATTCTCCCATATCATCTACTTCATTAATTTCTATTGTTTTTGTTTCATAACTCATTAAATTTTCATCCATAATTTCACTTCCTTAGTCTCTATTATAATAAAAATTGACAAAGATTTCACATATTTTCATTTTTTTCTAGTCGAAAAGCAAAATTATATGTATAATAGAGAAGTATGAAAGGAAGTTGGATTTATGTATGATATCATTTCATTAGTCTTGTCATTTTTCTTAGGACTCATTTTTCTTTGGTTTACATACACTATTGTTAATATTGTTGTAACATTTTTCCGTTGTCGTAAGCAAGATCATTCTTTGCAATTCTGCTTTAATACTGGTGGAAAAATCTTTTATATCATCGCTGCAATTATCTATTTAATTGCAGTGATTGGTGGTCTTGGTCTTATCATTTATGGAATTATCACTGCGCGTATGAGTTATTTCCATAACGGATTAAATATTGCAGCATTCTTTACTGTTGTTTTTGCTTATTTTGCTTCAACAATTGTGCTAGTAGGACGTAAAAATTTAATGGTTGGAAGAATGTTAATAGATTATCGTAAATTAAAAAAGTTAATTTTACTTATAATAATAAAGTGACATTTGTTTATGCTCAAAAAGATTATAGTTTTTCAACAAGATTCATAGATAAAACAAAACTAAGAAAAATGATTTCTCGATAAAATAAAAACACGACGATTCGTGTTTTTATTTTTGCGTTTCAAACTGACTATAATACAAACGATGATAAAATCCTTGTTGTTGTAATAATTCTTCATGCTTCCCTTGTTCAATAATATGTCCATGATTCATAACTAAAATTTGATCTGCTTTTTGAATTGTCGATAAACGATGTGCGACAATAAATGTCGTACGTCCTTCCATCATTAAATCAAAAGCTTCCTGAATTTGTTTTTCCGTACGGGTATCAATAGAGCTTGTTGCCTCATCTAAAATCAGCATTGGTGGTTTCACAAGCATAATACGTGCAATGCATAATAACTGTTTTTGACCCTGAGAAAGATTACCACCATCTTCACTAATCATTGTATCATAGCCATCTTTTAACTGAATAATAAACTTATGAGCATGGGCTTTTTTAGCGGCTTCAATAATTTCCTCGTCTGTAGCTGCTTTTCCATAAGCAATATTTTCTCTAATTGTTCCATGAAATAGCCATGACTCCTGTAAAACCATTCCATATAAGCTACGTACATACTCACGACTCATATCTTGAATATTGATACTATCTATTAAAATATGGCCTTGTTGAGGTTCATAAAATCTCATCAATAAATTAATAAGTGTGGTTTTTCCACAACCCGTTGGCCCTACAATCGCTATTGTTTGACCAGGTTTGGCTTCCACATTTAAATTTTCAATTAATGGTTCATCTGGTTCATAGGAGAAAGCCAAATCTTGAATTTGTACATGTCCTTGGACCTGTGTCAATGTCTGTGTATCTGACTGGCGTAACTCTGATGGTGTATCTAATAAATGGAAAACGCGAGATGCACAGGCTAAGGCTGTCTGTAATTCCGTAAAAACATTCGAAATTTCATTGAATGGTTTTGTATATTGATTTGCATAACTTAAAAAACTTGATAACGCACCAACACTCATATAACCACCAATGACATATAATGAACCAGCTATACAAACACTAGCATAAACGATGTTATTAACAACTCTCGTACTGGGATTAGCTAAAGCTCCTAAAAACTGTGATTTTACACCACTTATATATACACGTTGATTGATTTCTTCAAAACGTTGCTGATTTTTTCTTCATAACCAAACGCTTTAATAACTTTCACACCACCAATCATTTCTTCTACATAAGCTCCAAGTTCACCTCTTAAAGCTAATTGTTCTTGAAAGAACTTATATGTTTTATTGGCAATAATTGTTGCAACAACAAGTGATAATGGTGTTAAAACAATGACAATTAAAGCAACCGTTGCTTGAATATAAAGCATAAAACAAATTGTTCCAATAATTGTTGCTATACCATTAAATAAATGAGTAAATCCTTGTAAAAGACCATCACCAATTAAATCAATATCATTAATCATACGACTTAACAAATCACCATGAGCATGACTATCAATATAACTTAAAGGCAATGTTTCATATTTTTGAAATAACTGATCACGTAAATCTTTTGTAATAGAATAAGTCATACGATTAGATAACCTGACAACCAGCCAATCAAAAATTTCAGCAATCAAAACACTGATTATAATCCATAACATCTTTTGTCCCAATAAATCAAACTCTACGAGTCCCTGACCTATAATATGATCAACAGCTTGACCAATAAATACAGGCGTTAATAATGTAAAAACAATCTGTCCAGAAGAACATATTAAAGCCAAATATAAATATTTCATATATGGGCGACAAAATGATAATAAACGTCCTATCGTTTTTCGATCCATTTATGCCACCTCCTTTGATAATTGTGAAGTTACAATTTGTTGATAAATCTCACAATTTTCCATTAATTCATCATGTTTACCTATTCCAACTAATTCACCATGGCTTAAAACCAAAATCTTATCAGCATGCATAATTGCACTCACACGTTGTGAAACAATAATCGTTGTTTGAGGCAACGAGGCAATAGCTTTTCTTAAGGCAGCATCTGTCGCAAAATCTAATGCACTGGCACTATCATCAAGAATTAAAAGTTCAGGGTTACGTACTAATGCCCTAGCGATAGTTAAGCGTTGTTTCTGGTCGCCGGATAAATTGTGTCCCCCTTGTGTGATAGGACTATATATTCCTTCTTTCCATTCCTCTACAAAAGAAGCCTGAGCCATTTTTAAAGCATATTTCACTTCATCATCCGTTGCGTCTTCTTTTCCGAAACATATATTATCCTTAATAGTTCCAGTAAAAAGTAAAGCTTGTTGAGGTACAAAACCAATCATCTGTCTTAATGATTGTAATCTATAAGATTGAATAGGGCGCTCTTTAATAAAAATCTGTCCTTGCGTAGCTTCATAAAAGCGTGGTATCAAATGGACTAAAGTCGACTTCCCTGAACCTGTTCCACCAATAATACCAATTGTTTCCCTTTTTCAATTGAAAAAGATATATCATTTAAGGCACGACTTCCCTGATAAGAAAAACTAACATGGTCAAAAGTAACTAATGGACCATCATGATTATCTATATTCTGACAACCATCTTGAATAGCAGGTTGAATGGATAAAACTTCTTGAACACGTTTATAACAAGCTGTCGCTTTATTATAAATGACAATCACATTTGCAAATGCAAACATAGACAATAAAATCTGGTTCATATAATTGATTAAAGCAATGACCTCCCCTTGTAAAAGTGTTCCTTCATTTACTTTCGATCCACCCACATATAAAATAACCAAAATAGCACAATTAACTATAACACTTGTACTCGGATTTAAAAGTGCTGAAAGTTTCCCGACTTGCATTTGTATATCTTTTTGTATCTGTGTAGCTTGTTGAAAACGCCCATTTTCCTGTTTTTGTTTAGAAAAAGCACGAATAACACGAATACCCGCTAAATTTTCACGACAAACGAGTGATACATGATCCAATTGTTTTTGGACTTTTAAATAGAGTGGTAATGAGCGTGACATAACAAGATATATGGAAAAAGCTAACAAAGGCGCTGCACAAATAAAAATAAGTGATATCTCTATATTAATACGAAATGCCATAATTAGCGATCCAATAATTAAAAATGGAGAACGTGATGCCAAACGAATTGTCATGGCTACAGCTAATTGTAATTGATTTGTATCATTTGTAATACGTGTCATTAATGATGGAATTCCTATTTCATCTATATTTTCATAATCACAACTATTGATTGCTTTAAACATATCATTTCTTAAATATGTTCCAAACCCTTGTGAAGTTTTAGATGCAAAATATTGACATACCAAAGCACAACTATACCCTAAAATAGCTAAAATAAATAGAAGTACTCCTTTATGTAAAATATATTGTTCATCTTGTGTAGCTACCCCAGAATCAATAATATCAGCTACAACAAGTGGCACCAATAATTCAAAAAAGCTTCTATTAACTTAAAGAAAAAACCAATAATAGCTTGTTTTCGATATGGTTTTAAATATTTCATCCACATTCTTTATCCATCCTTTCTTGATTTATTATAGCGAAAATTGTATTATATGTATAATATATATAAAATATAATTTTCATACTTTTAAAATATGGTGGTAATATGGATATTAAACAAATGATTTATTTTAAAACAATTGTAGAAGAAGGAACGATTTCTAAAGCTGCTCAAACTTTGCATATGGCACAACCTCCTTTGTCCATGCAATTAAAGCAATTAGAAGAAGAACTTGGAGTAACTTTATTAAAAAGAGGTCATCGTAAAATCGAATTAACACAGGCTGGAAAAATTTTTTATAAAAGAAGCTTACAAATGATTTCTTTAAGTGAAACAACATTTCATGAAATCCAAGATATGCAAAATGAAGTTCTAAGAGTTGGTATTACTTCTTCTAATTCAAGTATCCTTCCTATATATCTTTCCCAAAATCCATCTTTTTCACAGCTTTCTTTTCGTATTTATGAAGGAAGTACATATGAAATTATAGATTTATTACTAACACATCATATTGATTTAGGAATTGTTCGTACCCCATTTGACCAAAGTCAGCTCCATTGTCAATCCTTTTTAAGAGAACCCATGGTTGCAATCGGTATTCCCTCACTCTTAAATTCTCATATGGTACATATGTCTGATTATCAAAATAAACCACTCATTGTCCATCAACGTTATTTATCATTGATTACTGATTATTGTCTTAAGCTCCAATTTCATCCCCATATTCAAGTGACTTGTGATGATTCTAGAACATCTATGCAGTGGGCAAAAGCCGGTCTTGGCATAGCCATTGTTCCACAAAGCATCTTATCATTTCACCATGATTCAAAACTTGTCAACGTAATTATTGAGGATGAGGCCTTAAAAACTGATTTAACAATTATTACAAGACCAAATGAGATTTTGAATACATCTATTCAAAAATTAATGCAGCTATTTATTTATTAAAAAGGAGAAAGCATATGCATATAGCACAATTTATAAAATTAGAAATCATTATTTTAAATCTTTTAAAAAACCAAGATTTAACAAGTGAACAAATCTATTGTATCCTTAATAAACATTTTACAATCATTGAAGGAGAACTTCTGGTCTCACTTTTCTTTCTTCATGAAAATCATCTTATTTCTTTTCAAACAGTTGATGACTGTTTCATTTATCATATTGAAGAAGCGGGACTTGTCAGATATACGACTCTAAAAAGGGAATATCAAAATATTCATCAGGCAACGGAGGAATTATTTCAAAATGAAAAGACAAAAATTTAAGAAAAAAGCAGCACAAATATTTTATCGTCAGCTCTATACCACTTTCCCACTCCATAATACTCAAGAGAAAAAGTTTTTAGATTTTTTCAAAAAAAGGCTTATGGAGTATGAAATACAGTATCCAGAAGCAACATATCAAGATTATATCTATCACTTTGGACTCCCTGAAGATATTATTA
Organism: Allocoprobacillus halotolerans; assembly: GCF_024399475.1. Taxonomy (NCBI): domain Bacteria; kingdom Bacillati; phylum Bacillota; class Erysipelotrichia; order Erysipelotrichales; family Erysipelotrichaceae; genus Allocoprobacillus; species Allocoprobacillus halotolerans. Next base: position 558,259 of record NZ_CP101620.1, read on the forward strand.
CACTTTTTTATCAGCACCATGATCATCATTACGTGATTTCTCATATGAGATCAAGAAAAATAATAAAATATACAGCTTGTATCATCATTCCTCTTGTGGTGGTTTGTTTAATCTATTTTTTGTACACAACTTATCAAAACTATCAAAATTATATGGAATTTCCTTATTATGAAGAAGAAATTATTTATGATTATGGCACTATCACCATGCATGAATAAAAGACTATAGCTCAATTGATATCACAAATAAGTCCATTCATTAATACATCATCATATGGGTTACTATTGATAAATATTGATTCTAAAACCTAAGAAATTTTAAAAACTGATACAAATGAATTAAGATATTATGGCTATACAAAAGGTGGGTATCCTAGAATGGAGAATCCACCTTTCATATTTATTCAAATGTCTGAGATATTAATGTTCATAAGATAATCAAAAATACAAGATTAACTGATATTCTATATTCATTATTTTTACAAATTTTAATAAATAACAAAATATTGAATTTGAAAATCCTTCTACAACTTTTAATATGGTATTACTCAAGTATCATATAAACATCTGTTTCACTATGTATATCTGCTATATGTAATGCAAGATTGTTTAACTCTTCTTCATTACTTAATTCAATTCTCAATGTTAATTCAGGTGTGAGTGTTCCTAGTACTTTTTTAAGTTGAGTAATAACAATTCTCAACATACCTTTTTTCATACCACGTTCTTCTCCTATTCGTATACCTGAATCTTCAATGTCTTTCCAAAATGACCACATTGCCACGGTTCCTTCTTCTCCTTTCACTCGTTCTAAAATATCAAATCTTTCCGTAAGTATCGCTATCACCCTTGCGGCTGTCTTTGAGACTTCCATCCCTTTGAAATCTTCTTTCTCTTTTCTCCATATCTGATTAACTGTTTTGACGATATTGCGATTATCCTCATTTTTGAGTAGGTGATAGTCCAAATCCTTGATGTCTACAATCTTCATCTTCCAGTCATTTGGCATCCCCTTCAAGCTTTCAGGAATATCCATTCTTTCTACCAGTGACGTGGCTGCTATCCATCTTCCTTCGCCATGAAACAATACGAGGCTGACAACTGGCATGATCTTGTAGCTCTTGTACTCCTTATCTTGCATGTTATAGGTTAATGCATCATAGAGAAGTGTTCTTGACACCATTGTAAAATCAACCTGGTCCTGTGCTTCCAATGCCAAGATAGCCTGTGAATCCTTTCCTTTCCACAACATGATGACATCACGTCTTCTTTCCCTGGAAATATAATTGCCTACAAAGATTTCACTTGTATCCATTCTTTGAAGTTCATCAGGCTTAATGACATTCTGACCGCCATAGAGAATAGCGTTCATCATATCAGCAAAGTGTTCAGGATTTCTGAAGAAATCTCTGATGACATCATCAACTTTCAAATCTTTCATAATGACCTCCTTGCAATATATTCCAGGAGGGTTCATAGACATTATACAACAATATTTGCTTATTGTAAATATACATCATTTTAATAAGAACCATCCTATTATTTATATACGCAATTTTTTTCTATTTTTCTTTTTTATTTCCAACTTTTTACAAAAAAACAGCAATTCTTTTTAATTGCTGTTTAAATACGTTCTTTTAACTTTTTATCTAAATCAATATTAGGTAAAGTAAATCCTCTACCTTTAACACTATGTATTTCACTTCCAATAATAAATGCGGTCGGATCAATCTCCATAACCAAATCATTTATGATAGGATATTCACGGTTATTGACAACACATAAAACTGCATTTTGCTGATCATGAAAGTATCCTGTTGTTACATTGACAAAAGTGCAACCTCTATCAATTTCATTAAAAATAGCTTCTGCAATTTCTTCATAATGGGCTGAAATAACAAGCACTTGAAGATTTTTTTCACCAAAAATAGTGACCTTATCCAATACAATAGCTGTAATAAAGACTGTAATAATTCCATATAAAATACCTTCAAAACTCGTAAAAAATGATTGTCCTAATAAAACAATGACATCAAAAAAATAGACACAGACACCTAAAGATACATGGAATTTTTTGTTGATAATAATAGGTGGAATATCTGTTCCTCCTGTACTATATCCAATTCTAAAAACAATACCACAACCTAGCCCAGTAAATAAACCGGAATAGATGGCTGATAATAACATATCTGAAGTGAGATGTTGTAATTGTGGAATAGATTCAAACATGGCTAAAAAGAATGGAAAAATGATAGAACTGAGAATGGTTCCAGCTGCAAATTTCTTTCCTAAAACCACAAATCCCAATAACAACATCAACATATTAATAATAAAAACAACAGTTGCATAATTCACAGAAATAAATTCACAAATAATCAAAGCAATTCCTGTTGCTCCAGCAACAATTAAATTGGATGGTACAGCAAACACCGCCACCCCAAATGCTAAGACAAGGTTACCTAATAAAACAATTAATGTATCACGGACAAGATGTTTTGCCTGATGCATTCATCATCACTCCTTTACCTGTGATTTCAAATAAGCATATATACAATCATCCAAATCCCCATCTAAAATAGCTTTTGGATTATTAGATTCATATTGACTACGATTATCCTTTACCATTGAATAAGGATGTAAAACATACGAACGAATTTGGCTACCCCATTCTATCGCTTTTTGTTCACCTTTAATCTCATTTAGCTGTGATGCCTGCTTTTCCAACATCAATTGATAGAGTTTTGATTTCAACATAATCATCGCCTGTTCACGGTTTTGAATTTGTGAACGTTGTGATTGACATGTTACTACAATATGTGTAGGAAGATGGGTAATACGAATCGCTGAATCGGTTTTATTGATATGTTGTCCCCCAGCTCCTGAAGCACGATAAGTATCAATACGAATATCATGTGGATCAATTTCAATTTCAATATCATTATCAAATTCTGGCATTACATCAACAGAAGCAAATGATGTATGGCGACGTTTAGAAGAATCAAACGGTGAAATACGTACTAAACGATGAACACCTTTCTCTGCTTTTAAATGTCCATAAGCATTATATCCAACAATACGCAAACTTACTGACTTCAATCCAGCTTCTTCACCATCTAAGTAATCTAAAACTTCAATTTTCCAGCCTTTTTTATCTGCATATCTTTGATACATACGCATTAACATCGCTGCCCAATCCTGTGATTCTGTTCCACCAGCTCCTGGATGGATTTCCAACAAGGCATTGTGATGATCATATTCTCCTGAAAATAAGAGTGTTTTTTCAAAATCATCCATATTCTTTTCAAAAGTGACATAATCTTCGTCTAATACGATTTTAAATTCATCATCATCACTTTCTTTAACATACTGATAAGTTTCTTCTAATTCAGTTAAAGTCGTTATTAAATGTTCATAAGTATCGACTTTCTTTTTCATTTCATTTAATTGATCATATATTTTTCTTGCATGTTCTTGATTATTCCAAAAGTTTTCATCCATTGTTTGAACAGTCAAACCTTCAATTTCTCTTTTCAAACCTTCGATATCAACAGAAATAAAGAGTTCATTGAGTAAAGAACGGGCTTTTTCAAGCCCATCCTTTATTTCATATAATTCCATTAATCCGCTTTAAACTCCAATTCAATTTGTACAGCAGGAATTTGTTTTTCTTGTTCACTACCAGGAGCAATACCCATATGAACAATATTTCTAGTAATATCTTGAGAAATTGATTTCGTCATTTCTTCAAACATATAGAAGGCTTCTTCTGTATATTCTTGTAATGGATCTCTTTGTGCATAAGCACGTAAATAGATACCATTTCTTAATTTCTGCATCGCATCAATATGATTAATCCATGTATGATCAATAACACCTAATAAAATTCTTCTTTCATAATCAAGTTTAATTTCAGCTGGCAAATCTTTATTAAATCTATTTTGATATTGTAAGTAAACAATTTCAGATAAACTATTAGATAATTTCTTAGCATCATGAACCACAACATCTTTATTTTTGGCTGATAAAGAAGCTAATAGCATATAATTTTTAGAAATATAATTCAATACTCCATCTACATCAACATTATTGGCTTTTCCATCATGTTTTGTAAATTGACGAACAGTATTTTCTACAGCCTGTTCAAACATTCCTTTAACAATGGAACTTAAATCAGTCTGTGACATAATATCATCACGTTCTTTATACATGATTTCACGTTGTTGACGCATCACATCATCATATTGCAATAACTGTTTACGAATATCAAAGTTTTGCCCTTCAACACGTTTTTGAGCATTTTCAATAGATTTTGTAACCATCTTACTTTCAATGGCTTCATCTTCTAAGAAAGATCCCATTCTATCTTTCATCTTTTCATTAGCAAATCTTTGCATCAATTCATCTTCAAAAGATACAAAGAACAATGAACATCCAGGATCTCCTTGACGTCCAGAACGTCCTCTTAACTGATTATCAATACGTCTTGACTCATGTCTTTCACTACCAATAACCATCAATCCACCAATTTCTGGTACACCTTCACCTAATTTAATGTCGGTTCCACGTCCAGCCATGTTTGTCGCAATCGTGACAGCACCCATAACCCCTGCTTTTTCAATAATTAAAGCTTCTTTTGCATGGTTTTTCGCATTCAAGACATTATGTCTAATGCCACGTTTATTTAACATCTTACTTAAAAGTTCAGAAGTTTCAACAGAAACTGTTCCTAATAAAATAGGTTGTCCATAGCTATGTCTTTTTTCTACTTCATCACAAATTGCTTTATATTTTGCAGATTGTTTGGCAAAAACCAAATCTGGTTTATCATCACGAATAACAGGTCTATTCGTTGGAATTTCTATAACTCGCATGTTGTAAATCGTTCTAAATTCTTCTTCTTCAGTTTTAGCCGTTCCTGTCATCCCAGCTAATTTATTAAACAAACGGAAGAAATTCTGATAAGTAATAGTTGCTAGAGTGACAGTTTCTTCTTTAATAGGTACGCCCTCTTTAGCTTCCAAAGCTTGATGTAAACCATCACTATAAGCACGTCCTGGCATAACACGCCCTGTAAACTGATCAATAATCATAATACTGGCATTTCTAATATCATGACTCCCATCTTCTGTCGCAATCATATATTCAACATTTAGGCTCATTGTATAGTTTGCTTTTAATGCTTGATTAATGTGATGCACTAAAGCTGTATGTTCAGGATCATATAAGTTTTGAATTCTAAATGCTTTTTCAGCTTTACTGATACCATCTGCTGTCAAATTCACTGTTTTACTTTCAATATCCACTTCATAATCTTTTTCTTCACGCAAAGATTTGACAAATTTATCTGCCTGCACATATAAAGCCGCAGTATTTTTCTTACCACCAGAAATAATTAATGGTGTTCTTGATTCATCAATTAAAATTGAGTCAACTTCATCTACTAAAGCATAATTCAATGGTCTTAAAACCTTATCTTCCATTCTTGTGACCATATTATCTCTTAGATAGTCAAATCCAAGTTCAGCATTTGTTGTATACGTAATATCACAAGCATGTTGTGTACGTTTTTGATCTTTTGTTAATTCACGTTTATTTAAACCAACTGTTAAGCCTAAAAACTCATATACTTTTCCATTGTCTGTTTTATCACGTTCTGCCAAGTAATCATTAACAGTAACAACATGAACACCTTGTCCTGTTAAGGCATTTAAATAAACTGGAAAAATAGATGTTAAAGTTTTCCCTTCACCTGTTTTCATTTCTGCAATATCACCATTGTGTAATGAAATCGCACCCATTAATTGCACTTTAAAAGCCTTTAAACCTAAACGTCTATAAGCTGCTTCACGGACAGTTGCAAAAGCCTCATTTAATAAATCATCTAAAGTTTCACCATTTTGTAAACGTTCTTTAAAGATTTCTGTTTGATGGGCTAATTCTTCATCACTCATTGCTTGATATTGAGGCTCTAAATCCATAATTTGTAAAGCCTGTTTTTCAAGTTTCTTTAATATTTTATTATCTTGTGAAAAAGCCTTTTTAATAGAACCAAATAAACCTTTCTTTTCTTTTTGTGGTGTTGTATTAAATTCAATTGGCTGATTTGATTTTTTAACCACATCATCAAATGTTTCTACAACAACATCTTCACCTAAATCATCATTTAAATCCACAATTTCAGCATTAGGATTTAAACCAAGTTCTTCTAATTCTTTGGCTTCTTTCTTTTTAATTTGTTTTCTAATTTCTTGTTTTTTACTTGCCATGAATAAATCTCCTTTCATGCATACTGAAACATTTCACATTATAGCATATAATCCACAGAAAACAAAGTAAATATCACGTAAATTTATTCCCTCATACAAAAAGGATATGCCTCAACATATCCTCTTGCCAACTAAATTTTTACAACATGCCTAGCTTGTAAACCACGTTCTGTTGAATAGAGTTCAAACTCTACCAATTCACCTTCATTTAAAGATTTATATCCATCTTGTATAATTTGACTATAATGAACAAAAACATCTTTTCCTTCACCACGATCAATGAATCCAAATCCTTTTTCAGCATTAAACCATTTTACTTTACCTTGCATAATCACAACTCCTTTACTTCATGGTTGTGTCTATTATAGATGATTGATTTTAAAAAAGGACTCATATTATGTCGAGAGAATTGATTTTCTTTACACTATTTCCTTGGAAATATATCTTTTTTTAGCGAATAAAGTTTGTATGCACACCTTCTTCACGTTCTGGCATTCCAAATTGTTGTTTTCCAAGCTGAATACTTTTCATCAAGAATGCCATATTATGTCCTAATGTACGCATAATTTGCAATCCTTCTAAGTCTCGTTGCACTTCTTCAGGGGTATTGCCATGCACCATATTCCAATATTGACTTGAAACAATTGGCATTTGAGAAATTGTAAAATATTTATTCAGTTCATCAAATGTTGCGGTTGTTCCAGCACGTCTAGCACTTACGACACTCGCTCCAACTTTCATTGTCTTATCAAATGAACTACCGTAAAACAAACGATCCAAAAAAGCAATCAATGTTCCATTTGCACTGGCATAATAAACCGGTGAACCAATAACCAGTCCATCACTATCTTTCAATTTTTTAGCCACTTCATTCACTTCATCACTAAAAATACATTCTCCTTTTTCTTTACATTGACGACATCCAATACATCCACGTATATCTCTTTGTCCAATAGTGATTAATTCTGTTTCAATACCTTCTTCATTTAATGTTTTTTCTACTTCATGTAAAGCAGTGTAAGTACATCCCTTCAAATGTGGACTTCCGTTTAATAAAATCACTTTCATATCTTTTACTCCTTCTTTATAGATTTATATTTAATTCCAAACATTTCCAATCTTCATCTAACACATGATATATTTCTCTACCAACATCTTCAAAAATAGTTCTTATTTTTTTACCATAAAGACTAATCCCCCTATGATAAGTAATCATTACATGAGCTACCAAATCCATTCATTTTCACAATATAATCACTAAGATTGTTTTTATACCACTCTAAATAGGTCACAGAAAAATGTAATACAAAGTAGGATACACAAAAGGCTTACAGACAGACTTCCTAACAATACTTAATTCAATACAAAATCATTTAATTTCACAATCATATTGATATATTGTGATTTTTCTTTATCAGACATATCATTATTAATCTCAACAATCAAATCAATATCACTTGTTTTATTGTTAAAACAACCCATAATTGCTGAACTACAAAGACATCCCCTACTAGATTATCTCCTAAAATATCTTGACTGCATTTCACGATTTGTTTAGTAATTATCTTCAATGTATTCATACTTGTTATTCTTATTTTTACTTTTCTCATCACCTTATCTTACCATTGGAACATCTACGCGAAATTCCAATTGATTCTTTTACAACATTATAACAAACCCATTCAATAAAATCACTTTTTATTCTTATGTTATAATTATTTTAGTTCTTTTCAAGAAGAGTACTGGAAAACTATAAAACAACGATGAAAAATATTATGAAAAAACAAAAGCTCTAAACAGTCAATAAAAAAGAAGTAACAAGATAATCCGTGTGTTACTTCTATGATAAAATTCTTCATTGATTATTACTATGACATTATTTTAACAATGCGTTTTGCTAGCCATCTCGGCCCTTTATGAGATAAAGGACTATCATCAGAAAAATCAGTTAAACGCAACTTTTTATCAGCAATGCTGTTGGCTTCTTTTTCTGAAATCTGGCCATTTGAGAACTTCATTAAAGCATAAATAAAATCATTTCTAAGACATTCACTTCTTGTTGTATTCATCTACGTCCAACTCCTTTCCATTTTCTATAAGGATAGCTTTTTTCACCTTTAATATATTACAAATTTCTTGGTTGTGCAATGAAAGTTGCTTTTGACTTTCGGTTTATCGTCCTCTCTATCTACAAAACGGACATAATGATTAATGACAGAAAAAGCAGTACGTTCAGCGTCACGATAGGTCAGTAAATCTACAATCGCATAATAGGCTCGTTCATTCTTCATGCGTATTTCAAAACGGTTCTTGATTTCTGTATATTCAACTTCTGTACCATTCTTGACATACTGCTCATAATTCTTCTGATAGGCACACATATATAATTCACTACTTGTTGAACCGAGATATAAGGTTTCGCCTGTATTTTGTGGTGTATCATTTCCATTTTTCTCTGTACCACCGTAATCTTTCTGTTTGCGTAAGTAGGAGATACATTCGCCAGCTTTTGCCTTTAGCTTTGGAATATCCAATATTCCGGTTTTATCATTGATTGCCAAGTCAAGTTGTTTCATCTTACCGCCTGCCGTCATACAATCCAGCATAAAGTCATACCATGAGCGTTCCTGTGCCAATAAATAACTTTCCATTTGCCGACACCCTCTGCCTTTCAGTTCTAACAAAACGCCTAAATGCTCCTGCATGGAACACATGATGTTGATGTCGCCTAAAACATATTTGCTTTCATATCCGTACTTTCCATAATCTTCATAAAGCATATAATCAGCTTTCAGTTGTAATACATCACGAATAATCTTTAATGCATCCGTAATAGAAAAGCGACACGTAAGTAATCAATCAATAAGAATAATGGTTCTTGTGGATTGAAACGCTCAATCTGTTTTTCTATCGTTTGTTTTAGTTCAGCAGAGGAAACAACAGTCCCATTCTCTATCTGATTAAAATATGTACGACTGATACCACAGGCAACAGCAAGTTTTCTTTGTGTTACTCCATATTCTTCACGCTTTTGTCTTAATTCTTTTATAAAGTTTTTATCATTCATTCTAAAATTCCTCCAATCAAAAAAGGCAACTACCATATTTGATAATTGCCTATACTTACATTTCTGCAAAAGAAAAAGACAATCAATTTCTTATTTGAAATCAACTGTCTTTCCTATGTCTTATTCAATTTTATGTGTTAAATGAGTGCCTTTTAGTTAACACCCTGTTAAAAGCGGTTTTGCCTTGTAAATACAGCGTTTTCCGCTTAGTAATGTCTCTTGTCTCTTGTTTTTTGTGCCCCCTTGTTAGATAACGGGGGGCTTACTGTTCGCTCGCAATCTCGCTCAACTGCCGAAGTGAACCAGCCACTAAAATGGCGGAAAAATCTAAAAGATTTTCCCACCACCGTGTCTGGATCACTCCGTCTTTCTATTCATTTCTTATATCCATCTTGTTTAATTCTAAATATTACGAACAATACTTCTTATCAAATAAGGTTTTGCACCTTTCGATAGCTTTTTGTATATATTCATCTTGCACTATATAGTAAATGTATTTTCCTTGTCTTTGACTTTTTACTATACCATTGGCTTTTAATATATTTAATTGGTGAGATACTGCTGAATGAGACATATCTAATTTTTCTGCTAATTCTCCAACACATCTTTTTGTTTTTAATTCAAGAATTATTCTTAATCTTGTATAATCTCCCAGCAATTTGAAAAAATCCACCAATCGCATGTAATCTTCCCCTATAATAAGTTTTTTCATTTTCATCTAAATTACAGATTATGTACCCTTAATGCTCTAATAGCATTTAGTATTGCAATAATCATAACACCAACATCTGCGAAAATAGCAAACCACATATTTGCAATACCTATTGCACCAAGTCCGAGACATGCGAATTTGATAATCAACGCAAAGATAATATTCTGATATACAATTCTAAGACATTTTCTCGAAATCTTGATTGCTTTAGAAATTTTTAGTGGGTCATCATCCATAAGAACGACATCAGCAGCTTCAATTGCCGCATCAGAACCCATTGCTCCCATTGCAATACCAATATCTGCACGAGTCAATACAGGCGCGTCATTAATTCCGTCTCCAACAAAGGCAAGTTTATCTTTCTCTGATTTTACAGAAAGTAGTTCTTCAACTTTTGACACTTTATCTGCTGGAAGTAATTCGCTATATACTTCATCAATTCCAAGTGATTGAGCCACTTGCTCTGCAACACGTTTAGCGTCTCCTGTAAGCATTACCGTTTTTTCTACACCAGCTTTTTTCAATTCTGCAATCACTTCTTTTGCATGTGGTTTTAATATATCAGAAATTACGATATGTCCAGCATATTCACCATTGATTGCCATGTGAATGATTGTTCCAACTCTATGACAATCATAAAACTCCACGCCTATTTGTTTCATAAGTTTGCTGTTTCCGGCAGCTACCTCATGACCATCTACTTTTGCAATAATTCCATGTCCACTGATTTCCTTTATATCAGAAACTCTACTACGGTCTATCTCTTTCCCATAGGCTTTTTGCAAGCTCTTGCTGATTGGATGAGAAGACGCACATTCTGCTAAAGCAGCATATTCCAAAAGTTTCTTTTCTTCCATCTCATTGTGATGAACAGCACTTACTTCAAATACTCCTTGTGTCAAAGTTCCTGTTTTGTCAAATACTATATACTTTGCTTGTGATAAAGTTTCCATATAATTAGAACCTTTAATCAACACGCCTTCTTTACTTGCACCACCGATACCCACAAAAGCTAAGCGGTATACTGATAACCAATGCACATGGACAACTAATTACAAGGAAAGTAAGGGCTCTGTAAATCCATACTCCCCATTGTGCTGTTTGACCTAAGAACAACATTTGTACTAATGGTGGCAACAATGCCAATACTAATGCACCATAACATACTGCTGGAGTATATACTCTTGCAAATTTAGAGATAAAGTTTTCTGATTTGGATTTTCTGGAACTTGAATTTTCCACTAGCTCTAAAATCTTTGAAACTGTTGATTCGCCAAATTCTTTTGTCGTTTGAATTTTTAAAACACCAGTCATATTGATACAGCCACTGATGATTTCATCACCTTGTTTTACATCACGAGGTAAACTTTCACCTGTTAATGCGCTTGTATTAAGGCTAGATGAACCCTCTATTACAATACCATCTAATGGCACTTTCTCTCCCGGCTGAACAACAATTATACTTTCTATACCGACTTCGTCAGGGTCTACTTTTTCTAATTTTCCATTTCTTTCTACATTTGCGTAATCAGGGCGAATATCCATCAATGCACTAATATTTTTACGACTTTTTCCTACTGCGTAACTCTGGAATAATTCTCCAATTTGATAGAATAACATAACAGCGATTGCTTCATTGTAATCTCCACTTCCAGAGTAAATTGCTAGTGCAAAAGCTCCCACTGTCGCCACTGCCATTAAAAAGTTTTCATCAAAAACTTGTCGATTTATAATTCCTTTTCCTGCTTTCTTTAATATATCATAACCGATTATTAAATATGTTGCCAAGTAAAGTAATAATTGCAGAATTCCTGTTACCTGTATCAAATTTAAAGCAATCATCATAACTGCTGCAATAATAATTCTTGTCAACATCTTTTTCTGCTTTTTATTCACAGCTCATTCCTCCTTTTTATTTTATATATGTTTAATTGTTCATATAACCTTTTCAAATTTGCACCCCTTTTGTATTTAGGGGTGCGTTTTTTCTAAAGTTCTATCTCACAATCTGGCTCTACTTTTTTGCAAGCCTTTAAAACATCATTCATAACTGCTTTTAGTTCTTTTCCATCTTCAAACTCTACAATCATTTTTTGTGTCATAAAGTTTACAGTTGCATTTGCTACTCCTGCTGTCTTTTTTGCTGCATCCTCCATAAGATTTGCACAGTTTGCACAGTCAACTTCGATTTTGTAAGTTTTTTTCATGATAAACATCTCCTTTCGTGATTGTATTTAAAACTTCATTCAACAATTAAGCACTTGTTTAATTGTTATGGCTGTAGTATAACCTTAACTTTTCAAAAAAGATAACTAAAACTATAAATCATTGAAAAAAGATACAGCTATTGCCGCCTATACAATTGCTGTATCTTTCCCTTATTATTTCATCTTTTCATTTATTTCTTTTACATAGTTCTTTACATCTTCATCTGTGATTCCAAATTGTTTCAATATCTCTTTTTGTTTTCGACTTAACCCATATCTTCTTACATACTCATTCCTGCTGTCTCTTGTTATCTCTATTTTATTCATCTCATGTATGATTCCCGGTACTGTATAGTCTTTCTTGTTTTTTCTTCTTATTTCCTTTGTCTTTGTGAATACTTCATTTCTAACTATATTTGCCAGGAATGTAATAAAAATCTTTGATTCCATCGATGCATCTCCATGAACTCTGAATTTATTAAAATCCAGTTCACTCTTCAGGCTTCTAAACAGTTTCTCAACTGTATCCCTGTCTCTATATGTTTCAAGTGCTTCCCCTGCACCCATTTCCTGCGTTGTCACTATCGCAAAGTATCCCATCATGTCCGCTTCTTTCTGTATCTTTTCCTTCAGCTTTGTATACTTCCTTAAATATCCGCTATCATCATAATACATCCTGAATCCCTTTTCGAATCTTTTCATGTCTTCTTTTCTGTTGAGCTTTGTCTTTGAAATTCTTTTTCCAGATCCCTTTCAAGCTTTGCGTATGAATTCAAAAGCATACTTCTCTGTTCATTCGCCTTTTCGCCATCATAGTAGATGTGAACATAGTATTCCTTTTCATCATCATACAGTTTTGCCTTCACTGTCTTTCCATAGATTTCATATTTCTCTATATATGCATCTATCTGATTTGCTATGCTGAGCCTATGTCTGGTAATAAGTTCACTAATCTTTTTCTGATTGGTTTTCACCATCATTATAAGGTCATATCCCTTTTTCTCTATATATCTTATGTTTCTGGCACTGAAATATCCTCTATCAAGTATCAGTCCGATATTTTCATATCCATATTCCTTTGCCCTGTCCACCATGTATGTCAGCTGACTGTTGTCGATGATGCTCCCCATATACGTTTCATAGAATAGTGGCGTACCATTTTTCTGATCAATGGAGTAGCTCATATTTACAATCGGTACTTCATCATCATCCTTTGCATGACCTAGTTCTGCAATTTCTATGCCCTCGCTATATGTATTCATGTTGGTGCTGTCATAGCTGATGTATATGGCATCACCTTTATGCATGTTGTTCCATGACTTAAGGAAAAGATCGGTATCTCTGAATTTGATCCTGTCCTTGAGAAGCCTCCCTATGGAAGAATCGCTATATATCTGTTTTGAAAAGACGGGAATTCTCCTCATGAATGATGGAAAATGCTGAATGGCTGTTGTTTCACCAATGATCATATATTGCATGACATCCTTGATAAGAGAGGAATCATCATCGAAGATAGAATCAAGAAGCGATGAAAGACCTGACTCATTCATAATCCTATCAATGACCATTGTATTTCCAATAGAAATGGTATCAGACATTTCAGGTGATTTTTCATTTTCGAACCATTCAGGGAAATAGATTCTAGCATTGTCATTAGGAATCATGAATTCATCATCAATCATCTTTCCAATAAGAACCCTCTTATTTTGATTATGCTTTTTTCCTTGATGTAAATCTTTTCACAATTAAAATAGACATAGTTGTTTCGAGGATAGACAACAGAATTGGCAGGTTTTTTAACAGTAATATTTTTATGAAACATGGCAATCTCCTTTAGTTATTAAGATAACTAAATTATATCATAAATTCAGACAGAATAAAAGCGTAAAAACAATCTTTTTATCGACATTTTTACGCTTTAATAAGTTTATTTTCTATTTAGTTATCTTTTCTTGAAAAGTTAATGGTATAATTCTCTCATAACCTAAAGTCAATAGAGATATGTAATTACCTGCTAAATGGGCGAAACACATTTCTAAACAGGGCAAAATGAAAGGAAGATTGTATATGTCTTATATGAAGTTACCACATAATCATCATAACGAAATTGATAATACTAAATTATTAGAACAGCTTGATGATATTCAGCACTTTCAAATAGTTTCAGAATTATTTAAACAATTAAGCGATCCTACACGCATTCGTTTGTTTTGGCTTTTATGTCATTGTGAGGAATGTGTCCTAAATCTATCTGCAATGATGAAAATGACCAGTCCTGCCATATCTCATCATCTCAGAGCGTTACGAAACAAAGGTTTAGTTTCTAGTAGACGGGTAGGGAAAGAGGTTTACTATAAGTCAGCAAATACAGAGCAAAGTATATTATTACATAAAATGATTGAAAGAATCTTGATGATTACTTGCCCTGAACATAAGGAGTAAATAATATTATGAGCAGCGAAATCGTAACATTAGAAAAAAGTATACAAGAACTTTCTAATAAATATCATATAGTTAGTTATGATTTATATAAAGGTATAAAACTTGCTTTTATGTCATTAACTGGCAACAAACATACTGATGCACATGAGCCGTTAAGACATATCTTAGAAATCAATTACTGCCATAAAGGAAGAATTGGATGGAAAATGTCTAATGGAAATAGTGTTTATTTAGGGAAACATGATTTTTCATTACATACAATGGAATGTTGTTCTACCTCTACGATAACTTTACCTAATGAATACTATGAGGGAATTACCATTTATATTGACTTAAATAGCCTTTTAGAAGAACCACCAGAATTATTAAAAAACACTGGGATTACAGGAAACAGTATACTTGATAAATTTTGTAAAGATGGAAATTTTTCAGCTTTTATTGGTAATGAAGAAACAGACGCTATCTTTTCATCATTCTACCATCAGCCAAAAGAATTTCAGCTTGCCTATTGGCGAATAAAAGTAATAGAACTCTTACTGTATCTAAGTAAATTATCTTTCAATACAGAAAAACGATTGTCTGAATATCAATCTGAACAAGTTGAAATTGTTCGCAGTATACACAAATACTTGTTGGATAATATAAGCCAACGGATAACAATAGATGAAATGGCACGCAAGTATCTTATCAATCCCACTACATTAAAGTCTGTCTTTAAAGCTGTATACGGTACTTCTATTGCCTCACATATAAAAGAACACAGAATGAAAATTGCAACCCATTTGCTAATGGAAACACCAAAAAGTATAAAAGAAATTGCAAAAGAAGTTGGTTATGAAAGCCAAAGTAAATTTTCTAAAACTTTTAAGGAATATTATAATGTTTTACCGACAGAGTATCGAATATTTCATTCAAGCAAATTAAAATAAAAATTGATTCACAATAAAAACCACGCCTAAAAGGCGTGGTTTTCTCTGCGACTATAAGCCTTTGTTACTTGCTCGCGTCTAAAGGCGCTGCTTTCACTTCGTTCAAGCTATCGCTTTTGACTCTCGCTATCCCTCAAAGGGATTATTTCTCTTTCTTAACTGTCTTTTTCTTTTTCTCCTGTTTTTTCTTCTCTTTTTCTATTTCTCTGTCTTCAAATGGATTTTGATATTCTTTCACACTGAGTTTGTCCATCGCTATGTCATGTCGCTCTTGTTCCCTTATATATTTTGCGACCGTTGCATCATTCAATCCCACTGTGCTCACATAATATCCTTCTGCCCAGAAATGTCTGTTTCCATATTTATATTTCAGATTTGCATGTCGATCAAATATCATCAGTGCCGATTTTCCTTTTAGGTATCCCATGAATGATGATACACTTAATTTTGGTGGTATCATCACTAATATATGGACATGATCTGCCATCAGATGCCCTTCTATGATTTCTACTCCTTTATATCGGCATAATGTCCTTAATATCTCTCCTATGTCATTTCTTAGTTGATTATAAATCACTTTTCGTCTATACTTTGGAGTGAAGACGATGTGATATTTGCACATCCACTTCGTATGTGCCAAAGAATTTGTTTTTTGAGCCATACTTTATCACCTTTCCTTTCCTATAATGATAGCTTGAACACTTTCATTATAATGGAAAGGTGATATTTTGTATAACTTTTTATCGCTCCACCCGCATAGCAGGTGGTTTTTTGTTTCGCATACTTTGTATGCTCAACTGACTAAAGTCAATATATTCATACTAGTATGAATATTTAAATAAAAAAAGATATTCATTTGAAATATCTTTTTTATTCTGCAAATCGTATATAGGGCTCTTTCATTTGTTGTAATATCGTTGTAAATTTCTTTCTATCTAATGTCTGTTTTACCTTTTATTACAGTATTTATGCGATGTTTTAGTTATACTCGTATTTTTTTATTGAAAAAAACATATTCATATTAAAAAATATCTTGCTGTACTATCCTTAAAAATAGCCATTATTTTTTAAAAGTGTACATCTCCTTAAAGAAATGTACACTTCAATCAAAAAGAATGGTGTTTGGTAGACAAAACGAGCAGCTCTATACATTGAGGATTTCCCTTTTCAACAAGAGATAGACAAGCTGCTAAAGTAGCAGATGATGTCATAACATCATCAAAAACTAAGACCTTTTTTCCTTGAAGTTGTTCTTGATAATGAATACCGATTTTTTCTTTCACTGTCTTTCTTTCTTCAAATGACAAACGACTTTGTTTATACGCTTCTTTCTTATAAAGTCCCGTAAAAACATGCGATGAAAATGATTCCGCAATACCTTGCATGGGTGCAAAACCTCGCTTTTCATTTTCTTCAATTGAGCTGGGAGCTACTGCAACGATAAAATCGTGATATTTTGTTTTCAAATAGGGTAAATAAGAACATAAAAACGCATCTTTTAAAGCATAGTCATAGAGTCCCTTATATTGATAAAGAAGTGATTTAAAAAAATCATTGTATTTATAAAGAATTCTTAAAGGATGGTGATGAAAAGTTGTTTGAATATCAATAACTTCAAATTGTGCTAAACATTTTTGACAAAGAGGAACTGGACTTAAAAAAGAAACTAAAGAAATTTGCTGCAAGAGGGGTGTATGACAAATTAAACATTCATTGTGTTGAGATCTTTGATAGTATGAATGCATTGTCTTATAGAGGAGGTATGTTCACAGGACAGAATATAAACATGACCTTGAGGATGAGAGATTTTACGTCCTACACGCCCAGCAATTTGAATTAATGTGCGACAATCAAATAAATTATCTTCTCCATGATAAACAATGACTTGCACATCTTCTACTGTAATGCCTCGTTCCAGCAATGTTGTAGATACAATCACATCTATATCGCCATTTTTCAAGGCTTCTAGATTTTCTTGATTATGCTTATGCATAGAAGACACGCCTTTCACTCTAAAGCAACGTAATTGGTGAACCACTTTATCAACATCCTTGACAAAAGGAACATAAATAATTACTTTCTTCTTCCATTTCCAGAGTAAAAGATGGATTATGAAAATTTGTAAACAACGAGGACAAATCATCAATCGAGGTACTGGAAGATCATAGCCATGGTATCTTCGATTCATTATTAGTAATTCTTCTTGATGAATATCCTCTTTCACAAATGTTGCACTGAGTTTTACATAATTTCCTCTACAACAATTTGTAAAAATTTCCTGTAAAACACGATTTCCATAAAACGGAAATGCGTCCACTTCATCAGCAATAATTAAATCAAAACCAGTACTTTCAAAACGATATAACTGATGCATGGTACAAATGATAAACTGTGCTTCAATATTTTCAGTGTGCCCACCATAAACTAAGCCAATATCAACAAATCGAAAGGAATGATAAATTCTTTGATACAACTCTTTAACGAGTTCTTTTCTAGGGATACAAAAACAGACACGATGACCTTGTTCAAGGGCATACTGAATAAGTTCAAAGACAATCTCAGTTTTTCCTGAGCCACAAACAGCAAGAACTAAAGAATGAAGTTGGTTTTGGTAATTTTCCACAAGTTGTCTGGATATTTGTTTTTGTGATGCAGACAATTCAAAATCAAGATGATATTGAACTGCTTTGGATGGATATTGAAAACCTTCAGGCACGATCTTTTCATCAACAAAAACACGATGGAAAGCAATACATTCTCGACAATAGTACTTTCCGTTTAACTTGTATAAACGATTAACATTTCGATTATGACATCTTGGACATTCCACTTTTCATCACCCACTAGTATCATAGCACAGATAACACTTGAAAAATCTCAACTTTGTCTTATCTTTTTCTCAAATTCTTCTCATAATTTTTTAAACATTTCATACAATATATGGGGTGAAATCTATGTGTGGTATTATAACAATTTGTAATTATACGAAACATTTACTTGATTATGATGAGAAAATCATGACAATGACAAAACTTTTACACAAACGTGGTCCTGATCATATGGGATATTTTATGACACCCCATTGTTTAATGGGACATACACGTTTAGCTATTATTGATTTAAAAAATGGACACCAACCAATTCTTTATACGCATCATGACCGTACTTATCGCATGACTTATAATGGAGAAATTTATAATATGACAGAAATCAAAAATCAATTGATTGAACGTGGATATACATTTCAAACAATGAGTGATAGTGAGGTTATTTTAGCTGCCTATATTGAATATCAGGAACATTGTCTTGATTTATTGGAAGGAATTTTTGCGTTTGCGATAGATGATGGTGAAAAACTCTTTGCTGCTAGAGATCCTCTAGGTGTTAAACCTCTTTACTATACCTTACAAAATGGAACTTTGGTTATTGCCAGTGAAATCAAAAGTCTTTTAAGTTATCTTGGTCAAGCTATCGTTGATGAAAAGGGTGTGAAAGAACTCTTAGGATTGGGACCAAGTTTAACACCAGGGCATACAGTTTATAAAAACATTTATGCCTTAAGACCTGGCTATTACCTCTATTTTCAAAAAGATATACAGGTTCATTGTTATTGGAAATTACATGATGCATCACATGATGAAGATTTACCAGAAACCATTCAACATGTTCGTCATCTTGTCATCAAAAGCATTCAGCACCAATTATTAAGTGATGTCCCTTTATCAACAATGTTGTCAGGTGGATTAGATTCCAGCATTATCACGGCTGTTACATCTCAATATATCCACCCACTTTCCACGTATAGTGTGACTTATGAAGATCAAAATAAATATTTTCAAGCCTATGATTATCAAACAACAATGGATGATGAATATATTCATCAGATGGTCACACGTTATTCAACTCATCATCATTCTATCGTTTTAAAACAAACTGATTTAATTGAAACTTTAAAAGAATCTTTGATTGCTAGAGATATGCCAGGAATGGCAGACATTGATGCCAGTTTTTTACTCTTTTCAAAAGCCATTGCCAAAGAAAATAAAGTGGCATTATCTGGAGAATGTGCAGATGAAATTTTTGGTGGTTATCCTTGGTTTTATAAACCAGAGCTATACCAATTACCATATTTTCCATGGATGCGTGACTTAGATCAAAAACTTGATATGTTTAATGATAAAGTTCAAAAATTACATTTAAAAGATTATATTATTCAACGTTATCAAGAAACATTACAAGAAATTCATACTGATAATCGTAAAAAACAACTCATTTATTTAAATACACAATGGTTCATGCAAACATTACTCACACGTGCTGATAGCCAAACAATGCGTGCTTCTTTGGAAGTGAGAGTTCCATTTGCATCGACTGAAATACTACAATATCTTTACAATATGCCTGAAGAATATATGTTTTATAAAGGAGAAGAAAAAGGTATTCTTCGTCAAGCTTTCGCTGATTTTTTACCTGAAGATATTATTCATCGTAAAAAGAATCCTTATCCTAAAACCTATTCTCCTCTTTATGAACAACTTATTGAAGAAAAATTAAAAGAATCCCTTAAGGATCCTTCCAATCTTTTATTTCAATTTTTCGATAGACAAAAACTTGAAAACTTCATTCAAACACATGGTCAAAGTTTTTCAGCGCCTTGGTTTGGACAACTGATGATGGGTCCACAACTCATGGCCTATTTCTATCAAATCTATCTATGGGGGCAAATTTATCATATTCAACTTGAATTTTAAGCAGGGCATCCTGCTTTTTTATATATTTTCTTCATAATAGGAATGTGGATGCTCCTGCAAATAAGAATCAATAACCTGTCGTCCAAGATCAGGATAATTGGTAATTAAGCCACTGACTCCCATATCTAAATATTGACGCATTTTCTTTTCATCATCCACTGTCCAAACATAAATAGGAATCATCTGAGAAATCGCTTTTTGAATCAAAGAAGTACTCGCTCGACTTTGTTCAATAGCGAGAAAATCAATATCCATACTCCATATACTTGCATCAATATCACCAATACTTCCATAAATGCAATAGCCTACCCACCAATCGGGATAAAGACGATGCAAATAGGCAACAGTGGGATAATGCAATGACATAAACATGGATTGTGAAGAAAATTGATATTGATTGACAATTTGACTAACCTGATCAATCATTTCTTGATAGTTTTCATCATTTGGTTTTAATTCAATCAATAATTTGATATGAAGGTGCTGTTGTTGTATTTTTTGAATCAAATGTTCTAAAGTCACAGGATGTGCTGTCATTTGTGATGATTTTAATGTCACATCTTCAAATTGTGTAGCTGTTAAATCTGCCACTGGTGAAGAACTATCGGATAATCTAGACATTGTTGTATCATGATAAACAACAGGAATGCCATCTTTTGATAACTGGATATCAATTTCAGCAAAATCTCCACCGCATATTTTGGCATTTTCAACCGCTTCAAAAGTATTTTCAATAGCATAACCAGAACCACGATGTCCTATCACATATGGCTTGTGGAGTCTTAAATCCTGATGAAAATAGATAATAGCCACAATTCCAACACATATAACACAGGCAATTTTAATATATTTTTGATAAGTTTGAATCCAATGTATTTGTGATAAACTTTGCTTAAGACTTGCTAATGTTTCTCCTGATCCTTTTTGAAAACGTGTTAAGAATTGTTGCAAATGTGAAGTATCCATATCTAAATCTTGGATTGTTTTTATTTCTGTTTCATATTGACAAAATAGTGAAATCAGATAATTCAAAAAGAAAATCATTCCCAGCATTGTCAATAAATAAATCCCAATATATTGTAAAACACTATAACGAAAAGATGTAAAATGAATAAAATATTTCAAAAAATAAATATTAAAATCACGATTATGTAATAATGGATAAGTTAACATACCCATGATTCCATTTTCTACCACAATCCATACAATCATTGATATGAGTAACATTAATTTTTGTTGAATCGTTACTTTTTTAAGTAACAACCATCCTTTTTGAATAGCCTGAATAAAAGAAATACGCTCTAAAGAAAGATATAAAGGAACAAATATCGTTATAATGAACAAGCTATAATAAAGAAAATAAATAAGAAGAATTAAAAATTGACCACTCTGTGTTAATTGAAGTTCACCAAAAATAAAAGCTGGTATATCCCATCTTGGTACATAATTATTAATATATCCTACATGCACCAGTGGCAACAATAATAACATATATAAACCACTTAATAAAAATGTTGGTTTATGAATATTTTTAAGATTTAAAAAGCTCTTTAAAACGATTTCTTTGAGTTGATATTTTTTTGTTGATGTTCTAAAGTTATGATTTGAATCACAACATATAAATTATAATAAATTAAAAACATCATTGCTAAAAGAAGAATCAATAAAATAATAATTCCTTGAAATGATAAAAATACTTCTATCATATTTTGATTAAATGCAATACTTACTGAAACCTTTTTTAAATATTCTTTTAAAACTAATCTTAAAAGAGGACTGAAAGCAAAGAGGATGATAAGTTTGTATATTACAGTAAATTGTAAAATATTTTTCACTAAAGAACCATACTTTTTCATATTCACTCATCATCCCCTTTTCCCTCTATCATACATAATCTTCTAAGTTTGTCAAATCTCTTTTCCAAAAATAATATTTATAAATCAAAAATGTAACTATGGTACTCATCAAAGCAATATAAAATTCAGGATAACAAAGTTCTAGACTTAAACTGAAATTAAAAGCTCCAGAAATTGTTAAGATATGCCATGTGAAAAATTCATAAATTTCCATTGCTAATAATCCTATTAAACCAATACAACTTAACATATAACTGGTATGTCCAAAATGTGTCCATATTCCGACAAGTGTCAAGATGATACATGTCACTGCAATGGGATTGTCCATTAAAATAAATCCCGATATATCCTGTATTCCCTTTTGTCCACCAAACCAGGACATAAACATCGTTGATAAACTGATTATAAAAATGATTGTCATAGCTATTTTTCTTTTCATATTGATCACCCTATCATAGTATAGTGAATTGAACTGAAAACTTTCTTAATAAATTCTTAATATTTTATAAAAGAAAACAAGACCATTACTGATCTTGTTCCTGTTTTAATCTTTCTTGTTTATTTTTCTGTGTCTTGATAACTTTTTGACGAGAGAATTCTTCACGATCTTTTTCATCTAATGATTCACTAATAAATTTCACTGTTCTTTCAAATTCAGGAATAGAAATGTTTTGTAAAGCATTCGCACGTTTTTGTGTCTTACGAATAGCATTGGCTAAACGATACACAGCATTTTCTATTTCTGCAAGTTTAACTGTCAACTCTTTAACATGATAGAAACAACGATAAGCATAATCCACTTTAGAGTTAGCTCTTTCAAAACCATAACCTAAACGAAGTGGTGTCTTTTCATAATTGACTTTTGGAATTTCTACTCCCATAACACTTCGATAAGTTACACTTATTCCTTCGTCAATAGGTACAGCCTCAACAATATCACTAATAATACCTAGTGACATATTGGCTTCTTGAAGAGCATAATATGCTTTTTGATAAGAATCAGTAATATCATCTCTAATCAATTTAACATCATCTAATAAATTCATCATTTCCTTGATGAGAACATTTCTTTTTTATCCATTAAGTCATAACCCAAATAAGCAAGCTCTAATGACTTTTTGGTTGCGATAAGATTTCCTTTCGTTGGAAAGACTTGATTAGCCATTATCTACTGCCTGTTGTAACTCTTTAATCATTGTATCTTCTTGAAGATCAAATTGAGCTACTGCTTTTTCATGATCGTAGAATTGTTCTAATACGGCATTATCAATACGATCCAATTCATTTTTAGGAAGAACTGATAATAATGTCCATCCTAAATCCAATGTTTCTTCAATAGATCGGTTTGTATTGAAGCCTTGATTAAGGAAATGTTGTTCAAATAAACGTCCAAATTCCATATATTTTCTATCCACTGGTGTTAATTCATCTTCACCAATAACTGATGTCAATGATTTAACATCCTGGACATGTGCATAAGCAGCAAATAACTGGTTAGATACATCTGAATGATCTTTTCTTGTATAACCTTCACCAATACCATCTTTCATCAAACGTGAAAGTGATGGAAGAACACTCACTGGTGGATAGATACCCATTGAATTCAATTCTGAATCAAGTGTAATCTGTCCTTCTGTAATGTATCCAGTTAAGTCTGGTACAGGGTGTGTAATATCATTGTTAGGCATTGTGAGAATTGGGATTTGTGTCACTGAACCTTTGGCTGATTTAGAAATACCAGCTCTTTCATATAAAGAAGCTAAGTCAGAATATAAATATCCTGGATAACCTTTACGTCCTGGAATTTCACCTTTACTTGATGAGAATTCACGTAAAGCTTCACAATATGAAGTGACATCTGTATAAATAACCAAAACATGCATATCATGTTCATAAGCCAAATATTCAGCGGCAGTTAAAGCACAACGAGGTGTTAATGTACGTTCAATGATTGGATCATTAGATAAGTTCAAGAACATGACAACTCTTTGCATAACGCCAGCTTCTTCAAAAGAACGTCTGAAATATTCAGCAACGTCATTTGTCACACCCATTGCGGCAAAAACAACTGCAAATCCACTACCATCATCATCTTTAACTTTGGCTTGTTTAACAATTTGAACAGCTAATTGATTGTGTGGTAACCCTGAACCAGAGAAAATTGGTAATTTTTGTCCACGAATCAATGTTGTTAAACAGTCAATAGATGAAATACCTGTATTAATATAGTTTCTTGGATAAACACGTGCAACCGGATTTAATGGCTGACCATTAATATCCATAGATTTTTCAGCATAAATATCACCAAGTCCATCAATTGGTTTTCCTGCTCCTGAGAATACACGCCCTAAAATTTCTTTAGATACAGGAAGTTCCATTGGATGACCTAATAATCTTGTTTTTGTATTAGCAAGAGATAAAGAGTTTGTTCCCTCAAAAACCTGAACAACCACTCTTTCTCCTTCAATTTGAACGATACGTCCTAAACGAGTTGAACCATCTTTTAATTGTAATTCGACCATTTCGTCATATGAAGCATCTTTAACATGATCTAATACGACTAATGAACCATTAATTTCGCTCAACCCTACATATTGTAGACTCATCACTTATTCCTCCTTTAGTCAATAGATGCAACTGCTTCATCAATTTCTTTATAATAATTATCAAATAAATCTAAATTATTATTTGGAACATCATATTTCATTTTGACAACACGATCAAAAATACCTGTTTCCAAAATCAAACGAATTGGTTTTCCAGCACTGACAACTTCTTTACCACGTTTGTATAAGTATAAGATAACTTCCATCATCTTTAACTGTTTTTCAAGTGGTACATAAGTATCATCAGGATGGAAAGCATTTTGTTGTAAATAACCAACACGCACAAGTTTAGCAACTTCGATCACTAATTTTTGATCATCAGGTAAAACATCAGAACCCATTAATTTAACGATTTCCATTAATTTTGTTTCTTCAGCTAAAATACTTGATAATTCCTGACGATCTCTTAAGAATTTAGAATCAACATTTTTATTGAACCATCTTTCAAGATCAGGCACATATTCACTATAACTTTGATTCCAGTTAATCGCAAAGTAATGACGCGCATAGGCTAAGGCTTTATCTAATGCCCAGAAAGTACGTACGAAACGTTTTGTATTTTGGGTTACTGGTTCAGAGAAATCTGATCCTTGTGGTGATACGGCACCGATAATTGTCACTGAACCTTTTGTTCCATTTAAGTTATTCATATATCCAGCACGTTCATAGAATTGTGATAAACGTGATGGCAAGTATGCTGGGAACCCTTCTTCAGCAGGCATTTCTTCCAAACGTCCAGAAATCTCACGTAAAGCTTCTGCCCAACGAGAAGTTGAATCCGCCATGATGGCAACATGGTAACCCATATCACGATAATATTCAGCAAGTGTAACTCCTGTATAAATAGAAGCCTCACGAGCAGCTACTGGCATGTTAGACGTATTAGCAATTAAGACTGTTCTGTCAGTTAAAGGTCGATTTGATTTTGGGTCAATCAATTCTCTAAATTCTTCAAGAACTTGTGTCATTTCATTACCACGTTCTCCACATCCCACATAAACGATAATATCGGCATCACACCATTTTGCTAATTGGTGCTGAGTCATTGTTTTTCCTGTACCGAAACCTCCAGGAATCGCTGCTGTTCCCCCTTTTGCAATTGGGAACAAAGTATCAATAACACGTTGTCCAGTTACAAGTGGCATTGAAATTGGTAAACGTTTTGAAACTGGTCTTGCTTGCTTAATTGGCCATTTCTGGGTTAAAGTACATTCCACAATTTGTCCATCTTCAGTTGCAATTTTCATCACCACATCATCAATCTTATATTGACCAGATGGCGCAACTTCAATAACTTTTCCTTTTGTATAAGGTGAAACCATACATTTATGCGTAATTAAGTCTGTTTCAGGAATTGTTGCATAAATATCTCCACCTTTGACTTCATCGCCAACTTTAGCAACCATTGTCACATCCCATAATTTATCTTTATCCAATGGATCAACATGGCTACCAGTAGGAATAAAAGCACCAGATTCTTTCGCAATTTCTTCTAGTGGTCTTTCAATTCCATCGAAAATATTTCTTAAAATCCCAGGCCCTAAAGTTACAGAAATAGGTTGCCCTGTTCCATAAACTGGTTCTCCCGGCTTTAATCCTGTTGTTGTTTCATAAACCTGAATTGTTGTAAGTTCTTTTTTAATAGAAATAACTTCTCCAATCAATCTGGCATGACCAACATAAACCATTTCTAACATAGAAAAGGCATTTGTATCTTTGACTGTAACAACGGGACCATTGATTGAATAAATTACATTTTCATTCACACTCATACCTCCCGTTTCTATCTAATAATTAATCCAGAATTTTTATTAAACCATTCTCTTTGATTATTTAAAGCAAAATCTAATGTTTCATCAACCACTAAAGAAGATGCTTTATTTTCAAGAATAAATCCACCAATCGTAATATCATCACTAGCTTGAACTTCAATATCTTGTCCAAAAGCTTTCACAAAAGCAGCTTTATGAGCTAAATCCTCATGAGATACATACATGATAGATTGTGAATCTTTAAAGTTATCAGCAACACGTTGAATCTTTGCTTCTACAAAAGGCATATAATCTGCACTTTTCACAAAAGCTTTTAATTCATCACGTGCTTGATCAAAGATGTTTTTTACATATTCATCTCTTTTTTCAATTAATTTTTTTGTTCTTTCAATATGACTTTCAGAAATTTCAGCAGAAGCATTAGAACTCATTTCCTCTTCTTCTTGTTTCAATTTTAAATCAGCATCTTTTTTAGCTTCAGCTTTCATTGATTCATAAGCTTCTTCCTCAAGAGCTTTCACTTCATTTAAAATTGCCTGTTCTTCACTTTTTGCTTGTCTTTCAATTTCATCTTTCATATAGAGAAATACTTGATCAATATTTTGCATAATCTATCTCTCCTATAATTTCACTCCGATAGCTTCAGATACATAACCATCAATTGTTTCACCAATTTTAGAATTACCATGACGGTCAGGTATTTCAGTAATGAGTGGTTTTTGTTGTTTTAATTTTATCTCAGATATAATATCTGGACACATATCAACTAATTTTGTAGTGACTAAGATAATGGCAATAGATGAATCTTTCATCTTTGTCTGTAATATTTCAAGAAAATCTTTTCTTGTATGCACAACCACACCTTCAATACCTACAAGTCTTAGTCCTATTAATGTATCAATATTATCGCTGATTAAGAAAAATTTCATATAATCAGACCTTTCTTATAAATATTAAGCTAAGTTGTTGATAATTAAGATTGAAATTAATAACCCATAAATGGCAACCCCTTCACCTAAGGCAACGAAAATCAAGGCTTTACCGAAGTTGTTATCATTTTCAGAGAAAGCTCCAATTGCAGCAGGAGCTGCAGCTGCAACGGCAATACCAGCACCTAATGCAGAACATCCAGTTGCTAATGCAGCAGCGATAAATCCCATACCTTGAGCAACTGTACCAACAATAGAAGCACCTTCCGCTGCAAATGCTGAACCCATAGATAAACATAAAGTTAAAGCAACAGCTCCAAAGAATCCTCCAATATGAGTGAATAAACGCCATTTTGCACTTTCTTTACTTACTTTAGAAGTAAACATTTTTACTAATGGTAAAGATAATAAAACAACAGCAATAGCAGGTAAAATAAACATCATTAAATTCATAATTTTTTCCTCCAAATATTTCTTTTTATTTTTCTTGAATTGATGTAAAAGGTTTTCCTTTTCCTTCATAGTAACGTGAGAACATTTCATAGAACTCTAAACGTAAAACTTGGATACCAACAATCATACCTTCCAAACACATAACAAAGATATTTCCAATAATCGCAACTAAAATGTATCCAAAATTAATGATTCCAGGTCCTCCGGCAACCATTTCAGCCAATGTATAAACAACCATCATCATCCCGGCATGTGATAAGACGAATCCCCCAACACGTAAGAATGACATAGTATTGGCAATAAATGTCAACATAACTTCAAATAATTCAAAGAAGGCTTCTGTAAAGAATGCTCCAAATCCATGTGGGAACATTTTTTCTCCTTCAAGTTTATGACAAAGTGGTTCTTTTAAGAAAATCATTACGATTGGCATCGCAATCAATAAGACGATATAAATAGGACCACCTAATGGTAAATTCAAACCAACAAGCATATTGGCCACAAGTAATAAAACAGATACATAGAAAATAAGTCCTGCCAAACCATTTTGAGAGAACAACATTTCTCCCCAATGTTTCTTTTTCAAATTTAAGAAAATATTAAATGCGATAGAAATAATAATCAAAACAACCCCTGTCGCAATGGCAGCCATTAATAATGTCATCGTATTTTCTGTTTCCATCGGCAAAAACATCGGTTCCATAAAGTGTTCAAATAATGCTTCACTACCAAAAATAGAACCAAAAACAAAACCAAAGATAGTACTTGAGATACCTAAACGCATTCCTACAGCACCTAATTGCATACCTTTCCATTTATAGAAGAAGTATCCTACTAGTGACAACACAATCCCTTGTCCAACATCACCAAACATCATCCCAAATAAGAATGTATAACTGATAGCGACTAAGTTTGTTGGATCAAAGTCTGTATATGATGGAACACCATACATTTCCACAAACATTCTAAATGGTCTTGAGAACCAGTTGTTTTTTAATTTTGTTGGTGGTGTTAAACGAGAATCGCTCATAGCTGAACTGATTTCTACTTTCACATCATCCAACTGTTCAAAATCTGCTTGAATCTTTTTAGCATCTTTTTCTTCAGCAAAACCATAAACGGCAGCATTTTTACCAAACACAACAACATATTTTTGTGCATCATATGTTTCATTTAATTTTTTAGAAATAGAATAAATATGATTCATTTCTGTTAAATTTTCATTAAACAATTTTTCAATTCTTTGATCAAGAACTTGAATATATTGTTTGGCTGTGTCATCTTCTTCTTTTAAAACTGTTAAAGCTTCTTTTGGTTTTCCATGAACGAATTCAGGAATATGAATACGTTCAAAATACAATGAAGAAAAGATGTTATCAATTTCTGGCGCATTATCAGCTGTTGCAAGATAGCTACAATAAGTTTCTTTTGTCCCTTTATGTAGAACTTTAAATAAGAACTTCTGTTCACCATAATATTTCAACTTATCTAAATTCACAGTTGGTAAACGTCCAAAACGAATTTGTAAATATTTACAAGAGAATAATCTATCAAAATCAATATTTGCATCAATCATATGTTCTAATTGTGAAATTGTTGCTTCATTCTCTTGAATCATTGTTAATAAATCTTCTTTTGTTTTTTCAATTTGTGCAGCTTTTTCTAATACATCGCAAAAGAATGTATCAGCTTGGATAATGTTCATTCTGACATTATCCACATCAGCACTCTTTAATTGAATATGATATTTATCCCTTGCCTCTTCCATTCTTGCAATTAAATCAGCATAAGGATTTTCACGATTTAAAACCGATAACCCTTGAACTGAATCAGCAAATCTAGAAGCAGACTCAGGATGAAAATTATCAAGATTAATAAGCTTTAATAATACAGCATCATATTGCTGTGCGGGAAACTCAATTTCCACAAGCTTTAATTTTGCTATTGCCATATATTTCTCCCTTCCTTATACTGCTTTTTTCTTTAAAATTGATTTTGCAAAAACAAACACAAGGCAAGCAACAATCACAATAGCAAATGGCATAAATGGTAAGTTAAGATGTGCTTCATAAACACAACCAAAATATACCAAAAATGCATACACAATAATCAAACCACAAATTCCCTTCATTGAAAGGACCTTTTCCATTGCGGAATTTTCAAGATACATTTTTTTAAATGATCCTATTGTATATGTTCCAACAATGAGAAGAAGTATACCATCAACCAATTTATAAATTGTTGAAAGTGGTAATGCTATTGCTGGATAGAGGTTTATTGTATAGAAAACATCTCCATAAATAAGTCCTCCAAGCAGTGTCGCTACACCTAGTGAAAGAAGTAAACTTCCCATTTTTTCTTTCTCATAAGAAGTCCAAGCAGTGCTAATACAGCTCCAACTCCTAAGTCCCCCAAAAAGATAATAAAGATAACATAATAAAGTGAAGCGACTGCAATTGTTGTATCAATTTTATCCGATTGTTTCACTTTACTTAATATCTCAAACGGTTTGACAATTTTTGCATTATGCACAACTGTTGGCGCAATAATTTCCTGATGATCTAAGATATCAGCAGGTAATTCTTGATATTCCATTCCTCTGATATGCTTCAACATATTTTTGAACTCTTCTATCAAACGTTTTGGAATAAATCCATAAATTGCACATTTACTTTGATAATCAACCACAAAGACTTTAAACGATTCAATTCTTTGTAAGAATAAACCTGTCGCATATAATTTCAACAAATCAACTTTGTGTGTTTCTCTTAAAATTGTCATTTTTTGATCCATACGTAAAATATATTCTTCCATCGCATGAACCTCTTCTTCTAATTCCTTCTTTGCATCATCAACTTTTCCATGTACAAATGAAGGAATCTCAATTTCTTCAAACCCTAACGCTTTAAATATATTGTCAACTTCTAACATTAAGTTATTTGTCACAATATAACAACAATAGACATAATGACGATCTTCACCTAATTTATTAAAAATAAATGGTCGACCTTCATAATGTTTAATTTTATCAAGATTTTGTCTATGAAAGCGTCCAAATCTCGCTTTAACATATTGACAATCTAATAAATGATCAAGATCAACTTCACTGAGTGATAATCTTTTTAAGATTTCCAATGTTTTTTCATTCTCTTCTTTTTCAGTTATTAACTGATCTTGAACATCCTTGATTTTTTTGATTTCAGCTTCTAATTCACTTAAATATTGATTTTCTTTTTCTAAATTCAATGTTTTATCATAAGCTAAATCTTTATTCAAATCCAACTTCATATCAGATGCAACCTGAATCAAACGATCCAATAATCTTGTATAAGCACTATCTTCAACTAATGCATGTACGTCTTTTACATTATTAACAATCTTTGAAGCAGGTTGAGGATAAAAGTACTTGGAATCTTTAAGTGTAAATAAGACTTGATCTAAATCACGACGATCAAAAGTCATATTTAACAACATCATTTCTTCTATAGCCATATCTTGTCCCCCTAATAGATCAGCATCGCTTCTATCTGACTCGGTGCCTCTCCATATCTTAAACCTTCAATAATATGTTTAAGATTATCAATTTCTACTTGATATACAATTTTATATGTCATATAAACCAATGCACTGTCTGTTGAAAATCTCATGAAACGTCGTGCTAAATTATATCTGATTTTCTCTGTATAGTATTCAATATACACAAATTCATGATCATCAATATATAATTTATAAGGTGACTCAGATAATTTTCTTAAAAACTCACTGGCATCCTTTGTTTCAATAAGCTCAAACATAACACTTTTTGGAATACGACTATATTCCATAAATAATGTTTCTCTAATTTGATCTGGAGTTGCATTGAAATATTTCTTTAGACGATATATCTTTGTAATATTCTGTAACTCTATAGATGTATTGATCATTGTTAATAAATCTTTACGTTTTTTTCCTTTATACAGCTTATTAACGACATCAACATACTCAGCATAATAAATATGTTTTAATTCTAACTCTAATAAGTTTGAATCAAATCTTTCATCTTCTTCAGGTTTATATTTCAATAATGTACTATAATACTTTGTTCCTTTTAATAAAAATAACAAACTATCATAATCATTAATAGCTAATAAACCATAGAGATCAAAACTAGCATATTTATTTAAATAATCCGGAATTTCAATTTCATACCCTGTGTAGTAATCAGATACAATTAATCTGGCTTTTGTCAAAATCAACTGAATCTCTAATTCCATCACACCTAAGCGATAAAATGCTAATTCCTTTTTAGAAGCAAACCGCATCAAACGATCAAGTCTTAGAAATATTTCTTTATTCAATAAAGTTTCTAATTGACCACGATGAATATTGACTTCTTTTAAATCAGCTAATATACCACTATAAGCTGTTTCGCTTTTTAAATAAGCAACTAAATCATTAATGCTTCTTCTTTTCAAAAGCTCTTCATAATTTTGCTCTGTTAATCTACGTGAATACATAGAGCGTGCTTTTGCTAGAATCGCATTTGATGAAAAAGAACTCATACGCTCACCTCTTCTCTATAATTCTTTACAACGATTAACAATGGTAGAAACCCACTCATCTTTATTCTTTTCGTAAAGACTAGAGAGCTGATTTAGTGATTCTTTGTACTCTTGTTCATTTTTGACTTTTGTTTCTTGAATCTTTGCTTCTAATTCTTTCTTATGAGCATCCATTTTGACTTGATATTCTTTCACAAAAGAATCATAGATCTCTTTTTTCTTTGTGTTCATATTGGCTTGAACATCTTGCTTTTTCTTTTTCGCTTCTTCAACTCTTTTTGAACACTCTAAATCTACTGAAACAATATCATCAATAATCTTGTCCAAAATAATCCCTCCTCACTTTAATCATTTATTCTCACATAGTTTACTCCTCTTTTTTTAAATTTCAAGCAAAACAATACTTTGTCAAAAAGATTAAAAGCAACCATTATTTCATCAATGTTTTTTATTATGATAATAAACGGTTTTTCTTTGTTTTTATCAATGTTTTTTTATAATGAATAAACTATTATCCCATTTACTTATTTTTATCAAGGATTGTTTAGAAATCTTTTGATATCAATAAAATCTTAGTTTTTGAAATAATGAGCATGTTGAACTTTCCAGTGTTTACCATCATATGTGTTCAATACCTTGTATTCCATAAGGCTATTGTGTTTCTCTTTCGATACATTGATTCAAAAATCATGATGATAACGTTTTAAAACTTGTAATATAGCTTCCCTCTAGATCTCCTTTTTATCATATACGATTTTTTCTTTTATGATAGAATAATGAAACAAGGAGGAAGAAAAGATATGACTTATCAATTCAAAAAAGCAACTCCAGAAGATGTTCCTGTTATCTTTGATATGATTTTACAAAGAATGAAATAGATGGATGAACAAGGAATCCAACAATGGAATATCATAAATTATGAGCAAGTCTTTCCTTTATCTTATTATCAACAAATGCAACAAGATGGACATCTCTTTGTTTTAACAAATCATCATCAAATCATTTGTGGCGTTGTTTTAAAAGAAACAGATGAAAATTGGGACAATCAAGACTCTGCTCTTTATATTTCACGTTTTATCAGTCAACTACATGTTCATGCTGGTTCTAGCTGTTTAAAATATATTGAAGACTATGCGAAAGAACTTGGCAAACACTATTTAAGGCTTGATAGTGCTGATGATAATATCAAATTAGCTAAGTACTATGAAAGTCTTGGTTTTGAAGCAATGGGAACATGTCAGGAAGGACCCTATCATGGTATTTTAAGACAAAAAAAGATTGTTTAAAAATTGTTTTAAACAGCTAAAAAAATGACTCCTATATTGTATATGGGGCCATTTTTTTATTATTGTTATTATTTTGTTTTTACAGTTCTAAACATAATATAAATAGGAACAGCTAGAAGAACACTTCCACCAATAATATTACCAAGTGTTGAAATCAACATATGTAAAGGCAGCATTGACCAATCAATGGCACTACCAAGTTGTGTCATTCCCATTGTAAAAATCCCACCATTTGCAATACAGTGTTCAAATCCTGGTAAAACAAATGTCATAACCAAGATCATAATGACAATTAATCTAGCTGTTTCATCTTTAATCTTGACACCTGAATAAGCAGCCACACATACAACAAAGTTACATAAGATTCCTTTAATTAATAATTCCATCACATCAAAATTCAGCTTTGATTCCATAATTCCTTTTAAATAAGGAGTCATAATGGTTTCTTGGGCACCACTTTTAATAAATAAGAAACAAATCAAGGCAATCCCAATCATATTCCCAACATAACAAACAATCCACATTGGGACAATGTCTTTGATTTTCACATCGCCTCTTAATACTGGCATAATTGTCACAAAACAATTTCCAGTAAATAATTCTGCCCCTAAATAAACAATCGCAACAAGCCCAATTCCAAAAGAAGCAGCCACTGCAATTTTTCCAACTACATTATGATCACTTAGCATAGCTCCTAAAGTATAAGACAAAATTGCAGCCAAACCCAAATAAGCTCCTGCCATAAAGGCTCTTACAAAAAAACGTTTTGGATCATTTTTCATTAAATTTAATTTAATAGTTGCTAATTTACAAAGTGTTTCAATATCACCAATCATAATACCTCTCCTTTAAATCAAAATAATTATAACGAATACAATCAAAAAAGGCAAAACTTTTTCCATGTTTTACTACAAAGATTCTTTTGTAAATATTTCTTTAAATTTTTGTTAAAACTTTACATAAACTTAATATAATCATTGCGTGATATTAACGAATGTTATATTGAAATTTGTTAAAGTAATGATGAATTGAAATAAAGGAAGGAAACACAATGAAAAAGTTTGGAATATTAATTGGTATTGTTTTGGTTTGTTTATGTTTTTCAAGTTTTTTAGTTAATGCTGATATAGAAACAAAGAAAATCAGTTTAAATGGTTCAACATCAATGGAAAAAATGATCAATGCTTTAAAAGAAGGCATGGATGATCAATATCCTGAATTATTAATTGAACCACAATTTACAGGTT
The DNA here is from genome assembly GCF_024399475.1 of Allocoprobacillus halotolerans. Lineage (NCBI taxonomy): Bacteria > Bacillati > Bacillota > Erysipelotrichia > Erysipelotrichales > Erysipelotrichaceae > Allocoprobacillus > Allocoprobacillus halotolerans. The sequence goes on from NZ_CP101620.1 coordinate 593,322, forward strand.
CAAGTGCAGGCATTGAAGCTGTTTTTAGTGGAACAGCACAAATTGGAAATTCTTCTCGTTATTTAAAAGATACTGAAAAAGAAAAAGGTTTGATTGAAAATATTGTAGCGATTGATGCGATTGTGATTGTCACTGACAAACACAATCAAGTCAATAATCTAACAACACAACAATTAATTGATATTTATAAAGGAAAGATTCGTAACTGGAAAGAAGTGGGTGGTCAGGATTTACCCATTGTGGTGATTGGTCGTGAATCAGGCTCTGGAACACGTAGTGCCTTTGAAGAAATCTTAGAGCTTGAAGAACAATGTCAATACGCTAATGAAGTTAATGAATCAGGACCCATTATTGCGAAAGCTCAATCGATCCCTGGGGCAATTGGTTATGTATCTTTAGATGTCGTGGATGAATCAGTTAAAACATTAGCGATTAATGGTGTAAAAGCTAATGAAACAACTATTCAAAATGGTCAATATTCTTTACAAAGACCATTTGTTATGGCAACACAAGGAGAAATCTCAAAACAAAATGAAGAAGTTCAAAAACTTTTTCAATTTATCGCAAGTGAAGATGGACAAAAAATCATTCGCGCTGTGGGGCTTGTCCCTACAACAAATGAAATGTCTTATTGACGGCATTTCATTTTTTCTTTATAATGTAAATACACTGGTTCGAGAGCCAAACCCAGTATAAAAAACTAAGGAAAAGGGATGGCTACCATCCCTTTTCTGGCTTCTAACTGTTTTTTAGAAGAAAGGAAAAGTGAATATGAAAAAGAAAACAAAGATTCAAATGGTTGTGATTATGGGAATTGTTTTTAATGTGCTTGGTGCTTTTATTGCCATGACATTTTCTATCCCATTCTACATGGATTCAATTGGAACCATCTTAGTTGCAGGACTTTTAGGTCCTAAGTATGCAATGTTGACTGGAGTACTTGGCAGTTTAACAAGTGGTATAACATTTGATATATACTCCTTCTATTATGCTCCGGTGCAATTATTAACAGGTTTCTTTGCCGGTTATTTGTATCATGGCAAATGGTTAACAGGATGGCGCACACCAATTGGTTCATTGCTTGTTGGGATTCCTACATCCTTATTGAGTGCCTGTATTACAGCGGCTTTATTCAATGGAATCACTTCTGGTGCCAGTAGCACTTTTGTAGTTGTATTCCATCATTTAGGAATGCCACTTGTATTAAGTATCTTAATAGTACAAGTCTTTACAGATTATATGGATAAGTTTTTTGCTGTATGTCTGACAAAGGCTATTATTGAAAGAGGACATCTTTATGAGAAATGGGGGATAGCATGGAAAGATACAGCCGTATTGAAAACAAATGCCAAAGAGAAATCGTTCTTTTAAAAGCTAGACCATGTGCCTGGTCAAAATGTACATTTTGTGATTATATTGAAGATAATTCAACCTGCCATGATGAAATGGTTCGTATCAATGAAGACGTTTTAAGTCGTGTGACAGGTGAATATGGAGTATTGGAAGTGATTGATTCTGCAAGTATTTTTGAACTTCCACAAATAACCCTTCAAAACATTAAACAAATCATTCAAGATAAACATATTCATACATTATTTATCGAAGCACATTGGATTTATCGTCATCGTATTCAAGAAATTAGAGATTTCTTTGGGATTCGTACCATCATTAAAATTGGTATTGAAACTTTTGATGATAATTTTAGAAATCGTGTTTTAAACAAAAATGCAACGTTTCAAAGTATTGAAGAATTAAAAAAATATTTTGATTCTCCATGTTTAATGGTTGGTATCAAAGGGCAAACCAAAGAAATGATTCAAAAAGATATAGAGATATTGGTCAATCATTTCCAACATGGAACAATCAATATCTATCGTAACAATTCCACACCAATTAAACGTGATGATGCATTAGTTCAATGGTTTATGCAAAACTATGCTTACTTACAAGACGATCCACGTTATGATTTTTTATGTGAACCGACTGATTTTGGAGTTGGAGATTAAAAGCTGTCAAATGACAGCTTTTTTATTCATCAAAAACCCAATAAGAATAACGGGATGATAGACGCATATTTAATTTTCTTTGCAGGGCTAATGAAGCATTATTTCCTACCACAACTTGACAAAAAGGTACTTTGCCTTGTTTTAATAAATGATTGATTAAATAAGCTTCTAATAAATAACCATAGCCTTGACGTTGATAGTTTTTCTTGATTTCTAAAATACCCATGCTCCCCTCTTTATGTATTCCTATAAAACCAGCCAACTCATTTTTCACAAATAAACCCCACATAGCTTGTTGTTCAATACGATCTTGTAAATAATCTCTATCACTCAAATGATGATAAATCTGATAAACTTCATCTAAATATTGTAAAGTCAAAGGTTGAATAGAAACATCATGAGGCAAAGCAAAATCAATATATGTTTTGAATGGATAAACAGCCTGATAACAAGCAAACACATCTTTTTTATGATATTCATGAAGTAATAAATCTACAATTTCTTTTTGTTTAACATCATATAAATCATACTGATCTAAATGATAGAGTGAAAACAATGATTTCAATTTTTCCATATTTGTCATAGAAATCATTAAAGACTGACTTTCTTTTTCCAACATAATAATGCCATCATCTTCATTATATAAAATATTAACTGTTTGTAAACGTATGGGTTCTATCAAATCTATATCATCAATTTCATCTAATCTCATCATCATCACCTCTTGTTATTATATCATTTTGAAATAAAAAGTAACAACGCTTCTTTTTTAAGCATCCCCAACAAATGAGTAAAGAGAATAAAAATATCACTAATAAAATGAATAGATAATATGGACCAATCTTATTATCTATCAACATACGATATCCCCAAGTGGCAGGAAATAATTTTCCAAGATTTTCTAATAAGCTTGGTAACAAAGATGATGGAAACATAATGCCTGATAAAATCAGTGATGGTAAAAAGACAAGTTGACTGAGCATGGTTAGTTTTGCTTGAGTTTTGACAAACAATCCTAAAATAGCTCCGACACTTAATGATGTCATAATTAATAATATCAAATGTAAGTAATATATGCCTAAATGAGTTGGTATGGTCGCATCAAAAAAAGTGGTGCAAGACATAAAATCAAGCTACTCATTACAAGTAAATGTAAAAATGAAGACATAAACAATGTCAATAAACCATAATAGACAGGAATATCATTGGCTAAATAAGTCTTTTGGATCGGACTGCCATAGATTTCAACAAGAGCTGGTGGTAACCCAATAAATGCTCCCATCGATACACCCATGATGGTCATTGAAGCAATCAAAGTGTCTTTTGATTCAGGCATAATGGAAGTAAAGACACTTCCCATCATCAAAAAGAACAACAAAGGCACAAGATAACAAGTAATAAATAAAGAACGGCTACGTATATCCATTTGAAATTGAACAAAAATACCATAAAGCCATGCTTTCATCATTCATCACCTCCAGCAATAGATAAAAAATGTTGTTCTAAGGTGCCACGACTAACACGCATATCTAAAATATCTAAATGTTGTTGTTGAGAATCAGCTAAGATTTGCTTGAGTGTCTGATTTATGTCTTGCGTTGTATATCTCTTTTCTCCTTGTTGACTCAAAACTTTAATATCATAACATTTTCCCATATATAAAGTTAATTCTTCAACTGTTCCTAAAAAACAAGTTGTCCTTCTTTTAAGATACCAATGCGTTGACAAAGACTTTCCACTTCACTCATATCATGACTTGCTAAAATAATGGTCACACCTTGTTTTTGTAAGGTACGAATTGTGTCATGTAAAGCCAAACGTCCAGCAACATCTAAACCTGCTGTTGGTTCATCTAAAATTAAAAGATTAGGTTGTTTGATTAAAGCCAAAGCTAAATGTAAACGTCTTTTTTGTCCAGTTGAAAGTTGTTGATATTGTTTAGACATGATGAATATAATTCCTAATGATTGTAATAACCGATGGGAAAGTGATACTTTTTTCCATTTACTAAACAAGGTTAAGGCTTCACTCACTTTTATATAAGCTGGTAATGATTCATTTTGAAGCTGAATTGCCATATGTCCTTTGGTAGAAATATGTCCACTATCATATTTTAAAAAGCCTTCGATACATTCTAAAGATGTTGTTTTACCAGCCCCATTCATTCCAAGTAAACCAAATATTTCTCCTGCCTTCACATTGAAAGACACATCTTTTAAAACATGATAGGACCCATAATATTTATTTAAATGAGAAACTTCAACGATCGTGTTCATCTTATTCATCTCCTAACTGAATCCCTGCTTTTTGAAAATATAAACCTAAAGCAGGCTGTAAATAAGCATTCACCTGATTTTGTTGTTGTGCCCATTCATGTTGATCATCAAGTTCATTGAATTTCATTAACTGAGGTAACATGCTCATATCCCCATTTGTAAATTCTTCAACCATTTGCCAAAATTGTTTAGCTAAAACTTGCACACGTTCATCCAATGGATCAACACCTTGATTTTTCAGTTCTAAAACTTTTTGACTGATTTGTGTAAATTTCTCAATAAAACTTAAGCCACTATCCTTATTAAAACGTCGACGTAAATAATCCAATGTCTGTTCATCAAAATATTTAATCACCCAATAATTTTCATTATTCATCTGTAAATTGACAATAATATCCGCATATGTTTTAAAATTCACACTTTGCATTTGAATCACTTCTTCTTTTAAAGTCTTTATATCTGATAAAGTTTTAGTTAACTGTTGAATCTTTTCTTGAATTAACAAAGCCTGATGACTTAAGGCTTTTTCTACTTTTTCTGGTGTATCTAAAACTTCTAACTGATTTTTAATTTCATCTAACGAAAAACCTAATGACTTTAAAGATTGAATTTGATGTAATTGCACCATATCTTGATAAGTATATAAACGTCGTTTGCCATCACTTTGCATAGATGGTATCAGCAATCCTTTTTGATCATAAAATTGCAAAGTTCTCACTGTTGTTTTCATCTTTTTTGCCAGTTCTCCAATAGTCATATAATCTTTGTCCATGTTTATCATCCTTTCATCTTTATTATAATTCATGACGTTACGTCACAAACAAGTCTTTTTTATCAAAATATTCTTTGTATTTTTTTAATATTTCTCTATAATAAAACTTGAGGTGAAAATATGAAGTTATTAGCGAGTGATTTTGATAATACCTTATGGTTTCAAGACCATATGAAAAAAGAAGATATTGAAGCTATTCAAGATTTTCAAAAACAAGGACATTTATTTGGTATTTGTACAGGGAGAAGTTTAAGTGGTATTTTACGTCCTTCAAAACCTTTTGGAGTCAATTATGATTTTTATATTTTATTAAGTGGTGGTTTGGTTTTAAATAAAGAACATCAACCTCTTTTTGAAAGTCAGATTCCGATTGCTTTAGTGAAAGAGATTTATGAATTTACACATCAACAAAACATTTCTTTAGTATGTCATGATACAACTTATCATCTTAATACGCAATTTGATGATTATGCTTTTGATCATGAAATTCATTCTTTTGATGAATTTCCTTATGACTATGTGCAATCTTTTTCTTTCCATTACCAAGAAAATAAAATGAATTTGGCTAAAGAAATGACACAAAAGATTAAAAACAAGTTTGGTAAACATATTGAAGCCTATCAAAATAATCAACATATTGATTTAGCCATGAAAGGCTGTTCAAAAGGTCATGGTACGAAGATTATTCAAGACTATTTTCATTTATCCAATGATGATGTTTATGGTATTGGTGACAATTATAATGATTTACCAATGTTAGATGCAATTGAACATAGCTATACATTTGATTATGCACCTGATGATGTCAAAAAACATGCCCAAAAGATTGTTTCACAGCTATCTGAATGTATTTTTGATATGATAAAATAATTTTTATTTTTAATAAATAGATAATATACATTTTCGCTTATTTCAAAATTATACTTGGATAAATTGACAAATATATACAAAAATGATATTATCAATGCAATAACAAAGAAGAACATCTTCGTTACCAAAGTTATCTATCCAATTCAAATATGCTATATGGAGATGTTTCAGTTTTGTCTATGAAAACTATATCTCATGAAAAATGAGATTTTTTATTTAGAGAGGGGTATCGTATGAAGATTGGTGTCATTGGTTTAGGAACCGTTGGATTTGGTGTCGTAGAAATTTTAACACAACAAAAAGATAGATTAGAAAAATTAATACAAGAAGAAGTTACTATTAAATATGGTTGTGCTTTAGATCAGGTGACATTGCCTGATAGCATTATCTACACCCAAGATTTCCATGATATATTAAATGATGATGAAGTGGATGTTGTGGTTGAATTAATTGGTGGCACAACAATTGCTAAAACGATTATTTTAGAAGCTTTGAAAAAAGGCAAACATGTGGTAACTGCCAATAAGGCTTTGATTGCCCATGATGGACAGGAAATCTTTGAAACAGCTGCTAAACATCATGTGAAAATCTATTATGAAGCCGCTGTTGGTGGAGGAATTCCAGTCGTTGTACCAGCAAAAGAAGATTTGGTAGCTAATGAAATTGAAAAAATTGAAGGGATTTTAAATGGAACAACGAACTTTATTTTAACTTTAATGGAAACAGATAATTTGGATTTTCAAGAAGCTTTAACCATTGCAGATGGCTTAGGTTATGTCGAAGCAGATGCCAGCTTGGATTTAGATGGTATTGATGCAGCTCATAAGATATGTATTCTAGCGATGAATGCTTTTGAAATTTTCTTTGATTTTGAAAAGATTCAATGCACTGGTATTCGTCAAGTCACAAAGAAAGATATAGATTATGCAAAAAAATTAGGTTATCGCATTAAATTGATTGCGCAAGCGAAAAAATTAGAACAAGGATATGGTATTGATGTTTCTCCTACATTAATTGGTATAAAAGACATTGTTGCCAATGTTAATCAAGCATATAATGTAGTAGAAGTCACTTGTAATTATTTAGAAAATGTGATTTTCTATGGAAAAGGTGCTGGACGTTATGTCACTGCCAGTGCTGTTGTTAGTGATATTATCAAAACTCATCAACCAACGATGTGGCAGCATCAATATAACCATGTAGAAAACATTTATCCAATTACATATTCTAAATATTATATTCGTTGTGATCATCCTTTAGATATTGATTATGAAATGTATTACTCTCAAGATCATGATCATATCTATATTACAAATCCAATTGAGCTTGATGTTTTAAAACAACAGCTTCAAGATGAAACCTATAATTTATTGAAAGTAAGGGGTTAAGAGAATGAAAATTATTGTTCAAAAATTTGGTGGAACCTCAACACGTAGTATTGAAACACGTGAACATATGTATAAAAATATTATTCGTGAACATGATAAGGGCAATAAAGTAGTCGCTGTTGTAAGTGCGATGGGACGTTATGATGATCCTTATGCGACAGATACCCTTTTATCCATTGTTCATACCAATCAATTAACTGATGAAGAAATTGATCGTTTAACAAGTATTGGTGAAACCATTTCTACACTTGTGGTCAAAAGTGAACTGGCAAATAAAGGCTATATCGTAGAAACCGTAACCAATGCTGAACTTGGTATATTAACGGATTCCCATCACTTAAATGCAACCATTACAACGGTTGAAGGGAAACATATCTTAGAAAAATTAAACAAAGCTGATATTGTTATTTGTCCTGGTTTTCAGGGATATTCGCAAAATGGTAAAATTACAACCTTAGGTCGAGGAGGTAGTGATTTATCAGCGGTTGCGATTGGTGTGGCGATTGATGCTAATGAAGTTGAAATATATAGCGATGTCAACGGTATTTATACAGCAGATCCACGTATTGTTCCTGATGCAATGAAACTAAATTATATCAGTTATTCGGAAATGCTGGAACTTTCTAAAAATGGAGCGAAAGTTTTAAATCATCGTTGTGTACAACTCGCAGCGAAACATGGTATTGTGATTCATGCAAGAAGTTCTTTTGATGAAAGCAAGGGAACATATGTTTTAGGAGATGAAAAAATTATGAAAGAACACTTAAATCAATTTATTATATCTGGTATTACAGGTTCCCAAAACGAAGCGAGAATTACGCTTGTGGGTGTGGATGCGAAAGTCAATGGAGCCGGTGAACTTTTTGAAAAGATTGCTAATGCGAATGTCAATGTCAATGTTTTTAGTCAGGCTTTAGTTGGTGGTGGAAGAATGGATATTTCTTTAATTATCAATGATAAAGATGTGCCTGCTGTGGTTGAAGTCATTAATGATTTAAAGGAAACTTTACAGGCAAAGAAAACAATTGTCAGAGGAAATATTGGAAAAGTGGCTGTCATTGGTGTGGGTATTAAAAACAATAAAGGTATGTTCCAAAAAGTTTATAATACTTTAATGAGTCATGACATTAATGTCGAAATGACTTCTTGTAGTGAAATCAATATTTCTTGTTATATTGATAGAGATGATGTCAAACGTGCGCAAGTGTTATTACATGAAGCGTTCTTAGGTTAGGAGGATAAAAAGATGAAAACATATAAAGTAGCGATTGTGGGTGCCACTGGTGCCGTTGGTAGAGAAATGTTAAGATGTATTTTTCAATTCCATTTTCCTTTTGAAAGCATTAAGCTTTTAGCTTCAGCAAGAAGTGCAGGAAAAGTAGTTGAATATGAAGGTCATGAATTTGTAGTAGAAGAATTAACAGAAAATTCTTTTGAAGGGATTGAAGTTGCTTTCTGGAGTGCAGGAGGAAGTATTTCAGAAAAATATATGCCTTATGCTGTTAAGGCAGGTTGTGTGAATATTGATAATACTTCACATTTTAGAATGGACCCTGATGTACCATTGGTTGTTCCTGAAGTTAATGGCTATGCCTTAAAAGATCATAAAGGAATTATCGCCAATCCAAACTGTACAACAATTCAAATGGTCAGTGCTTTAAATCGTTTAGATGAATATTTTGATATTGAAAGAATTATTGTTTCGACTTATCAGGCTGTTTCAGGTGCAGGTGTAGCTGGTATGGAGGAATTATATCGTCAATCTCAAGAAGTTTTAGATGGGAAAGAACCCGTAGCAAAGACACTTCCTTGTGCTTCTGATAAAAAACATTTTCCAATTGCCTTTAACTGTATTCCTCAAGTTGATAAATTTGATTTAGATAATCATTTTACAAAAGAAGAAATGAAAATGGTTAATGAAACAAAGAAAATCTTTAACAAAGATATTAAAGTCAATGCAACATGTGTACGTGTTCCAGTCTTAAGAGGTCATAGTGAATCTGTTTATATTGAAACAAAGAAACCAATTGATATAGATAAAGTCTTTGAATTATTATCAAATTCTCCAGGTGTAGAATTATATGATGATATTGAAAATCAAGTCTATCCAATGGCAACTCTTTTCATTGGTGATGAACTTGTTCATGTAGGACGTGTTAGAAAGGATTTAGATAATGACCATGCCTTAAGTTTATGGGTTGTTGCCGATCAGTTAATGAAAGGTGCTGCTTATAACTCTGTGGATATTGGTTTAAAAATGATTGAGTTAGGTTTATTATAATCAAGTTAAAATGATGATGAATGCAGGTATGAAAATACCTGCATTTTTTACTATCATAAAAAAGTTGTAACCTTTTGATAAAAATTGTTACTATGGTAATGAAGGTTAACCTAAATAGATGGAGGGGTAGATTGCAATTGAAAAAAGAAATTTTAAAAGACTATCTATCAAATAACAAATTAGATATGGACAAACTCTTCAATGATTATTATGGGTATGTCTATATCATTGTGAAAAATGGAGTGAGTTTTGTTTTAACAGATGAAGATATTGAAGAAATTGTTTCTGATGTCTTTATTGCCTTATGGAAAAATAGTGAAACACTTTTAGAAACAGTCAATATCAAAGCTTATCTTTCAGGTATTGCAAAAAATATGATTAAAAATAAATATCGAAAAACAAAGTTACATTTCTCCATATCTGAATATGAAGAAAAATTAATCGCAACAAGCAATCTTGAAAAACAAGTTGCAGAAAATGAACAAAATATCATTATCAAAAACACATTAAAGACACTAAAAAAAGAAGAATATGATGCATTTATTATGTTTTATTATGAAAATAAAACAACAAAAGAGATTGCAAAAAAATATCATTGTCATGTTGGTAAAGTGAAAGTTATGTTACATAGGATTAGAAAGAAAATAAAGAAAAATTTAGAAAAAGGTGGTTATGGTTATGGAAAATCATGAACTGAAAGAAAGAATAAGAGAAAATATCAAAGAAGAAATATCTATATCGAACATTAAAAAAGACTTTGATAGAAGAGCAAGACAAAATAAAAAAATCACTTATACCCTATCCTCTCTATGTATGGTGTTGGTATTAGCCATAGGAATACTTTTTATAACACATTCATCACAAAATAATGAAAACACACTGCCAAGCAAATTTTCACAAGAAAATATAGCAATAGACCTCAATATTAATGTCATCAAAGATATGTCAATGAGGAAACTAGATGCTGATGTTCAAATCGTAGAAACAGATCAAATACAAAAAGAATTTCCATTTGTACAAGATTTATCAATACCTGAAGATTATCAACTTGAAAACAGTTATATCTTGTATACAAGAAAAAATACAACCGCATCTGATTACAATATATTACATGATTATGTATTGAATTATACAAAAGATGATGTCAATCAAATAAGAATAGCATTTTCAAAAATAGAATCACCAATCAGAGATTATCATATTCAAGATACCACAAAAACATCAAAGATAGGTGATGTTAAATTGATTATATCGCAATGGGAAGATATGTATATTGTCACTTTTGAATACAAAGATATGTATTTTGATATTGAAACAACGGGAATCACAGAAAATCAACTTGTAGATTTATTAATTTCTGTTATAAATCATTCATCAAATACAAATCGGACAATTGAAGATCAAGATACGCATGTCAATGAAGAACCATCAGAAATCAGTGAAACTGATTATCCATTTTATTATGCTGGAAAATATATTGATCATAATGGAAACAACATCGTATTGTTGGTTGATGATAACGCTCAAAACAGAAAAGAAATATGTCAGATATTCAATATTGCAGAAAGTCAGACAATATTTAAAAAAGCTAACTATTCTTATGAATACTTAGCAAATTTACAACATCAAATTAGCATAAAAATGCAAAACAATAAATTTTCATTTATTATCTCATCTTCATTAGCTGAAGATAAAAATTGTATTGAAGTTGTTGTCACAACAAATATTAAAAACGATTGGAATAAAATAAAAACATTAGATACAAATGGTAGTGCTATTGAATAAGTTTTCAGTAACTTTATCTGTAACCTCTGAAAAATTATCAATAACTAATCTTTTTGGTGCATTAAATTGAACCATAATATCTGATGGATGAATATGAAAAACAGGTAATGGTCAATCATTTCCCTGACATGATTGACTTTCAATTTTTAATACCACCAATTATGTTGTTGCTTCCATATACATCAGAATCTATAAATAGAATTCTCAATGATATTACTCAAGACCAAATGACGATTTCTAAATTTCCAAGTCAGGTTATTCAGGCTCATTTGCCATATATCGAAAAAAGAAACGTAATCAATGTTTATCCACTATTTAATCTCAATGAATAGACATATATTTGAAACATAGGATAGTTATGGACTGTTCTTTTTATACAATAAAACAGAAAAAAAGCATCTTTGTTGACAATTCATAACATAAAATGTAGTATAGCAAATAAATATTATATGCTATAAAATAGCAGGATTGGAGAAACATTATGAAAAAAATGATAAATACTTCTTTTATGTACTTAATACTTGCTTTAGTGGCAGGTGTCTTTTACAGAGAATTTACAAAGTTTAATGCCTTTAGCGGACAAACAGCACTTGGTATAGTTCATACTCATTTCTTTATATTAGGCGTTATATTTTTTCTTATCTTGACTCTTTTTATCAAGAATTTCCCTCAAATTTTAGATTATAAAGGTTTGAATAAGTTCTATATTTTATATAACATTTCAGTTATCTTATTTACTATAATGTTGTTAGTAAGAGGAACTATGGAAGTTTTAGGAACACCTTTATCATCTGCAGTTGATGCCTCTATTTCAGGAATTGCAGGTATTTCTCATATTTTATTAACAGTAAGTCTTGTTTATTTCTTTGTTATTATTAAAAAAAGTATAGTCAATCATGACTAAAGCTATAATGATTACTTCATTATAGCTTTTTATATATAGAAATATCTTTCATCAAATAGAAACCTGAATAACTCAGATTTCTCTATCATTTCTAATATTTTACTATACGATAATAAGTTCTTGATGTAAAAGCATAAACCACAGCATAGACAATAGCAACAATAACAACTGAAATCATTGTACAAACAATGAAAAGATTGATACCTGCTGTGACAAGGAAACTAAACATCATTGTAATCATATTGAATGCAAAAGCCATATGAATGACTGAAACAACCAATGGCAAAAAGAAGAAAATTAAGACTTGAGAACGAATCGTCTGTTTCACTTCTTTAGCACTCATTCCGACCTTCTGCATGATTTCAAAACGTTTTTGATCCTCATATCCTTCAGATAATTGTTTATAATACATAATTAAAATTGTTGCCATTAAGAATAAGATGCCTAAGAATATTCCTAAAAAGAATAAGCTGCCATATAATTCCATCAACATTAAACGAACTGTATATTGTGATGATGCATAAAATGATAAATCTCCGTGTTGGCTTGATAAGCCTGTATAAAATTGTTCTAAACATTTATCAAGAATATCCTGTGCTTCTTTTTCCTTTGACTGATCATTATAGACAATGGAAAGACTTTCTGTTGGTTTAATGGTATCACCAAAGAAGATTGACATCATTTCTTGTATCGTTTCTTCATCTTTCATAATCACAATTAGATTTCTTTCAGCCGTAGGATTTTCATTTGTTAATAGATATGGTTGATGAATGACTTCTTTAATCTGATATTGTTTTTGATCCATATCTAAAGTTTTTCCAAACTGGAAGAAATTACTTGTTACCAAAACTTCATTATCTTTTAAATGCACATTTTGATGATAAGCACGATTATATTCATCTTCAGTGATTCCAAATAAATATCCCACAATAAAATCATTTGAATCTTCATCGGTGATAATGCGCTTGTTATCTTGGAAACGTACACTGACTCCATATCTTTGCGTATGAATAAAGCTTTTTATTCCAATATCATTTTTTTGTAATTGATTTTGCATATTGGTATATAAAGACTGAAACTCTTTTTGAGTAGGTAATGTTTCATCTTCATAACCATAGACTTTTAAATAATAGCTATCTTGTTGATAAGAAGTAATCGTATCTTCAATTCCAAAATATAAAGAAACTGTACTCGATAACATGACTAATATACATGTACATAAAATACAAATACTTGCTAAACCAACTGCATTTTGTTTCATACGATAAATCAGTTGTGCAACAGAAGTAAAATGTTTTGTTTGATAATAAAAACGTTTATTCTTTTTTAAGAATTTTAAAATTGTAATTGAACCAGCAGTAAATAAACAATAGGTTCCAATAATAACCAATATAACTGCTCCAAAAATAATGCAACTGCCGTCATAGGATCATCAATAGTCAAAGCAATATAATATCCTACTCCTAAAGAAAGCAAACCAATAATAGTTAATAACCATTTGGTTTTTGGCTCTTTTTCACCACTTTGTGCTCCTCTTAATAATTCTACTGGATTTGATAATTGAATCTGAATCACATGAATTAAATAAGAAATAAGATAAATGGGTAAAAATACAATGATAGTTAAAAGGAAAGAAGACCATGAAATATGAAAAGTAATGTTCGAAGATAATCCCATTAAATGAATTAATAGTAATGATGCTAACTGACTAAAAATAATGCCAAATACAAATCCCATCACTAATGAAACAAATGTTGTCACTATTGTTTCATATAACATCATAATCATAATATGTTTCTTTTCTAATCCTAAAATGTTATATAAAGCCAATTCTTTTTTCGACGTTTCATCAAAAAACTATTCATATAAAACAAGAAAATCACAGCAAAAATCACAATAACAATCTTTCCTAAATTCAAAATCACATGCATCGTTGTTGAACCCGTAGCCATTGCATCTATTCCTTGATGTGATGAAAGATAATTAATCAAATAAAACATCATGACAGTAAAAGAACTTGTAATTAAATAAGGAAAATAAAGTTTAGAATTTTTCTTTAAGTTTGTTAATGCAAGACGAGGATAAAAGAAAGATTTCATCTTATTTCCCTCCTGTCGCAAGTAATGTTAAAGTATCTGAAATACTTTGATACATCTGTTGATTCGTTTGATTTCCTTTATAAATTTGATGGAAGACTTCACCATCTCTAATAAATAAAACACGTGATGCATAGCTTGCCGCTTTGGTACTATGTGTAACCATTAAAATTGTTTGTCCTTCTTGATTCACAGCATCAAAGATTTCCAATAATTGATCAGTTGATTTAGAATCAAGGGCTCCTGTTGGTTCATCAGCTAGGACGATTTGAGGATGAGTAATTAATGCTCTAGCAACGGCAACTCTTTGTTTTTGTCCACCTGAAATTTCATAAGGATATTTTTCTAATAGATTTTCGATGCCAAGTTTTGGAGCTAAAGCTTTGATTTTTTGTTTCATCACTGGATAAGGTTCTTTAGATAAAACAAGTGGTAAAAAGATATTGTCTTTGACTGAAAAAGTATCTAATAAATTAAAATCCTGAAAAACAAATCCCAAATTCTTTCTTCTAAATTCTGAAATTTCTTTTTCTTTTAAATGCGTAATATCCTTTCCATTTAATAAAACTTGACCACTGGTTGGTTGATCCAATGAAGCCAGTATATTCAATAAAGTTGTTTTCCCACTTCCTGATTCACCCATAATCGCTACATATTCACCTTCTTCTACACTAAAAGTGACATTGGATAAAGCTTGAACCTGTTGGTTTGAAAAACGTGTTGTATAAATTTTCTTTAAATTTTTAACTTCTAGTAATGACATTGTCATACCTCCTTTTTACACTTATAGTTTATAGAAAAAGAGAAATATGTACCATTGATTTATCTTACAATTTCCCTTTATGAACTTACAATTCTGTAAGATTTATTCAACTTGTAAATCTTGAACATGAAAATCAATCATCACTGTTGTGCCAATCCCCTGTTTAGATGACATATGAATCGGGTGTCCTAAATACTTTAAAATTCTCGCACAAAGATAAAGTCCTAAACCACTGGCTTTTTTATCCATTCTACCATTATATCCTGTAAATCCTTTTTCAAAGATTCTTGGTAAATCTTCTTCCTTGATTCCAATCCCACTATCTTCAATATACAGCACTTCATCTTTAACATAAATATGAATACCACCCTTTTTAGTATATTTTAAAGCATTGGATAAAAGCTGTTCCAAGACAAAAGATAACCATTTTTCATCTGTTAAAACTTTTAAATCAATCTCATCTAGTTGTAAAGATAACTTCTTTTGAATAAAGAAAGTGGCTTGTTTTTTAAAACATCTTGAACAATATCATTTAAATCATAATATTGAATACGTAAATCTGATGAAATCTGTCCTAATTTCATATAATGCAAAGCCATATCCACATATTGTTCAATCTTTAAAACTTGTAAAAGCATCTCATGAGTAGAAGCATTTTGTGAATTGATTAATAGACGCAAAGCAAATATCGGTGTTTTAATTTGATGAACCCACATTGTAAAATAATCCAACATTTCCTGATTATTATTTTCATGAAATTCTTTCGTTTCTTTCAATAATTCATTGATTTGATAAAGTAATTGTTGGTACTGTTTTTCAATATATAAAGAACTGTGGGGTAAATCTAAAACAAAGATATCATTCAATTGGGGTAGATGTTCTAAACGACGTGTTTTACGATAATATAATATATAATCAATACAAAAAATAAACAACCAGTAAAACAAGACATAAAATTGTGGCATATTGAATCGCAGCAATTAAAGCGTGATATAAATATAAAATCATATAAAATATGAAGATAAAAGATAAAGAAAGAATATAAAAAGCTTTTTTATCATAGAAATAATGCAATAATTTATTCATAAGATAATTTATAACCTAATCCTTTTTTAGTTTGTATCAAATGTTCAATATGAAAATCATCTAGTTTTTTCCTTAATCTATTCATATTCACACTTAAAGTATTATCATCAATAAATTCATTACTTTGCCATAATGCCATCATTAAATCATCACGTGATACAAATGTTTCTGATTTTTCAAATAAGATTTGTAAAATCTTTAATTCATTTTTTGTAAGATCAATCGTTTGTTCATGATATGAAATCGTTGCATCTAAAATATTTAAAACCAGTGCTTTATAAGTTAAAACTTGTATAGATTTAGAAAATGAATAAGTACGACGTAATAAAGCCTGAATCTTAGCTGTTAAAACAGAAAAATCAAAAGGCTTGGTTATAAAATCATCCCCGCCCATTGAAATTGCCATGACAATATTCATATTTTCACTGGCAGAAGAAATGAAAATAATCGGTACGGATGATACTTTACGTATCTGTTCACACCAGTGATAACCGTTATAAAATGGCAAAGAAATATCTAATAATACAAGTTCTGGTTGCAAATCTAGATATTTTTCTAAGACATGTTCAAAATCATCAATCACATGTACTTTGTAATTCCATGTTTCTAAATGTTTCTGTAAAGATGAAGCAATGACTTCATCATCTTCAACAATCATAATTTTTTGCATTTTCATCACCTGCTTGTATTATAGCACATCTTGATAAAGGTTGTGCATAGCTTTTATACGGGCTTTCATTTCATCTTGCAAATATTTGGGTGAAATGACTTTGATTTGTGTTTGCATCATCATGATCCAGCCAATCAACCCCTCGGAAATAGATACATCTTCAATTGTTAATAAAAGTCTATCCTGATATAAACGTTGCACTTTCATCTGTTGACCAAAACGTGAAACCATTTCTCTTAACTGTTTATAATCACATTCAATCACTAATGTATCATGATGATGTGATATAAACATATTCATCATTTTTTCTATTTCATTTTGAATATCAAACTGTTCACGAATATCTATGTATCCGTTATTTAGGGTCTGTATTTTACGCATACGATCAATACGATAGTTCGTTAATTGTCCAAGATGTTTTTCATTATAAGCAATCATATAATAATGATTGTTTTGAGAAGTGAATGAATAAGGTGAAACAATATATTGTTTTTCTTTATTTCCTCTTTGTGATGCCACTTCTACTAATTGATCTTTTTGAATATCATAATCAATATATTCAAAAGTGATAGCTTTTTGATGTTCAATAGCTTTCATAATGACGGATAAATTTACAAAAGAGAGAAAAGAATGTTGACGTTGACTGGATTCAAAGAAAATCAAGCGTTGTTGTTGGTGAAAAGAAGATAAAAACAATAATTTATGTTGGAGTTTTTGTTGATCTTCCTGATTTAAATCTTGATGAAAAGCCAGTTGGTCTAATAAAAACTGTAACTGTCCATCATCAAAAATATCTTCATCTATTTGATAGCCTTTACGATGATATGTGATAATCAAATCACGTTGTAACCATTCATAAAAGAAATCATTAATTTGTTGAATACAGGTACGCACTGTTTTAATATCAACTTTGATGCCTTCTTTTTCCAGCAATATCTGTATTTCACTTGCCATAATGGCTTGTTTGGACGAAGATAAGATAATCTTTAAAACATAAAACATTCTTTTTCCCATAATACACTCCTAATGACTCATAACCAACTGATAACTGCTTTGTTTCGTATAATGTCGCATTAAAGATAGGTAGTCTTTCATACTATAACTGCCTAGTAAATCTAACACAATTTCATCTTCACAACTTTCTAATTTTAACAAATATTGATAAGCTAAATGATATTGATCTTCTAGTAAACACATCTTCGCACATTCTAAAGCCTCAACGTGATATTGATGATATAAAATAGACATGATTTCCATTAAACTCATTCTTTCAAAAGGAATTAAATAGCGAATTACACAATATTCCTGTAAAGCAATACTTTTTTTAACAATCTTACGAAAGATTTGTTCCTTTAATTGCATGTATTCCTGATGTGAAAATAAACAGTTCATCATCATTAATTCATATTCCATTTCCTCAAAGTTTTGTGTCTGATATAAGTGTTTTAAAGCGAGTATAAAAATCTGTTGATAGATCTTTGGATTTGAAAAACATTGTTGCCATTGTTTTTCATTCAAACACTCCGCTAATAATTCTAAAGTGTGTTGATCTTGAATAAGATTCAAAACGTATTTTTTCTTTTTTGCGAATGTTATCATTTTTGGACTTTGATAGTTATTTTTCATATATGTCATCTCCTTGTATTATCATTATACCCATTTTATGATTTTGAAGATGACTTTATACCTATTTTAACACCGAAAAAACGGTGTTAAAATACTTTTTTATATTTTTAAAGAAAAAGCTATGATCTTAGACCATAACTTATATTTGTGATTCCCGTCTTTAGGAGTTCTCACTATATTTTTTAGTAATCCTTTTTCATCAAATATCATATTACGCCGATTTTATCGGCTTTTTTTGTTTTTTATCTTTTTTTTATTTATTTTTTATGTTATAATTTATATAGTGATACTAGTGATATCTATTATGGAGGTTATTTATGGCTTATTTTCTTAAAAAAACTCATCGTAATGGGCGTACTTATCTTTCTATCGTGGAAAGTTACTATTCCCCTCAAAAACGCTGCGGAGCTCATCGCACCTTTAAATCTCTCGCTTCTGTCGAATCTTGGAAAGCCAAAGGAATCGAGGATCCTATCGCTCATTTCCAAAAAGAAGTCGATGCTCTTAATGATGAAATTTCTAACAGTCAGGCTCTCAAAATTTCTGAATCATCTCCTGAACTTTATTTAGGATATTTTCCTTTTGTTTCTTTATTGAATAAAATGAACATCAAAAAGTTTGTTGACTATTTCAATATTTCCAATTCCTTTGAATTCGATCTGTATGAATTGCTTTCCTCTCTTGTTTTTGCCCGACTTGTGAATCCCTGCAGTAAGCATAAGACTTTTCACGAGGTTCTTCCCCAGCTGAAGGATCCTGTCCATTTTTCTTATGACCAACTTTTAGACGGTCTTGCCTTCATGGGCAATGATTACGGCAAGTTCATCGAGATTTTTAATGAGCAGATGAAGAAAGTCTATCATATCAATACTTCAAAGACTTATTTTGATTGTACCAATTTCTATTTTGAAATCGACAAGGAAGATGATTTTAGAAGAAAGGGGCCATCAAAAGAAAACAGAAAAGACCCTATTGTGAGTTTGGGGCTATTGCTCGATGCCAATCAAATCCCTATTGGCATGAAGCTGTTTCCTGGTAATGAAAGTGAAAAGCCAGTCTTAAGAGATGTGATTCATGATCTTAAAAAGAAAAACCAAATTTCAGGAAAAACTATACATGTAGCTGACAAGGGATTGAACTGCACTCAAAACATTGCTTTTTCTAAAGAAAATGGAGATGGCTATTTATTCTCCAAATCTGTCAAGACTCTCCCTGAAAAAGAAAAGATATGGGTATTGTTGAATAATGAAGACTGGAAAGAAATAAAAAATGATAATGGTACATTATTATACAGATATAAGTCATGCATTGACAAATTTCCTTATCATATAGAAATTGATGGGAAAAAGAAGACTATATATTTTACTGAGAAACGAGTAGTGACTTATAATCCAAAGCTTGCATCTAAAAAAAGATATGAAATCAGCAAACAGGTTGAAAAGGCAAGAAGCCTATGTTACAGTCAGGCAAAAAGAGCCGAATATGGAGATCTAGGAAAATACGTTAATTTCACTAATGAAAATGGAGAAAAAGCAAAGGCAACAATCAATGAAGACATCATAGAAAAAGAACTTGAACTGGCAGGTTATAATTTATTGATCACATCAGAAACAAATATGAAGTCAACAGACATCTACAATACCTATCACAATTTATGGAGGATAGAAGAATCATTTAGAATAATGAAATCCGATTTGGATGCCAGACCAGTATTCCTTCAAAAAGAAAACAGTATAAAGGGACATTTTTTGATATGTTACCTGGCAGTATTATTGGAAAGAATATTCCAATTCAAAATCTTGAACAATAAATATAGTACACAGGAAATTATGAAATTTGTAAAAAGTTTTAAGATAGTCAAGGGAGAAAGTAAATATATCAACGTAACAACATCAAGCAAGTTCATAAAAGACTTTGAGCAAATGACAAAATTACCGTTAACAAATTATTACTTGACAGAAAGGCAAGTAAAACAAATATTCAGGTACAAAATATAAAAAAGCAGTAGCAATCACTTAAAAGATTACTACTGTTTTTCAATGAAAGTCTCACTATATTTTAATGTTGGATACCAAAGTCAGGTATTATCATTATACCCATTTTATGATTTTGAAGATGACTTTATACCTATTTTAACACCGAAAAAACGGTGTTAAAATACTTTTTTATATTTTTAAAGAAAAAGCTATGATCTTAGACCATAACTTATATTTGTGATTTGTAGACTAATGTATAAGCAATCAATGAAAAACATGCACTAACAACAAGATAAAACAAGAATGGATTCAACAACATAATACCTTGTTTCGTTATCCCAAAAAGATGGGAAATGACTTGTAAACAATCATAAAGAAATGATGTTGGAAAAACATATGTGACTAACATTGGAACAATTAAAACCAAGATTAATCCAAGTGCTAAGGAAATAGGAATAAAGATTTTTTTACCAATACGATTATAAATAATAACAATCATGTAAATAAACATAGCGACCATAAAATACATCAAAACAAGCCATAGCCATTGAAGAAAGATGGAATAAGAATGACCATAAATCATCATAAATAAGGAATCATATGATGGCACAAAATAACAGATAAGCCAGGCAACCATGGTATCAATGAATCCCATCACAATACTTAAAAAGACAAACATACCTAAAGTTGCTATAAAGGCATAACGTCTTGTAAACCCATTTTGTAATGCCATTTTAAAATCTTCTGAAAAACTTAGTCCCCCACTAATTCCTAAATAAATACAAGTTGAAAATTCTACACTACGAAAACCAAAATGAGATGGATCTCCAACCACATAATTTAATATATAAGCAATCAAAACAATACTATACATAATCGCAAAATAGATACAAATTGATTTCAGTGTTGTCCAACACTGATATTGAATTAATGTTTTTAACTTCATGATTGTTCCTCCTTATGACTTGTAAGTTTCACAAATAATTTCTGTAAATTTAAATGCGATACAGTTAATTGATCATTAAGCTTTTGCGGTTGCACTTGACCTAAGACATAAGCAATCTTCATGCCTCCTAATTCATCGACATCTATCACATTTTCATTTTGACAATAAGCATCAACAGTTTCTTTTTTCCTGCAATACTATAACCACGTTGAATGAAATGATCAACACTATCAGCTAAGACAATACGTCCTTCATCAATAATCACTACTTCTTCAATCAAATGCGATACTTCTTCGATTAAATGTGTGGCAATAATGATTGTCTTTTCACTTTCTTCATAAGATTTTAAAACTTCTTGATAAAAAGTTCACGATGCGTCGCATCCAATCCTAAAACCGGTTCATCAAAAATAATGTAAGGAATATCCAATGATAAAGCAATAATACATTTAAAGATTGTTTTGTATCCTGTGGATAATTGATTAATTTTTTCGTTGTATCTAAGCCAAATAAATTGGCAAGTCGAATCGCTTTATCGATATCAAATTTTTGATAAAAACGATCTGTCCATTTCAAAATATCTTTTACCTTTAATCCTGTTGGATAAAGATTCATTTCACTCATATAATAGACTTTTTCTTGCATTTGTTCATTATTGTTTGCAGACTGTCCATCAATTAGTACTTCCCCCTCATCAGCAAAGATATACTGATAAATAATCTTGAGTAGAGTTGATTTACCAGCTCCATTTTTTCCTAATAAACCATATATTTTTCCACTTTTAAACTCAAAAGACACATCGTCTATTGCCTTTTGTCCATGATATGTTTTGGTAATATGGCGTACTTCAATACTATTCATCCTGATACCCTCTTTCTATTAATGACATAATCTCCTGTTTAGTCATATTTAATTTTTTCGCTTCATTAATCATTGTTTCAATATACTGACTATAAAATAAATGCTGTCTTTTCTCTTTAATTTGTTGAACTGCTCCTGTTTTGACAAACATGCCTAACCCCCTTTTCTTATACAAAATATGTTCTTCTACTAAAATATTCATGCCTTTTAAAACTGTATGTGGATTAATATTCAAAAGAATGGACATTTCATTTGTAGATGGAATTTTACTTTCTTCTTCAAAAACACCAGTAAATATAGAATCTTCAATTTGTTGAGCTATTTGAATAAAAATTGGTGTTTCACTATTTGTGTTGATATGCATTTCATCACTCCCTTATATAGTTTGTTACTTGACTAACTAACTACCTCACAATATCAGTATATCCTCTATGATTATCTTTGTCAATCTTTTTCAAAAGAAAAAAGCTAAGTTTCCCTAGCTTTACTCATCTAATAATTTCTTTAATTCTTCAATCTTTTCATCATACTCACCAATATGACGATACATTTCCATGACATCATCATCAATAACACTGGATTCATGAATTTGATTATAATAATATTTTCCTAAATCACGATAAACTTCATCACGATCTGATTCCAGATTTTTAATCTTGAGCTTTAATTTCGCAGTTCCTGCAAGTTCCTGTGTTTTATCAATCGCTTCTTCAGTAAACTTCGCTGCTTTCTTTGTTAAATCATCAAACAAAGCCATGATTCATCCTCCTATCCTTCATATTTTTTAATATATTGAACACCAATGCCACCAACACCCATATGAGCACCTACAACAGCTGGTAATTCTCTTAGTTCTAATTCAACATCACCGATCTTCTCTAAAATCATTTGTTTCACATCCATTGCTGAACTTTCACATAAAACATGTTCAACTGTAATCTTGTATTCTTTCGCATTCACACCTAGTTCAATCATACGATTAACAAGGCTGGCTTTGGCTTTAGATAAAGTTCTGACTTTCCCTAAAATATCAATCTTTCCACCTAGCTCATAATTTAATTCCATCACTGGAACAATCTTCAACATACTGGCAAGTAAAGCCACAGCTGGTGTAATACGCCCACCTTTTTTAAGATGTTCTAAGTTTGGTGCCATAATAATGGTTCCTGATTGTTCAACCATTTCTTCAAGAATCTGTTGAATTTCACTCACACTTTTTCCTTCTTGAACAAACTTAGCAGCAGTGAAAACCAAATATTTTTGATTTCCTGCCGTTCCTTTGGTATCTACTAAAGTGATAGGAATATCAACCATTTCAGCTGCCACTTTCATTCCATTTAAAGTAGATGATAAACCTGTTGCAATCGGTAATCCAATCACTTCATCATAGCCATCATCTTTGATTTTCTGTAAAACATTGACAAGTTCACCAGTAGACGGTTGGGAAGTCATAACCATCACGTCTTCTTTTTCCATTGTTTCAAAGACTTCTAAACTGGTAATTTCTTTTTGATCTAAATAAGTATGTTTTTTCATTGTAATACATAAAGGTACAATATAAATACCTTGATTTTCATATTGATTGAATTCTATTTGACAACCACTATCAGCTAATATTGCTATTCGTGCCATCTTTTATCCCTCGCTTCCAGAAGTTAATTTTCTCTAACCATTATAACACTTTTGACAATAAAATGAAATCATATATAATAAAAGAAAGAAAGGGCGTGATAAGATGATTTCCGTAGAAGAATACACAACCCATACTTTAGTCATTAAAAAATCAGAATTTGTATGTCATCTGATTCCTTGCAGTCAAGTAGAACAAGCCAAAGCATTGATTGAACAATATAGTGATCCTCAAGCAACCCATAACTGTGTGGCTTATATCATTGGTCCTTATGAACGTGCCTATGATGATGGAGAACCATCTGGAACTGCAGGTATGCCAATGTTGAATGTCTTAAAAATGCAAGGTCTTTCGAATATCATTGCGATTGTGACAAGATATTTTGGTGGTATTAAACTTGGTGCTGGTGGTTTAACACGTGCTTATAGTCAAAGTGTCGCTCAAGCTTTAAAAGAAGCCAATATCGTAGAAAAAGAACCCGTTGATTTATATGAGATTATCATTGATTATACATATACGAGAAAATTTGAACATTTATTAAAGATGCATCACATAAAATGTATAGATATTAAATATGAAGAACAAGTCACTTATCAATGTTATATCAAACAAACCGATTTTTTCAATCATATTCAAGAACTAACAAACAATCAGTTTAAAACACATAAAATTGGCACTGACTACATGAGAAAAGATGTTTGACACGTATATATAAAGTTGTTATAATTTGAAACGTGATGAGGGAATCATGTTACAAAAGTCATGATAAAAATAAATAAGACTTGTCTGTATTTACAGCCTTGTCTTTTTTATTACAAGGAGGGCATATGAGTTTTTTAGAAATATTTTTCATTGGTATAGGTTTATCAATGGATGCTTTTGCAGTGAGTATCTGCAAAGGTTTATCAACCCGAAAACTACAACTTAAACACGCATTGATTTGTGGTGGTTACTTTGGTTTTTTTCAAGGTTTCATGCCTTTAATAGGCTATCTTTTAGGTGTTCAACTTAAAAGTAAGATTGAAAGTATTGATCATTGGATTGCTTTTATTTTATTAGCCTTGATTGGAATCAACATGATTAAAGAATCTTTTGAAGATGAAGAAAGCTGTCATACAGAATTTTCACCAAAGGTAATGATTCCTTTGGCTATCGCTACATCTATCGATGCTTTAGCTGTTGGTGTCACTTTTGCCTTTTTAGATGTTCATATTGTATCAGCCATTTGTATTATTGCCATAACAACTTTTATCATTTCTATGATTGGTGTCAAAATCGGTCATGTCTTTGGAACAAAATATAAATCAAAAGCCGAGCTGGCTGGTGGTATCATTTTAATATGTATGGGCATTAAAATTTTAGTAGAACATCTTCATATTTTTGGTTAATCATTCAAATTTTATTCATATTGAGGTATGATAATAGATAAGAGGTGAGAAAAACATGAACGATGTTGCAAAACTTTACCAAGTTTATGTCAATAGAGAAATTCAAATTGCTAAAAATGAAGTCTTAAATACGACCAGATTAAATCAAAAGATATTATCTTTTTTACATGATTTATCACAAGTCGCACAAGAATCAAGATGTTATTTATTTTGGGAAAAGGAAGAACCTGTCAATCATCAACAATTATTAGAAACATATCTTGAGGGTTTAACGATGTTGATGTCGATTGGTTATGAATTACGTATTGATAGTATTAAAAACTATACTGAAATTCCTGAAAACAAAGATATTTATTCTCTATTCTTTAAAATCTATCAATCTATTTTAAATGTTCAAGCACACTATGGAAGTGATGACTATCAAAATACAATTGATGATTACTTTACTCTAGGTTTTAAACTTGGTATTGATATTGATGAAATTATTGATAATTATCAAAATGATTAATCCTCATGATGAGGATTTTTTGTAAAAGGGAGATTGAAAATGAGAAGAAAAGATCGTGAAATTACAGATTTTCATGAAATTATGAACATTATCAACAAATGTGATACATGCCGTGTTGCCTTATTCGATGAAGAATATCCGTATATTGTACCTTTAAACTTTGGTGTTGATGTGCAAGATGAACAAGTTTGTTTCTACTTCCATGGCTTTACATATCTAGCCTTCCAGCTGTTTTCTCTCATGATGGAATAAATGTATCTTTGACTGACTTTTTCACCATTTTGATTGAGCATCTCTGTTATTTTTGGTGAGCCATATATTTCATGAGAATTTCTATAAATTTCCTCAACTTTCTTTGTAATTTTTCTCTTCTTTGTTTTGTATAGCTTGGCTTTCTATTAATGTAATCATAATAACCTGATTTGCTGACATCTAACTGTTTTAGCACACTGGAAATCGAAATTGTTGAATCTTTCTTTTTTGATTCTTTAACACTTTCGTAGATGTCCTTTTGGTTTATTTTCCCAGTATGCCAATAGCCTTTTTTAGGATTTCTAATGCATCCTTTGTATCTTTAAGTTCTTTTCTTAATTTGGCTATTTCCTTAGCTTCATCACTTGAATAATTTCCACTTCCTCTTATAATCACTTCATCATTATTTTTCTTGTAACTTTTCATCCAGCCACCAATCGTCGTATCATGAATTCCAAATCTTTTTGATACACTTACATATGATTCATCTGGATGATCTAAACAGTACTGAATCACTCCGTCTCTAAAATCTTTATCATAAGTATGTTTTGCCATATGTTTCTTCCTCTCATTCTGTTTGTTTTATAATTCATATGACATTGTACCATCAATGATTTTCTCTGTCATTTACCTTGTACAGTTTTTATTCTACCATCAGTTTGTTTATCTTTACAAACAAAGCCAGAAACAGGATCAAGATACTCTATTATGAATCCAATGGTTTCTGGCTGTTTATCAAAAGACTTGAACATGGCAGGTTCAAGATTGAAGAACATGATGATTCCAATACAAGAGAAATAACTTCCACTCAGCTCAACTGGCTTCTGGAAGGCCTTGAATTTGAAGAAAAATTCAAAGAAAAACAGCTTCTCATCTAATAATTCATATTGAAATATGGTACAATACTATTCGTTGAATTATTAAGATATGGAGTGAATTATACAATGAATCTGAGAAATCTAAGTCAGGAAGAACTAATCAAAAAAATCAATATGCTTGAAGAAAGAATCAAAAGACAGGATAACGAGATCAATGTTTTAAGTGAACAGTTAAACTGGTACAGTCAGCAGATCAGACTTCAGCAGAAGAAGCTTTTGGTTCATCATCAGAAAAAACTGTTCTTCCTGACCAGATTTCTCTTTTTGATGAAATTGAAATTGAATCAACTCCAATCAAAGCAGAACCAAAACTTGAAGAAGTGACATATAAACGAAAAAAGAAAAACAATAAACGTGGCATTGATATTTCATCATTACCCGCTGTAACAAAGATTTATGATCTAGAAAACAAGAACTGTCCTGACTGTGGTGAACCATTAAGAAAGATTGGTGAAAACATCAGAAAAGAACTTGTCTATTATCCTGCAAAATATGAAGTTATTGAGCATGTTCAATATGTCTATACCTGTGACAGATGTGAGGAAGATTCATTAAAATCAAAAATATTCAAGGCAGATATGAAAGCTTCCGTTATCTATAAGAGTTTTGCATCACCATCACTTTTATCATATATTATTGATAATAAATTCAATAAGGCATTGCCTTTATACAGACAGGAAGTGATGTTCAATCAGATTGGATTGAAACTATCAAGACAGACAATGGCCAATTGGATGATCAAGCTTCATGATGAATATTTCAAAAGAATGACTGATTATATGCATAAGACACTTCTTCAAAGTGAATATCTGCATGCGGATGAAACAACAAATCAGGTTTTGAATGTTCCAGACCAGAAACCAACAACAAAATCCTATATGTGGGTATACAAGACAGGACGAAGTGAAGACAAGCAAATTGTTCATTTCATTTATGAAAACACAAGAGGTCATGAACATGCCAAGAAACATCTTGAAGGATATCATAATATACTTCAGACAGATGGATATCAGGTCTATGACAAACTTGATGATATCAGACACATGGGATGCTGGGCACATTGTCGTCGAAAGTATTTAGAAGCACTTGATGGTGCACCATCTGATACAGATCTAAAAGGTACTGCAAGTTACAGACTTCTTCATAAGATCAATAAGCTTTTTACGCTTGAAAAGAAATTAAAAGGCAAAAGCTATGAAGAGATCAAAGACACAAGACAAAAAGAAGCAAAGCCAATCATTGATGATTTCTTCAAGGATGTCAAGGAATGTGCAAAAGTAGCAGTTGAAAAGACCAAACTCAGCCAAGCCTTAACATACAGCATCAACCAGGAAGAAAACTTAAGATTGTATCTTGAAGAAGGCCGTATTGAAATATCCAACAATCGAGCAGAAAATTCAACTCGTCCATTCTGCGTAGGTCGTCGCAACTGGCTGTTTTCAAACACAGTTAAAGGAGCAGAAGCAAGTGCAGCAATCTATTCGCTCCTTGAAACAGCAAAACTTAATAATCTCAAGCCATATGATTATTTTGAATATCTTTTAACAGCATTAACTGAAATAGATATTAATGATGACAAGGAACTAGAAAAGATCATGCCATGGTCAAAATCATTACCAGAAAACATATATCTGACTAAAAAATCGTAGAAATACGATCTTTTAGTCGTTAAATGAAATCCAATAAATAATTACAGTCCTATTATAGTGTTTCTTCAGCATTATTTATAGGGCTTTATTATTTGACGCTTACGAAAGAATTTAACATAATTAAAAGGACTAACCCCTGTACAATATAAAAGTCAATCCTTATTAACTGTTTAAAAACAAGTTTAAATTAGTATCCAACAAATTGGGTTCACTTTAATTAAATAAATCTTACTCTGTTATTTTTTTAATAATCAAAAATATCTTCTTTATTTTTACTTGGAGTTGCTTTTCCTATGTCTTTTACAAATGAAATAAATGTTTTAAAATCAAGACTATTTTCTAATTTCGATAAAATATTTCCATTTTGAATCAATACTGTAAGCATATCATTAAAAATATCAGAATCTTCATTATTTTTTTTAAACAACAATAAAAATATATACTTAACTTTTCTTTTATTCCATATAATAGGTTTTTTTAAAATTGTTACTACGATTAAATTTCTAAAAAAACAAGGGATAATGGGATGTGGTAATGCACACTTTTCCCCATATTCAGTTGAATATATATTCTCTCTCTGAATGATTTGTTCATAAAGATTATCAGGAATATCAAATGATTCTTTTAGTAGATTTAAAATTTTAAATAATGCATCTTCTTTATTTTCAGCATCAACATTTGTAAAAAATGCTTTTTCATTAAAATAATCAAATATAATATCTTCTTTTTTATCTAATTCTTGAAAAGCATCAGAAATTATATTTAAATCTTTCTTATTCATAAAATATTGTATGTAAATAACTTTTGTTTTTGTTTCAATATTTAATGGAACTGTCGATATAATCAAATCATATTCATCCAAACTTAATGTATGCAAATTTGTTGTATCAATTGATTGAATATTATTTATTTTATTATAAAATTGTGATTTTATTTGCCTTAATACAATTTGCGATGTTCCTCTACCTGAGGCACATACAATAAGAATATTTTTCTTTTGTATTGGTTCATTATATCTTTCAATAGCTAATGCAAAGTGAAGTGCTAAATATCCTGTTTCCTGAACACTTACACTATATCCCGTTTTTTCTTCTATAACTTCTCTTGCTAGTATTGCAATTTCAAATGCTTTTTGGTTATGACTAATAATATCATCTAATAATGGATTACTTACCACCATACCATATTTGATTCTATGAAACATTGGTTGCAAATGTAAAAGTAATAATGTGTATAAGTCTATATCATCACTAAAATCATATTGATAACTTTCCTTTATTGCATGAATAATATCATTCAAAATATCTTGTGTTTCTGGAATTATGCTATAATGTGATTCCGGTGTTAATAATTTTTTACCTAACAAATGAATTGTTATGTAATCTGTTTCTATCTTTGGGAGGATTATCATAAAACTTTTATTAATAGATTGGACTATTTCATTTGCTATTTGATATTCAATTTGTTTTCTATCTATATCTAACTCATAAGGAGTTAAATTATTTGGATTTCTATAAATTCCTAAAAATATATGAATAATAAGATTATGAAAACCAATATCTGTTAATTGAAATTCATATTTATTAAGTATTTCTTTTACCCTTTCTTCAATAATCTGCATATCTTTAATAAACAGATCTTTAACCTTAGCATTTTTAATTTGTTTTTGTTCAAAGTAATAAACCAAACAAGAACGTTTATTCATTTCATTCCCAATAATTTTAATACCATAATAAGGCTTGTTTTGTAAACAAAGATTAAAGATAGACAATTTATTTTTGATTTCCTTAATATCCTGAGATAAAGTATATTTAGAAACATATAGTACATCCTCTAAATCAGCACTTTTTATATAATCATTTGACAATAATAGTTTTTCTAAAATATATTGCACTCTTTCTTGTGGAGAAAACATTTTGTTTTGTTGATTATAAAGTTCAGATTTAAATTCCTGATACTGAATACGATCATTAATTTTAAGCTTATACCCTTTACCTGTTTTACTAAATATTTCTAAACCTTTACTCTGTAAAATATCCTGAGATTCTTTGATCTTATTTCTTATTGTTCTAGAACTTACTTGCATCTTACGAGATAGTACTTCTCCAGAAATATAATTATTCTCTTGCTCAAGGATTTTTATTAGGTTATCAATAAATTGTCTATCCACTTTAATTCTCCTCTACATATTAAGTTGATTTAATTTATAAGCTAAACTTACATCATCATTCTCCATTTTATATTCAAATCCTTTGTCAACACATTCTATTTTTTCAACACTTTTATCAATATCTATTTCTTTAGCACATTGAATAAGTTTTAATATAAACTCTTTTGGCAAAGGCTCAAAACTAGGCTTTCTATGCCCATGTGCTGCTATTGTTATATCAAATTGATCTGAATAAGTCCATAACTTTTCCATACCTGCAATAAATGTACGGATATCCATTCCATTTTTATGAATCAATGATGCATGTCTTAATACAATATCACCATTAAATAATCTTTTATTCTCTACTTCTAAAAAGGCGATTCCTGCTGGAGAATGTCCAGAAATTTCAATTGCTTTAATAGTAATGTTACCTAAATCAAATTCATCACCATCATGAATATGTCTAACCTTAAAAGTTGGTTTAGATTCTAAAAAGATTTGTTTATCTAATTCAGTATGAAAATGAGTGTCATAATATTCCATCATAACAAGATGTGTTTCTTTTTCTTTTGGATCAGTAAAAAGTTCTAACATCATTTCTTCTTCTTTTTCATTAATATAAACTTCATCAAATTGAAAATTAGCCCCGACATGATCACTATGGAAATGAGTATTCATAACATAATATTCTGTATCACATAATGATTCAACAACTTCTCTTAAATTTCCTACAGCACAACCTGTATCAATAAGCATTGCTTTTTTACTACCTAAAATCAAGAAATTATTCATAGCAGGCGAATCTGAAATTTTATATACATTATCAAAAACTTTTTCAATATGAAATCCATTTTTATCCATTTGTTATTACCTCTCTTTTAAATTGTACTTATTTGAATTTCTTCATTCTCTATTTCATCTTTTAAAGCTTTTTTATCAATAACTTTAAAGAATGGATAATATATACCAACTGATATTATAATCAAAACAATTTGTAAAATTGCCCCTGCAAAGCCACATTCTAAAAAACCAAATAAAACAATTGGTGTAGTCCATGGAAGCTGTACACCTGATGCAAAAGGCACAAGTCCAATAGACATACATAAATATGTAATAACCGCTGTAACAATAGGCGCTATAATAAAAGGAGCTATTAAGACTAGGTTCATAACAATTGGTGTTCCAAAAATAATTGGTTCATTAATACAGAAAAGAGAAGGTGCAATAGACATTTTTGATAAAGCCCTATATCTCTTACTCTTCGCAAATAACAACATGCAAATACATAACCCTATTGTATTTCCTACCCCACCTAAGGATTGTCCTATACTCAACGTTTCATAAGTTAAAATATTAGGTAGAGCAGTACCTGCTTGATATGCAGCTAAATTTTCCAAACTTGCTGGCATTAATAATGGCATTAAAATAGGAAAAATAATAATTTGTCCTGCATGTAATCCAAAGAACCAAAGTATAGCAAAAATAATTGGTGATACTATACATACAATCCAAAATGATGAGGTAAATCCTTGTAATGGCATTTGAATAACAGAATAAATACAATTATGTATATTACCAAATTCTGTTAAAGAAAAAATATAATGAATAACTAACATAAAAGCAAATACAATGACAGCTGGTATTAAAGCTTCAAATGGTTTAGCTATATTACTTGGAACAGACTCAGGCATTGTAATTTTAATATTTTTTTGAACAATAAAGATATATATTCTTGTAGATACCAAAGAAATAATAATTGAAGAAAATAACCCTGCTGATCCTAACCATTGTAATGGTAAAACATTAGCTACTTCGATAATTTCTTTATTAGGAGCAGTAATTGAAGTTACCATAGGAGTTAATACAACAAAACTTACTAAAGAAACTAATGAAACAGAAACTCCATCAGCATCATATTGTTTTGCATAAGAGTATGCAATAAAAATAGTTGTAAATAATGAAATGATTCCTAGTGTTGCATTAGAACAAATGTTTAATAAATTTAATATTCCACTCTTTGTAAGAAAATTTGTCCATGCTTCAATAGGAAAATTAGCAATTAAAGTAATCATTGATCCCGCAATTGTAATAGGTAAAACTCTCATAAAGCCACCTGAAATAGCACTTAAAATCTTATTTGTGCTCATTTTGTTTGCTATAGGAACAACTAACTTTTCAATAGTTTGTTCAATTTTTAAATTCATTCGTAATTCCTCCGTTTTAGATTGATAATAAGAAGTTGTAGCATACTCTAGAATATGCTTTACATCCAATATGCCAAATTCTTTTCGGCCGATATTCAATACTGGCACATCATAAAGATGACATAATTTATCTACATACTCCTTACAATAAGTCATCTGTGGTGCTAATAAAACAATATCACATTGACTTACATATTTTTTTAGCTGATTAATACCAACACTTGCTACACGATCGTCCAAATCATTTTCATTAATATATTTGCGCATTTTATCTACTAATAAATTACTAGACAATCCTGTGCTACAACACACTAAAATTTTCATTTTATGTCACCTTCTATATCAATTATAATTTAAAAATATTTTTAACTAAAACGGTTTATTTTCCTTATTAATTACGGAAAGTTTTTTAACTTTTCTCCTGTAAATCATCTTACTTATATTATATATTAATATTTATATTTAAGTAAATAAAAGACAGAGAATCCTCTGTTAATCTATCGGCGCTTGTTAGAACCCACCAAAAAATTTATTTCCTCATTAAAACCTCGACTACCAAGTTGGTGATCTTATCTTTTCTTCCATAGCCATTCTTCCAACAAAAAAAGACAACTTTTTATGTTCCCATTATTCCCAATTAGTATATTCATATTCAATTGTCCATTTGTCATATGTACTCTATATCCAGTATCTTGATATATTTATCTGTATTACTGTAATCATTAAACATTCTTTCAGTTTCATTGTCAGCTTCCTGTTCTGTATCAAATAACTTCCCACTGTTTCCTATTTTATAATTTATAGGTTTTCTTTCCTCTATAGAAGGTTCTTCCTTTTTTACTGGCTTTTTCTTCAACTTCAACAAAGTTATTTTCCTTTTCATCATTTTTAATTATTTCTTCTTTTTTCTCTGATTCTATTTTTGTATCTTCTTTTGGTTTTTCCTCAACTTTTGGAACAACAACTTCATTTGTTTTAACTGATTTTGATACATTGTTATTAGTTTTTTTATTTTCCTTTTGTTTTGAATTATCTTTTAACACTTCATTTTTACGAACTGCTAGTTTATATTTTACGCCCTCATGGTTCGTTTTACCCGAACTATTATCTTCTACATCACCTGTTGTAACAACTATATCATCTTCTGGTGGTGGTAAGTTAACAGCCTTATTATCTGGACTTACTATTTTATTTAATATATCTTAAAAATTTGTATACAAAAAAAGACTATGAAGTTGTTTTTATTAAAAACACTTCACAGTCAATTACATTATTTATAAAATTCTTTATACCATTTAGCGAACGCTCTTAATCCATCTCTTAAAGAAGTGCTTGGTTTAAATCCGAAATCTTCTTCTAATGGTGTTGTATCTGCATATGTTACAGGTACATCTCCTGGTTGCATTGGTACTAATTCTTTATGTGCTTCAAAGTCATAATCCTCTGGCAATACACCTGCATTGATAAGTTCTTGTTGTAAAATATCTACAAACTCTAATAAATTCTCTGGTTGATTATTACCAATGTTATATACTTTATATGGTGGTACGGGTAATCCATCTTCACCTGTTGCTTTATCAGGTGCTTTTTGCATAACTCTGACAATACCTTCTACAATATCATCTATATATGTGAAATCTCTTTGACAGTTCCCATAATTAAATATTTTAATGGTTTCATTATTTTTTAATTTATTAGTAAAACCAAAATAAGCCATATCTGGTCTGCCAGCTGGTCCATAAACTGTAAAGAATCTTAATCCAGTAGAAGGTATATTATATAACTTACTATATGCATGTGCCATCAATTCATTAGATTTCTTAGTAGCAGCATACAATGATACTGGATTATCTACTTTATCATCTGTTGAATAAGGAATCTTTTTATTTGATCCATACACACTTGATGAAGAAGCATAAACAAGATGTTGAACGCCTTGTTTTCCACCATCATAACTGTGTCTACATTCTTCAAGAATGTTGTAGAATCCAATTAGATTACTTTGGATATAAGCATCTGGATTAGAAATAGAATATCTTACCCCTGCTTGTGCTGCTAAATTTACCACAACATCAAATGCGTATTTTTCAAATAAAGAGTGCATAAATTCTTTATTTGATATATCTTCTTTATAAAATACAAAATGGTCATATCCATTTAATTCATGAAGTCTATATTTTTTGATATTTACACCATAATAATCATTAACATTATCAATGCCAACAACAGTCGCATTTGTTTCATTTAGAAGTCTTTTACATAAGTTAGAACCTATAAATCCAGCTGCTCCTGTCACTAGAATTGTTTTACCATTCAAATCAATATTGTACTTTAACATAAACATTAGTCCCTTCTGAATATATCTCTTGTATAGACTTTATCTTGAACATCATCTAAGCATGTATCATATCTATTTGCTACAATAGCTTGAGAAATATTTTTAAACTTTTCTAAATTATTAATGACTTTACTTCCAAAGAATGTACTTCCATCTTCTAATGTTGGTTCATAAATCACAACTTTTGCACCTTTTGCTTTGATACGTTTCATAACACCTTGAATAGATGATTGTCTAAAATTATCACTATTAGATTTCATTGTTAATCTATAAACACCAACAACGATTTCTTTTTCTAATGATGAATCATAATCATCATTAGATTGATATCCTCCAGCAATCTCTAAAACTCTATCTGCAATATAATCTTTTCTTGTTCTATTTGATTGAACAATAGCACTCATCATCTCTTGTGGTACGTCTTCATAATTTGCTAATAATTGTTTTGTATCTTTTGGCAGACAGTATCCGCCATATCCAAATGAAGGATTGTTATAATGTGTTCCAATTCTTGGATCAAGACATACACCATTGATAATTTCTTGTGTATTCAATCCTTTCATTTCACAATACGTATCTAATTCATTAAAATATGATACTCTTAATGCTAAATATGTATTTGCAAATAACTTAACCGCTTCTGCTTCTGTGAATCCCATAAATAGTGTATCAATATCTTCTTTGATAGCTCCTTCTTGAAGCATACTAGCAAAAGTATGTGCTGCTTCTACCAATCTTTCATCATTCATATCAGTACCAACAATAATTCTTGAAGGATATAAGTTATCATACAAAGCTTTAGATTCTCTTAAAAATTCTGGCGAGAAAATAATATTCTTTGTATTATATTTTTCTCTTACACTTTGAGTATATCCAACAGGGATAGTGCTTTTAATAATCATGATAGCTTCTGGATTCACTTCCAAAACTAATTCAATAACATTTTCAACAGCACTTGTATCAAAGAAATTTTTCTTTGAATCATAATTTGTTGGTGCAGCAATAACAACCATTTCAGCATCTTTATATGCTTCTTTCGCATCTAAAGTCGCTGTTAAATTTAATTTTTTTGTACTTAAAAAGTCTTCAATTTCATTATCCTGAATTGGAGACTTCCTTTCATTAATCATATTCACTTTTTCTTCAATAATATCAACTGCCATGACCTCATGGTGTTGAGCTAACAATGTGGCTATGCTTAATCCTACATAGCCTGTTCCCGCAACTGCAATTTTCATTTTTAATTTTCCTCCTCATTTAGTTTAGCAGTGTCAAAATATACATTTTATACTTAAACACTCTTTTATTTTTATATATAAACAAACTATTGTACATTTGTTTACAACCTTAATCATAATATTCTTGATGTGATATATACATCTTTTGATTAATTACTTATCAATTTTAAAAACAAACTTCAATTCATAAAAAGATTGTGAATAATTATTTATATCCATAAAAGAATTATATTTAATATCCTTCCCAAATAATTATGTTAACTTATAAAGTTAATAATAAACTAAAATCAATACCACTTAATAAATATGTATATATATCAAAAAATATTTTTCTGATAGCACAAATGTAGAAATGGAGTTATTTACTTTTATCTATATTTTTTAATTAGCTTAGCTGGTACTCCAGCATATAAACAATAACTTTCTGAAATATTTTCTGTAACTACTGAACCTGCTGCGATTACAACAAATTTGCCTGTTATTTTAACATCTCCAACTATAGTTGAATTTGCACATATCCAAACATCATCTCCAATATATGTATTCATTAAAACATGTTTCTTTTTTTATTTATAATCCACTCATTAATATCATACCCCGATGATAATATTGTAACATTAGAAGATAGAGTAACTCTATCACCTATTGTAATCGTACTTCCAGTTCTCCCCAACAATTTACAACCATCATTCAATTTTACATCTTTTCCAATAGTAATCGTGTTTGGATCTTTTACAGTAACTTTGCCAAAAACTCTCAAATTTGATCCACAAGAAAAAAATTTATTCATAAAAATTCTATTTTTAATAAATTTAATAACTTTTTTCATTAATTATTTCATACTCCTTTACTAATAAATAATTAAAATTTAAACTTCTTTAATGTTTCTTTAAATTTACTTTTAAATATTTTTAACTCCATATTATTTCTACAAAATAAAATATTTATAATAATTGTTAATAATACAGTAAGTATACCTTTAAAAATGAAATCAACAAAATTATTCACTTTAAAGCATAATAAAATACTATCATTAATTAAAAGAACAAGAAAAAATATAATTATATACTTTACATTTAAAATTAAAATTTTATTAAATGGAACTTTAAATTGATCCTTACATAAATAATAAATACCAAAAGGGAAATTACAAACTATTCTTGATATTAATGTTCCTAGGATAATTCCAAGTAATCCAAAATATTTAACAAATATTAGTGATAATAATACATTAATAATAGCACCCAAAAAATATACACTTTTTATTTTTTAAAAACATCCGTGGTGTTTATAAATCCTGTTTGAGCATAAATTAATATATTTAGATATAAATCAAATATTAAAACATATAAAATAATTTTTGATAAAAGATATTTTTTCCCAATCCATATAATTATAAAATCCTGCATTAACAATGCTACTCCAATAGACAATACTGATCCTATTAAATGATATAAAAATAAAACATTTTTATATAACAATACTTTATCTTTAGCATTAATTTTAGTTGTATGCATTCCTATACTACTTTCCATTGAATTATACAAATTCTTTGCTAATGATCTAATATTTTGAATAATCATCATGTAATTACTATAGTATCCTACCATCACGGTTCCTACAAATTTACTTATTAAAAAATTATCAGTCATTTCTATTAATGTGCTAGATATTCTTGTAATAGAAACATCTTTTACTTTATTGTAAATGTACACCTTTTTATCTTGATCTATTGTCTTTGAACTAATTAAAACCCATTTATACTCTTTTCTAAAATAAATCACTATATATATATTTGTAATAAGAGTTCCTAATAACATAAAAATAACATATATTAGATAACTCCCACCAAAAAACATTGCAACTATCTGCAACAGGGTCGAAACAACATAACCTAAAAGATTTCCCTTTTGAATTATTCTAATTTTTTGATCTGCACGAATAACTGAGTTGTAAGGTCCAACTTGATAGGTTAATATTTTCGATAAAACAAAAAACATGTAATATACCATAAAAGATTTAAAATCTAAAATATCAGGAACAAAAAAAGTAATAAGAGGTATAATCATAATTGATGCGATAATAAGAATTAATATAATTATCCTAAATATTTTTTTGAATAATTAAAAACTGATCTAATTTCTTCTTTCTTATCCTGCGAAATTTCTTTAATCAAACAATATACTATTGCATCCCCAAGACCTAAATTGCTCAATGCCAATAGCCCAATTATACTATTTAAAACAGCTGTAATCCCTAAAAAATAATCGCCTATTGTTTTAATAAATAATGTTCTAGATATTAGTCCAAATAAAAGGATAACTAAATCTGAAAACAAAAAAGTACTAAAATTTTTTAATATGTGTTTTTTTGAATTCATACCATCTTCCTTGTCTTGAATGTAATGATAAAAATGCAAGAAAATATGCAATATCTACCATTTTATATTTTAAAACATATAAGTACAGTTTATATTTCAAAGATAGACTTGGGGATATTGTTACTTTATGTATATCAAACATATCACAAAGCTTTTTTATATCTTTTCTTTTAAAGAAATAATGAATATTATTTTGTTTATTCGCATAATAATATTTCATTATATTAATTAAATATAAAAGTCTATATATATAAAAGGCTCTCTTTAAACACTCTTCTGTCAAATTTATTTTTTTCAAGAATTGTCAGCATATTTACTATCTTATTAACATAATTTGGATCAAATTTTCGAGTAGCTGATTGTTCAAACAACCTATAACCATATAATTCATCAGAAATGATTACCATTTTATTTATATAATAGGACAATTGATTAAGAAATAACAAATCTTCAGACAACGAAAGGTCTCTATCAAAATAAATATGATTTTTTACAATAATTTCCTTCTTAAATATTTTTCCCCATACACACATACAAAAGGGATATTGGATATTATCTTTTAAAGTAGGAGTGAACATAAGTTCTCGATAATAATCTAATGTTTTAGCATCGTATGTCTGCATAGCAGGACCCTTATACAAAGATTTTTTTAATGTTTTATTAAATGTATAATATAAACAACCCGTAATATCAGAATTACATGTTTTTTGTACTTTCATTAATTTTTCTATTGTATTTTTTCTAAGCAATCATCAGAATCTAAAAAAAACAGAAAATCACCTGTAGCATTTTGTATACCTATATTCCTTGCAATTGATACACCCTCATTCTTTTTATGTATCACTTTTATTAATTTATA
Source organism: Allocoprobacillus halotolerans (assembly GCF_024399475.1). NCBI lineage: Bacteria > Bacillati > Bacillota > Erysipelotrichia > Erysipelotrichales > Erysipelotrichaceae > Allocoprobacillus > Allocoprobacillus halotolerans. Next base: position 633,103 of record NZ_CP101620.1, read on the forward strand.
ATTTTGTGTATATTCATCTAAAAAATTTTGAATATCGTATTCAGAACCATCATCTACAACTATTATTTCAATATTCGAATATGATTGATTGAGCGAAGAATCGATTGCTTCTTTAATATATATTTTTTTACCATTATATACCGGTATTATTATACTAACTTTTTCCATTATTTCGTTAATTCCTTTATAAAATTTAAATTTTCTAAAACTGTATCTGAATCCCATTTTCTCGAAAGTGGACAAAAAGCATTTATTCCATCATCATACATAACTACAAATTTTTTATATAATTTACTTTCATTTGCATAATTTTTTTGTGCAATCGCTTGCCTAATTTTACCTTCATCACCTGGTAGAAATTTATAGTGTTTTAATATAATCCCATACTGTGCAGTTAAATCCTCCTCATACGGAAAAATATGATGTGATCCTATATTAAATCTTATATCAGTTTGATAAAATAAAGGGACCTTACATTGTAATGCATTTTCATCTTTAAATACCCTATTGATAAATCCTCCTGTAATCAGTTGTCTATCTTTATCATATATGTAATAATCACTATCCGTATCATAAAACACATATTCCTCCAAGAACTTTGACTTATCTAAATTACTATCTCCAAGGTTATTGTCAGGATACATTTCAAGCATTAATCCTTTAACAGAAAATATGTTTTTTTTAAATAATTTCTCCGTATATTCATTTAAATCCATTTTTTTCAATTCTGGGTACCAAATAAACTCATCTGCATCAACCACTAAATACCATTGATTATCTCCTACATCAGATATCATCCTATTACACCAAGCACATTTTTTTGTGAATTATATTTATCCGTCGTTTGATACAATACTACATCATTTTGCTGCATCAAGAAATCTAAAGTTCCATCTGTTGAATTATTATCACAAATCAAAAAAAGCTTTATTCCTAAATTTCTATAATGGTCAAGAAACCATTTAATTCTTGTGATTTCATTTTTTAATGCACACACCACTATTACTTGATGTTCCTCAATATTACTGACATTCTTAAGGATTTTAATATTTGAGTCAAAAAAAGAATTAATAGTTTCATAAATTAATTCATTATTTGAGTTAGCTATTAACAGTTTTGCTTTATGTAATAGTTCAGGAAATTCAGAGCTTATAGATGTAAAGCTTTTTAATTTTTGTAATTCTTTCTTTTTATTCTTGTAACCAAGTATATAACCTAAATAATACTTGATTGTACACATTGTTTTGACTCCAAAAAATTTTGTATATCTATCATTAATCTTTCTAATAATGTTAATTTTTTTTATTGAATTTTTTCATAATAAACCTCGTATTTAAATTAATATCGCTTTAAAGTAAAATAACATAAAATAAGTTTACTGTTTACTGAGAATATCCATGTTGATAATAGCCATAAACATCATTGGCAATATCATATAACTAAAAAATGGTTCCTTAATCTCAATAATAAACATTATTGCTAGTATAAAGAAATAAAAGATTTTATTTTTTAATTTATTCTCTATTATTGGTAATAAATAAAGCTGCAAGAAACTTATATAATAAGCAATACTACCAAATAATCCTAAAGCAAAGAACTTTTGCCAATACCCAGAATCATTTTGAAATTTTGTACCCAATTGTGATATACCTTTAGTAACAGAGGTTCCAAATAAAGTTTCTAATGTCAAAGCTGGTTTATCCATTTTACTAAGTACATCAAAAGTTTGCGATCCCTCTCCTAAATTAAACAATCCATAAAACAATTCTAAAGACCTATTAACAATTCTTCCTATCAACTCTGGTTTAAATAAATATACTATTAAAAACAAAAAAATCGTTATTATAATAATTTTAGGAATCACTTTACGCATATCATATAAAATATTATCTCTTTTTTCAGTAATCAGCCAAAAAATTAATAACGCTACTGCGCAGTAAAATCCTGTTCTCCCACTTATTGCTTCAGCTATCATTATTATCAAGTATTTAACAAAAAAGTTAGATACCGTTATTTTTCCTTTTAGCATCATAAATAGTAATAATACTTGACTTGAAAATAAAACAATAGATCCAGCAGCCCCTACAACACCTATCCCAATGCCCTTCACACTAGCTGAAATATAAAATAAATATTCCTTATCATAAGAATAATATAATGATAATAAAGACTTTACTGGGTCTAAAAATAATGAAGAAATAACGATAATACTTTGTGCTATTGCAACAGAACTAATAGTACGTTCAAAATTTTCACTATTTTTAAAAACCATAATAATAAATATTGGCATAACAAATAAATATAACATACTAACAATTAATTCTTTTGAAAACATATAAGACGATGATGAATTATAAACATAAAATATTTCTCTATACAATAACCCAGATGCCCAAAAAAAGCCTAAAGCAACATAAATTATATAATGTTTAATACCTATCTTATTTAAAATCGAACGCACTTCACACAAATGTAAAAATAAATATATAATTACAATAACAAAAATATATTTTGTCAAATCAATATTAAATATTCTTATTTTAAAAAGTAAAATAAAAAAAACTATCCAAAGTATTATTTGTTTAATAATTTTAATATCTATTTTAGTATTTAATAATTTCATCTTTTATCCCCAACTGTCATTTTTATTTTTTCCAATTGCTGCTTTAAAATACCAAGTAGCTCTATTATACAATGCTCTAATACCACCCTTTTTATAATTTTTTAATACTCCTTTTAAATGGGATTTTATATAAGTTTCTCTGTTTAATTCTCCTATATTGTAAGGTGATTGCTTATAACATTTATACCATTCATCAGCACATTTAATATATGTATATCGCCAAGGTTTTCCTCCTGTTGCATAATGAATAATAATTGCGTTATCAACTAATTCTTTATTACTCTTATAAGATGTATTATACAATTTATTTACTTTGTCTATAGGAAATGATTTTTTTCTACTCCTAATAATTTATTAGCAATACAATTATACTCAATTGGCAAGAAAACCATTTTATCTTTAAACAATAAGTTAAATGTTTGTTGGTCCATACTGCCTCTATCTCCTAACGATTTTCTTGTTTTCATCAATAAATTTGACATGTTTTTTTCTCTCATTAATTTTGCATTAAACAACATAACACCAGCATTTATTAATCTTCTATCATCAAAAACCATATCTAGCGAAGGAACTCCCCCGATATAATTGTCTCCTAAATTAATAAGATATAATTTTGTTAAATCACCACGCACATATATATCACCATCGAGGTATATCAATTTATCATATTTCTTTATATAGTCACATATATTAAATTTTAATAAACATGCAATTGGTATGTGACTAAGTTGTTTTATATCTTTATACATTTCTAAAGAAACATTAATCACTTCTATTTTTACGCTTTCTTTTTCTACTAATTTTAATCTTTTCTCATCTTCTTTATCACATTCTGCCATAACAACAAAGATATGGTATTTTGTATCTTTATTTTTATTCTGTATTAAGGAGTATATTGCTACTCCTGTTTGCATTATAAAATTTTTATCTGCAATAAACACTATTGGTATAATCATCTATTTTTTCCTCCACTCAATATTATGTTTTATGTTTTTTCTTTTTACCCATATTTTATACATTAATTTTGTGTTAAATGTGCATAATATAGATAATAATTTTATTTTTAAATTATTTTTTGAAAATAAAGTATTTTTAAGATAAAAAAATTTATTATTTTCTAACTTTAATTTCAATTGATTATTAATTAATTTATCAGAACGTGAACCTAAAAGTCTCATTCTTTCAGTTAGAATATTGTATGAAGTAATTCCAGTCAAAATTTTATTTTTTTAGAAAAAAATCATACTGCTCTAATCTATTAATAATAGCACCTTCTATTAATTTTCCTTTTAAATTATCATCATGCATGATACTATCACTTCTATTTGATTGATAATAATATAAAGGTAAATCTACAGTTATTATTTTTTTGCATTCCACAGTACCCTATATATAGTTGCATTATCTTCACTTAGCCTATTATTTGGGAATAGTATATCTTCAAACAATTTTTTTCTGTATAATTTAGCTTGGGAAACACCTGAAGATGATCCAAATCCGCCAGAAAAACTTTTATATAAGTAAGATTCATTATCATATATTTCCTTTTTATAAGTTTTATTGTATTCTATTTTTATTTGATTTTCATTTTTAAAAGCAAAAATATCAGAAGTAACAACATCCGCATCATTATTTTCTAATTCTTTAAGAAGTATCTCAATAAATCTATTATTAATCATATCGTCACTATCTAAAAAAGTTATAATATTGCTCTTCGATTCTTTCAATAAAGTGTTTCTTGCAGTCGATAGATCAGGCTTGTTTTGTTCAATGATTCGTATTCTTGGATCTATTTTCTCCCACTTTTTAATAATTTCATAAGTATTATCATTGGAAGGCTGCCAAACTAATAATATTTCCAAATTTCGATAACTTTGACTTAATACTGATTTTAAACATCTATCAATATATTTTTCAACTTTATATACTGGTATTAATACTGAAATTAATTGTTTTTCCATTATTCCACACCTTTCTTATTGATTATAAATTTTCAATATCTATTTATATTGTATTCAGGTTGTTGTCTAACTCTTTTGTTCATACCAAACACTTTTAAATATCTCAACATTACCAGTGCTAGATACTATCCCTAATATTTGTATTATTCATTTTTACTTTTAACTTCATATATTTATACTGGTTTAATAAGAATACTGAATTAAATTTCTGAAAATCATTAATCTAGTTAATGTTAAAATATTGTTACAAAATTTTCGTAATATGCAATATTTATAAATTAAATTCTTTGCAGTATCATTAATAAATATCATTTAGATACTTTTTTACTTTTTAAAATAGAATTATATATATTTTTTAATTCACCCATATATTCATTTATATTTTCTATTTTTCTTGCCTTATTTAATGCATTTATATGCTTTTCGTTATAATATTCTTGATTATTCAGTAGTTTTTCTAATTCGGTTATATAATCATCATCAGTCAAACAAATTTTACCTACCTCATTATCTACTATATTAACTAAGCCTCCAACAGGAGTCGATAAAACCGGTTTACCTAAAGCAAGAGACTCAATAGCCATTAAACCAAATCCTTCCCATTGAGAGGTTATACACATAATCTTAGAATTGTTTATAAAATCAAATCTATTTTTTGAAAACCTTTAAGATAAACATTATTCTTTAAATCATGCTCAATAATATAATTTTCACATACGCCTCTTAATTCACCATCACCTACAACTACTACTTTTATAGTCGGATATATTTTTTTAAATTTGAAATAATGTTTAGAAATCTTAATGGATTTTTTGATTGGGTTAATCTTCCTAAAAAATAATATCAAAATCATTTTCCTTTTCTATTTTTTCAGGTTTTATTTGCGTCAAGTCAACAGGATTAGAAATAACCTTGTAATTTCTAATCTTATTGTTATATTTATATTCATCAAAAATACTTGAAGATACTCCAAGAACTATATCAAAATATTTTAAAGAGTATTTATAAGCTAAAGATTTAATATTTCTACTCTGAATCCATAAAGGATTATGATGAAGATGTGATATAATTGGAATCTTCTTTGTAACCAACGCCGCTAAAATACTCGCAGTAAAATCATGGCAGTGTATAACATCCGGATTTAAATTTGAAATTGCTTTCTTTAATGTTAAATAATTCAGTTTATCTACTAAATAATAATTAATATCATTCTCTTTCAAAATTTCTTCAATTGGTCCTTCAATAGCTAAGTAAATCATATTGTAATTGATATTATTTTTTAATTTATTTATGATTGTTATAACTACATTTTCTGCTCCAGAATATGAATTAGTATTTAGGATATGTACCACATTAATCATGAAAAATATCTCCTTTTAAATACATTTTTTTCATTTTTTCACTAATTTGTTTAACACTATATTTTTTTGACTCAATAATATTTAATTTACTAAATTTATCTTTAATTTCTTCATCAATACTTATAATTACATCTACAAAATTCATATATCCATTAGGATTACATAATATTGAATTTGTTCCCTGAGTTATCAGATCAATATTTCCTCTAATTCTACTTGCTATACAAGGTAATCCACATGCCATTGCTTCCATTAAAGCAACTGATAGCCCTTCTCTCTTTGAAGGAAAAACAAAGATATCACATGACTTCATAATCTTAATCACATCACTTCTATACCCTAAAAGATGCAATCTATTTTCTACATGTAATTCTTTAGCAAGTTGTTCATGTTGTTCTTTTAATGGACCTCTTCCACAAATAACATAATGTACATTACTTGGTAACTCAGGTAATGATTGAATAATCACTTTATGATTCTTATTATCATTGAGTTCCCCAACCGAAAGGAGTAATGTTGAATCACTTGGTATATTGAGTTCTTTGCATAATTCTTCTTTATTACCTTGAATAGAACTAATCTTATCTATATTAATCCCTACTCCAGGAACGTATTCTACCGTTCCATTTTTTCTTAATTTAAAATTATTTGCTGCTGCATAGTCTTCTTTATTAATAGTAATAAGTGTATCAGTATACTTTGCACCATATCTTTCAATATTTCTAAATAAAAATTCTTTAAAGGATTATTACCTTTAAAGAAATGAAAACCATGTGCCGTATAAATCATTCTACATTTATTGAATATCTCACTATGTTTGAATGCAATTCTTGTTATTAAACTTGAAATAGGTGTATGTGTATGAACAAGATCATATTGTCTTTCATTCATTAATTTTTTCATTTGTTTGTATGATTTGATATGATTACCAATTTTAAACATACTTCTTTCAAAATCCACTTGATACATATGAACATTTAATTCATTTAACGTATCTTTAAGTAAAGTGATTTTTTCATCAGACCATACAGAATAATCATTAAAATTACTTGCTACATCTACTTCATAGCCAAGTTCTATTAGAATATTGATATTATTCATATTAAACTGCCCTATCATTGATGGAACAGTTGCTGTCATCAAAGCTCTCATTGGTCTAGCCTCCTTAATGGCATTCCTACATATTTCCCAGGTCTCTCTATATGTTTAATAATTGTTGTTCCTGCACCAACAATAACATCATCATATATATTGATATTATTGATAACTGAACTTCCTATTCCTACCCATGTTCTCTTTCCTATATGTACGCCTCCTGCTATGTGTACTCCAGGTGAAACATGAACACAATCTTCTACAATACAATCATGATCTACACTTGCTGAAGTATTGATAATACAATTTTTTCCTACTTTTGTTCCAGCGTTAATAACTGCATTTGCTACAAATACAGTTCCTTCTCCAATTTCAACTGTTTCATCTATCACTGCTGATGGATGAATAAGAATTGGTAATTTGATATCTCTTTCTTTAAGTTTTTTAAACACTTTTTCTCTAATTTCATTATTTCCAATTGCTATAAAGAAGTCTGCATCTTTTTCTCTTTGATGTATTTCATCTATATCATCTGTCGTTCCAACAATAGAGTAAGTTCCTAATTGTCCTTTAGTAGAATCATCTAAGAAATAAATTTTTTTATATCCATTTTTCTTAGCTATATCCGCTACAACTTTTCCATGTCCGCCAGCACCAATAATGTAAATTGTTTTATTATATCCATTCATAAATTTATCTAATTCTTCTGCCGTTAAATCATTTTTTAGAATATCTTTTAGAGAATGTCCTAATCCTTTTCTTCTAGTTACCACCTTTAAACTCCTCCATTGTTACAGAAGTATCACTTGATATTCCTTCTTTTTTAACTACTGATAATACAGTCATAAAGATAATTTTTATATCTAATAAAAAAGAATACTTTTGTGTGTATTCTACATCTAACTTAAATTTATCTTCCCAACTGATTGTATTTCTTCCGTTCACTTGTGCCCAACCAGTTAATCCTGGTCTTACATCATGCCTATGCTTTTGAAAATCATTATATAAAGGTAAATATTCTACTAATAAAGGTCTTGGTCCTACAATACTCATATCTCCTTTTAAGATATTAAATAATTCAGGTAATTCATCTAATGATGTTGAACGAAGCTTTTTACCAAATGAAGTTAATCTTATTTCATCAGGTAACAGATTACCTTCTTCATCTGTTTCACTTGTCATACTTCTAAACTTATACATCTTAAATATCTTTTCATCTTTTCCAGGTCTTTCTTGACAAAAGATTACTGGACTTCCAAGTTTTGTTCTTACAAGTATTGCAACTATGATATAGATTGGACTTAATACAATAATAGCTATTAATGAAAGAATAAAATCAAAAAATCTCTTAAAGAAATGTCTATACATTATTTAAAACACTCCTTTATGATTTCAATGATCTTATCTTGTTCCTCTACTGTCATCTTGTTATCAGATGGCAAGCATAATCCTCTATCAAAGATATCCATTCCTACATCTAGTGATGATCCTGCTATATATGCATTTGTTTTAGCTCTACCATTTCCATTCTTTGTAATGAATGGATTCATTCTATAGATAGGTTGCATATGCATTGGTTTCCATATTGGTCTACCTTCTGCATTATATTTAGCTAATGTTTCTAAGATTTCCGTTGGACACGACTTTCCTGGTTCGCTTATATAAAGTGCTTCTGTTTCACTTCTTACTTGTTTACACATAGCTTCTTTATCAATGATCATACATGATAACCAGAAATTTGGTTCTGAGTTATCTTCATCATATGGATTCATTTGTATTGGTAAATCTTTAAGCCCATCTTTGTATCTTTCATAGATAGCTTTCTTTTGTGCGATATGTTCTTCTAAATATGGTAATTGTCCTCTAATAACTCCAGCAATCACATTAGACATCCTATAGTTATATCCTAATTCTTCATGTTGATACCATGGTGCATTTTCTCTTGATTGTGTTGACCATTTTCTGACCTTTTTCGCTGCTTCTTCATCATCTGTTAAGAACATACCACCAGATGAACCAGTAATAATCTTATTTCCATTAAATGAAATGGCACTATAATCTCCAAATGTTCCTGTTTGAATACCTTTATAAGTTGCCCCTAATGATTCTGCTGCATCTTCAATAAGAATAGCATTATGTTTATCACAAATAGCTTTAATTTCATCAACCTTTGCTGGTGTTCCATAAAGATGAACAAGAACAACAACCTTCACTTCTGGGTATAATAAAAAAGCTTGTTCCAAAGCTTTCGGATCCATATTCCATGTATCATATTCAGTATCTACAAAAATAGGTACTCCACCTTCATAAACAACTGGATTCACTGTTGCATCAAATGTCATATCTGAACAAATAACCTTATCTCCTGGTTTCACTCCTGCTAGTTTTACTGAAAGATGAAGTGTTGAAGTTCCTGATGCAAGTGCAACTGCATATTTACACCCTACTTTTTCACAAACTATTTTTTCAATTTCATCTATATTCTTACCTACTGTAGACATCCAATTTGTTTCATAAGCTTCTGTTATATATTTTAGTTCTTCACCATGCATTGTTGGTGATGATAACCAAACCTTATTTTCAAGCTTTTCCATATTTTGACTCTCCTATACTATAGTTTTAAATATCATAAGCATATTCTTTATCATTGTTTACAATTCTACCCTCAGATATATAACTATGTGGTTTAATTGTAATTCCTGATGAAATCACACATCGACTTTCTATTAATGTGTTTTCTCAATATGCACTTTCTTTCTTATCACTGAGTTAGAATGTATAGTTGCATAATCACTGATATAAGCTTCTCTATTTATAGTTGTATTACTTGATATAATGCACCCTTTAGATACATGACAGTTTGTTTCTAAGACAGCACATGGGAAAATAACACTTCCTTCTCCTATGTAACAATACTTTGATACACTTGCATGAGGATCTATAAGTATAGGTAACTTATAGCCTAATAGTCTTGCTTTATCATAAAGCTTCTTTCTGACTTCATTGTTTCCAATAGCAACAAATACACTATCATACTCATTGACAAGATGCTCTAAGTCTTCTATCTTACCCACAACAATATCACTTAACTCATATCTTTCATCATCATCTAAGAAAGATATCTTATCAAAGATGTTCATTCTCTCTGCAATACTCATGCAATACTGTCCATGACCACCAGCCCCAATGATTAACAAATTCACTTCTACTCCTCCCCTTAATAAAAAAGAATATAGTTCCCCCTACCCCATAAAAACATATGTTTTTATGCATAGAAAAACTATATTCAAACACTTCCATAATGGCAGATAACCACACGCATTATTTATTTGTTTTGTTTAAACATTAATCCTGCTTTTATGTTTCTATTCAAGAATTGAATAGATAACAAGGCATACATATCTCTTTTATCTGTATCAATGATATAATCTTGAAATGGCATTAATGGACCTTTTGTCACAATCGTTTTACCATTGTCTTTATATCCTTCACTCATTTTAAGTATTCCTTGTTTATTAAGTAATTGATACATAAACTCTATTTCAGTATCAGTTAATGCTGATACGTCTTTTTTCTTTAATTCTTTAATGATTCCATCTTTTTCTTCATTTAAATGATTTAATAGAATATCAAATTCCTCTTGATTCATTTGTGTTTCTACAAACAGATAACCAGGAAACATCACTTTCAATACAATTTCATCTTTTTTACGTATATATGTTTCCATTCTAGGTATAAATGCACGAACATTATTTTTTCTATTGAACATTGAACAGACTTTTTCTGTTTTCAATGTCTGACAAAATAAAACATAATAATTCATGAATGATCTCTTTTCATAGACCAATGTTTTAAACATTGAAATATGTCTTCATATGTTAAACATATATGTCCATTATCCATAAGCCATATATCATTTTCATGAGCTATTTCTTCTAATTGTTGAATAGCTAAATCTAACATATTTTCTATATGTTCTTGATTTTGTTTCATGAGTTCTTTTTTATCTTGCTTCATTGGTTCATGCATATCCATTAATAAACACTTCCTTTGCTGTTGATGACTTCTAAAGGCAATAACATATTCATACCTAATAAAGCATAATCAACTTTGGCAATACGTTTATGTCGGTTAATCTTCTTAATCTTTGACTCAAACCCACAAAGAGGACCTTCCATAATCATTAAATCATCACCGTTATATTGACCTATGGAATGAGTAATAACTCCTTGATTATGAAAAAGCCAAGACATTATTTCTCCATCACTTTCACTTAAAGAAATAAACCTATCTTGTTCCAATAACTCTCCTAATCTTCCAACAGATTCAAATAACTTCATATACTTTGATTTGAATTCTTCCTCATTTAATAAACTTCTTATAAAGATATACCCAGGATACATATCCATTAATTGATAATCAGAAAACCCACTACATTTAAACCATTTTTCTACTTTAGGTATAAATGCATCAAGATCATCCTGTTTATTCAGTACTTCTAATAACTGCTTGTTATTTTGATGCTTTGAATAAAAAACATACCAATTCATATTAACCTCCAAAAAAGTTCGTAGATTATCTTATTCTACGAACTCTTTAGGTGTTTGTATTTTACTGATTTCTTTTTGTTTTTGTTCTAATGATGTATGTACATAAAAATTTAAAGTAATAGAAACATTAGAATGTCCTAGTATTTCACTTAGTGTTTTGATTTCTACATTTTGCCTTACACATTCAGTAGCATAACTATGACGTAGATCATGAAATGTGCAATAAAGATCATAGTCATGACAAAATTTACAGAAGTTTTTCTCTAGTCTTCTTGGTTCATATATTTTATGACTATTAGATAGGAGGTAATCTTCTTCATTATATATAAATATATATGTTTTAATATATTGAAATACAAATGATGGTATAGGTACTTCTCTATAACTTGTATGTGATTTGGGTGGGAGTATAATGACTTCTGTTTTTCTTTGATGTTCTTGAAAAGACTTTAATCTTGTTGCAGTGCCTTCTATATGAACAAGTTGATTTGTAAAATCAAGATGTTTCCATTTTAAAGCACATATTTCTCCTAGTCTGAGTCCACCATATAATGCCAATAATAAAGCAATAGAGAGTGGATTTGTATGTGTTTTCACATAGTCTATTAATTTGTTTCTATCTTCATAAGAGAGTATGTTTTTTATTTTTGGTAGTGTTGTGATTTTGATTTGCTTAAAATTGATAGTTTGTAGATTATAATTCTCTATTCCGTATTGATAAATAGAAGAAAGAATACATTTCATTGAATTTAATGTACTACTTGAAAGTTCTTCATTCTTTTTTCTTTCAAAGAATGTATAAATGCATTTGTTTGTTATGTTGTTATTATTATATGACTGAAAATAGGGAAGGATATGATTGTTAATAATATTTTCATATTTTACAAATGTAGAATGCTTAATATAAAGTTTTCTTAGTGATAACCATTCTAAAGCAATATCATTGAATTTTGTTTCTTTCATAATGTTAACCTCTTTTTCTATAATGTTTATAAACATTATTATAAGATGATAACAATTAAAAAAGATATCTGAGGAGTTAGATACTTTTTTTAATTAGAAGTTGATATTTTTTTCATATTATGTTATAAATGAATTCGAGGATTAAGATAATCTACGAACTTTTATACAACCAGAATCAGCCATATGTGCTGATTTTTTTCGTTTATCCAATTATTAAATTTTATATTCTTTTCTAAATTTTGTTTCTTACATGTTAAGTACAACAAAAAGATTGCTTATTGAAAATAGATTAACAAAAAAAACATAGCTATTTTATGATATAACTATGCCTTTATATTCAATATTTCTCTCTTAAAAATATATAAAATTTTAATTAAACCAATAGCATGACTTTAAATCATTGTGTTTTATACGATATAAATAGTTTAGTAGAAATGTATGATGTCAATGAATTTCAAAAATATACATCTCATTATTTCAGTATTGGAAATGATAATAGTGATAGAGAATTGATTATGAAAACTCAAAAAGAGGCATTGAAGTGTGGCTTTTTAGATGCAAGATCCATTGGAACAAGTGAACCAGATGTGTGGTTTAATTTTACAACATGGATTGAAAAGGGTTGTCTAATAGAAGAAGAAAACAAAACCACTCCAAAAACAGGAAATATTGTAGTTATCAATATTCCTCAAAACAAAAAAGCATTTTTAATAGATATGAAAAAGGTTTTTTCATTGAATATTTCAACAAATATTCTCTTACAAAACATCAATTTATTACCATACATTATTGTTGAAAATATTCATATGAGTAAAGCTCAAAAACTGACCAATAAAACAAAATATCCTGAATGTTATTATTTTTATAAATAATTCCATTTTCATAATTGAAACACATGACCAGATAACAAACAAAGAAATTCTGTAATATAAAAATAAATGGTTAGAAAACTTTTATGAAAAGCAATGAAACAAGAGCATCAGTTTAATAATCAATACTATAAGAAATAAGCATATTATTTACTTTAAGCAAATAATATGCTATATTTATCTTGAAAAGAAAGTTTTTTAAACTTTTTTATAGAAATAAAAAGAAAAATGAAGAATTTTTGCGTATATATATAATAGAAGGGTATTTTAATCCTGTTTATCATTCCTTAAATATGGAAAGTTTTGAAACTATAAAAATCTTAGAGAAGGAGTGATTAACTATGAATCAACAGTATTTGGAGATACTGGAAATACTTAGACCTATTGACAATGAGTTCATGAAAGTTCTATTCAAGAATCAAAATTGTGTTGAACTTCTTGTCAAAACAATCTTTGGTGATGATGTTTCCTTAATGAAGTTTGAAACTGAAGATGAACGTAAGAATCTTCAGGGCAGGTCCATAGGGATGGATATTGTCGTTACGCTTAGTGATGGTAGGATTATCGACATTGAAATGGAAAGAAGCACAGAAAACGCTACGCCATTAAGAGCGAGGTATCATGCAAGCATATTAGATTGTAGTGAATCATTTGCAGGTGAAGAATGGAATCAGATTGAAGAAATGTATGTTATCTTCATATGTGAAAAGGACGTATTTAATACGAAACAACTTGTTAATCCTATTGAAAGATATATGGTGAATGGTGATTTGTTTAATGATAAGTTACATATCATCTATTTAAATGCGAGTATACAGGATGAAAGTCCATTAGGGTTGTTGATGCATGACTTGATGTGCAGTGATCCAAGTCAAATGTATTATGAAGTCTTGAGAACAAGAGTCAGTTATTTTAAAAAATCAGAAAGGGGAAGTTAAAAATGTGTAAAAAACTAAGAGAGCTTGTAGAAGAAGAAAGAAAAGAAGCAAAACAAGAAGGTGTAAAGATTGGGGAAGAACGTGGAGAGAAACGTGGTATATTAAAAGGTAAAATTGAAACTCTTATGAAAATCTTAATTAAGAGATTTGCGAATGAAAATCTTGAATGGGTCAAAGAATGCAATGAAGAGCAGATAGAAAAGATTGAAAAGAATATTTTTAAAGAAATTAGTTATAAAGATTTTTACCAATTAGTCCATTCATAATCATCAGAGATACTTTTGTATCTCTGATTTATTGAATTGTTATCATATAAAAAAACAATATATATGTAGAGCTAATTATTACCAATTATATTATTCTTTATTTCAAATAAATCATTTATTTTTAACATACAACCACAATCTTTTTATGATATTTTTATAACATGAAAGGATTGTTTTTATTATGTTTAAAAATATAAATCATAAATTTTAATAAAATGAGTGCTACTCGATATATTTCATATATAAAAACAGCCACTATTATAGCGACTGTTCATTTTTATTCTTCAATTCATTGAGTAATTCAATGGTATGAGGTAACCATTGTCCAATTGTTGGAATCATAATCACAATTTCATTTTTTACATATTTTAACTGTGGTTTTTCAAATAAACGATTAACAAGTTCAAAAAGCCAATCACCTGCAATATGATTAGAGAATTGCTGTGTCAACAGGATTTCAACATTGCCACCGACATCTTTGACCTCATCAATAAATGGTTCAGTACATAAGATTTCATATTGACGTTTTAATACAATATTGGCTACCTCTCTTGGCAATTTTCCATATAAATCTTGAAGTTCTTTTTCAATAGACTGAAGTTGTGTTAAATGTTGAGCCTTATAAATACGTTGATATAAATTTAATTTTGCCATATCATTTTCCACATAATTTTCTGGAATATAGCCATCCACAGGTACATTTTGTACAGGAACTTCTTGTTCTTCTTTTTTATTCCCTGTTTTTTCATCAATCGCTTCTTGAAGAATCTTCATATACATATCAAAACCAACAGTATCAATAAATCCAGCCTGCTCACCACCAAGAATATCACCAGAACCACGAATAGATAAATCTCTCATGGCAATCTTATATCCACTTCCTAGCTGAGCAAACTCTTTAATGGCTTTTAAACGTTTCGTTGCTTCTTCATTCATTTGCTTGTTTTTAGCATACAGTAAATAAGCATAAGCCAAACGTTCGCTACGACCTACACGTCCTTTAATCTGATAAAGCTGTGATAAACCAAAGCGATCTGCATTTTCAATAATAATCGTATTAGCATTAGGAATATCAATTCCTGTTTCAATGATTGTTGTACAAACCAAAACATCATATTCTTTATCCACAAAAGATTGCATCACTTTTTCAAGTTCATCTTTACTCATGCGACCATGTCCAATTCCAATTTTAGCCTGGGGCACAAGTCTGGCAATTTCATTAGCCACACTTTCGATATTGGCTGTTTGATTATGTAAATAGAACACCTGCCCTTTTCTACCCAACTCTCTTTCAATCACTTGTTTAACAAGCTGAGGACTTTTTCCATGACATAAGTTTGAACTGGCAAACGATTAAGAGGTGGCGTTTCGATTTGCGATAAACCTCGAATCCCCATTAAAGACATCTGTAAAGTTCTTGGAATAGGTGTAGCCGTTAAAGTTAAAACATCAATTGTTTTTCTGATTTCTTTAATCTTTTCTTTTTGTTTGACACCAAAACGTTGTTCCTCATCAATACATAATAAACCTAAATCTTTAAACGTAACATCATTGGATAAAATACGATGTGTTCCTACTAATAAATCAATTTTTCCTTCTTTTAAATCAGCAAGAATTTGTTTTCTTTGTTTTGTAGAAGTAAAACGATTCAACAGAGCAATTGTGACTGGAAAGTTTTCAAAACGTTTTTCCATTGTATGATAATGTTGTGAAGATAAAATTGTTGTAGGACAAAGAAAAGCCACTTGTTTACCACCTAAAATAGCTTTAAAACAAGCACGTAAAGCCACTTCTGTTTTCCCAAAACCAACATCTCCACAAAGTAAACGATCCATTGGTCGTGGTGTTTCCATATCAGCTTTAATTTCTTTAACTGCTGCTTTTTGATCCGGTGTTAATTCATAACCAAAGCATTCTTCAAACTGTAATTGTAAAGTATCATCTTGAGGAAACGCAAAACCAGGTTGTTTCATTCTTTGAGCATAAATTTCGATTAAACGATCAGCTAAATCATCAACCTTATTTCTGACTCTTTGTTTTGTTTTTTGCCATTCGGTACTGTTTAAAGCATGAATTTTAGGCACTTTTCCATCTCTGGAAGCATATTTTCTCACAAGTTTAAAATTTTCTACTGGAATATACAATGTATCATTCCCTTTATAGGCAATATACAAATAATCCTTCTTCGCACCTCTGACTTCTAATGTCTTGATTCCCATATATTGTCCAATCCCATTGACATCATGAACAACATAATCACCAATATTTAATTCTGTATAATCATTAATAACTTTCGCATCTTTATATTTAATATAACCTTTTTTCTTTTGATGATTGACTTTAAATAATTCTTTTTCCGTCATTAAAATAACATGTTCATCACAAAAATCAATACCTGTAGAAAGGTTCCCCATATAAATATTAATTTCTGGATAGATATGATCATCATTTCCTATCAAAGTATACGTTAAATGATGCTTGTCTAACAAATCCGTCATCATTTGAATCTGATGATTATTTTCTAAACACATTAAAATCGTATTTTGAATTAAATAATCCTTAATCTGTTGAATTAACTGTGTTTCATTAAGTAATGATAATTGAACTTCTCTCGTAAGGAATGTAATTTGTTTTTCATTTGTTTTAAAATCTACAAAATCAATATCAGATTTTTTTAATAAAGGTTGTAATTCATGATATAAAGATAAACCTTTCACCATTTTCCCCATACTTTGAAGTTCATGTGTATAATAGAAAGTTTCTTCAACATATTGGTTATAAACTGTTTTGATTTTCTCTTGGCTCGATGTCACAATCAAAACATCATCAAAATAAGAACGTAACGTTGTTGAAGATGCAAACAATCCCATATATTGGTATAGACGTGACGAAGCTTGGTGGTTTTTGATTGACTCAATATCAATAGATATTTCTTCATCAAGTTCATCCTGATATTCATCACATTTTGTCTTATCTTTTAAGTCCTCAATTTGTGAAATAACACCTTCTATATCCTGATTATCAAAAAGTAAATCCGTCGCTGGTAAAATCGTTACTTCTTGGACATTTTCTAATGAACGTTGAGTATTTTTATCAAAGAAACGTAAACTTTCTATTTCATCATCAAAGAATTCAATACGAATCGGACTATCATATTGAATGGAATAAACATCAATCACACCACCACGTTTTGAATAATAGAAAGGTTCATCGACACGTTGAATCATCTGATAACCACTATACATTAATTTTTCTCTTAAAATCAATGGATCAATCGTCATCCCTACTTTTAAATGTAAAGTATATTCTTCAAATAATTGAGGATGAGGTAAATAACGCAAATAACTTTGGGTATGACAAATCACCACAAGGGGTTGATGTGTCAAGATTTGTGATAATGCGAAAATACGTTCACCTATCAATTCTTGTGAAGAGGCCAATGCCTCAACACGTAAGGATTCATCACATGGAAAGAAAACAACTTTTTGTTTTAATAAAGGATGCAGTTCCTGATATAAAAGCTGTGCCTGATATAAACTGTCTTTAATAACCAGCATTGTTTTGGGATTAGCGAAAAAAGCACTAGCAATAAGCATCGCTTCATCGCTAGCGTGAGATACAACAATCTCGCCTTTTCCTTTTCTCATCGCAAGATATGCTGGATTATTTTTTAAAACTTGAATAATCTTCTTCATATCTATTCATCTCCTAATTAAAGGTATTCATAGCTGTGATAAAATCTTTATCAAGAATCGTTTGAACAGCTTTTCTAGCATTAACTATACCTTCTTCAATCAATGGTTGCTGTTCCTTAGTAAAACGTCCTAAGACATAATCAACCACTGGAATTTGAGCATGTTTATCAATCCCTACACGAATACGTTTAAAGTTTTGTGTGCCTACATGTTGAATAATACTTTTCATTCCGTTGTGTCCACCAGCACTACCACTTTGTCTTAAACGTAACTTTCCTGTTGGCATGTCCATATCATCATAAATAACTATCAAATCTTCTACATTTATTTTAAAGAAATTCATTACTTGGATCACTGATTCACCTGAATTATTCATATATGTGAGAGGTTTTAAAAAGATAACATCTTCACCCTGATATTTCCATTTCACATATTCACCTTTGAATTTCTTGTTGTTGATAGACACATGAAATTCATCAGCTAAAGCATCCAACACCATAAATCCCACATTATGTCTTGTGCGTTCATATTCTTTTCCTGGATTTCCCAATCCTACAATTAATTTCATATACAACTCCTATCTTACTAATATCGCACAACAAACACCATTAACATCTAACTTATGATCTAAGATTTTTCCTTTTTCACTATGATATAAAAGTGTAAAGCCATCTTCTACATCAACCGGAATAGTTTCTAAAGACGCATTAAAATAAATCACAAAATCTTTATATTCGCCTTCACTTTGATGTAATGAATATTTAATCATACGATGATTAATATTTTCAGTTTTGACATTTTTACGTATCATATCATAATTTCCATATCTAAAACAAGGATTATTTTTTCTTAAATGAATTAAAAACTGAATAAACTGTGTTGTATCAATTTCCATATCCTTACGATTCCAATCTAAGGCATTAACCTGATCACCAGCATTGTAAGTATTAGAAAGACCACCTTTGGTTCTAAAGAATTCCTGTCCACTATGTAAGAAAGGAACACCTTGTGATAAAATAACTGCTGCCATCATCAAACGGGCGCGTCTTTTTCTTATTTTTTCGGTCTCATCATAATTAGAAATCTGTAATTTATCATAACAAGTCGCATTATCATGGCATTCAACATAGTTAATAGATTGAGTAATTTTTGCAAACATATCTAAGTTACAAATTGCTCTCATCGCATCATTTGTCTTATACGTATCACCTGAAAAATATCCTTTTGTTTCCATCTGATTTGTTCCTCTTAATGTATCTCTAAAGAAATCATTAAAGAAACCAATATGTGGTGTTTTAAAATTATTTTGAATCGTTGTACGCATACTTTCATCTAATGCTGTTGACATATTCCAGCCTTCACCATAAACCACAAATGAAGGATCCAATGCCTTTCCTTGAGCATCAACCAATTTCATCGTTTCCTGATCAATAATACCCATTAAATCAAAACGGAATCCATCAATTCCATATAAAACCTGCCAACGTTTACACATATCTAAAATATATTTACGACACATTAAAGCCGTTGTATTTAAATCGTTGCCACACCATGAACCATTGGATAAGCTTCCATCCTTATTTCTTCTAAAGAAATAATGAGGAACAGTCTTTTCTAAAGCATTTATATTCACATCATGCATATGATTAAAAACCACATCCATCACAACACGAATACCACGTGAGTGTAAGGCTTCAATCATACGTTGTGCTTCTGTAATACGCATATATCCATCATCTGGATCAGTCACATAACTTCCCTCAGTTACATTATATGCCAAAGGATCATAACCCCAGTTATATAATTCTAAAGGATTTTTTCATCTACTGTCGCAAAATCAGCAATCGGCATAAGTTGTAAATGTGTGATACCAAGACATGACAAATAATCTAAACCTGTTGGATTGCCACTATCTGTAGATGTATTTAACTCTGTAAAAGCAAGAAACTTCCCTTTATTTTTCATTCCACTCGTTGATGACATAGAAAAATCTCTTACACTTGTTTCATAAATAATCATATCCGTCATTTTTTCTAATGGTGGTAGTTGATGTTTATGACAAGGCACATTATTTAAATCAATAATAATGCTAGCACGTCCATTAGCAGATGAAGAATAAGAATATGGATCCAAACTCACATCATAATGATCTGTATGTCGAATTAAATAAACATATTGTTGTAATTCTAAATCCTCATGAACTTCAACACTATATACACCTTTCTTTGTTCTTTTCATTGGAAAAAGTTCTGTTTCCCCATTCCATTTTATAACTTTTAAAATGACATCTGTTGCAAGTGGTGCCCAAACTTTAAATGTTGTTTTTTCTTTTGTATAATGATTTCCTAAATCATCTTTATCATAAAAATATAACTCATCAAATTTATCACACATCGAAAGTTTCGAAAAATCAAGATAACAGCTTAATCCATAAGCATCCACAATCTTATAAACTTTCCCCATTGTAAAATTGGTATGAAAAACATATTCTTGAAACCCATTATTTCCATTATTATTCAATGAATCTCCATTTAAAGGAATCAATTCATCATTTTCAATATTTTTAATATAAAACTGACTGCTAATTCCATTATAATAACCTTTAGATAAATAGACTCTAATTTCATTAAATGTCACAGCATAAGCCTTCATTCTTACTGCATTTTCTTCCATACTGTTTTCCTTTCTTTATTTATAATATATGTCATATAACCATTCCAAGTATACCATAAAAAGGCACAAAAAACTATCAAAGAATGTAACCCCTTTACTTTTCGTTTTGACTCTTTTTATATTTTATTTAATCATATATAAATATCATCTTAATGATTAAGTATGTTATATTTTATAAATTCTTTCAATAACAAGTCTTGAATAATTTATCAATGAAAATAAAAGAAAAGCTGAACGAATATACTTTTTCAAAAGCACTTCGTTACAGCTCTTTATTTTTCATCTTTTATTCCATCAATCATTTTCATAGCTTTCATAGCTTCTCTAGCTTTATAGAAAGCCTGTGCAATATTTAATCCATGATCTCCGATTCTTTCAAAATCTGTTAAGATTTTGGTATAGACAACGCTATTCTCTGCTGTACATCTCTTCTCTTTTAATCTGACTAGCTGATTCACTGAGAACTGATGGTGTGTCTTGTCAATGTTTTCTTCTATCACATCAACTTTATCAACAATACCACTGAATTCATCATAGTTCATGATCTTCAATTCGTCTAGGATGTTTACACATAGACTGCTCATGATTCCGATTTCATCCATCGCCTCATGTGAGAATTGCTTATCCTCTTTATAGAGCAATTCTGCACGATTGGCTATGTTTATCGCATGATCCCCGATTCTTTCAATATCCGCTGCCACCTTTAAGAACAGTCCTATTGGCTGTGCCCCTTCTACTGGAAACTCTGTTGAAATGGCACTTGTCGTAAATTCTACGATGTTTTTATTGAGATAGTTGATATATTCCTCATTCTTTTGTAGTTTTTCATATTTATCTTCCCTGAACTCTATCAACAGTTCAAATGATTTTCTGACATTATCAATCGCTACATCCAACATATTTTGTGTTTCATTGAATAATTGTGTATTCGCTATTGCACTTGTTCCAATATGATAATCATTTGTGAAGATATTAAAGTCCAAATATTTTAACTGCATCTTTCCTTCCAGTTCTGGTTTCTCTGGTAATATCAGATAAGAAAGATTGACTAGTTTTTCACCAATTGGCAATAAGATAATTGTTGTGACAACATTAAAGACTGTATGTACATTGGCAATCTGTGCAACGACATTAGTTGGTGTCAATGATGCCATAAACGCTGCAAATGGTGTCACCATACTAATAATCACAAAGATAATTGTTCCTATGATATTGAATGACAAATGAATCACTGTTGTTCGTTTGGCATTGCGGTTGGCTCCTATCGATGCCAAGACTGATGTGACACATGTTCCAATGTTCTGTCCAAACAATACATAAATGGCTGATGGTAAAGTCACGACTCCACTCATCGCTAATGCCTGTAAGATACCCACTGATGCAGATGATGACTGAATGATAGCTGTAAAGACAGCACCTACAAGAATTCCTATCAATGGATTTTCAAAGTTGGATACAATGTTTGCAAACTCAGCTGATTCACGTAATGGAACCATGGCTGTGGACATCATTTCCATCCCCATGAATAAAATCCCTAGACCTGCAATGATTTCACCAAAGGCATCAAGTTTCTTGCTTTTAAAGAAAGCAATCAAGACAACCCCAGCAAAAGCAATAACTGGTGCTAATGCTGTAATATCCAAAGCAATCAGCTGACCTGTAATGGTTGTTCCAATATTGGCACCCATAATCACCCATACAGCATTTTTAAGTTGCATAAGACCAGCATTGACAAAACCTACTGCCATGACTGTTGTAGCTGATGATGATTGCATGATTGCTGTTGTTAATGCTCCTACAAGTGTTCCTAAAAAACGATTTGTTGTCAATTTTTCCAAAATTGATTTCATCTTATTCCCGGCAGCCAGCTCCAGACCATTTGACATCATTGTCATCCCATAAAGGAATAGAGCTAACCCTCCAAGCATTGAGAATAAATTTGTTAGTTCCATCTCTTCCTCCTATTTATACACAAATAAAACTTAACATAATATTAACACAATGTAAACATGATTTTAACAAAAAAATCTTGATTCTATCAGCTTTAGACAGAAAATGTATAAAAATATTTCGTTATGACATACTCTTTATCAATATCTATATTTCCACTGTTGATTATGCTATAATATTGAAAAGAATAAATATTGGGGGTAGCAAATGAATCTTATACTCAGTGATTGTCCCCTTTGCCTTGAATTAGCACCACAAGATACATTGATTGACTTATTTTCATTGAACATCCATCATTGTGTGGGATGCTTTCAATACTGGGTTAAAACACCAGGAAAATGTGTGATATGTGATGATGCTGTTCATGTTTATCCTTGCATTGCCAAGAATCAGCATCTTATCATTGTCAGTCAAATGAAATTTGGTAGTTTTAATACAATTATGAAAACAATGTTAGAAAGAACACTACCAATACAACAACCTTTTATTCGTTTGCATCGTCGTGAAACCCATCATGTTTTAAGAGATGTCAAAAACAAAAAAGCAACACTAATCATCTATGGAACATATGATGAAGAAGAAAAACAAATCTTTAGAAAGCTTATTCAACGCAATGAGTATAATATGAATTTTGATTCATCACAAATTCTCTTTGTTGAAACTTCTCAACTTTCTGAAACAATTGCAAACAATATGCTAAAATTTTTCAAAATTATGTGCATAGTGATATCATAAAAATTCAAACAAATAATCATAATCAAATTCTTCAACAAATATCTCAACATCAAGATGTCATACTTGCTTTCCCATTATATGTTGATTCATTGCCTGTGACATTACTAGATTTTTTAAAATCATGGCAAAAACATCCTCCAAGACATCAACCAGTGATTTCTTGTCTTGTAAATTGTGGATTTATTGTACTCCATCAAATGAATGTCGCTGTAGAGATGATTCAATTATTTTGTAAACAAAAACAGTTATCTTTTGGCTCAGTTTTAAAAATTGGTAGTGGTGAAGCCATTTTAACAACACCTTTTCGTGGTCTTGTAGAAAAAAGATTGCACGCTTTGCAAAAGCTATTAAAAATCATAAACATCAGACTTTACAAGTGACAATGCCCCTACCAAAAAGAATTTATGTGAAAGCCTCAACTGGTTATTGGATTCGTTATGGAGAAAAATATCATACTTCAAAAAAGGATATGGAAACAATGGAAATTGAAAAAGCTGATTGATTTCAATCAGTAAAAAAGGTTGACAGTAATGCCAATCCTTTTCATTTATCTATTTATTTTCTAACCAGTCTTTACAAATATCTACTCATTCTATCATATGTGAATATTCAACTAATTCTTCTAAAGATAAATCTATCGCACTGTGCCCATTTCCAGCAGCTGGATAAATACGCTCAAAACGCTTTAATGAAATATCCAAATACACAGGAATATCATTATGAATGGCAAATGGACAAACACCTCCTGGAGCATGTCCAATATAATCTTCAACTTGTCCAACTGGTATCATTTTCGCTTTTTGATGAAAAGTATTTTTTATACTTTTTATTATCCACTTTTGCATCTCCAGCCATAACCACTAACAATGGTTTGTCAAATACTAAAAAAGACATTGTTTTGGCAATCTGTTTCACTAGACTCTTCAAGCTTAATAATACGTTCTTGTAGACCAAAACTCTTAAAATAGGCTTCTACTTTTTCAATTGCCATTTTGATTCCTCCCACTTTTCTACAAGTCTATACTGAAATAACCACGTTCTATGTAAAAACCAGTGAACATTTCACTGGTTTCCTTTTTATCTTTTCACTCTATCTAATTTCCAAATATCTTCAACATATTCTTCAATTGTACGATCTGATGAGAAATATCCAGATTGTGCAATATTGACAAGACACATCTTAGACCATTTTGCACGATCACGATATAATTCATCTACTTTAGCTTGAGCTTTCAAATAAGATTCAAAATCAGCAAATAAGAAGTATTCATCATTACGATTCATTAATTCATCAAAAATCATTCTGAATTCTTCTCTTGATTCATGGAATGTTCCATCCACTAAAGAATCAACAACATTTTTAATACGTGGATCATTGTTATAATAATCCCAAGCATTATATTGTCCATTCCATCTTAATTCATTGATTTCATTATCTTTTAATCCAAAGATAATGACATTGTCATCACCAACACGTTCAGCAATTTCTACGTTAGCACCATCAAGTGTTCCAACAGTTACTGCTCCGTTCATCATGAATTTCATATTACCTGTACCACTTGCTTCTTTACCAGCAGTTGAAATCTGTTCAGAAACATCTGCCGCAGGCATAATCTTTTCAGCAATTGTGACACCATAGTTTTCAATAAATACAACTTTTAAATAAGCATTTGTATCAGGATCATTATTAACCATATCAGCTACACTATTAATTAATTTAATAACTTTTTTTGCAAAGTAGTAAGCTGGTGCAGCTTTTGCCCCAAAGATAAATGTTCTTGGATAAATCTTAAATTCAGGATTCCTCTTCATTTGTTGATATAAGTAAATAACATGCATGATATTTAATAATTGACGTTTATAAGCATGTAGTCTCTTCACTTGAATATCAAAAATACTATTGACATCAACTTGAATACCATTGTGTTGATAAATATAATCAGCTAAAACTTGTTTTCTTTGTTGTTTCACATTATAGAATTTTCCTTGGACAATAGAATCATCAACATAATTCATTAATTTTTCTAATTGTTCAGGATGTTTAATCCAATCATTTCCAATTGTTTCATTTAATAATGTAGTTAATTCTGGATTTGAATAAGCTAACCATCTACGATGTGTAATACCATTTGTTTTGTTGTTGAATTTTTCTGGATATAAGAAATAAAAATCTTTCATTTCCTGTTCCATTAAAATTTGTGTATGAAGTCTAGCAACCCCATTAACACTAAAGCTTCCAACAATCGCAAGATGAGCCATATGCACTTGACCATCTTTTAAAATCATAACACGATTTAATAAATCTTCATCGTTATCACTTAAATGTTTAACATAACCTATAAATCTTCTATTGATTTCTTCGATAATTTGATAAACCCTTGGAAGTAATGACTGCATTGTAGAAATAGGCCATTTTTCCAATGCTTCTGATAAAATAGTATGGTTTGTATAAGCACAAGTATGTGTTGTGATGTCCCATGCTTCATCCCAATCCATATCATATTCATCAATTAAAATTCTCATCAATTCAGGAATCACTAAAACAGGATGTGTATCATTTAACTGAATCACATTCTTTTCATGGAAATTCGCTAATGATGGATAAACTCTTAAATGATTTTTAATAATCGCACGTAACCCTGCTGAAACAAAGAAATATTGTTGTTTCAAACGTAAAGTACGTCCGGCAAGTGTTGAGTCATCAGGATATAAAGTCTGACAAATATCTCTGACTTCTTGTGCATATTGTCTAAAATCTTTATTAGATGGAATATTGTCACTTGGTTCAGAATGCCATAAACGAAGTGTATTGGTAACTGTTGTATCATTACCTACAATTGGCATATCATAAGGAACTGCTCTGACACATTCAGCATCAACATGATCCCATTTACCAGTTTCTTCATTCCATACAACATGTCCCCAGAATTTCACATCAACCGCATGTTTAGGTTTTCTAACTTCCCACATATTTCCTAATTTTAACCATTGATCAGGAACTTCTACTTGATATCCATTTTCTATTTTTTGTTTAAATAATCCATATTCATAACGAATTGTATTTCCAAATGCTGGATAAGAAAGTGAAGCTAATGAATCCATGAAACAAGCTGCAAGTCTTCCTAAACCACCATTTCCTAAACCTGCATCAGATTCTAATTCTTCTAAATCATGGATATTAATACCATAATCAGCTAATCCCTCTTTAGCAATTTCATAAATACCTAAATTCATTAAGTTGTTCACTAATAAACGTCCAATCAAAAACTCCATTGAAAAATAATGAACTTGTTTTTGATAGTTTGTTTTTGTCGCCATTTTTGTCATCGCCCAATTGACAGAAGCATAATCACGCACCATTCTTTCAAGTGTCATAAACTTTTCAGTAATGTGTGCTTCTTCAACTGTGCGTCCGTAAGATTCAATAATTCTTTTTGAAAACTCATATTTAAATTCTTCTTTTGTCTTAAACATCTTTCGTCTCCCTTAACTATTTCTTCTTCAATTCAAATATCATACTAGAAAATGGTGCAATGTCAACTAAAATTGAATTTTCTTTGTTTACAGCATGTATTTTTTGTGATTTAATAGCTCTTTTATTCGTAAAATTGCTTCCAGTATAATAATCAGTATCCGTATTAATAATTTCTTTATATGTTCCTGCAACTGGAACTGGTATACGATAACCATGATGCGTATTACCTACAAAGTTCATAACGCATACTAAAACTTCTCCATCTGGAGCATAACGTGCATAGGCAAATACACTTTGTTTCATATCATCAACAACTAACCATTCAAATCCCTCAGGATAGTAATCATATTGATATAAAGCTGGGTGATTTAGAATCAAATGATTTAAATCAGAGAAATATCTATGGAATGAATCATGTTGTGGATATTTCAATAAAACCCATCCTAAAGCTTTCTTTTCATCCCATTCTTTATATTCAGCAAGTTCATTACCCATGAAGTTTAATTTCTTACCAGGATGTGTCATCATATATAAATAAAGTGACTTACATTGTGCAAATTTTTGATCATTATTTCCCCACATTTTATCTAAAATTGTTCCTTTACTATGAACGACTTCATCATGTGAAAAAGGTAAAATATAGTTTTCACGATAGAAATACATCATTGAGAAAGTCAATTTATTATGAACATCAGGATATTGACGATAAACAGGGTCTTTTTTGAAATAAGCCAAAGTATCGTTCATCCATCCTAAATCCCATTTGTAGTCAAAACCAAGTCCACCAGATTGTGGTGCTGTTGTCACCATTGGATAATCTGTTGAATCTTCAGCAATCAACATCACACCAGGGAATAATCCATTCATGTGTGAATTCATACGTTTCATAAATTCAATAGCTCCATCGTTGATACCACGTTCTTTATTTCCTTTCCAGTAAATTAAATTACTAATTGCATCAAAACGAATACCATCAATATGGAAATAATTCGCCCAAAAATGAACAGAAGACATCAAGAAACTACGTACTTCTTCTCTACCCAAATCAAAGTAACAGCTATCCCATTCTGTATATCTTAAATTAATATCAGGATATTCATACACAAAACCACCATCAAACTGATGTAAACCATGTCCATCAGTCACAAAGTGGGCAGGTACAAAGTCCATAATAACCCCTATGTTATTTTTATGACAAGCATTGATAAAAGACATTAATTGTTTTGGATGCCCATAACGACTTGTCGCACTGAAATATCCAGTAGGCTGATAGCCCCATGAACCATCAAATGGGAACTCCGTCAAAGGCATTAATTCAATATGAGAATATCCATTTTCAACGACATAAGGAATGATTTGATCAATCATTTCTTCATAGCTATAATATTCTCCATCTTCTTCATCCGTAAAATCTTTTTTCATTTTCCATGAACCAATATTGGCTTCATAAATATTTAAAACTTTATCAAAGTTCTTTGTACGCTTATTTAACCAGCGTTTATCTGCCCATCTAAAACCATCAATCTTATAAACTTTAGATGCTGTACCTGGTCTTAGTTCACTAAAGAAGGCATATGGATCTGCACGATCCACCCATGAACCATTTGGTGTTTCAATACGATATTTATATGTATCGTATTGTTTTATTTTAGGAATAAATAAAGTATATATACCTCCATCTGTATATTTTTCCATATAGTGATCTTCTCCATTCCATTTGTTGAAGTCACCAACAACCTGCACACTTCTTGCATGAGGTGCATAAACAGTGAATCTTACACCTTTTTGCCCATCCATTTCTTCAAAATGTGCACCAAAAACTCTATACATCTCTAAACAGTTTCCTTCGTGGAAAAGTTGAATCAAAAAGTTATCTAATTGTGCCATAGTAAAACCCCTTTCATATTTTTTATTATACATGAAAACGCTTAAAAAAGCACTCTTTTTATTTATACCATGTCTTCATACCATGTTTTTATTCATAACACAATAAAAAAAGAAATACTTCAACTTTAACGTTGTTATATTTCTTTAATCGCTATTTTCTTCTTTTATAAATTCGATCACATCATTTGGTGTACAATCCAATGCATGACATAATTTTTCTAAAGTAAACGTAGAAATACCTTTACCATGTTTAATATTATGAATGATTCTTGGATTAATACCATGATGATGAATCAAAGCATATGTTGTTATTGATTTTTCTTTCATTGTCTTAAATAATGGTGCATAACTAATCATCATATCACTACCTTTATTTTATTATGCCCATTTCTTAAGAATATGAATATATTGAAAAATGTAACTATACAGACTTAAATAATGATTATTATTGCATAAACAAATATCTAAATCTTTTTTAGTACCTACTATAAATAAATTTCATCAAAAGTTAAACACATCAACTTTTTATAAGTTATTTCATGACTACCACTTTTTTAATAATATTTCCAATAACCAAAAAAGTAAGCCATTTTCGCTTACTTTACAATCACTTCACTCACATCTTTTAATAAAACAGAATAAGTCCCATCTTCCTGTTTCACTTTTTCTACTTTATCCCCAGATAAATATTCTTCAATTGGCAAACTGATTTCAATATCGTCATCTAAAACAAGTTTACATTTATCCATTGATGGTAAAGATAAACTCTCAATCTGATCTTCTTCACCAATTCCCAAATCTTTCATCATGATTTCACTTTCTTCTTGTGCTTGTCCATCTCTTTCTAAAACCTTTTTCACAATTTCTAAAGGTTTTACAGGCTGATTCGTATCAATTTTTTCCTGTATTTCATGTTTCATTAAAGGTAAAGCTTTTCCATCATTCACATTATAAATATCATCCATTTTTCTAACAACTTTTTTCATCGTTGATATTTTCTGTTTATCAGTAAGTTTTTCTTCACCTTTAATCCATTGTGCATTTAAATAGAAATCAAGTTTTCCATCAATCGTATATTTCTTTTCAATTAAATATAATTTCTTTGTATCAACATTTACAATAATGGCTTCATCAACTGGTGAACCCATTGTTGGTAAGACTTGTTTTTTCGTAATACGAATATTGTTTTCATCAATGACACTCATAGGAATATAACGATAATTCAGCTTTAAAGCACCTACATATCTTTCTCCATTTTTATAACAATCAACAAATAAAACATTACTGTTAGGCATTTCTTCAATCACTGATCCTAACGCAAATAATTTATCTGTCATTTCATGAGCCTGTTTGATAAATTCTTCATTACTTTCCACCATTTTTTCACTTCTTAACATCATTTCATGTAAAGAACCTACTGTCAATTCTTTTAATGATGGAGAATTTAGTGCTTTTTCTACTTTCTTACGATAATAATCAATAGATGTTTCATTCATATCTACAAAATCAGTAGAATGATAAATCTTTCGATGTTCAAAATCTAACATATGCATTAATATTTTATTGATAACTATTGTATTCATTCTTTTCACCCGTCAAGATTATAACATATTTCTTTATCAATGACATTAAATACTTTATAATAATTCTAAGGAGGAAAACGTATGAAGATTATCATTGCCCCAAGTAAAACAATGAAATATAGTGGTATAGATATTGTTGGATCAAAACCACTTTACCCAAAAGAAACAGAATATTTACATAACCTATTAAAACAATATAACGATGAACAATTATGTGAATTCATGAAAATTTCTTATAAACAAGCTACTCAAGTCTATCGATATTTTCATGAACCACAAACTGAACACCCCGCTCTTTTCTTTTATCAGGGAACAGTTTTTAAACAATTAGATTTATCAAGCTATCATTTACATCAAACATATCTTGAAAATCATTTAAGAATACTAGATGCCTATTATGGTGTTTTATTGTATAACACAAGTATTACACCTTATCGTTTAGATATGACCATGAAACCTCAAAATATGAATCTCTATGAATATTGGTATACTCCTTTATATCAACATTTTGAACAAGAAGATTATATTATTTCTTTAGCTTCTAAAGAATTTACCAATATGTTAAGACATCCTCATATTTATTTTATTGATTTTATAATCATTGATCAGGGTAAAATCAAAAGGAATGCTGTGATTATAAAAAAAGCAAGAGGACAAATGTTAAATCAAATGATTTTACAAGAAATTGAAACATTGGATGAATTAAAGACTTTAAATATTGATGGATTTACTTATAATCCTCAATATGATCAAGAAGGTACGCTTGCTTTTGTGAAAGAGAGAACATAAAAATGTTGAAAATTAGACATGAAAAACAAGAAGATTATACAATTGTAGAAAATGTCATTAGACAAGCTTTTTATAATGTTTATATGCCTGGTTGTTATGAACATTATTTAACTCATGTGATGCGTCATCATGAAGATTTCATACCAGAATTAGATTTTGTCATGGAATTAGATGGACAAATTATTGGTAACATTATGTATACTAAAGCCAAACTTGTTGATGAAAACAATCATGAAAAAGATATTTTAACTTTTGGACCAGTTAGCATCTTACCTGCATATCAAAAACAGGGATATGGACATCAACTGATGGAATATTCTTTTCAGCAAGCCACTTTACTTGGCTACGATACGATTGTGATTTTAGGAAATCCTCGTGTCTATCTACCACTTGGTTTCCAATCATCACACAAATATAACATTTGTTTAGAAATGGAAAATTCCCTACTGCCATGCTTGTGAAAACCTTCAATTCACATTTTTATGATGGTAAAAGATGGACTTATCACGAAAGTCCAGTCATGAATATCGACATAGAAGCAGCACTGGCATATGATGATGCTTTAGAAAAACTGGAAAAGAAACATCTTTATAGTCAAGATGAATTTGAAATTCTTTGTCATTCTTTTATTGAAGTAGAAATATAAAAAAGCCATTATGAAATTTTAAAATTTCATTTGGCTTTTTATGTCTTTTTATTGATAAATGCGTACAAGATGACACCATATGTATGTACGTTTTATACATTATATTTATAAATCTTCTATTCTTCTTGATAATTTCTAAAATCAACTAACTCAATATTATTATCTTTTACCCATTGTTTCAACCAATCACTACATAAAAAGTCACATTCCATGGCTCTAATATGTGTAAAAGATGAATGCGTTAAAATATACTGATCTAGATAACCTGGATGAAAAATGGCTACGCTACAAGGATTACTTTTGATTTTTTCTAAATGCTCCTACATATATTCACTAGGATTATATAATCCCTTTTCATCCTCTTTAAAGAAAGGCAAACCATATAATTGATGTTCTTCTTCCCACTTTGGATCAAGATTTGGATTACAAAAGAAAAGATGATGTCTTTTCGCAACATTTTCTAAAGCGATAAAGAAATTTTTTGAAAACACAGCATGTCCTTCAAAATAATCTGGATTTCTTCCTGTAATTTCTTGAAATCTTTTTAATTGCGCTTCTATTTCAATTTCACATTCTTCAACACATATCGTATCTTCTTGACGTGATCTAATTTCTTTACTTGAACAAAATTCTCCATTAGGCTGAACTAATGAAGGAATAAGTGAAGAATCACTCAATGGTTTTCCAACACAAATATTTGTATGTTGCCCTAACGCAATATCATAATCTTTTACCAATTGATAACCGTAAGAAGCACTTGGCATATTGGGCATCATTCCTACACTTGTAATTAAACCATCTTTCACAGCTTTTAAAATCCCTAAACTCACTGCTTCACTAAAACCCAAATCATCTGCACGTAAAATTAATTTCATATATTCCATATTCCTTTCTTCATTTCTTCTTTTTTCTTTTTCATATCCATCTCAATTAAATCAGACATAGTTGTCCATTAAACGTGTAAAGATAAATCTAGGATAGTGTTCCCACTTTGCAATAAAAAAGTACCCAATTCAAGGGCACTTTCTACAAAGTCTGAGCCAAATTCAGAAAATGGATAGTTCCTGAACCGCAGCATTTGTTTTGCACCTGCCACAGTCGAGTTCCCATCGACTTTCAAATAATCACATCTTCATCATATTTGTAAAATGTCGCAAATGAAATAACTATCATCCACAGCAATTATAGCATATTTTTCATCTAGTTATTTATCATTCGTTTATTTCACTAAATAATGATACTGCATACCTTCACGAATATTTTTTGATGATTGTCCTAATTTTTCTAAAATTGTGTATGCAAACTCCAAAGCAGCGGCTGGACCACGTCCAGTAATCACATTTTGATCACAACAAACCAATACGTCCTGATGTATACCTGAAGGAATTTCTTTTTCAAATCCTGGATAACAAGTAAATTTTTTCCAGTCACAACACCAGCTTTTTCTAATGAAATAGGACCAGCACAGATGGCTGCAATCCATTTGTTTTGTTGATTAAATGTTTTCAAAATATTAATCACTCTTTCATCATCACGAAGTGAAGTTGCTCCTGGAAGTCCACCTGGTAATACCACAACATCAGCTTCATAAACACTTTCATCAAATACCTGATCCATTTTCACTTCAATACCATGTGAACTCTTAGCAAACATCGTATCCATTCCTACCATTTGACATGTGATATTCGCACGTCTTAAAACATCAACAACACTTAAAGCCTCTAATTCTTCAAAACCATCTTTAAATAAAACAGCAGCTTGCATATGATCTCCTCCCTTTATTTTTTTATTATTATAACATATTTTTATAAACAAATAATGAACTACACTTTTATAATGAATTATGTTATGATAATAACCATAAAAGAAGGTGAATTTATGATTGACAAAACTCAAATTGTCAAAAAGAATAAAATTATTTTTTATTTGACATATGCCATTTTATTAGCTTTTATTGTTTTTAATTATGAAACAGTCTTTGCGATGTTGAGTGATATCCTTTCTCTAGCAACACCGTTTTATATTGCGATTATTATTGCATTTATTTTAAATATACCAATGCGTAAGATTGAGCATTTTTATGGTAAAAAGATAAAAAGGAAAGGATTAAAACGTGGTTTAAGTATTGCGACTACTTTGATTTTAGCTGTTATCCTCATCATTTTATTTTCATCGTTTATTATTCCTAGACTTGGTGAAAGTATTGCTTTAATTATTACAAATATTTTTAATTATGCGAATCGTCTTGTGACAATGGTTAATGATGCTTTGGCACATTTCAAAATTAATTATGCGATTAATTATGATTCCATTCAAGAAACTTTAACAGGTCTTGATTTAAATCATTTGCTTTCTCAAAGTGGTAATATTTTAGGAAATGCTGGAATAAACTTAATTTTTCAATCTTTTGGTATTTTTAGTGTTTTTATTAATACAATTACTTCCTTTATTATGGCTATTTACTTATTGGCTAATAAGGAAACACATTTAAGACAATTAAAGAAAGTTGTCACTTTCTTATTTGGATATTATCGTTCTTTAGTCATCTTTGATATCGGTGCTGAAGCAAACCATTATTTCAATGGCTTTGTTTCTGGACAATTATTAGAAAGTTGTATTTTAATGTTCTTGATGTATGTAGGCTTTAGATTGACTGGCTTACCTTTCCCAGAATTGATTGCTTTCATTATTGGTATTGCTAGTTTAATTCCAATGTTTGGTGGTTATTTTGGTTTTGCAGTTGGCTTTATTCTTGTTTTAGCTGTTAATTCTGCACAAGCTATTGTCTTTACTATCTGTTTTGTATTTATCCAACAATTTGAAGCCAATCTGATTTATCCTCGTGTCGTAGGTGGTGCTGTTGGTATTTCTGGTTTATATGTTTTACTTTCATTAGTTATTTTTGGAAATCTCTTTGGTTTCTTTGGATTATTGATAGCTGTGCCAAGTATGGCATTGATTTATGCAGTAGGCAGCCGTGTTGTTAATATTTCTTTATATCGTAATCATATTGAAATTACGGATAAAACAATTAAAAAATTTGATAAATAAAAACGGACGCAAAGTCCGTTTTTATTTCATCCAAGATTCTATGATTTTTCTAACTGAACGATTCATTTCCTGACGAAAATCAGAATAAAATTTCCTTTTTGCAAAAGCTTGAATATAATTTTCTATCTGTTCTTCATTTTTTCCAGTATGATTCATAAACATTTGCTTTGTTTCATCCATTGTACGATGATGATAAGTATTCACACTGACAATATCTTCTAAAGCAAATCGTTTTGGCTTTTGACGTTCTTGTTGTTGTGTTGTTGGTTTACCAAAAACAACAAGTGTCGCAGGAATAGCATACTTTGGTAAATCAAAAAGTTTTTGATGAATCTCAAAGTTTTCTAAAATATCCCCAATATAACAAGAACCTATGCCTAGTGACCAAGCAGCTGTCACAGCGTTTTGTGCTGCAATCATGCTGTCTTCCAATGCTAATATCAAATCAGATTCTTCTAGTTTTGGCACATCATCATAATAATGTTCATACATATCATACCATTTTTGGTAATCAGCTAAAAAAGGAGTACCAATGGTGCCTGACTGATAAAAGGTTGATGATCACAAGTGATGGCGAGTTGATCTTTGATTGCCTGATCTTGAATTTCAATAACAGAATAAAGTGCCATATTGCCAGCTGTTGGTGCTTGCATAGCGGCTTTTAATATCATTTCTTTTTCTTCTAAAGTGATTTTATCTTCACGATAAGCACGAACAGATTTTCTTTCAAAAAGTTCTTTAATAACTTGATTCATTTTTTTGACTCCTCCTATGATTTGATTATATCATAATCATGGATTATTTGCATAATTCCATGTATAATAATAAAGAAAGTGAGGGAAGACTAATGAATATAGAAGAAAGATTTTTAAAATATATCAGCTTTGATACACAATCTGATCCACAATCTTCTTCAACACCTTCTTCAATGAAACAACTTGAATTAGGTAAGTATCTTGTTGAAGAAATGAAAAAGATTGGTATTGAAAATGCTCGTTTAGATCAAAGTGGTATTGTCTATGGAACGATTCCAGCCTCTTGTCAGGATGATGGTCCTGTCATTGGCTTTGTCGCTCATATGGATACTTCACCAGATGCTTCAGGTCAAAATGTCAAACCACAAATCATTAGAGATTATCAAGGTGATACGATTGTTTTAAATCAAGATCAAGATTTATATCTTGATCCACATGAGTTTCCTGAATTACTGAATGTCATTCATCATGATTTAATTACAACTGATGGAACAACATTACTTGGAGCTGATGATAAAGCCGGTGTCGCTATTATTATGAGTATGGCTGAATATCTCTATCAACACCCTGAATTCAAACATAATGATATTCAGATTGCTTTTACACCTGATGAAGAAGTCGGTAGAGGAACTGAAAACTTTGATGTCAAAGGTTTCCATGCTGATTATGCCTATACGATTGATGGTGGCAATATTGCTGAAATTGAATATGAAAACTTTAATGCTTTTAGTGCTATTGTGGAAGTCACAGGAAAAAGCATTCATCCTGGCAGTGCGAAAAATGCAATGATTAACTCTATCCACATTGCTCAAGAATTTGATGCGATGTTGCCAGTGCATGCAAGGCCTGAATATACTGAAGGCTATGAAGGATTCAATCACTTGCATGATATTCACGGAAATTGTGAAAAAACAGTGATGGAATATATTATTAGAAATCATGATTTGTCACTAGCAAAAAAACAATGTCAAGATTTTGAAAATATAGCTGCTTTTTTAAATCAAAAATATGGTTATCAAATAGTTAAAGTAACTATCGAACAAAGTTATTTAAATATGCGTGAACATATTGAACAACATATGTATATTGTCGATAATGCCATGTCTGCCATGAAAGCTTGTGGGGTTGAACCTTATGCTGTACCTATTCGTGGTGGAACTGATGGTGCGAATCTTACATATATGGGACTTCCTTGTCCAAATCTTGGTACTGGTGGATATAATTTCCATGGGCCTTTTGAATATGTTTCTCTAACGATGATGAAAAAACAAGTTGAAGTTTTATTAAAAATAATTGAAAGAAATGAGGTTATGTAAATGTACGCAAAAAATGCTTGGAATAAATATGAAAATAATCAATATAAAGATGTCATGGATTTTAATGAAGGATATAAATCATTTTTAACATCAGGAAAAACAGAAAGAGCTTGTGTTAAAGAATCAGTGGAACTTGCAAAAGCTGCTGGTTTTCAAGATATTCAAAGTTTTCAAAGCTTAAAAGCCGGTGATAAATTCTATGTTGTGAATAAAGATAAAAATTTAGCTTTATTTATTATGGGGGAAAAACCTGTGATTGAAGGAATGAGAATTTTAGGTGCTCATATTGATTCTCCTCGTTTAGATTTAAAACAAAATCCTCTTTATGAAAGTGATGGTTTTGCTTTATTAGATACACATTACTATGGTGGTGTCAAAAAATATCAATGGGTAACACTTCCTTTATCATTATATGGTGTTGTGATTAAAAAAGATGGTACACAGGTTGATGTTGTGATTGGTGAAGATGAAAATGATCCTGTTGTAGGTATTACTGATTTATTAATTCATTTATCTGCTGATCAATTACAAAAAACGGCTGCTAAAGTTATTGAAGGTGAAAACTTAGATATCACTTTAGGAAGTATTCCTTTAAAAGATAGTGAAAAAGATGCTGTTAAAGCAAATGTTTTAAAACTTTTAAAAGATAAATATGATATTGAAGAAGAAGATTTCTTAAGTGCTGAAATCGAAGTTGTACCTAGTGGTCCAGCCAGAGATTATGGTTTAGATAGAAGTATGGTAATGGGATATGGACATGATGATCGTGTTTGTGCTTACACTTCATTAAAAGCAATTCTAGATATCCAAGAAATTCCTCAATATACATCTTGTTGTATTTTAGTTGATAAAGAAGAAATTGGTAGTGTAGGAGCAACTGGTGCTCAATCTTTATTCTTTGAAAATACAATTGCTGAAATTTTACATCTTTGTGGTGATGATAAATTCTTATCTGTTAGAAAAGCCCTTGCCAATTCAATGATGTTATCAAGTGATGTCAGTGCTGGTTTTGATCCACTTTATAAAGAAGTGAATGATCCTAAAAATGCGGCTTATCTAGGTAAAGGTATTGTTTTCAATAAGTATACTGGCGCTCGTGGAAAAAGTGGCAGCAATGATGCGAATCCTGAATATTTTGCAAAAATTAGAAATGTAATGGATCAAGCTGGTGTTCATTTCCAGACAGCTGAACTTGGTAAAGTTGATCAAGGTGGCGGAGGTACAATTGCCTACATCTTAGGAAATTATGATATGAATGTCATTGATGCTGGTATTGCGGTATTAAACATGCATGCGCCTTGGGAAATTGTTTCTAAAGTAGATGTTTATGAAGCTTATTTAGCATATCAACAATTCTTAATTCAAATGTAAAAGCTCTTAGGAGCTTTTTTCTTACATAGACAATAGCATCTGTCTTTGATATAATAACCACATTAAGGAGGTCTTTACTTATGAAATGTATGATTATGAATTATAAACCTTATGAATATGAATTATTACAAAATAAACTTGATAAATTAGGTAAAGCTGGTTATATTACAAACGATTTAACTTTACTGACTTTTTTTAAGAAAGTAAAAAAAACAGTTTACTACCATATAGATTTTTATTCGCCTAATGGAAAAAATGCAGAAGAGAAAAAATTGATGAATCTTTATTCATTGAACATTATACAAATAATGGACTAAAAAATATTTATAAGAAACATAATATGTATGTTTTTTCATCCTATAAAAAATATAACAAATCTATTGATTGGAATGTTAAACAAAATATTATACCACACTCTTTTAGACTTTTATCACTCGGTTTATGTTTTATTTCAATTGTTATTATATCTATGTTGATGTATTCTTCTTTACAAGGAAGCTATGATAAATTTATGAGTTATGGTATAACCATTGCGTATATTGGTGTTATTATTTTACTTATTAGTTCAGCTTTTAGAAATTATCTTAATTTTTATGGAATGACTTCCTTTCATTCAAAAATAAAAAAAATGACACCTCACTTCCAAACAAAAAAAACATCTTCACTTAGGAAGATATATTTTTCTATTTTATCAATTTCACTTATATTTATATGTAGTGGATTAATTGAAGATACTTTTAATCCAAAACAATTCACATCACTAGACCATCCATTCATCACTTTACAAGATTTAGGTATTAATCAAAAAAGTGAATTATCAACACAAAAATACTCAGGTTTTGTGGTTCCTCATTCATATATTTCCTTAGAGGAAACAGAGAATGATGCTCTTTATATCAAAGAATATCAACTTTCATCTCACCAAAATGCCATTAATCTTTTTAATGAATTCAAAATAACACCGTCTAAATACGGAGCAAATAAAATAGATGAAAATAATAATATGATTTTGGGATATTATAATCAGGATATTGTCTCTATAGTTATCTTAAAAAACAAATCTGTTATTATGATTATTCCTTCATTTACTCTTAATTCTGAAAATATAACTAAAATTGTTGATTTCTATAAATAATATATAGCCTAACATTTTTTATTCTATACATAAAATTAAAGGTTTCAAATTCTCATCATTTCATGAAAATTTGAAACCTTTATATTTATCAAACTATTTTATTCTTGGATGATGACATGCCACAAAATGTCCTTTTTGAACTTCTTTTAATTCTGGCTTATTATTATGGCACTCTTCTGTAGCATAACGACATCTACCAGCAAATGGACATCCTTGTGGAAGGTTAATTGGAGAAGGAACATCACCTTCCAAAATAATACGTTTTTTTCTTTTTCCAATTTTGGATCAGGAATAGGAACAGCTGATAACAAAGCTTCTGAATATGGATGCAACGCTTGATGATAAACTTCATCACTATCCCCTAATTCAACTAAATGCCCTAAATACATAACAGCTATTCTATCTGAAATATATCTTACAATGTCTAAATCATGAGCTATAAATAAATATGTTAATCCTAATTTTTTCTGTAAATCAATTAATAGATTTATGATTTGTGATTGAATGGAAACATCCAATGCTGAAATTGGTTCATCACAAACCAAAAATTCTGGATTAATTGCTAATGCACGTGCTATTCCAATACGTTGTCTTTGTCCTCCTGAAAATTCATGAGGAAAACGATTAGCATGTTCTTTATTCAAACCTACTAACTCTAATAACTCATGTACTTTTTTTGTTCTCTCTTCAGAAGTATACATGTTATGAACTTCCATACCTTCAGCAATAATACTACCAACAGTCATACGTGGATTTAATGAAGCATATGGATCCTGAAATATCATTTGAGCTTTTTTAGCATAATGATAACGATCTTTAGCATTCTTAATATTCAATTCTTTACCATCATAAATAATTTTTCCAGTTGTTGGTTGATATACCCCCATAACAACACGACCCAAAGTAGATTTCCCACATCCTGATTCACCAACTAGACCAACAGTTTCACCTTTATGAATCGTTAAATTAATATGATTAACAGCCTTTAAAATTCCACCACTAACTTTAAAACTTTTGGATAAATCATGAAGTTCGACTAATGTTTCTCTATCTGCCATTATTCTTTATCCTCCTTTAAATGAGATGGGCAATCTTTATGCAATAGCCAACAAGATGAAGCATGTCCGTTTCCTAAATCAAAAATAGGTGGCTGCTTAGCTTTACAAATTTTCATACATTTTTCACATCGAGAAGCAAATGCACAACCGACTGGTGGTTTAATCAAGTCAGGCGGCGTTCCTGGAATAGAAGATAATTTATCATCTTTATTTGTATCATGTTTAGGCAAACTATTTAATAAGGCTTTTGTGTATGGGTGTGATGGTTTTTCAAAAATATCGTCTGCACTTCCAGTTTCAACAACTTTTCCAGCATACATAACTGAAATTCTATCAGCTAAAGAAGCAACGACTCCTAAATCATGAGTAATAAGAATGATTGCCGTACCCATTTCCTTACGAATATCAGCTAATAAGTCAATAATTTGAGCTTGAATTGTAACATCCAAAGCTGTCGTAGGTTCATCGGCAATCAATAATTTTGGATTACAAGACAAAGCCATTGCAATCATTGCACGCTGACGCATTCCTCCAGAAAACTCATGAGGATATTGTTTTGCACGTTCTTCTGCATTTGGAATTTGTACTTTCTTCAACATTTCTATAGCTTTTTGTTGGGCTGATTTTCTATCTAATTTTTGATGATGTTTAATAGCCTCAACGATTTGTTTACCAACTGGCATCGTAGGATTTAAACAAGTCATTGGATCTTGAAATATCATACTAACTTCTTTTCCACGAATTTTTTGCATATCTTCTTCAGATGTATGAATAATATCAATACCATCTAATGTTAATTCACCAGATTTAATACGAGCTGGTGGCATAGGATTTAATTTCATTATAGTCTGTGCAGTGACTGATTTTCCACATCCTGATTCACCAACAACAGCAAGGACTTCTCCTTCATCTACATGATATGTAACGCCTCTTACTGCTTGTACTTCACCTGCATAAGTATCAAACGAAACGTATAAATCTTTTATATCTAAAACTCTTGCCATCTCGCTTACCTCCTTAATCTTGGATCAAAAGCATCTCTTAATTTATCACCAAGTAAGTTAAAGCTTAACATAGTGATACTAATAAAAAATGCAGGTATCAATAATTGATATGGATAATATCTAAAGTTTGTAATACCATCTTGGGCCAGTGTACCCCACGAAGCTAGTGGAACACGTACCCCCAAACCAATAAATGATAAGAACGCTTCATTAAAAATTGCACTTGGTATTGCTAAAGTTAAATTAACAATAATAATCGATAAAATATTAGGAACTAAATGCTTAGCAATAATACGTGATGAAGAAACTCCCATTGTTTTTGCAGCAATAATAAATTCCTGTTCTTTTAATTGGATGACTTGCCCTCTCACTAATCGAGCCATTCCAACCCAACCTACAGCAACTAGAGCAATGATAATAGTCATAACTCCACGTTCCATAACAAGCATCAATAATAACACAACTAATAAATATGGGATACCATTAACTATTTCCACAATTCTCATCATCACATCATCAATTTTTCCACCAAAATATCCTGAGATACCTCCATAGATAACTCCAATGATTCCATTAACAAGAACTGAAACAAATGCAATAGTCAATGAAATTCTTGCACCTTCCCATATACGAACAAATAAATCTCTTCCCAACGAATCTGTTCCAAAAATATGGAAACACGTTCCATCACTATAAAACATTCCA
This sequence comes from Allocoprobacillus halotolerans, assembly GCF_024399475.1. Classification (NCBI taxonomy): domain Bacteria; kingdom Bacillati; phylum Bacillota; class Erysipelotrichia; order Erysipelotrichales; family Erysipelotrichaceae; genus Allocoprobacillus; species Allocoprobacillus halotolerans. The sequence goes on from NZ_CP101620.1 coordinate 675,557, forward strand.
GCATTTAAATGCTGTTTATGCATAACATTACCTGAAATTGGATAAACAAACGGAATAATAATTGCTAATAAAGTAATTACTAATAAAACACCAATAAAAAATACCGCAATTTTATCTCTTTTCAAACGATTAAAAGCATCATTCCAATAACTAATACTTGGTCTTCCAATTTCCATCATTTTTTCTGTATCTTGACCAACCCACTCAAATTCTGCTGCATCAATATGAGAATCTGGTGTTAGGACATTTTCTTTATTTTCTTTATTTAACATCTCTTCCATATTTCTACTCCTTTGAATCAGCTAATTTAACACGAGGGTCAACAACACCATACAAAATATCAATAACTAAAACCGATAAAATGAGGAACATACCATAGAAAATAGTCGTACCTGCAATCATAGTATAATCATTTTCTTTAATGGAAACAACAAAATATCTTCCCATTCCCGGTATAGAAAAGACTTGTTCAACGACAAATCCACCAGTTAAAATACTAGCTGCAATTGGTCCTAAAACTGTTAAAACAGGCATGCACGCATTTCTTAAAGCATGACGCCAAATAATCATTCCTTGGGACAATCCTTTTGCTTTGGCTGTCTTAATATAATCTGAATTTAATACATCTAGCATACTTGTACGCATTAGTCGAGAAATTTGGGCTAGTGGGCCTAAACTCAACGCAATAGCTGGTAATACTTTAGACAACTCAGTATTCCATCCTGTAATTGGAAATATATTTGTACCTACTGCTATATTCAATTGTAATGCTAAATAATATTGTAATAATGCTGCCACAATAAAACTAGGTACAGAAACACCAAATACAGCAACAAGCATAGCAATTGTATCTGCTTTTTTACCACGTTTGAGTGCAGCTAAAGATCCTAAACCAATACCACCAAAAACAGCAATAATGAGAGCTCTCATTCCTAATTCAAATGAATATGGAAAAGAATCACCAATAATTTCTATAACTTCTCTACCATATTTTATTGACTGCCCAAAATCACCTTGAAAAGCATTTGTAATATAAATGAACAATTGTTGAATAAGTGGTTTATCCAACCCATATTGCGCCTCTAATGCAGCCTTGGCAGTATCTGATATTGCCTTATCTCCAATAAATGGATCTCCTGGTATAGCATGCATCATAAAAAATGTAATAGCAATCAATACAATAATCGTAAGAAGAGCATAAATCAAACGTTTTAAAATATATTTCGCTGTACTCTTAGACATTTTTCATACTCACTTCCTCACTATTTTTATACATTATAACATAATAACATGGGACTAATTTAGCCCCATGTATTATAGTCCTTCAAAATTTTTATTTTTTATTTAACATCAGCAAATCTTAAATCAATTTGTTTGTAAGCTGTTCTTTGAATTCCAACTAATCTATCACTACAAATATAAGAAGTAGCTCTATGGAATACAGGACCAACTGGACATTCTTCAGCAAATAATTCTTCTGCTTGTTTTAAATATTCAGTACGTTTTGTTGTATCTGTTTCAGAATCAGCTTTTTCTAACAACGCATCATATTCTTTATTACTATATTTTCCGTTGTTATTTCCATTGTCAGATTGAACAATTTCAAGATAACTCTTTGGATCGTTATAATCTGGAGACCATCCAGCAAATACGATATCAAAATCTTGAGTGTTCATTCTTTCAATTCTTGTCTTGAAAGTAACTTGGTCAACTTTAACAGTGATTCCTAAATTCTTTTGCCATTCTTCTTGGAAGTAAGCATACATTCTTTGTGCATCGTCACCTTCATCACCAAGTAATGTTAATGTGAAGTCTTCTAATTTCATTCCTTCTTCAGCTAAACCTTCTTCTAATAATTTCTTAGCTTCAGTATAATCTGTAGAACGTGGATATAAATTACCTAATGATTCAGTAAATTCACCTTTCGAAACCGCTTCAGTTGTAAATGCAGTAGCTACTTTTGATGCATCTTTACGAATATTTTCAATATATCCTTCTGCATCAACACCTAATGTTAAAGCTCTTCTCACTTTTGCATTGTCATATGGTTTTTGAGTTGTATTAAATAAGAAATACCAAGATCCTCCATCAACATAAGTTTGAACATCTTTACCTTGATCTTTTAAGTTAGATGCTTGTTCACCAGTTAAACCAATCATATCAATACTTCCGTTTTCGAATTCATTTAGCGCTGTATTTGTATCACTAATCATTCTGAAAGTAATTTGATCAATTTTGATTTCATCTTTATTCCAATAATTTTCATTTTTCTCTAAAACAATTGAATCTTCATGATTCCATTCTTTAAATTTATATGGACCATTTCCTAAGAATTTATCCATATCTGTTCCGTATTTTGTAACTCCACCAGCTTTTTCATAAGCATCTTTGTTTAATGGGGCAAAACTATAGAAAGACATTAAACTTACAAAATATGCATATGGTTTTGTTAATTGAACAGTAAATGTTCCAGCTTCATCGTCAGCTTTATAACCTTTTTTAGCTAAAGCAGCTTCTCTCTCTGCATCATTTTTAGCATCATAAATATCTTGTGCTCCAACAATCAATGGTGCCCAAGTAGTTGCATATCCAGCACCGTTTTCTACATTGAACAATTGATCCCAAGCATATTCAAAATCACTTGCTTTCACTTGAGTTCCATCTTGCCATTTAGCTTCTGGATTTAAATTAAAAGTAATTGTCAATCCATCTTCAGAAATTCCTCCGTTTTCTTTTGTAGGAACTTCTTTAGCCACACCTGGAATTGGCTCATCATTTCCATCTAAAGTTATTAATGTTTCCATTGTGTGTCTTAATACATTTCCTGAAGTACTATCAGTAGTCATAAATGATAACATTTCAGGTGGTTCAGTTCCTAAGTTTACTGTAACAGCCTTAGTTCCTGATCCAGATTCAGAGTTACCTCCGCCACCACAACCAACTAGCATAGCTAAGCATACTAAAGAAGTGGCAAATTTTGCAAACCAGTTTCTTTTCATTATTAAATTTCCCTCCTCCAAAATAACCAATCACGTCAGTTATTTTCTACTAGTTTATCACAACTTTTTTAATATGGGAATATTTTTTTGATGTTTTTTTACGATTTTACGATAATTCTATCATAATTGCTTTATGTTTGTCTTTTGACTAAAAAATATTATCGTTTTTTTATAGATGCATACAATTTTCACATTGTATACACAATCAAACAATTAAGAATTAAGGTCACTTTGTTGGATATGCACATCAATTTGCCTTGCTGGGACCTTCACATTTTGTTGCTTATATATCTCTCTTATTGCAATCAATAAATCATCATTGACTTCATAAAAATGTTCATTATCAGCCCATACCCAAATTTGCAAGACAACACTTTGCTCTTTATATTCACTAATCTTAATACAAGGAGCAGGTTCTTGAAGAGCATAAGGATGTTTTTCAATAACTTCCATTAATGCTTTTTTAAATTGGGCAATATCATTATCTGGATGCAAGTCTAAAGTAATCGTCACACGGCGCACTTCTTCATGTGAATAGTTCACAAAACTTGATGAAACCAAATCATTATTTGGAATTACAACCATTTTATTATCAAACGTCATAACGATTGTATATAATAATTGAATTTCCTGAACTGTTCCCACATAACCATCAATTTCAATAATATCTCCTTTTACAAAGGGTTTAGAAAATAATATCGTAATCCCTGAAGCAATGCCTTTTAAAGAATCTTGTAATCCTAAAGCAATGGCTGCTCCGGCTGTTGTTAAAACAGCAACTAAAGATGTTGTTGGCACACCTAATTGAGCAATCACTGTAATCACAACAATAATTTTTGATCCAATATTTAATATAGAAATAACAAAATTCTCTATAATCGCATCAATTTGGCTTTTTTCCATCATTTTAGATAAAATATGTAAAATTATTTTAACTGCATACCACCCAATCACAAAAATAATGGCAGCTTCTAAAATTTTCATACCGACATCTGCATATTTATTAATCAATTGATCTATCATGATTTTTACCTCTTTTCTTTTTTCGTTATTTTATCACATTCCCTATTGAAAGCAATCTTTTTGTTTTATTATTCAATACAGTTATATTTTTAATGAATTTATCGCAACTATTCATAAAAATCTTGCAATATTTTTTTATTGATATAAAATGATATTATTAAAAGGAGGGAAATTCATGAAAGTCGCAATTATGACTGATAGTAACAGTGGAATTACACAAAGTGAAGCAAAAGAATTAGGTATTTTTGTTTTACCAATGCCTTTTACGATTGATGGCAAAGAATATAAAGAAGATATTAATCTCACGCAAGATGAGTTTTATGATAAATTAATGAATGGAGCTGAAGTTTTTACTTCTCAACCTGCAGCAGGAGAAGTGACTGGTTTTTTTGATCGTATTTTAGAAGACTATGATCAAATTGTTCACATTCCTATGTCTAGTGGTTTAAGTGGCTCATGTCAAACAGCTATGATGTTAGCTGATGATGAAGATTATAAAGGAAAGGTTTTTGTTGTTGATTCACAACGTATTTCAGTCACTCAAAAATGGGATGTACTAGATGCCATAGAAATGGCAAAACAAGGTAAAGATGCCAAAGAAATTCATGATATTTTAATGCAAAATAAATTAAATGCATCTATTTATATTACAGTTAATACTTTAGAATACCTTAAAAAAGGTGGCCGTATTACACCAGCTGCCGCAGCACTAGGAGGTTTATTAAAAATCAAACCTATTTTAACAATTCAAGGAGAAAAACTTGATTCTTTCCAAAAAACTCGTACAATGCAAAAAGCCGCAAAAATTATGATTGATGCGCTTCGTCAAGATATTCAAGAACATATTGACCCTGTCAATGAAGACATGTCTGATGCGCATATCATGATTGCTTATACATATGATAAAGACCAGGCTTTGGAATTTAAAAAAGAGGTTGAAGAAGCTTTTCCAAATCACGAAGTCATCTGTGATCCTCTTTCATTGAGTGTAGCCTGTCATATTGGTCCGCATTCTCTTGCTATTGCTACATGTAAAAAGATTTAATCGCTACTCATAAGAGTAGCTTTTTTGTTAAATTCTTGCATTTCCCTTTGTTTTCAGTTATGATACAGTATGTCAATATGATAAATAATGAGTTTTCAACAATTTTAATTATCAATCTTAAATAAAAAATCATGTGCTTTAGTGAAAAAATATATTAAAAATGGTATAATATATATAATTTAGATGCTTTTTATTTGAATTGTTGAAAAACAAATATAATATAATGAAAGAAAGGTGAGAGTGAATGGCAGATATGCCTCAAAAACGTTCTTTTCAAAAAAGAACACCCTATAATAATAGAAATAGACAAATAAAAAATGAAACATTATCATCTGATACAAAAGTTTTTGCATTAGGTGGTTTAAATGAAGTTGGAAAAAATATGTATTGTATTGAACATAACAATGAATTAGTCATTATTGATGCTGGTGTGAAATTCGCTGAAGATGGATTACCAGGTATTGATTATGTAATTCCAGACTATACATATTTAAAACGTAATCAAAAGAAAATTAAAGCCTTATTGATTACCCATGGACATGAAGATCATATTGGAGGAATTCCATTCCTTTTACAGGTTGTACATATTCCTTTTATTTATGCTTCCCCACTTGCTTGTGCAATGATTCGTCGAAAACTTGAGGAAAAACGTTTAACACAAGCAACAAAATTAATACAAATTAATAATTTATCACAAGTGAAAACAAAATATTTTAATATTGGTTTCTTTAAAACCAATCATTCCATCCCTGAATCTTTGGGAATTGTTGTGAATACGCCTAATGGACGTATTGTTTCAACAGGTGACTTTAAATTTGATTTAACACCTGTTGGTGATCCTGCTGATTTTCAAGTTATGTCCTTTTTAGGAGAAACAGGTGTCACCTTATTATTGAGTGATTCTACCAATGCTGAAGTTCCTAATTTTTCAATTAGTGAAAAACAAGTTGCTTACAGTGTTCAAGAGGAATTTAGAAAAACAGAGGGACGTTTAATTGTTGCCACTTTTGCTTCTAACGTTCATCGTGTCCAGCAGATTATTGATGCTGCTGTCAAATTTAATCGTAAAATTTTGGTTTTTGGACGTTCAATGGAAAACAATATTCAAGTTTCACGAAAACTTGGTTATATTAAATGCCCAGATCGTTTCTTTATTAAAAACGATGAAGCAAAACACTTACCTGATAATGAAATCTTAATCTTATGTACAGGTAGTCAAGGTGAAGCTTTAGCAGCATTAAGTCGTATTGCTAATGGAACACATCGTCAAATTTCTATAAAACCTGGTGATACTGTTGTCTTTTCATCGAATCCTATTCCAGGTAATGCCAACAGTGTCAGCAAAGTTATTAATAAACTTTATCGTGCCGGAGCTAGAGTTTTAACAAACGAAGCCATTAACAATTTGCATACTTCTGGACATGCTTCACAGGAAGAACAAAAATTGATGTTGTTATTGACACGTCCAAAATATTTCTTCCCAGTTCATGGTGAATATCGTATGTTGAAGATTCATGCTAAATTATTCGAAGAAGTTGGACTTACAAAAGGCAATGCTTTTGTGTTATCTAATGGAGATTCTATTCTTTTGCATAACGAAGAAGCGCGTTTAGGACCACGTATTCATGTGGATGATATCTATGTTGATGGCAATGACATTACTGGTTTATCAACTGCTGTATTAAGAGATCGACAGATTTTAAGTGAAGATGGTATGGTTTCTGTATTAATTTCTATGGATTCCCGTGCAGGTTGCTTACTCAATAAGCCAATTATTATGTCACGTGGTTTTGTTTATATGCAAGATAGTAAAGAAATGATTCGTGAAGCAGAATTGCTAGTCAGTCGAGAACTTTCTCAATTATTAAGAAGAAAAACAACTTTTGGTGAAATCAAAAATACAATCAGGGATACTTTGGCTCCTTATTTCTATCAAAAAACCAAGAGAAATCCAATGATTATTCCTGTTATTATGAATAAAAAAGTATGAAAAAGTTTATAAGACGATTAATTTTACTATTAATCGTCTTTGGTTTATGTTTTCTTGGATATTACATATATGCTGTATCACCAAAAGCCTATGAATTTCACGAACAAAAATACATCAACTCTCATATTTCATCTCAATTAAATGGTTTTAAGATTGCCTTTATCTCTGATGTCAATTTAACAGATCAAGAAAGTTTAACACGTTTTCAATCAATCGTTAATGAATTAAATAACTATCCTTTTGATATGGTTATCTTTGGTGGTGATTTATATGATGAGCAAGTTTTTAAAGGTGATGAGGTATCTAAAATTTTAAAAAGTATTCAATGTCAATATGGTAAATTGGCTATCCTAGGAGAGCGTGACGAAAATTCTTCTTTAGAAGTCACTCAAATTCTTAATAATGGTGGTTTTGAAGTTTTAAGTAATGAAACAAGATCTCTTTATTATAAAGACACATCATTAACATTGGTGGCTTATGATGATGAATACGATTTTTCAAAATTAAAGACTTCACAAGATAAATTTATACTTGGTATCTCACATGAACCTGATACTTTTACACAAGCAAAAGACTATGTTCATTTACAATTATCTGGACATAGTTATGGAGGATCTGTTTATGTTCCTTATTTTGGATCATTATTTCCAATTGATGGAGCAAAGACATATAATCATGGAACTTATGAAGAAAAGAATGCAACTCTTATTGTTTCAAATGGAATCAGTGGTCCAGCTTCTTTCCCATTCAAAGTTCTATGCCCTAATCAAATACAACTCATTGCATTGAATACCAAAAGTAATGATACAACTCAAAATGAATAAAAAAATATGATAAAACAAAAAATTTCAAAGATAAAATATATAAGAATATTGATTTTTTTGCATAATTTATTGTATAGTGAATATGCTAATAATGATACAGTTTGTATCAGCAAAAAGTCGAAGAACCCAAGCCATAGTGGGAATTGAAAAAGTGAAACAAGGAATTCTATTTAAGAATTTCTTGTTTTTCTATAGGAGGACTATATGGAAAAATTAAAAATTTATTTTATAGACAGCAATCATATAAATTATTTAAGAAAGTACGACAGCAAAGTAGCATATAATAATGTGCCTAATAGACCTTATATTGGTGTTGTTTATAAATATAATGGTTTCCATTATTTCGCTCCATTATCAAGTCCTAAACCAAAACATACGAAATTGAAAAATAGCACAATTGATATTTTCAAAATAAAAGATGGAAAATTGGGAATCATAAATACTAACAACATGTTTCCAACACCTATAGAAGCACTTATTGAAGCCATTCCAAATATTCATGATAAAAAATATAAAGCATTATTAATAGAGCAGTTAGATTTCATTAATCACCATAGAGAGGTTTTATATCATAAAGTGAAACAATTTCAACAAAGATATAGAAAAGGATATATACAACAGCATGTTTTAGAAAGATGTTATAACTTTTCAATTATTAGAAAAAAATGTATCGAATATACTCAAAACAACTTTAAATATATAGACAAAGAAGAACAGTTATCTTTTAATTGAGATAAACGTTCTTCTTTTTATATCCCCACATCTCATATTCAACATGATAAAAAGAGCACTCTTATAAGTGCCCAAGTATATTCAAAGATAAGATATCTTTAAAATCTTTAATTTTCATTATTCTTTATTCCATATTTTAAATGATACAAGGCTTCTAAAACTTCAAAAATATATGTAACAGAGAATTTACCAATCAATGAATGATGGTCATTTCCTACATGTAATATCATATCGACTTTATCACTATATGGAAATTCTTCTAACTGTGTAATTGCAATAATATAAGCTTCTGTTTTAACCAATTCTCTCATTGTTTCAATATGATCTTTAAAAAATCCTCCAGCAATCGATGAAACAATAATCAAATCATACCCTTTTAATGTTTTATAGATATTTTTTTGTTGTTCCAAAGGATACATAGCTACACAGTCTTTTCCCAAATAACAGAGTTCAATCTGCAATTGCATGGAAACAGATTGTGTAAAAAATTTCCTGCAAAACAAATATGTTTAGATTCATGGATCTTATCAACAATATAGATCAAATCTTCATAACGAATATTATCATAAGTATCCTGTAAATTACGAATAACATTTTGAAAGTGATTATTAAATATTTCCTTTCCTTCATCAATTGATTCAGGAGCAGGTAATTGATGATCAAAAAACAATCTTTTAGCATCTTGATTAAAATAATGAAGATTCATCGTCACATCTTTTTTAAAATCACTAAATGATTCGTAATTTAACTTTCGACAAAGTCTTGATATCGTTGCTGTCGAAACATAACACATCTTTGCAACATCTGTGATACTGCTATAGGGTATTTGATAGATATTTTTTAAAATTGTTCTGGCAGCACCCCAATAAACATCATGAATACTTGTCATATTAATGAAGTTTATCAGATTGTAAAAAGCACTTCTCATTGAGGCTGTCCTTCTTCATATTTCAAAACTGTGACTTCGCCAGTTGTCAAACACAAGCAATTCAATTGTCCTTTATTTCCAACTGCTAAACCACCATCAATTGCTATCTTATTATGATAATCAGGATCATACCAGATATCAAAAGAATGATCTTCATTAATAAAACAACATGGTGTATGACCAAAAATATACGTATAATCTGGATTGGCTTCATTTAAGTAAAAATATTCACGAATCCACGCTAAAATCTCTTCATCATTTTCTTCCAAAGGAATTTCAGGATCAACACCAGCATGTACTAAAACATAATGTTTTCCATTTAAATCTAATTCATAGTAACTTGGTAATGAATCAATAAATGAAATCAATTCTTTAATAAACATACGTTTTAAATCAAAATACTCTTCATAGGGAATATAATCTTTTTGCAAATATTCTCGGATACTATCAATTGTTTTATGTCCACCATTTTGTTTCCATAAACGATAAGGATTTGAACGTTCAGAGTCTAAATCATTATATTTTAAAGCAGCTAACATAGACTGACGCATCATAATTTCATGATTTCCTTTAATCATATGGATATTGCTCATTGCTTTTACAAAATAATAAATATCAATACTATTAGGTCCTCGATCCATAATATCACCTAATATATAAAGTTCATCATTTTCATTAAAACCAATACGTTCCAACAACAATTGAAGCAATACAAATTGTCCATGAAGATCTGATATAACAAATATTCTTTTTTCCATATATCATCACCCCATTACATTCTATCATAATTATATTTTTTTATAAACTAAACCCATCTTTTATTTTTAAAAAAATAGAGGTCATTTGACCTCTATCCAACAATACGCACTTGAAAAACAATTTCAACAGTAGACATAGGCTCAATAGATGGAATCACATAATAAAGTGTTCGATTATCAATGGCTGGTGTTTGAGCCTGTCCGTTGACATAGAATGATCCATTAACATATTCAACATCTTGATCAAGCTGATCAGTAAATACAACTTGTGTTTCATTCACTAATGATGAGTTTTGAATAGTTATTGTATAAGTGAGGATATCTCCAACACAAGCTTGATCCTTATCAACTTTCTTACAGATATGAAGAGGTCTTTTGACTAATGTTTCAACCCCATTGCTGACACTTGTATGACAGCTAGTTTCCACTTGAGCAATATTACACACGCGAGAACGATCCATAACTTTCCCTCCTTTCAATAATAGCTTATGCCAATCATTGAAATCTTTCTGTTTGTTTACAACATTTCTTTTCAACTTTAGTAAAAATGTTCATTTGTACGAAAAAATAGTATATGATAAAAAGTAGGTGATCACGATGTTTAATGAATTTTATCTTGATGTTTATAATCAACTCTTTTTTAAATGGATTCTTGCCCAACAAAAACAATATCAAACAGATCAGATTCATTGTTTTGTTGAAACTGAAAATTTAAAATATAAACTTATTAGTTTTGAAACAACGAAAGTAAAAGGAAAAATAACAATCTGGTATAATCATATTATTGAAGAAGAAATTCTTCGTCATAGTGATGAAAAACTTGTCTTTTATTTACATTTTACTTTGACTGATTTGGCTCAGTGCTGCCATTTATTCCAAGAATTTTATCAAACAATGATTCGCTATACCCAACAAAAAGAATTAAAAATTGCATTATGTTGTACAGGTGGTTTATCAACATCCGTTTTCATTGAAGAAATGCAACAAGTTTGTGAATTAGAAAACATTCATTTTCAGCTGGTTTCATTATCTTTAGACCAACTCTACCAAAATTATCAAGATTATGATGCTTTATATCTTGCTCCACAAATCGCTCATTTAGAGCCTGATATTCTTGCTCATACAAAACATCTGATTCCAATTTATCGTATTGATGCAACAATGTTTGCTACTAAAAATTATCGTGCTATTATTCAAACCATTCAAAAGAATATTCAAAATGAAAATGATAACTCATTATAAAGTTATCATTTTTTCATATATGGAAGATAGCGTTGTTTACAAGCTTGATCAACATAAAAACTAATCAAAATACCTTCTGGTTGATATTCAATTCTAACAATTTCATATTGATATTCAATATGACTCATTATCTCACCTTGATCATAAGGAATATAAACACTTATTAATTCATAATCTTTAAAGAGAGTATGAATAATCATATCTTCTAGTTTCGTTAAATTTTGTTTGTCTTTGACTGATATACCAATACTATTTTCATATTCAAGAACAAGTGGTTGATGCAACAAATCTATTTTATTATAAACATAAATCATAGGAATATGATCAGCCCCTATTTCTTTTAATGCATTTAGAGTTGTTTCAATTTGGTTATGATAGTATGGTGATGAAACATCAATGACATGCAATAACAAATCAGCATCTTTGACTTCTTCTAAAGTAGAATGAAATGCCTGAACAAAAGAATGTGGTAATTGATGAATAAAACCAACTGTATCACTTATAATCAAATGATGTTTTTTCATATAAACACGTCTTGAAGAAGTCTGTAAAGTCGCAAAAAGCATATCTTTTTCATCAATGTCATTAAGTTAAAGGATAGTATGCAATCATAACGATTAAGTTAAGGTATCAATTCAATTGAGAGTTGGTACCTTTTAGAATATTTCGAAACTATAAACTTATTTTATCTATTTCATGCGCACTCGAAAAGAACTAAACATTTAGCTCAAAAAAATTTCTTGTTATTCTAAAATAACGTGCTATAATGAATCATGTCAGGACGTTCTATTATTAAACGGTTTGACTGATTTCGGTTTTATAGAACGTTTATATGATCTTTCTGGTCGTTCAGGGACCAGAAATTTTTTTATTCTTGAAACAAGAACATCTTCTTCCAATAGATCCCTGAGATACAATCGTATGTTTGTCACTGCATTGGCAAAATTCGCCTTGTAGCGGTATCTGCAGTTCTGTTTCATCTCGATATTATTGATGATGATTTCAGAAACATTATACATCAGGAATGTTGCATTGATTTCCTGCTGGATCAGCTGTCTTTTTCTTGCATGGAAATAAATCATTCCAAGTGTATTCTTTACCTTATTGAAGGCTGTTTCCTCATTCCAGCGAAAGTGGTACAGCTCCCTGAAGTCATCAAGCGAAAATTCATCTTCGCTAAGGTTCGTGATGATTGTCACATAGTTGTTTTCAGTGGCTTCGAAACGTACGATGCGAAGTGTCATTTCATAATAATCCTGAGTTGGACCCAAAAATCAAATTTGGATGTAGAAGGAACAAAGACATATTTTTCCTTGTTGGCTTTTATTTCCTTTGTCTGAAGTCTTGTCAATGTGCGTGTGACAGTCATGTCAAAAGAGCCTTCAGGTGTAGATATGTTTGTCATGATGCCACTTTTTGTATTGATATCCTTGACACGAATGGCGAACTTGAGATTGTTTTCAATGAAATGGGCAAACAGATTGTAATTCTCATAGCCACGATCAGCAGTAAATATAGCATTTCTAGGATAATGCCCATTATTGATGATGGAGATGAGGGCGTCGCATTCCTGCTTTTTCGTTGCCGAATCAATACTCCAGTCGAGAAAGACGTGATTCAGGCAGTCATATAGAGCGTTGATATGATACTGACAGCAGGGGCTGCCAAGAGAGTTATAAAGAATTTTGGTATCATCATCCTCAAAAGGGATGTTGATGTCAGAACCATCCTGAGCCAGTATGCGATAGCCATTGATGGTGGCATAATTATCAAAACTTGACAGAAACAGCTGATTGATACGCTTAAAGATGACAGGATCCAGCAAACTTCTTCGCTGACAGAGAGCGGAAGGAGAAGGCATATCCTTAATGTCATAAAAGAAGTTTGACATTTCACAGACAGTGGAATGACTGGAGAAGTTCATAATGCATTCGATTAGTGTTCTGGCAGTAATCTTGCGATTGCGGTAAAATTGGAAACGGGATCAGGGCAGTAGTTTTGGATGCCCTCAAGAGTAAAATCAATGGATTTGTCCAAGTTGTTTTTGATAATACTTGGTGAATAGTAGATGTTAGATTTTGATTGATTCAACATGATAAGTACCTCCTAAAAAACACATCTACTAAAAAGGGCTAAAAATTATAGAACATTATAATTTTTAGCCCCACAAACCTTTCAGTTTGTCAATAGAAAAATAAAAAAGAGCCTCAATATTTTAGAAATATCAATATTGAGGTTCTTTAGGCTTAACTTAATGACATTGTCTTTTTCATATACCTTTTTGTTTGTAAAATGATTCAATAAAGATGATTTTCCACTATTGGTATAGCCAACAAGACATATAACTTTTTCTTGATGATGCTTGCGTAACTGTCTTTGTGTATGACGTTGTTTTTCAATCGTTATTAATTCCCTTTTAGCTTGTGTCAACTGACGACGAATACGACGGCGATCTAACTCAATTTGTTTTTCTCCTGAACCACGAAATCCCATTCCACCTTGTTGCGAATAAAGATTTTGTTTCATTCCTGCTAATCTTGGTAACATGTATTCAAGTCTAGCCATGTCAACTTGTAGTTTAGCTTCTTTTGTTTTCGCTCTTTTTGCAAAGATACGTAAAATCAAATCACTGCGATCAGTTACTTCTATTTGCCATACATCCGTTAAATTCTTCATTTGCATAGGTGTTAATTCCTCATTAAAAATAACGATATCATAGCTACCAATCAATTCACCTATTTCCATAACTTTCCCTTTACCAATATAATATTTAGGAGAAATCATATCTAAATTTTGTGTCACAACCATTGCGACTTCAATATCACATGCAAAAGCTAACTGCTTTAATTCTTCCATAGAAATATCAAAATCATAATTCATTTGTGGGTATTTTACACCAACCAATATTCCTTTCATATATATTCACCACTTTCAATAAGGAGTCTTTATGAAAAAAGCTAATTATTATTTTACACTCTGCCTTGTCCTTTTTACAACTCTTTTTTCTTTTTTTAATATGTTTCAAATTGTAAAAGTTTCTTCCCAAGTCATTCAAATCGTTCTCACCAATTTACTACCATCCTTACTTCCTTTTATGATATTAATATCTTTATGTTTATCCTTAGGTCTTTTTCAATTTATCAGTTATTTTATTCAATTTCTCTTTTCACCACTCTTTCATCTGACACCACATATGTCCTCACTTTATTTTGTTTCTTTTTTCTGTGGTTATCCAACCAATGCTAAAATGTTAAGAGAATCTTATGAATTAGGTTATATTAATATTTCTCAACTTCAGCATTTACTTTCTATTGCTTCTTTTTCATCTTTGAGCTTTATCTTTGTATCTTTAAAACTTCCTTTTCAAAATGCTCTCATTATCTATATAAGTCATATTTTACCAAGTATTATAAAAGCTATTTTTTATCATCATGAATATCATTGGATGTCTTTTCATCAATGCATTCAACCTATTGTACACCCTCATATGCGTTTTGTAGATGCCTTAAAGAAAAGCATTACTTCTTCTTTAACAGCTTTTATTTTTATATTAGGTTATATGCTTGTCTTTCAGTTTATTGGATATAGTTTACAAACGATCATACCTCATCCTTTTTTACTAAGTATTGTAAAGGGATTTCTAGAATTTAGCTCAGGTTCTATTCAACTTTTACAATATCAACATTTTCTTGTTTATCCTTTTGTAAGCTTTTATTTATCTTTTTCTGGTTTATCTGTTTTAATGCAAGTCGATAATATCTTGGATGGTATTCCTTATTCTTTTAAGAAATACTTTTTAGCAAGATTATGTCATGGTGTTTTTTCATTTATAATTTGTTTTGGGTTACAATATTTGACAATACTATAATGTATGCTATAATAATAGTAACCATTATTAATAAGGAGTGTGAGAGTATGTCTGAAACAAAATTAAGATATTCTAAACAGAGGGAAACAATTTACGAAGTCTTAAAGAATGATTATACACATCCTTGTGTTGATGATATTTACACAAAGGTTAAAAAATTGATTCCTGATATTAGTTTAGGAACTGTTTATCGAAATCTAAACTTACTGGCTGATCATAAAAGAATTACACGCTTAGATGTAGGTGATGGAGTTGTTCATTTTGATGCACGCATAGAGCCACATTTTCATATGGTATGTGATGAATGTGGAACAATTCAAGACTTAGTTTGTCATCATTCTATTCTTGAAGAACTTATTAATAAGGTCAATAAACAATCTGAACATGAGATTTTTAATGCTGATGTTATTTTTCATGGAATATGTTCACATTGTTTAAAGCAGAAATCATAGAAAGGAGGGCATGAACATGCCTACATTAAAAGGAACAAAAACTGCTAACAATTTATTACATGCTTTTGCTGGAGAATCTCAAGCAAGAAATCGTTACACTTATTATTCTTCAATCGCTAAAAAAGAAGGTTATGTGCAAATTGCTAATATCTTTGAAGAAACTGCTAATCAAGAAAAAGAACATGCAAAAAGACTTATGAAACTATTAAATGCTGAATTAAAAGGTGAAGCATTACATGTTGAAGGTGATTTCCCAATCATGCTTGGAACAACTGCTGAATGTTTAAAAGCTGCTGCTGCAGGTGAAAATGAAGAATGGACTGATATGTATCCTGAATTTGCAAAAATTGCTGAAGAAGAAGGATTCCCTGAAATCGCTAAAGTATGCAGAAGTATTGCTGTAGCTGAAAAAATGCATGAAGACAGATATTTAAAATTATTAGAAAACTTAGAAAATGGAACAGTCTTCAAAAAAGATGAAGTTGTTATGTGGAAATGTAATAATTGTGGATTTATTTTTGAAGGAACTGAAGCTCCTGAAAGATGTCCTGCTTGCGACCATCCTCAAGCTCATTTTGAAGCTTATACTTTCTTTAAAGGATAAGAAATCATCCCAATTATGCTTGGCATAGTTGGGATTTTTTTATACAAAAATAAAATCTCTCAAATCGAGAGATTCATTTATATTAGATCAAATCATGTTGGTGTTTCAAGAAATCTTCAAATTCAGCATCAGTTGCTAAGACATAATGTGTATCCGAAACCTTATGCTGTGTACCAGCTTCATAATCAAGTCCACTATCTTCATAACTATAAGTTAGTGAAACTCTATTTTTTTCAACGTCTGGATTTGGATGAGGGATTGCTGATAACAACGATTTCGTATACGGATGTAACGGATTATTAAAGATTTCTTCTGAAGTTCCTGTTTCAACAAGATGCCCCAAATGAAGTACACCAATACGATTGCTAATATACTTAACCATTGACAAATCATGTGCAATAAATAAATAGGCAATATTTGTCTTTTTTTGTATTTTCTTCATCAAATTGACAACTTGCGCCTGAATAGAGACATCCAATGCTGATATTGCTTCATCAGCAATAATCAAACTTGGATTCATAATCAAAGCTCTAGCAATTCCAATACGCTGTCTTTGTCCACCAGAGAATTGATGGGGGTATCTTGAAGCATGTTCTCTTGATAATCCAACCAATTCTAAGATTTGATAGACCTTTTCATTTCTTTCTTCAATACTGTTATAAGCTTTATGAATATCCAATCCTTCAGCAATGATATCTAAAACCTTTCTACGTGGATTTAAACATGCCATTGGATCTTGGAAAATCATTTGCATATTGGTACGTAAATTTGATAAAGCATCTTTATCCATTTTTCCAGAAATATCTTGGCCATTAAAGATAATACTTCCAGAAGTCGGTTTATATAGACGAATAATACTTCTTCCTGTTGTTGATTTCCCTGATCCTGATTCGCCTACAAGCCCATATGTTTCACCAGGATTGATTTCAAAAGAAATCCCATCAACAGCCTTTACAGTAAAATTACGATTGATTTTAAAATGTTGTTTTAAATCTTTCACAACAAGGATTGGTTCTTGCTTATCCATTTGTTAACCCCTCCTTTTTCATTTTTTCAATACGTTTCTTTAAAGATTCAGGCATTTCCACCTTCGGCGCCTTTTCATGCATCAACCAGCTAGCCACCTTATGACTCTCAGAACCAGGCACATCAAACATAGGCGGATCAAGTCTTAAATCAATATTTAAAGCATATTGATTTCTTGGTGCAAAGGCATCTCCTTTGATTTCTTGTGTTAAATTAGGTGGTGTTCCAGGAATCGTATACAATTCATCATCTTGTGTATCTAAATCAGGCATAGATGATAATAATCCCCAAGTATATGGATGTCTTGGATCATAGAAAATTTCATTGATTGTTCCTGTTTCTACAATCTTTCCTGCATACATAACATTGACAAAATCTGCCACTTTCGCAACAACACCTAAATCATGTGTAATATAAATAACTGAAAGATCTTTCTTCTTTTGAATTTCTTGGATTAATTCCAAAATTTTTGCTTGAATCGTCACATCCAAAGCTGTTGTTGGTTCATCACAGATTAAGACATATGGATCACAAGACAAAGCAATCGCAATAACAATTCTTTGACGCATCCCACCAGAAAGTTGATGTGGATAGTTTTTCATTCTTTTTTCTGCATCTGTAATCCCAACTTCTTCTAATAATTCTACTGCTCTTTGATATGCTTCTTCTTTAGATTTTCCATAATGAAACATCATTGGTTCCATAACTTGTTTCCCAATTGTCATTGTTGGATTTAATGATGTCATCGGATCTTGAAAAACCATAGCAATCTTACGACCACGAATTTCTTTTTGCATTTCTTTCTTACTTAACTGGACTATATCTTTCGTGATGGCTTCCCCTGTATTTTCATCATGCCATGTATATTCAATAGAACCTGAATCAATGCTTCCATTGTTTGCTAAAATCCCCATAATAGCTTTAGTTGTGACTGATTTCCCCGAACCAGATTCACCTACAATGGCTACTGTTTCACCTTTATATAAATCAAAATTAACCCCTCTTATCGCATTGACTTTACCATTACCTGTTTTAAAAGATATAGTCAAATCTCTAATTTTTAAAATTCTTTCTCTTTCCATAGACTACATCTCCTTCATTGTTGGATCTAATGCATCTCTTAATCCATCACCAAATAAGTTAAAGCTTAACATTAAAATTGATAAAACAACAGCTGGTATTAAAACCATATATGGATAAACTAAGAAACTTTCAAATCCATCATTAATTAATGTACCAAGTGAAGCATTTGGTGCAGGTAAACCTAAACCTACAAATGATAAATAAGCTTCATAGAAAATGGCATTGGGAATAGACATCATAATCATAATAATCATTTGACTATAAATATTAGGCAAAATTTCTTTAAAGATAATAAAGAAACTTTTTGCTCCTAAAGTACGTGAAGCTAAAACAAATTCTTCTTCTTTTACTTTTAAAACTTGTGCTCTGACAATACGACTCATTCCAATCCATTCTGTTAATGATAAAGCAAATACGATAGTTGTTAAACTTGATTTCATAACCATTAATAACAATGTTAAAACAACTAATGTTGGAATTGAATTAATAATTTCTTGAATTCTTTGCATTATTGAATCGACCATTCCACCAAAGTATCCTGAAATCAAACCATATGTTGTTCCAAGAACCACATCAATCAAAACGGCACATACAGCAATAAATAAGGAAATACGTGCTCCAGTCCATAAACGTACCCATAAATCTCTACCTAAAGTATCTGTTCCAAACCAGTGTTCTAAATTAGGAGAAATTGATTGTAAAGAAGTATTCAAATCATCAAATTCCCATGATGACAACATTGGAGCAAAAATAGCTAATAAAATAATAATCAAAATCATAATTAAACCAACCACAGCTCCTTTGTTTTGTATAAAGATATTAATGGCTTCTTTCCATCCTGGTTTTGCCGGTATGACAACATCCATTGAAATATCCTGTTTATTACCAACAAATTCAAAATCATCAGGTAAAAATTCAATATCTTTTAATTTTGCATCCATTATGAATCCTCCTTACCTAGACGAATTCTTGGATCAATAATTCCATAAGAAACGTCAATAATCAACATCATAATTATATACATAGCAGCATATAAGAATGAACAAGCTAAAATAATATTCACATCATTAGACAAAATACTGTTAATCAATAATTTCCCTAAACCAGGAACACCACATATTTTTTCAACAACCATTGTTCCTGTCATTAAGTTAACCAAAATAGGTCCTAAAATTGTGACAACTGGAATCAAGGCATTACGCAAAGCATGTTTAAAGATCAATGTTTTGTTATCCAAACCTTTTGCTTCTGCCAAAGTCATATATTCACTATTAACAACCGAAACCATTTCTGTTCTTGTAAAACGTGCCACATTGGCGATAACACCAACTGATAAAGCCATAACTGGCATAATTGATGAAACGACTGGATTAAAGGAACTATACTGTGTTGGTAATATGTGAAGTTGAGATGCAAATAAAACCAAAAGCATCATCGCAAATACAAATGATGGTACAGATACACCAATAACTGAAATAATTGTTGCAAGTGTATCCCAAATTGTATTTTTATGAAGAGCTGCAAAAACACCCAATAATGTTCCTAACAGTCCTCCAATAATAACAGCACTTAAACCATAAATAAATGATATCTTTGCTGCACTTCCAACAAGTGATGATACAGGCATGTCTTTATACATATTATAAGAAACACCAAAATCACCTGTTAACATATTTTTAACATATGTTATAAATTGTGTAACCAAAGGTTGATCCAAACCATATTTTGCTTCAATAGCAGCTCTTTGAGCTTCTGATAGTTTTTCGTTATTGAATGGTGAACCAGGCAATAATTTGACAACTAAAAACAAAACAACTAGAATAACAAATAAAGTGGCTAACGATATAAGTAATCTTTTTCCAATATATTTTAATGTTGATTTACTCATCAAATCCCTCCTTCTAAAAGATAAACACAATATAGAAAACCATATTGTGTTTATCAGCTTTCATCACTTTAATTGTTTTTATTCTGCCTTTTCTACATAATGGAATGTATAAGGTACACCTACTGGTCTATGAACTAAACCTGTAACTTTTTTGTTTTCTAATGCTGAAGTTCCTTTTTCAAAGACTGGAATATCAGGCAAGTCAGCCATAATAACTTTTTCAGCATTAATCATATATTGCCAACGTGCATCAACATCAGCTTCAGTTGAAACTTTATCCATAATTTCTTCATATTCTTCACTGTAATATTTACCATAGTTATTAGAGTTTCCATCTAATAATAAGTTCAAATAAGTTGTTGGATCACCATAGTCAGGACCCCAACGAGTACAAGCTATATCGAAATCTCCATTGGCCATTTTATTGTAAATTCTGTCTTGTTTTGTTGTTGCAACCATTTCAATATTAAGACCATTTAATTTTGTTAAAGCATTTTGTAAATATTCAGCCATTTGATCCATTGGAGATTCATCTGTACCATAAGTCAATCTAACAGTAATTGAAGTTTTATTCAATTCTTTTAAACCTTCAGCAAATAATTGCTGTGCTTTATCTAAATTGTAGTTTGTCACTTCATAATCTCCAGCATCATCACGGAAATCACTCAATGTAGAGCTTAATGATAATTCTCTAGGAATAAATCCTTTTGCTGCTTTAGAACCATCTTTTAAGACATTATTAACTAAATCGTCTCTATCGATTGCATATGAAATAGCTTGTTTAATTTTATTGTTAGCTAAATCTGTATTCTTTTCATTAATTTCAAGATAGAATAAGTAACCTTCATTGAATGAAACAAATGAATTATCATCTTTGTATTGATCAATTAATTGAGAATTAATTGGTGCAAAATCAGTTTCTCCATTTTTAAATGAAGTAGCAGCAGTTTGTGGATCTTGAACTAAGTTCATAACTAAGTTTTGAGTCTTAACTGCATCTGCATTCCAATATTTATCATTTTTTTCGAAAGTTGCTGTTTTACCAGGTTGCCAATCTGTCATAACAAATGCACCATTTGATAATACATTTGTTGCACTCTTAGCGTATTGGTCACCTTTTTCTTCACAGAATTCCTTATTAATTGGATAATAACATGGGAATGTCATTAATTCTTCAAAATAAGAAATTGGTTTTGTAATTTTGACTTCAAGTGTCTTATCATCTACAGCTTTCACACCCATTTTTTCAAAATCAGCATCTGTTAATGTTTCTTTATTTGCCATTTTTGCAAGAATTTCATCAACACCTACAATTGCAGCACCATCGCTACCTAACATATAAGCATAGTTTCCATTATTTTTTAAGATTCTTTGCCAAGCATAAACAAAATCATCTGCTGTAACTGGTGTATCATTTGACCAGTTGGCATTTTCTCTTAAATGGAAAGTATATGTTAATTTGTCTTTACTTAAATCATAATTTTCTGCAATTGCTCCAACAATATTTCCTTCTTTATCCAACCCCATTAAACCATCAATACAAGCATGCATTGCGTTAAATGACATACCATCATCAGCGTCAGAAGAATCAAGGTTTTTAATATCTAGCTCACTTGAAAAGACATATGTGTCAGTTCCAACTGAGCCACCGCCACAGCCAACCAGCATAGCTGTTGCTAAGCACATCACAATTAAAGCTTTTAACTTTTTCATATTTTTTCTCCCCTTTTAGACTCACAGGTTTTCCTGTATGATGGTAGTATATACTCAACAATTATAAATGTCAACAACTTTTTGTCTAAATAACAAATTCATATATTTTTTTTGTCTTTAATACAAAAAGATTTCGTTTATATAGACAAGTGTATACAATTATATTATTATTCAAAAAAATAAAAGACCTATTCTTATCTTATAGGTCTTTTGTATATATGAAATTGGGCATTTGATAAACATCCATATGACATGAAGAATCAATGAAAATATTCATATCTTGCATATCATCATATACTCTTGATGATAAAACATATTCCCCATGATTCACAAAGATTTCTAAAGATGATGTATCACTAAATATATCTATTTCTTCAATAGAATCAATTTCAATATGACGTGCATTTCTGCCATAACCACTTTTACCTATTGTGAGTGTTAGTAAATTTTGATGATAAGATAATATAACATCTTCACGTAATGATATTGTCCATGCATCAGATAATTGTGTGAAATGACATTGACATATAACAGAATCATGATAAGTTTGATTTTTTGATAAATCTAATTGTTCTTTTAATTGTCTGGCTTGTAAAATTTCTTCTACAGGATATTGGTAAACATGTTGATTTTTTAACGTTAAAACTCTTGGTAATGTTAAGGCATGTTGCCAACCTTTTTCAACTGTAGGATTGCTATAAGGAATATCTGGTAATCCCATCCAGCCAATCAAAATACGACGATTGTTTTGATCTAAAAATGTCTGTGGAGCATAGAAATCAAAACCATAATCGAGTTCCTGAAATTCTTTTAATTGTAAGTTTTCCATTGTTCCATCAACAAGGAAATACCCATTAGCGTAAACATTTTCATAATGATAACCATCCTGTTTTAATCCTTGAGGACAAGTCATTAAGATTTTTTGTGAATCTAATTCAAAGAAATCTGGACATTCCCACATATAACCAAAAGGATATGGTGTTTCTAAACGTGTATAATATTGCCAATGGTTTAAATCATCAGATTGATAGATAATAACACAACCTTGACTTTGACGTGTTCTGGCTCCTAATACCATGTAATATTTATCATTTTCCTGATAAATCTTAGGATCACGCACATGACAGCTTAAATCATCTGGATAATCTTCATTTTTTAAAAGATTCTTCTTTTCACTAAAATGATAACCATCCTGACTAGAGAAAGCATTGACATAATGTCCTCTACCTTCATTAATATAATCATATTCTCCAGGAAATTTAATATTTCCCGTATAGAAGAATTGAATTTCATCATCATTAACCCATGCACATCCTGAATAAGCACCATCTTGATCAATAGGTTTATCAGGATATAATGTGATAGGTTGTGTCTGATAATGAATAAAATCCTTTGTTGTATAATGTCCCCATCCTTTCAAGGCTTTTCCATCTGCTCTTTGGGGTGCATATTGATAAAAGATATGATAAACATCTTGATATTGACATAATCCATTAGGATCATTTAACCAGCCTACAGGAGGCATAAGATGATATTTTAATCGCCATGCATCCTGTTGAACTTCTTGACTTTTTTGATTTGCTTCTTCAAATTGCTTTCTTATTTCTTCCATTATTTTACCTCAATAATTTCATCTTGAACTTGAACTTTTCCTGTTTTTAAAACATTAAATTCTTTTTGATTTGTAATAACAAGTGGTGTTTCAATTGATAATCCTTCTTTTTCAATCGTATCCATATCAAATTCAATAAGAGGATCACCAATACGTACTATATCTCCAGCTTTTACCAATACCTTAAAAGGTTTCCCTTCTAATTTAACAGTATCCAACCCGATATGAAGTAATAATTCTACATTGTCATTTTTTAAACCAATCGCATGATAAGTTGGGAATACCATTGCGACTTCACCATGAATAGGTGAACATAATGTTCCATTTTTAGGAATTGTTACTAAACCATCTCCCATAGCTTTTGAAGCAAAGACTTGATCACTACATTCACTGATAGGTTTGATTTCACAATCAAATGGAGCACAGATTTTTGTTTGATCCATATTTTCAAGTGAAACTGACTCTTGAGATACTGTTTCATTTTCATCTTTTTCACAGAATTTCTTAAATAAAATCATTGTCACTACAAACGCCACAACAATAGAAATTCCCATTCCAATAAAGTAATGAAGCCAATGACTTGGGTGAATTGAAATAAATCCTGGTAAACCAGCTGCACCAAGGGCAGTTGCTAGAGTTTTTGTTGCTGCAATATATGCACTACCACAAGCTGAACCAATCATGGCTCCATAGAAAGGATAACGTAATTTTAAAGTGACACCAAACATCGCTGGTTCAGTAATCCCAAGCATTGCTGAAACACCGGCTGCTGAACAAATAGACTTTAATTTTTTATTATGTGTTGCCAACAAAACAGCAAGTACTGCAGCCCCTTGAGCGACGTTATTCATCGCAGCTGTTGGGAAAATAAATGAACCACCTGTTGTATTCGCTGCTGCAATCAATTGTGTTTCCACCGCAATAAAACTATGATGCATACCTGTCAAACAAATTGGTGCATATAACAATCCAAAAATAGCACCACCAACAAAGCCTAATGTATTATATACCCATGTAATACCCATCGCAAGTAAATCACCAGCACTTCTTAAAACTGGTCCAACAACGATAAATGTTAAAAATCCAGTTACTAACACAGAAATTAACGGTGTTGTTAAGTTATCCAACCATGTTGGAGTCACTTTGTGTAATCGTTTTTCGATATTTGCTAAAATCCAAGAAACTGCTAATACTGGTAACACTGTTCCTTGATAACCAACAGCTTGTACTGTTAATCCAAATAAATTCCATGTTGGAATTTCTACACCTGTTCCTAATGAATAGGCATTTAATAAGTCTGGATGAACCATAATCATTCCCATTGCAGCTCCTAGATATGGATTACCACCAAACTTCTGAGTTGCTGAAAAACCAATCAAAACTGGTAAGAATGTAAATGCTGCATTGGCAAACATATTAATCATTGCTGAAATATCAGCCATTTGTGGATATAAATCAATAATTGTTTTACCTTCAACAAATAAACCATTTGCAGTTACAACATTGTTAATACCCATTAATAACCCGCCAGCAACAATGGCTGGAATAATTGGTACGAAAATATCACTTAATAACTTAACTGCACGTTGAATGAGTGATCCTTGTTTTCCCCTAATTCTTCTACAACTTCTTCATCACTCATACCTAAAATCTTTTTGACTTCATCACAAACAATATTCACAAGACCTGATCCTAAAATAATTTGATATTGATCACCTGCTAAAAATGTTCCTTTGACTTCATCAATTGCTTCTAATTTTTTCTCATCTACTAAATCATTATTTTTTAAATTCAAACGTAATCTTGTGGCACAGTGCATCGCATGACGTATATTATCCTGTCCCCCTACACCATCAATAATTTTGTTTGCAATACCTTGATAATCCATTTCTATTCCTCCTTTATGGTATCGTTCCCATATACAATATACTCCTCTTTAAGAAAGATGTCAACATAAAAATGGTATCGGTTCCATATTTTTTAAAATAAAAGCAATCCTAACGCAGATTGCTAATACTACCACCCTCAATTAAAACATAATCAACCATATGTTGTGATTCAACATCTTTTTCTTGAATCATATCAATCATCGCTTTTGCACCTTGACAAGCAGCTTCTTCATTTTCATAACGAATTGTTGTTAAACTTGGGGTAATTAACGAGGAAATTTCATAGCCACCAAAACCTGCCAAAGAAATATCTTCTGGCATTTTTAAGCCTCTGATTTGAATTTCTTTATAACAGGCTAAAGCTAAATTATCAGTTGCACAAATTATCGCTGTTGGACGATGACGATCTAAAAATGCTCCCACCACCTGTCTGGTTTTTTCAAACGAGAAATCTGTTTCAATAAAATGATAGTGATCAATGCCATATGCTTTCAAGCCATCCTGAACACCTTGTTTTCTTTCTACCCCAACTGCAATATCTTTTTGAAAAACACCGACATAAGCAATATCTTTATGTCCTTTTTTTGCAACATAACAAGCCAAATCATAACCAGCACGATAATCATCATACACAACCGCAACCCCTTGCTTACAACGCTGTCCAATTACCACAAAAGGAATATCAATTTGAGAAATAATTTTTTGGTGAGCCATTGTTAAATCTGTCGCAATTAAAATAATCCCATCAACATTTAAATTTCTCAACTGTTCAATCGACATCAATTCTCTTAATTCATTATGATTTGTATTAATAATCAACGGTGTATATTTTTGCCCTCTTAAATATTCATCCATTGTCATCATCATTCTAGATGAAGTCGTTGAATCTAAAGCAGGTGTAATAATACCAATAAGCTGTGAATGTTTACGCTTCATAATCTGTGCCATGACATTAGGCTCATAACCATTTTCTTCAATAATCTTATGTATTCTAGCACGTGTTTCTTCTTTGACATAACCACCATTAAAATAACGTGATACAGTGCTTTTCCCAACTCCAGCCATTTGTGCAATATCTTTCATTGTTAATCGTTTTGCTTTCATTTCAATGACTCCTTACCATTAATAATCATATTTCCATTTCCCTACACAATAAATAATAACAGCTAAAATCAAAGCCCAAATAATATCTATAAAAGCATGTTGTTTAATCATTACTGTAGACATACAAATCAATAAAGTCAAGATAACAAGCGCAACACATAACCATGAAGTTTGTTGAACTCTTTGACTTTTCAACAATGATACACACATCATAACACTATTATAAACATGAATGCTTGGACAAACATTTGTAGATGAATCAATAGAGTAAATAAAACTCACTAAACATTGAAAGATATTTTCATCATAAAGTTGTACTCTTAAGTTTTGACCTGTTGGAATCACAGCATAAATCAACAAAGATAAACTCATTCCTAAAAACAAATAAAAATATGTTCTTTTTACACCTGATTGATCAATAAAAACAAAATAAGCAAAACCTAAAACCATAAATACAAACCATAATAAATAAGGAATAACAAAATATTCATTAAATGGTATATATTGATCAATCCATGAATCTGTTATCATCATATGTGAAAAACTTTGATTTTCTAGAATCATAAAGCCAATCATATAGGCCACAAAAAAATAAAGCAAATATTTCAAACTATTATATTTTTCTAAAAATGCTTTCATCCATGTATCCTCCTATGCTAGAATATATACTAACATGATGGTTTAATTATGTGAATTCGATATGAACGGAGATAAATTTATGAAAAATATTATTTTTGATATTGGTAATGTCCTTTTAGATTTTCAGCCTGAAAAATATTTACAACAATATTTTTCACCATCTGTTATGGGTGATTTAATGATGATTATTTTTTCAAGTGATGAATGGATTGAATTAGATATGGGGACAATGATGATTCAAGATGCGATTCAATCATTAACTTTAAAACATCCTCACTATCATGATGAAATTATCTTTGTGATGGAAAATTGGACACATATGATGACACCTTTACAAAAAAATGTTGAAATCGTTAAAGAATTAAAAGATAAAGGCTATCATTTATATCTTTTATCTAATTTTCATAAAGAAGCCAT
Source organism: Allocoprobacillus halotolerans (assembly GCF_024399475.1). NCBI lineage: Bacteria > Bacillati > Bacillota > Erysipelotrichia > Erysipelotrichales > Erysipelotrichaceae > Allocoprobacillus > Allocoprobacillus halotolerans. The sequence continues at coordinate 703,393 of NZ_CP101620.1, forward strand.
TCAAACAATGTTTCAAAGATATGATTTCTTTAATCTTTTTGAAGGTGGTATTATTTCAGCCAATGAAAAGCTTGTGAAACCTGATAAAAAGATATATCAACTACTTTTGCATAGATATCACCTTGAAACAAGTGAATCCCTTTTTATTGATGATATGTTAGCAAATATTAACATGGCTAAAGAATGTCATATTCATGGACTATATCTTCCCTATCAATCTGATTTAAGAACTGAACTTCAAAAACGTGATATTTTATAAACCTGTGGTGTTCACACATCACAGGTTTTTATGTATTCTGTAAAATTTTCTTTCTTTGCCAGCCATAAATTCCATAGCATCCAACACTTATTATTATAATTATGCCTACAATCATCATAAAACTATGCATAAAAAATGTTTCAGGCAAAATTGTAATAACAGGATCTGTGGTTTCATTAAAAATCCAGTAATCATTTCTAAAAACAATTTGATGAAAAATCACAAAAGCTTTATTAAAGTCAATAGCTGCCAAAAAACCTATGATAAGGGGAATACCTACAGAAAATATGGATGTTAATCTTAAAAAACGATATTCTTTTTGTTTAAAACGACGATACACCATCACCAAAGAAATAACCCCACTGATTAAACATGTGATTTGAATAACTTCAAAAATTCTTTTCACTTCTTCAAAATGAATTCGACCAGTTGTAGACATCACAAAATCTGGTAGATTTAAAGTTCCTTGGTAAAAAACACTCTGATATTGAATTAAAATATCATAGTTATGACGAATCACATCAGCTGATAATCCTGTCGTTTCACTTATTTTTAAATAATCTATATCAAAATAATAAAGTGGTTTAAAAAAGACCGTTATAACAATGGCTAACGTTATAATAAATATGGTTAGCACGAAAGCTAAAAGAATATCACTTTTTCTATTCTTGATAAATGAAGTCAGCACCTTTTTGTACCTCTACCTTAGATAAATTTGGATAATTTTGTTGACGTAAAACCTCATAAATTCCAATCGCTACACAATTAGATAAATTTAAACTTCTCGCCCCACCATCCATTGGAATACGCACACATTCATCGAGATGTTCTTTTAAAATATCATGAGGAATGCCATCATGTTCATGACCAAAAATAATATATTGATCACGATCAGAAACATAGCTTTGATCACTATAACATAGTTTTGAATAACGTGTAAAAAAATGATAATCACCTTGATTTCGATTTGTAAAATCTTCCCAGTTTTCATATATTTCCATTTGTAAATCTTTAATATAATCCAATCCTGCACGTTTCATATGTTTATCATCTAAAGAAAAACCTAAGGGTTTAATTAAATGAAGTTTAGAATGTGTCGCCACACAAGTACGCATAATATTTCCCGTATTTTGTGGAATAGCTGGGTGTACTAATACAATATGATTCATGATTGATTCTCCTCTTTTAAAATAGCATATAATTTTTTAAGTGCTTTGGCACGATGTGAATATTGATTTTTTCTTCTAATGTTAACTGGGCAGATGTTTTATGAAGTTCTGGCACATAAAAGATAGGATCATATCCAAAACCATTTTCACCTGCAATATGATCATAAATTTCACCATTAAAGTATTCTTCAATTAAAATCGGTTCTTTATCAGGTATACATAAAGCCATTGCACAGACAAATCGTGCTCCTCTTTCTTTTCCTTTAACCGCATCAATAATATACTGATTCTTAATATCATAACTTGTGTCATGTCCCATAAAACGTGCTGAATAAATACCAGGCGCTCCATCCATCGCATCCACTTCTAAACCAGAATCATCAGCAAGAACTGGTTTATGAATGCAATCACAAATCGTTTGAGCTTTGATTAAAGCATTTTCTTGAAAAGTCTGCCCATTTTCTTCAATTTCTATATCTTCATCAAAAACATCTTTCAATGATTTCACTTCAATACCAATTGCATCCAACATCGCTTTGATTTCTTTTATTTTTCCTTCATTTGTTGAAGCTACAATAATCTCTTTCATTTTCATCACTCCATTTTTAAACTTTTTTCACTTGAGGTATTGGCATTTTTTGTCCTGTCCAAAATTCAAAGGATTCTGCTCCCTGATAAACAATCATACCTTCCCCATTCATATATTCAAGGCCTTTTTCACGAGCCATTTTTAGTAATTTTGTTTCTTGAGGGTTGTAAATAATATCTGCCACCTTTATATGTTGAGGTAAATAAGAAACATCTGGTATTAAACATCCCTCTTCATGAGGTGCCATTCCCACATTCGTTGTTTGAATCAAGGCATAGCTATCTTTCAAATCTTCTTTTAAACCTTGGATATCATTTAATGATTTCAATACAAGTGGACAATCACATTGGGCCTGAACTTGTTGAATCCAATCCTTATGACTGCGATTATAGATGACAATTTCTTTAGCGTATTGTGTTAAAGCCACAACGATTGCTCTGGCAGCACCACCTGCTCCTAAAACAACAACTTTTTGGTTTTGGAATTGCCAACCTTTTTCTTCACAAGCTTTCATAAAACCAATACCATCACTTATATGCCCAATCAATTTCCCATCCTTATTTTTAACTGTATTAACAGCTTGACATAACTTAGCTTGTAATGTCAATTCATCCAAGTAAGGTAAAATATCGACTTTATAGGGCATGGATACATTAAAACCTTTGATAGGCAATATTTTAGCACTTGTTATAAAATCTGATAAATGCTCCGGTTTCACTTCAAAAGCCAGATAAACATCATTGATTCCTAAATATTGAAATGCAGTATTGTGCATCATGGGTGAAAAAGAATGTTTAATAGGATCAGCCACAATGCCATAAAGTCCTGTATATCCTGTTATTGTATTCATCATTATCCTCCTTGATTTTTTTCTATTATATAGCAAGTTCTTAATAGACACAAAGAATTATTTTAAGAATATGAAAAAAAACAACCTTTTCTTTGATTTAGAGTATAATTAAGCTAAGGAGGTACATTTTATGATTAATCAATTAATTGTTAATGCTGATGATTTTGGTATGACACAAGCCAATACAATTGGAATATTAGTAGCTCACAAAGAAGGTATTGTGACTTCAACGACCTGTATGATGAATATGCCTTATGCCAAGTTTGCTTTAAAACAGGCACAACATTATCCTCAACTTGGAGTCGGTATTCATTTGGTTCTTACCGTTGGACGACCTCTTATTGATGGTGCTCACTCTTATACTGATGAAATGGGAAATTTTATTAGACCTAAGGATTATCCTGATGGAAAACCACATGGAGATGTTAATGAATTATATCGTGAATGGAAAGCACAGATTGAAAAATTCATTGAAATAGCCGGCCATAAACCTACACATATTGACTCTCATCACCATGTGCATTTACTCCCTTGGCATCAAGAAGTGGCAAAGGCCTTAGCCAAAGAATATGATTTACCTATTCGTCAACGCCATCAAATCATTGATACTTATCCATACATTCCAGTTTTTGATAAGATGTATGATGAAGATGTTAATTATCAATATGTAACAGAAGTTTTACAATCACATTCTGGAGCATTGGAACTGATGTGTCATCCTGCCTATCTTGATCAAAGACTCTATGATATGTCAAGTTACAATTTACCAAGAATGAAAGAGTTAGAATTTTTAACATCATCACAAATCAAATCATTTATCCAAGAAAATCATATAGAACTGATCAATTTCTCAAATTTACACGATAATTTTCAATAATTCGACATAAGAAGTCTTGCATTATTAGAAAATTATGTTAAAATAAGCTTGTCCGTAGAGATACGGATATGGTGAGGAAGAAGAGCGAGATGGAAGTTATTTGGTAGGAAGATGGAGATTGTAGTTGTATAATACATACCTTTCTAAAAAATAATAACCGAAAAGAGATTATAAGATAACTTATAATCTCTTTTTCTTTGCATAAAAAAATCAATTGGAACTATTTATCTTCCAACTGATTCAATATTCCTAAAACCGCTAAAAATAATCCTGGAATCATTAATCCCCAATACTCCATTCTATCACCACCACCCGTATTTTAACATTTTTCATAACAAGAAATGTTAAATACAAGTAAAAACACTGTTCAAATGGTGTTATTTACCATTTTTTATGCAAATCTTCTTGAGTAATAGAGCGGATGACCTGACAAGGATTTCCTCCAGCAATCACATAAGGAGGAATATCATGGGTCACAACACTACCTGCACCAATGATAGCACCCTGATTAATTTTCACACCAGGTAAGATTGTCACATTTCCACCTATCCAAACATGATCATAAATTTTAACTGGTCTTGTATATTCTAACCCTTGCATTCTTTCTCCTTCATGAAAAGGATAAGAAGCTGTATAAATATTCACATTGGGTCCCAATACAACATGATCCCCGATTTCTACTAAACCTTGGTCTAAAATTGTTAAATTGACATCACTGTAAAAATTCAAACCTACTGTAATATGATAGCCATATTGACAATAAAAAGGTGGTTCAATACAAAGTTCACCTTTACAATTTAATAACTTTTTCAAAAGAATATCTTTTTCATTTTTTTGAACAGGTGTATAACGATTATATTCATAAAGCATTCTTTTACAAATTTCTCTTTCATGATACAGTTGTTGATCATAAGGCTGATACAAATGCCCAGCCATCATCTTTTCTTTTTCACTCATTTTTTTCATCCTTTAATTGATTTTCAATTTCTTCTATCATAGCTTGACAATCATAAGTCGCAAAAATACTTGGTGCAACGTCTTGAACTTTTGCTGACTCCAGCTTTCCTGATAATTCTTGAAGTTTATATCTTAATTGAGGAGCAACAAAAATCAAATCATATTTTTGATAAATATTTTCTAATTCATAGATAGCTGTTGCATCCACATGATAAGGTAAATGATTTAATTGACAGTATTTATTTAATTTTTGAGCAAAATAACCTGTTGTCATTCCACCACTACAACAAAGTAATATCTGATAATTTTGTTCAGTTTCTTCCAATAACTTATCCATCATTCTTTGAAATAAGTTAGTTGCATACTGGAAATTATGAAATTGATAATGTAAATAAAAAAGCAGTTCTTCTCCTTCAGTAATAGCCTCTTCAACAATTCCAATTGGCCATATAACAAATCTTCCCACTTTATTTTTATAATAAATTTTGTAAGTTCTCGAATCATATTTTTCTAAAGTTAAATGAGGATGACTAGTTACTTGATAATAAACCCATTTTCTAAAGACTTCCAAATCTTCTTGTTTATAAAAAGTTTCCATAGCCCCTCACCCCACTTCTTTATTATACACAAGTTTATTCAAAAAACCAACTGTTTAAAAAATGGCTTTGTTATGAAAAAGGAAGTATATTCATTGCATTCAAAGATGCAATTTATCCTCTTTATTTCAATCTTTTTCTTTCCTATAATGAAGAAAAGAAGGAGGAAAAATACATGAAAGTAAGTTTTTTTAGTGTCAGAGATGATGAAATAGATTATATTCATCAATATGCCAAGAAATATGATATTGAAATTGACATTCACCGTGATGCTTTGACTCTTGATAATGTTGATTTATGTCAAGGGAGTCAAGCCATCAGTATTATGACAACAAAAACAGATGAAGCGATTATAAAAAAATTAAGCGATTACCAAGTTGTTTACATTTCAACAAGAACAATCGGTTTTGACCATATTGATTTGATGGCTTGTGAAAAATATGGTATTCATGTTGGAAATGTAAGTTATTCACTTGCAAGTGTTGCTGAATATACAGTTATGATGATTTTAATGGCATTAAGAAATATGAAATTGATTGTAGAACGTTTTGCGAGTCAGGATTTTAGTTTAAATCGTATTCGTGGGAAAGAATTAACACATTTAACAGTAGGAATTATTGGAACAGGGAAAATTGGTCAAGAAGTGATTCGCTATTTATCTGGTTTTTCATGTCATATTATAGCTTATGATCGCTATCCACAAGAAAGTCTTAAAGATGATGTTGAATATGTGGATTTAGAAACATTATGGAAACGTAGTGACGTGATTAGTTTACATGCGCCTAGCATGGAAAGTACATATCATATGATTAATAAAGACAGCATTCAAAAGATGAAGGATGGTGTTGTGATTATCAATACTGCAAGAGGTTCTTTAATTGATACTGACGATTTAATTGTTGGCATTGAAAATCAAAAAATTGGTTATGCAGCTTTAGATGTTGTAGAAAACGAATCACATCTTTATTATCAAGAATATAAAAATGAAGTCATCAATCATCATCAACTCGCTATCTTACGTTCATTCCCTAATGTTTTACTAACACCTCATACTGCTTTCTTTACACATCAGGCAGTCAGTGATATGGTTGAATATTCAATCATAAGTGCCAAAGCAACTTATGAACATCAAGAAAACCCATGGTTAATTTTATAAAACAAAAAGATGGACAATATCCATCTTTTTATTTTATGCATTATTTATGGCGTTTTTTATGTCTTGGTTTACTTTTTTAACAATAGGTACTTGTTCTGGTTCATCCCATAAAGCCACTCTTGTTTTCGCTAAATAATCATGAAGTGCACGTTTTGAAGGTGTATTATAAACAATAACCCCTGAAATCATTGTAATGAGTCCACCAATAGCTGTTAAATAGTATTCAAAATAAAATCCTGTAGCAAGAGTAAGCATTTGTCTGAGATAACGACTCACAACAACAGAAACGCCTTCCAATAGAATCAAACCTACAAGATGTCTCATCACCAATGTTTTGATATCCAATGGTTCTCCATCCACTCTGACAATTTTTAACTTCATTATATGTTTTCCTAACGTTTGTCCTGGATAAACTTTATAAGGAATATAAATATAATAAATCAATGCGACAATAAGGCATAGAATTCCTGCTAAATAGCTCCAGCCCTGCGAAAATCCTAAAGATGGGAAAACATATAAATCACTAAACATATCACTACGATCAGTAACCAAGCCATAAATCACAACAGCGGGTAAACCACAAATAATTCCCCCAATTGCCCAATCTAAAGCATAGGCAATCACACGTGTTGTAAATGTGACACGAGAGGGCTTTCTATCTACCCAACGTGTTAATTTTTTCCATAATTTATGCATAAAATTCAATCCTCCTATTTTTGATATAAACTATCCATAGCTTTTTTAAAGCGTTTTAATCCTTCTTCCAATTTAGAACGTGGACAACCTAGATTCATACGTAAATATTTTTGTCCATTTTCACCATAGGTTTCCCCTTTCATAATAGCGACGCCACCAATGTTGACTAATGCATCTTGAATTTGCTCACTTGTAAATGGTACATTTCTACCATCTATCCAAGCTAAATATGTTGCTTCTGGTCTTTGAAAACGAAAATCAGGTAATTCTTCTTTGATAAAATCTTCAACAAGTTTCATATTTTGTTTAATATATTCATTTAACTGATCAATGTAATCATCACATTGCGTATATCCAATCATTGTTGCATACATCCCAAAAATACTTGCTGAATTAAGAAAATCTCTTTTTCTTGTCACTTTCAAAAATTCATCTCTTATGTCATGATTAGGAATCATGACATAAGATCCAATCAATCCCGGTGTATTCAATGTTTTACTTGAAGAACTGGCAGTGTAAAGTTCATCATATAAATCAAGATATGATAATAATGGATGATGTTTTGTTTCTTTGATTTGAATATCCATATGAATTTCATCAGAAATGATTTTGACATGATATTTTTTGCATAATTCTATCATTTTTCGCATTTCATCGTCATGCCAAATGCGCCCTGTTGGATTATGTGGTGAACACAACAACAATATCGAACATTCTTGTAACTGTTTTTCAAATACTTCAAAATCAATCACAAAACTATCATGGTCATGAACCAAATGATGTGAAACTAATTCTCTATCATTATCTTCTATGACTGAAAAGAATGCATCATACATAGGATTCATTGTTAAAACTTTATCTTGAGGTTTAGATAAAAGACGAATCAACAATGATACGGAATACATTACACTAGGACTATATAAAATCCAATCTTCTTCAATATGTGTATCAAAACGTCTTTGATAATAACTTGCAATAGAAGATTTATAATCATGATGATTCCATCTGGTATATCCATAAATTTGATGATTAGCCACTTCATGAATTTTTTCAGTAATTGGCTTTGGAATAATAAAATCCGTGTCTGAAATTGAAAATGGAATTAAATCTTTTTTATGAAAACGATCTTCAATATAGTCCCATTGTGTACAATAAGTTCCTAAACGATTATGAACTTCATCAAAATTATACTGCATCTATTTTTCCTCCAAAATTATATAATCTTTTGTTGTTTGATTAAGTGGTACACCCTTACCATCCATAATCACAACATCATCTTCAATACGAATTCCCCCAACACCTGGTACATAAACACCAGGTTCACATGACATCATCATATGTTCCTGTAAAATTGTCTGACTTTGTGAATTTAAAATAGGTCCTTCGCCATCTTCTCCTATACCTAAGCCATGTCCTAAACCATGTGTAAAATACTCACCATATCCAGCTGCTTCAATCACATCTCTTGCTGCTTTATCAACATCACAAGCTTTCACATCTGCTTGAATAGCTGATAAACCTGCTAATTGAGCTTTTAAAACAACATCATAGATTTCCTTAATTTGTGGTTCAGGTTCACCAATAAAGCAAACACGTGTCATATCTGATTGATAATTTTCATATTGAATTCCAAAATCAATCATAATCGGTTCATGTTTTTGAACGCATCTTGATGTAGGTCGTCCATGTGGTAAAGCTGTTCGTGGTCCCGATGCAACAATTGTATCAAATGACATCTGCTGAGCACCTGCCTTAATAGAATAGTAATGCACTAATGCACTGATTTCATATTCACTCATACCAACACGTATTTGCGAAATCACTTTTTGATAAATATCATCTGTTATTTGAATCACTTTTTTCATAGCCTCAATTTCTTCATCATCTTTGACAATTCTTAAATTGACAATATCTTCATCTAACAAATGAATATCAACCCCTAATTGACTGACTGCCTGATATTCTTTGACAAGCATTTGACTTGCTTCAACGCCCATGCTTTGACATTGATTTTCTTTTAATAACTGTTCAACTGTACCTAAATAATTTTTTCCTGTTAAATGAGGATTATGTAAAACTATTGTTAAATCATGTTCCTTTTCCTTAGCTTCAGTGATATATCTTCCATCAACAATCAAATAGCCTTGATTTTTTGTAATCAAGATTTGACATCCACTTCCTGTTAAAGTAGACATCCATTTCTTTAATGTTTTACTTTTTATTAATAATGCATCTATATTCTTTTCTTGTAAGAATTGTTGAACTTTATCAATTCTTTTTGCCATTTTCATCACCTCATTATATACAAAAGGCAAGCATATTAGCTTGCCCATCCATTAAAAGTCTAAATCTAAATCTTCTAAGATTTTAGCATCTTCTTCAGACATTGTTGATGTTGGTTTATCTGGTTCTTTTTGACCATAACGTCTTTCATATATCTTAAAGAATGGATACCAAATCAATATCGAAGCAAGCATTTGAACTGCGTTGACTACAATTGACATTACATCTAAGTTTGTTAAATATCCTTCTAAGAATACCCCAACATAAGGCGGTGTATATATCGATTTTGCCATAATTCCTAAATACATAGCCCAAGCTCCAAAGCTTCCAATAATTCCACCAAAGATAACATATGGAATAAAGAAGATCGGGTTCAAGACAATTGGTGCCCCAAATAAGATTGGTTCATTAATACCAAATAATGCAGGAATTAATGCCACACGACCAATTTGTTTTAATGCTTTATTCTTAGATAATAAGCACCAGAAGACAAGACCAATTGTAACCCCTGTTCCTGTAAAGTTACCAAATGCTGATTCAGGTCCTGGACAGAAGAAATGTGGTAATGCTAAACTAGCTTGTTGAGCTGCTACATTTTCTGCTAAGAACTGCGTTGAAATAGGACTTGTAATTGGACTTAATACTGATGGATGAATACCAAAGAAGAACAATAAACATTGTAACATTCTTAAGAATGTATATGCAAATGGATTATCCATAGAACCAACTAATGGTGCCAATAAGTTTGTAAAGATAAGTGGTGGCATTGTATTGAAAACATTGACACATACAATACGTACAATTAAGAAGAACCCAATAATGATTACTGAAATTGGAATCATTTCAAAAGAACGTGATACAAAATCAGGTACTGATTCAGGCATCTTAATTGTAAAATGTTTCTTCTTACACCAACGGAATAGTTCTACTGCAATAATAGCTGCAAACATTGAAGCAAACAATCCTTTTGGTCCAAAGAATGTTGTATTAATTCCACCATCTTCAGTATATTGAACAGCCATCATTAAATAGGCAATCATAGCCATACTAATAGAACCAGGAACATCCTGTTTATAAGAGTTAGCTAAATGATAAGCAATAAATGCAGTGACATATACTGACATCAAAGCCATCCCAACATTGTAAGGAATATAAATAATGTCTAGGTTATTAAGAATCCAAACTGAAACAGGATGACTTTCCCCTATCATATTTGGAATCGCTTCCGGAATCAAACAGAAACTACCAATAATCAATAATGGTGTTAAAGCAACCATTGATTTTTTAATTGCACTTAAGTGTACTTGTTTATCCATCTTATTAGCAAGTGGAGTTAAGTACTTTGTCATAAATGATTCAAATGCATTAAACATTTTTTAAAAACCTCCCCTTTTATTTGTTTAAATCTGCTTTTCTACGAGCAACCAATGCCTGTTTCATAACAGTTGCTCCATCCATTTTTCCATATGTATCTTGATCAACAATGACATAAGGAATTTTGTATGGATCAATAATTGGTTTAATGTAGTCAAGTTTGTGAGCAATTTGTGGTCCAATCACTAAAACATCACAATCTTCTACTTCACTTTGTAGAATGTCTACAGGAATCGCAATGAATTTAAAATCAGCTTCATTTAATTTTGCACTGTTTTTCACAGTTGCTTTCATGCTATCCATTAACATTGTTGTAGAAAAACCACCTGCACAACATAAAACAATTTTCATCTTATTTTCCCTCCTTTTCTTCAAATACATTTATTAATTCTTCAATTAGATCACGTGCTAATTGAGATGTCATATAATGATCCTGTGCATGAACCATTAATAACCCAACTTCTGGCTTATCCCCTTCGCCACTCATTTCTGCCTGGATAAGCTTTGTTTGAATCGTATGAGCCTGAACATCAGCTTCCCTTGCTTCATCAAGTAATTGTCTTGCTTGTTCATACTCACCTGTTCTGACTTTCTTCAAAGCTTCAAATGCTTTAGCTTTACTTTGTCCTGCTGAAGAAATCATTCCAATAATACTTTTTTCCATTTCAGTCATTTTCGTTTTCCTCCCAAAAATTTTTGATTGCTGATAACTCCTCACCACTCATTTTTATCAATTCAAGTGTTAAGTGAATCAAATTTTCCAAATCATCACTATGCACCATTGAATAAGACCCATGACAATAACGAAGTGGAATACCTAATACCATTGCCAGACGCCCTCCTGCTTCTAAATGTGCATTGCCAGCATCTGTTCCACCTCCACTTAACATGTCATCCTGATAAGGAATATTATGTTTTTCCGCAATATCTTTTACATATTTTACTAATTTTGTATTAGGTACTAACGTTTTATCATAATGAACAATCATTGGACCATGTCCAATCAAACGATGATTTGTATAATTTCTAACCAATTCTGGATTATTGGCTACATCTACTGCAAAAAAGACATCAGGTTGTATCAGATGAGTTGCTGTTTTAGAACCTCTTACACCTACTTCTTCACTGCTTGTTAATGCAAAATATACATCATTATCTTGATCTTGAAGTTGTTTCATTGCTTCAATCAAAACATAGCAACCACTACGATCATCCATAGCTTTTCCCATATAAACCTTTGGCTGAATCTGTTTACAAGTCGATGCAAAGCAAACCATATTTCCAGTTTCTATTCCTAAAGCCTTGACTTCATCGGCGCTATCACAACCTATATCAACGTACATATCTTTCACTTTTCCATCGCCATCTCTTGTGACATTCAACAACCCTACATATTTACGTCCATCTTCTGTTGTCACCCTGACAATTTGCATTTCTTTGCTTTTGTCAATAACACCACCAAGAGCAATTAAATAAAGGAAACCAATATCTGAAATATATCTCACCACAAATCCAACTTCATCCATATGAGCACTCAACATAATCTTTAAAGGATTTTGTCCTTTTCCTTTTTTATGAAAAATAACACTTCCCAATGGATCACAAATAATTTCATCACTATATTCTTTTAACTCTTTATAAGCAATTCTTCTGATTTCATCTTCATGTGATGCCACACTATCTCCTTGAGATAATTGTTTCAACAAATCACTATTCATGATAATCACCTCCTAATTTTTTCATAACTAGCATCATATCTTCAAATGACTTTTCTTTAATCATTCGATTTAAATATCTATTTTCATGCATTAAGTGATATAACTTTCTGGTAATTGTTTTATACATTTCAATGTGTTCTTTCTTTAAACAAATCATAAAAACAATTTTGACTTCTTTTTCATTCCATATAAATGGTTTTTTCAAAATACTTACTGAAATCATATTCTTTAAAGCATCTGTTTCAATAGGATGGGGTATACACACACCATTTTTATAAATCGTACTGACATAAGATTCTCTTTGTAAAACCATTTGAGTATATCCCTTTTTGCCATATCCTTGATTTTCTAATTCTTCTGCCATCGTTTGAATTAAATGTTCATAATTATCATCATCAACAACCTTAAAGAATTCTTTGGAAAAGAAAGAATAATACAGAGGATTTTCATTCATTACAGCCCAAGCATCATAATCATCCATCTGTAAAACTTGTTTAATTCTTAACAAATCATTATCTTTCAATAATTCTTTAATATAAATAATAGGGACTTGTATTTCTAACGAAAGAGGCATAACCGTAAAAATCAAATCAGGTTGATAAGTTTCTAAATCTTTTTGTGCCAGAAATGAAAATGTCTGAACTTCAGCATTTGGAAACAATGATTCGATTTGCATTTTAATCATATAGGCACTGCCACCACCTGATGAACAAACCACACCAATACGATCAAATGATTGTAATTTATCTTGTTTTTCTTTTTCCATATGTCCAGCAAAATGCATAGCCACAAAACCAATTTCATCAAAACTTGATTGTACATTGTACTTTTCTTGAAGCATTTCACAAAATTGAATACCTATATTAAATATCATTGGATATGTAATACTTAACTCATTAGCGAGTTCATTTTTATATGAAATCTTATTACGTAAACGATCAACAAGCAATGTAACATGGGTAAATAACATCTTCTTAAAATCTTCATCTTGTAAAAATGAAGTTTCATATGTTTGATCTACCTTTTTCAAGAAAATTTCAATATCTTTTTCCAGCTCTTCACTAAAAGCTATATTTTCAACACGAACTCTAATATTTTTTGACAAAACATCAATCAATTCTTTAATACTTTCGTCATTGAAACTAATCTGATATTCTTCTTTTAATAAAGTAGCCAACGCTTGAACAACACGATGTAATGAGGAATCATCATATGAAAATAAGTCATCTTTTTCTTTTATCATATATGAGCGATAAACCATGACTTTTAAATACTCAACAACATTCATTAACTCGTTATAATTCATATTAAGTTTTTCATTTTCTAATAATGAAACAAAATAATCATTGATTGTTTGAAAATCTTTGACAACGTCATTAATAGCTGTTTGAACAATAACATTTTGATTTAAATATTCTTCTACCAGATATTTTTTCATATCTTTTTCATCACCATGAAGCCTTATGCCATAATGATGCTTTCTTTCTACAACAAAATGATAACCTTTGGCTAATTCTTCAACTTCTTTCATATCGTTTTTAATCACTGTTTTAGAAACTTGAAACATATCTGCAATATTATCCATTGAAATATAGCCATTTTGAATAGATAAATAAGATAAAATATGTGCTGGTCTTTCTCTTGTTGGTACAAAAATATCTTCTTTTAATGTATCTACAAATTCATTAAATAATTGTTCATTGGTTATTTCTAAAAGATATCCTTGGCCTCTTTGCATATGTAATGTAAAACCTTTACGTGGTGAAATACGAATAAGATAGGAAAGATCATTTTGAATCGTTCTTTTTGAAACATTATATTTATTCATCAGGTCTTCAACAGTGATATAATCATTCTTTTCTTCAAAATCTTTCATGATTAAATATAATCTCATCGTTTCCACCTCACTTTCTTTTCAACCATATTATACAAAGATAGCCCTTTCAAGAAAAGGAAACCTTCTTCATCTAAAAATGCAACAAATTATCTGTTTTTTTGACAATAAAGAAAAAGAAGTATTTTCCAACGCTTCTTAATATTCCTTATCGTTATGATACATGTTTTTATTTTTATATTATTCCTGCTTCTTTTAATATCTTACGTATATGCTCATGAAAAGTTAAAGATAGATTTTCTCTATAATATCTAAATCCTTTATAAGCAATTGATTGATAATCTATCTGATTATTACGCATGATTCTTTCAGCATTTTTAATTGCCTTTTTAACATCTTCAAGACTCAGCATACTTAACACTTTTAAAAAATTAGCTTCTTTTTTATATTTATCTAATGATTCAAAAGTTGTACCAAAACATTCATTAATCAAATCAAGATATTCTCTTCTATGATTAAAATGTCTATTCACATATTTCTTGTAAAGGATCATCCAAAGTTCAAAGCAAAAGTTAGAGTATCCTAAACGATACTGAATATGTTTCGTTTTTTCTGCCTTTTTCATATGATCTAAAGTATGTTTAAAACTTCCTTCGTTTTGAATTTCCTCAAAATCAAATGTGTGAACAATTTCATTGACTTTCCATGTATTTAATTTTTTTACCATTTTCATAGGAGATTCGACTCTTGCGATTATTTTCACTTGACTTTGTGCCTCTTCACTTTCTAAAATCATATTTTCTAGCCATTTAAGATACAACACTTCAGTAGGTGCTTCAACACTAAAATAATATTTATGAGTTTCCCATTTCCTCATCTTGTGCTTCCTCCTTTTAAGAACCATTTAAAATTTTTTCAAATATTGGATAAAAATCTATATCCTTTACAGCTCCATATCTTCCAAGAAAATAATGTTTCATATAATCTTCTACTTTTCTCACACCTTTAGCTCCTGATGTCTTGAAATCAGATAATGAATAATTGGTACTAAGATGTGTATCATCATCTCTTTCTACAAATTTAATTTCATCTCTTCTGAATAGACTAGAATTTAAGAAAATAGGATTATGCGTATTAAAAATAAGTTGAGCATGATTCCTGTTGATGTCATCATCATGAAAAAGATTGATAATATTCATTAATGCCATAGGATGAATATTCGCATCAAATTCATCAAGAACCAAAATCGCACCACTGACCAATGCTTTCATAATCAACGGAAACATATTTATAAATCTAACAGTTCCATAGGATTCAAATAACTCTGCCGGTATAGCCTTTTGCTTATCTCTAAAAATCGAACAAAGTTTTGCCTCGTTTCTATCCTTTTGAACAACATATCCCAAATCATTTGAATTTATACCAAAAATCTTAGCGACTTCATTAGTTGTTGTTTCAATATATACAGCGTTGTTTTTTGAATCTGATATTTTTTTATGGATTTCCATAGCATCTGCTCTGTAAACAACCATAAATTTTTCTTTAAACCAATCTGTAATTAGATTCGTTAATTCTGAACTGAACATGATCTTAAATCCATTTGTCAAAAAGTTCCTTAGAATTCAATATATTTCTAGCTAAATCGCTTGCACTTTCTTCATTCTGTGTAAAGTTTCTAACCATATATTTTTTTATTCCCTCCATATCAAAAAACTCAATATTTGTTCCTCTATGATAGATAGGTTTTTTGTTGATACTGAGTCCTTCAAAAGAATCTCTCTATCATCATTTTCCTGAAGAAATAATCCTAAATCCAACTTCAATTCATACTCAATCAAGATTCCATTTTCTGTAAATCTAATATAAAATTCTGTTGGTTGAGCCACTTCTAGCGTGTTATTGGGAATCAATTCTAAATTTGCAACGGACAGATTAAAAGAAGAAACATTTTCTGCATTCTCAATATTTCCTTTTATATGATGTATATATACTTTTCAACTATATTCAAAATGTCAAAATAACAAGAAATCATTATTTTATTATTGCCATTTTATGCCATCTGGTCACAATGACCTGTCAAACGTACTATAGAGTAGGTAGTCCTACAATTTCATAATCAACAGTACAAATTAAAAAACAGAATATTAAACATGTCAAACTCTCAACTGCAGGTATAAAAAAACAGGAAGGTATTTCTTCCCATATTAATTTAGAATCTAAAACCCCAGAACCCCGAGTTATTTTAGATTACCAATTCACTTTTCCTGCCATTCTATCGCTGCATCCTTACCGTGATGTGCAAGCCCTATATAAACAACTTTTCCTTTTATTTCTATATCATATTGTCTATCTCTAATCTGTTCTACTGCCTGTTTGGCAACTGTCTGTAATCTTTCCTGACTGGTTTCATTGTCTCTAATATACTTAAATTCAAATACAAAGGATGTCTTGTTTTCATCTTTTGACTGTAAAACGATATCACATCTGCCTTTGCCTACTTCTCGATTACTGATGATTTTATAATCATTCTTCAGCCATGCACACATCCCTAGAAATAAAACATGATAGCTGTTTTCATCTTTTAAATCATGATATGATGGCAATGTCATAAGCAGTTTCTGATATCTGATTTCAAATGACTTCTGTTCTTCATCAATCAATGCATCAAACAAATCGCTCAGTTCTGTATCCGACACTTTGAGATAGTAAGATGTCAAATCCTGAAATTCCTTTTGAACTTCTTGGTTTGGTATACGTATAATATATTTATTTTGATCAAAAGAAATCGTTTTATCAATTGTAAGATATCCTGCATTGATTAGCAGCCCCCATAGACTGGCTGTCGTATTGGCTTCAAAAAAGCTGGTTTCCATACGGACCTGTGTTTTAAGTTCTCCATTTTCAACAAGTCTTTCATATCCTTCATTAAAGACTTCATCGGCACTTTTCATGGCTTGTTTAATCATTGAATTGCTGCTGGTATTGACCCAGTATGATTTGAGTTTTCCAGAAGCTGCATAACCTAATATTGACCATGGATTATAGATCTGAAGATTACCAAAATGATAGCCATTATACATTGCTTTGACTTTATCATTCAATTCCAAATCATAATATTCTAATAGTTCTTTAACTTCCAATTCTGTAAATCCAAAATACTGAGAATAATCTTCATCAGCAACGGTATTTACCACTAGATTATTCAAATCACTGAATAGATTTTCTTTAGCCACTCTTTGGATCCCTGTCAACATGGCATATTGTAAGCTGTCTGATGATTTTAACGCTTGATGAAGCATAGAGGACAGATTTTCTCTAATCTCATTATAAAATCCATTGACATGAGCTTCAATAAACGGAGTATCATATTCATCAATAAATACCATAACCTTTTTATGATAATATCTTTCCATTCGTTCCATCAAAAAAGACAAAGCATTCTCTATACCATTAGCACTACCATTATTGTATTGAGCTAAGCTTTCCATTATTCCCTTATATATTATCATATCAAATTCATCTAAATCTTGAAAAAGATGCTTATTTAATTGATAAAGTTTAATTAAATTCTGTTTAATAGAACTTATAATACTAATTTTATTCCCTTTTGCGTTTGCAAAGGAAAGAAAAATAGTTGGATATTGATTCATTTCAGAAGCATATTCTGTTTTTATGATTTTAGTATCCTTAAAAGTTCTTTTGAATCTTTTGTAATATCAAAGAAATCTGCCATCATAGACATATTGATGGTCTTTCCAAATCGTCTTGGTCGTGTGATTAAAGTGACTTCATTTCCTTTATCCAAGTAGTCTTTAATCATCAGAGATTTATCGACTACATAATAATTTCCAGTTTTTAATTTTTCATAGCTTTTTTGACCTAATGGAACTCTTTTTTCATATAGCCACCTCACTTTTCTAAACCCATTATAACATATTCGCTAATCTCTTTCAGTAAGTATTTGTCTTTTATATTTTCGTAATATCATTCATTTTCATATCTTTAACATGGATAATCTTGAATTCAAAAAACAACATTTGATAAAAAAAGAGCCAATATTTCGTTGACTCAATCTATATAACTAATCTAAATCTTCGCCGTTTGATTCAATGACTTTTTTATACCAGTCAAAAGATTTTTTCTTCATACGTTTTAATGTTCCATGTCCTTCATCATCTTTGTCCACATAAATAAAACCATAACGTTTACTCATTTCACCAGTACTTGCAGCAACAAGATCAATGCATCCCCATGTTGTATAACCCATTAAATCTACACCATCATCAATCGCATCACTCATTGCTTTAATATGTTCTCTTAAATAGTCAATACGATAATCATCTTGAATTGTGCCATCTTCTTCAATCACATCTTTAGCACCCAATCCATTTTCTACAATAAACAATGGTTTTTGATAACGATCATACAAAGCATTTAAAGTAATACGTAAACCAAGAGGATCGATCTGCCAACCCCAATCACTTGTTTTTAAATAAGGATTTTTAACTGATTTCACAACATTTCCATCAGTAGGCATAAGGGTTGGATCACTACTTGCACATCTTGATTGATAATAACTAAATGATACAAAATCTACGGGATATTGTTTTAAAATATCTAAATCTCCTTCTTGAATATCCAAAACAATACCTTTTTCCTTAAAGATACGTTGACTATAGCTTGGATAATAACCCCTTGTTTGAACATCTATAAACATTAAGTTTTCACGATCTTTATTCATTGCTAGCCAAACATCTTCAGGATTACAGCTATATGGATAGAACTGCCCACCTGCCAACATGCATCCAACCATATTTTGAGGATTGACTTCGTGAGCAATCTTAGTTGCCAGAGCAGAAGCCACAAGTTCATGATGAGCAGCCTGGTATTTGACTTGTTCTCTATTTTCTCCTGGTTTAAAACTAATACCAGCTCCTGAAAAAGGTGAATGTAATAAAATATTGATTTCATTGAAAGTTAACCAATATTTCACAAGTCCATCAAAAGCTTCAAAACAAGTACGTGCATAACGTGTAAAACATTCAATCATTTCACGACTTCTAAAAGAACCATATTTATTTACAAGTGCCATTGGTACATCAAAATGACATAATGTTACTAATGGTTCAATTCCATAGCGACGACATTCTTCAAACATACTTTTATAAAAAGCAATCCCTGCCTCATTGACCTGTCCTTCGCCATCAGGATAAATTCTTGCCCATGAGATAGATGTTCTAAAACATTTAAATCCCATCTGAGCAAATAAAGCAATATCTTCTTTATAATGATGATAAAAGTCAATGGCTTCATGACTAGGATAATTTTCTCCTTCCATCATTTCCACTGGATACATATCCCCAAGTTTGACATACATTCTTTTTTCACCATGAGGAATCATATCCACAGTTGTTAGACCTTTACCATCTTCAAGGTAAGCACCTTCTGCCTGATTGGCAGCAATTGCACCACCCCATAAAAAATTCTTAGGAAAACTCATTTTCTTACCTCCTATCGATTAATCTTTGATGTTCCACAAGACATAAAATCTTCAATTTCAGTGACTGTAAAACGATTCGCATCGCCATGAATCGTATGTTTTAAAACCGAAGCACAACATCCAAATTCCAAACTATATGTTATATCATGATTTTGTAGTAAACCATATAAAACACCTGAAATAAAGGCATCGCCACCACCTACACGATCAACAATATCATCAATATGATAAGTTTTGGAAACATGTAAAGTATCGTCATATAAATATCCAGTCAACTCATTGACACTGGTTGAAAGAATATCTCGTTTTGTTGAAACTATATATTGAAGCTGTGGATATAAAGCTTTGATTTGTTGATAAACATCTTTCAAACGTTCTTCAAATGTTTCTTTTGAACTCTCTATTTCCAGTAAGTTTTTGGCATCCAAATATCCAGCTGATAAAATATCAACATATGGCAATATTCGTTTTAATGCCTGACCAGCTTCTTGCTGACTCCAAAGTTTTGCACGATAATTACTGTCATAAACAACAAGAATATTATTTCCTCGGCAATATTTGACCATTTCTACCACTGCATCCTGAATGGACTGATTTAAAGCCACTGTTATTCCAGAAACGACAAAAACATCTATATTTTGAAATAATTCTTCTATATCCACATCCTTTAATGTAAAAGATGTCATGGCACTATAACAGCGATCATAAATGACCTGACTGGCACGATTGCCACTGCCATTTTCTAAAAAGTAACTTCCCATACGCATATCATTTCTTAAGATATGTGATGTATCGACACCAAAGCCATGTAAAAAAGATATAACAGCATCCCCTAAAGCATGTTGAGGAAGTTTTGTCAGCAATGATGTATGAAAACCATATTGGGCAAGATTAACCGCAATATTGGTTTCACTGCCACCGACATGAACTTGAAAATCAAGTTCAGAGATACGATGGCCCTTATGTGTTGAATATCTTAATAGCGTTTCCCCCATACATAAAACATTCATATTATCTTGCCTCTTTCACTGCCTGTACATATTGAGCGGCAACACGCGTAATTTCATCCCATTGCCCTTTAGCTCCAAGTTTATTTAATTCGCCACCAACACCAACAGCGTCAACACCGGCATCAAACCATTGTTTCACGTTGTCCACTTTGACACCACCAGTGACCATGATAGATGCCTGTGGTAATGGTGATTGAATCGCACCGACATAACTTGGTCCAAAAGCACTACCAGGAAATAATTTAATCAATTCACTTCCCACTTCCATCGCTGTCACAATTTCTTTGATTGTCATACATCCCGGAACATAAGGAACACCATAACGATTACATAATATCGCTGTATCGTTATCAAATGATGGTGATACAATGTATTTCGCACCTGCTAAAATTGCATTTCTAGCTGTTGGCGCATCCAAAACAGTTCCTGCACCAATTAAAACTTCGGGATTATCCTGATACATGGCATTCAATTCTTTAATAATCTGTGATGCATTGGCATTGGTATAAGCCATTTCAATAGCTGTCAATCCTCCTTGAATACATGCCTTAGAAATGGCAATCCCTTCTTCTAAACTTTCTCCTCTAATTACAGCGACAACACCCTGTTGTCTTAAACAAGTTAATACTTCTGATTTTCTCATCAACCATACACCTCCCATAAATTTGCAAATAAAACAATCATATAAATGATACACACAGCTGTTTGTATACCTTTTTCTTGAGCATTAAATGGTGAATCTTTTTTCCAGATACGATACAATGCATAAGGTGGAAAAACAATATCAAAGATATAGGTTATAATTTTATATTTGGTAAAAACATGAATATCATTTGGATCAGGTGCATTTAGTTTTTCACGTAGACGAATGATATTCTTTTGTCTTTCTGTTAATCCATCCATTTTATCTTTCTTAACTTTTTTTGTTGCCATTATTTCATATATCCACCTTTCATTGGAGAAACTGCATGCTCAGAAAAGATTTTTAAAACACCATCTTGATATCGACTTTGGAAAGGTTTTAAATGTTTTCTTCTTTCTTCCAATACTTTTTGAATATCCTCTTCGCTCATCTTCTGACCATGTATGCCACATATACGTAAGATACGTTTTGGAATATTGATTTCAATTAAATCACCATCTTCCACTAAGGCAATTGGTCCTCCTGAAGCCGCTTCAGGTGATACATGTCCTATTGCTGGGCCTTTAGAAGCTCCTGAAAAACGACCATCAGTGATTAAAGCAATGCTTGAGCCTAATGTTTCATCTGAGGCAATCGCTTCTGTTGTATAGAACATTTCAGGCATGCCACTTCCTTTTGGCCCTTCATAACGGATAAACACAGCATCTCCTGGTTGAATCTGATGTGATAAGACAGCTTGAATCGCATCCTCTTCACAGTCAAATGGTCTTGCGACAAGTGTTGCTTCAAACATTTCTTTAGGTACAACTGTATGTTTGACAACTGCACCTTCTGGTGCTAAATTTCCTTTTAATATCGCAATGCTTCCATCTGTTCCAAAAGCATTATCAAATGAACGGATGACATCTTCTCTTTGAATGCCATATTTTTCTAAATTTTTAAAACATTTTTCATAATATCCAGACTGTTTTAAATCTTCTAGGTTTTCACCAAGAGTTTTGCCTGTTACTGTCATCACATCTAAATGTAAGACACTCTTGATTTGTTCCATAATCATTGGTACCCCACCAGCATAATAGAAAAATTGGGCTGGCCAACGTCCGGCTGGGCGAATATCCAATAGATAATGCGCTCCACGATGTAGACGATCAAATGTATCAGAGTCAATATCAACACCAAATTCTTTCGCAATTGCTGGTAAATGCAATAAAGAATTCGTTGAACCAGAAATAGCCGCATGAACCATAATGGCATTTTCAAAAGATTTCATTGTCACAATATCTCTAGGTTTCAAATCATGTTTGGCTAGCCACACAGCCTGTTTTCCAGCACGTTTGGCAAATTCTCTTAAATCTTCACTGGTTGCTGGAAGAAGGGCACTTCCTGGTAACGTCAAACCTAAAGCCTCTGCCATAATCTGCATCGTTGAAGCCGTTCCCATAAATGAACAGGCACCACATGAAGGACAGGCATGATGTTTATAAAATTCAAACTTTTCTTTAGGAATTTCTCCACGTTCATACATGGCACTGTAAGTTCCTATTTGTTCGAGAGTGAGTAAATCAGGACCAGCATCCATAACGCCACCAGTCACGACAATGGAAGGAATATTGACACGTCCTAATCCCATCAAATGAGCAGGCATCCCTTTATCACAGCTGGCAATAAAGACACCCCCATCAAAAGGTGTTGCATTGGCATGAATTTCAATCATATTCGCAATCATATCACGTGAAGCCAATGAATAATTAATGCCATCATGCCCTTGTGCTTCTCCATCACAAATATCTGTCGTAAAATATCTAGCGCCAAAACCACCAGCTTCACTCACACCTTCTCTGGCTTTTTCAACAAGTTCAAAAAGATGTCCACTACCGGGATGACTATCTCCAAAAGTACTTTCAATGATAATTTGTGGTTTTGATAAATCTTCTAATTTCCATCCTGTTCCTAAACGTAAAGGATCTAATTCTGGTGCCATTTCTCTTAATTTTTGACTTTTCAACATTTTCATCATCCTTTCTTTTTATTTTATCATGATTCACAGCGAAAAAGACAATCTTAAAAATAAGATTGCCTATCAATCCAAAACTTCTAAGACATGATTTAAAACTTTTTCACCATTCATCATTCCATAATCTCTTGTATCAATCACTTCTACTGGTTTTTCAGGGAATAATGAACGAATATTCTGCAATTGAAAACGTACTTGTGGTCCTAATAAAATCATATCAGCTTCTTTACCATAAACTTCAGCTTCAGCGACTGGATGAGCTTCAATTTTAATTTCTAAACCTTTATCTTTCGCTGCTTTTTCCATTCTTGTCACAAGTAAACTTGTTGACATACCAGCTGAACATACAAGTAAAATATTCATCATAATATCCTCCTTATTTTACATCTTGATCATCGTCTATTTCAAATTCACGTGATTGAATTAAATCTTTATAAAAATAAGCTGATTTTTTCAAATGACGACAACGATTATCATCTAAATCAATTTCAACTAAACCATATCTGTTTTTAAAAGCATTCATTGGTGATACATTATCTGTAAATGCCCATAACATATAACCTTTACAGTTTGATCCTTCCTGAATTCCTCGAATCAACCAATCTAAATGCATTTTAATAAATTCAATACGATAATCATCCTGAATGATGCCTGTTTCATCTTTATATTGTTTTTCGTTTTCAACACCCATACCACTTTCAGCAACAAACCATTCAAAATTATCATACTCATTTTTCATACGCATTGCCATATCATACATGATTTTTGGATAAATTTCCCAACCACGATGCGGATTCATCTTTTTACCTGGCATATTAAAGTCTTCATAGTAGAAATCAGGGTGGAATGGGGCATTAGGATGAATAGCCGTTGTTCTGAATTTTACACGATTAGGATGATATAAATTAATACCCACCCAATCCAATGTATTGTTTTGAATGATGTCTAATTCTTCCTGTGTATAATCCATTAAAATGTCATGTTTCTTTAATAAATCAAAGAATCCATCTTCATAATGCCCTTTAATGGCAGGATCTAAGAAAATACGATTATAGAACAAATCATACATATTCGCAGCTTGTAAATCTAATGGATGATTCCCTCGAGGATAAACCGTTTCAACATTAATGATCGTTCCAAATTTTCCCTGATAGCCACCTTCCTTATAAATCTTCATAATCATATTTGTTGCAAGCGCTTTGTTGTAATTCCATTGCATCCATGCCTTACTATCTTGATAAAATGGATAACGCAAAGCATCTAAATGAATTCGTGTCTGAACAACAATGGGCTCATTAAAGGCAAACCAGTATTTCACTTTATGTCCATATCTTTCGAATGCTTTTTTAGCATATTGCACAAATAAATCCACAACATGTTTACTCGCAAAGCCATCATATTTTTCAAATAATTCTCTAGGTATTTCATAATGTTCTAAACAAATCATCGGTTCAATACCTTGAGCAAGCATTTCATCAAGCATGGCATCATAATAAGCAGCATAATCTTCATCCACAATCACGTTTTCATAATCCACTAAAAAACGTGACCAGTTTAATGATGTACGATAACAATTCATACCAATTTCTTTCATATATCCAATATCTTCTTGATAACGATGGATATAATCAGTAGCTATGGCTGGACCATAACCATTATGCCAAACATTTTTATTTTCTTTATACCATAAATCTATATAAGAATCCTGATTCTCTTTTTTACCACTCCAGCCTTCTGTTTGCCAAGCACTGGCAGCAGCACCTAGAAAAAATCATCAGGTAATTGAACTTTCTTTATCATTGTTTTATTTTCCTTTCAAAGCATCTATAATTCCACCAAGATACATAGCCCCTAAGGCACGATCATAAAGACCATATCCTGGTTTTCCTTGTTCTCCCCAAATCATACGTCCATGATCAGGTCGAATATAACCTTCAAAACCTGTTTCAACATAAGCACGCATAATATCTACCATATCTAATGAACCACATTTTGCATAATGTGCACTTTCTTCAAAAGAACCATCTTCTAAGATTTTAACATTTCTAACATGTGCAAAGTGAATTCTTTTTTGTGCTCCATATTTTCTAATCAATGCTGGAATATCATTATGAACAGTGCAACCAAGTGAACCACTACATAATGTTAAACCATGATGTGGATCATCATATAATGATATAAAACGATCTAAATTCTCTTCACATGTAATAATACGAGGAATCCCAAAAATAGACCATGGTGGATCATCAGGATGAATCGCCATATTGACATCGCATTCAATAGCCACTGGCATGATTTCTTGTATGAAGTAAGCCAGATTTTCCCATAAGCCTTCTTCTCCAATCTGCTGATAAGCTACGATTAGTTCACCAACTTCTTGAGGTGTATAAGAAGCATCCCATCCTGGTAATGTTAATTTTGTTGGATCAAGCTGACTGACTTCATCTTGATAATAGACAAGAGCCTGAGAACCATCTTCTAATACATGATCAATCGAAGAACGTGTCCAATCAAAAACTGGCATAAAATTATAACAGATGCATTTGATTCCACATTGTGCTAAATTTCTAATTGTTTGTTTATAATTATCTATATATTGTTGATAGTGTCCTCTTTTTAATTTGATGTCTTCATGGACTGGAACACTTTCAATGACTTCTAACTCTAAATGATGTTGATGGACCTCATCAACTAAAGCTTGAATCCTTTCTATGGGCCATACCTGTCCTACAGGTATATCATAAATGGCACTGACTACACCTGTCATATTTGGTATTTGTCTAATGTTATCTAATGTCACAGGATCATCTTGACCATACCAGCGAAATGTCATTTTCATGCGTTACTCCTCCTTATATCCTAAGCTTTTTGAAATCGTAAGTGCTGTTTCTTTCACAATATTTCCTAAATCACTTAAATCTATAAATTTTTCATATAATCCTACACAACTAATCGCTGCAATCACATCGCCATTATGATTTCTAATCGGTGCCGCTGCACAATATTGATAAAGTGAATTTTCTCGATCATCAATCGCATATCCATTTTGTCTAACTTTTTTAATTCATCAAAATATTTTTCAGGAGATGTAATGGTGTATGGTGTAATCGGTTCATATGTCATTGTTTTTAAAGCATCTTTTAAAACATCTTCACTAGAAAAAGCTAAAAGTACTTTTCCAAGCCCTGTACTATGTAATGGATTACGTGTGCCAATATTGGCAGTCGTAATAATACTATGTACAGATTCATATTTATAAATATAAGTCACTTTAAAATCATCTAAAACAGCCATAAATGTTGTAGCGTGCATTTTATTTGCAAGTTCAATTAAATTATTTTTGGCGACATTCACAATATCCATATCATTTAAAAAACTACTACCGATTAAAAAAGATTGTAAACCAATTTTATATTTGGTAATGCCTGTTTGTGTATCTTCAAGAATCATATTTTTATATAAGAGTGTTTTTAAAATATCAAAAATACTTGATTTTGGTGAATCCAAAATTGTAGCTATTTGAGCTAAAGTATATCCTTCTTTATTTTTTGATAACAACTCTAAAATATCAATAGCTCTTAATAATGTTCGATTTAATTTCATATGAACACCCCTTTATAATCATATCATAATTTTAGGCTTATATGGAATACAAACCACCCCTAAGGGTGGTTGTATTTTTATTCAGAAGCAGCTTGTTGTTTGTTTGCTGCAATAACGAAAGGAATATAAATTAAAATTGACACAGCAATACAAATCAATTGTGTAATGATACAAGTAATACTTCCACCAGATGCTAACCATGCACTTAAAATCGGAGGTGTCGTCCATGGAATTGCATAAACAAGAATATCAGCGAAACCAATTACTGTTAAAAAGTAAGCAATTGATCCAGTTACTAATGGTGTAATTACAAAAGGAATTGCTAAGATTGGGTTTAACATAATTGGTAAACCAAATGTCATTGTTTCATTGATATTGAAGATACCAGGTGCTAATGATAATTTAGCAACCCCTTTATAATCTTCACGTTTACAGAAAAGGAAAATCGCTACAATTAAACCAATAGTTACACCTGATCCACCCATTGACATGTAAACATCCCAATAAGACATATTAATAATATTTAATTGACTAGGATCTTTAACTCCAGAGTTTACAAGATCAGTATTTGCAATAATAGCAGCATTTAACAATGGTTCACGAACTGGTTTAATGATTTGGTTACCATGAATACCGATAACCCAGAATAATTGAGCCACTAACATAAGAACTAACAATCCTGGTAGACCTTGCATAACAGCTTCCAATGGTTTTTGTAACATTGTATAAATAATGTCATATAATGTCATGCCAGTTAATTGATTAATACCAAAATTTACTGTTGAACAAGCAATGATTGTTAACATAACTGGGAATAATACATTAAATGATGTAGAAACATTTGGTGGAACTGTATCTGGCATATTAATTTTTAATTTACCAGATTTAACAATCCAAGAAAATAATTCTACAGAAAGCATTGCAATAACCATTCCTAAGAA
Source organism: Allocoprobacillus halotolerans (assembly GCF_024399475.1). Taxonomy (NCBI): domain Bacteria; kingdom Bacillati; phylum Bacillota; class Erysipelotrichia; order Erysipelotrichales; family Erysipelotrichaceae; genus Allocoprobacillus; species Allocoprobacillus halotolerans. The sequence continues at coordinate 731,462 of NZ_CP101620.1, forward strand.
CAATCCTTTTGCAGCAGTATAATCTTTACCAAGTACATCAGCAACTTGTACCACACTACCATCATCTAAAGAGAAATTAATAAATGTTGGACAGCAAGCCACAAATGAACATAATGCGACAACAGCAGGTGCGTAAGTATTAATACCATTTTTCTTACCTAATTCAAGACCAATAAGAATAACAGCCCCTACTGTAAAGAAATTCAATGTTGCATAGTTTGCAGCACTGAAAATAGGTGATAATATTTCAAGCCAAGCCATACCAGGAAGTTTAGCCAATGAAATACCATCTGTTGTTGTAGAACAAACAACATTAGTCACAAGAGTACAGAATGCCCCAGTAATGATAACTGGCATTAATGTTGTAAAGGCATTTTTGATTGAACTCATGTGCTTTTGATTACTGATTTTATCAGCAATCACTAACAACTTTTCAGTTGCAGATTCGGATAACCCCATATTTCTCTCTCCTCTCTTATCCGTATTTGCGAATTATATTCGCTATTTTGTACATTTTAATTATAACCCCCCCCGAACTTTGTCAACATCTTTTTAGGAAAAAATAAAATAATATTTCTATTATTCATAATTGCGAACGTATCTTTTCATATATACGAACAAAGTCAGTTTATGAAAAAAAACAGATATCTATCAAAACAAAAAAGAAATCTTGATAACTTCAAAGACTTCTTTTCATTCCAATTTATTCACTTTTATGATTCATAGAATATATTTTTCTTTCCAATGAAACAAAGAAATGTGGTTTTTGACTTTGATCAAAACGCATGAGATACATAGATAAAACCATTCCTCCAATCACCGCAACTAACATATCTGTGATACTATCATGAACACCCGTTGAAAAATGTTTAATAGCGTCATATTGGAAGAAAACAAGTAAGGCATATTCATAGAATTCCCAAAGTAAAGCTATACTGGCATTGACACCATTCAAAAAGATAAACATAGGCAAACGACGTTTATCATCTCGCCAATAATTTTTATAAAGCAGATAAATCATTTCACAAATAACAACACCACTGGCACAATGAACCCATTTATCAAAATAAGGTAATTGATAGCCACCTAAACAACTTCCCCACAAACTTGCAAAATAAACAAAAACAATATTCACAATATGAAATTCCAAAGGAACTTTGACACGAATGATTTTCATAAAAGCAGGAACAATAAAAGGCGTTAAACAAGCCACAAACGTCATACCAAAATATTTTCCTTGCCAATTGGTATAAAAAGCATAAATCAATGTCATGATATAAATCATTATACAAACTATCCATAAAGCTTTTAATTTTTTCATATGTTGCACCTTCTTTTATTTTATTGTATCACTATTTTTCATAACATGAAATATTTTGATTATAGAATTGATGCATCAATTTGATTATAACATAACGATTTTGTTTATGGACATATCTTATGACTTGATATAATACAATGCCTCCTCCTACAAAAGCACAAAGCATATCCGTTATAGAGTCATGAACACCTGTTGTATAATGATGAATACAATCATTTTGAAAGAAAATCAACATGGCATACTCATAAAATTCCCATAAAACAGCTATGGATAAATTCACTGCCATGATAAAAATATAATAAATATAACAATCCGCCTGATGATGAATATATTTTTCTTTCTTAATAAAATGAAAGAACATAGCTGCTACAACACTGATGATTATACCACTTATAAAATGAATCATCTTATCAAAACAAGGCCATCCATATCCACCTAGACAACTACCAATAAGTGAAGAAAAATAAATAAAAACAATATTTATCATTTTCATTTCAATTGTCATTTTCAAATGACATAAATGCATAAACAATGGAAAAAGAAAAGGTGTAAGACAAGCCGATAAACACATCATTATGCCTTGTAAATTAATCGTTTTTATATGAATAAAAAAAGCACTTATCAGTGTTACTATATAAATACCATATAAACAATATAATCCTTTTGATAACTTGGTTAGCATAAAATCTCCTTCATTAGATAAAAAATAAACCCTCTTATAATATATACACAAATAGAGGGTTTATATTCATATAACTATTGAATAAGATGTAATGCTTTGACAATTTCTAAAATCAAAACAGGTACAAATGCTAAAAGCAATGCAATTATATATAAATATACAGGTAATATTTCAAATCCAAAAATATGATTAATGGCTGGAACAAATAAAACAATAAATATCATCATAACAGAAATGAAAGTTGCTTGATTTAAATGCTTGTTTTTAAAGATACCAATCTTAAATAATGATTTTGATGAACGCATATTATAAGCATGAATAATTTGAGATAATGATAAAACCACAAAACTCATTGTTCGTCCTGATTCAATATTTCCTGTTTCAAGCCAACCTAAACGAAATGCAATCAAGGCTAAACAACCAAACATTAATCCTTGTAAAATAATTTGTACACCTAAACCATGAGCAAATAAACTTTCATTTTTATCTCGTGGTTTTTCTTCCATGACATCATCTTCGATTGGTTCTCTTCCTAAAGCAATCGCTGGTAAACTATCTGTAACTAAATTTATCCATAATAATTGCATAGATAATAGAGGTGCTTGCTTCCAAAACAACATAGCACAAAAGACAAGAACGACTTCACCAATATTTGTTCCCAGCAAAAAACCAACAGTCTTACGGATATTATTATAAATACCTCGTCCTTCTTTAACAGCCGCCACAATTGTTGAAAAATTATCATCCATCAATGTCAAATCTGCTGCTCCTTTAGCAACGTCCGTTCCAGTAATACCCATCGCACATCCAATATCAGAGGCTTTTAATGCCGGAGCATCATTGACGCCATCTCCTGTCATAGAAACAATATAACCTTTTTTCTGCCAAGTTTTCACAACACGAATCTTATTTTCTGGAGAAACTCTAGCATAAACGGAAATATGTTCAACTTTGCTTTCAAATTCTGCATCAGACATATTATCCAATTCCACACCTGTAATAGCCTTATCACCATCATCAAGAATACCTAATTCTCTAGCAATAGCCCTAGCTGTAACGACATGATCACCAGTAATCATAATAGGTTTAATACCTGCTTTTTGACATTCCACAACAGCTTTTTTAGCCTCAGGTCGTGGTGGATCAATCATGCCTAATAAACCAGCAAAATGCAAATCATTTTCTAGATATTCAAAATCATAGGCATCGTCTTGATCACTGACTTCTTTATATCCTACCGCAATGACACGCAAAGCCTGTTGGCTCATTTTCAACATGGCTTCATTGACAACTTCCATATTTCCATCTAAGCAACGTGTTACCAAAACATCATATGCGCCTTTGACAATCGCATATCTTTTTTTACCAACTTGATTAACCGTTGTCATTAACTTACGATTAGAATCAAATGGCAGTTCAAACACACGGGGATATTGATCATTCACTTGTTGTTTCGTAATACCTTTATGCATCAAAGCTGATACCAGACATGTTTCAGTAGGATCACCCAAAGGTTTTTCTTGTCCATCCTTCACTTCAATATCACCATTACAACATAAAACAGCTGCCTTCAATAATTTTAAATCTAATTCACTTTGTGCTTTATCAATATCTTTTAATTGTTTTTCTTCACTTGTATATAGTTTGACAAGTGTCATCTTATTTTGTGTTAATGTTCCTGTTTTATCACTACATATAATCGATGTACTTCCTAAAGTTTCAACGGCTGGTAATCTTTTGACAATAGCTTTATGTTCAGCCATACGACTCACACCAATGGATAAAACAATCGTTACAATCACTGGCAATCCTTCAGGAATGGCTGAAACAGCTAAAGAAACAGATGTCATAAAGATTTCCATCAAATCCATACCATCAATAATACCCATGACAAAAATAATCAAACAAATGACTAATGATAACACACCCAAATATTTTCCTAATTGTGCTAATTTATTTTGTAAAGGTGTTTTTGTATCCACTTCATCATCAATCAGTTTCGCAATTTTCCCCATTTCTGTATTCATACCCGTTTGTGTAACAATCGCTTTGGCACTGCCATAAAGAATACTACATCCTGAATAAACCATATTCAAACGTTCAGCTAATGGTGCTTCTAATGCCACTGGTTCAATCGCATCTTTTTCAACTGGTACACTTTCTCCTGTCAAAGCTGATTCCTCAACTTTTAGACTTGATTCTTCCAATAACCTTGCATCTGCTGGAACATAGTCACCATCTTGTAAAATGAGGATGTCACCAACAACCAAATCTTTCGCATCAATCATTTGTTGTTTTCCATCACGAATAACTCTGGCATGGGGTGAAGATAATTGCATCAATGCTTCCATTGCTTTTTCGGCTTTATTTTCTTGAATCACACCCATCAAAGCATTCACCACAACAATCGCTACAATTAATAATGGTTCAAAGAAAGCTATCATATCATCTTCTGAAAAAGCAATCACAAAACTAATCAATGCAGCAAACAATAAAATCACAATCATAACATCTTTAAACTGTTCAAGAAATTTTTGAAAGAATGTTTTCTTCTTTTTTGCTTTTAAAGTATTACGCCCATATTTTTCTCTATTTTTTTCAACTTGTGATAAAGTCAATCCATTATTTTCATCACTATCTAACTGTTGAATCAAAACCTCTTTTTCTTCATAATGCGAAACAATCATATTCATTCCTCCGTTTCTCCATATCTAAAAAGAGCAGAAATTATTCTTCTACTCTTAGTATACAACGTATTCACTTCAATTTATATAGACAATTTATAATAAATGTTTATTTTTCTTCTAAAAGTATTTCACTTGAAGAAATTAACCACCTATAAAGTTCAATTAAATACAAAGGATCAAATTCTTTATCATTCAAAACATATTCTTTAATTCCTTCAGCAATCATAATTGTATGAAACTTCAGCAAAGTACCTTTATAAAATTTATCATAACTTATAAGATTTGTATCTATATGCTTTGAAAAATCACTCACAATCTTGCCAACAGCTTTATATACAGCATCTTCAAAACTATTTTGTCCAATAATCTGATAACCAGCCCTATAAAAATCAATATTTTCCTGAATTGTATAAATCATGACCTTAAATGCATCTTCTCTTTTTTACACTTGATATAAGGTAATACAGTTTCATAAAGATCACGATCAACAATATATTCTAAAGCATCATATTTATCAGAAAAATAATTATAAAAAACAATACGAATAACTCCCGTTGCATCACAAATCTGTTTAATCGTTATTTTTTCAAATGACTTTTTTACCATCAGTTCTTTTAAACTATCTGCCAATAAATCTTTAGTATTATTTTTAGAATTCATGTTTTTCACCAATTTCTTATTATTTTAAAATATTAACGCAAAAGAACTGATATACAATAATGTTCCTGCAATGCAGTAAACGATTTTTTGATATTGAGCACCAAAGAGTTGCCCTATCTTTAATCCAATCAAAACACAAAGAAAAGTATATAAAGTTGTCAAGATAGCCATTTTCACAATACCCAATCCCACAATACGTAAACTTGCTCCTAGAATAAACCAATCAACAGATGTTGAAAAAGCCAAATGACACATACGTTTCAAATCAATATTTTTATCCAATCTTTCAATAAATTCATTTCTTGAAAAAGCTTTAAATAAAAAACGACTACCTATAAAAGCAAACAATAAAGCTAATACCATACCATTGACTTGTTGGAAATAATCAAAAGTCAAAAATTCGCCACCCATATACCCCAATACAATCATCACTAAAGATACAACTGCAAATAAACCACTATATTTCATAATTTTCTTCCATGATAAATAGGGCATCACAGCTCCTTTTTCCAATACGACCACAAAACAATCTATCGAAAGAAGAAATAAAATAATCAACACATTTGCTTGCTTCATGGTTTTACCTATGTATATCTTTCATATACAATTCCTTTCTGATTTCAGTTTTACTCAAATCAATTTCATTTATATATAACGAAGTATAGCATAAAAAATAGTTTCAAAAAGAGAACATATATAATAAAGAGATCATCAAATAACAGATGATCTAGCTTTATTATGAATTTTTATGATATTCCTGCCATAATTCATCAGCGATAGGTTGCCAATTTTTGGCATAGGACTGACATTTATCACACAAATGATCAACACTTTCACTAGACTGTAAATCAGTTGACTTAGCATGGGTACGATGAACCATTTCTTTTAATTTTTCAGGATTTTCTAACATTGGACATGGTCGAAGATGATTTTCATTAAATGGTTGTCCATCTTTATAAGCCATAAACAAAGGTGAACATAAAGCTTCTAATAAACTTTTTCTCTAATATTGGAATCAGAATAATGAATAAAGACACAAGGTTCAATATCACCATGAGGATTGATATGGAAATAATTTCTACCTCCTGCAATACATCCACCGACATATTCTCCATCATTTTGAAAATCAATTGTGAAAATTGGTTTTTCATTTCTCATTTTTCTAATTTGATGATACATTTTGACACGTTGTTCAGGCGTACATAATAAATCTGTAACAGCATCGTTACCAACTGGCATATAATGGAAGAACCAGGCAAACTTCGCACCAAAATCAATGAGTGAATCCATAAATTCTTCACTGCTTAAGACTTCCACATTTTGACTCGTATAACAACAAGAAACACCAAAAGGCAAATGATTATCTTTTAATAATTTCATAGCTTTAATAACTTTTTGATATGTTCCCTGTCCACGTCGTAAATCTGTTGTATATTCATTGCCTTCAATACTAATAGAAGGTACAAAGTTTTTGACTCTTAACATATCTTTAATAAATGCTTCATCAATTAAAGTCGCATTGGTAAATGTTAAAAAGACACAATCATTATGTTTTTCACAAAGCTTTATTAAATCTTTTTTACGCATCATTGGTTCTCCACCTGTATAAATATACATATAGACACCAAGCTTCTTTCCTTGTTCAATAATATCATCAATTTCATCATAAGTTAAATGAAGCTGATGTCCATATTCACTTGCCCAGCATCCCACACATTTTAAATTACAGGCACTCGTTGGATCTAACAAGATAGCCCAAGGAACATTGCATTGATATTTATTCATGACTTCTTCTCTTTGTTTCAATCCTAAAACAACAGCGTTAATAATGAAGTTTTCAAAAAGTTTTGCTCTCACATCTTTATCAATATCCGTATATAAACTATAAACCAGCTGTGTCCAGTTATTATCTTGATCATTTAACACATCCCTAACAACTGATAATTGTGATGAAATCATCCCTGATGTATCAAATTTATCTAACCAATCTAAAATCTTTGGAATGTTTTGTTCTGGATTCTTTTCAATATATTGATTGACTTTCTTTAATGCGACTGACATTGTTTTTTCTTTAATTGTTCCCATAATTATTTAGCCTTCTTTCTTCATAAGATGATCGGGTATGTTTAATTTTTTGACTTTTTCCCAAGTTAATATTTCTTTTCCAAAATGCCCATAACAACTTGTTAAATGATAAATAGGTTGATATAAATCTAATTCATCAATCATATGTTGAACACAAAAATCAAAATTATTTTCTACGATTTCTTCAATCTGTTGATCAGAAAACAAACCAGTTCCAAATGTATCAATCATTAACGAAATAGGCTTTGCTTGACCAATGGCATACGACACTTGAATTTCACAACGATCAGCTAATCCATTAGCCACAATGTTTTTCGCAACATAGCGAGCATAGTATGCACCTGTACGATCGACTTTACTAGGATCCTTAGATGACAGACAACCACCACCAATTCTACCCATTCCACCATAAGTATCACAAATAATCTTTCTACCAGTTGTACCAGAATCACCAAAGCTTCCTCCAACAATAAAACTTCCACTTGGATTAATATAGTATTTCGTGTCTTCATCTAACAAACCATCAGGAATTGTCGATTGAATTACCTCTTGCATCACAACTTCTTTGATTTGATCTAGTGAAGCCATGGCAGTATGTTGCGTTGATACAACAATCGTATCAATACGTGCAACTTGTCCATTTTTATATTCCACTGATACTTGTGTTTTGCCATCCGGTCCTAAAAAGTCATGACGCTTTTGTGCTAGACTTAATGCAAAAGCAAGCTGATGGGCATAATAAATTGGAGCTGGCATATAACTTTCTGTTTCCCTGCAAGCATAGCCAAACATAATGCCTTGATCTCCTGCACATACTTCTTGTTTATCCACAGCCTGATGAATTTCTTTTGATTGCTTTGATATTTTTAATATCACATGATAATCTTCATGATAACCAATTTCTCTTAAACATTGTTTGGCTATCTGTTCATAGTCAATTTTGGCATTTGTAGAAGCTTCTCCATAAATAAATACAATTTCATCTTTAATGGTCACTTCCACTGCCATTTTAGAATATTTGTCCTGTTTCAGTGCTTCATCTAAAATACAATCAGCAATAAAATCACAAATCTTATCTGGATGTCCTAAAGTCACACTTTCAGATGTAAAAATATAATCTTTCACAATCCATCACCTCATATTTCTTTCTATATTTTTCATTATAAAAAAGTTATTTTCAAAAAGTAATAGACAATAAAAGCGTTCTGTATATAATTTTCAACAAAAAAAAGATATGACTTAAACATGAAAATCATATCTTTGATATTTATTATTTTTGAAAATATAAGGCAATATCTTTCATTCTTTGCATTTGATTGACATGGAATGGGCAACGCTGTTTGCAATGTCCACATTGCACACAATCACTGGCTTTTTCTCTAAATGTAAATAATGGTCTTTAGCCAATTCATCACCTAACAAAGCTAAATCATAATATTTATTAATTAAAGCAATATCCAATCCTTTTGGACAAGGATGACAATGTTTACAGTAAACACATTTTCCTTGATGTTCAACAGCTTCAAAAGTAGAAATAATCGTATAATCTTTTTCCTGATTAGTGGCTTTTGTATAATCCAGAATTTCTTTTAAATCCTGACGATTTCTCACTCCTGGCAAGACTGTCACAACAGCTGGTTTATCTAATGCATACTGTAGACATTGTATACGTGTTAATGCCTGTGGAAATGGTGATTTTTCTTGATCTAAAAGCTGTCCAGCACTAAAGGCTTTCATCACCGAAATCCCAACTTCCTCTTTTTCACATCGTTGATACAATGCCATGCGTTCATCACTCTTACCAAAGGCATATTCCCCATGATGATAATCATAAGCAGGATTAATGCTAAACATGACCATATCAATTATTTGCATATCAAGAAACTTATGGACAATTTCTGGTGTATGCGAAGATAAGCCAATGTGTTTGACAATCCCTTGTTGTTTTAAACCTAGGATATAATCAATCACACCTGATTGTTGAATCATTTCTAAATCTCTCATTTCATCAATACAATGAATAAAACCAAAATCAATATAATCCGTCTGTAACATTTTTAATTGCCATTGAATAGATTCCTGAATTGTTTTTAAATCTGTTGTCCATCCATATTCTCCTGTGACATAGTTGGCACCAAAATGAATTTGTAAATAAACTTTTTCCCTTTGTCCTTGAATAGCTTTTCCAATAGCTGCAAATGTTTTGGCATGTCCGGATGCTAAATCTAGATAATTTACACCTGCCTGCATAGCTTCTTGAATAGTCGCAATGATCTCTTTTTCATTTGATTCACCCATTGAACTTGTTCCCAGTCCAATCACACTGATTTGTTCATCCCCATGTGGTAATTTCCTATATTCCATAAATAAACTCCTTTCCATATAAATACATTGTAAAATTTTGATCTCTTTGATAAGAGGCTAACTGTTTCATTTGGTGATGATCATAAAATGCATATGAACAACTTGTATCAGTAAAAAGAATATAATGATGACAGTGATGGTTTTGAAATACCATTTGGCCAAATTCATATAACTTTGTGCCAATACCCTGATGTTGGTAACGGGGATCAACCATAAATAAAATCATTTCTCCCTCATAAGCATATCTTACCTGTTTCAACACATCATAAAGATATTCCTGTGAAAAATTATACCATTTTTAAAATGACCAAACATTTTATCTAACTGCCATACTTCACATATCATTTCAACAATCTGAGATGTATCATTCCATTGAAACTGTTCTATTTGCATCGTATCACCCTTTCTTATTTATTGTATAATAAAAAATTTCTTAACTCCAATACTTATCTTTCATATTCTCTCATGCTTTATAAGCATAAGAAAAATCACTTTTAAAAAGTGATTTTTATTGATTCATTTCTTTCATTTTATTTTTCGTTTCAAAATAGAACATTGTCGAAGTTGTAAGAACTGCAATCGTATCGGCAATGGGTTCTGCTAAGAAAACTGCAAAGACTTGATCATTGATAAACATTGGTAAGATATAAATCAATGGAATTAAAACCAAAATCTTTCTAAAGATTGCTAAAAAGGCACTTTTCTTTGAATTTCCAAAAGCAATAAATGTCTGTTGACAAGAGATTTGAATCCCCATTAAAACAACACAAGCCATGTATATTCTTAAAGCCCAAACAGTGATTGTTGTTAATTGTGGATCACTGGTAAAAATAGCTACAGATAGGCGTGGGAAAAACATAACTAATAACCATATTGTTGATGAATAAATCACACAACAGATGGTTTGAAGTTTAAAGGCTTTTTGAACACGTGATGCCTGATTGGCACCATAGTTATAACTAATAATCGGTTGTCCTCCCTGTGTTAAACCTTGTAGAGGCAACATGGCAAATTGCATGACACTTGAAAGAATAGTCATGGCACCAACAGCTAAATCGCCACCATATTTCAACAAAGAAGAATTAAAACATAAAACAAGAATACTTTCTGTGGACTGCATCGCAAAAGGTGCAACACCTAAGGCGATACATGGTAAAAGAATATGTCGATTGATTTTTAAATTTTCTTTTTTATCTTTAAAATTGTATTTGGACCTGATAAGAAACGAAATGCCCAAATAGCACTGATTGTCTGTGAAAGAACAGTCGCTATGGCAGCTCCTTGAACACCCATATTAAAACCAAAAATAAAGATAGGATCTAATACAATATTCGTAACTGCACCAATGACTACTGTCAACATACTGATTTTAGAAAAACCTTGTGCTGAAATAAAAGCATTCAATCCTAGTGTCAATTGAACAAAAAGTGTTCCAATTGCATAGATAGTCATATAATTCATAGCATAAGTGATTGTGTTATCACTTGCCCCAAAAAGATATAATAATGGTTCTTGGAAAGCCAGTACAACCGCTGTTAAGATTAATGCAACGATTATCAACGAAGATGTACAGTTTCCTAAAATCCTTTCAGCAGTCGCATTATCTTGTTTACCCATAAAGATACTGGCACGTGGGGCACCACCCATACCAAATAAACAGGCAAAAGCTGAAATAATCATAATAATGGGAAAACAGACACCAACACCTGTTAAAGCAGCTGAACCCACTTCAGGAATATGTCCTATATACATACGATCAACCATGTTATATAAAGCATTAACAACTTGAGATGTAATGGCTGGGACAGCTAAAATCAATAATAAATGTCCAACTGACTCTTTTCCTAAATCCACTTCCTGTGACATTTTTAATTTCATAGTGAAACCTCCTCTATTTTCTTTTGGAAATGATTTCTTATTTTCATCATTGTTTCTTCCATTTTTTGAATATCTTTGATAGGAATATCTATGAGTACATCTTCATTTATTTTTTGAATTTCCTGTTTAAGAAGATGAATTGTATCTTTGGAATAAGCAGTTAAATAAATATGTTGAATCCGACGATCTGATATATCATTTTCTAAACGAATGAATTTCTTTTTGACTAGATCATCAATACTTCGACTAATTAATCCTTTTGATACCCCTAAAAACATATTGAGTTCTGTACTTGTTGTAAGACTTGGATTATTAGACAATAAGATTAAAATATTAATCTCATTAGGTGATAGTTTCATATCTTTCAATTTCTCATTTAAAACTTGAGCATAATACTTTCTAATTTGAATAGAATAACTGATCATTGTTTCAATATTTGTTTTCATTTTTCACCTCATTAGTTTACTTGTATACTTTTTACGTATAAACTATATTATACCTATTATGTCAAAAATGCAATAAAAAGGTGCAACACAATGTTACACCATTCGTTTTAACAATTTTTCAAATAAATCAATATCTTCTTTAATCATATCAATTGAATTTTGCCAGAAGTTCATATCCTGTAAATCAATACCAACACTTTGACATACATCTTCTAAATCCATCTTTCCTGTAAGTGATAAGAATTGTTCATATGTTCTGGCAAACTCTGGACCTTGTTTTTGATATAAACCATATAATCCTTTTGCTAATAAAAGACCAAAAGCATATGGGAAATTATAAAAAGCATAATCAGCCTCATAATAATGAGGTTTCCATGTCCACATATAAGGATGAAGATAACGTTGATCCAATCCTTTGCCATAACTTTCTTTTTGAGCTTCTACCATTAAATCTTTGATTTCTTCCACACTTAAAGGACCATTTTGACGTTTTTCAATCAAACGACTTTCAAATAAGAAACGTGAATAAATATCAACAATAACTTGTGCACAATCACAAAGCTCATTCTCTAAAATCAATAGTTTTTGTTTATCCGGTGCTGAATGAAGAGCAGCTTTTTTAATAATTGTTTCACAAAATGTTGAAGCTGTTTCAGCGATAGGCATTGGATAATCAGCATTTAAAGCTGTTTGAGTATTTAAACATTCTCCATGAAAGCCATGGCCAAGTTCGTGACCCATCGTAATAGTATCACCAAATTCATTGCCATAATTCAATAAGAAACGACTTTCCCCAATACAATGTAAATTAGAACAGAATGCTCCACCCACTTTACCTACTCTTGGATAAACATCTATCCAATCTTGTTCAATGGCCTTTTTAGCATAATCTCCTAAATGCTTTGAAAAAGTATAAAATTGTTCCACAACAAACTGACTTCCTTTTTCAAATGGATATGAAAATTCTATATCAACAATAGGAGCATACAATTCGTACCAAGGTAATCCATCATTATATCCTAAAGCTTTCGCTTTTAATTGAAAATATCTTTCAAAAACTGGTAAAGCTTTTTTCATTACCGCAAGCAAAGCATCCAATGTTTTAGGCGACATTCTTGAATCCATTAAAGTACGCTGTAAAACAGAATCATAGCCTCTTAGCTTAGTGACTGTAATAGCTTCACCTTTAATCGCATTTAAAGCACTGGCTACACCCTGTTCCACTGACTGATATGCTTTCAACTCTGCTTCGTATGCTTTCTTTCTAACATCTTTATCTTTAGAATATGCCATATTCAACACTTCTGTTAAAGGATATTCTTGATTATCCATAGTCACTTTCATTGATGAAATCAACTGATCTTTGTATTTTAACCATGCACTTGAACCCGTTGTTTTCATCTGTGCTAAGATTTTTTCTCCTTCATCACTTAATAAATAACGATTATGTTGTTGCACTTCTTTTAAAATATATAGATGTTCTTGAATATAATCATCTTGTATATTATTTAAATCAAATTCTCCAATCCAACGATCAATCTTTGCCTGTGTATCAGCAAATCCAGCTAAAATATTTTCAATCACTGATGAATATTTTAAAGCCTCCTGATTTGTCGTATCACTACTCATTGTCAGTGATGTATAAGCATATAGTTTTTCTACTAAATCTTGAAATTGATTCGCTGACTCTAAATAATCTTTTAAATTCATTTCTGTTATATCCATTTCAGGATATTTTTGCATATTCTCTAATTTTTGTTTTAATCTTTCAATATCATTTAAAAATGCCTGATCTTGAAAAGATAAATATAATTGATCTAAATTCCAACGTTTTTCCATAATAACCTCCTTTTTCCATTATATACTTTTTTCTTCACTTTTACACGCCTTAAAAACATCAACTTGTAAAATCAGATATGTCAACTTCAAACAAATAATAAACATTTGACATGATATATATATAATTGTATAATCTAAGTGTCAAAGATGACAACAGTTAGTTTTCAACATCAATTTCTATATTATCAATAATATAGAAGGAAAAAAGGAAAGAGTTTGCGCCTCTTTCCTTTTTCTTTTGGAGAATAACAACAATTAGTTATCAACATCAACAGAGTTAATGTATCATAAAAAGACTAATCTGCAACTCTATCAATAAATACAAGAATAACAACGAGAATAACTAAGTATTCCATGAAGTGTATTCCCCTTTCCTAACTGTTGGCATCCTCCACTTTATCAGTTTTGTTTGCCAAATAAAGCATATTGTTATCCCCCTATAAAATTTTTGTGAAATTTCACTGTGCACGTTAGCACATAGTGACTCGTCAGCCACTATTGGATTTAAATCCATATATTATTATAACATAGATATATTTCTTATCATAGAAAACTTGTTGAATTATGAAAAAAATGACCGAAAACACTCGGTCATTTTTTCCATAAAGAGTATATGCCATTTCCATTATTTTAGTTTATGATAATAACCAATAAACTGCATCAATTGAATCAATCCTCATAAACCATATAATAATGGTGGAACATACATATAAATTTCTTTTTTATTCAACATAATAACAATTGATGTCAATACGAGAATCATGCCCTTTGTTGTATGAAGGACTGAAGAGTCAATCAATTTATCATGTCATTTCTTATTCCTACTTCTATTGTATCAATGATTTTTATCTCAATCAAAGATATTCATAGTTATGTCAATTATTTACGATGAATGAAATAATCTATGCCTGATGATATAAAAACTGTCACTGGAAAGATAATCCAACCTGGATGCCACCAGTTTTGTGTAAAGCCCATAATCAAATAAATCATTGCTGCCATAGGCATTGTAAAAGCATAAATATTTTCTATTTGTTGTTCATGTTTCTTTTCTTGAATATAAGTTTTATTATTAAGTAAGAATTGGTAAGAATCTTTTAAAATACCAAAATAAATAAACACATAGACAGACATACCAATACAAAAAATAAATTGAGCGACTAATAAATTTTCATAATGTGGAGAGCTTTCATTTAATAAGACAATACACGCTAAAGATAAGATAATTAATAAAACTCCTCCAGCAATTCCTAATGTAAAATGTGAATGAAAATGTTGGTATTGTTCCTGTAAATTTTGTAAATCGCCCAAACCTATTTTAATTTCCATTTTTTCTATCTTTATTTTTGTTTCTTTAGAAAGAACAGTCATAATAATAAGAAAAACACCAATACCAATTGTCATTAAAAAGCCAAATCCTCCTATTGACTGATATGGAGTCTCACTACATAAAGCAGCTATAACCAATCCCATAATCATTAAAGTCACAGCACCACCGATACGTAAGGCAAAACTTTTTTCATATGCAAATAGTCTTCTATTTTTTGTTGGGTCATTAAATAAAAGGAAGTCGTTGGTTCAGTTTCCTGTTTTTCATAATCTTCTTTCATTAAATAATCTAAACTGACTTGAAATAATTCACTAATGATAATAATCTTTTCCATTTCTGGATATCCATTTTGTGATTCCCATTTACTGACAGCTTGTCTTGATACATTTAGCTGATGGGCTAAATCTTCTTGCGATAATCCTTTCTCTTTTCTTAATTGTTGTAATTTTTCTCCAAAACTCATACCTATCACCTCATCCCTATCATAGCGAAAAGAAACCTTATAAACCACCAACATACAGTTGTTTTTTGTCAACGAGAGGTTGCATTTGATATTTGCTACTCTATTTTAACATATTTTTACTTACAAAAGCCAAAGATTGTGTTAAAGTATTAGTTGGGTGATTAAAAATGATTAAAGAATTTCAAAAACTATTAAAAGAAAAAATATTCAATTCTATATTGTACCGACTGATGATGATCATCAATCTGAAACGGTAGGAGATTATTATCAAGCACGTGCTTATTTAAGTGGTTTTACAGGTAGTGCTGGAACATTATTAGTGATGCAAGACGAGGCATATCTTTGGACGGATGGACGTTATTTTATTCAAGCTGCCAAAGAATTATATGATGGCATTACATTAATGAAAATGGGGCAAAAAGGCGTACCAACTTTATTAGAGTTTTTAACACAACATGTTCAAGAACAAGATGTTATTGCTTTTGATGGTGAAACAATGACTTGTCAATTTGTTTTAGATTTAGAAAAAATATTCAAGTTGATTATCAAATTGAATGTATGGATTTGATGAAAGAATACTGGACAAATCGTCCTGCTAGATCATGTGAAAAAGCCTTTCTTTATGATGTACAATATCATGGTTTAGAAACACACAAAAAAATTGAAAAGATTTTAAAACATATGAAAGACAATAACTGTCAAGCACATATTATGACAACTCTTGATGATATCGCATGGACATTTAATATTCGTGGAAATGATATTCCTTGTTCACCAACAGTTTTAGCTTTCGCATTGATTACTTTTGATAAATCTTATTTATATCTTCAAAAAGGAAGTTATGATTTAGATATGGTGAAAACATTACAAAAAGAAAATGTGATAGTTAAAGATTATCAAGATATTTACCAAGATGCAAAAGAACTTACAGGACATGTGCTTTTAAGTAAAGGTCATATCAATTATGCTTTATATCAATGCTTACAATGTGAAATTGTTGATCAGATGAATCCATCACAGCTAATGAAAGCTATTAAAAATGATGTGGAAATTAAAAATTCTAAGCATGCTCATATCAAAGATGGTGTTGCGATGACAAAATTCATGTATTGGTTAAAAAAGAACTATGGAAAAATACCAATGGATGAAATGAGTGTTTCTAATCAAGTCTTACAATTCAGACAACAACAAAATTTATTCATTGAACCAAGTTTTACAACTATCTGTGCATGGAAAGATAATGCTGCTTTAATGCACTATCATCCAACAACACAACAATTTTCTTCCATTGATCAAGATGGAATGTTGTTGATTGATAGTGGTGGTCAATACATGGATGGAACAACTGATATTACGAGAACATTTGTTTTAGGACACATCACTGATATCCAAAAGAAACATTTCACAATGGTTTTACAAGGTATGTTAGCTTTACAAAATGCTCATTTCTTATATGGATGTACAGGACAAAGTCTTGATATTCTTGCCCGTCGTCCAATGTGGGATGAGGACCTTGACTATCAATGCGGAACAGGGCATGGTGTTGGACATTTATTAAATGTTCATGAAGGACCCCAAGATTTCCGTTATAAACTACGTAACCTATCACAAAACGTCACTTTAGAACCAGGTATGAATATCACTGATGAACCAGGTATTTATTTAGAAGGACAATATGGTATTCGTATTGAAAACGAACTCCTTTGTGTGAAAGGTACTGAAAATGAATATGGGCAGTTCTTGCATTTTGAACCATTGACTTTTGTCCCTATTGATTTAGATGCAATCAATGTGGATATGTTAAATCAAAAGAAAAGAATTGGTTGAACCAATATCATCAAGAGGTTTATGATAAAATCTCTCCATATTTAAATGAAGAAGAAAAAGATTGGCTTAAAGATTATACAAGAGCAATCTAAAAACAAAGTTCATGATTGTGAGTCAACTCTCATGAACTTTTTTATTATCCTTATTTTAACTATTCAACAGTATAACTCTTTCTTTAGATAAGCAAAAGTGTTGCAGCGCAACACTTTTATAATTCTTCTCCATTTGTTTCAATGACTTTTTTATACCAATAGAATGATTTCTTCTTTGATCTTGCAAAATCTCCTTCATGCGCATTATTATAGTTGACATAGATAAAACCATAACGTTTATCATATTCTCCTGTTGATGCTGATACAATGTCAAATGGTGACCACATTGTATATCCTAATAGATTCACTCCATCATAATCCACAGCATCTCTCATGGCTTCAATATGTGCTTTGAAGTAGTCAATGCGATACTGATCATCAATCGTTCCATCTTCTTCTACTTTATCATAAGCACCAAAGCCATTTTCAACAATCATCATTGGAAGTTCAAAGCGATCATTGAACCAGTTCAAGCACCAGCGAAGTCCTAATGGATCAATCTGCCATCCCCAATCACTAGCTTTAAGATATGTATTTCTGACAAAGTCTTCTCCTGAATAGTCAAATGTCTTGGCATTACGTCCTTGATATTTTGTCGCAAAGCTCATGTAATAAGAGAATCCAATATAATCCACTTTTCCTTCAGCCAAGATTTTCTTATCTTCTTCAGTGATAAAGTCATAACCTTTTCTTTCAAACTTCTTCAACATATGACTTGGATAATGTCCTCTGGCATGAACTTCTACATACCAGTATTTTTGATGCATAGCTCCTAAAGCATTCATCATATCTTCAGGATTAGGTGATGCTGGATAGACACCATTCATTCCAATCATGCAGCCTACCTGTAAATCAGGATTAATTTCATGAGCAGCCTTAACAGCTAAAGCACTGGCAACCAATTCATGATGTGCTGATAAATACATTAAGTATTCTGCATCATCGCCTTCTTTTAATAAGATAGCTCCTTCTTGAATCAAGTTATGTTGTGAAATATCTGCCTGATTATTGATTTCATTGAAAGTCATCCAATATTTGACTTTATGCTGATATCTTTCAAAGCAAACTTTTGCAAACTTCACAAACATATCAATAGCTGCGCGATTTCTAAATCCTCCATATTCCTTAGCTAAAGCCCAAGGCATTTCAAAATGTGATAATGTGATAACTGGTTCAATACCATATTTATGACATTCATCAAACAAATCATCATAGAACTTCAATCCTTCTTCATTAGGTGTATCTTCATCACCACGAGGGAAGATTCTTGTCCATGCGATAGACGTTCTAAATGCCTTGAATCCCATTTCTGCCATCAAAGCAATATCTTCTTTATAGCGATGATAGAAATCCACACCGACATGATTTGGATAATCTTCTCCTTCAATGACACCATCCGTTAAACGACGAGGTGCTCCTGTTACATTATCTCCAGCTGTTTCCACATCACTACAGCTGATACCTTTGCCACCTTCTTGCCAGGCACCTTCACATTGGTGAGCTGCAACAGCTCCACCCCATAAAAAGTCTTCTCTAAATCCCATTATTTTATTACCTCCATTTCTACTATTTCTATTATACTATAAATAAAAAGAGAAAACAGAATAATTTGTTTTCTCTTTTTATTTCCTTTCAGTCACAACAACATGGACATAATCACCTGGTTGTTTTTGTAATTGGTTTCTTATTGACTTCAACATCCCAATAATATAACACACTTTTCCTTCCGTATCTTTTACACCCATATTAACCATACTACCATCATAGGGAATACCATCAAAAGTTACATGAACTTTCAATCGTCCTTTTCCAAAAAGTTGACGTATATCATAAGGAAAAATCACATAAGCGCCACCTTTATCCTTAACATCATGGATTTGAGCATCAAATTCAAAAATCTGACTCATCTTGTTTACTCCTACTTTGTTTTTCATTGTTGTTTTTTAATTCCTGTTTCATTTTTAATCGACTATTTGTCCATCGACGTAACAATTCATATATCACTGAAAATGTTGGTAATCCAAATATCATTCCCGGAATACCAAATAATCCTCCACCAGCACTTACCGCAAACAATACCCATAATGCTGATAAGCCTACTGAATTTCCTACGACATGAGGATAAATCAAATTGGATTCAAACTGTTGTAATAAAGTACTAAAAACCAAAAAGATCAAAGCTTTTATTGGTGATACAAACACGATTAAAACTGATGAAATAACAGCCCCAATAATTGGTCCAAAGTAAGGTATAATATTAGTAAAACCAATCACAATGGCTGCAATAGAGGCATATGGAATATCTAAAATAATACATCCAATATAACATAGCACACCTATAATCACTGATTCTGTGAGTTGTCCAGCTAAAAAGCTTTCAAAAGTTGAACCCGTTAGTGATAAGACTTCACTAATATATTGATAATGTTTCTCATTAAGAACAGCTTCACCAATTTTTTTGATTTGTCTAATCAATTTATCTTTAGAAAACAACATATATATCGCCATTACAAATCCCATAAAAACATTAACTATACTGGTTGTTATTTGGCTGACACCAGAGGCAATACCCACTGCCCAAGTTGTCAAAGAAGAAAGAAGAGCTTGAGTCATGCGATCTTGTAAAGTATTTAATTTCTCTAATAAATCTGCTGATAAATGCACTTCTTCAAATAGATATGTTAACCATTTTTCTGTCTGACTAAAAATATTTGGTAAATTATCAATCAACATTCTGATATTTTCTATAACTTGTGGCACTACAACCATTATAACAATAAAAAGCACTAATAAAATCAATAAAACAGCTAATATTGCTGAAATGATTTTCTTTCTTTTTTCATTTTGTATGGGTAATTTCTTTTCAAATAGTTTCATAGGAATATTGAAAATAAAGGCTAAAATAAAACCAATAATGAATGGTTGAATAATCCCAATTAAATTCTCTAAATAATAAAAGATTTTCTCAAAATATATCACGCCTAAAACAAGTAAAGCCCCATATGTTAAAATAATTAATATGTTCTTTAATGTTAGATCACGTATTTTTATTGATGTTTTCAAAATCATCACCTCTGCATTTATTCTATCATATTAATATGAACTCTTTATTTATCCAAATAAATATATGTATTCATAAATGTTTGATTCTTCTCTAAAATTTTAAAAACGGCTGCACCGATTATTAAAACAATCGCTTCACCAATAAAAACATATCCGCATTAATCCAGAATGGTAAATCTAAAAGAAAATAAAGTTCAGATCCAACAATCGCACCATTGAATAAAGCACCGAAAAATGCTCCTACCAATAGATGAGAAACAGACATCATAGCTAAACAAGTTAATAATGTTGCAAGCGTTCCAAAAATCATATCATAAACTCCCATCGGTGAAAAAGCATTGGCAAAAAAACAACCGACAACCAAACCAGGAATATAACGACGATTATAAAAAGCTAAAAGCATCAGAATTTCAGCAAATCTCAATTGAATCGCTCCATAAGACAATGGAGAACATATAAAAGTGAAAGCTGCATAAACACAGGCAATCATCGCATTAATAATCATAAAACGCATTTTTGTTTTCATAAGACACCTTCTTTTCTTTATCATTATAACATATTTTTATAAAAAAGCTTTGCTTTCATACATATATTTATTAAACTATAGTTATAACATAGGGAGGTATACTATGACAACACTTTATGTTTCTGATTTAGATGGTACACTATTAAATTCTCAACAAACTTTATCAAATTATACAATGGAAACAATCAATCAACTGGTTGATGAAGGAATGTTATTTTCTTATGCGACAGCACGTTCTTATCAAACTGCCAAAAAAGTTACTCAGGGATTCAAAGCACATATTCCTTTAATTGTCTATAATGGTGCTGTGATTAGAGATAATCAAACAGGAGAAATCTTGTTATCACATTGTTTTAAAAAAGATATCCATCAATTATTAGATCATTTTTTAAAGAAACAAATTTATCCAATGGTTTATGCTTTTATTAATGGTGAAGAAAAATTTTCTTTTATTCCAGAAAAATGTACACCAGCCATGCTTGAATTTATTGATACACGCAAAGGTGATCCACGTATAAGAGTCATTCATGATATTCAAGATTTTTATATTGGTGATATCTTTTATATTACTTTTATTGATGAAAGTGAAAAACTTGAACCTTTTTATCTTCAATATCACAATCAATATCAATGTTTATTCCAAAAAGATATTTATACAAACCAGCAATGGCTAGAAATCATGCCCCAACATACTTCTAAAGCTCATGCTATTGAACAATTAAAAGCACTCTATCATTATGATAAACTTGTTGTTTTTGGTGATGGTGAAAATGATATAGAAATGTTTCAATTAGCTGATGAGGCTTATGCAGTAGATAATGCTCATGAAAAACTGAAAGCTATCGCAACAAAGATTATTCCATCCAATGATAATGATGGTGTGGCTCATTTTTTAAAACAGACATACAAAAAGCCATAACTGATGTTATAGCTATAAATAACAAATTTTCACTTCTGAAAAACTGATTTTTCCTTTTAATGTAATGCAATGTTCAATCAAATCACTATTCATTTCTTCCATTGATATATGGGATAATAAGCTATCTGTCTGATCAATGACTTTCCATGTATGAGGAATATATAGTTCTAACATACCACAAGTGACATAGAGATTGAAATCAATGTTTTGATTTTTCATAGTGGCTTGTTGAAAATAGACTTTTGCCATTCCGGCACGATTTGTAATCAAAACATTTTCAATGTTTTGAGAATCAATATATCTGATACAACTTCCAAAGTTTTCTTCAATGTGCACCTCAACATCCTTAACTGCTTTTTGATCTTGAATGTCTTGATAATTATGATTCTGTTTCTTTGATGAAGGAAACAGAATATGCCATCCAATACTTGCAAATAAAGCTGCTAAAAGAACTGTCCAAGGTGTAATTGCTTCTAAACCAAGTGGCTCATCATACAAAATTATAAGAAATGCTAGGGAAAATAGAAAACTTGTAACTTCTCTATGAAATAAACTCCAAACAACAGATACTCCAAAAAACACTGTCAGCATCAAAGTCCAGATACTAATATGAAAATTAAAAATACCTAACTGTGAAATAATTAATAAAATAGCTAAGGCAATAAATAAAATACCCCAAAATATTCGACTCTTTTTCATTCTATAACCTCTTTTCTTCCAATCTTGAACGAAGTGGTTTGTAATAATGTCTTGATATATAAACTTGTTTATGTGTATGTTCAAATTCAACAAGACAAGGACTGGAGATTGTTTTATGCAAAGCATATATTTTTTGAATATTTAAAATTGTTGATTTAGAAACACGCATAAAACGTCCTGGTAATATTTCTTCAAGCTCATATAATTTATATTTAATTTTATACATATCATCACATGTATGTCCATGAATCTCTTTACCATCTGTTTCAAAAAACAAAATATCATTTAATGACAAATAATATTCAACTGTTCCCTTATAAAAAACAATGGCTGTCTGACTTTTAGAAATATCACGCAATACTTCTTGGATATGTTGAATTTTTTCATTCATACAAGGCGTTTTAATCACCACTTCTTCATCTTCTAAACGCTCATCAATTTCTATTTTTATCTTCATATTCAATCACCCTTGACACTTCTAATATAAACATCTCTTATCAAAAAGTAAATAGCGAATCACTAAGTGGTTCATTTCATGAAATAAGTGGTAAAAAAAGGTATGTATCATTTTGATATATACCTTTTTCGGCTCTATAATTCTTCACCATTTGTTTCAATGACTTTTTTATACCAATAATAAGAATCTTTAGGAATTCGGTTTAATGTTCCAGAGTTTTCATCTTCTTCACGATCAACATAAACAAAACCATAACGTTTTTGATATCCATTTAACCAGCTTAATAAATCTGTATAAGACCATGTACAATAAGCTAAGACACGACATCCATCATCACAAGCTTTCTTTAATTCTTCAATATGTGCTTTTAAATAAGCAATACGATATGGATCATGAATTTTTCCATCTTCGACTTTATCAAATGCTCCCAAACCATTTTCAGAAATAACAACTGGTAAATCATAACGTGAAGTAATGTCACGACAACACATTCTAATTCCCATTGGATCAATTGTCCAATCCCAATCTGTTGTTGGTAAGAAATCATTTGCAGGATTCTTATATAATCCTGGAACACCTTGCACCTGTGCAGTTCCTTTTTCTCCCGTTGTATTCATTGTATTTGTCATACCGACACCATTGATGTCATTATACTCAGCTACACATGTTTGATAATAGTTTACACCCATGAAATCAACTAACGCAGCAGCTTTTTTCAAGATTTTGGCATCGCCTTCTTCCATTTGTGGTGCGACACCACGACTTTCCAAATAAGCCCAGGCACTTCTTGGATAACGTCCATAAGCATAAATATCCATCCACCAATAATTTTGTAAATCATCATAATCAGCTTTTGCCATTGCATTTTCTGGTTTTCTATCATATCCATAACATGGACTATAAGCAAACGAAGCACCAACTTTTGCATCAGGGTACATTTCTTTTAAAGCTAATACTGTCTTTGCATGTGCCATATTCGCATGATGATTCACTTGATAGAACATCTTTTCATCATTTTCTTTTCCTGGAGGATGCATACCTTTTAACCATCCAAATGAAGTAAAAATATTTTGTTCATTCATGGTAATCCAATAATGCACACGATCTCCATATCTTTCAAATAATGTTTTGGCATAATTGACATAATCATCAACAATTTGACGATTTTCCCAACCATGATACTGTTCCTCTAAAGCTTGAGGCATATCCCAATGATAAACTGTAACCATTGGTTCAATTCCATATTTTAATAACTCATTAATCAAATCATCATAGAATTGAAGTCCGGCTTCATTCACTTCACCATTACCATTAGGATAAATTCTTGTCCACGCAATCGAAAAACGATAAGTTTTTAATCCCATTTCAGCCATTAATTTTACATCTTCTTTATAGCGATGATAATGGTCAACAGCCTTATCTCCCGTTGTTGCCTTAAAAGTTTTACCAGGAATTCTTACAAACTTATCCCAGTTAGAAACACCTTTTCCATCAGCGTCCCATCCACCTTCTACCTGATAGGCAGCAGATGCACTTCCCCATAAAAAGTCTTTAGGGAAACCTTTTGATTTTTCAAAATACATATAAGTCCTCCTCTTTTTATATATTCTCATTCATAAACTCAATAAGAGATAATGAATACGAATCTTGTTTATCTTTTAAATCATAAAGATGTTCTTCTTTAATTGGAAACAATAATTTATTAGATGCATCATGATTATATAATGGAAAAACCATCTGAAATGGTACATCCTGATCATTTTTAGAATGAACATAAATTGTTGGTATTTGATTTTTCTTTACCAATTCCACTGTATTCATCTTTTTAATATCAACTTTTAATTCATCTTTGACAACTTTTCTAATCACTCTTCCTGCCAAATAGCGTGGAATTTTCATTTCTTTTTGACATTTACTTGTTAAATAATGATAAACATCATCATAAGCACCTTCACTGATAATCAAATCTACATTCTTTAATTTTCCTACACCAGAAGCATTTAAAATGGTATTTGCTCCCATTCCTTTACCATACATAATAAAACGATGATCTTGACCATATTTTTGTAATAAATACGTATTGAAATACATCAAGTCAAATACATCACGATAACCAAAACCACGAATATAACCATCACTCAATCCATGAGCATGTGCATCAATCATTAAAATATGATCATTTTCAAAAACACTTTCTAAATATTTAACAGTGTTTTCTAATGATTTCGCTGATGCCATGAGTTCATGCAAACAAATAATTGTTCTTTTCGCATAAGGCTTTTCAATTAAATAAGCTTGTAAATACAAACCTTTATGATTTTGAATCTTGACTTTTTGTGCATTCAATGTTTCATACCAATTTCCTTGATCCTCTTTATTTAAATGTTCACGATATAAAACTTTTTTGCAAATTGATTGGCAAAAGCTAAACTTGCAGTTAAAGTTGAAGCTGTTAAGGTTGAAGCAACTGCTGTTGTCATTGCTAATTTCTTTTTCATTTATACCACTCCTTAAAATTATCCATCAATAACCTATTAATATTTGTGACTTGTTCAAATGAACTCAAACGATAGCTTTCATTTTCCATTCTTGCTGCAAAATACTGAATAGCCGTTACAAGTTCATCACGTACTTTTGGTTTCATATCATCTGGAAAAGATTCAATTGGGAAACATGTGAAAACAAAAGTATTATAATCTCTATGGAATAAATCTAATAAAATCTGATAACCTTCAGTTTGGATAATCCAATTTCCTAAGGCTAAATCTAAATCATGATTGGCAAAAGTTAACATATAATGAATAATATTTCTTAAAGCATTGATTAAAACTTCATAATAGTTTTCATAATCACTATAAAAGATATAATAAATATATGAAAAAATTAAATTTCCTTGTCTTGAAGAAGGCTTTGTAGCTTCTAATATAAAGTCATTACCCATTAATTTAAACTCATCTTTAAAGTGATCAATAATCGCCTTAGAAACATAATAATGTGATAAAACCATTGAACCAAAATCAGTCATAATCGCAAAAGTAAAACGTGAGTTTAAACATAAAGTTCTTATGGCTTGAAATAATTCTTCAGGTACATTTTTATAAAACTTATCTAAATGTTGCCAGACAAGACGAATAATCTTTCTTATATAATAAAGATGAAATTGATATTCTGTATCTAAATATTTAGAATCAGTCCCATCCCATTCATATTGATATAAAACACAATCAAATAAAAGATTAACTGAATCAATAAAATTTTTATAATTTTTATGTTTCAATTGTGTTTTGAGTGATGGTAAAAAATCTTATAGAAATCATCCATTGTCTGTTGATTAATGCCATGATGATATTTCATATAACTTAAAATATCACAAAATTCAATCGGTGCCAGCACATTTAAATCTTCTGAAACTGTCTTTATAAAATTTTCATATAAAGAATAATGTAATACCCTTTTATACCCAAGTTTCAACAAGACACGTTTTAATGCATCTTTTACAATATAGATTTTTTCCTGTTCATGTAAATCTTCTGAAAAAGTATACGTAATCTCATCTTGGCAATGAATTTCTACAAAGATATCAATTTGTCGAAAATTCTGATCCAACATATAATAATGCACTTTAAACGTATTTTCTTCCATGCGATAGCCACTATGATAACGATATTTTCCAACATACTGTGACTGATGATCAGCCATAAATTTTTCTATGACTGTCTGATCAAATACCATATTTTACCCTCCTTTATGAGCTTTTTGAAAACGTGGTAAAAACTGCTTACGTACATATTGCACTGCAATATAACGAATATTTTCTCTTGAATAATCTCCCCCAATTGAAAGTGAAGTATCCATAATTTCTTCGGTCAATAAAGTTAGCTCATGATCTGATAACTCTATTTTTTCTAAAGCTATTGTTGTTTTTACAATCTCTTTACATTCATCTATATAATCTTTTTTATCTATATCTATAACATGTTCCATAATTTCATTCTCCTTAATAGACATTATACCATGATTATGTGTCTTTTTTATAGACAAATCTTTCTTTTTTAAAGTCATTTTACGATTCTTTTCTTATCAAAAAAAGCAGGTTACATCCTGCCTTGTCTGTTATCTTAAAAAACGAATATCTTCTGTGATTTCAAAACCTAAATCTTCTAAATGTTGTTTAGCCTGTTGATATGTCTGCATATCTAATAAGGCACTTGCTTCATGGGCGTCTGTTCCAATAACCACACGATTGCCCACTTCTCTTGCAATTTTGAAAAAATCATCACAAGGATAATGACGATGTGTTTTATAACCTAATAAATTAAATTCCAAAGGCAAATCTAATTGTTTGGCTTTCAAACATAATCTTTTCATTTCCTGAATGTAAAAAGGATCTTTTGTATTGAAATTGGCTAAATCAGGATGTGCAACATAACTATATAGACCAGTTTCCATGGCTTGAATACAAGTATCTACATATTTTGTGAGTTGCTTAAACGTCAAAGGAAAGCCAAAATAACAACCATTTTCATCACTTTCATCATAATGTTGACCTAAAATAATATAATCAATTGGATAGGTTTTTAACATCTTTTTTAAGCCATCCATATATTTTTCAAAATATTCACATTCTAAACCAATTTTAATAGAAATCTGATTTTTATATTTTTCTTTTAATTGTAATAATGTTGTTATATAATCTTCTATTTCACTAGCTTCCATACGCATTGTTGGATGAAAAGAAGAAGTATAAACCCAAGGTGTATGATCACTAAAACCAAGTTCTGTATAACCTGCTTTAATGGCTGATAGAATATATTCTTCTTCTGTATTGATTGCATGTTTGCAACGTTTTGTATGGGTGTGATAATTTTTCATGAAATGTTTCCTCCTTTTATGTTCACCATTATAACGCATTTCATTCATTTATCGCAATAAAAATAGGTATCTTAAGATACCTATTCATAATCACAAGTATAACCACGCATATCTAGTTCTAATTTTTCAACCTGCCAGTCTTTTAATAAATGTCCCAATTCCTCTTTCATTCTCACAACACCTTTTTTATCACTTTCACGAATGACAGCCATAATTGTTGGTCCTGCTCCAGATAAATAACATCCTAATACATTTTCATCCTGCTCTAAAGCTGCCATAATTTCATCATAACCACGAATCAATGTACCACGATATGGTTGATGTAGACGGTCTTTAAAGCCAAGTTTTAACCCATCATCATACCCATTAATTAAAGAGGCAACCATTAAAGCCAAATGAGATACATTCGCAATTGCGTCCTGTCTTGGTAATTGTTGTGGTAAAACAGCACGTGATTTTTCAGTAGATAAAGTAAATGGTGGAATAAAAGCGACAAAACGATAATCATGTTTGACTGGAATGTTTAAAGTTGTGACATGATTGTCATTCATCACTGATACAGTCAATCCACCAAAAATGGCAGGCGCAACATTGTCAGGATGCCCTTCAATCTGTGTTGCAAGTTCTAAGATTTCTTGACGCTCTTCACTACGATCAACAAATGCATAAGCGCCTACAATACCTGCCACAATACATGTTGAAGAACTTCCCAATCCTCGTGTATAAGGCACATCTCCACTACATTCAATTTTTAAACCATGAAATTCTAAACCACAGGCTTTGGCTCCTTCTAAAAAGGCACGATAAGTTAAGTTATCTTCATTACAGAATTGTTGAGGACATCCAATAATCTCTAAACCTTCATCCAATAGTTCAAAAACAAAAGTATTGTATAATGTGACAGCTAATCCCGCAACGTCAAATCCTGGTCCTAAATTGGCACTTGTTGCTGGTACTTTAACTTTAACTTTCATAGTGAAATCTCCTTAATTTTTTGAGAAATCGCATCAATGATTTCTGATTTATCAATGACTTGTTGATGGAGCACTTCTCTTTGATCTAAAGCTACTAATGGTTTTGGAATCGCTACACCTGTTTTTTGACAAACGGCTTCAATTGCTTCGTATTCAGATAAATCTTTATTTTCTAAAGCTTGATAGACTGAATCAGCAAATTTATATGGTGAGGCAGTCGCTAAAATAATTGTTTTTGTAGAATCTCTAAAGGCTTTTTGATATTCTTTATAAACACCATAGCCAATTGCTGTATGAGTATCTAATAAGTATCCTGTTTCTTCAAAACAATTTTTCACTGTTTCCAAAACTTCATCTTCATCCAACCATCCAGCTTTAAATAAAGTTTGGATTTTTTCTAATAAATCAGATGATATTTCATAAACACCTTGTTGATTTAATTGTTCCATATAATTTCTCACTTTTTGACTGTCCTGAGCCATCATATAAACAAGTCTTTCTAAGTTACTAGACACTAAAATATCCATTGCAGGTGCATTTGTTTTATAGAAATCACGACGAGCATCATATCTTCCAGTACGGAAGAAATCCGTTAAAATATTATTTTTATTAGAAGCCACAATAAATTTCTGAATTGGTAGTCCCATTTTTTTAGCAATCACACCTGCTAAACAGTTCCCAAAGTTCCCACTAGGAATTGTAAAATTCACTGCTTCATTTAATGCAATCTTCTTTTCATTGACAAGTGTCATATAAGCATAAAAATAATAAACAACCTGAGGAATTAAACGCCCTATATTAATAGAGTTGGCTGATGATAAGAAAACATGATGTTGATCACATAAGTCTTTTAATTCTTTTGATTGAAAAGCTTGTTTGACAGCACTTTGCGCATCATCAAAGTTTCCCTGAATCCCCACAACATCAACATTTTGTCCCGTTTGTGTCACCATCTGTTGTTTTTGAATAGGTGAAACACCATCTTCAGGATAAAACACCTGAATATAAGTACCTTCAACATCTTTAAACCCTTCTAAAGCCGCTTTTCCCGTATCACCAGAAGTAGCCGCTAATATCATAACTTTTCTTTCTTCCCCTTTTTTCTTTAAAGAATAAGTCATAAAATGAGGCAATAATGATAATGCCATATCTTTAAAAGCCGCTGTTGGACCTTGAAATAATTCAGCTATATAAACATCTCCTGCCTGTTTCACTGGCACAACTTCTTGTGGAAACAACCCATTTCCATAAGCCTTTTGACATAGTTCTCTGATTTCTTCTTTTTCATTTTCTCCAACAAAAGAAGTTATAATTTCAGTTGCCATATCAACATATGATAAATGTTGTAATGCCTTTAAATCTTTTTGTTCTAATTCAAAATTTGGAACAAGCAAACCTCCATCATTTCCAATCCCCTGTAAAATTGCATCATAAAAATCTAATGGTCTTTGTTGTCCTCTGGTACTAATATATTTTTTATCACTCATGATTCACACCTGCTTTCATATTTTTTTCATTGTATACAATTTTAAAATACAAGTCAATATTATTAGACTATTTAAGCATATTTATCATATATTTTATAAAATATCTAAAAATAGAAAATATCTATATTCTTTTATGAATATCATTTTGACTAATACTTCGCAATATACTATAATAGCTTTATTATATAAGGGGGAATCAAAAAATGAGCCAAATCATTATACCTAAAGATTATAAACCACATTTAAATTTAATCGAAACAGAAGTTGCGATTAAAATGATTAAAGATACATTTGAAAGAAGATTAGCTGAACAACTTCGTTTGACTCGTGTTTCAGCACCTTTATTTTTATTAAAGAATACCGGTTTAAATGATGATTTAAATGGTATTGAAAAACCTGTATCATTTACATCTTTTGAATTAAATCATAATGATGAAATCGAAATTATTCATTCTTTAGCTAAATGGAAAAGAGATGCTTTATATCGTTATGGTTTTGAACAACACACAGGATTATATACTGATATGAATGCAATTAGAAAAGATGAAGAGTTAGATAACATTCATTCTATGTATGTCGATCAATGGGATTGGGAAATGGTCATTTCCAAAGAAGATCGTACTTTAGATTATTTTAAAGCAATTGTAGCCAAAATCTATAATGCTTTATTAGATGTTGAATTTTTGATGATTAGACATTATCCTCAATTAGGTGAATCTATTTTACCAGGCCAAATTTATTTTATCACTTCTCAGGAGTTAGAAGATTTATATCCTCAACTCTCACCCAAACAAAGAGAAAGAGAAATTGTTAGAGCAAAAAAGCTGTTTGTATTTTACAAATTGGTGATTTATTAAAATCAGGACAGAAACATGATGGACGTGCTCCTGATTATGATGACTGGAAATTAAATGGTGATATTCTTGTTTATAACACACAATTAGATGATGCTTTAGAAATCTCAAGTATGGGCATCCGTGTAGATGAAGAAGCCTTAAAAGAACAATTAGAAAAAGCTGATGCTTTAGAACGTTTGTCATTACCATTCCATCAAAATATCATTAATCATGTTTTACCATTAAGTATTGGTGGAGGTATTGGGCAAAGTCGTTTGTGTATGTTCTTTTTAAGAAAAGCACATATTGGAGAAGTTCAAGCTTCATTATGGGATGATGAAACAATTCAATTAGCGGCCAAAAATCAAATCCATTTATTATAAAAACATTCCAAAACTGGAATGTTTTTATTGTTGTTCTAATAATGTAATGACATCTAATAATGATGACAAAACACCACTCGCTTTTTGTACATATTGTTCATGAGGATATTTTAAATCCGGTACACAGTATACTGGAATGTTCGCATCATAGGCTGCTTGTATACCTGCCTCACTATCTTCTAAAACAATTGCTTCTTGTGGTAATACTTCAAGTTTGTCACAAGCTTTTAAAAAGATATCTGGAAAAGGTTTTCCACGTTTTACATCTGGACCACAAACAATCTCATCAAAATAATCCAAAATTTGACAATCATTTAAAAGACGTTTAGCACGTTCATATAAACTTGATGTTGCTAGTGCGATGCGATAATGATGCTCATGAAGATATTGTAAAAGTTCTACAGCACCTTTTTTAAGACTCACTCCTTTTTCTTGAATCAAATCAATTTCTAATTGATGAAACATTTCAAATTTTTCTTCAATATCATAATCCAAATCATAACATTCTTTAATAAACTGCAACGATACTTTTAATTGTCTACCTGGATAATCTTTAACATAATCATCCATTGTAAATGTATAGCCATAACTTTCAATTAATCTTTTATAACATTCATAAGAAATCACTTCTGTATCCACTAATAAACCATCCATATCAAAAATAACTGCCTTAATCATACCACAACCTCCTCCACTTTTCATTTATCTTATTACAATTTCATCAAAAATAAAAGAGCATTACAAAAGTAGAAAAAATTTTCTCAAATAAAAAAATCTCCAAGCAAAGGAGATTTTATTTACCAATATTCTACCATATATTGAATTTCACTCTTTAAATCTTCAGTAAAACCATCTAAATCTTCAAATGTAATAGCCTGATCTCTTATTAAAGTAAAAATATTTTCTTTCATCTTTGATCTTCTCATATCCACAACAACACCAACACTTCGTTTATCTTTTGATATTCTTTTTTCTAATTCCCAAAAATTCTCGGATGCTAAATGGTCGCTTTGTAAAAGTTCAATATATTGATTATTGAGCTTTTGCATATAGTTTTCTTGCCATATTCCAATTTTCTTTCTAAATAGTTTCCAATCTTTTTCATTAACCTC
Organism: Allocoprobacillus halotolerans; assembly: GCF_024399475.1. Classification (NCBI taxonomy): domain Bacteria; kingdom Bacillati; phylum Bacillota; class Erysipelotrichia; order Erysipelotrichales; family Erysipelotrichaceae; genus Allocoprobacillus; species Allocoprobacillus halotolerans. The sequence goes on from NZ_CP101620.1 coordinate 764,464, forward strand.
TCTCATCATATTACCACCCTTTTGATATATTCTTTAAAATTATTATACTCTTTTTTTATCATTTATTCCATTTCATTTTTCAAACAAAAAATCCTCTCATAAGAGGACTTTTTATTCTATTTCAATATGATGATCTAAAATATAAGCTGTGAGTATTGTTAGAAGAAAACTGCAAATTAAACTAACAAAATAATATAATGTAGGCACACCATTACCAAAATTAACCATATCTATTCCAAATCCTACAACAAAATTCAATAAATAAGAATAGGCAATTCCCAAAACAATCCATAGACAAACCCCTAAAGCAATACGATGATGACGACATAATTTTGTATGCACAACCGTCAATGAAAAATAAATAAAGATAACCAAACTATAAACTTCTATAAACATTGTTATGATTGTTTCAAGAATCTCTACAGGATGATTCCAAATATCATCAGTTATAACTTTTACAAATTCTGGTAAACCTTTAAAAAAGTCACTTGCATTGCCTGATATCATTTCACTAACCAATCCCATCAACAAAACACCAACACCCAACACAAAACTTGCAATGATAAACCACAAAAATGTGACAACAATTTTAGAAATAATCAACTGTAAAGAGGAAACGGGTAATGTTAGATTTAAATAAGCTGGTCTTTTAAACATAGAATGATAATAACGAGTAAAGATGCTGACAAATAAGGCAATACAAATACCCATAATTAAAACTGTAAAACCAAAAGCCATCGCAAAAGTTAAAAATGGAATATCAGGAATGATTCCTTCTGTAAAAAATGGTAATAATATACATGCTCCTAAAAATACACAAAAGGAAATTATAAAGGAACGCATAGAATGAATAAATTCATATTTCATGAGTTTTAACATTTAAATTCCTCCTTAAAAATATCATTTATTGAAGCATGTCTTTGACTTCTTAAATCTTCACTGTTTTCATGTAAAACAATTTCTCCATTTTTAATAAAAATAACTTCATCAAAAATCTTTTCAATATCCGCAATCAAATGTGTTGATAATAGAACAAGGGCATCATCCGCATAGTTATTGAGAATAATATCTAAAATCAATTCTCTAGCCACTGGATCAATTCCACCCAAAGGTTCATCTAAAATATAAATTTTTGCTTTTCTTGACATCACTAATATGAGCTGAAACTTTTCTTTCATTCCTTTAGAAAGTTCCTTGATTTTTATTTTCTTTTCAATATCCATTCTTTCCATTAAAGCTAAAGCCTTATTTAAATCAAAATCATCATACATATCCACAAATAAATTTAAAGCATCACTTGTTGTCATCCAATTTTCAAAATAAGGTTCATCTGGTAAATAAGAAATAATTTTCTTAGAATGAATACCTATAGGTTGTTGATCAATGCTGATTTGTCCCTGAAAATCTTTTAATAAACCATTTAAAACTTTAATTAAGGTTGTTTTGCCACTTCCATTGGGTCCAAGTAATCCCACAATTTGTCCCCCATTTAATGTTAAGTTGACATCTTTTAAAACTTGTTTTTTTCCATATTTTTTATTTAAATTATGGATTTCAATCAAAGTACTCATCACTTTTCCTCCTGACTTTGTAAATATTCAATAATATCTTTTTGTGTGACACCATAATTTTCCATTTCTTCAACAAATTGTTGAATCGTTTCACGAATCTTCTTTTGGCGACAGGCTTCAATAAAATCTTTGTCCTCACTGACAAATCTGCCCACTGCTCTTTGTGTCAAGATAAATCCTTGACGTTCCAATTCTAAAAATGCTCTTTGAATCGTATTAGGATTGACACCTAATCGTGAAGCCATTTCTCTAACCGATTCTAATTTTTCTCCATATTGTAATTGACCACTCAGTATTTTTCCTTTAACTTCTTCAACAACTTGTAAATAAATCGGTGTGTCTGTTTGAAAATGATTCATCTACATCCCACCTCACTGTATTAATACACTAATACAGTAACACAGTCGCATGATTTTGTCAAATCTTTCATGTTATTTTTATGAAAATCTCAACAATCCTATTTTTTCTATGTTATAATAAAAAACAATTGGAGGTATGAAAAATGAAAGATGGATTTATAAGAGTTGGTTGTGCAAACTTTGAAGTCCAATTAGGACAAGTTAAAAATAATGCACAAAATATTATATCTTATGTTAAAAAAGCAAATGAACAAAAAATCAAAGTTCTTGTTTTTCCCGAACTTTGTTTAACTGGATATACCATTGAAGATTTATTCTATCAAAAACGCATTTTAAATGAAGTCAATCAACAAATAGAAGTGATATTAAATCAAACCAAAGATTTAGATTTATTCTTTGTGATTGGTTGTCCCTTGATTTATAGAAATAAACTTTATAATTGTGCTATTGCGATGAAACAAGGAGAAATTTTAGGAATTGTTCCAAAAACATATATCCCAACTTATCATGAATTTTATGAAGGGCGTCATTTTGCTAGAGCGTTGGATGAAATTCAAATCATGACAATCAATGGAAAAGATTATCCTTTTGGAACGCAATTATTATTTGAATGTCAAAATCATCCTGATTTAAAAATTGGTATTGAAATTTGTGAAGATTTATGGGCACCTTTGCCACCAAGTACTTTGCATTGTTTAAATGGTGCGACTTTAATCCTTAATCCTTCTGCCAGCAATAATCTCACAACAAAATCTGATTATCGTCGCTTGCTTGTTTCTTCCCATAGTGCCAGACTTGTTTGTGGTTATGCTTATTGTAATGCTGGACTAGGTGAATCTTCCACTGATGTTGTTTTCAGCAATCATCATTTAATTGCAGAAAATGGAACTTTATTAAGTGAATCGACGCAATATAGTGAAGGCATTATTTATGCTGATATGGACATGGAAAAGCTTGTGAGTGAAAGAGTTGAAATGACAACTTATGAAAATGATCAAGATGCTTATCAAATCATTCCATTTACATTGGACAATGAAGATATAGATTTAAATCGTTATTATGATCCACATCCTTTTGTGCCAAGCGACCATCAACAACGTGCTATGCGTTGTCAGGAAGTCTTTGATATTCAAATTCATGGTTTAATTCAAAGATTAAAAGCTGCCCACATCCAAAAAGTGGTCATTGGTATTTCAGGTGGACTAGATTCGACTTTAGCCCTTTTGGTGACGTGTATGGCGTATCAAAAATTAGGTTATCCATCAAAAAACATTATTGCAGTAACAATGCCTTGTTTTGGCACAACATCACGTACTAAAAATAATGCTTTAAAAATGATGGAAGAATTAAATGTGACATCTTTAACTGTTAATATTGCAGATGCTGTTAGACAACATTTTAAAGATATTGACCATGACGAAAACATTCATGATGTCACATATGAAAACTGTCAAGCCAGAGAACGTACACAAGTTTTAATGGACATTGCTAATCAAGAAGGCGGTATTGTCATTGGAACAGGTGATTTATCTGAAGTTGCTTTAGGATGGTCAACATATAATGGTGATCATATGAGTATGTATGCTGTCAATGTTTCTGTCCCAAAAACACTTGTGAGATATCTCGTTGATTATGTTTCATCTTTATATCAGGGACAGCCACTTCATGATACTTTACAGGACATTTTAAATACACCTGTTTCACCGGAATTATTACCGGCTAAAGATAATGAAATTGTGCAAAAGACCGAAGATATTGTCGGTCCTTATGAACTTCATGATTTCTTCTTATATCATCATGCAAGATTCCATTATGAACCTCGTAAACTTTATCGCATTGCTTGCCATACATTCCAAGGCCAATACGACTGTGTGATAATTAAAAAATGGCTACAAACATTCTATCGCCGTTTCTTTACCCAACAATTCAAACGTTCATGTATCCCTGATGGCCCAAAGGTTGGAAGTGTGGCTCTATCACCACGTGGTGATTTAAGAATGCCTAGTGACGCTAATGTTGAATTATGGCTACAAGAATGTGAACAATTATAATGTATACAAAAAGAAATACCTTTGATGGTATTTCTTTTATACTTTATTGACGATGTTTCCAATATTCTTTGACAGGTAAATCAGCTTGGTAATCATTCCAAGCAGCTTCGTGTCTTTCAAAATAGCCAATCACTTGACCATCAACTCTTACTGGTACAAAAATTCTCTTTCTCCCGTTTTTTGATTTAAAGTTTCAAACATTTCATCTTCACCTTGATCTGCTCTTTTTAAAAATTCTTCAATCTTTTTTCGTGAATTTTCATTATGACAGTTAAACAAACTTTGTCCAATTTGAACACGCTCACCATATCTCTCTTTGGCAGTTTTATTCATATAACGAACAATATGATCTCTATCTACAAATACAATTTCATAAGCATAGGCATCTAAAATCCCAGCTAAAATATCAAATGTTATTTCCATGTACCCTTCCTCCTATAACTAAACATATATAAATATTTTCCATTACTCTATAAATCTCATTATATAATAAGCCAACATATCAACACAACATTTTTGTCATTTCAAAGACAACTTTCTTTTTTCATGTATAATAGAAAACGAGGTGAAACTTATGCAAATCATCAGTGGTTTAAATCAATATTATAAAAGACATCAAATCATTCAAAAGTGTGTCCAAGAAGCGAATGTGCATCCTTTTGAACAATACATCTATATATCTTCAACACCACATGTCATTGAACAATATTTTTTTGAATATACTCATTGTTTAGTCAATATTCAAATCATGACATGGAATCAATATTTAAAACAATTACAAATACAATATCATTTAACCAAACATCATTTACTTTCACAAGTAGATGCCGTTTATTATTTAAGACGTATCTTTCAAGAGGAAACATTTCATTGTTTCGATATGGAATCACCTTTACCTTTTATTAAAGAAGTCCTTCCTCTTATGAAAGACTATGCCCATTATCAAGTATCTTATAACGATATCAATCAAGCAAAACTTAAAGATTTTCAACAGCTTTATCAGTCCCTGCAATCTTATTTAGATGATTATACACATCTGACATTAGAAAGTATATTTGACAATATCACATTTACACATCATGACCATTTGATTATTGAGGCTGATTCACTATATACCAAGCAGGCACAAAATTTGATACAATGTTTAGACAAAACTTGTGAAGTGATATGTCTATACACTTATCAAAATGATGAACGTACATTGAATTTGCCCTATCGTTCTTTTTGTCAAGAAAGCCAAATCATTGATCAACCGACTTATTTGACAGAACATCTTTTTGATTATGAACCTGTCCTACAACAAGATTCTCAAAATACTTATACTTTTGTATCTGGCACTCCCTATCAAGAAATTCAACAAGTGGTGTATACTATCTATCAAAAAATCGTGGATGAAAAGAAACATTTTCGTGATTTTACGATTATTTATCCTGACCAAAGTTATCAAGATGACTTATTAAGAGCCCTTGATGCCTTACATATGCCTCATTCTTTACCTTATCAAAAACAACGTCAATATGAACATAGTTATCAACAAGTGCTTCAACAGTTAAAACAATCAGAAAGTGATACTTTCCATGATATTGCTTTAGAAATATTAGCACTAGAACTTGACAGTGATTATCAAAATTATTTTGTTCATATCAGTGAATTAGATGGAAAAATATCACCACAAGAATTGATTGATTTTTTCCAAATGACATTTCCTCAAACAATTCAAACTTTAGAAAAAAACCAAGATGAAGTGCATGTTTATATGGTTGGAGAAGCTGAAAATATTGTCAATACACATCTATTTATATTAGGTATGAATGAAACAATACTGCCTCAAAGCATCAAAGACACAGCCCTATTATTAGATGAAGATATTGAATTATTAAGAAATCATCATGTATCTACTCCTCTAACCACAAGTGAACTTCTAGGTATTCATGAAAATGATATATTAAAAATTCTTTCTACACCTTATCAAAGTTTAACCATTTCTTATTCTATGAACACTCTAACAGGTGAAACTTTATTACCTTCATCACTCTATAAACAGCTTTGTGAAATGTATACATTCCAAAAACTTCCTGCTTTACGTTTTTTACCATTAGAAGATTTCTATATTCAAGGTGGTCAAAGCCAAGATAAAGCTATTTTAAATCAAAATTTAATGCAGTACCAGTCAATGCGTAATCAACCTGTTCAACTTCCTTTAGACATGACTTCATCTCTATATAGTTCCTATTTATCTGTCAGTCAGATTGAAACTTACAATAAATGTCCTTTCTTATATTTTATACAATATGGATTAGGTATTTTTCCACCACAGGAACAAAAGCTCATGCCTAATGAATTAGGATCACTTGTTCATTATGTTTTATCTATGACCATCGATCAAGAGCATGATATTTCTAAACTTGTTCATCACTATATTCAAAACAATGAAATCTTACAACAAAAAATCAATCAACAGCCATTGAATCAATTCTTTATTGAACAGTTAACAGATGATTTACATATCACTTTAAAAGTTGTGAAACATTTTTTAGAGACTGGAAATTTTGAAGTCTTATATAAAGAAAAGAAAGTCCAGGATCAAATTCACGATATAGATTTTAAAGGTTTTGTCGATCGTATTGATAGTTATGATCATTATGTATCCATCATTGATTATAAATCAAGTGCTAAAAACATTGATCTCAATCTCGCAATGCAGGGATTCCAAATTCAAATGCTTGTTTATCTTGATATGGTCACAAAAATGACAAACAAAGATCCAGGTGCTGTGTTGTATTTTAATACCAAAAAACGCATTTTAAGTGTACAACAAAGTATGAATCAACCTGTTCAAGAAGATGAATGGTTAAAACAATATCGCTATGGTGGTTATGTCATTGATGATGGCAGTCATCAAAGTTTACTGAATTTAGACTCTGCTTTTGATAAACGTTCTTCAGTGATACCTGTCACATATGTCAAAAGTAGAAATGAATATAAGGGACAAATTCTTACAAAAGATCAATTAAGTATTTTATTTGAAAAAATCAGTGATCATATTTATGAACTTTATCAACAAATGATGGAAGGGCATATTGAAATTGCCCCTAAGGGAAGTGACGAAAAAGCAACGCATACGCTTGTCAATCCATGTTTCTATTGCCCATATCATAGTGTTTGTGGCTTTGATGTTTTTTACAACGATTATCAGCTTGTTAAATTTTTAGATGTTGAAAGTATATTAGGAGGTGAAGAAGATGCCATTTAATGCCGGTCAGTTAAAAGCCATCCAACAAAGAGATTCTTCTATTTTAGTCAGTGCCCCTGCAGGAAGTGGAAAAACAAAAATTCTTGTCAGTCGTATTATTGAACTTTTAAAAGAAGGATATGAAATTTCAGATTTTTTGGTCGTAACCTTTACACAGGCAGCCGGTCATGAAATGAAACAAAGATTGACTGAGGAACTCAACGAACTTGTTTCATCTCCTATTGATGACAAACTCAAAACGCATCTGCAACGTCAGTTATTTAACCTACCCCATGCTTATATTACTAACTTCCACGGTTTTTGTAATTTATTACTTATGAAATATGGTTATCTTGTCGGTGTGATGCCAGGTTTTGAAATCAATAGCGATCCAACAATGATTAAAAAAGAAGCCCTTCAGGAATGTTTAAATCAATGGATTCAAGATAAAAAGATTCGTGATTTTTTAACTCTTTATTTTCCAGGATATTCTTTAGATGATTTTCAATCATTACTTTTATCCATTGATGATATATCTCATTCTATTGACCATTTCTATGATTTTATTGAACAAATGTTAAACGCTTATTATCAAAACCTTTCATCCTTAGAAGATTGGCCTTTGTTTCCATATTTGAAAAGTCTTTTCTATGATGAATTAACAATGGCTATGAATAAACTGATTGAATTACAAATCTTTTGTGAAGACAATCAGCTTGTTGATTTTTATGAAAGACCTGATGAACAAACAGAAAGAAATCAATTATTACCTGTGCCTTTTGAAGCCTATTATGATTATTTAGATGAACGTTTACAGGCTTTATCTCATAATATCACTTATGATACGCTTATTTCATTAATGAAGGCTTCAGTGGAAAGATCTTATACAATGTCTTGGAAAGAAGTTGACCCTTCTATTAAAGCAACATTTACAAAAATGAAAACAAATGTTTTCGCTTCTTATCAAAAGGCTGTTAAGTCTTATTTAGAAAAAGATAGCGCAGACTTTATTCAAAAGTTAAATGTCAGTAGTGAAGCTATTAATATGTTGTTGGGTAAAGGACACCTGTTAGATCAATTCCAACAGGCTTATCAACAAAGAAAAAAGAATTAAATCAATTAGATTTTGCTGATTTAGAAAATTATACACATCAATTGTTGTTACCGGAATATGGTGTTGTTGATATTTTATATCATCGTTTAAAAGAAATTATGATTGATGAATATCAGGATACAAATCAAATCCAAGAATCTTTGATTGCGCTCATTGCAAAGTATCAAAAACCAAATATTCCTTTATTTATGGTTGGCGATATGAAACAGTCTATTTATCGTTTTAGACAGGCTGATCCTCAAATTTTCCTTGATAAATACAATCATTTTTCTTTAACTGATGAAGAATGTTATGAAAGTCAGACAAGAAGAATCGATCTTGTTTTTAATTATCGTTCTTCAAAGATTGTTTTAGATTCTATTAATTTTATCTTTAATCAAATTATGGATAGTCGTATTGGTGGATTAGAATATTATTTAGATGATAGTGCTCGTTTAAATTATGACTATGATGGAAAAGAAAAAGGTCATCAAAAAGAGGCTCGTGAGCGTTTCTTTAAAGATGATATGAAAAAGACAGAAATTTTGATTGATATTTATAATCCTGATTCACCTATGGATAAGGAACAATATGAAGCCCATATGGTAGCTCAAAAAATACTAAAGTTAAAAGAAACAATGACTTTAGATGGACATCAGGTATCTTATAAAGATATGGTCGTGTTAATGCGTTCAACAACATCTTTTTTAACATTCAAAAAAGTTTTTGATCAATACCATATTCCTAATCATATTGTTTTATCACAAGGTTTTTTCAAAGCCAATGAAATTGAAAACATGTTAACATTCTTAAAAGCGATTGATAATCCTTATCATGATGTTGCCTTGTTGAGTGTTATCAATCAACCTTATACATGTTCATATATTTCTTTGGATAAGATTGCAAAAATGAGAATAGAATATCCTGATTTATCTCTATATGAAATGTTGCAAGCATCTGATGATGAACAAATTCAAAACTTTTTACAGACATTTGAAGATTTAAGACAATATGCATATCATCATTCACCTTATGAATTATTAAAAGCTATTTATGAAGTCACTGATTATCCATTGTTTGTTTGTCAACTTGTTAATGGTGGACAAAGAAAAGCCAATTTAGAACTGTTGCTTGAACTTGCCAAAAACAACCAACAACAATATCCTTATCTTTATGATTTTATTGAGATGATGGAACAATCACAAGATATCGCACCAGCCATTGTGGCTTCACAAAATGATGATTATGTAGAATTTATGACCATTCACAAATCAAAAGGTCTTGAATTTCCTATTGTCTTTGTCTGTCAAACACATAAACAATTCAATACCCAAGATAGTAAAGAACGTTTTATGATTGATAAACAATTAGGTATTGCCTTGAAACCTCGTGTTTATGTGGAAAGCGAAGAATTTGGTCAACTGACAGTTGAATATGATAATTGTTATCGTAATATGATTGCTAGACATCAATTAGATGAAGCCATCAATGAAGAAATGCGTATTTTGTATGTTGCTTTAACACGTGCTTCACAAAAACTTATTCTTACGGGTGTTATTAAAAGTCTTGATGAAATAAAAGATATTATGAACAAACTGATTATCAATGAACATCCTGATATTTATCACAAACAAGGCGCTGATCATGTTTTATTGTATGATCGTTTACGTAAAACCAACCAATATCTCACATGGATTCTTGCTTCTATTCTCAGACATCCTCAAGTCCTTAAAGAATGTTTAGAAGTTGAAGAATTATCCCCTCTTGCGAAAAAACTTCAAGGCTATCACTTTGAAAAACATCTCACATTTGATTCAACAGAACATGCCATGTTTTCTCTAACATTGATGTATAATCAAGATATTGAAAATGGGATGACATCTTCTTCAAAGCAAACACTTTCTGTGGACAATAAAACACAGGAATATTATCAACACTTTACTTATCCTTATGATACAACGAAACCTTTAACTTTAGCTGTCACAAAATTACCAAATGTTCATGATCACGTGTATGGATTAATTGGTGATGAAAGTGAAAGTATGACTATCAGTGCTACGGATAAAGGGACACTTGTTCATTTACTTTTAAGTTATTTGACATTTCAAGACGATCATCTTGATTCATTAATTCAGCAACTTTATGATGAAGCATTGATTGATGAAATTGGTCAAGATGTTTTATATGATTATCAAAAACAAATACAGGGATTTATAGATAGTCCATATTATCAAATGATTCAACAGGCAAGTTATGTTTATAAAGAAAAATCCTTTGCCTATTACGATAAAAATCTCCAACAGACTATTCATGGTATTTTTGACTTAGTCTTTATATATCAAAATCAAGTTTATGTTTTAGATTACAAGACTGATCGTATTAAAAAAGACAATCTAGATGAACAATTAATACAAAAACATCAAGTTCAACTTGATTATTATAAAAAAGTCTTGAAAGATATGTATCATCAAGATGTTCATGCGATTGTTTATTATTTACATATTTCTCGTGGTGTTGAATTTTAAAGGAGCTGATTTTCAGCTCCTTTAAAAATATCTTCTTCTTTTGTTTCTAAATGAATATTTATATGTCATTGTATAACGAGGATGATTTTGATAAACCATATATAATCCTATACATTCAATTGGAATCAACAAAGCAAGTGTTAATGTTAAATCTGGTAAAACCAATAAATGCTGATTGAAAACACCCAATAAAAAAGTTATAAGAAATATAAAGATTGTAAATATTTTACCTAACTTCATCAAAACTGTTCCTTCAGCTTTTTTAAGATTTAAAAATTCTAATCCAATGAATAGTCCAATAATAAAGACAATCGCTGTCTGTTCCATTCCTACATTTTGCATAAAAGCTACACAAATGATTGTGATATAGGGCATAACCATTCCTAAAATTTTATTCATATTCAACACCTCGTCTTTTCTATCATTATAATTGACATATCTTGTCGTTTCAAGTCAAAGATGAGAAAATATGAATGTCTTTAGGAATCTATTTGACATGATCTTTTACAATAAATGAACAGGAAAAGAATCTCGCTAAATCTTAACGAAATTCTTTATGTGCATTATTGAAACATTTGATAAACATCATTTTCATTATGTATATCTAAATGTTAAACAACTCTTCTTCATTGCTTTCATTAATTTTCTTTAAAAGTTCTGGTGTGAGTATTCCTAATGCATTTTTAAGTTGTAAAATGACTATTTGTAATAAGGTTTCCATCTTTCCTATTTGTTTTCCTTCTTCTCTATTTCGCTCCATTTTACAGGCTATGATATTTCTCTCTCGCTCTATGTCATAGCTTTTCAATAAGCCATCTTCATTTATCATATATTGTTGATGCATATTCATGACCTCCTTTATTAAATCACTTTCTTCACTGTTTGGATGTGGTTGATCATATGTAAATAAATATCCTAATTGTTCCATTTCTGGCAATGGCTTTTCCATATCAAATGCCTCCTTCAATAGTTGTAATTGTAATAAAACTGTTTTCACTTTCTCTCCGCTGTATCTGATTCTTTTGTCAATATCACCTTTTTGTATCACATGATAATAATGAGATAGATTTTGAATCGGCTTTCCAGTATATATAATAATCTGATAGACATTCTTTAAATGTATGTACTCTACACCAACTTTTTCCTGATAATCAATAAGACGTTCACTGTATCTTAAAAAAACGAATCTTATCTTCCAATTGAATATCATAGTTATTCATTTCAAAATCATATAAACGTCCATGAACATCTTCCACTACGACATCAAGAATCAATTTTTTATTGAGATAAGAACCTTTGAATGTTTCACTGTTTTTCACATAAGTGTTCTGGATAGAATCATCTCCTGAAATATACTGACATAAAAAGCGTCTCATCTCATGGCTGTAAGTGAAAAGATAATGAAAGAAATAATCATACTTGAACTGACTAATCATCCCCACCTAAATGGTAAGCCATCAATTGGTTTTCTTCTTGTGACAAGGCACTTATAAAGATAATGGGCTTCTATGACTTCTACAGCTTGACAGTAAAATAATTTTTAACGATTTGTCGAATATGATATTCATCTTCTACGATTAGTACTTTATACATCATTTTCACTTCAAAAATATCTTAACACACTTCTGTGTAATCGAGGTGGAATCTTTCAATGAAAAACATTTCAATAAAAACAACATAGCATTTTTTGACAATATATGCTAAAATCTAAACGTTTTTATATATAGAGGAGAGAAAAATGAATAAAGAAGAAAATGTCACTTCAATAAGTGAAGAAAACATTTATAAGCTTAATGGACGTGTTCCATTGAAAAAAGCAATTCCTTTTGGATTACAACATGTTTTAGCCATGTTCGTTGCCAATCTTGCTCCAGTTATCATTGTTTGTGGAGCTGCCATTGTCAAAGGGAGTGGGGAACATTTAACTTCAGCTGAAATCACATCTATTTTACAATGTGCTATGTTTGCAGCTGGAATTGGGACATGTATGCAACTTTATCCAGTTTGGAAAATCGGTTCTAAATTACCTATCGTCATGGGTGTCAGCTTTACTTTTTAGGAAGTTTACTTGTGATTTCTACAAATCCTGCTTTAGGGTATGAAGGAATGATTGGAGCTGTTATTCTTGGTGGGATATTTGAAGGATTAGTTGGTTTAAGTGCTAAATATTGGAAAAGATTCCTAACACCTGTTGTATCTGCCTGTGTCGTTATTGCGATTGGGCTATCTTTATTATCTGTTGGTATGGATTCTTGGGGTGGTGGTTCTAGTGTTGAGGACTTTGGTGCTTGGTATCATTTGTTTGTGGGAACTTTTACTTTAATTGTTTGTTTAATATCACATTATCGTCTCAAAGGTATTTATAAAAATTTAAATATCCTTGTTGGATTAATTTGTGGATATTTATTATCTGTCATCTTAACTGTCATGAATATTGCACCAATGGTTGACTTTTCAAACATTTCTGAAACTATTCATCAAATTGGTTATTTCAGTATTCCTAAACTTGTCTTTTTTACTGATCATATGCCAGTTTTTGATTTAGGAGCATTCTTTACAATCGCCATTGTCTTTTTAGTATCAGCTGCTGAAACAACAGGAGCGACAACTGCTGTTTGTACAGGTGCTTTAGGGCGTGATATTAAAATGGAAGAATTGCAAGGATCACTTGCTGTAGATGGTTTTTCAAGTACAATTTCAGGATGTTTTGGTTGTTTACCACTAACATCATTTAGTCAAAATGTTGGTTTAGTCACAATGACACAAGTCATTAATCGTTTTACTATTTTAATGGGTGCTTTAATCCTTATTCTTGCATCATTATTTCCACCACTTGGTGCTTTTTTCCAGTCTTTACCTCAATCAGTATTAGGTGGTTGTACAGTTATGATGTTTGGATCAATTATGTATGAAGGAATTAAAATGTTGAAAGATAATGAATTTGATGAACGTACAATGATTATCGTTTCTTTAGCTTTCTGTATTGGTGTTGGTTTAACACAGACATCTGGAAATTTCTTTGCAGCATTCCCTTCTATTGTTGGCGAAATTTTCAATGGTAATGCAGTTGCTGGTGTCTTTGTTGTATCACTTATTTTAAGCTGGGTTTTACCTCAAAAGAAAAAATCTCAATAAGCACAAAAAATGCATTCTTATTCAGGATGCATTTTTTTATAAAAAGATACCAACATTAATCAGTATCTTCTATCATTTCAAATGATTTCTTTTATATAATCTGTTGTGATTCTAAAAATTCAGCGATTCCATCTTCATTATTGGATGTTGTCACATATTTAGCAATCGCTTTAATTTGAGGATTGGCATTTCCCATTGCCACACCAATATAATCTCTAATCATTTCATAATCATTCAATTCATCACCAAAAGTTAAAATACCATCTAATGATAAATTTAAATCCTGACACATTTTTTGAATTCCTTTTGATTTAGAAAGCTCTTTATTTAAAAACTCAAATAATATTGGTGTAGACTGTACACCACGATAATCAATATTTTCAAGTGTATCATAATATTGACTGATTCTTTGAATCTCATCTTCATTTCCTATCATCAACATTTTCTCTACTTTTCTTTGATGATAAGGTTCTAGTCCATCAACAATTAATGGTAATTTATTTCTTTTAGCAATATCTATTGTATATGCATCCTCTTTTAAAACATGGAATGATTCTTGATCATAGATTCCAGCGTTAAAATCAAAATCTTTAAATGTCTCAAAAATCTCAGAAATATATTTTCCATCAAGTAAATAACAAGATGACATTTTCTGTGTACGCATATCTAAATAACAACCACCATTAAACCCCATAATAATATCTACATATTCTTCAATTTGCCAATCTTTAATCAAGTGTTTCACCGCAAATGGTGTTCTTCCAGTCGCAATACCAAATAAAATATTTTGATTTTTTAACTTTGCTATTGCTTCTCTTGTTTTTGGTGTCACAACACCTTCACCATTCAATAAAGTGCCATCTATATCCACTAATATTAAATCTATTTTTTCCATCTTTTCACCTATCATTGTTTATATCTTTATTATTTTATTATTTCTATATTTTATATCATATCTTAAAAAAGACGCTGGCATGACCAACGTCTTTATTTTCTACTAAGCTTCACCAATAATATTCATCATATCTTTTTGGAAAACTTCTGTTTTATTAGATGCTTCATCAACAGTTGTTCCTTTAATAGAAAAATAGAATTTACATTTTGGTTCAGTACCACTAGGTCTAGCCGCAATCCAAGAACCATCTTCTAAATAATATTTCAATACATTTGATTTTGGTAAATCAATTGTTGTTTCAGTACCATTTTCAGTTCTTACACTTGTTTGATAATCTTCAACAGCGACAACTTTGACACCACCAATAGCAGTTGGTGCATCTTTTCTTAGATTATCCATAATTTCTTTAATTCTTGCAGCTCCAGCAGCTCCTGCTTTAGATAAAGCAATTTGACTTTCTTTGAAAGCACCATGTTTTGCATATAATTCATTCAAAACATCAATTAAATCTTTACCTTGTTTTTTATAATAATTTCCAGCTTCAGCAGCAGTTAAGACAGCTTGAACAGCATCTTTATCTCTAACAAAATCTTTAACTACACATCCATAAGATTCTTCATATCCAAACACAAATTGTTTTTCTCCAGTTTTTTCATATTTACGAATCTTATCTCCAATGAATTTAAATCCTGTTAATGTTTTTTCAACATCTACACCATAACTTCTTGCAACTAATTCACCTAAATCAGAAGTAACGATTGTATTATACATAACTGCATTATCAGGTAATGTTCCTTTTTCTTTCATTTGGCTTAAAATGTATTCAAGATAAACAGCAGCAGACTGGTTACCACTCATTAATACATATTTTCCATCATGTTTAGCAACAACACCTAATCTATCTCCATCAGGGTCACAAATAACAACAACATCTGCACCCACTTCTTTTGCTTTTATAATTGATAATTCATAAGCCATATCAACTTCAGGGTTTGGAGATTTTGTATTTGTATAATCTGGATCAGGAGCACATTGAGCCAAAACAGGTACAACATCATATCCTAAACGTCCTAAACAAGTTCTGACAGGGATATTGCTTGTTCCATGTTGTGGAGAGAAAACAATCTTAAATCCACTTTTATCCATACCAGGATTAATTTCAATTCCCATAACTTCTTTGTAGTATGCTTCATCAACTTCTTCACCAATCCATGTCATATATGGATAAGCTTCTTCATTACTACATACTTCAATTCCTAATTCATCTTCTACCTCGTTAACATATTTGACAACTTCATCAGCCCATTCAGGGATTAATTGACATCCTGTATCATCATAAACTTTATAACCATTATATTCTTTTGGGTTATGTGATGCAGTAATCATAATCCCACCAGCACATTTTAAATATCTAACCGCAAAAGATAATTCAGGTGTTGGTCTTAAACTTTCAAAAATAAATGATTTAATACCATAAGTTGCTAAAACTTTAGCGCTTTCAATCGCAAAACGATAAGACATATGTCGGTTATCATAACCAATAGCAACTCCTCTTTCTTTTCCATTTTCAAGTCCTAATACATATTTTGCGTAACCAACATTAGCTTTTCTAATTGTATAGATGTTCATTCTATTTGTTCCTGGACCTAAAATTCCTCTCATCCCTGCAGTCCCAAACTCAACATTTGTATAGAATGCATCTTCCTTTTCTTTTTCTCCCATGTTTGTTAATTCCATTTTTGTGGCTGCATCCATTGCTGGATGATTTAACCATCTTTCATAATTTGCTTTATAATCCATATTGTTTCACCTCTGTTTCTATTATAACAAATCTTAAAAATCAACGCTATAAAAACTCATCTTGAAAATAAAACATTTTTCATAAAAAGATGTAAAAATAGCGCTTTTATGTAAACCCTATCATTTATAATTTAGTATTCATCAATTTTTGTCTTTTTTGATAAAAGAATTCTATTTTTCCAATAAAATTTTCTTGATATCTTCTTCACTTTCAATATCAAAAATATGTAATGTTAAATGGTCTAGCTGTTTCTTGTTGCTTCGATTGATCTCCTTAACCATTTCTTTTGATAAATCTCCTAATCTTTGTTTTAATTGTTTAATAAGTGTTGTAATAATTCCTTCGTTGCGCCCTTCACTACGCCCCAATCTGATTCCTTCACTTTTTGCTTCTCTGCTAATTCTTAATACATAATCACTCATATCTGTTTCTCCTCTCTTTGCTTTAATTGCCTGATAAATGCGTTCATCATGGCAAAGTGTTCCTAGTAAACATGCGACTTCATGACTCACAATGAGCTTTTCTGTCATCTTTTCTTTGCCATACAGCAACTTCAATCCTTTAATCAAGTCCTGATTGTCTTTGTTTTTGAATAATCCTTCATCAAACTTTTCCATTTCTATCAGTGGATGGAACTCTACATTCATGTAGCGTCTAAGATGTCTTATGCCCTTATTCATCATCGCTCTGTAATTTCTGGCATAGTTCCATTTCTTTTCGCCATAGTAGATGGCAAGTGTCATCACACCATACATCATAATCATTGTATCATCACTTGTTTATACAACATTTTTTGATTTCATTTCTTCATTTGACTTTGTTGTTGAATTTGTCTGTTCAGGTTTTAATGTTTGATTTTGAGATATTATTTAATAATTTTTTAGGTGTATCTCTATAAACCAACGCATAAGTAGAGAATTTATTTGTTTCAAAAATAGCTTGTCCATCTACCACTTCAACAGGTATTTCTTCAACAATATTTTCATGTTCTCTCAGTATCACAAATTCACGATTAATCGTATCTACATCATATTTCAAATCTTCTATTGGTATATCAACCATAAATTTTAACTTTTGAGATGTTTCATTAATAGTTCCAACTTGTTCATCTTGGCAAGCCACTAAAATAGAAATATCAAAAATTCTAGAGATTGTTTGTCCATCAGTTGATACTCTTTCTGCAATCTTTTCTTTAGAATCTTGAACAATATCATCAGATACAACAACTTCAATATTCAAATCATTAACATCATATAAATCTTGAATATCTTGAGGAATATCATTATGAAGTTCATCCGTTGTTTGCCCATCTACTTTTACATGGAATACATCTGAATCTTCAGTAATCTCCACTTCAGTTTCTTTTTCTTTCACTTCAAAACAATATTGTGCTTAATCAAAGGCAAATTTTCTTGCATCATAATTAAACTGATGACCATTATAGTTTCTTATAAATTATTGAAATCACAGACAAAAAATAACAGGGAGAAAATTATCTCCCTTTTTATCTGATTACATCTACATATTGACCTTGTACATAACTGATTAAATCCTGTGGTTTTAAAATAACTTGCAAGCCTCTTTTTCCAGCACTCACAGCAACCCTTTCCAACAAAATCATATCTTCTTGAAAATAAGTTGGAAATTTCTTTTTCATACCAATCGGTGAACAACCTCCACGTATATATCCCGTTAAAGGCAACAAATCTTTTTGATGCAATATCTCAACACTTTTATGCCCACTTACCTTTGCGAGTTTTTTCAAATCAATTTCTTCTAACACCGGTATACAACAAACCAAATAATCATAACCATCATGTAAAACGAGAGTCTTATAAATTTCTTCTGGCTTTAAATCGACTTGAGAAATAATATGTTCACCAGATAAATGTTCTTCATCATATTGATATTCTTTCACTTCATAAGGGATATGTTGTTGATCTAATAGCCTTAAAACATTGGTCTTTATCTTTTTCATTATCATCACCTGATTCCATTATACATCAAATATCTATTCATCATAGCCAAAAAAGACAAGTTTTGTTATACTAAAACAAAGAGGATGTGAAAATATGACAAATAAGGAAAGATTTATTGAAATTTATAAAAGTAAAATCCATCGTGAAGGAAGTGATAAATTATTAGAATTTCTCATGTCACGAAACTCTGATTTTTTTGAAGCTCCTGCCAGTGCCAGATTTCATGGCAGTTACGAAGGAGGATTATTAGAACATAGTTTAAATGTCTACGATTGCCTGCAAGATTATTTATTAAGAGAACGTGTCCAACAAACATATCAGCTCAGTTACAGTGAAGAATCTATTGCGATTGTCGCTTTACTCCATGATTTATGTAAAATTAACTGTTATAAAAAAGGAACACGTAACGTCAAAGAAAATGGTCAATGGATTCAAGTACCAACCTATGAATATCACGACACTTTACCTTATGGACATGGTGAAAAAAGTGTTTATATGATTAGTGGCTACATGCGTTTAAAAAGAGAAGAAGCCTTTGCGATTCGTTATCATATGGGATTCTCTGGTAGTGAAGATGCCAGAAACGTTGGTGCTGCTTTTGAAATGTTTCCATTAGCTTTTGCCTTGTCTACTGCTGATATGGAAGCGACTTATTTTATTGAAGGAAAAAAACAAAACCTCTAAAAACAAGCTTTGTCTTGTTTTTTTATTTTCTTTAGAAATTCTTTATCTTTTTAACTGTTTCTCTTTTCACTTTTTCGTTCATACTAAACTTGTCGATAGGAGGAGTGAATAAAATGATTAAACAAATCAAACAACACAAAAAAGAACTAATATTCATGGGAAAATGTTTTCTGATTATGGGTGTGCTTTGTCTATGTTTATATCAACCCATGATGAAAATCTTTGAAAATCCACAAGTTTTAAGACAACAACTACAAAGCTATGGTATAAAAGGACAATTCTTTTTGACAGCTATTATGACATTACAAGTGATTTTTGTTTTTCTTCCTGGTGAAATTGTTGAAGTCATGGCAGGTTATCTTTATGGCTCTGTTTATGGACTATGCTTATGTTTAATAGGTTGTGCTATTGGATCCATTCTCATCTTTACCTTTGTTAAAAAGTGGGGACAACCTTTTATAGAACATTTCATCAGTTTAGAAAAAATCAAGCAAGTCCATTTTTTACATAATCCTGAAAAACGTAATATCCTTTGCTTTATTATTTTCTTTGTACCTGGAACACCTAAAGATATATTAACTTATCTGATTCCCTTAACTGATATGAAAATGTCAACTTTTCTATTTATTACCACCATTGCTAGAATTCCTTCCATTATTACCTCAACAATTGCTGGTTATGCTTTAGGAATTGAAGATTATATGTTTTCTATTCTTGTCTTTTTCATAACTGGTATCATTTCTTTGATTGGGCTTTTCATTTATAAAAAGATAAATCAAAAGAAATTATCATACCATCTTTAGAAAATCTTTCGTTTTATCCTCTACTTTTCTTTTTGACTTTCAAGTATAATGTATAAAAGTCAGGGAGGGTTTATTATGGATTACAATATATTGATTGTGGAAGATGAAATTGAGATATGTGATGCAATTGAAATTTATTTAAAAACACAGAATTATCATATTTTTAAAGCACATAATGGT
The DNA here is from genome assembly GCF_024399475.1 of Allocoprobacillus halotolerans. Taxonomy (NCBI): domain Bacteria; kingdom Bacillati; phylum Bacillota; class Erysipelotrichia; order Erysipelotrichales; family Erysipelotrichaceae; genus Allocoprobacillus; species Allocoprobacillus halotolerans. Next base: position 784,772 of record NZ_CP101620.1, read on the forward strand.
GAAGAAGGATTAAAGATTGTTGAAAGTCAAATCATTCATTTAGCAATTGTTGATATTATGATGTCAATTATGGATGGTATTCAAATGACAATGAAAATAAGAGAAAAGTATGATTTTCCTATTATTATGTTATCAGCGAAATCAGAAGATATTGATAAAGTCACAGGATTAAATATTGGAGCAGATGATTATATGACAAAGCCTTTTGTTCCAATGGAATTACTTGCTAGAGTTTCTTCACATTTAAGACGTTATCGTAAATATTTAGATGTTACAACATCAAAACAACCTCAAAATGTTTATACAGTTGGTGGCTTAGAATTAAATTTGGACACAAAAACAGTTAGTGTGGACAATCGTCCTATAAAGGTGACTCCTATTGAATTTAAAATCTTACAATTACTCATGGCTTATCCTGGTAAAGTCTTTTCAGCTGAAAATATTTATGAAAGTGTTTGGAAAGAAGATGCGATTAATACCGATACAGTGATGGTCCATGTCCGTAATTTAAGAGAAAAAATAGAACTCGATCCAAAACATCCCCAATATTTAAAAGTTGTTTGGGGAGTTGGATATAAAATTGAAAAACAAGGCAGGGATGAACTATGAAAATAAAACAACATATTGCAAGTATTATACTATTAGCTGTTCTTTTGATTGCTAGCATTGGAACATATTTATGTTATCCTTTTATCAATCAGGCTCTTCAAAGATCAAACTATGAAATCAGCGATATTAATCATTATATGTTTTTAGATTTACCAGGGTATTGTTATGGGGCGGATTATTTATTAAAACAAAAAAATGATTCTTCTACGACTCTTGCAGCTTACAATCCTATATCATTACCAGAAAATATATCAGAAGACTTTTTTATAATTTTCAATATCAACTAGAAACTAAAGCTAATGAACTGAAACAAAAAGAAGATATTTTTTATCATATTGTCAACACTCAAACAAATCAAGAACTATCTAATGCTCCTCAGTCAATTGTAGATATTCAAAACAACAAAGAACTTCAAAAACAATATCAATGGTATATGCAAGTGCATTTTGATGAACAAGGCAAACCAACCATTAATTATACAAGTGATCAAAATCAAATGAGTCATCCCATCACACAAATGTTTCCTTATCAACAAACAATTTATGATGAAAACACTGATGAAAATATCGAAGTTCAATATCAACCATTAAAAAATATCACAGTGACATTCGCTATAAGTAACGAACTCCATTTATCTTCTCAAATTGGTTCTTATTTATTTAACACATCACGTAGTCAATTTTACCTTTATTCTCTCCCATATGTTTTTACATTTATTGCATTATGTGGACTTGCCACTTTATTTATACCTATGAAATATCTACAAAGCAATCGTTTCTTATCATTTGTCCTTGAAATCAAATTTGCCTTTTTAGCTATCATTTGGGGCTTTATAACAACCTTTATGTATGCAGGGACTGCCATTATCATTGCTGGTACCATTCAAAATCAATTCCCTTATATCTATCAACAATTTGGAATTGAAACTATTGGACCATATCTCACACCAATCATTAATATTATCTATTTCTTTATTTTCTATCTACTCTTTGTGATTTTTGCCTACTTTATTAAATATTTATTCCATAAAGGACTAAAAGCATATTGTAAAGAAAACACATGCATTGGTTGGATATTAACAAATGGTTATTCATTAATGAACAAAGTGATTAATTTTGATTTAGAAGATTCGCTCAATAAATCAGTTTTAAAGATTATCTTATTTAATTTATTGATTATTGCTGGTTGTTCATTATTCTTTGTCTTTGGTATCTTCTTTGCGATTATTTATTCAATTATTATCTTTATTTTAATCAAAAAGAAATTTATTGATATTCAAAATGATTATCATACTTTATTAAAGGCAACAAAACAGTTATCACAAGGACATTTTGATGTACAAATCAATCAGGATATTGGTATTTTTAATCCATTAAAAGATGAATTTGTGCATATTAAAGATGGTTTTCAAAAAGCTGTTGATGAAGAAGTCAAATCACAAAAAATGAAAACCGAACTCATCTCTAATGTATCGCATGATTTAAAAACACCTTTGACTTCTATTATTACTTATGTTGATTTATTAAAAAATAATGATATTAGTGAGGAAGATCAAAAACATTATTTAGATATATTAGAAAGAAATTCTTTAAGATTGAAAAATTTAATTGAAGATTTATTTGAAGTCAGTAAAGCCAATAGTGGTGATATCAAACTAGAACTTGTTGATATTGATATTATTGCATTAATTAAACAAGCTGAATTAGAATGTCAGGATAAATTAGAAGAAAAACATTTAATGATGAAATGGAATGGGATTGATGAAAAAGTCATTTGTCATTTAGATAGTTCTAAAACTTATCGTATATTTGAAAACTTATTTATGAATATTAGTAAATATGCTTTATCCAATACAAGAGTTTATATTGATATTAGAGAACTTAACGATAGTGTGCATATCATCTTTAAGAATATCTCTGAAGCTGAAATGACTTTTAATGAAAATGAAATCGTTGAACGTTTTGTTCAAGGAGATAAATCAAGAAATAGTCATGGTTCTGGTTTAGGACTTGCCATTGTGAAAAGTTTTACAGAATTACAAGGTGGTCAATTCCAGATTGAATTAGATGGTGATTTATTCAAAAGTATTATTATTTTTCCAAAAATAAATCAATGGGACAATAAAACCCATTGATTTTTTACATAAACAATAAATATATAAAGATAAGTGCAAAAATGATTTGAGATGTTCCTGTCAAACAACCATATAACATAGCTTTGGGACCTTCTTTGATTAAATCAGCAAATTTTACACGCATCCCAATAGCCGCTAAAGCAATAATTTCAAATTGTGTACTAATAGTTTTGGCTGTCACTGATAGCATTTCAGGAACTAAACCACTACTGTTGATTAAACTAAAGATAAAGAAACCAAGTACAAACCAAGGAACTTTAGCTTTGACTTTAGCACTGACTCCTTCTTTTTTCGCAAATAGTGGCTGATTCTCATCAAGATTCATTCTAGCATAAGTTAATGCCACAACAACTATAAAAATAATTCTCACAATTTTAAAGATAGTCGCAAATTCTACAACTTCCTGATTTACAAGCGAAGCCGAAGCAATCACTTGACCGATGGATTGCAAAGTTCCCCTATCATCGCTGAAGTTTGTAACGTATCATGGTGATATAAAAGACCTGTTAATAACGGTAAAACAACCATTAAGATTGTTCCTGTTACATTAACAATCGTGATGGAAATCCCTTTATCTTTACTATCAGCCTCAACAATTGGTGAAACTGTTCCAATAGCTGAAGAACCACAAACAGCATTTCCGCACACATCAACAATGAAAACTTCTTGGTGAATTTTAATCTTCTCCCAATAAAATAACAAATAGCGATTGTACAAATCATTTGTAAAGCAATAAAGCCAACACCATGGAAACCTATTCCCATAATATCCGTTAACTGTAATGTTAAACCCGTTAAAACAATGGAATATTCAAGTAAACGACTTTCAGAAAACTTTGTACCAATATTAAAAATCTCTTTATTTAAAAATGTATTACCTGCCAACATCCCTATTCCAATCGCAAACAGAGCTGCTCCAATACTTGGAAAGAATTTGGCGATTTGTTGAGCAAGCAAACCAATCACAAGACACACGATAAACCCTGGTAATATTTCTTTCATTCTTTTCATTTTTAATCTTCTCCCTTTTTACAAAAGCTATATTACCATATTTTACTTATAAATAAAAATTATAATATTTTATTTATTATAAGAATATATTATAATAAATAGAGGTGATACATATGATCGATGATAAAATGAGAACATTTATAAAAGTTGTAGAATATCAAAGTTATACGCAAGCAGCCAAACATCTCCATATTACACAACCTGCAGTAACTCAACATATTAAAGCATTAGAAGAACATTATCAACAAAAATTTATTGATAGTACACATAAATCATTTCGTTTAACAAAAATGGGCGAATTGCTTTATCATTATGCGAAAACACAAATTCATAATGAAAATCTTTTTCAAGAACAATTACAAGCTGTTCAACCATCACTTGTGATTGGCTCAACATTATCCATCGCCGATTACTATATTCCCCATATCATTGCTACAAAGATAATTCAAAATAGTCATCCCTGTGAAATCGTTGTAGCCAATACACAAACTTTAATCCATAAATTGATTAATGGAGAAGTAGAGTGTGCCTTTGTTGAAGGGCAGTTTGATACTGAATTATTTGATTATCATTTATTAAAAAAAGAAAGATTTATTGCAGTGGCGAGCATTCATCACCCCTTAGCTCACCAAAACATCAGTTTTGAACAATTATATGACTATCCTTTATTTATTAGAGAAAAAGGTTCTGGAACACGTGATATATTAGAAAACTATTTGCATCAGACAATTTATTCATTATCACGTTTTTCACAACTTGTAGAAATTGGTAGTTTATCTATGATTAAAACGATGTTAATGGATACACAAGCTATTACTTTTGTCTATGCAGGTGTCGTTGAACAGGAAATAAAAAATAAACAGCTTGTAGAGCTGCATATTCAAAACTTCGATATTACAAGACCAATGCATTTTATCTATCTTCAATCCCATATCCATAAAAAATATTATCAAGAATTATTCAATACCATGACAAAATAGAAAGGAGAACTCTATGATATATTATCTTATAACAATGACAATAATTGGTTGTTTCATCATGGAAATAGATAAATATAAAGCTGCTCATCATCGCTATCGTATCAGTGAAAAATTAATTTTTTTAATCGCTCTTATTGGGGGTAGTTTAGGTGTATGGATGGGCATGTATCTTTTTCATCATAAAACAAGGCATTGGTATTTTGTTTGGGGAATTCCCTTTATTTTGTTGATTCAAATTTTCATTGGCTATCAATTTCACAATGCATTTGATTTTTTCTTTGATAGCTTCATCCATAATATGTTGAACGACTTCACTTTTCGCATCAGCATAATTCTGTACATATTTCCATGTTTTTTTAGCAAGCTGCTTTTTGGTATCTTCATAAAGCTGTCTTGCTTTTTTATTTTTACGTAAGTAATTTCTAAAGATTAAATACTTGTCTATTTCTTTTGAACCTTGAGAAAACACATGCAAATTTATGTCTGTATCTGGACCTTTAAACATATGATGATTTTCAAACTCTGGCTCTTTTATTCTTAAAACATAGCCATGACTGACTAATGCATCTAAATAATCTTCTTCCCTACTTGCATCTTCAACAACTAATAAAATATCAATAATAGGTTTCGCCATTAAGCCTTCTACTGAAGTCGAACCAATATGTTCAATCATGAGTGCTTTATCTTTAAGAATATTTGATATTCTCTGTTTTTCTCTTTCAAACAATATTGGCCATTGCTTATCATAGGGTTTTAAAACAATTGTTTGATTATGTTCAACATTTCCACTTACAACGACTTTTTGAATATATTCATCACTTAATTTCATACAAACACCTCCTGTCTTTTTATTATACAATAAAAATCATCCTAAAAAATGATAAATTTATGTTACAATAGAAACAGGAGGTTCCTTATGAAAAATATCTTGATTATACAAGGTGGTGGTAGACTTCAAGGTAATACTGTCTAGGTTGTAATGCCTGTCGCTATGAAAAACCATGTATTCAAAAAGATGACTTTCAAGAACTCGTTCCCAAAATTCTTGATGCTGATTTAATCGTTTTTGCATCACCTTTAATGTTTTGGACAATTTCAGCAAAACTCAAAGCCTTTATTGAACGTTTTATAGTCTGGCTCAAGATGATTTACATCCACCTTTAGGAAGATATGAAAAATATCCTATCAAAGATGCTGCTTTATTAATGACTTCTGCTGATCAGTTTTTTTGGACTTATGAACAAGCAGTCTCTTATTATCAGTTTACATTGATTCACTATATGGGGTTTAGTGATAAAGGGATACTATTGGCTGGTGGTTGTGGAGATATAAATAGTCCACCCCAAATTAAAAAAACAGATTGGTTACAAAAAGCCTATGACTTTGGTTTTACAATTTATTCAAAAGAAAACAAGGAAATATAAAACATTTCCTTGTTTTTTATTTATGAAATCTGATCAAACTGGTGAACACCCCATGTTTGTATCATATAATATAGGAAAACATCTAAAATCAATGCCACTATAATCACGCAATACATATAAACCGATACAGACATGATATCCACCAACCATAAGCCATAAACCATTGCAATCACAACCGCAATGCCCATTGAAATAAACATCGTTAAAACAACAGGTAAACTTTGTTTCACACAAACTGTTTCATTAACCCAGTCAAATTTAGGTTTCCATAAGTTTAATACAAGTCCTAAAAAATCTATTAGTAATGTAAATAAAATAGGAACAATGACTACAAACAAACTTTCAATAATCCCTATCTTTGTAACAAAGATTAAGACGATTGATAAGAGTAAACCTCCAGGAATACAAAATATTGCATGCATTGCTAATTTAGAATTCAAAATATCTTTTGTTGTGATTGGCAATGCCTTAATAATCCAGAAACGATCTCCTTCAAGTGAAATAGAAGATGCACTAATCATATTCAATGATGATACAGCTATAATCATTAAACATAAAACTGGTGTAATAAATTCCTGTATCTGTGGGATTTGAACAATCATATGAATTTCATCTTGATAGAAAAGAATCGCAACAGAAGCAATTATACATAATATAATACCCATTGCCCCATTTAACATCACCATTGCATTAGATGTAAAATGCTTTACTTCTCTTATCACAAGTGCTTTGAATATTGTATTTTGTTTCATAGGTTTTGCTTTATAAATAGCTTTTTTTACCTTTGGTTTTGTTGTTGCCATCTTAATGAAGTTGACTGACAATAAGTAAATAACCAAAACAAATGGAAGTAAAGCACACAATAGATAAATCATAAAACTCATGATGTTTCCTTGTGTTAAAGCCAAGCTTAAATGATAAAGTGGAAATACTGAATTTTCAATAGCCTCTGCAATACTTTTTCCATTTTCAATAAGCCATGCCATATAAACCTGAAGTGAGTTCACTGCATACATATATAATGCAAAAACAGCAACAAACAATATAACTGCTATCATTGTTTTAAAACGATGAATCTTGACTAAGATATGTGCTAATATCCAGCTAAAGAAACAAGATAAAGCCAATACAAATAAAGGAAGAGTTAAAAAGACACCTATAAACATCATGATTTCCATAACACTCATTCCTATATTTGTTACATAAATATAGAAAGCTGGTAAAGCAATGACTGATTCATAAAGATAATTTAAAATCAAGATTGTAAAAACACGACTTAATAAAACATCACTATTTTTAATAGGCATGGATAATAAAAGTTCATTATCTTTGGCCTCATAGATTTCATGATGGGTTAAAAAGATACTTCCAATAAAACAAAGAATCACAATAAATAATGCCATTAATGCAAAGTAAAACCATTCAATTCCCATCATTTGGAGTGGTTCAACCAATGAATCAAATAACATTCCAAACATCCCAACAAAAACAACCGCAACATATACAAACAACAATCCATAAAGAATAAGTTTCCCAATACCTGTCCCTTTGCTTTTCTTAGTTGATTTTGTCTGTCTTAAAAGAATACCTTGTAATCTAATTTTAATAAGTTTCATTAGCATTGTCATCATCCTCCAACTCCAAGAATACATCTTCGAGCGATTCATCACCAATCACATCTTGAGTTTTTCCACTGACAATTAATTTTCCTTGTTTGATAATTGCAATTTTATCACATAGCTTTTCAGCTACTTCCAAGACATGGGTAGAAAAGAAAATAGCTCCACCTTTATCACAATGTTCACGCATTAATTGTTTAAGTATATGTGATGCTTTAGGATCCAATCCAACAAAAGGTTCATCCATTAAAATTAATTGAGGCTGATGCATAAAAGCAGCAATAATCGCTAACTTTTGTTTCATACCATGTGAATAGGCACTAATAGGTTGTGCTAAATCACTTGTCAATTCAAATAAATCTCCATATTTTTGAATCAACTGTTCCCTTTGTTGTTTAGATACCTGATAGACATCGGCTACAAAATTTAAATATTGAATACCTGTTAAATATTCATATAAATCTGGATTATCCGGTATATAAGCCATGACACGCTTACATTCTAAAGCATGACTCTTCATTGATTTTCCATCAACAATAATCTTTCCTTCATCAAAAGGCATAATCCCAGCCACAGCTTTTAGTGTCGTTGTTTTACCGGCACCATTATGACCAATAAAGCCATAGATATGTCCTCTTTCAATATGCAATGATAAATCATCAACAGCTTTATATTGATCATATGTTTTTGTTAAATGTTCAATCTTTAACATAACAATAAATTCCTCTCTTTCTTAAACAATTATTAAAATTATTTATATTATTATTTTATATCTTTGTCTTTTACTCGTCAATATCTTTCGTCTTTTCTTTAAATAAAAAATAAGAATAAACATAAATGACAATTGTCATAGCTATTATTGTTACCATCAAAACAATATAACTATATGAAAATTGAGTCAAAGCACATACAGCAATAATAAGACCTATAACAACAAAACCAAAACCAGATATTTTATGTGTTTTCTTCCAAACATACTCATTTGCTAATGTCCATGGTGTTTTGATTCCAAAAAATAGTTTTGGGGTATTTTAGGAAAATAATTACCCATTCCAATAAGCAAAGCAGCCACCAACAATAAGATAAACTGTTCACCATCTTGATGAGGGTTAAAAGTCATATATTCGAAAAAAACTGCCATGACCAAAAAGAATAATGTAAGTCCACATTGAAATAAACGATATGTTTTCTTTCTTTTTCAAGATTACATCTTTTAGGATCAATTCTTTTGGTAAGAGACATTTCATAATAAACGAGGACTGGTAAAAACACTATAATCAAAAATAAATAACGACTTCCATAACCATCTACTTCCCAGTTTGCATCCCAATGAACTGGTACAGTTTCAGGCATCAAAAAGACACCTACAGTCAACAGCAACGTCATTATCCATAAAACATAGTCAAAAACTTTTATCTTCATTTTTCATCCCCCATATCTATAAAATTCATAAACCATTTCATGACCTCCTGAAAAACAGACATATCAATACTATAAACAATATTTTGTCCTTGTCTTTCATCAACAATTAAACCACTAGATTTCAAAATAGATAAATGATGTGATATAGATGGTTTAGTCATTTGAAAACAATCTGCAATTTCACCTGCATTTAAAGGTTTCTCTTGTAATAATTCTAAAATCCTTCTTCTTGTTGGATCACTTAACGCTTTAAATGCATCACCCATGCATCTCCCTCCTTTTTAATATTTAGATATTTGTCTAAATATCTAAATACATTTTATCACTTTTCATTGTATTGTCAAACAAAAGAAAAAGAACTATACAAAATGTATAGTTCCATGTATTTGAAGCCTAATATTATTCAGCAACTTTTTGTTCTTTAATAACTTTAGCAATTGAAGCGATTACGTCTTTTTCATCATCACCTTCAGCTACGATTTCTACAGTAGCTTTAGTAGGTACACCTAAAGACATAACACCCATAATTGACTTCAAATTAACTTCTTTACCATTGTAACATAATTTGATATTGCTAGTGAATTTGCTAGCTTGGTTTACTAAGATAGTTGCAGGTCTAGCATGTAATCCTACTGGATCTGAAACTACAAAAGATAATTTTTCTGCCATCTTATTGACTCCTCCTTAATAATTTATAGTATTATTATAACACATTTCCATTACTTTTCCATACATTTTCAAAAGAAATTAATACGCTTACATAATATTTTTTTGTCAAGTCTTTTCACAATCTTTTTCTAACAATTTTCATTTATCAAAAAGTATTGATGTAAACAGAAAAAAGAAAACTTTCAGTAAGTTTTCTTTAAAACATTTTTTGAGCAACCACTAAAAATCTATGGGTTGTCATTTCAAAATATGAATGATCTTTAATCTCTTTTAATGCCTGCAAATAAAACATTTGATATCTATTGATATTGGCAAAATCAGATGAAACTTTCGTAAAATATTGATAAATCGCTTGAATACTATGAAAACGAATTGTTCCATAGTCCTCAAATTTATCCACAACACGCATACCAATACTTTCTAAAGTTTGTACACAACTTTCAGCGTCCCATTTTCCTTTCATCTGAAAAGGCATGTATAAACGGACAAATTCTTTTAAATTATCTGTTCCATGTTGATTCACAACAAAATAGCCACCTTTTTTTAACACTCTCAAAATTTCACTTTTATCATAATTGCATTCTTGACACATCACTGTGTCAATTTTTTCATCTTTAAAAGGCATTTTTCCTGTTGGCGTTAAAGTTGTAACTTTAACAGATGAACCATCCACAAATTGTCCTTGAACTCTTTGTGTGTCTGTATAAGGTTCAATAATAAACATCGCTTCTGTATCATCTTTAAACTGACTGGCAAATTTTCCAGCATCTACACTCATAACTGCCAAATGATCCTCAGGATTGATATAACGTCTTAATATCTCACTTTCATTATAGCTTGGTAAAGTGACTGTATAATCATTTTCAAACTCTGCACCTGGCGAAAAATGCTGCAATTCATTTTGTAATAAATGAGCATCCTCAATTTGACGACGACATCTTTTTTTACTATAAACCATAATAGCATACTGTACAACGGCATCAGCTACAATTCCCATCGCTAAAAACAATACAAAGTAAACAAACCAGTTAAGCGTAAATAGTTCGACTGGTGATGAAATCAAATAACAAATTAAACAAAGAAAAACCATATAACCAACACGATTATAACTAAATGGTTTATCCAATGATAAAAACCAATTCATATTGTTCGCTTTTTCCATTTTACTTCTTGTCATTTCAAAAAAGACAACCTGCATCAAAAACAAAATACCTATAAAAATTAACAGCAATACAATCAAATATTCCATATAAACTCCTTAATTAATATTTTTTCCTTCAATTGTATAGTAATGATGATACTCATCAGAGAAATAACCATCCTTATGGAATGTTAAATCTCCTTCAACAGAAAATAATTCTTCCATATCATTATTTATATCATAAATATAACTTCTACCATTTTTATTCAACATCATATAATTTTGATCATTATATTCAATCAATGGTGTTGCAGGTAAAGATGTATATTCGATAGGGAAAACTTCTTCTCCTGTAATATCAATAATACCATACATACCATTTTCATTATAAACCGCATAATATGAACTGTCTATGTACTCCATACGATAATATGTCTTTTTTGTCAAGATTTGTCCTTTTTCATCAATTAATGAATAACCCTCTTCGCTCGCCTTTACAATAGCTCTATGACTAGCATCAAAGGGTTGAGCTTCAATATAGGTTTGTTCAATTTCTTGTTTATTACTAAAATTGTAATAAACATATCCTTTATTTTGAACATAGACTGGGAAAACCTCAAAATACAATTGTTTTACTTCTGGATAAAGTTGACAATTTTCAAGTGTTCCAAGAGGTACTCCACTTTTATAAATATGATGTGGTCCATAAACATCATCTTCACGAATCACATATGTTTGGGCATCAAAATAATAAGAATTGATGAGAGTTGGAACACCACCAATTGGATAAATATAAGTCTTATCTTGCGAAGTTAAAACAATGTTATCCTTATCATCAAAATAAGCATCATTAATTGCAATATTATTTTGTGAAGCCTCTTTCTTTTCAAAATCAATATATATCATACTCTTTAATTTTTCATCATTCAAAATACATCCTTTATTATTTTGAATTAAAAACTGATATGTTCCTTTATCAATTTGAATATCAAAGCTTTTCTCATCATCACTAACATTATAATAAAAATGATTTTTATCTTTAAAACCAACCACTACTGATTTTGCACTAGCATATTGACTGACATAACTCACAACATCTTGACCTTTATAAAGTTCTTCGCCATTTTGATATAAGACAATATACTCCTTATCTTTTTGAATAACTGGCAATCCACTTTTCATAATTGCTGTTGAATTATCAGCCTGATATAAAATTTCTCCCTCATCATTTAAAACATAGAGATTTTCTTGGACAAATTGATTTATCAATACTGATTCTTTATCATCTTTATTTTCCTGATCTTCTTTGTTTTCTACTTTTTTAGTCGCATAAAACATATCATCAACACTTTCTAATGTTGCATATTCACCAAATGGAATGATTTCTTCACCATCTCTTGAAATATATCCCACTTGTTCATTTGTGTTTGTAACTATATATCCTTGACTACCAATCTTTTGAAAAGATTGATATTCATAATCTGTTATTTGTTCACCTTCAGAATTATATAAAGCATTTAATTGCTGATCATTTGTTAACATAAAATAACTCATTTTTTGATTTTGATGACATCCCGTCAACAATAAAAGTGCCATGAGTCCAACGAATAATTTCTTCATTCTTATTCCTCCTCGCCCCTAGTATATCATAAAATTTATCTTTTAGCATTGTTTTTTCAAATAATCAGACTATAATAGGAAGTAAGAGGTGAGATTCAATGAATGAAACATTACAAACAATTGCACAAAGAAAAAGTTGTCGAAGTTATCAAAATAAAATGATTAAAGACGAAGAATTACAAATGCTTTTACAAGCCGCTATTCAAGCTCCTAGCGCAATGAATAGACAGCTTTGTGAAGTCTATGCCATTACAAATCCCGCTTATATTGATGAACTCACTGAAACGATTAAAAAAGTCAGTGAAGAACGTGGCGAAAAGAAACCTGATGGTTACCACTTTTCATATCACGCTCCTATCTTGTTGATTGTCAGTGGACCTGAATATGATTCAAGACGTATAGAAGATGGTAGCTGTATGTTACAAAACATCTTTTTAGCTGCAACAAGTCTCAATATTGGTTCTTGTTGGATTAATCAATTGCGTGATACCCAAAACGTAGATGAAGTCAGAAATGTTCTTAACAAATTTGGTATTCCAAATAATCATCAAGTTGTAGGTTGTGCTGCCATTGGTTATATCAAACAAGATACTCCAGCTAAAGAAAAGAAACAAGAAAGGATTCATATTGTGGAATCGAATAGGGGCTAAGAATTAATATCTTTCGCCCCTTTCACAACACCATGCATAGGGTCCCCTACACGGCGTTTCATAAGTTTATAGAATTGTAATAGTCTAGTGCACTGATAAACCCAAAGCTTTTCAGTCTTTCGTTTGTCAGTGTTCTAGAGAGTATAAAGCTATTGGCTATATGCCAGTAGCCTTTTCTTGTATTTGCCCATTCCCATGCCTTTTTCCTGTTTATTCCTAACTTTTGTAGATTTTTATATCTCGTCCTTACCAGTTTCCATCTCTTCCAGTATATCATTCGTATTCTTCGTCTTAACCATGAGTCAACTTTACCAAGATACACTTTCATATCGGCTACCCTGTAATAGTTTATCCATCCCGTCATATAGAGTTTTAATTCTTGGCCTAATTGTTTACTACTGACAGGTCTGTTTCTTTTTGTGATTTCCTTGATTCTTCTTTTCATCTTTTCTCTTGATTTCTTATGAACAGTGATTCGTACGTTACCACTCTTCTCTATATAAAATCCAAATCCTAGAAATTTTATATCAGTAATATAGGCTACTTTTGTTTTCTCCTGGTTGACTTTAACGAATAACTTCTCTTCAAGATACCTCCTCACTGTTTCCTTGACTCTCATTGCACTTCTTTTACTTTTGAATAGTATGACACAGTCATCTGCATATCTTACATATCTATTGCCTCTTCTTTCCATTTCTTTATCAAGTTCATTAAGATAGACATTTGATAGTAATGGACTTAGTGGTCCTCCTTGAGGTACGCCTTTAGTCGTTTCTTCGAATTTATGCTTTACTACGACTCCTGCATTGAGATATTTATGTATGAGTGATATGACTCTTCCATCCTTAATAGTTTGTGACAGTATCTGTATAAGCCTTGAATGATTGACTGTATCAAAGTATTTCTCCAAGTCCAAGTCTACTGTGTATCGATATCCTTCATTGGCATAGTCTACGACTCTTCTTACTGCTTGATGAGCATTTCTTCGAGGTCTAAATCCATAACTGTTTTCACTGAATAGTGGCTCAAAGATAGGCGTAAGTATTTGCACTATCGCTTGTTGAATGACCCTGTCAGTCACAGTTGGAATTCCTAGTCCTCTTTTCTTTCCATTATCTTTTGGTATTTCTACTCTTTTAACGGCTTGTGGACTATAGTGTCCCTCCATGATGAGTTTCTTTAGATAAGACCAGTGCTGTGCGAAATGCGTACGAACTTCTGCGACTTGCATTTTATCTACACCACCACTTCCCTTATTGCTCACAACCCTTTGGATTGCCTTTTCTATATTGGCATCTTCTACGATTGTTTCAAGTAACTTCTCATGTATTACAAATCTATTGGTGTTCTTCGTATGCGATATCTCTTGTTTTGATATAGGTGTTAAACCGAAAACTCTACAAAATCAATTTAGATGAAAAACCGCAGATTAATATAATCAAAAGGATATAAGATTTGCCGTTAGAAACCGCAGTTCTTATATCCTTTATCTGTTTTTTGATTTATAATATTCTATGTGTTATTTATTTTGACTGATTTTTTTAATCTTAAGAAAGGAAAAAGAGAAAAGATAGGTTCAGTTTTGCAGGCTCAATCTCATCTTTTCTCCTGGGTTCATCTTTGATGAATCCACCCGCTACTATGGTACAATCATTTTCTGTTTTAATCAAGCATATTTTTCAAACTTGTCCTATTAATTTTAACCATTCTCTCTCTGCTAGTGAATTTCAGCTTCTCGAAACCTTTTTATTAAATCATCTGGAACTCTCTGCGTTTCATATCCATGATGATCATATATGTAAGTCACCTAATTTTAAATTCTTTATCTCTTATGATCGCTATTTTATTACTTTCCGTGATAATGCCGTTGTTGAGGAAACTGTTTCGATTCCCGTGCTTTACTGTGAAAACTGCAAACATTTTCATGCTGTCCTTCCTCATCTTTTCATTGTGCCTCATTGCCAATATTCTATTCCTTTTATATTATCTGTCCTTTTTGATAAATTTTATTCTTCATTGACTGTAAATGATGTTTCAAATAAATATGGAATATCTATTTCTACAATCTACAGATGGATCAAAAAATACATGTGCTATCTACGCTACTATATGCAGCTTAGAAACAGTTACCGCATGTCTTTTTTTGTTTCAATGATTTATCTTTATGAGGATGTCATGAATGATATCTACGATTTGAGTTCCCATGCTTTATTTCAATATGACCGCAAATTATTTGCTCCTTCGTGAAATGATGATCATTAGAATATAAAAATAAATAAGATGGAAATATCTTTATCATTTTCACTGTTCTATACTTTTTTGGGAGGTAAAAAGTTATGAACAAACAGAATACTGATCGTTACGAGTACAGAAAACTCGTTGCACAGGTCAAATTTTCACTTATTGCACCTGTCGTTTCGGCTACATTTACGGATATATCCGCTGAAGCCTATTTTAGGCGTGTTTCCAAGAATGAGGTCGATTGGCCCGATGGTACCAGAAGAAAGTTTTCTGCTGTAACTTTAAAGAATTGGCTTTATATTTATAGAAATTGTGGATTTGATGAACTGATGCCTAAAGATCGTCTGGATGCCGGAAGAGTCAGGAAGCTGGACAATCGCCATAAAGATTTTATTAGCGATATGATCAAGGAATTCCCTAAAATGACAGGCGTCATGATCTATGAAAGAATGATTGAAAAGGGGCTCCTCAACGTAGGTGATGTATCGGTAGATACTGTTCAGAGGTACATTAAAAATTCAGGATTGCGTCATGGGTCAAAACCTGTCACAAAAGAAAGACGTACATGGGAATTTGCTCATTCATGTGATGGATATGAAGCGGATACCTGTCATACCTTTTATATTTTTGATGAAGCCGGTGAGTACAGAAAAACTTATCTGATTGCCATCATCGATAATCATTCAAGAATGATAGTTGGTGCTGAATTCTTTTTTAATGATAATGCCGTTAATTTTCAGAAGGTATGGCATGATGCAGTACTAAGATATGGGAGAAGTAAGATGATCATCCTTGACAATGGATCAAGCTACAAAAATAAAAGCACCAAGGAGATAGAAGCAAGGCTGGGCACAAAAATCATCTACAATCCACCTTATTCACCGGAAGGAAAGGCCGTTATTGAAAGGTTCTTTTCTACCATCAAGATGAGATGGATGAATGGGGATCATGGAAGCCATTATCATTCATTGACCGAGCTCAATATGAGATTAAAAAGTTGGATTAACGAATATAACCGTACCCCTCATTCTTCACTGAAGGATGACATTCACGACAATCACACTCCATTGGAAAGATACATGTACGATATGAAGGACGTGGAGGTATGTCAGCTATCCAATAAATCATCCGTTGAATACAGAGCCTGGCTTGACGATGTGTTCATGCATGAAACGACACGTAAGGTAAATGGAGATTCAACCGTATTGATTGAAAATGTTTTATTTGATGTTCCGTCCATTTATATCGGGATGAGGGTAATCATTCGATATGATCCAAGAACTTTTGAAAATACCTATCTGTATGATATATCCGAAAAAAGAAAGTTCCAATCAGTAGGACAGATAAGGTTGAAAACGGAAGGACAAGAAGAGAGGAGATTATTTATTAATGGAAATGACAACGTATTACGGAATGGACAGAAATCCATTTACTAAAGATACAATGATTAAAACATTATATGAATCTAATGATTTTAAACAGATGACGAACCGATTGGAATTTATCATCAAATCAAGAGGAATCGGTGTATTTTTAAGCAATCCTGGGATGGGAAAGACCACATGTCTGAGAAAAACATTGGAATCTCTCAACCCCAATCGATATGTAGTAATCTATATCTGTATGACAACGATTACAGCCATAGATTTTTACAGAATGCTTAATGATGCACTGGGGCTTGAAGAGATGACAAAAAAGTCGAAGATGTTTCAAGCTATCCAGGATGAACTGAGAAGATTGACAGTAGAAAACAAAATGGAAGTCATTATAGCGATAGATGAAGCACAATTTCTCAGAAAAGAAGTGCTTAGAGAATTCATCATGCTTATGAATTTTGATTATGATTCAAAAGATTACTGTACACTGATATTCGTAGGGCAGAATGAATTTATAAGAACACTGCGACTTAAAGTCCTGGAACCATTTAGACAACGTATCAATATGAATTATACGTTTACAGGATTCAATGAAGAAGAAGTAAAAAATTATGTGGAATCACGTTTGGAATCGGTCGGTTGCCGAACAGACCTGTTTACAAAAGAAAGCTATCATACACTTTATACACTGATGAATACCTCCGTCAGGATACTCAATCAGATCATCAGTAAGAGCCTGATATTAGGAATGCATTATAAAAAGGATATCATTGATAGCGAACTGATCATGGAAGCAGGCAAGGAATTAATGATAGGATAGGAAAGATGGATTATATATATAAAGATAGAGAAAATAAAAAACAGGTTGGGGAGATCGACTGCATAGAAATCAGACCATATTATACATTTAACATAAAAACAGAAAAAAGTATATATAGGTGTCAGATGCACGTAATAGCGGGGGAATGGGAATTGTTTATACATTACTACGATAAAATCATAAGAAAAAACCAGGATAGATTTATACCACTGGCATATCCAACAGATATCATGTGGAATACGGAATCTGTGTATGATAATATAGATGATGAATTAGAAAGCAGAAGGATTGCATACGCGATAAAAAGTATATTTGAACAATATAACTATGAGGATGTATCGATATGATATATCCTTTTTTCATTGATCACTTACTATCCATCAGCAGGTAGCAAATAATCTGCGGTTAAAAATAAAAGGACGTGATAAATCAGTATAAATTAATCTGCAGTTAACATTATCGCAGAATTTGTGGTTTAACATATAGGATACACTTCTCCATTATTGTCGTATTCCGTACTATCTTCATAGAGTAAGCCTAATGATAGTTGACAGTATCCAATTTTATCCTGAGTATCTTTCATTTCCAGTTCACCTCCTTATGTTCGGTCCTTCGCTAGATAACCATTACAGTTATCATCATCACTACTATGACCTCGGCTGACTTCCTAGGACAAACATTTCCACCATGATTACATTTTCATCATGTCCCTAGGACCTCCCACGGTAAGACATAACACTTTCATCCCATGTACCCACTATCTTTACACCGCTTATTCCGTCGTACTATTGGACTTTGATTTGTCATGCAATCTCATCCAATAAGCATATGCCTTAAATAGTTCGTATTCCTTGGGTCAGGATTTTGTCTCCGACTTCCTTCAGTTCTCACCTTACGATGGATACCTTGTCTTTGACTAGTGGTTGGTAGTACGAAACCCCCACAGTGGACTTTCACCACCAAGTTTTATGCCATGCATGGCACACATGAAAAAGACTATAACTTTTGTTATAGCCTTTTTCGTTTGGGTATACGTTTTTTGTAATATTAAGATTAACCGATGTATAATGGTTGGTCATTTCCAACGACTTCACCAGTTTTTGTTGTCGCAACATAATATACTGAAGAATCTTCTGGTTTATAGTAAACCTCTAATGTATCAATAGTTGTCATTTTAACACCTTTTGATTTAACATCCTCTTTTACTAGTTTCTCAATAGATGTTGTTTCAACGTTTTTATTATGAAATTGTACTTGTAATTTAATTTTCACTGCGTCCCCTCCTTAATTTATATTATAAATGAAAGCGTTTTACTTTGCAATAAATTACTTCATTTACCTTCAACAATATATCACTTTTTTTATAAATACTCAAATTTTTATTGAAATTTTCTTATTTTATTGCATAAAAATATGAAAAAAATTAAAAATATTAGCATATTTTCACTATAGACAACAGTTTTTATCACATCAACTCACTTTTAAAATCATAAATTCATAACCTTTCTCTATCATTTCTTCAATAGATAAATCTTGATTTTCATCTATTTCTTCAAAAACACAAGATAAATATAAAATTTTTTCAACCACACTATTAAGTTATTTTATATGAACAAATGAAATCATTTCTTTTCAATCTTTTATTTTAGACAACTCCTACCCATAGTATAAGTATTCTTTCGATGCTCAAGATCCTCAATAAGCAACAAAATCATTGACTGATTTTATACCTATAATGCGTTTTATATTTTAGGTTAAAAATAATATTTATAAAAAATTCTTACTTGTTTTTTCCAAGTAAGAATTTTTTCATTATCCATTCATTTTTCTTGTATAAGCTTTTCTTCTTTCATTTTCTGTTAATAAACGTTTTCTTAAACGAATATTTTGAGGCGTTACTTCCACAAGTTCATCATCATTAATATAATCTAAACAAGCTTCCAAGTTAAAGATTCTTGGTTTCTTTAAGACAACAGTTGAATCTTTTGTAGAAGAACGTGTATTTGTTAATTGTTTTCCTTTTGTCACATTGACAACCAAATCATTGTCACGACTATGTTCTCCAACAATCATACCTTCATAAACATCCACACCTGGTCCTACAAACATGACACCACGATCTTCAACACCACCAAGCGCATAAGCAGTTGTTTGTCCTGTATCAATAGAAACAAGGACACCTAGTTGTCTTTCACCAACAGCGTCACCTTCCATTGGACGATAATCTAAGAATGAATGATTGATAATTCCATAACCTTTTGTCATTGTTAAAAAGTTTGTCATGAAACCAATTAAACCACGAGATGGAATAATATAATGAACTTTTGTCATACCATTATCAGATTCCATATTTTCTAAGCTTCCACGTCTAAATCCTAAAGATTCAATAATACTTCCAATACATTCATCAGGTGCTTCAATAAAGACTTCTTCATAAGGTTCACATTTAACACCATCAATTTCTTTAATAATAACTTTTGGTTTTGATACCTGTAATTCAAAACCTTCACGACGCATATTTTCAATCAAGATTGATAAATGTAATTCTCCACGTCCTGAAACAATCCATTCTTCAGCATTAGGAACTCTTTCAATTTTTAAAGATACATCTCTGTTTGTTTCTTTGAATAATCTTTCTTCAACTTTACTTGCTGTAACAAATTTTCCTTCTTTTCCTGCAAAAGGAGAAGTATTTGTTCCAAAGACCATTTGAATTGTTGGTTCATCGACACGTAATAATGGTAATGGTTCTTCATATCCCATTGTACAAACTGTTTCACCAACGCCAATATCAGCAAGCCCCGCAATCGCAACAATATCACCAGCACTCGCTTCATCAATTTCAATTCTATGCAATCCTAAAAATCCAAATAGTTTTTGAACCCTAAACTGTGTCTTTGTGCCATCCGCTCTTAAACAAACAACAGTTTCATTCACTTTCACTTTTCCTCTTTGAATACGACCAATTCCAATACGTCCAACATAATCATTGTAATCAAGTAATGCTGGTTGGAATTGTAATCCACCTTCTTCATCAACTAAAGGTGCAGGAATTTCTTTGATAATCATATCAAATAAACAATCCATATTAGGCACTTGCGTTGCAATATCAGGATCTAAACTAGAAGTTCCCATTAAGGCAGATACAAAGACAGTTGGGAAATCTAACTGATTATCATCTGCTCCAAGTTCCATAAATAATTCTAATACTTCATCCATAACTTCATTAATACGAACAACTGGACGGTCAACCTTATTAATCACAACAATTGGTTTGACTTTTGCTTCTAAGGCTTTCTTTAAAACGAAACGTGTTTGAGGCATTGTTCCTTCATAGGCATCAACAACCAACAAAACACCATCTACCATATTCATAATACGTTCTACTTCTCCACCAAAATCGGCATGTCCTGGTGTATCCATAATATTAATACGATAGTCTTTATAATTAATAGCAGTATTTTTTGCTAAAATTGTAATTCCACGTTCTCTTTCAATCGCATTTGAATCCATTGCTCTTTCAGCAATCTGTTCATTATCTTTTAAAGTTCCAGATAATTTTAATAATTGATCTACTAAAGTTGTTTTTCCATGATCAACGTGTGCAATAATTGCTATATTTCTAATGTTATTCATGTTTTTTCACTCCTTTTTTGCCTTTTTGATTATAACACAATTCATTGAAAAGACAATACAAAATACTTTGACTTTAACGATAAAAAAGCATGAATCATATCATTTTTATTTCTTAATCAAAAAAGTTATTCATACAGACGATATATTGTTGCAAAATTTTTTTGAAAATAACACAATAACGAAAGATAATTGATACACACAACAATGAATAGTATCGTCCATTCTATTGGATAGGCATATAGAATCATCAAAGATACCAACATCATTCCTATTATTTCATAGAATAATAATTTGAATTGATTTTTATAAGCTATACCTAATGATGTCATAATGAGGATATATTTTATTTGATAGCGTTGCATTTTTTGAAAATAGAAAGATACAATAAGTAAAGTGACACCAAAAAGTAATATTCGATAAAAAATCACAATAACATCTTTTTCCATTGTCAAGGTTTCTCGATTTTCTTTTTCCATATATAAAGATTGAATATTTTGTATTTCATATTGTGCATATAATTGACGCATTAATGACGGATAAACATATGGATCATCAAAAGTAATGAGATAACCAACTTGATGCTTTTCTAGTAATGGATAATCTTTTTTGATATAACAAGTATCTTTATTTTCATAATATGTTATTGTTGTATTGTTCAATTGAATACTTTTTTGTTTATAAGTGAGTGGAAAGGCTTGTTTAACAAAAGTATAGTCTTGATATTGATAAAGATAATAAGGTTCAATTTGACAATTGATATTTTGAATATCAGGTTTTTCTAAATGAGAAACAATAATATTTTGTCTTGTGCTATTAACCAGCTTTGATTGAATAGATTTTTCTTTTTGAAAAACAAAACTTCCAATAAGAAAATAGAAACATGTCAATATCATCAAAAAACAAAATGTATAACGAAATGGTAAAGAATGTATACGCATCTTTAAAAGGGACTTTTGACAAATAGAAGCTGGTGTTAAAGGTAATGAATGATGTGAGATTGTTTTTTTAATACATTCTAATTGTTTATTTTCAAAATGATAATGACAATCACTTTGTTGAATTAATTCTTGATCATGGGTCACAATGATAATGATTTTCCCTTTTGCTTTTAACTGCTTTAATAACTCTAAAACTTTCTCTTTCATATGTGTATCTAAAGCTGACGTTGGTTCATCTAACAAATAAATAGCTTTATCTTGTAAATAACCACCATACAATAAAAGATATTGTTTCTCTCCTAAAGAAAAATCTTTGATTTTCTTATTTAAAGGAAAAGGTACATCATATGATGATTTTCCTGCCATCATATCCAAGTAATCTTGTAAAATCATATCATCATATAAAGATAATTCCTGTAATAAAAAATAAATATATTGATAACGAAAAAGATGTGTCTGTGAACTTTGTAAATCTATGACTTGCTGATGATATTGATATTTTCCTGTTCCTGTTTTTAATAATGCTAAATAATAAAGTAACGTTGTTTTTCCAATGCCATTCGTTCCTGTAATTACAGATATTTCTCCTTCATAAAACTGAGCATCTATAACGCCTAAAACTTTCTTATCCCACGTGATGTTCATATTTTCGATACAAAGCATAAATATCAACTCCTACTGGTAAAACATACAACAACAAAATAGGCAAAATAATCATTCCCCACCAAAATAGCAACAATGGATAGTGAATAGTGTAAAGAAATAAGTTGACACATACATATAAAACACCATAAAACCAGAAGAATATCAAAATCTCTAATAAATATTTCTTTATAATCCAAACTAAAGTTTGATTGAAAGATAATTGATAATGCATAAGTTTATCATATTCCTGCAAACGTAATCGTTTTTGTCCAAAGATAGTATATACAAGCACAATCATTAACAATCCTAATGGTATAATACAAATCAAAGATAATATTTTAACAAACTGTAAGACTGTATCAGCTATCTGATTTAATGAATAAGCACAATAAAATTCTAATGTCGAAGCAACTTTTTCAACTTGACTTTGAATAGATTGATACTTTTCTAAGTGATCTATTTTTGCAAAATAAGCATTAGGTTGATAATTGATATTATACTGTTCAAACAAAGATAACATCGTTGTTTGATCCAAATATGCAAAACAATAATCACGACTTATAAAAAGTCCATTCTCATCTAAAACACCTTTTATATCAAAAGTCATAGTCATTTCCTGATATTCAATTTCTCTGCCCTCTATATCTTTCCATATGACTTCATCATTTTCATCTAAAATCGCTGTTTGCATCCCATCAATTGTATCGCTTTGTTGAATAGGGATGGCTATATTTATTTTCAATTGCATATTTTCTAAATCATGATAAGACATATCCAATTCCTCTAAGAACCATTTGGATAAAATAAGTCCTTGTTGATGGGATGTTCGATATTCTAAAGAATCATCCATTTTAGAAAAAGATGTATAACCATTAATAAAATACTGTTTATCATTAGATAATGTTTTTTCAACTTCTTGTTTACCATCCATCACAACAACAGAATCATAATAGACTTCATGATTTTGATTTCTTTTTTGTTTTAAACAAAAAGGAATATAGGGTTGAAAATCACTTAAACCCTCAATCTTCTTTAAATCTTGAATTTGTTGATTCGTCAATGATTGGTAATAAATATCATATTGTTGATAATAGGGATGATAAACATCCGTATTATTCATGACAAAGACTTCCTGTGACATATTTTTTGCAAGTTGATTGTTCATATCAGCATAAGTCATTTCACGATAATATTGTGTAAAAAATATAAACAACAAACATATGGACATCATTACAAAAATAAGTATCTGTTTGATACGATTTTTATTTTGATAAACCCATATATCTTTCCATGATATTTTTGAATGTTTCTTAGGTGATAAAAAATCTAATTCTAGCTTAATATCTTGATTTTCTATATCAATAACTTCATCACATTGATCGATGATTTCTTTTTGATGTGTCACAATAAGAATCGTTTTATTCTCTTGCAAAGATATTTTTTGACATAGAGGAAACAAAAAATTCAAAATATCATGATTTAAACCACTCAATGTTTCATCAAAAATAATCACTTCACTTTCACTATATAACGCTCCTACAATCACAGCCATTTGCCTTTGACCTAAAGATACTTGTGAAGGATAGAGTTGTCCTATTTCCTGTAATTCTAATAAACGATTAATCTGTTGATTTTGAAAATTGTAACCAAAAAACTGTAAGTTCTTTTCAATAGTATATTGTTCTATCAAGAAATTATTTTGTTGGATATAGACTATCTTTTGATGGTGATGTTGTAGAAAAATCTGATTCATTAATGTGGTTTTGCCACAGCCATTTTTTTCAACCACTGCATATATCTTTCCTTGTTTAATCCTCATATAATATTCCTCCTAAAAAGCAGGAATAATTCCTGCTTTAATAATTATGTATTAAAGGTTGTACAACTGAAGCAGTAGATGCAACATATGATCCGGCATGTACATATTTAAAAGTACATTTTGCATAAGGATTTGTTTTTCCTGATCGCTTTGTCATTTTAATATTGTCAAAATAATTAAACCAGTTATCATCTGTCTGCGTTGTACTTAATCCACCAACCGTAACCCCAGAAGAAGTATAGTTACCACTTGAATAGAAAGTAAGTCTTACCCCTGTACTAGACTCTCTATAACTTGATTTATATGTTATATCCGCTAACGGCATTATATCATCAGCCGCTGCAACTGGAATAATAAATAACATACATAGTAAAACTGTAAATATAAATATTTTTTTGTAATAATTACACTTTACTTTCCTTGTTGACTTCAAACCATACTTAATTATCATAGTTCATTTGATTTGTGTGAACCTTCTAATTTTAAATTTAAATCTTCCCTTTTTACGAACAATCTCACCTATGTTAATTTATTTTAACGGAAATGAAATTTCTGACTCTTTTTGAATATTTTCTTAATCACCTCCTGTTAACCATTATAAATAAATGACGAACAAAAAGATGGTTAATCCGCTGATTGACCATCTTTATTGGCTAAAAGGTAATGTTATGAAGTAAATATAGTCATTTGAAAACTTATTTTCAACAATGGATATATCATGAGAAATATCAATTTGATAATGAAGGGGTTGTAAAGAAACCAAACGACAAAGATAAGACTCTTGATTCATTTGAATATAAAGCTTGATTTCATTGTGAGGTTTTCTCGCATCTTCTAGTAATTGATAAATAAAGACAGTATAATTTTCATGCCAATATTTTTCAATTTTACAAAGATAATATTGAAAAGGAATATGTTCTTTATGATACAAACTTAATTCTGTTTGAAACATATGATTGAGCGAAGGAATATTTGATATTGTTATTGCAGTGTCCTGATAAGATTCCTGCGTTAATGCTTGTAGATGATGAATGGCTTTTTGAGAATCATTCATGCGAATATCGTTCATAACTTGATATAACTTTTGATTATAATCATGGCGTAAAACATGAATATAACTTTCATAAATTTCTTTTTCTATCTGGTTAATATATTTTTGTTGATTGACTTTATCCATATGTAATCTTTGAATAAAAGCATAGAAATAAATAATGAAAGCTATGAAAGATAATATAAAAAGTAAACCAAATAAGAAAACAATCTTTGTATAATAATGAATACTTATAAAAACCTGTACAAAATAACTTAATGAAAAACTCAAGGCATATATAATCATGGCTGTGATGCAGGCAAAATGACGTTTGTGATGATAGAAATAAAAACTGAGTATCAAAGATAAACCAGATACGAAAACAAACAAAAATTCGTAGATTTGAGAAGGCAAAAATACAACATGAAAAACATAGAGATAAGCTAAATAGCCCAATCCTGATATGATTGCTATTATTTTCATTATGAAACAATCCTATTAAAATATTCTCTTACTTCTTTGATACATTTTCTAGAAATAGGTATATATTGTCCCATCATAATCAGTTGCGTTCTATACATTCCCTGAATATGATCTTTATTAATAATATAAGACTGATGAATACGCATAAACTTTTCTGATGGTAATTCCTTCATTAATTCTTTAAATGTTCCCCAATATGAAATATCCTTTTCTTCCATGTGAATTGTGATTTTCCCACCATAAACTTCTATATAATGAATATCATTCATATCAACCATAATCTTTTGTTTTTGAGATATAACTGTTAAAAAATGAGCTGTTTCAGCTTTAAACATATCCATAGCTATCTTTAAATCATCTTCAAAATGAGATTTACGAATCAAATAAAAAGGATTATAAACTTGAGTGTTAAAGATATAAGACTGATGATGTGTCATAAACATAAAAATAGCCTGTGGATGAACTCTTTTTAATTCTCTTGCAATGTCTTGACCACTTGGTTTCATCTCTAAATCTAAAAAATAAACATCGTAATTTTGATAAAACTTTGATGTTATTTCTTTAGGTTTTAATATCATAACATCTTCAAAATATTGATTTATATATTGAGCAGCTTGTTTTGCTTCTTTTCTTGAGTCATCAACAATCACAACTTTCATCTATGAACACCTTACCTTTATAAACAGATTATAGCACAAACAATATATAAATAAAAACAGAGATATTATTCATCTCCGTTATTTGTTAAAAAATGATATGTAAGTTGAATCACCTGATTGATATGTTCTAAACTATCATAGTTATGAGTTGCACCTTCAATAGGATAAAAAACAGGATGTGAAAAACCTTTTAAATATTTTTTTGATATATCATAAGGAACAGTTGCATCTTTTGTTCCATGAAGTATCATTAAATCATTTTGATAAATATCTAAATCGTGATACAAATCTCTTGATGTGATATCTTCTACAAACGCATGAGAGATTTCAAAACCACTATGATCATAATATGGTGTTTCATCCACATGTCCTTTTAAATATTCAATGGCTTCTGGAAGATTTAAGGCTGGTGCCCATAAACACATTTTAGAAATATCTTGTGGGTATCTTTTCGCCACTTCACTGGCAATCGCTCCACCCATGGAATGTCCTAATAAATAAATCTCTGTCACACAATCCATGTTTTTGACTTCTTGAAAAATTTTGATTGCTGAATCAAGTTCATTTTCAAAAGTCATATCCCTAAATGGTAAATCAGATTGTCCACTACCTAAAAAATCCATACGCAATGAACCAATATTTTGTTTTTCTAACATTCTTGATAATTGCACATAAGAAAATTTTGTACCGGTGCATTGTCCTGTAAAACCATGAAAAATAATACACACTGGAAACTGAGAAACATCTGGTTTATGAAAAAAACCACGCATTGTTCCTAATTCTGTTTCTATTTCATAATATTTTTGCATATTATTCTCCTTTCAACGTATCTTGTATAATTTGAGTTATTATTTGATAACCTTCATCATTAATATGTAAACCATCAATAAAGACATCTTCTTTTAATTGACCATTTTCAAATAAAGAATGATAAATATCCATAAAATGAACATAATCATAAGGAATCATACGTTGATATTCTTGCATAATCATTTCTAAGGTATCATGACTTCTTAAGCCTTGATGCATGGACTGATAACCATGTAGATTTTCTATACATGGAATAGGACTTAATAAATGAATTTGACATTCTGGTAAATTATAATGAATAATTTCAACCATTTCTTTAACATTTAATGCAATATCTCGAGGACTTGCCATCATCGTATTTCCTAAATCATTTGTCCCAACCAAAATAAAAACTTTGGCAGGATGATATTTAATCACACCTTCATCTACAAAATGCAACAACATATCTGAAGTGATACCACCAATCCCACAATTATAGACTGGACCTAAATCTTTAAAGACATGTTCAACATCGTAATATTCAATAATGGAATCACCATAAAAAACAATACTATTGTCTTGAACATATCTTTGTTGTTGAATAATTTGAATCATTCTTTTTAAAACAGATTCTCTTAATTGATAAATATTTGTATCATATTTCATATTTTCACGCATATCATTCACCTCTGCATCTATTATACCATAGTTTATATGAAGATAATTTGAACACATAGCATATAAATTATAGTTCCACCAATAATGGATAATAATGTATTACGTTTGAGCAAATGTAAAATAACCACACTGCTGACACCAATAATTTCACTTAAACCATGATTATCACTCAATAAATCAACACTTTTTAAACAATATACAACAAGCATTGCCATAATTGCATAAGGTAATACATCCCCTAGATATTCAATAATAGGATAAGATTTATCTTTAAGCACCACAAAAGGGAGAACTCTAGTGATAAACGTCACAATCGCTATCACACCAATTAGCAATAACTCATACATGCTGTTCCCCTCCTTTTTGATAAACCAAAATCAAACTTAAAATAATCCCAATCATAGATGGAATAATAAAGGCATCACTTCCAAAAAGCAATAAACAAGCAATACTGATTCCAAAACCAATATATGTATAAAGATGTTTATCAGAATTTAAATATTGATCAACCACAATCACTACGAACAATGCTGTCATAGCAAAGTCTAAACCAGTGGTATTGATTGTGAGTAATGAACCTACAAAACTTCCTAATAAACTTCCAATAATCCAATAACATTGATTAAACAATGAAATAAAAAAGAAATAATATTTTTGATCACACCCTTCAGGTGTTTTCGCACTGACCAATAAAGAATAAGTTTCATCCGTTAAAGAAAAAATCATATAAGGTTTGAGTTTCCCCATATCCTCAAACTTTTTAATCATAGATAATCCATAAACCAAATGTCTGGCATTAATCAACAATGTCATAATCACTGTATTCATCAATGTCGCTCCTGATGTTAATAAATTAATCGCTACAAATTGCATACTTCCTGCATAAATAAAAACTGACATCGCTAATGCATATACAAATGAATAGCCTTTACTTTCCAATAACATCCCAAATGCCATACCTAATACAACATATCCCATCATGACTGGCACTGAAGCAATCAAGGCTTCTTGCATTATCTTTTTCATCATTTCACCCCTCAAAATCATTGTTATGTCTTATTTTAGCACTATCTTTGTTATTTTTCATAAATAATCTTCTTAAAATAAAAACTCTTTAGTACAATCATATTTATACATAATTTTTAATATCTACTTGCATTATTCTATCAAAATGCTAATGGGACGACCGATTTCCTTTATGGAATACAACAAGAACATATGATATTCAAAATCTTGAATCCAATGAAAATATGACATACCCACGTGATGGTGATTTGGTTTTGACAAGGCAATTACTAATGCCATAATGAATCTATCTTCTAAAGAATATTTCTCTCATCTGTTTTCTACTTCAATAACCTATTCATGAGTGACATTTATTAACCTGCTCAAATCTCACTTTCATCAACAATTATAACAATCATCTCTATTTAACTTTGTTCCTTTACGCTCCTAGCAATTCCAATCATATACTATATACATGATATTTACACATTTCAAATAGATAAATATATATAAGCCTCCTTATATCAATGAGTATTATATTTATTATCATAAGATTCGTCATAAAAAATATATATCGTTTAAATTTATGAACAAAAAAGAGCCCTGGATTTAGGCTCTTTCTAGAATACATATTTTAAAGGGAGTTTTATGAATTCTATTATCTTTACACCTATAATATACTTTGTCAATATGAACGATATATGAACATTTTTAAAATTATTCATTTTTGTGAATCATTTTTAATTCTTTAAGACATTGTTCATAATAATCTTGATTGTGTTCTGGATAAATAGGATGATGAATAGTCATTTTATCAATAAAGGTCATAGATGAAACCTCATATCCAATTTCCATTCCTCGATAACATGCATCTTTCCAAAGTGGATTGACAAAAAATTGATATTTTTCAAGTGCTTTAATAATCAATAAATGAAATGCATAAAGATATTGATATGGATGACAATAAATATATTTTTGATAATCCTTTTGTTTGTTCCACTTTGAACCTCTTATTTTACAAATTTCATAATGTTGTTTTAATAATTGTTCCTGAGATAAATATGGAATTAAATCTTGATGGTATAAGTGCATCTTTATTTCCTCCTTATACCATTATTATGAAATTTATTTAAAAAATACTCAATAATCGAGTAGGAGAAAATAAATAATTTTATATTTATTTTCGACCTCTCACACCACCGTACGTGCCGTTCGGCATACGGCGGTTTAAATCTATACTGAAATATGTTTTAACTGATATTGGGCTACCATTGATGGTAGTCCTTTTCTATATAATAAATCATTAGTTATTCTTGTTCGAAGAAATGTACTTGCACATCTTGCATATGATTTTCGACTGTTTGCCCAAGTTTTAGCTTGCCATGGTAATGCCCCTAACTTTCTTAGTTGCTTTTCTCTATTTCCTATGGTTTTCCATTTCTTCCATAAGTACATACGTATCCTAAATCTTATTTGTGCATCTAGTTTTCTACAGACTTTTATAAAATTTCCAATACGGTAATAGTTAATCCACCCATTTACAAGTTGTCTTATCTTAAGTATTCTATATTCCCACGATACTGACCAACTTCTATTTGTTAGTCTCCTTAGTTTTGTTTGCAGTGTTGCGATAGATTTCTCATGTGGTTTTGCTTTCCACATAGATGAAAAAGAGTCATAATAGAATCCAAATCCTAGATATTTAATATCATTAGGTTTGGAAACTTTACTTTTAGTCATATTTACTTTAAGTCCTAGTTTCTTTTCTATGAATTTACTAATGTTTTCCATTACTCTATCGGCGGCTTTACTGCTACCCACTAATATAATACAATCATCTGCATATCGTGTGAATCTTAGTCCTCGTGCTTCCATTTCCTTATCTAGTTCATTGAGAACTATGTTACTGAGTAGCGGACTTAGATTTCCACCTTGTGGTGTTCCTACGACTGACTCTTTATATTCATTATCAATCATAATCCCGCTTACTAGAAACTTCCTAATTAGGGATACTATTTCTCCACTCTTTACATCTTTCATGACAAGTGAAATAAGTTTATCATGATTAACTGTATCAAAGAACTTTTCTAGGTCTATATCTACTATCCACTGATAGCCTTCATTCATATATTCCAATGCTTTGATGATTGCCATTTCGCAACATCTATTTGGTCTAAATCCAAAACTATTGTCACTGAATATTGGTTCATAGATAGGTATTAACACTTGGGCTATGGCTTGTTGGACAAATCTATCAAGTACTGTTGGCACTCCTAGATTTCGTATTCCGCCATCGGGTTTGGGTATTTCTACTCTTCTCACAGGTTGTGGCTTATATGTCTTGTTTCGTATACTGTCCTTAATTTCTTCTAGATGTTTATCTAAATAGTCTTTAAGTTCAGCTACTTCCATTCCATCTACTCCACTTGCACCTTTGTTTCGTTTGACTTGTGTAAATGCTAGTTCTAGATTAGTATCACTAAGCATTTCCTCAAGCAATGTGTTATCAGTTTTCATATTTTCGTTACCTCCATTTCTTTCGCTATCCATTATACTCACCTTCCCTACATTCTTCTTTCGGGTCTTCTAGTGTACTCGTCTATCTCCACGG
The DNA here is from genome assembly GCF_024399475.1 of Allocoprobacillus halotolerans. Classification (NCBI taxonomy): domain Bacteria; kingdom Bacillati; phylum Bacillota; class Erysipelotrichia; order Erysipelotrichales; family Erysipelotrichaceae; genus Allocoprobacillus; species Allocoprobacillus halotolerans. The sequence goes on from NZ_CP101620.1 coordinate 816,780, forward strand.
TTTCGTATAATGAAATCAATTCAAAATTCAATAACTGATAGATTTATTCAGTCCTTCGCTCCATGACCATTACAGTCACTTCCTTACTACTACGACTTCTGCTGACTTCTCACTATTCGTTGTTACTGCTGTATCGCTAGTGAGACCTCCCGGGATAAGGTCATATCTCTTTCCTCCCATATATCCGCCACATTTACATATAATAGTCCTATTCCGCAACCTCTTATGACTTCGTGTTGTTTTGCACACTCGTCCCTATTATATGCCTGATGTGATTCGTGTTCCTCGGACCAGGACTTTGCCTCCATCTTCTTTCAGATTCCATCTCACGATAGACACCCTTGATATTGGCTAGTGGTTGGCAGTTGCGACATCGCCCCCACAGTGGACTTTCACCACCTAGATATATGCCATGCCCGGCATACAAAATGAAAGAGATGTTTTGGGGAAACATCTCTTTCTTAGGGATATATGATAGATTTGAGGGGAATCAATACTATCGTATTTGTCTTTCGACACTATAAATATATATCACAAATGTGTCTTGAGTGTGAACTTTTAAAATTTATGTGGTTTATTTAAAATTTCATGGCAATGGCGGCAACGTGGTTCATAATGATCAACAGCACCTACTAAAACAATTGGATCTTCAAAAGAAGCAGGATGTCCATCGACCAATCTTTGTGTACGTGTTGCTGGGGCACCACATTTAGCACAAACAGCTGTTAATTTTGTCACAAATTCAGCACGTGTCAACAATTCTGGTAAAACACCAAATGGTTCACCTCTAAAGTCTTTGTCCAATCCAGCAACCATGACACGTAAACCTTTGTCAGCTAAATATTCGCAAACATCAACAATATCACGATCAAAAAATTGTACTTCATCTATCGCCACAACCTCAGTATCAGGTTTAATATTTCTTAATATTTCTTTTGAATCTTTGACAACCACACAAGGAACTTTTGTTCCAGCATGAGAAACAATTTCTTTTTCAGAATAACGATTATCAATAGACGGTTTAAAAACAATAATATTCTTTTTGGCATAAGAAAGGACATTGATACGACGAATTAATTCTTCTGTCTTTCCCGCAAACATGCATCCACAAATCACTTCAAGCCAACCTTCACGATATTGATTATACATAATAACTTCAACCTCCACAAATACTCATTATACTATAAATATCGTCAAATTCATACATCTTTTACATAAATTATGTGAGTACATATTTCATTCACAATTCATCTTTATAATAAGGCGCAGGTGATAAAAATGAATTGGTTAAGAAATTTTATGTATGGTCGCTATGGGGTTGATCAGTTTGGAAACTTTTTATTTGTAACTTATATTATTTTATTGGTGCTTTCGTTATTTTTCCCTTTTGTATCCGTCTTATGTTATGCATTGATTATTTATTCTATCTTTAGAATGTTTTCTAAACAAATCTATAAACGTCAGGCAGAAAACGAATGGTTCTTATCCAGAACATCAGGTATAAGAAAATTTTTGAATCGTCAAAAAAACAAATGGAAATATCGTAAAACACACAAATATTTAAAATGTCCTCACTGTCATCAATATTTGAGAGTCCCTAAAGGAAAAGGTGAAATTACAATCACTTGTCCTTCATGCCATCAACAATTTGATAAACGCACTTAAAAAAGACACTTTGTGTCTTTTTTACGTTCTTAAATCTTTTACACCTTCTAATGGATTAATTTGTTGATCAGATCTAGCAGGATTTGCAAATTTACTAAATTGTTTTAAGAAAACCAAACGAATATCAGCCAATGCCCCATTACGATGTTTAGCAATAATAATATCTGTTGCTCCTTGTGTTTGTGCTTCTTTTTTAGGATCTTGGTAATCTTCACGATGAATAAAAGAAACAATATCGGCATCCTGCTCAATCGCACCAGATTCTCTTAAATCAGATAAGACAGGACGTTTATTATCACGTTTTTCAACGGAACGAGATAACTGACTTAAAGCTAAGACAGGAACTTCTAATTCTCTGGCAATCATTTTTAATTGTCGAGAAATATCAGATACTTCCTGTTGTCTTGATTCTCGACTATTGGCAGGACCAGAAATCAACTGAAGATAGTCGATCACAATCATCTTTAAACCTTGTTCTCTTTTTAAACGACGACATTTTGCAGCAATTTCACCGACACGAATACCTGGTGTATCATCAATATATAAATTACATTTTGAAACTTTATCGGCTGCTGCATAATAACGTTCACTACTTTCCTTTAAAATAGAGCCAGAACGTAATGATTCAGCTTGTAAACTTCCAGCTGAACAGATAATACGTTGAATTAACTGTTCAGCTGGCATTTCTAGTGAGAAAATAGCAACTGCCTCATCTGATTTATAAGCTACATTATAAGCCACATTTAACGCAAAAGCTGTTTTTCCCACTGATGGTCTAGCTGCCAAGATAATCAAATCACCCTTTTGAAAACCAGATGTCAATTTATCCAAATCATAGTATCCAGTTTTAACACCTGAGATTTTCCCATCAGCCTTTTGTAACATCACTAAACGATCCGTTACTTTTTGAATCACCGATTTAACATTTTGAAATTCCCCGCATTACGATCTCTTGTGACATTCAAAAAATCTTTTTCGACCTCTCCAATAAAATCATTGATATTTCCCACTTCATCATAAGCTCTTTCAATAATTTGGGTTGACTCTTTAATCAATCTTCTTAACAAAGATTTTTCATTCAATATTCTTAAATAATACTCACTATGAGCAGTCGTTGGTACAGATTCACTTAATTCCAGTAAATATTCTACACCACCCGTTTTATCTAATAATTTTTTATCCATCAAATAAGAAGTCAGTGTTGTCACATCCACTGGTTTATTTTCATTATAAATACTTTGCATAGCCTCAAAAAGAATACGATGACTATCCAAATAAAAATCATCTTTTGAAGCTAGAGATAAAATATTTTGACACGTATCACTTGATATTAACATTGAACCTAACAATGATCTTTCAGCCACTAAATCATGGGGATATTCTCTAGCCATCTTTCTTCCTCCTTATTTTTCTGATAAATGCACTTTAATTGTCGCAATGACTCCTTTATATAATTCAATCTTTAAGTTCGTATAACCTAATGCCTGAATAGGTCTAGCATTAATAAATTTTCTCTTATCAACTTTAATATCATATTTTTTTGCAAGTTCTTCAACCACATTCTTTGTGGAAATACTTCCAAATGTTTTTCCATCTTTTCCTGAAGATAATTGAAATTCTAAAGTTAAACTTTCAATTTTTTCTTTTAATGCTTCAGCATTTTTCTTATTTTCTAAATCTTGTAATCTTTCTTTTTCTTTTGTTTGAGCAACCATTTCTTTACCATGTTCAGTTGCGAGAATGGCTAAATTATTTTTAATCAAATAGTTTTGACCATATCCATCAGCCACCTTCACTATATCATTTTTCTTTCCTAATTTTTTCACATCTTGTAATAAAATCACTTTCATTATGCTTCACCTCTATCATCTAAATATTCTTGAATTTTTTCTTCCAATAAAAGACGAACTTCTTCAATCGTTCGATTTTCAAATTGGGCAGCTGCCATACTAAAATGTCCACCACCATCCATTGATTCCATAATCACTTGAACATTCATATCCTTGGTACTTCTGGCACTAATCGCAACAGTTGTCTTAGACACTTTCCCAATTGAAAAACTCGCCTTAATGCCACTAATTTCCAGTAGAGCATTGCTTGATTTTGCAAGTAAACTACGCGTATATTCTTCATCGTCTTGTCCACAAGCAATCAAGATTTGGGAATTGTACTGATAAGCTGTCTGCGTAATTGATAAACGTTGCAATGTTTCTTCATATGAATCTTTAATAAACTCATAAGCCATTGGTACATTTGCCTGTAATTCTTTTAAATGAGCCGCAGATTGGAATGTTCTCACACCTACACGTTGTTTAAAGTTATTTGTATCAACTAACATCCCAGCATACATTATTGTAGCATCTAGCTCATTAATTTTCAAATCCACATTCTGGTAATCACAAAGTTCAATGACAAGTTCTACTGTACTAGAAGATGCCGGTTCGAGATAAGTCAACACGGGTGCCTCAATAAATTCTTCACCACGACGATGATGATCAATAATGACTTTATTTTTAACACGATCCAACAATGCTTTAGAAAGTGCTAAACTTGATTTATGATTATCCACCACAATCAATAAAGTATTCTTATTAATATTTTCCATCGCTTCACTTGCTGATTGTAATAAACCTTTATAACGACTATCGGCTTTGACCTGCACCGCCACTTCTTTAGTTTTCTTTTCAATAGAATCAAAATCAATAATCACATTTGTTTTTTTACCATAAGCCATCGCAATTTTCGCAACACCAATAGATGCTCCAAAGGAATCTAAGTCAGAATTCTTATGTCCCATAACTAAAACATGACTAGCATTTTTAATCAAGCCAGCTAAAGATTGGGCAATAACTCTGGCACGGACTTTACTGCTTTTTTCAAAAGTATCGCTATTTCCACCAAAGAAACGAACTTTCTTATCATCACCTGACTTCACAGCAACCTGATCACCACCACGAGAATATGTCAAGTTTAAAGCTGCCGAAGCCATTTCATCAAGTTCTCTTAACACACGTGAATCTTTCCCAATCCCAATACTTAAAGTCATTACTTCATCTAATTCTTTAGACATTTCTTTAAACGTATCAAGAATGGCAAACTTATTTTCTACTTGTTTACGATAAGTACGTTCATTAAAGAAAGCTAAATATCCACCTGATTTAAAACGACGAATAATAATTCCATTAGAATATGCCCAATCAACAATAACTTGTCTTGAACGTGATTGAATCAAAGCCATCTTTGGTTCATCAGCATTTTCCAATGTTTCTTCATAATTATCAATTGTAATATAAGCCATACAAACCTGTTGATCTAAATAATCTTGTTGTAAAGACATCAATTGTGTAACATCTTTTAAATAAATCAACTTTGTTTCTTGACTATTATAAGTCTCAAATTTTTTCCTTTAATATCAATCACTTTGACATCTTCATCATCAAAAAGACTAGCTAGATGTGGTTGCCATTCTAAGAGTTTAACTCCTACCACATTAATATTCATTGCTTTTAATAAATCACTTGTCCAAACAATATTTCTATTTTCATCATATTGAATGAGGGCAATTCCACCAAATAGAAATGCATTTTTAGCATCTTTATTTAAAGCCTCCTCAACACTTAAATGATTATTTTCTAATATATAAGAAATATAAGCTATAATCAAAAATATAACACTATTCTTAATCAATGCATAAGCACTAAATGTCAACAATACAGGAATATTTAATAAAAGATATAAACCAAATAATAAACCACATTCTCCAATCAATACAACCATGATAAGATTTCTCATTTGTATCATTTTCCTTGTCATTATATCCCTCCTTATTGTTTATTACGTATATTATACAATAGTTTTTGTCTTAAATCACTAAATATATCTATGATTCCTATCACAACGTAAATGCGTATGATTACAGGAATCAAAAAACCAATAAAAATCAATATAATCCAACGTGGCTGTTGGTTCATAATCACAAACCATGATAGAAAAGCCACACCTTCAACTGCTAAAATCAACAAGCTTATCAAATGCATATAAGTCAAATAGATGGAGTCAAGATGATAGATATTCTGTAAAAAGATACTTAAAATTAATAGGGCTGTCACAATGATTCCAACACGTTTATTTAAATGCATAAGAGCAATATGAAAGGAAGATGGAAAAGAAATGTGAAAACGTGATAAAGTCAATTGACAAAGTAAGATAATCACATACATTTCTAATACTGACATAATGAATAAAAGAAGTGGAGCCAAAGCTAAAAATGCGCTTAATGAAATGTTTTGTGATAGGGTTGGAATCATACTTTCAATCATTATATATATTTCTTTCATTTCAGCCATCAAATCCATGCCTAATACACCAGCAAAAACTTCAAAAAGCAAAAAGTTTTTCAAGAACGTAAGTGTTAATGTTCCTATTAAAAATACACCTCGCGTTGCTTGACGCTTTAAAGCCTGACTAAGAAATAAACCAATCAAGCAGGATGAAAAAGCAGAAATTGCAAAAAATGGTAAACCCGTAATTACAATTACTAACATGGCTGTCAAAACCACCAATAACCCATCTTGTAAACGATAGTGATAACTATACCAAACCAATGGAATCACCATACCATAACAAATAAAAATATCAAATAAACTTCCTGTATACGTATTCAAAATAGATAATGCTCCAAAGATAGCTGCAATCATAGCACCTTGAACCATCTTTTTTATTTTCACATTTCCCATATGATTGTCCTTTCTACTAAAGTATCGCTATTATAACACAAAAGAAAGAAGATATGCAAAAAAGGAATAATGCTAGACTATTCCTTCATGTTGTAAAGCTTTCATAATCCCATCACAATCAATAGAATCCGTAATATATGTCGCTTTTTGTTTTAATTCCTCTACAGCATTTCCCATCGCAATACCATGTCCAACTTCCCTAAACATAGCCTGATCGTTATAACCATCACCAAAAGCATAAGCATTATCTCGATCAATATCAAAATAGTTTAGTAAATAAGCAATGCCATCCCCTTTATCAAAACCAATGGTTGAACAATCACATGATCCATGTCCACCGTGATCATTGATAACAAGCTCTTCTTTAAAGGCTTCAATCAGTGTATCTCTTTGTTTTAATGAATGATAAAACAAATCAAAAGTATAAAACGATAAATCTTGAATTGATTCTTGTATATGACTTGGTCCATATTCATTCTGAATCTCTTGTATCTGTTTGTCATCTAATAAATAAGGAATAGCCACTTCATCTGAAACAAACATCGCTCCTGCATTCAAATCTTTGATTTTATTTTGATAATATAACAATTCTTTCTTTGAAAAAGCTTCACCATGTAATTTTTGTCCTTGATATAAAATATATCTCCCATTACATGTGACCAATCCACTCACTAAATGAGAAAATAAACTTTGAGCATAAAAAGGTGATCTTCCTGTACAAATAAAAGTCAAATAACCACGTTCTTTTAATAACTGCAAAGCTTTTAAATTGCTTTCTGGAATCACACCACGAATAGCTAATGTACCATCAATATCAAAGAAAAATATCTTTTGCATAACTATACTCCTTTTCTAAATATCTTTTAACAAATGATTGGGCTAACGATCCTTGCTTAATCACTTTTAAAACATCTCCTACTGGTATCCATTTGGCTATATCGACTTCACTTGTTAGAGAAAAATCCATTGAATCCACAACCACTGCATAATTATGCATTAACGTATTCGTCCTTTGATAATATTCATTATCATTATACATATAATCTTTCACTTGCAGATGGACTTCTTCTTGAATTTCTCTGATTAATGTTTCTTTAGCATTTTCACCCTTATTAATATAACCAGCGACCAGAATATAATCTTCTTGTCCATATTGTTGAATTAACAAAATTTTATCTTTTTGAGGATTAAAGATAATCGCTGAAATAGCACTATTAAACATTGGAAACTTAAATTTTTGACAATGTTGACAATAAGGCATTGTGCCATCAATTCCACAAGCTTTTTCTATAAGTTGATTACCACATTCATCACAATATTTCATAATCTCGACTTCCTTTGTAATATTATAACATAAATAAAACTATTAAAATAAAATAATTTTTGATAATCCTAATGAGAGTAGAAAAGGTATATTCTAAACATTGTCAATCTATTTGTTGATCAATAAAGAAAAAAGAATCTCAATATTTCTTAAAAATATTGAAATTCTTTAAGTTTAATTTAATGACATTGACTTTTACAAACTTTTATTTTTTTCGATATGACATGTATGTTTCTTTGTTTGTGGATCATAGGTAATCTCTACAATCAGTAAGTTATCTTTATATTTTTCTAATTCTTTTGGATATTTCTTTTCTTTGATTTGCGTGATAGCTGTTTGGACATCTTGTTTCCACTTGAGTTCGACAATCATGGCTGGTTTATCATGATAAGGTATAAAAACCATATCTGCAAAGCCTTTGCCTGTTGGCATTTCCCTAATGATTGTGTAATGATTTCTGGCATATATATAAGCAATAGACAATGTATATGCCAATGCATTTTCATTGTTGTAGGTTAAAATGGATGTATCCAAATGGGCTTCTTCTATATACTTAGCAACCATTTCTTCGTCTTGATTACACGTAGCTTCCAATAGTTTTTGACTGTTCAGTAATGCCTTGGTTGGTTCTTTCCAGTCAGAATTTCTAATTGAATTGACAAAGGAATCAATCACTTCTTTATTAGGTATATAACATGTCTGATGAGAGTCGTTATATCCCAAATAGCCTAGATGGATTAATAATGTCAAGACATCGTCCTTTGATTTTAAAGTCGTCATATCATTTTGAAACGATGAAGTCTGCACAGGAACATTTTCTCCTGCTAGAAGTTTAATAACGTCATCTTTCAAGCCATCAAAGTTCATATCAATATAGACTTGCAAGGCTTCATAAGTTTCGGTAGATGTCCAATAGTTGCCAAATTTCTTGCAAACAATCGCTGAAATGACAGATTGTGGAGAAAATGTAGACAAGTCATCTCTGACCTGATAGCCATCATACCATTGTTTCATTTCATCATAGCTGACATGATGTTGTAAACAGAGATTTTCAACTTCTGTTTCAGTCAATCCCATAAATTCAGGAAGTGGTCCTGCATCAATCATGGATATTTCTTCAAACATGTTCAAGGCACTATGAGTTCCATATTTTTTAATAGGAAGAATACCTGTCATATAGGCGAGTTCAACATAAGGCTTATCTTTTAGTAGATTTCTTAAAAAATCAAGATAAGTTTTTTGTGCATCCTTATCGTTTTTATATTCTCTAAAGATACAATCCCATTCATCAATAATGAAAATGAATTGTGTTCCCGTTTCTGCATAAATATCTTCTATAATTTGAACAAGATTGGATGAATCTATAAAATCTACATCTGAAAAAAATTTTTTGATTTCTCTAAAAAGAAGTTTAGCAAGCAGTGCAATCATCTTTTCAATATTATGCGTTTTACTTAAAAAATCTTGCATATTCAAATGAAAGACATTATGGTTGTTGAGATGAATTTCATATTGTTCAGTCTGACTTATTTTTAAATGATTAAATAAATCTGATGAATCACAGCCCTTAGAATAATAAGCCACAAGCATATTAGCATCAGTAGACTTACCAAAACGTCTAGGTCTAGATACACAGATATATTTATTCACATTTTTCTTTAAATATTCAACCTGTTGAATCAGTAATGATTTATCTACATAGATTTCTTTATTAAATGCTTCTAAAAATTGAATATTATCAGGATTAAGATAAATTCCCATAAAATCATCCTCCTTTGGCTTATTATACCATTTTTTATTTGATTTATCATCTTGAAAAGATTTATTTGTTTTCCATAAAAATATTATAAACCAAAAAAAGACTCGTGTTGCCAAGAATCTTATTTTATACTTTTTCCTAATTGATAAGCCTTTTCCATAAAGGAAGAACGAGATGTCATTGTTGGTGTACCACAACCTGTCGCAAGAATCATACCTAAATCTTCAAAATGCATATAATCCTCGAGTGCTTCATAATGCATTTGCACTGCATCCATAGTACCTTTAGAACTATTTCATGCTGCACATATAAAAGCTGTCTTTTTATGCATTGAAGATAATTCCATTGTAAAGCTATATATACGATCAATAGCGGCTTTTAACTGTGCTGACAAATCAACGTAATAAAGTGGTGATACAAATACAATCATATCATGACTTAACATCAGTTCTTTCAATGTATTCATATCATCTTTTTGAACACATGGTCCATTCATACCACAACGTTCACAACATAAACATGGACCAATGTGATGATGGGCAACATCAAATTCTGTGATTTCATGATGATTTTCTTGAACACCTTTGACGAATTGACTGGCAAGCAGATTAGAAGATCCTTTGACATGTGAACTTCCTTTCACAACTAATATTTTCATAACAAATCACTCCTTTTTATTGTTGTTGTAAAATGAGATTTTCTTTTGAAAAAGCTAATGATTTCAAAGTTGGTTCCATATATTTTGTAAAGACACCAATCAGTTTTCCAGTTAATAACGCCGAAATTAATGTTCCCTCTCTAATCGCAACAATATGCCCTATAAAAACAAGTGCAATGATAACCCCAACACTTATAAATAATAAATCTGATAAAACTTTTGCTTTAGAGAATGGCATTTGAAATCTTTTCGCTACTGCTAGATTAAATCCTTCCGGTGCATTAGGTACAATATCCATAATAATATAAATCGTTGCACCAATCGCACAAATCACAATACCTATAATCATACAAATAAACTGTTCAATATAGTTGTGTAATCGAATAAAACTTAACATTTGTCCTGTTAAATCAACAAAGATACCAAAAACTAAACTAAATGGCACTTGTAATAAATTCTTTAACTGAAAGTTTTTTCCTAATAATAACCATTGTATCAAAACTAGACAGGCATAAGTCATAAAAGTAGTTGTTCCTAAAGTAATATGCGTTGCTTGACTTAATGGAAAAGTAAATGCTGATACTGGCGAAATGCCTAAATTAGAAATAATTGATAAGTTAATTCCAATTGTAATAATAAACAAACCAAATAAATATAACAAAACACGATTCATCATTTTCATCTGTATTCCACCTTTCATTATTATCATATACCCTTATTCCAATTATGTCTAATACCTATTTTTTATGATTATTCATACATTTTAAGCATAATTAAAACTCAAACTTTATAAAGATAAACTTCATAAATATTTGAGTTTCTTATTGAAAGATTTTTCTTAACATTTGAACAAATTCTTCTATATAATAATTGGTATTCTTTTTACTCCAACATGCAAAATAGTTTCTTTGAATTGGCTTACCATTTTTATAAAGAGGAATTCTTTTAATTCCATAAATCGGTGTCGCCATATGTCCAATCACATCAATCGGTAAATAACCACGATTCCCAGCTACCATTAAACGTGCTTGTTCCAAAGAATCTACATATAAAAACTGATGGGATAAACTTAAATCTTTTTCATAGAAATTCTTTTCTGATTCTTCATAACCTTTTGATACAACCAAAATACATGACATAGATTTTAAATCTTCAATCGTTATGACTTCTTTTTGAATCAAAGCATTGACTGATGCAATTTCTACATAGGACTCACTATATTTTAATTCATAATTATAATAATCATCATTATAAGCTCTTCTTTGTTCACTCACTTTTAAATCTATTTTTCCCTGAACAAGATATTCATATAATTCTTCATGTGTCCCACTGACAATGGATATTTTCACTTCAGGATATAAATCATAAAATTGTGTAATGGCTTGTTGGAGTTCAAATAAATTAAAGTTTTTTGGATAACCAATTATTAATGTCAGTTCTTGATCTTCACCTAATCTTTTGGTTTCTAAAGTTACCTGTTCAACTTCTTTTAAAATAGCTTTAGCATGACGATAAAAATATTTTCCAGCTTCCGTTAATTCAAAATGCCTTTTTTGACGAATCATCAATTGCACTTGTAAATCAGCTTCCAATGCTTGAATTTGTTGAGAAATCGCAGATTGAGAAATATAACATTGTTGAGCAGCTTCAGTAAAACTCCCACATTCTACAATTGTGACAAAATAAGTCATTTGTTTCAATAACATGATTTCTCACCTCTGTTTCCATTTTATCAAAAATCATTTTTCTTCACAATAACGTTATCAAAGTCTAATGGACAATATTTAAAAAAAGAGTTTCATATGAAACTCTTTTTTTGAACTGTTATTTAACTTCATGCTTTTTGAACACATTTTAAAGCATTTAAAGTTCTTGGAAAACCAATAAATGGAATACAATGAGAAAGCACTTGAATTAAAAATGACTTATCATTTCCCAAACGTATATTGGCTTGAATATGTGAAGATAACTGTGCTTCACAACCACCTTGTGCTGTTAAGAAACAAAACGTTATTAATTCTCTATGACGATAGTCAAGACCATTACGTGTATAGTAATCACCAAAGCAATGATCTGTTAACCAATAACGGATATGTTGTATTTCTGCTTCTCCACTTTTATAATAACCATCCATCGCAGGGCCGAAAATATCAATCTGTGCCTGATTTCCTTTTTCTAAACGATTTTCACGATTAGTTTGTGCTTGCTTTTCTAAAGGTAAAGAAATCCCTTGAGATACTAAAAACTCATTCGTTGCATGTAAGAAAGGAAAAACACGTCCAATCCCTAAATAAGCAGTTGCCTGATAAACAATTTCTTTCATTTCTACTGGTGTAACTTGAAACTGATATGCCGCCTTTAACATAGCTTTATATTCATCAATACCTTGACAACCTATAAGCATCGCAAGAATGGCAATATGTCTTGTATAATCATCTAAATCATCATGATTGATGATTTCATCAAAGGCAAAATTATCAAATAAAGTGATAAATTCAGGATCTGTTTCTAACAATTTAGACTCATAACCAGGAAACATCTTATTATGATATTGTTTAGCTTTTTTGTTATTTCCATTGGAATCACCTACCCATTTTTGAATTTGTTTAAAACTATCTTGAACTTGATGTCCATAAATAGCTAACCCTTGATGAATATTAGCATAAGGAATAAGCATTTTTAAATCTTGTATACTTTTACCAAAGCCACTGCCTTCATGCGTGACAAAAGGATAAATATCTTTTCCATCAAAATCATAGCTTTCTAAAAATGTCCAAACACACATTGGCATCGTTGACCACCAGTTAGGAAAACCTAAATATATTTTTTGATAATGCTCAAAATGTGGAATGATGTTTTTCACTTTTGGCCTAGCCTGTGTTTCTAATTCTTTTTTCGCAAGTTCTGTACAATCATGATAGTGAACTGGATATTCATGTAAAGGTTCAATTTCAAAAATATTACTCTCTATCATTTCATGTATTTGATTGGCAATGACTTGAGTATTGCCTTTTTCTAACTCCACAATATTTCCATTGACATAGTTTTCATGACGATGTGAAAAATAAACAATTAAAGACTTCATCTTTTAATGTCCTCCAAAGACTTCAAATTCCATATTTGCAAGTTGATGATCAATCATTTGAATATCTTCATCTAAGAGTTGAATATTTCCTGCTTCAAAATTAGAGGCTAATCTTTCAATTTTTCTTGAACCAGGAATAGGAATAATATTATCAAATTTACCAAGCATCCATGCTAATGAAATCTGCGCATTCGTTGCCTGATATTGTTCACTCATCTTAGAAATCACTTCTAATAATTGATTGGTTTTGACAATTCCTGTTTCACTGTATTGAGGCATATTTCTTCTAAAGTCTTGTTGATCATTTTGAAAATCTGCCTGTGAATGATAAGCACCTGTTAAAGCTCCATTAGCTAAAGGAGAAAAAGCAATATAAGTGATTCCTAATTCTTGACACACTTTAATTAGAGGTTCATGCCATCTTGCCATCATAGAATATCTATTTTGAATCACTGTGACTGGACATACAGCATGTGCCCTTCTTAAATAATCTTCATTGACTTCACTTATTCCCCATGCTTTAATTTTTCTTTCTTGAATCAATTCTTTCATCACTTCAGCCACAACTTCTGGTTCAACTTTTGGATCAATACGATGTTGATAATAAATATCAATATGATCAGTTTGTAATCTTTTTAAAGAGCCCTCTATTGATTCTCTGATTTTTCGTGGAGAACTGTCAAACTCTAAATGATCTCCTTTATGTGTGACTCCAAATTTTGTACAAAGCACAATTTCATCTCTAAAATCTTTAATCGCTTCACCTACAATTTCTTCATTATTACTAATCGTTCCATCAGGATTGACACCCGTATAACATTCAGCAGTATCAAATAAATTATACCCCATACGAAAAGCTTCCTGTAAAATATGAATCGCTTCTTGTTTTGGTGTAGGTGTTCCACTGGCATGAGATAATCCCATACATCCTAACCCCACACTACTTACATACATATCTGTTTGTCCTAATCTTCTTTTTTCCATTGTTCAATCCTCCTTTGGTTGTAGTGGTCCATAGAAATAACATGCAGTTGCTCCACCATCAATTAAAAAATCTGCTCCGGTAATAAAGGCACCTTGTGGACTCATTAAAAGTTCTGCCATATTTGCTACTTCATCTGCTGTACCTGGTCTTTTAGCTGGGCAAGATGCAAACATATTCTTATAAAAATCGCCTCTTGGTCCATTCAATTCATCAATCGCTAATGGTGTCACAATAATACCTGGTGAGATGGAATTGATTCTGGCACCTTTTTCACCCCAAATGACAGATTCAGCCATTACTCTTTTTCATTACAACGTTTGGCAAGCTGATAGGCATGTAGAGTATCATGAATCTGATCTGGTTGCAAAAAATCTAATTGTAATAATTCTTCTGTTGGTGTCATAGCAAGTAATCTGTCTTTTTTTGCCCCTAATTGTTCCATGCGATGTCCGGATTGTGATGAAATCGTTACACCAACACCTCCTGGTTCAATGACTTTTCCAACTTCTTCTAATAAAACAGCTGTTCCAAATAAATCAACTTTTAAAATTGTTTCAATGGATGCCTGACTAGGTGATACACCAGCTCCATTGACTAACATTGTAATTTTTCCTAGTGACTTTGCATAAGCAATCATATCTAAGATGGATTGACGAGAAGATAAGTCCATTTCATAGGCTTCCACATCAAAACCAGCCTCATCCATAATCTTTCCAATAGATAAAGCATGGTCAATATTTTTATCTCCTAATATAATCTTTTTTCCATACCCCATACGTCTAGCAATCGCCATACTGATTTGACCTGCTCCAACAACAATCATTACATCTTTCATTCTCTCATCCTCCTATAAACACATTTGATAAATATTGATACAATCTTCTTGCGTTAATGGTCGATATGCCTTTGGTAAAGACTCCTGATTACGACAAGTTTTTTTGCCATGACTGCAAAATAACGATCATCAACATTCACTTCTGATAAAAATTCAGGTAAACCAAGTTCTTCTTTAATAAAAGTCTGTAATGCTTCAATAGCTTGATAAGCCATAGTTTCTTGATCATCTTGTTCTTTGATTCCTAATACTTCTTTTCCAAATCTTGCAAAATCTTCTACGACTGTTTTATCTTTATCTAGTAAATACTTCATCCATTTTGGTGTAATAATCGCTAACCCTAAACCATGTGTCAAATCATAAGTTGATGACAATTGTTCTAAAGCATGTAATGAAGCTTGGGTTTGAAAACCTGATGTACAAAAACTATTCAATGCCCAACTTGCCGCCCATAATAAAGTCGCTCTGGCTTCATAATTATTCGGTTCTTTAATGGCAATCGGTAGTTCTTGTCTAACTGTTCTTAACAAAGTTTCAACCACTTGAAATTGTAATGGATACTTCTTCGCATTTACAAAATAATTCATATCTAAAAAATGCGCCATAATATCAAATCCTCCACAAGCTGTTTGAAAAGCTGGTACAGTCATCGTATTTCTTGGATCAAGAAAAGCGACTTTTGGTCTAATCACCTCTCCATTAATACCACTTTTGATACCTTTTTCAACGTTTGCAATAACACAAGATTTATCCATTTCACTTCCCGTAGAAGCAATTGTAGGCATAGCAATCACAGCTAAAGCATCTTTCCATTTGACATTACCTTCAACCAAATCCCAAATATGATCAGATTCACTTAAAGCTGTTGCGCTAATCGCTTTACAACAATCAATCGTTGAACCGCCACCAACAGCCAAAACACTTTGAATATGATTGTCTTTACATATTTTCACACCACGATCAACCGTTGTATGACGAGGATTCGGTTCAACTGCACCAAGTTCAAAAACCTGTATACCATGTTGTGTGAGTTCATCCATCACTTCTCGATATAATGGTGATTGCTTAATAAATTCTCCACCATAAGCAACCAATACCTTATCACCAAATCGTAAAACTTCTTCATGTAAATGTTTTAATTGATTTTGTCCAAAATAAACTTTTGTAGAGTTTTGAAAAACGAAATCATTCATCTTTAATCTCCTCCTATCTGTTTATATTTTATGATTTTTATCATTATCAAACAATTTCAATTCCTAATACAATCCATAAGTTTTACTTATAAATCAAAAAAGAAATGACCTTAGCCATTTCCTTGATATTTCAATCTTTTTTATTCATAGTCTAAAACCTGAATTTGACAACTTTTCATTGTTTCAATAGCTGCTTTATGTTTACTTTCATTCACGCCAGCACAAGCATTTTCATAAACTGTCATTGGTATTTCAGGAAAATTTGCTTTTAAAATTAAAGCATTAGAAATCACACAAATATCTGTACAAACACCTACAAGCACAATTTCTTCAGGTTGATATGAAGCAATCAATTCAGGTAATTGCAAACTTCCAAATGTTGGTTTTTCTACCACAATGGCTTCATTTGCATATTCTTTTAATCCTGGTACAATTTCCCATCCTTCTGTTCCTTTCAAACAATGTTCAATTGGTAACATTTTACCCTCACTTGTTGATAAATAATCTTCATGATGTGTATCTTGTGTAAAAATCACTTGTGCATCTTTGTTATTGTCTAACAAATCACGAATCACTGGAATTGTCGCACAAGCCTCTGCTGTTTTTAAACTTCCTGTCACAAAATCATTTTGCATATCCACAACAATAATCGTTTTTCTTGTCATTATCCTTCGCCCCTTTTCTTTGTTTTCTATTATACCACAGTTTTCTATCAAAACTCATTGAATATAAAGATTTATACACAAAAGAAAAGTTGAATCAATCAGCTTTTCTCATACTTTATGAATATATTTTAATTTTTCTTACATTTTACAACAATTCCAATAACAGCAATAGATAATACCATACCAATAACCCAAATAGTTCCAAAACTATTATCATCCGTTTTCACTGTATCTTGGCTTAAAACATTATTTTGAGTATCCTTTTTATCATTAGATGTCAACTGACTCTTGTCGTTTTCAACTGTAATATTAATATGTGAATTATCATCAGAATCAACTGTTTCTTTTTTTATCAAACCATTGATTGGTAAATCAATATTATAAACAGTTTCATAATTCAATGTATCTTCAGGAATATAAACCGCTTTATAAGTTTGAATACCTTCTTTATCAATAATTTGACTTATATCTTGCCATTTCCAGCCACTAGGTAATTGAATATCTTCCAAAGTATCACCTATATAACCATTTAATGATTTTGGTAATTGATAAGATGGTTTTGCTTTACTGATAATAAAGTCTTGTACACCTTGACAACCATTATAGTAATCATCAGATGGTACATTCACAACAAGTTTGTATTCTCCAGCTTGTACTGGTGCTTTATCAAGTTCTTTCCATCCTTCTCCATCTTTTTGCCACCATGAATATTCAGGTATTTCTTGACTTCCTATGAATTCTATATCATTCTCAGGTACTTCCACTGCCTTTCCATCATGTGTCTTGTCTAGTTCTTTGTGAAATACTACTGCACTTTCCCCTTTAACACCTGCTGCTTTACTAAAAGATAAAGAAACTCTATATTTTAATGGTTTTCCATTAATTGTACCACAATCATATTTATAAACTATATCTTCACCAAAATTATAGCCATACACAATATCAGTATTTTGATCTATTTTTCCATTTTCAATAATAGTCACTTTATTTTTATCAATATTTCCTAATTTTGTTTGTTCTTGAATTTTAAAACTATTTCCAATAGCTCCAAGACTAAACCTACCATTCTTTAAGGTATAAATTGATATTCCATTCTTTTCTCCAATATCTAACCAAGCTAAATTGTTTGAAGTACTAAGAGTTCTAAACTTCTCATTTTTACTAAGGTCTAGGTAAGTAATGTTGTTTTCAGCTATGTCTAAATAAGACAAATTTTCAAGATGGGAAACATTTATATTGCTTATGTTTGTTCTACTAATATACATTGTTTATATTAATTTATTATTACTGACATCTAATTTACTAATACTTGAATTATTCATTAAATCTATACTTGTTAACTGTGTATTCTTAGAAATATCAATAGAATATAATCGCATCCTCTAAGACCAAGAATCATCAATGATGGATTATTTTTTAAATTGATACCATTTTTCAAATATCTTCCATCGCAAGTTAAAGATTTTAATTTAACATTTTGTCTTATATCAATTGTAAAAGCAAAACGTTACTGAGAACTTACAGAACAGTCTAACCTTTCTAATTCAGTAAAAAATTCTATTCCTTTTAAATTTTCAATATCATCACCATAACTCCATTTTCTGCTTATATTCATTTCTGTTGTAGAGAGAATTTCACTCTCAGATAAAACATTATTTCCATTAGCATCTATTTCTTCACTTACATATCGTCTAAAATTTTCATCAGGAAAATTTGTTTCATTTATCGCTATATCATCAGTTGCCATTATTTTATTATCCATAATATTTACATTTAGCAATATAGTTGAAACAAGTAATAATGCCATAAAAATATTTAACGTTAACTTCTACTAAAATTATACATCTATATAGTAAGCGTCAAATAATAAAGCCCTATAAATAATGCTGAAGAAACACTATAATAGGACTGTAAGTATTTATTGGATTTCATTTAACGACTAAAAGATCGTATTTCTACGATTTTTTAGTCAGATATATGTTTTCTGGTAATGATTTTGACCATGGCATGATCTTTTCTAGTTCCTTGTCATCATTAATATCTATTTCAGTTAATGCTGTTAAAAGATATTCAAAATAATCATATGGCTTGAGATTATTAAGTTTTGCTGTTTCAAGGAGCGAATAGATTGCTGCACTTGCTTCTGCTCCTTTAACTGTGTTTGAAAACAGCCAGTTGCGACGACCTACGCAGAATGGACGAATTGAATTTTCTGCTCGATTGTTGGATATTTCAATACGACCATCTTCAAGATACAATCTTAAGTTTTCTTCCTGGTTGATACTGTATGTTAAGGCTTGGCTGAGTTTGGTCTTTTCAACTGCTACTTTTGCACATTCCTTGACATCCTTGAAGAAATCATCAATGATTGGCTTTGCTTCTTTTTGTCTTGTGTCTTTGATCTCTTCATAGCTTTTGCCTTTTAATTTCTTTTCAAGCGTAAAAAGCTTATTGATCTTATGAAGAAGTCTGTAACTTGCAGTACCTTTTAGATCTGTATCAGATGGTGCACCATCAAGTGCTTCTAAATACTTTCGACGACAATGTGCCCAGCATCCCATGTGTCTGATATCATCAAGTTTGTCATAGGCCTGATATCCATCTGTCTGAAGTATATTATGATATCCTTCAAGATGTTTCTTTGCATGTTCATGACCTCTTGTGTTTTCATAAATGAAATGAACAATTTGCTTGTCTTCACTTCGTCCTGTCTTGTATACCCACATATAGGATTTTGTTGTTGGTTTCTGGTCTGGAACATTCAAAACCTGATTTGTTGTTTCATCCGCATGCAGATATTCACTTTGAAGAAGTGTCTTATGCATATAATCAGTCATTCTTTTGAAATATTCATCATGAAGCTTGATCATCCAGTTGGCCATTGTCTGTCTTGATAGTTTCAATCCAATCTGATTGAACATCACTTCCTGTCTGTATAAAGGCAATGCCTTATTGAATTTATTATCAATAATATATGATAAAAGTGATGGTGATGCAAAACTCTTATAGATAACGGAAGCTTTCATATCTGCCTTGAATATTTTTGATTTTAATGAATCTTCCTCACATCTGTCACAGGTATAGACATATTGAACATGCTCAATAACTTCATATTTTGCAGGATGATAGACAAGTTCTTTTCTGATGTTTTCACCAATCTTTCTTAATGGTTCACCACAGTCAGGACAGTTCTTGTTTTCTAGATCATAAATCTTTGTTACAGCGGGTAATGATGAAATATCAATGCCACGTTTATTGTTTTTCTTTTTTCGTTTATATGTCACTTCTTCAAGTTTTGGTTCTGCTTTGATTGGAGTTGATTCAATTTCAATTTCATCAAAAAGAGAAATCTGGTCAGGAAGAACAATTTTTTCTGATGATGAACCAAAAGCTTCTTCTGCTGAAGTCTGATCTGCTGACTGTACCAGTTTAACTGTTCACTTAAAACATTGATCTCGTTATCCTGTCTTTTGATTCTTTCTTCAAGCATATTGATTTTTTTGATTAGTTCTTCCTGACTTAAATTTCTCAGATTCATTGTATAATTCACTCCATATCTTAATAATTCAACGAATAGTATTGTACCATATTTCAATATGAATTATTAGATGAGAAGCTGTTTTTCTTTGAATTTTTCTTCAAATTCAAGGCCTTCCAGAAGCCAGTTGAGCTGAGTGGAAGTTATTTTTCTTGTATTGGAATCATCATGTTCTTCAATCTTGAACCTGCCATGTTCAAGTCTTTTGATAAACAGCCAGAAACCATTGGATTCATAATAGAGTATCTTGATCCTGTTTCTGGCTTTGTTTGTAAAGATAAACAAACTATGATCAAGAACATTCATCTGAAACTGAAGATTCACGATCTGTGTCAAACCATCAATCGACTTTCGCATATCAACATAATGGCTTGAAACATATATATTCTTGATTTCATCGGTGTTAATGATCATTTTAATGCACCAATGACTTTATCAAGCAATGAAGAATCAAATTCAACAGTATGACCATCAATATTCATCGATACAAGAGCTGGCATGTCATCAATAACTCCAACAGGCAGAAAGATATCAGTAGAAACCGAATCCTTTTGAATCTTCCTTTTATTTTTATAGAAAGAGCTGAGAGCAAGATGATGTTCATCACAGTATTTATTAACAGTGAGTCCACTGTTCAGCTGATCATCAATGATCTTTTTCCAATCATATTTCATGTAGCTAAACCTCCTTTTCAATTGGTAGTTACATTTTATATGATTTGTTTTATAAATATCAGTGCTATTTCATTTGACGCTTACTCTATATAAATATATCAAGCCATTAGTCCTTATCTAATGGCTTGATAGTTTCTCTTGCGAATTCTAAATAATCTTTTTCATTTATTCCTATTTGCTTTAAGATTTTCTTTTGCTTATTGGTTAATTTATACCTTATATGATATTTCTTATCTGATAACTTTGTTACTCCCATTTTATCGTATTCTCTCAAAACCTTTGGTACTGTATATTCTTTTTTGTTTTTTAGATATAATGGTTTTAATGACTTGTAAATCTCGTTCCTTATGATAAGCGCTATAAATGATATAAATACTTTGCTTTCTAAATGTTCATCCAAATGCACTCTAAATACATCGTTGCCTAAATATGTCTTCTCCATTCTAAATACTTTCTCTATCGCATCTCTATCTCTATATATTTTTAACGCTTCTATTGCACTCATTTTTCGTGATGTGATGATTGTAAAGAACCCAGCTCTATTTATGAGTCCCTTTATCTCCTTATCTTTTCTTGTATAACTTTGAAAATATCCATTTTCATCAAATTTCAGCTTATAATATTTCTTATATCCCGCTACATCTTCCTGCCTTTTTATGATCTTGTTTCTCTTTTCTTCCAGTTGCTGATCCAATTTATGAAATCTCTGATTTATGATGATCTTCTCTCTTTCAGCAGCGACTCCATCATAATATACATGTATATATTGTTTGTTCCCTGTATTGAATAATTCCTTTTCTATTGTTTTCCCATACAGCTCATAATCTTCCATATAGTATTGATACCCTTCTCTTAGCAATGCTGCACTTTCTTCTATTGACTTTGTAATAAATGCTGCATTACCTTTCGCCATAAGAATATAGTCATAATCATTCCTTTCAAAATATTTTATATTTTCTATGGAAAAATATTCTCTATCCAATATGAATCCCACATCTTTGCATCCATAGGATCTCGCTCTATCTACCATTTTTTGACATTCTGTATTATCTATGATACTTCCTGGATATATTTCATAAAACATGGGAACTTCATCTGTCTGATTATATCCTATAGACAAATTCACCTGTGGCAGGTCAGGATCATCTTTCGCATGTCCATACTCTGCCAATGTCAATGACCCTGCCACAGTATTCATATTGGAAGAATCATAGCAAACATAGATGCCATCCTTATTTTGCATAGCCACCCACGACCTGATAAATAAATCCATTTGACAACCCGTTAAAGAGCCTAGCAGTTTTCCAATAGTGCCGTCTGTAAAATTAGCTTTATTAAATAAAGAATGGCTATAGCCATAATCATCAAAATACTGCATGACATTATTTTCAGACATAATCATATAGGTAGCGATGTCAAGGATCTTATCTGCTTTATCATGAAAAACAGTTTCAAGAAGAGAATATAAAGATAACTGACCAGAAATTTTATCTACAACCAAATGAGGGCCAATGGAAATAAAATCAGCTCTGTCACCGAGTTCATCTAAATCGTTAGAATCAGGAAACAATTCAAAATATTTCTTATTGGGAATTAGCATGCCATTTTCATCAAGCTTGCCAATAGAAACACGTGACGGGACAGAACGTTTTAATTGGGGAGAATACTTAACACATTGAGTTAAGTAGACATATTGACGTCCATTGTTTTTGACAATGACAGTTCTATCAGGTCTAACCACAGGATTATATTTCATACGCTGTCCCTCCAAAATAATAGATGTATATTCATACATCTATTATAACATATATTTTCTAATTTTTACGTTATAGATGTATAATTGTAGTAGAAGTTAACGTTAGAAAGAATTGGTGATATATATGATAAAAAAGAAAATTTACCTGAATGTCCTGTCGCAACAACAGTTCAACTTATTGGCAGCAAATGGAAATTATTAATATTAAGAGATTTATTAAATGGCACAAAGCGCTATAACGAATTAAGAAGATCTCTTCCAGAAATATCACAAAAGGTTCTTACATCAACTTTAAAATCAATGGTCAGTGATGGAATTGTTGTAAGAACAGCTTATCCAGAAGTTCCACCACGTGTTGAATACTCATTAAGTTCTTTAGGTGAATCTATGAAACCAGTCATTGCCTCAATGGAACAATGGGGTTATCATTATAAGGAAACACTCAATAAATAACACAATCGAGTAGGAGAAAATAAATAATTTTATGAGAATACGTAAAATGTTGTGTAAGTAAATAACGACAAAGTACGACAACCACTTAAATTAATGAAGCTCCCGGGTCAAGACCTGGGTATCTTCACGCTTCGCTTATGCGATGCTATCATATACTCAAATACAACTGCTTATATTCCGTATCTTGTTTACCCTGTTCTTTCACATATTCTCTGATTACTTTTTCGTTTTGATTTTTACCGACAGATGCGATAAAATATCCGTCGCTCCAGAATTGTCCTCCCCATAGTTGTTTTTTGACCTGCGGACACTCAGCAAATATTTGCCTTGCAGTTATACTTTTTATGATTTTTACCAATTTTGAAGGAGCATACTCAGGTGTACTTTGAACAAGAAAATGCACATGATCTTTGTCTGCCCCTATTTCAAGAAAATGTATATAATCATATCTCAGTTCTATCCCAGGCAAATTTGCTTCAGATGTTCTTCAACAGAATCATCAAATACTACGCGACGATATTTTGCCGGACAGACAATGTGGTAAACAAGATTACTCACATTATGTGATAGATGTATAAATTGACTATTTCCCATTATCATCGCCCTCACTCTCGTATGATTGCGAAATCACTCTGTGATTTCGATAATAAATTGTTTTACACAATTTATTATATCATACTTCGTTCGGCTTTACGCAGCAAGCTGCGGGAAATGCCCATTGAGTTCTTCCGTATCCTTCACTCGGATACTTCAGAACTTATTATATTTTCTTCGTATTTTAAGTATACCCTGTTCTTTTTTGGTTATACTATAATGTATGTCTTTTTGAATATATTTCATGATCTTTATCAAGTTTTGAACTGTCAGGAATGATTTGATTATTGATGCTTAAAAGTATCTTAATCAAACTTTCCTGACTTTTTTCTCATGAATGATTTAGCTTTTTTCAAATTATCACGTTTTTTCGACTTATTTCTTATTCTTCCATTATTCTTAATTGTGCCATGATCTTATCCCAATCTCTATATCTTACCGTCCACTTTTTACTTATTTTTTCTACTGCCAGATATAATATCTTTCTTAGACTTTCATCGGTTGGAAATGATGATTTTGTTTTGGTAATCTTTCTAAATTGCCTATTCAACCCTTCTATTATATTTGTTGTATAGATGACCTTTCTAATTTCCACTGGATAATCAAAATATGTTGATAAGATATCCCAATTGTCTTCCCAACTCTTTACAGCTGATGGATAATGCTTATTCCACTTCTCTTTGAAGACTGATAACTGATTCAATGCCATTTCTTCTGTATTTGCCTGGTAGACCAATTTAAGATTTTTCATGAATTCTTTGATATGTTTATAACTTACAAATTTGGTGCTGTTTCTAATTTGATGGATAATACATCTTTGAACTCTAGCTGTTGGATAAACTGCTTCTATTGCTTCTTTAAAACCTGTCAATCCATCAACGCAGAATAGTGAAACCTTGGATACACCTCTACTTTTCAGTTCATTAAGAACTCCTGTCCAATATTTACTTGATTCACTTGCACCAACCCAAATACCTAGCACTTCCTTCATTCCTTCTTCATTAATGGCCAAAACAACATATGATGCTTTTGTCACGATATGATGATCTTCTCTGACTTTATAATGTATTGCATCCATAAAGACAAATGGATAATAATTATCTAATGGTCTGTTTTGCCAATCAGTAACAATAGGCATAATCTTATCGGTAATTTTGCTTACCAATTCTGATGAGATATCAACATCATAAAGTTGTTTAATCTGGTCTTTGATATCATTCAAGGACATACCTGTTGCATAAAGGGATAATATTCTTTCTTCAAGACCATCAGCATTTCTTTGATATTTCCCAATAATGCCAGATTCAAACTCGCCATTTCTATCTCTAGGTACATTAATTTGAACTTCACCAAGCTGAGTTTTAAGAGTTCTTTTAGTAGAACCATTACGATAGTTCTTCTCTTGAGAAGAATCTGCTCTTCTTTGGGATTTATCGAAACCAAGATAATCATCCATTTCAGCATTAAGTGTTTCTTGAAGAACATCAGCAAACATCTCTTTCATACAGTTCATGACATCTGTTGTTGATGTAAAATGTTGTTCCTTAACAAGTTGTTTGATTAAATCTTTAGAATTAAAAGTTGTGTCCATAACGTTTTCTCCTGTCTTTCTTATAATTTAAGTATTGACGTTTTGTCGTTATTTACACAACTTTCTTTTTACTACCAATTTTATATTTATTTTCGACCTCTCACACCACCGTACGTGCCGTTCGGCATACGGCGGTTTAAATCTATACTGAAATATGTTTTAACTGATATTGGGCTACCATTGATGGTAGTCCTTTTCTATATAATAAATCATTAGTTATTCTTGTTTGAAGAAATGTACTTGCACATCTTGCATATGATTTTCGACTGTTTGCCCAAGTTTTAGCTTGCCATGGTAATGCCCCTAACTTTCTTAGTTGCTTTTCTCTATTTCCTATGGTTTTCCATTTCTTCCATAAGTACATACGTATCCTAAATCTTATTTGTGCATCTAGTTTTCTACAGACTTTTATAAAATTTCCAATACGGTAATAGTTAATCCACCCATTTACAAGTTGTCTTATCTTAAGTATTCTATATTCCCACGATACTGACCAACTTCTATTTGTTAGTCTCCTTAGTTTTGTTTGCAGTGTTGCGATAGATTTCTCATGTGGTTTTGCTTTCCACATAGATGAAAAAGAGTCATAATAGAATCCAAATCCTAGATATTTAATATCATTAGGTTTGGAAACTTTACTTTTAGTCATATTTACTTTAAGTCCTAGTTTCTTTTCTATGAATTTACTAATGTTTTCCATTACTCTATCGGCGGCTTTACTGCTACCCACTAATATAATACAATCATCTGCATATCGTGTGAATCTTAGTCCTCGTGCTTCCATTTCCTTATCTAGTTCATTGAGAACTATGTTACTGAGTAGCGGACTTAGATTTCCACCTTGTGGTGTTCCTACGACTGACTCTTTATATTCATTATCAATCATAATCCCGCTTACTAGATATTTCCTAATTAGGGATACTATTTCTCCACTCTTTACATCTTTCATGACAAGTGAAATAAGTTTATCATGATTAACTGTATCAAAGAACTTTTCTAGGTCTATATCTACTATCCACTGATAGCCTTCATTCATATATTCCAATGCTTTGATGATTGCCATTTCGCAACATCTATTTGGTCTAAATCCAAAACTATTGTCACTGAATATTGGTTCATAGATAGGTATTAACACTTGGGCTATGGCTTGTTGGACAAATCTATCAAGTACTGTTGGCACTCCTAGATTTCGTATTCCGCCATCGGGTTTGGGTATTTCTACTCTTCTCACAGGTTGTGGCTTATATGTCTTGTTTCGTATACTGTCCTTAATTTCTTCTAGATGTTTATCTAAATAGTCTTTAAGTTCAGCTACTTCCATTCCATCTACTCCACTTGCACCTTTGTTTCGTTTGACTTGTGTAAATGCTAGTTCTAGATTAGTATCACTAAGCATTTCCTCAAGCAATGTGTTATCAGTTTTCATATTTTCGTTACCTCCATTTCTTTCGCTATCCATTATACTCACCTTCCCTACATTCTTCTTTCGGGTCTTCTAGTGTACTCGTCTATCTCCACGGTTTCGTATAATGAAATCAATTCAAAATTCAATAACTGATAGATTTATTCAGTCCTTCGCTCCATGACCATTACAGTCACTTCCTTACTACTACGACTTCTGCTGACTTCTCACTATTCGTTGTTACTGCTGTATCGCTAGTGAGACCTCCCGGGATAAGGTCATATCTCTTTCCTCCCATATATCCGCCACATTTACATATAATAGTCCTATTCGCAACCTCTTATGACTTCGTGTTGTTTTGCACACTCGTCCCTATTATATGCCTGATGTGATTCGTGTTCCTCGGACCAGGACTTTGCCTCCATCTTCTTTCAGATTCCATCTCACGATAGACACCCTTGATATTGGCTAGTGGTTGGCAGTTGCGACATCGCCCCCACAGTGGACTTTCACCACCTAGATATATGCCATGCCCGGCATACAAAACAAAGGAAGTCATGAAAAACTTCCTTTTTATAAGCTATATTTTTGTCTATCTTCTTCAATATTTCCATGATGTTGTAAAGATAAATCCGTATATTGCATAATTTCAAATTTATTACCATCAGGATCATGTATCCACATTTGCCATGTCTGGGATTGCCCTTTATTTGGTTCAACATCTATTTCTATTCCTGCCTGAACAAGTTCTTCTCTTGCTTGAAATATGTCATCAACCATTAATGCAAAATGAGAATATCCTACTCTTGAATTTGCTGGTTCATGTTCTTTTTGACCATCAGCTTTAGGAAAGAGTTCTAAATATTGACCCGGTGCTATTTCAATAAAAATATAAGCAATATCTTTAGGAAGTGTTCTGGCTCTTTTGGTCCAAGCTTGACGTTTAGGATTATCTTTGTAAGCATCATATCGCATGATAATCTTTGCTTTTAAACCTAACTTATTTTCATAAAAATCTCTCATAACATCCATCTGGTCTGTATAAAATGATAAATGCATTATTTCATTAAATTTCATTATTATCCTCCAATTTTATAAAGATTCCCCATTTGTTTCTATCACATGTTTATACCAATAGAAAGAGTCTTTAGGGTAACGTTTAAGAGTACCTTTACCTTCATCATCTCTATCAACATAGACAAAACCATAACGCTTACGCATTTCACCAGTTCCAGCTGAAACAAGATCAATACATCCCCACATCGTATATCCCATTAAATCAACTTTATCTATATCAACAGCTTTCTTCATTTCAGTCAAATGTTTTTGAAGATAATCAATACGATAATCATCATGAACTGTTCCATTTTCAAATTTATCAATCGCTCCCATACCGTTTTCTACAATAAATAATGGTTTTTGATAACGATCATATAGATTATTCAATGAAATTCTTAATCCTATTGGATCAATTTGCCAATCCCACGCTGTTATCTCTAAATATGGATTTCTTCCACCTTTCGCAATATTCCCTACAACTTCCATAAGTGGCTCATCACTCTCTACTTGAGAAAAATAATAACTAAAAGCTAAAAAATCTACTGTTCCCTCTTTTAAAATATCTTCATCGCCCTTTTCCATTGTGAAATGACCATTGATCATTTGAGCATATGAACGACAAGTATTTGTATATTTCCCTCTCACATGAACATCTCCAAAATAATATGTCTTTAACATTTTTTCTCTCGTTAAAACCTGGTCTGATGGTTTACATGTATATGCATAGGTCAAAGGATAAATTAACATACAGCCAATTTGAAAATCAGGATTAATTTTGTGACCTTCAATCACTGTTAAAGCACTCGCTAGCAACTGATGATGAGCCACCTGTAATTTCACATCTGCCTCATTTTCATCATAACGATATATAATTCCTGCCTGATGCCAAGGTCTTGGATTAATAAAGAGCGCATTGATTTCATTAAACGTTAACCAATATTTAACCTTATTCTTATATCTTTCAAAAACAACTTTGGCATATTTTACAGCAAAATCAACAAGTTTTCGATTTCTCCATGAATCATATTTTTTAACTAACGCTAATGGCATTTCATAATGGTGTAATGTCACAACAGGTTCAATGCCATATTTATGCAATTCATCAAAAACATCATCATAAAATTGCAATCCTTCCTCACAAGGCTTTTCATCATCGCCATTTGGAAAAATTCTTGTCCATGCGATAGACATACGATAACATTTAAAACCCATCTGCGCCATCAAGGCAATATCCTCTTTATAATGATGATAAAAATCACTCGCATTATGACTTGGGTATAAAACACCCTCTTGAATATTTTCATCTATTTGACGTCGCACACCATGTCTGGCTCCTCTTTCAACATCTGCAATACTTAATCCTTTGCCACCTTCTAAATATGCGCCTTCAAATTGATTCGCAGCTGTGGCACCACCCCAAAAAAATCTTTTCTTAACATTTTTTAGTTCCTCTTTTCTTTTTCCTTTAAACATTGTAATGCATAAATAATTAATTGATGATCTTGATTATGTTGTAAACCTGAAACACAAATACTTCCAATAACTTGATGATTGACAGTAATAGGAAAACCGCCACCACAAATCGCATATTGATCTTTTAAATAATCGTATTGGTGATTTTCTTCATTTTGTAAATAGATATAATAAGATGAATGCTTAAATTTTTCTACTGTTCTTTGTTTTTTATCAAGCCAAGTTTCTCCAGTTTTTCCTTCCATTAAATATTGAAAAACAATATCATTATGTAAAGTGATTCTAATGCGTACTGGTTTTGCATGTGATTCTTGTATTTGATTGATAATATTTTGTCCAATATAATAAGCATCTTGATGTGTAAAACAAGAAAACGTATATTCTTTTTCTTGCATTAATATATCATTAATCATCGTCTACTGCCCGCCATTCTTTTCCATGTTAATCGTCTACCTTTTGCTGTGAGTGCCATTTGATAAATATCTTCAGGTATACTCATACCATTTAATCCAGCATCTCCAATGGCATGAATATCAGCACCAGTTTTTTTAGACTCTATTGTACAAAGACGAATTGTATCTTGATCACTGCCTTCAACTGAACCATCTAAAAAAGATAATGCCAATGTTCCTGGTTTGTAAGTATGAATGAATGTCACAAGTTCACGCAAATCTTCTGTTGCTATGCCAAAACGTGCTCCTGGCATAGGCAAAGTAATACAATCCGCCCCTGCATCAATAAGACGTTGAATAATTTCTTTTGATTTTTCTAATCCCAATTGTGGATCACCTAAAACTGGCTCAATGTTTCCATCTTCCCATTTCCCTGCAAAAATCAAAATATCATCTTTCACAATGTCTTTACACATTTGAGTTGCTTGAATAATATTCTCATAAGTCACACCCGATCCTGGATTACCTGCCAGTACTACAAAATCTGCACCTTCTTCCTTTAATAAAGCAAAGTTCTGTTGTAATGCTTGTCGTCCTTTTGGAATATTTTTCCACCCATAAGTTGTCACTTCTTGTTCTTCAAAAGTTTGTGATTGTCCTGTTTCAAGATAAATACCAATTGGTATATCAATATAATTTTTTAATTCTTTTAAACGAATTGTTTTATTGGTCCAACCTTTTTCTTTTCCCTGATATTCTTGAATCATCCAATCACTTCGAGCTGGCGCAACATCATTAGGAGCAATAAAAACTTCATCTTTATTCATACTATAACCATTCACCATAATCATATCCGCTCCCATTGCTTGAGCTAATTCTGGATTTGTCACATCATTCAAAACACTTCTACGAGGATTTAATTGAGCCATAATCACTCGTCCTTCTGAACCTTTAATAGAAGCTTTTAATTCTCTCGCATTTAAATCTTTAATTCACTTCTTGAATTACTAATCAAACGCATAACTGCCATTACTGTACCTCCTTAACAAAGAATATCCTAAAGATAGGATATTCTTTGCTTAATTTTCACTTTCTAAACGTAATTCATCTTCTTTATTTTGTTGTTTTTCATAAGCCATGACAAAAGGCATATAAATAAGTGTTGAAATAATAACTGCTATAATTTGTATGAGCCCACCCATAAAGTTTCCGCCAGATGCAAAAAATCCAAATAAAAATGGTGGCATTGTCCAAGGTAATTGAATGTAATAAACCGGACATAATCCAATGAATGTCATAAAATATCCAAATAAAATACATACAATTGGTGCTAAAATAAATGGAATAATTAAAATTGGATTCAAAACAATAGGAACACCGAAAATATTGACTTCAACAATATTAAATAAGTTTGGAACAATAGCGACTTTCGCAATCGCTCTATTATCTGCACGTTTTCCTACTAAGAAAATGGCTAATGTTAATGCTAAACCAAAGCCTGTACCACCTGTACATAAGAATATTCTAAAGAATACCCAGTTAATAATATTAGTAGCTTCTCCACCAGCTTGTACCATTGTTAAGTTTTCTAATAATAAAGCTGTCATTAATGGATTTAAAATACCACTGACCATACTTTCTCCATGAATACCAACTGACCAGAACAACAAAATTAAAAAAGCAAATACTAAGAAACCTGGAAGTGATCCACCAATTCCCATAAGTGGCTGTTGAATAAATTTTGAAATTAAATCGTTTAAATATAAACCACCTGTCAATAAATTCACTGCCAATCCAACAAATGATATAATCACAACTGAAAGACCGGCTGGAATTAAATCTTCAAAAGATTTTGAAATTCCCGGAGGAACCTGTTCAGGCATTTTAATTTTTAGTTGTTCGACTTGACATAATTTTGAAAAAATAGTCACCACAACAATTGTTACAATCATCGCTGTAAACATACCTTTAGAACTTAAATTATTTTCAAAGATACCTTTGATAGTTGCTAAAACTTCACCTTCATCATTTGTCACAATATTTTGTATAGGCGAAACAATAAATACGCTTAGTACTGCTAATAAACCTGCAAATGTTGTTCTCACACCATTTTCTTTCCCTAATTCTATCCCCATAAATAATGCAATACCAATAGAAATACATCCAATTGTACAGAAGTTCACCGCTGTAAAAGCTGGATTTAAGAAATCTAATTTCATGATTGGTTCCCATAAGGCCCCTAAACCATTTTGATTATTACAAATAACAGCTGTCCATAATGTCGCAATCGCTCCAATAATTGTAAATGGCATAAACTGTTGAAATGCACTACGAATAACTTTTAAAATTTTAATTTTTGTGACTTTTTGTCCAAAATTAATTAAATGATTTGAAAATGTATCCATTTTTTCTTCCTTTCCTTTTTATATTTTCTTTCTAAACATTTCAGTAAGGCTTTTGATATTATCAAGCTTATTAAAAATAAGTATTATGAATGAAACATTTCTGTATCGCTATCAAACTGAATTCCTGCCTGTTTTCTTGCTTCCTGCATCAATTCACTAGCAATAGATGAAATTATCAACATTTCATTTGCACGATCATAATCTTTCTGTTCAATGATAGAAATAAATTCTTTAAATTCATAATACAAACGATGTTTATTTTCATCAAAATGATATGTTTGTTTTTCTTGATCATGAAGCATGACATCATATTCCATAAATGAATTAACTGGCTTATGTAAAACAATGCATCCTTGATCTCCTTGTATTAAAGATGTAATCGGTGCTTTACAATCTTTTGCGCCAATACAAATAACTTTAAATGAGTCATAATCCAATGTTAAAATACCACTTGTATCAATATGTCTTTCAATATTTGCCAAATATGTGACTTTTTGTGGTTTACCAAACAGTCCAACAACAAAATGTATATTATAAACATTAATATCCATCAATGCCCCACCTGATTTATGATAATCAAAGGCTGGTAATACTGTTCCTGATTTAAAGGCATTATATCTTGAGGAATATTGACTATAATTCAAAGAAATGATTTTTAATTGCCCTAATTTTGGGAGGATGTTTTTCATGGACTGATAAGCTGGTAAATAATGAATATTCATAGCTTCTAAAATAATCAATTTTCTTTGATTTGCAATATCTATCAAATCTTGTAATTCTTTGTAGTTGGATGTGATTGGCTTTTCAATAATCACATGTTTGTCATGAAGCAATGCCTGTTTTGCAAACATATAATGTAAATGGTTTGGTAAAGCAACATAAATTGTATCTACATCACTTTTCAGCATTTCTTGATAATCATAAAAACATTTTTCTAGACTGTATTTTTTAGCAAGTTCTTCAGTTTCTTCTTTTGTCTGATCTGTTCCTAAAATATATATTTTTTCAAATTCTAATAAATCAATAGTCTTTAATAACGCTTTGACTATCATCCCCGTTCCTAAAATTCCTACTTTCATATGGCCTCCTTCTTTCTATCTTTTCCTTACTGCACCTTCATTTTATCAAACAAAAAAATAAATAAAAGCGTTTACAAAAGTATAGAAACATTAGTCTTTTCTTTTGTCATACAAGATAAAAAAAGAAGACTTTTAGTTCAAAAAGTCTTTTTCCCTTCGTTAATTTTAGAAAAAATAATACTGTAAAGAATATTTAATATATATGTAAATGCAATTTGAGAATAAAATGTTGTAATTTTCATTTCATTTTCTTTAGGTGGAATAATAATAGAATAATGTCCATATTTACTCACTGGACTCTTTTCATTGGATGTTAAAGCAATAATTTGACACCCTGTTTTTTTAACTTCTCTTAAACATTGATTCACCTTTGGCGTATTTCCTCTATAACTCACAAAAATCACACAATCGTCTGGTTTTAAATTCTTAGAAAAAGAAAGTTCTTCATTATTATCAGTCATCACAATACAATAAATACCAATTTTGACAAGTTTATTAATGAAACCAGTTGCTGATATTTTTGAATCACCCATTGCAGCTATAAAAACATATCGACTTTTTAAAATAACATCACTCACTTCATCAAGCACATTTCTGTCTAAACAAGAATTAATCAGATTAATAGTATTTTTATGTAAAGAAGACATATTTTCAATAATGGCTTCTATGGATTCATTATGATGAAACGGTACACTATAATCAACTTCTTTTTTCAAATACTTTCCTGCTTCCATTTCTTTAAATAAAGCATATTTAAAATCTTTAAACCCATTTGTACCTAATTTTTTACATATACGAATGATTGTTGCATTAGAAGAATAAGTAACTTTTGCAAGTTCTTGAATAGACATATGGATGATTTGTTCCATATTATCTGTCATATAATTTAAGACTGATAGTTCAACAGCTGTAAAAAGTTGTGTGTCTGACATTTTTTCTATAAGTCCCACTTGACTCATCCTCCTTTGATTCTTCTTTTCATAAACCTTATAAACTATTTTTCTTCATCTATCACAACAATCTCTTTTTTATGTCTATGCTTTAAATATTTTAAAATTGTCTGATCTTTTAATTCTATTTGAATATGTTGTGATTTTAAAAATCTATTCATTACAAATGCTTCATCATCTCGTAAGCAATCTATCCAGTTTGAAGCATCAACACTTAAAATCAAACGTAAAAATACAACAAGAAATACGAGTATCGCAGCGAATATAAAAAAGATAAATGCTAAAGGATAGATATGTTGTTGTATAAAGAAGATGAAAAAAACTATCAAAATAATTGAAACTGCAATAAAAACATTAAGCATAATGTTCCCAGTGATTGCTAATAATTGCTTTATTTCATTGCAGAGATTATAGACTTCTTTAGTATCTTTAATAATACGCTCCAATGCTGGTTCTTGACTTCCTCTTATTGCTATAATAATTTCTGATTCATATTCAAACATTTTTTTCATCCTCTATCATATAAGTCATTATAACTTAATCAATGACTTTTAGGCAATATAAAACTCTACAATTACCTATTCTATATAATTATCTATTCTATTCTCTTATATAAAATAAAAAGCAATGAATTAATAAGCATCATTACTTTTTAAGTATTTATCATATACAGGAAACAGAAAAAACATAGGTTGTTCTATCAAGTGCATAATTTTCTTCAGTATTACACAGAATACAAGAAATGCCATTTTGATATTTGCTGTGTTTTTAAATCAGATCAAAACTTTTAACATCATTCTTATCAAATCTCACACCTTTTTTGATTTCAATACAATGAATATTTAAGTCTTCTACAAGTACATGATCGATTTCATTTTGTTCTTTATCACGATAATAATAAGCAGGCATATTCATTCCATTATTCTCATAAGATTTTTTAATTTCATTGATAACATAAGTTTCCATAAAAGCACCAGCAAGATTACTGATTAATAAGTTTTCAGAACTGTAAATCTTAGTAAGATAAACCACAAGACCTGTATCTGTAAAATAAAGTTTAAGAGCCTTCACAATCCTTTTTGATAACTTTTCTTCACTATATGGTTGAAGCAAATAAAGAATTCCACTTGTTTCAAGGATAGACATCCAGTTTTTGATTGTTTTCACATCTACCTCCCCCAATATTTCTAGAAATTTGTGAGTAATTAACCTGTTGTGAAGTCAATGTTGCAATATGTTGTAAAAAATTATGAAATCTAAGTTTATCTTTTAAATTAATAAGTTCACTAATATCTCTATCAAGATAAGTTGTCACATAATCTCGATAATACTGTTGAGTTGGAATATTTGGATTACGCAATAATTCAGGATAAATCCCTCTCACTATCATTTGAAATAAATCATTGACAGGGATAGCATTTATTTTCTGTTGTAATATCTCAAATGATGGAACAAATGGTTGTTCTTCTCTACCGATAATTTCATTATAGCTTAATGGATTCATTGAAAAAATGGTCGCTCTCCCAGCTAATGATTGTGTAACACCTCTCATTAAAGAAAAAGACTGTGAACCAGTAAGGACAAACATTCCATTAGCACTGCCACCTTCAAGCCTTTTTTTATTAACAATTGATTCAATAACTTCCATTAAAACAGGAGCATATTGAATTTCATCAATAACAAGAGGATATCCATAACGTTGAATAAAAATTATGGATTAGTTAATGCCTCATTTCTTTTTTCTATATCATCAAGAGAAACTTAATGAAAACCATGGGTTTCTACAAGACGATAAACTTCAATTGTCTTTCCCACTAACTTAGGTCCTGTCACAATAACAATTGGATTAAGTTCTAATGACTGCTCAATTTTATTAAAGACAGTTCTTTTGTACACCAGGCATTTCTCCTTTCGATAGATTTACAAATCAATTCCAAATATTTATAAATATATTTTACTCGTTATAATTAATAATAAGCAATCTTTATTATTATGATAAAAATGGCCCTCCTTTTTTCACTTATCCAAATAAAGAGCTTCATTTCAAATCAATATTTTAATAAATAAACAAAACAACAATTGTATACACGATTAATGTGATAATCATATAGAGTGAGATAAAAGTGACTGAAAATCACCATCTTCTTGAGTCTGATTAAGTGGAGATATAATCATAGGAACTGCAAAACCTGTTGGACACATAAAATAGATAAGCACCGCAATCATATAAACCTTTTCTGCCATAAGTTGTGGAAATAATACAAAGAAACCAACAATAATCAAAGCAAACACAATCACTCTTACACATAGTAACTTCAATAAAATAGGTAAAGTTTCTTTTTTGATCTTAAGATTATAACCAATAATAAATAATATCATTCCTACAATGGGTCCTGTTGCCTGATTCACTGTATTGGTATAAATATCAAATAATGCTGTATGACTTAAATATTCATAACAACCCATCATATTTAATATTAAAGCAAGTATAACCGCAGTTACAAAAGAATTAGTAAAGATTGTTTTTAAGAGTTGTCTCATGCTTGTTTTTCCTGCACTTGCTTTAGCCACCATAATAGGCATCACTACAAAAGCAATCAATGTTCCCGCAATATCAAAAATGACTGTATTGCTGGCATAACTTAATCCTACAATGGATGTATAAAGTGGTAAAGCGACATTTCCACCTTCACAAGTGGTGAGTAGATATGGAGAAATATGTGCGAATCTTTTACCCGTTAAAGGACTGATCCATTTTCCAATAACCATTCCTAAAACAAACACAATAAAAACATAAAGAATAATCCAAATGACTGATAATTCAATTTGTGTAGTGAAAAGTACATTAAAAATCATGATAGGAAATAAAATATTAAAAATAATATAATTAGCTCCCTCTTTTTGTTCTGGTGTTACCCATCCTTTGATACGTGCCAATGCCCCAAGCCCAATCATAAAAAAGACAGGAAATAATGTTGATAAAGCTGTCATGTTTATACCCCTTTCTGTTATTTTTGATAGTTTTATCTTAACAATTTCATTTTTGTTTGAAAAGAAGGCACTTTTTTGTCTGTTAGTTACCTTTTGGTTAGAAACATGTCTTCTTTTCTTTCAAACATATTATATAAAAGGATATTGATATATATCAAATACTTATATTTTATATCTTCCTATACTTGTTAAGCATATTAAAAACAACTATAATAAAAGTAGGTGATGAATATGGAATTACGCGTCTTACAATATTTTTTAGCTATCGCAAGAGAAGAAAGCATTTCTAAAGCCGCTGAAGTTTTACACATTACACAACCCACACTCTCTAGACAAATTAAGGAATTGGAAGAAGAATTTCAAAAGCAGTTATTTATTCGTGGTAATCGTAAAATCACATTAACGAAAGATGGCATTTTATTAAAACAATATGCCCAAGAGATTTTAAACCTCACTGAAAAAGCCCAACGTGAATTATTAAAAGATCAAGAAGAACTAGCTGGAGATATTTATATTGGTGGTGGAGAAAGTGCAACAATGCGTTTAATTATGCGTGTGATTGTGAAAATGCAAAAAATGTATCCTCAAGTCCATTTCCATCTTTTTAGTGGAAATGCACAAGATGTTGCTGATAAATTGGATAGTGGATTACTCGATTTTGGTATCTTCTTTGATCCTGTTAATCTATCTCAATTTGATTATTTTACCCTTCCAGGTAAAGAAACCATGGGAGTTTTGATGCGAAAAGATTCATTGCTTGCTAAATATGATGAAATAACACCAGATTTATTAAAGAATGAATCTATTATTTTATCTGAACAATATATTGTGAAAAATGAAATTGCTGGTTGGATTGGTGGTAATGAAAGAAAGTTGAATATTCAAGTGACTTATAATTTAATTAACAATCCTGCTTTACTTGTTGAAGAAGGTGGTGGCTATGCTTTAACATTTGGAAATATCATTCAACTTCATGATGATAGTCCTTTATGTTTTAAACCACTTTCTCCTCGATTAGAAGAAGGTATTCATATCGCATGGAAAAAATATCATGTCTTCTCTAAACAATCAGAAACTTTTTTAGAATTATTAAAAGAAGAAGTGAAAGAGGTTTAAAAAAGTCTTATTTCTTAAAGAAATAGGACTTTTTTAATGAATATAATTAGGCAATAAAGATAACGACTAATGTATAAACAATCAATGTGACTATCATAAACATCGATACAAAGGCACTTGTAAAGGCGGCATCTTCTTCATTTTTATATAATGGTGCAATCACTGGCATCAATCCAAATCCTGTTGGACACATGAAATAGATAATCGGTGCCATCATGAATGTCTTGTCTGACATCTGCGCCGGAAATAAAATAAAGAATCCTACAATCACCAATGCATAGTAAACAAATTTGATAGACATCAGTTTTAAGATTGGCACGATTGTCTTTCTGTCAACCTTTAAATCATAGCCAAGTATAAATAAGATCATTGATACAATAGGTGCTGTTGCCTGTGATAATGTCTTTGTAATCATTTCACCTAGTGCTAAGTTCATTAGCCATGCATAGCCACCAGTTAGATTCAAAGCCAATCCTAATATCACTGCAATCACAAATGAATTGGTCAAAATATCTTTTATCATTTCTTTTGGAGAAGAACTTGTTGATGCTTCTTTAGCGACAAGGATTGGGAAGATAATAAAGCATAGAACTGTACCGGCAATATCAAAGATAACTGTATTGCTGGAAGTCCCCACAATAGAAAGATATAAAGGCAAAGCGACATTTCCACCTTCAACAGCTGTCAAAAGATAAGGCGAAAAGTGGGCATACTGCTTACCAGCGATTGGAGCAAGAAGTTTTCCAACAATTAATGCAAGAACATAAATAACAAAGACATAGAGAATAATCTGGATATGTGATATTTCAAAACGAGCTGTACACATCAGATTGAATACTAAGATAGGGAAAAGAATTTTAAAGATAATGGTATTGGCACCAGCTTTTTGTTCTGGTGAAATCCAACCTTTCACACGAGAAATAAAACCAAGTGCTAACATAAAGAATACCGGGAATAGTGTTGTTAATGCGGCCATAAAAGTTCTCCTTTCACGATGGAATTACAATCCATCTTTTTTCAATATAATATTTCATTACTTCTTCAATTGTTTCCCACGTTGTATAACGAGGTTTGTATTCTAATAATTTTTGAGCCTTTTCAATGCTGTAATATCCACTTCTTGCAATATGATAAAAACAATCATCTATCAATTCATCTTTGCCTAGATATTCACAAAATTTTTCCCATAAGAGAAAACCAATTTGAAGTTTTTGATGAAAGTATTGATAAAGTGATAAAGCATAACCATATAATGTCATTGATTCTTTCGAAACAGCATAAAAGCTTTCACCAAGTGCCTGCTTTCTGAAGTGAACCCAATTTGTTGGACACTTATTTAAATTTATTTTTAAGCAGTTAATAGGGATTGGTTCCTGTATTGTACAGGTGTCAGTCCTTTTAATTTTTCTGTAATTCTTTGAGTATTATAATACTCAATATATTCTTCCATTGCAATCTTTAAATCTTCCAATGTTTCAAAAGTATATTCATATCCATAAAACATCTCATTTTTCATCTTTCCAAAGAAGTTCTCCATTGGTGAATTGTCTAAACAGTTTCCTTTTCTTGACATGGACTGTTGAATACCCTTTTCTTCCAGCATTTTATGATATGGCTACATCTGATATTGCCATCCCTGATCAGAATGAAAGATGAGATTATCCAATTTATCATACTTATCAAAGGCTTTGTTCAGCATATCTTTGATTTGTTCAAAATTTGGGCTTGCTGATATATTGAAAGATACTATCTCTCGATTATGCAAATCCATAATTGGTGATAGATACAGTTTTCCTGCTGCAATACGAAATTCCGATACATCTGTTGACCATATTTCATTGCACCCTGCTGTACTGAAGTTCCTTTTATAGTATGTTCTGTGATTTTCTTCGTCAATGACTTTATCAAGTAACAGATTTTTTACTGTGCCATTCATATCGCCCTTATATGATTTGTATTTCGCTTTTGGTGTTTTGGCATACAGGCCCATTACAGACATCAATCGTTTTACTTTCTTGTGATTGACTACATAGCCCATATTTCTTAATTCCAAAGCCACTCTACGATAGCCATAGCATTCTTTATGTGTATAAAATATATTAATGATAACGTTCATGATTTCATCATTTTTCATATCCTTATGCGTCTTAGATAACGTGTAGTAATATGTTGAACGTTTTAGACCAGATATCTCAAGAAGAATCTTTAATGGGTATTAACGCTGCAGTTCATAGACTACCATTACTTTTTCTTTGGTTGTCGATTCTTCCTTGCCTGAACTGCAGCTCTCAATTTTTTTAGGTATTCATTCTCCACTTCCAAATATAGATTTCTGTTTTCAAGATATTTGATTTTTTCTTCAGGTGTCATGTCTTCGTATTTTTTGTTTATTTTCTTCTGCCTGTTCATAGCAGATGATCTTCCTCTCTTTTTCTCTACTATAACATATCCGTTCTCTTTATACGAGTTAATCCAGTTAGATAACAACTCCTTATTAGGCAATCCATATTCAATAGCCGTGCTAACAATTGATTGACCATCTACAAGTACCTTATTAATGATTTCTACTTTTAATTTTGGTGAATAATAATTATTTTTTCTTTTCTGAGAATATCAAAACCATGTCTGTCTATCAGTCTAATTAAATAGTTAATACCAGTGGCATTTATTTGATATTCTTTAGATAGTGATGATACAGTACATCCTTTCTTTCGTTTTTCATATAATTCTATTTTTTGATCTCTTGTCAGTTTTGCCATAATAAAAATGAACCTCCTTTATTCAGGTGTCCAAATAACGGGGTTCATTTCATTCATCAAGGCTTTTCATTATAAATTATTCACCGATTTATAATAGTGATATTATTTCCAATAGTATTATTTGTTTTTCATATTATTTCTAACATTCTTTGCATCATTTATTTCTTTTTAAATATTTTTTTAATCTCAAATAATATTATTTTAATATAAAGATATACAATTATTTTCAGATTACCATATGCAACACAGCCAAAAATTTTATTTACACACCACATTAATATCTTTTACTAGTAATCTACTTATATACACTTATATTTTTTCAATCTGAATAATTAACAAGTATATATACAATGTTTAAGAATTAAACATTGTATCTTTTTTTATTCTTAAAACTTTGGTTTCATATTTATTTAGAATGATTTTTCCTTCAATATCAATATGATTAATTATATCAGTTGATTTTTTGGTTATTTCTATCTTCTTTTCTTCTTCAGAAAAATTCATTATAAAACAATAATTGTATTGATCATCAAATCTTACTTGAACAGAAACTTCTTGATCACAGATAACATATTTTTGCTTATACTGATTTGCAATTTGAGAATAAAAATCATGTAGAAAATCATCTTTCATCCTAGCAGCCATATAATACGCTTGCCCATTTCCATATGCATTAACAGTTAATGCAGGGGTATGAGCGTAAAAATCTTTTTGATATTCTCCTAGACTCGTCGCATTATGTAGTTCAATAATAGATTGATATTGTTTGGTTTGATATACTTTATCCTGATAAACTATTTCATTATATTCATTATCAAAATAATTATCTAACTCAAGTACTTTTATTCCAAATAATTCTTGTAATTGTTGAGGCCATCCACCAATATACAATACATCCCGCGAATCTGCTAGTCCTGTAAAATATGTTGATACAAGTTTTCCTCCTTGCTTAACATAATCTTTAAATTTATTCATCGTTTCTGCTTCAATCATATAAAGCATTGGTGCAATAATTATTTCATATTGACTAAAATCTTTATCCTTAGTCAACAAATCTACAGGTATATCATTTTCCCAAAAATAGTTGTAATGCTCTTGTAATGTTTGAAAATATCTTTTATTTTTTCTACAAAATGCATTTTCTCTTTTTAATGCCCATAAGTTTTCCCAGTCTATAAGTATTGCAACGCGAGACTGTTTTTTTGTTCCTTTTATGTCTTTTAACAATAATAACATCTCACCATATTTTTTTACTTCTTTAAAAACTCTATTCTCGTTCGAATTATCATGATCTATAACTGCGCCATGATATTTTTCTGAATTTCCACGAGCTCTTCTAATTTGAAAATATAATGTACTGTCTGAACCATGAGCAATTTGTTGCATTGAACTCAATATATGCATTCCTGGTCTCTTTGATTTATTTAAAGTATGCCAATTCACACAACTTGGTGTACATTCCATAATTAAAAATGGTTTATTTTTAAGGGAGTAGTATAAATCATGAATGAAAGCTGTTTTCATTGCTGTTTTTGATACTGGCTCAAAATTATTATGCCAATCTGGATAACTGTCCCAACTAACAACATCTAATGATTTTGCAAATTTTGCATAATCTATCCCTTCCAGTGGTATAAAGTCATTTGTTGAATGTCCTTCGGCCATAAAGTTTGTCGTCACAGGGATATGTGGTGTAATTTCTTTTATTGTTTTGATTTCATGTTCGAAGAAATCTATTGTCATATCACTACAAAATCTGCGCCAATCAATATCCATACTATGAACTTTATTTTCTCCCAATGGCGATGGGGGAACAACTTGATTCCAATCTGTTATAGTATTTGACCAAAAAACCATATTCCAAGCAGCATTCAGTGCCTCTAAGGTTTTGTATTTATTTTGCAACCATTTACGCCAATTTTCTTGACATTGATCACAAAAACA
The DNA here is from genome assembly GCF_024399475.1 of Allocoprobacillus halotolerans. Taxonomy (NCBI): domain Bacteria; kingdom Bacillati; phylum Bacillota; class Erysipelotrichia; order Erysipelotrichales; family Erysipelotrichaceae; genus Allocoprobacillus; species Allocoprobacillus halotolerans. The sequence continues at coordinate 859,861 of NZ_CP101620.1, forward strand.
TTCTCCCGAATATTCATTAGATATATGCCACATAATCAATGATTTTCTATGACCATATCTTTTTGCTAAGATAGTATTAATATTTTCTACTTTGTTGCGATAGATTTTTGATGAATAACAATGATTGTGTCTAAAACCATGATGATGTCTCCTACCATATTCGTCTACTCTATTCACTTCTTCATATTTTTGTGACATCCATCTTGGGCGACCACCACTTGGTGTTGCCAAAATGACATATCCATTTCTTTTTTCCATTTCGTCAAAAACTTTATCAAGCCATGCAAAATTATAGTGTCCTTCTTGGGGTTCTAATGTTGACCATGAAAAGATTCCAACTGTCACTGTATTGATGTGTGCCTCTTCCATCAAACGTAAATCATCTTCTAATATTTGAGGACAATCTAACCATTGCTCGGGGTTATAATCTCCACCATGTAAAATTTGTTTTACATTGTTATAACTCATTTATTTCACCTTCTTTATCCTAAATAAATATGCTTGATAATCACCTGATAACTGTGCCATTTCATGATTAGCACAATTGAATTGGTAAGGTAATTTTAACCCTATATTTCTTAGAATTTCACCAGATAATATATATTCATCATTAATAAGATATGTCCCATTTTTTATAAATGGCAGTTTTAAATATTCATAAGGTGTATCATTTGGCTTAGTAAGAATTCTGTAAAAACCGACAACAACTTCTTCTTCACCTTCTATTGCCCAAGCAATTTTATTCATATCTTCTTCAAATGGCGATATAAGTCTGTAAAATTGATTTTGAGATATCAAATATCGTATTTCTTTATATTCTTGTATTTGTTTTTTAACTGCTTCAATTTCTTCTTGATTTAACTCATTGATATCCAATTCATATCCCAAGCATCCAAATAAAGCAACAAGATAACGTGTTTGCAAAGGAGTATTCCTTAATGTTTGATGATTTGGTGTTATTGAGACATGATTACTTAATGAAGAAATAGGATATGCTAAACTTGTTCCATATTGAATTTTCAATCTTTCAATAGCATCACTATCATCACTAACCCAAATATATGGACTATAATATAGAATACCTAAATCAAATCTTCCGCCCCCACCTGCACATCCTTCAATCAATAAATTTGGATACCGAGATGTTAGTCTTTCATATAAATCATATAATCCTAAAATATTTCTATGAAAAAATTCTCCTTGATTATAATTGTTTTTTTCTAAATAAGGTGAAAAAGCTTCAGTAATATTTCGGTTATAATCCCATTTTATATAATCAAGATTTGCTTCATCAATTACTGCAACCATTTGATTGTAAATATAATCTACAACTTCTGGATTAGAAAAATCTAAACAGTATTGATTTCTAGCTATAGATATCCTAGATAGAGAACGAGCAGCTACCCAATCAGGGTGGTCCTTTACCAATTGAGAACCTGGTGAAACCATTTCTGGTTCAAACCACATTCCTAACATCATTCCTAAACCATGAATTTTCTTTCCAAAAGCTTTGATGCCATCGGGAAATAATTCTTGACTAACTGTCCAATCTCCTAAACTACTTTGATCATTACGTCTATTAGAGAACCATCCGTCATCAATCACAAAGCATTCCATTCCAATATCTTTAGCTTTAACTGCTAAATCATATAATTTTTCTTGATTCATATCGAAATACATTGCTTCCCAACTGTTATAAACAATTGGTCTAGGTTTAGATAACCATTTAGAATCAATAATATGGTTTTCTATAAAACTTGCATATTCTCTAGATAAACCATCTAACCCTTCATTACTATAAGCCACAAGAACTTCTGGTGTTAAAAAATGACTTTCAGGTTTTAATTCCCAATTAAAATACTCCGGATTAATTCCTAACATCATACGTGTATAATCCCATTCATCAACTTCTACTTGTCCAATAAAGTTTCCAGAATATACAAGATTCATCCCATAACATTCACCACTGTTAATTGTTGCATTAACATGTTCTAATGCGATAAAAGGGTTTTGTTGGTGTGAACTTGCACCTTTTAAAGTGCCAACACTTACTTTCCCATGTTCTATGTTTTGTTTTTTTACATGCCTTTCTTTTAACCATGCTCCAGATAAATGCACAAATTTATAATCAGCATTATTTAAATCTAACACAGCAGAAATAGCTTTATCAATTGTATATGTTTTTTCACTTTTATTGAGAATTTCTTGGTTTCTCACAATAATATGACTATTTTCAAATATAGTATAATATTGTTTTACAACAACATCATAATTATAATCAATCATCTCAATAATCAATGTTTCAGCATCTGCACCATATGCTACTGGTAACCCTTTTTTCTATTTTTACCTTTAACAACAGAACAACTTTTATATTTTAAATCTAAATATAATGGTGTTGTTTGGTAATATAGTGAAAGTGCCCCATCTTTATAATCACTTGTACCAAATACTGGATATTCTTGGGGAATACATGATAATGAAAAATTACGATTATCTTTACTATATTTAACTGTTCCTGCTGCCTTATTATCGTCTCTTGTATAATAAGCCAAATCCTCTTTTGTTATGATATCAATTTTGTTTCCATAATACATATGGCCTAACTGTTTATTATCTAATAACTGTATAATGTAACTAATCTTGTTGTTAGATAAATGAAATAATACTTCATCCACAATATTAATCATTAGTTTTCCTCACTCAACAAAGACTCAACATATTGCATTCTTTTTTCATATTACGTTTATACATCCAATTATAGAAGAAACTTATTAAGTGAAAGTTCATTTCATTTCTCGTTTTGTTAAAATGATTTTCTTCTATATATGTAAGTCTTGTCTTTCCATTAAGATTTTCAAAAAGATAAGTAGTGACAATATCACCTTCATAATATTTTGTCACTACTTCCATATGTTGGTTGTCAATAAGCTTTCTTACACACATTTTTACAGGAATTTCTTTATTGGATGTTTTTGTATACATCTGTTTTTTTATTTCTATTCCTTCGGACAAATCTTTTATTGAATTATCATAATGTTGAAAAAACAATAATTGTTGTTCTTTTATTACTTTATAAACATCTTCTATCGGATATTGAAATTCATGTTCAAATGTTAATTGTTTGCTCATTGTACTCTCCTTTTAGTTTTCTAATTCTTTTTCTTCATTTAAATATTGCTTATCTAATAACTTTAAGAATGGATACCATATACAAACTCCAACTATCACGTTTACGATTTGTAATAATCCTCCACGAATAGATCCTGTTGCTAAAATACCAGATAAGAATACAGGGGTAGACCACACAATCGTTGCTCCATTTGTTTTTGGAACAATTCCAGTACTAATAGCAAAATACGAAATCGTTACCATTACTACTGGTGCTAAGATCCATGGTATAAAAATTGTTGGGTTTAATACAATTGGTAACCCAAATGTTAATGGTTCAGAGATATTAAAACTCGCAGGTGCAACTAAAAGTCTCATCGTTGTTTTTAAACGTTTTGATCTTGCTATTAAGATAATACACGCTAGTGCAATACCTAGCACAAGTCCACAGTCAACGAAAACCCCTTTGAAAGTACTTGTTAATACGTTTGGTAATTCTTGTCCATTACTAAATGCTGTAAAGTTTTCTAAACTTAATGCTGCATAAATTGGTTCAATTACTGAGTTAACAACAATTGTTCCATGGATTCCAAACCACCAAAAGAATTGAGTTAAAGCAACAACCAAAATAATTGCTGGTAAACTAGCACCAATTCCTTGTAAAGGAATTTGTAAACTTTTATAAACAAAATCTACTGCATTACCCCATTCAGTAAATGTAAATCCATATCTAATTACATTCATAACGAATAATGCTGCAGCTCCAGGAATAATTGTCTCAAATGATTTGGCAATAGCCGGTGGTACTGAAGCTGGCATTTTAATTTTAATGTCTGCATTTTCAATTCTACAGAATATTTCAGTTGATAAAACTGAGACAATCATACCAATAAACATACCTTCAGCTCCAAATTTTGATAATGGAATAATTCCTCCATTATCTCCCCATGTAATTGGAACTAACATCATGAAACTAGAAATAGCAATTGCACCAGCATATAAAGACGATTTTCCATAATTTTTTGCTAAATGATATGCAATACCAAACACCATAAATAAAGTACTGATATTCATAGTTGCATTTGCAACTGGTCCAAAGAAGTCATTCAAGAAAGTAAGTATTGCTTCTGGTAGAAATTGAGCAAAACCAAATGTAGTAGGTAAATTTTGTAAAATAATACAAATTGATGCAAACATAGTTGGTGGGAATGCAAGCATACACCCATCACGAACCGCAATTACATACTTATTTTCTGAAATCCACGTTGCAATTGGTAACATTTTTTCCATTAATTTATCATTAAAACTCATTTTATCTCTCCTCTTCTAGGTTAACGTTAACACATCAATTATTATATTTAAGTTTTATTTTTTTGTATATCAAATTGTGATATAATCATGGATAAATGTGACATGGGAGAAAAAGATATGAGAATTGAAACAAATGAAAATTTTTATAAAAACACTGATGCGCTTATATATAATAATGGCTATGAAGAATGTGAAGCTGGACATTCTTTTGGTCCTGCAGTGAGAAAAAGCTACATGATTCATTATATAACTAGTGGTAAAGGTATATTCAAGTGTGACGGTAAAGTTTATCACCTTGAAAAAGGAGATGCTTTTTTATCAAGCCTAATCAAGAAATTTATTATTGTGCTGACATACATGATCCTTGGGCCTATGGATGGATTGGAATGCAAGGATTAAAGATTGAGTCATATATTAATAAAACAACATTAGCTCATACTCCTGTTTTTCACTATTCTAAAGACGATCAATTAGCATTAAAATTTGTTAATATTTCTGTTGCCTATCGTTCTGTTTCTGCATGTAAAGAATTATTATTGAATAGTTTATTATACGATTTTCTGCATTTTTTAGTTAATCAATTTCCTAATTATCAAAATACTATTCCTACAGAGGAAGAATATGTCAATTTCATTATTAACTACTGTATTACTCATATTGATGAAAAAATATATGTTAGTGATATTGCAAATTATTTAGGTCTAGACCGTTCTTATACCACTAGATTGTTTAAAAAAATATGAACATATCTTTAAAAGATTATATTTTAAAAACAAAACTGGATGAAGCTGAAAGATTACTAATTGAAACTACACTCCCGATTAAAGTCATAAGCAAATCTGTTGGATATGATGATGAACTATATTTTTCAAGATTATTTCATAAGAAAAAAATATTTCACCCCGTAGTTATAGGCAAAATATTTGACTAATATCTATTAGTTAATCTCAAAAAGATTTAATACCATTTTATTTATATTTTTCACTATATTGAAAACCTTTCTAATAGAAATTATATTACCCAATCACCTTTCTTTAATTATTTTATTTCAAAATTTACATTTAAACCATTATGATAAATATTATCTTATCATATAAAATTGTAAGCAAATATTTATGTTTTTTATTTTCTTTCTTCCAACAAAAATATGTATCATTTTAAAATATTTTATTTAATTTATTACTATTAAATTCTAAAAATTAACTGTATAAGAATAACACATAATAAACACTATTTTGAAATTTTCTATAGACCATTCTTTGCTTACCCCCTATGTCAAAACTATTAAAAAACAAAAAAACCTTGATTTTATCAAGGCTTTCTAACACTTATTATTCACCAACCTATGATAAGCTTTAATATTTTTTAGATTTAATGAGTACTTTTAAATCAATATTTAGTGTAATTTTATCTTATAATCTTCTGTTTATTTTTATTTGCAGCACAACTTAGTACCAAAATAGTACCATATTTATTATTTTTATAATTATTATAATCATAATAAGTTCTTAACATAACGTTATATTAAATAATTTCTTTTATGCACTATTAATTTATCAAAAGGTTCTTGTTTTTCAATAAAGAAAATTTTATTCTCACTTAAATATCTTGAAAACATATTTTTTATTGAGTATTATATCTTTTAACAAACGGGATAATGATTGAATCAGATATTTCGCCATTGTATGGTATTTCTCTAGTTTCAGATTTCCTATTCTCAAAATCAATTTTTATTCCTTTTTTGAAAGGGCCACCATTCCTCCAACATATCGCATTTGTTTTATATGCAAACTCTTTTTCTATACTCTTTCTAACATTATTATCTTCTTCTTCACAAATAACTGCAAAAAGAAAATCTTTAAATTGTTCTTTTATATATTTACTATACAAATATTCCCTAGAAGTTGGATATACATAATATGAAAACAATTCTTCTCCAAATTGATTCACATATGGAATTTTAGTTCCATTATTGTTTAATTCTTCAGCCAAAAGCTGCTTATCTTTTTGAATTTCATTTTTAATGCAAGTTGTTTGTCCAACTTGTAAACAATACCATTTATCATCATTTACTACGTTTTTTCTTTTTCCAAACAAAGCCCAAACACCAGGGGTATTAAAACTACTTAGATTATGATTATTTACCACCATTAATTCTTTAAAAAATTTTTCCATTTTAATTAACTCCTTGATTTCAGTTTATAATTCACATTATTATATTATCTTACTAAGAAATGTTCTACAATATTTTTTATATAACCAAAAGAATTAATCGAATAGGGGCTAAGAATTAATATCTTTCGCCCCTTTCACAACACCATGCATAGGGTCCCCTACACGGCGTTTCATAAGTTTATAGAATTGTAATAGTCTAGTGCACTGATAAACCCAAAGCTTTTCAGTCTTTCGTTTGTCAGTGTTCTAGAGAGTATAAAGCTATTGGCTATATGCCAGTAACCTTTTCTTGTATTTGCCCATTCCCATGCCTTTTTCCTGTTTATTCCTAACTTTTGTAGATTTTTATATCTCGTCCTTACCAGTTTCCATCTCTTCCAGTATATCATTCGTATTCTTCGTCTTAACCATAAGTCAACTTTACCAAGATACACTTTCATATCGGCTACCCTGTAATAGTTTATCCATCCCGTCATATAGAGTTTTAATTCTTGGCCTAATTGTTTACTACTGACAGGTCTGTTTCTTTTTGTGATTCCCTTGATTCTTCTTTTCATCTTTTCTCTTGATTTCTTATGAACAGTGATTCGTACGTTACCACTCTTCTCTATATAAAATCCAAATCCTAGAAATTTTATATCAGTAATATAGGCTACTTTTGTTTTCTCCTGGTTGACTTTAACGAATAACTTCTCTTCAAGATACCTCCTCACTGTTTCCTTGACTCTCATTGCACTTCTTTTACTTTTGAATAGTATGACACAGTCATCTGCATATCTTACATATCTATTGCCTCTTCTTTCCATTTCTTTATCAAGTTCATTAAGATAGACATTTGATAGTAATGGACTTAGTGGTCCTCCTTGAGGTACGCCTTTAGTCGTTTCTTCGAATTTATGCTTTACTACGACTCCTGCATTGAGATATTTATGTATGAGTGATATGACTCTTCCATCCTTAATAGTTTGTGACAGTATCTGTATAAGCCTTGAATGATTGACTGTATCAAAGTATTTCTCCAAGTCCAAGTCTACTGTGTATCGATATCCTTCATTGGCATAGTCTACGACTCTTCTTACTGCTTGATGAGCATTTCTTCGAGGTCTAAATCCATAACTGTTTTCACTGAATAGTGGCTCAAAGATAGGCGTAAGTATTTGCACTATCGCTTGTTGAATGACCCTGTCAGTCACAGTTGGAATTCCTAGTCCTCTTTTCTTTCCATTATCTTTTGGTATTTCTACTCTTTTAACGGCTTGTGGACTATAGTGTCCCTCCATGATGAGTTTCTTTAGATAAGACCAGTGCTGTGCGAAATGCGTACGAACTTCTGCGACTTGCATTTTATCTACACCACCACTTCCCTTATTGCTCACAACCCTTTGGATTGCCTTTTCTATATTGGCATCTTCTACGATTGTTTCAAGTAACTTCTCATGTATTACAAATCTATTGGTGTTCTTCGTATGCGATATCTCTTGTTTTGATATAGGATACACTTCTCCATTATTGTCGTATTCCGTACTATCTTCATAGAGTAAGCCTAATGATAGTTGACAGTATCCAATTTTATCCTGAGTATCTTTCATTTCCAGTTCACCTCCTTATGTTCGGTCCTTCGCTAGATAACCATTACAGTTATCATCATCACTACTATGACCTCGGCTGACTTCCTAGGACAAACATTTCCACCATGATTACATTTTCATCATGTCCCTAGGACCTCCCACGGTAAGACATAACACTTTCATCCCATGTACCCACTATCTTTACACTGCTTATTCCGTCGTACTATTGGACTTTGATTTGTCATGCAATCTCATCCAATAAGCATATGCCTTAAATAGTTCGTATTCCTTGGGTCAGGATTTTGTCTCCGACTTCCTTCAGTTCTCACCTTACGATGGATACCTTGTCTTTGACTAGTGGTTGGTAGTACGAAACCCCCACAGTGGACTTTCACCACCAAGTTTTATGCCATGCATGGCACACATGAAGCTCCCGGGTCAAGACCCGGGGTATCTTCACGCTTCGCTTATGCGATGCTATCATATACTCAAATACAACTGCTTATATTCCGTATCTTGTTTACCCTGTTCTTTCACATATTCTCTGATTACTTTTTCGTTTTGATTTTTACCGACAGATGCGATAAAATATCCGTCGCTCCAGAATTGTCCTCCCCATAGTTGTTTTTTGACCTGCGGACACTCAGCAAATATTTGCCTTGCAGTTATACTTTTTATGATTTTTACCAATTTTGAAGGAGCATACTCAGGTGTACTTTGAACAAGAAAATGCACATGATCTTTGTCTGCCCCTATTTCAAGAAAATGTATATAATCATATCTCAGTTCTATCCCAAGGCAAATTTGCTTCAGATGTTCTTCAACAGAATCATCAAATACTACGCGACGATATTTTGCCGGACAGACAATGTGGTAAACAAGATTACTCACATTATGTGATAGATGTATAAATTGACTATTTCCCATTATCATCGCCCTCACTCTCGTATGATTGCGAAATCACTCTGTGATTTCGATAATAAATTGTTTTACACAATTTATTATATCATACTTCGTTCGGCATTACGCAGCAAGCTGCGGAAATGCCCATTGAGTTCTTCCGTATCCTTCACTCGGATACTTCAGAACTTATTATAATCACTCCCTCGATTATTCTATTATATCAAACTATGAAGTCAGTTAAAACATTATCATATATATTACTTAAGTTATAATTTAAGATAATATTTAAAAAGCGTTCCAAAGGCGTTCCAGAAGCGTTCCACAGAACGCTTTTAACAGATACTCAATATAAAATATTTTCTTAAACTGTAAAAAATTTTAATTAATTAACGTTAGTATTATCTTTTATCGATAGATTATTCAATTTATTTAATATTAAGCTCTAGTTCGTAATAGTACCAAATTAGTACCAGAAACCTCTCAAGAAACAAAAAAACCTTGATTTTATCAAGGTTTTTTAATCATTATTATTCACCAACGTATGGTAATAAAGCCATTTGTCTAGCACGTTTAATTGCAACTGCTAATTGTCTTTGATATTTAGCGCTTGTTCCAGTTACACGTCTAGGAATGATTTTTCCATTTGCAGAAACGAATCTTTTTAATAATTCAACATCTTTGTAATCGATGTAATCAATCTTGTTTTTTGTAAAATAGCAAACTTTTTTCTAGGTCTTTGTCTTTTGAATGCCATAAACCATTTCCTCCTTAAAATTGAATATCGTCTTCCATAATATCGAAAGAATCAAAAGAATTGTCAAAATCTTTTTCCAATTCTACTGTTTTCATATCATAGAAGTTATCTTGTGAAACTTGAGGTTGTTGTTGCTGTGCTCTTTCTCTTGCAGCTCTTGTTTCTAAGAACTGTACACTGTCACAAACAACTTCAACTACATATACTTTTTGACCCTGTGCATTATCATAGCTACGTGAACGAAGTCTACCTTCTACACCAACTAATGATCCCTTTGAACAATATCTTTCTACATTTTCAGCAACTTTATTCCAAACAACACAGTTAATATAATCTGCTTGTTGTCCATCAGCTGAATTGTAATTACGATTAAGTGCTAAAGTAAAACTTGTCACTGCAGCACCACTATTTGTTCTTCTGAGTTCAGGATCTCTGGTCATTCTTCCAACTAATACAACTCGATTAATCATCAGAATTCACCTTCTTATTTAGATCTTCTAAGAGTCATGTGACGGATAACGTTTGCGTTAATACGTGAAATACGTTCAAATTCAGAGATGTTTGCAGGAGTAGTTGTTGTATCTACGACAACATAATATCCTTTTTTGTAATCTTGAATTTCATAAGCAAAATCACGTAATCCCCATTCGTTGACATTATCTACTGTTCCTTCACCATTTGTTAAAATGCTTTTGAAGTTTTCGATTAATGCGTTTCTTGCTTCTTCTTCAACATCAGGTTTTACAATAAACATGATTTCGTATTTATTCATCTTTTTACCTCCTCCTATGGTCTAATGGTCTATATTTTTCATATAGACAGGCAGTAAATATATTACATGCTCAGGTAGTGTACCACATATCCCTATTTTTGTCAATCTTATAAGGTTTGACTTTCGGTTTTTTGCATTCTTTTTTGAAGGGTATGTCTTGTTGTTTATTGTCATAACCCTTGTTTTCTTATCTATATCATCTTTTTTGTTTTTGTTCTCTTTTTATTGTAGCTGAAAAAGTGTCATTTTCATGACCTTTTTTATTATTTACTATATGTTCATTTTATAGTTTCAGTTGCAGCTGCCTGTATTCCTGCTTCTCTCTTATATTTTGAAACTCCTTGATTCCCTTTTGTGCATATTTTAATATTTCCTGTATCCCTTTACTGATCTGATAGCACCAGTAATATCTCTTTCCTTTAAGCGATTTGCTTCTCTCTATCATCTTTATGACCAGTAATTTCTTGTCTACTTTCTCTGCCAACAGTGTTATATGCCCTATATGCATCATCAATATCGTATTCAATACATTTATTGATTTCATCGTCCTTACTCTTATATTTTCAAAACCATACTGATTCTTTTTGAATCTGAATTTCTCCTCGATTCGCCACCTTGACATATATGCCCTCACTATCTTATGCACATCTCTTTTATTCCTGATCTCTCTATTCGTTAAAAGCATCATCGGTTTTTCTTCACTTAATCCATACACAATGACTAGATTTAATATCCTTCCCTTTTGTGATGGCAGTTCCACTCTCGTATGTGATACATAGACTTCACTGTCTTCCTTAGAAAAATACATGTTCATCTTAATCTTGCCTTTTCTTCTTTTGGCGATTTCTCCTACTTTCTTTGGCTTCCCTTTAAACAATAATGTTCTATTTTCTTTGAGTCTGATGATGAAATCATCTGCATTATGATTTTCATCTATGAAGTAATCATAAAATACATTGGCATCATATCCTCTGTCACATACAAATGTACATCTTTCAGGAATGAGAGATTTGACATATTTTATGCTCTTTATTGTTTCATCGTTCATTGACTTGAATCCTTCACTTTCAGTTGAATAGATATGGCTATACAAAGATATTGGATGATGTTGATCCTGTGTGAGGGCAGTTGCCTCACATACATGGTATCCAGGATAAATGTCATCCTTAAGTGAGGAAGCATCCCTGACCATACAAAGATCTTCAAATTTTCTTCCATATTTTTTGATGATTTCACTGTTATCAAGTAAAATGATCCTGTCTTCGCTAAGATGCTTGATAACCATATCATTATAATTGGATTTCATTTGGTTCATTGCTTCATCATCAAATTGAGCCAAATGATTGGATAATCTGTCAATTGTATAATTGAGCTTGATATTTTCATCAAGAGCTCTGGCAATATCGCTAAGTAGAACACTTTGACTTCTTGCAAGACCAAACATCATGTCCATGACAAACTTGGCAGCAGGTTTATCAAGACTGTCTGATAATTTATTAGAAAAATTGACAATTTCTCTTTTCGTTTCATATAGATCTGTGGTAAAATAACTCATGGAAAATCCCTCCTAAATTTTGTTTATTGAGATAAAATTATTATAACATTTTAGAGGCTGATTTTCCTTATAAATAAAGCAAAACAGGCAATTTGTGAATAACTTTTTACCTGTTTTTTATTTTTTTACCGAAACTCAAATATAAGGCATTTAACCCACTTAAAATCAGCTTTTTTTAATCATTTATTTTGTATGCCTTCGTTTTCAAAGATGTTATAATATCCATATCATTTATAAAATCTTAAGCAAATATTTATACATTTTTGAATCAGGCATGGCATAATGTGAATACGAGGTGAGAATATGACAAAAAGAAAACAAATTAAGAAAAAACCACTTCTTTTCATAACTTTACTTGTGCTGATTATAGGACTAGGAACTTATTTCATTTCTCAACAGCATCATAATGATGTTGAAGAATATCAAGTTGATGGCTTATCTATCCAACATCAATTTCTAACTCCAAATCCTTATTCAAGAAGTGGAAAATCATTACGCAGAGTTAATGCTATCGTCATTCATTATACTGCTAATCCTGGCTCAACTGCTAAAAATAATCGTGATTATTTTGAAAACCTAAAACACACACATACAACTTCAGCATCAAGTCATTTTATTATTGATTTAAAAGGTGAAGTCATTCAATGCATTCCACTCAACGAAGTTGCTTATGCTTCAAATCATCGTAATAATGATACGATATCTATTGAGTGCTGCCATCCTGATGAAAGTGGTCAGTTTAATGAAAAGACTTATCAATCTTTACAAATATTAGTTCGTTCTTTAATGAATACCTATCACTTACAATCCCAAGATGTCATTAGACACTATGATATCACAGGTAAGATTTGCCCTAAATATTTTGTAGATTACGAAGATAAATGGCAAGAGTTTTTAGATTCACTATAAAAAGGAGGCACTTATATGTGGAATGAAGTAGATATCTTTCAAAAAAGAAAAATTAATTTTAATCAATTAATTCCTTATGGTTTTATTAAAAAAGAAAATCAATATATCTATACTCAAAATCTATTAAACAATACATTTCAAGTTATTATTACAATTGATAGTCACAGCAATATTCATTCCCAAGTTATTGATTTAGCTTTTCATGAAGAATATACGAATTTTCGTATCAAACAACAAGCTGGAGATTTTGTCACACAAGTGAGAGAAGAACTTCTAGCTATTTTCAATGATATAAAAGAACAATGTACAACCCCTCAAGATTTCATATTTCCTCAAACAAATAGAATAAGCCAATACATAAATAATCAATATCATGTATCTCCCCAGTTCCCATGGGAAAACGACTTTGAATCAGGAATCTTCAGACATCCTGACAATCAAAAATGGTTCGCTTTAATTATGAATATCAATAAAAAGAAATTAAATGGTGAAGATAAAAACATAGAAGTCATTAATCTTAAATTAAATCAAGAAGACATTTCCCATCTCATTCAACAAAATGGTTTCTATCCTGCTTACCACATGAATAAAAAACATTGGATAACCATTTCTCTAGATGACACTCTTTTAGATCAAGATATTATCTCATGCATTGACAAAAGTTATCAACTCACTCATCCTGTCCATGACTGGATTATTCCGGCCAATCCACAATATTATGATATGTTTCACTGTTTCGACCATGATGATACAATGCTTTGGAAACAGTCTACACATTTGTATGTTGGTGATGTTGTTTATCTCTATATAACAAAACCCTATGCTTATATTTTATACCAATGCCAAGTCCTTGAAATCGATATTCCCTATAACTATCATGATTCGCATCTTCAAATCAATCGCATAATGAAAATCAAACGATTAAAAACTTATCAACCTGATGAATATTCATTAGAAATACTCAAAAGATACGGTATTAAGACATTACGTGGTCCTAGAAGATTGACACCTGCCCTCAAAAATGCCTTACATCAATAAAAAGAACTTTCTTCAACAAGAGAGTTCTTTTCTTTAAGGATGCTGTTTTAATAATTCATTTAATTCTATTTGCCCTGCTTCTTCAAATATTGAATCATAATGAAATAAGCTAAAACCTTTATATCCCTGTTCATATAAAATTTGAACCTGCAAAGCTAAATTGTCTTGGCTTTCCTGCCATCCAAAATCATTTTCATCGCCCACACCAGCACGATAAAGTGCTAAACCAGCATATAACATAACGCTTGGTTGTCTTGATATTTTTGCAAACTGTCGACAACGATCACTAAACATGGTATCTTGATTTTCACCATAACAATCACTCCAATAAAGCTGAGGCATTAAATAATCTATATAGCCTTCTTCCCCTAACCATGTATCAATATCAGCTCCATCACTTAAACAATTTTCATAATTACCTTGTGGACTGATTCCAAATACAACATCTTTATTAACGGCTTTAATACTTTGATAGACATCTTGTATTAACATATTGACATAATCTAAACGTTCATCTTGAGAAGTTCCTTCATGTGTTCCTGATACATAAAAATAATCATCAAAATGAATCCCGTCAACATCATAATTTTCCACAATTTCTTCTACTCCATCAACAATATAATCTCTGACTGATTGACTGGCAGGATTGAGAATATATTGATAAGTCGCATATCCAATCGTAAGATTTGCATCTTCTAACCATTTATGATGAGGTGAATCATTTAAAAACTGTTCAAAACTTTCACGATTGAGTGAAATACGATAAGGATTTACCCATGCTTCAATATTCATCCCATTTTCATGGGCAATATCCACCATCACTTCTAATGGATCAAATGTTAAAGTGTTTTGATGCGTTATGATTTTTGATAATGGAAAAAGTTTAGAATCATACAAAGCATCACTAAATGCTCGTACTTGAACAATAATAGTATTGATTTTATATTCTTTTATATTGTCTATAGCTTGTGAAAAATCTTCAGAAAAACTTTCTTTAGATTCATATGAAAACTTTTCTAAATTACCATATGAAAACCAGACTGCTCTTTTATCAAAAGATGATAATGAACACGGTGGATGGGGTAATAAAAAATAAATTAACACACATATACTTAATAAAATAACAATAACTAACAAACTATGCTTTTTCTTTTTCAAAAAACCACCCCATTGATTATATTCATAAACATTATTTTAAGTCCTCAACAGTGGTAATTTTTTTATTTTCATAATCCCCCATGACAGCATACACATCTTCTTGTGTAAAATGTTCAACCATTTGCGCATCATCTGTTGCTTGATAGCCTGATTGGATGGCTTGGGTATATGCCTCTAAAATTAACTTTGTAGAAAAAGCCTGTGGTGTTTGTGCTTGCATCAATTCATCTCTTTTTAATGTTTCTACAACTTTTCCATCGACTACTCTTTTAATTGTATCTTTGCATGGAACCATTAATAAACAAGCTTGATGTTCTTGTAAAGCCAATAATAAAGCATCAATATGTTGTTGTTTTAAATAAGGTCTAGCACCATCATGAATCAAAACATAAGAACTTTGTACATGTTGTAAACCATGAAAAACACTATCTTGCCTTTCTTTTCCACCAACAACAAATTGAATACGTTCATCATCTAACAACTGCTGAAAAGTTTCTTTTTCATCTTCTCTTGTCACAACGATAATCTGTTGACAACGTGGATCTTGCATAAAAGTGTGTAAAGTCATTTCATAAACAGTCTGTCCCTGAAACTTATATAACATTTTATTATAATTTAAGCCTGTTCTTTTTCCTTGACCAGCACATAAAATTATGACACTATACATTTTCATTCCTCTTTTCTTTCCATCTTGCTTTTATCATATCATATTCGTTTTTATTTGACAAAAACTCATATTTAAAATAACTTTTAATTCTTTACAAACATCTGCATTCCATGGTTTGATTGTTCTGATGCTTATTGATTAGAAAACTGTCACTATTCTACAGCTTGACGGATTGTTTTTGTATCTTTAATTGTTAAAGTGTTTGTTTAATACTTTATAAAATACACTTCCTTTTAACAAAGTAACGCTACAGCAGTCAAAATAATTAAATATATGATATTGGATTTTGTAAAAGACAGAAAATATTGAGATTTATAATTTAGATAAATACGTGCTATATATTTATACGAAATCAATGAAGCCATAGATGCAATCAGTGTGCCTAAACCACCTATATTCACACCAATAAGTAAATCATGTATATTTTGTGTAAATCCTGATAATAAAATCGTTGTGGGAACATTAGAAAAAACTTGTGAACAGATAACACTGATTATTATTTCATAACCATTAACAATATGATTTAAAAACTAAGCAACAACATCTATATTCTTTAAATTCCCTATAAAAATAAAGAAACCTATAAATGTCAACAATAATAAATAATCGACTTTAAGAATTGTTTTATAATCCATTAACCCACAGACAATACAAATCACTGGTAATAAATAAAAAATACTAAAAAGATGTAAAACACTTAATAAACATAAAACAAATAATAATAAATATATCCATAAATAAGTCATATTTGTATCTTGTTTTTGATAAATCTTAGGGGATTCTATCACTTTATTACGATTGAAAAAGATATGTATTATCAACAATAGAAAAGATAAACAAACATAAGGTAATATGGTTATTAAAAAATCACCTAGTGACATATGAAAGTATGTATATAAAAATAAATTTTGTGGATTGCCTATTGGTGTACACATACTTTTTTGCAGCCAAAGTCTGCAATACAACAATATGTATAACTCTTTCTTCCTTATTCAATATCTTTAAAACAACAATCATTAAAGGTACAAAAGTAATTAATGCTACATCATTAGCAATAAACATACTGAAAAAGAAACATAGACTTGTTAAAAGTATATCTAACTGTTGAGTTGTTTTGATTTTCTTGAGAAAAAAGATAGCTACTTGTTCAAACAGTTTAATATTTTGTAAACCATTAACTATAACCATTAACAAAATAATAAAGCCAGTGTTGTATAATCTATATATCCCAAATAAGATAAAGATGGTTTCACAAAGAAACAAGATAAGATTGCTAAAATCCAAGCAATCAGTAAAACCGTATCTTTTTTTATAATTCCCCATATTCTTTTCATATATCTCACCTCATAGACTCCTATTTTAACATAAATTTTATAGGTATCAATCTCTTTTCTATTTTAAAATTGATATGTCATAAAAATATCATTTCTTGATATTCGTACAACTGATAGTTGCACTCATAAATGAAAACACCATATCATTGATGGTGTTTTCATTTTTATTATTTATTCAGTTAATAATTTATTTGCATAAATTAAATGTCAGTCATACTATCTATTTTTAGAAACTAGATACTTCTTCATCTGTTTGATTAAAGTTCTTGCTCCTTGTTGCAAATCATAACCATTTAAAATATCATTAATCATATCATCTGTTAAAGGAACAGGTGTTTGATTTAATAAGATTTGTTGAAGATGTTCTTTTTGTAAAGTCTGATATTCAATGATTTCGTCAATACGATTTAAGAATTCTTTAGAAAAATAGGTTTCTAAATGTTGATGTGAAGGTAATTTCTTTTTAAATCCAACAACTGATTGATTTTGTCTTGTCACATTAGAAGTCATGATAATAATTGTATCTTTAAAAGAAATAATATGATGCTGGTTATCTTTTAATATACCTTCATCAAAAACTTGTAAAAATAAATGCATAACTTGTGGATGTGCTTTTTCGATTTCATCCAACAACAAGATACTATCAGGATATAAAATCATATCATGAAATAAAGAAGATTGCTGATCAAAACCAACATATCCTGGTGATGAACCAATGATTTTATTGACACTTGTCATATCACTATATTCAGACATATCCAATTTAATAAAATGTTTATGCATCGCTTGTGCTAATATCTTAGCTGTTTCTGTTTTTCCAATTCCACTGCTACCAGTGAATAAATAGACACCTTTGGGACGATGAGAATGCGGATATTTTGATAAAGATTCTAAAGATTCAATAAATTGATGTATGGCTGATTCTTGCCCAATAATATGCTCATTCAATGTTAATTCTATATCACGATAAGAAAGATGCTGTAAACTTGTGCCAGTTATTTCTTCAATGACTTTTTCAATATGTTGTGTCTGTAAACTTTGTGCATGTTGAAATGATGCTTTTACACATGATAAATCTAATACATCTAAGGCTTTATCTGGAAAAACACGAGATAGTAAATATTGATCACAGAGTTCTATAATTTCATCAAGTCGCTCATCTAAAATATGAATATGATGATAATTTTCATACTGATTTTTTAATCCTAAAAGAATCTCTTTTGTTTCTTCTTTCGTATTTTCATTGAGTTTTAAAATAGAGAAACGTCTATTCATTGCTTGATCCTTTTCAAAGTATTTATAATATTCTTCTATTGTTGTTGCTCCAATCAATGTTAAATCTTTTCTTGCTAGAAATGGTTTTAAAATATTAGACGCATCAATAGCTCCTTCTGCCCCACCTGCTCCGATTAAATTATGAATTTCATCGATAAATAAAATGGCATCCTTTGCTTGTATCACTTTATCTATAATCTTCTTAAACTTTTCTTCAAATTCACCACGATACTTTGTACCAGCAACAATACTTGATAAACTTAATTCATAAATCACTTTCTTCTGTAAAAGTTCAGGAACTTCTTTTTGATTAATCTTATAAGCTAACTTCTCTACTAATGCTGTTTTTCCTACACCAGCTTTACCAATCAATAAAACATTATTCTTTTCCTTTTTACATAGCGTTAAAAAAAGCTGTTCTAATTCTTGATCTCTTCCAATCATAAGACGTTTTTCTTTTTTGACCAATTCATTAAAATTCACTAACTCATGAACCTTATCTAATTCATAAAGCAAAGACTGTGTTTCACTCAATTTTTCTTTTAATTCATCAAATGGAATATGATATTTATTTAATAATTCAACAGCCACACTTTCTCTTTGTAGAAGTAAAGCTAAACATAAAACATTTAAACTAACTTTATTCTCTTTTCTTTCATGTGTTATTTGAATGGCTATTTCTAATATCTTTTTCACAACTTCGCTATACTCCATATAAAAAGGTTGAATATCCTTTTCACCAAACAACCTTACAATATCTTTATAAATGACATCATCATCCACATGATATGTTTTTAACATCTTCGTTAAGGGTATATCTTTCATTTTCAATAACGATAATAACAGATGTTCACTTCCCACATGACTATGTCCTAAATCAAATGCAATACTTTCAGCTATCACAATGGCTTTTTGTGCCTGTTCATGAAATTGTGTAAGCATACTACACCTCTTTTCCTTTCTATCATATGAACTCTATTTGAAATTATTAACGTTTTCTTTATATTTAATCAATTTATTGATTTGTATTATTTTCCAAAAATAATTATATACAAAAAAACTGATAACCTATGTATTTTGTTATCAGTCTAAGATCTTTAATCTTTTAAGTTTTGAATCATTTTCCACATTGCTTCAGCTGAATTAAAGTTTTCTGGCACGATATCAGATGCTCCAATTTGAACATCAAATTCATCATTAAAAACAAGTGTATTAAACGCCATATAATCACCTTTCATCTGAGGATTTTCATTTAAATTTATTTTTTCCATTTGTATTGTATAAAATTGTTGTGAATTTCTTGTGGAAATAAAAAAGAGATAATGAATTTTCACACTATCTCTTCGTATTTTCTCTCAATTGTCCATAAACAACATAGCGATTTTCTGTTCCTGTATAACAAGTACTTAACATAATCATAGGAACTTGTTCTTCACTGACATTTTGATAAACAGAGGCTGCACTTTTCACTTGACTGATATACTCTGTATAATCAATACCTTTTTGATACAAATCACTTCTTGAATCAATGATGGCTGCAGCTACCCCCTGATAAACATTAATACTTCCATCAGGTAAGTAAATATATATTTTTTGATGTTCATCAAAATAATCTTTTTCAACAAAATATCTTAAATCATGAAAACGTGATCCATTTTTCATATTATGCCCATAGATAATCGTATTATCATCACTAAAATCTCTTGAATTGATTTCATCAATAAAGAGATTTCCAGCATTGTTTGCTTTCATATATAAATCTGTACGTAAATAAGTATCATTATTTTCTCCTTTTAGAATAGGTTCATCAATCTTTGTACCAGGAATATATAACCATCCTATCACATCATCATTAATATTTTGAAGTTCTTCAAAATTAATCACACGTTTTAATGGATCATCTTTATCTTCTTGTGGTTCTTCAATATATTTTGTAATTAACTCAGTACTTTCTTTTTCAATCATATAGTAATTATAGAAAATCTTTACTAATTGAAAAGCTGAAAAAAGAAAAACACAAATACATATACCAAGCAGTATTCTTCTAATAATCTTTCTCATTAAACGTTGAACTTGAAGAACATAATATCACCATCATGTCCTACATATTGTTTTCCTTCCTGACGAATTTTTCCAGCTTCTCTTAAAGCATGCTCACTTCCATATTCCATTAAATCATCATAACTATATGTTTCTGCTTTAATAAATCCTCTTTGGAAATCAGTATGAATGATACCTGCCATTTCCGGTGCTAACATTCCTTTTTTAAATGTCCAGGCTCTCACTTCATCAGCTCCAACTGTAAAGAAAGTGTTTAAACCAAGCAATGAATACGCCTCTTTGATTAATTTATCCAAACCACTTTCATCAATACCTAAATCATCTAAGAACATCTGTTTTTCTTCTTTATCCAATCCAACAAGTTCACTTTCAATTTTGGCACAGATTGGTACAACATCGCAATTTTCTTTTGTTGCATAGTTTTTCAACTGTACATAATAAGGATTACTTTCAGGATTCTCTAAATCTTCTTCACCAAGATTAGCCACATAAATTAATGGTTTCATTGTTAATAAAGTATATTGTTTCACAATATCCATTTCTTCTTTAGAAAAACTCATAATACGGGCAGGTTTTCCAGCCTCTAAAGTTTCTTTTAATGGTGCTAAAACATCCATTTCAGCTTTGGCTTCTTTATCACCCGATTTCGCTTTCTTTTCAATTTTACCGATACGCTTTTCTACTGTTTCTAAATCAGCAAAAATTAATTCCAGATTAATTGTTTCCACATCTCTAACAGGATCAACATCCCCATCAACATGTGTAATATCTTTGTCTCTAAAACAACGAACCACTTCACAGATAGCATCTGTTTCACGAATATTCGCTAAAAACTTATTTCCTAATCCTTCACCACGACTTGCTCCCTTGACAAGTCCTGCAATATCTGTAAATTCAAAAGTTGTCGCAATTGTTTTTTTAGGATTAAAAATCTTTGTTAATTCATCTAAACGATAATCAGGAACTTCCACAACACCTACATTAGGATCAATTGTCGCAAATGGGTAGTTTGCCGCTTCAACCTGTGCATTTGTAATTGCATTAAATAATGTTGACTTTCCAACATTTGGAAGTCCAACAATTCCGGCTGTTAATGCCATTTTTTATCACTCCTTAACTCCATTCCATTTTAGCGAAATTTCTTTAAAAAGGCAATCTTATTCATCTAAAATCACTATCTTTTCATGACTAAAAATTTATAATATAGATAAATCCATATATATTTCTTTTAAAATACTTTCTCATAACAAAATATAATAATTCATATGCTTACCACAACAATAACAAAAAAAGTAGATATATGATAGTTATACTTTCCAACGATAAAAAAGATTCCAATATAAGGAATCTTTTTCATATATAAGACACGTCGTTATCAGTTAAAGAATGTTAAATGTGGAGAGAAAACCTGATAACTGTCTATACTATATAAATATTTCCTTCAAGATACAAGTTTATTAGCTAAAGTTTTGTTTAAGAATAAGTAAAGCAGGGTTTATTGCCCTGCTTATTCAATCGTAATTGTGTTGTTGTTTTCAATAACTTTCATATCCTGTTTAGGGATAGAAATTCTTAAAACACCATCTTCAAATTTAGCTCTAATATCACTTTGTGGAACACTTTCACCAACATAGAAACTACGGCTCATGCTGCCAGCATATCTTTCTTGACGGATATATTGACCATCTTTGTTCTTTTCATCTTTATTTAAATTCTTTTTCGCAGATATTGTCAAATATCCTTGATCAAATGATAATTCCACATCTTCTTTTTAAATCCTGGAAGATCAACATCTAATTCATATGTTCCATCAGTTTCACGAACATCTGTTTTCATGATGTTTCTTGAATGTTTTCCATACAATGGATTTTTCTTTCCAAAAATTCCTTATCAAAATCATCAAACCAATCATCAAATAAACTTTCTCCAAAAATACTAGGCATTAACATAAATATCACCTCTTGAATTACTATTCTTTGCATTGTTAGAGAATGAACAATGTTTGATATGAGAAGTAAGGAATGCCTTTTTTATTCTCTTTCCTTATTTCTGATTCTATTATAATCCTTTCTTTTAGCACTGTCAACACCTTAGTGCTAAAATATTTATTTTATTGTTTTCATCACATATTTTCGTTATAATGATAAAGAAAGGGTGAGAGTTTTGGAGCATTTTTATCAATCCATGTTAACTTATATAAGAAGGCATCCTCATTTAGAAAAAGTCATTCTTTTTTTAACAGAATATTGTCCTTATATAACCTTCATTATTTATCCATGTATCTTATTTGATTTATGGTATACCCATAATCCTTATTTGATAGATGCAATCCTTAGACCTTGTATTGCTTTTATCCTTGTGACGATTTTTAGAAAAGTTGTCAATCGTCCTCGTCCTTATGATTACATGGACATCAAACCCTTAAAAGGTCACAAACATGGCGAATCATTTCCTAGTCGTCATAGTGTCAGTGCCTGTATTATCGCATTGATTTGTTTTTATGCAAATGTATATGTTGGTATCTTTGCTTGCATCATTGCTTTGATTGTCAGTTTAACCCGTATTTTAAGTGGTGTTCATCATATCAGTGATGTTTTTGTTGCAATTATTATCGCAATTCTTTGTTTTATAATTGATTTTCATTAAAAATAATTTATACTATGCTTAAAATATTTTAAGTATTTACGAGGAGGTCTTATGCTAAGTCACGAGTTTCAAGCTGTTTATAATATATTCAAGATGAATTTTTATGCATCTATGTGCGCTACTTCTAAAGAACTAACAATGCAAGAAGCGTTTAGCTTGGATATTATTTATATGTTAGGGGAACCTACAATTTTAGAATACGCTAAATACATGGGAATTTCACAACCTAATGCGACATACAAAATTAACCAATTGGTGGATAAAGGTTATTTAATCAAAACTGTTAGTCAAGAAGATAAACGCTCTTATCATTTAAAAGCGACAAGTAAATTCTTGGAGTTTTATCGTGAAAATGATCGTTATATAAAAAAAGCACTGAGAGAAATTGAAAAGCTATTCAGTAAGGAAGAAGTCAAATCTTTAGAAAAAATGCTTCATACAATTAGAATCTTTATGACGGAGAAAAAGAAAGATGATTAAGATTATTACTGATTCTACTGCGGATATTGATTTAGAATATGCAAAAGAGTTAAATATCGATGTTGTGCCATTAAAAGTCATTATTAATGGAAGAGAATATAAAGATCGTGTGGATTTACAACCTGATGAATTTTATGATTTATTAGTGAATAGTGAAACTTTACCTTCAACATCACAACCTTCACCTCAAGATTTTGCTAATCTTTATGAACAAGCGAAAGAAAATCAAGAAAGTGTTATTGTCATTACTTTATCTAGTACTATTAGTGGAACTTATCAAAGTGCTAATCTTGCTAAAGAATTAGTTGAATATGATGATATTTATGTAGTGGATAGTTTAGGAACAACACAAATGCAACGTTTACTTGTTTTAAAAGCCATTGCTTTAAGAAATGAAGAAATGGTAGCGAAAGATATTTTTACTTTCTTAGAAGATTATAAAAAACGTTTACGTTTATACGCTTTTGTTGATACATTAGAATACTTATATAAAGGTGGACGTTTATCTAAAACAGTGCTTCCGCTGATACATTGCTTAAATTTAAACCAATTATTGGTTTTGATGATGGAAAACTTGAAATGTTCAGTAAAGCTAGAGGGACACAAAAAGCTACTGCTAAAATCATTGATTTAATTCAAGAAGATGGTGAAATAGATTTAGATGAACCAATCTGTATTGGTTATAATGGTTCAACAGATGGATTAGATAAATTTGAAAATACTCTAAGAGATGCTTTCCACTTTGATGAAACTTTACATGGTGTCATTAGTCCTGTCATTGGAACACATGCTGGTCCTGGTGCTCGTTTAATTACATATGTGACAAAAAATAGTTTAAAAAAGATGATTACATGAATACGTAATTATCTTTTTTTGCATTTATTTTGTCCCTCATATAAATAACACCTTAAAATCTATTGTTATATATGGAATAGCTATAAGGTTTTTAATCTTTTTTGAATCAAATAAACCGTAATTATAAAAGCTATTAAATCAGCAATAGGTACAGCCACAAAGACACCATATAATCCAAATAACCATGAAAGAATCAAGATTAGTGGTATTAATAATAAGCATTGTCTTAATAAGTTTAGAAAACTTGATTGTTTGACCATTCCGATAGCCTGAAAGAAGTTGGCACACATGGTTTGACATCCTACTAAAGGCAAGCAGATAAACCAGATACGTAAAGCGTTTTGTCCTAATGATATAATTTCAGGTTCTTGATTAAAAATAGAAATAATCATAGCTGGAAATAACTGAATAGCAATAAATCCTAAACATGCCAGACAAGTTGCTCCAATAATTGTATATTTCAATGTTTCTTTGACACGTTGATAGTTTTGTGCTCCATAATTATAACTGATAATCGGTTGCTGACCTTGTGTCATACCTGTTAAAGGCATCAACATTAAAGTTTGAACACTGGTAATAATACCAACCGTAGAAATGGCTAAATCACCACCATATAAACCTAATGTCCCATTGATGACAATATTTAATACACTTGTTGAAAGTTGCATTAAAAAGGCTGGTAGCCCTGTTTTCATAATCATATATGTATAATGTTTTTTGATTTTCATATGTTCTAAACGACAAGGAATGATACCTCTTTTTCCAAATAGGAAAGCTAATTGCCAAATCATACTTAAACATTGTCCACCAATTGTCGCAAGAGCAGCACCCTCCATACCCATATGACATTGAACTATCAAAATATAATCAAAGACAATATTAAAACCTGCTCCTAACAGTTGCGAAATCATTGCATTTTTCGCATTTCCTTGAGCAGGAGAAAAGTTATTTCCACACATGGCAACACATTGGAAAACAGCTCCATATAAAATAATACTTAAATAAGCACTAGCATAAGGCAAGACTTTTTCACTGGCTCCAAGAATTGTTAATATTGGATCCATAAATAGATTTCCAAACACCATGAAAATGACTCCAAATATCACTGTAACCATCAAGGCATTCCCTTGATAATATTTCGCATCATCATATTCTTTGGCTCCTAAGGCAATTGAAAAACGTGTAGCCCCTCCAACACCAGCCATTAAACTTAAAGCCATTAAAATCAGTGTCACAGGATAGGAAACCGTAATACCTGCTAAACCGAGTGAGCCTAGTTCAGGTGCATTTCCAATAAACATACGATCAACAATATTATAAATGGCATTGACAATCATACCAATCATTGCGGGAACTGATAATTCAATCAACAAAGATAAAACTTTTTGCGTCCCCATTTTCTCTTTATCCACAATTTTCTCCCCTTTAACATTTAAAGTTTAGATACATTCATGATTTTTGTCAAGCAAGAAAAAGCACTATATCTTTCGATATAATGCCTAGAAATCATTTTATCCAGCGATGATTTTAACATAGAAAGTTCTGTTACGAGGCCCATCAAACTCACATAAATAAATGCCCTGCCATGTACCTAAAATGATTTTTCCTTGATGAATAATTAAAGTTTGACCGGCATTAAATACAGTTGATTTCATATGGGCATGAGAATTTCCTTCAAAATGACGATAGTCTTCATGATAAGTTGGAAATGTACGTTCAAAACCAGCTAACATATCTCTAACAACTTCAGGATCAGCATTTTCATTGATTGTTATACCAGCAGTAGTATGTGGTGTATATACCACTACAATCCCTTCTTGAATTCCTGATTGTTGCACATCTTTTTTGATAATTTCTGTAACTTCATGCATTTCCATACGTTTTGAAAATTGATATTGATGTTTCAATAACATAAACTCACCTCTATAAATCTTTGATATACCAGCGATCACAGGCATAATGTGGACCTTGAATTAATGGTTTGTCCAATGGCTGAAACCCATTTTTAAGATAAAAACGATTCGCTGCAACCATCTGTGAAAAAGTTTCTAAATAACATTTTTGATAATGCTTTTTCGCAAACACTAATGACTGGTCTAATAGTTCTTTGGCAATACCTGTCCCTCTTATCTCCTTATAACAATACATCTTCTGTAATTCACAGATTCCTTGTTTTCCAACAACCGGTCCAATGCCACAGCCTCCCACAACATGTCCATCTTTAATGACGACCAAATATTGTCGATTGTCAGGCTGATAAACTTGATAAAAGCGTCCTAAATCTTTGTCTTCCCAAGCACATCCTGGTCTATTACCACCAAATTCAATCAGACAATCACGAATTAATTTTTCAACTTCTAAATTATCTTTTTCTTTAATCTGTCGTATCAACATTGGCTGGAATCACCTTTTTTAAACGTTTTTCAAAATCACGTCTTGAAAACATAACGATTGCTCCACAACCTAAACATTTAATTTTAATATCTGCTCCCATACGAATAATTTTCCATTGATTTGATTTTTTACATGGGTGTTGTTTTTTCATTTCAACAATATCATTTAAATTATATTCCATTCTTCTGTGCCTCCCTTTGTAAATACGCCTGATAAGTATTTTCCATCAACATCGCAATGGTCATTGGACCAACACCACCTGGTACTGGTGTGATATAAGAAGCAATATCTTTAACATCTTCATAATCCACATCACCACAAAGTTTATTATTTTCATCACGATTAATTCCAACATCTAAAACGACAGCTCCTGGTTTAATATAATCTTTATTGAAAAAACGAGGTCGACCAATCGCCGCAATGAGAACATCTCCTCGCTTGCATAATTCAGGTAAATTTTTTGTACGAGAATGTGCAATTGTTACTGTCGCATGTTTATGTAAACATAATAAAGCCACAGGTTTTCCAACAATATTACTACGTCCCACAACAACCACTTCTTTACCTGTTAAATCATAGTTAATTTCATCTAATAAAACCATCATGCCTTGAGGAGTGCAAGGAACAAGTCCTTTTTCTCCTAACACAAGTTTTGCGACATTGAGAGGATGAAATCCATCAACATCCTTTGTTGGATCAATTAGATTTAAAATTTTATCTTCATCTATATGTGCTGGTAATGGTAATTGTACTAATATACCATCTACACTTTCATCTTGATTTAGTGATTCAATAACTTGGATAAGCTTTTCTTCAGATGTTTGTTCCTCTAATCTGATAATATCTGAAAGCATACCCACATAAGCACAAGCACGATCTTTATTACGTACATAAGTTTGACTGGCAGGATTTTCTCCAACTAAAACAACAGTTAATTTAGGTAATCTAGAACCCTGTGCTTTTAATTCATCTATCTTTATTTTTAATGCATCTTTTCTTTTTTGTGATATTAATTTTCCATCTATATTCATAGCTATCTCTCCCTTATATGAATTATATCAAAATAATGCAACTTGTAAACATTTGACTTTCGGTTTTTTGCATTCTTTTTTGAAGGGTATGTCTTGTTGTTTATTGTCATAACCCTTGTTTTCTTATCTATATCATCTTTTTTGTTTTTATTCTCTTTTTATTGTAGCTGAAAAAGTGTCATTTTCATGACCTTTTTTATTATTTACTATATGTTCATTTTATAGTTTCAGTTGCAGCTGCCTGTATTCCTGCTTCTCTCTTATATTTTGAAACTCCTTGATTCCCTTTTGTGCATATTTTAATATTTCCTGTATCCCTTTACTGATCTGATAGCACCAGTAATATCTCTTTCCTTTAAGCGATTTGCTTCTCTCTATCATCTTTATGACCAGTAATTTCTTGTCTACTTTCTCTGCCAACAGTGTTATATGCCCTATATGCATCATCAATATCGTATTCAATACATTTATTGATTTCATTGTCCTTACTCTTATATTTTCAAAACCATACTGATTCTTTTTGAATCTGAATTTCTCCTCGATTCGCCACCTTGACATATATGCCCTCACTATCTTATGCACATCTCTTTTATTCCTGATCTCTCTATTCGTTAAAAGCATCATCGGTTTTTCTTCACTTAATCCATACACAATGACTAGATTTAATATCCTTCCCTTTTGTGATGGCAGTTCCACTCTCGTATGTGATACATAGACTTCACTATCTTCCTTAGAAAAATACATGTTCATCTTAATCTTGCCTTTTCTTCTTTTGGCGATTTCTCCTACTTTCTTTGGCTTCCCTTTAAACAATAACGTTCTATTTTCTTTGAGTCTGATGATGAAATCATCTGCATTATGATTTTCATCTATGAAGTAATCATAAAATACATTGGCATCATATCCTCTGTCACATACAAATGTACATCTTTCAGGAATGAGAGATTTGACATATTTTATGCTCTTTATTGTTTCATCGTTCATTGACCTGAATCCTTCACTTTCAGTTGAATAGATATGGCTATACAAAGATATTGGATGATGTTGATCCTGTGTGAGGGCAGTTGCCTCACATACATGGTATCCAGGATAAATGTCATCCTTAAGTGAGGAAGCATCCCTGACCATACAAAGATCTTCAAATTTTCTTCCATATTTTTTGATGATTTCACTGTTATCAAGTAAAATGATCCTGTCTTCGCTAAGATGCTTGATAACCATATCATTATAATTGGATTTCATTTGGTTCATTGCTTCATCATCAAATTGAGCCAAATGATTGGATAATCTGTCAATTGTATAATTGAGCTTGATATTTTCATCAAGAGCTCTGGCAATATCGCTAAGTAGAACACTTTGACTTCTTGCAAGACCAAACATCATGTCCATGACAAACTTGGCAGCAGGTTTATCAAGACTGTCTGATAATTTATTAGAAAAATTGACAATTTCTCTTTTCGTTTCATATAGATCTGTGGTAAAATAACTCATGGAAAATCCCTCCTAAATTTTGTTTATTGAGATAAAATTATTATAACATTTTAGAGGCTGATTTTCCTTATAAATAAAGCAAAACAGGCAATTTGTGAATAACTTTTTACCTGTTTTTTATTTTTTTACCGAAACTCAAAGTAAACAAAAAAGAGGAACTGAATTCCTCTATTGTACAGGTGTTTGTGTTGGATCCGTTGTTGGTGGCGTTGTCACATTTGGATCAACAGTTGGTGTTTCTGGAACAGGTTGAACCGGTGTCACTTCTACGGGTTTTGTTCCTCTTTTCACAACTTTATCACGTTTTTTATAAACACTATAGGCTTCTTTTTGTGAAGAAATCAAATTTCCATCTTTATCATAAACATAGCGATAAGATTGCGCTTTCGCTCCAGTATAACCTGTTGTTTGAACTTTTTCGGTTCCTACTTCCAATGTTGGATCATCAATATATTTTGTCTGATAAGGTATAGATGATAACTTTTGACTAGTAATTTTAACATAAGATCCATCTTCATTTGTCCCTAAAATCTTACAATATAAACGACTATTACTATAAGATACTTCTATTTTGATTGGATAGTTTTTATTGTTTTTAAATTTAAAATCCGGGCCACCCCAAGATACTGTCGCATCTCGACCAATAGGCACATAGCTTGATACATAACTATGATTATATCTTAAAGTGACTTCTAAGTTAGAAAGCAATACCGCATTATATAAAGTAGATGATGATTGACAAACACCGCCACCAACTTCATTGACGGTTTCACCATCGCGATATGCTCCTGCCGCCCCAAAACCTTTCGCAACTGTACGTTGTCCTACTTGTCCATTGAAAGAAAATTCTTCACCTGGTAATAAGATTGAGTTACATTTCACGCCAGCTAAACGCACATTATTTTTTCTTACAGATGAACCACTTACATAAGTCGAATAACTTCCTAAAACATCTTTAAATAAATTCTTTTCTAAATCTGCTTTGGTAATATCAGGTTGGGTAATTTTAGCTGAAACTTCAAAAGTATCTCCTGCTTTTGTATCTAAGAAAGCTTTTTGAGCTGTTTCTAAATCATAGGATACTCCCACTTTTCCATCAATAATCGTATAATCATTACCTTTATCCAAAGTAGCATTTTGAGCCTCTTTTACAAGCTCTTTATATAAAGTTTCCATTTCATCATCTTCTAAATGCGTTTGTTCCAACTGACAAATAATTTCCTTATGAAAATCATAATCTTTCAGTGCCTGTTGAATTTGTTGAATGGTTAAAGTTTCAGTTGTCTTTTCACCATTTGTACCTTTAGTAAAAATAATCTTTTGTTCACCTAGTTCATAAGTTGTTTTTTGAGTTGTATCATACTTGAGAATTTCACTTTTTTTAATCGCTTCTTTTAACTTTTCCTCATCTTGAATCTTCACAGGTACAATAAAATCTTTATTCTTTAAATAATAGTATCCTCTTGTAAAAAAATGTCCTTTCATTTTTTGAGAAATCTTTTCAACTTCTTGAGAAGCCTCAAAAGAAACATTACCTGTTAAATCAACAGTATATGATTGATCATTTGCTTTCATTTTGATAAGCAACTGTTTGGTATCTTTTTCAAACTGTTGATTTAAAGCTGTCACGGCTTCTTGTTTTGTCATATCACCAACTTGAATTCCATTAATCGTTGTATGTGAAAGAAAATCTCCTGAACCAACCATAAAACATATAGCCAGATAGATGATTACCAATATCAAAATGATTGTTGCAGGAATCATCACTTTTTTATTATTTATAAGTTGTTTATATTGAATGTTCATAGTCTTCTCCTATTATGATGTTATTACTCAACTATCATATACTTCTTCAAGACTTCTTGCAAGCTATATAAACAAAAAATAGTCGTATTTTTCCGACTATTTTTGCTTATTAATAATATGTCTAGCAATTAAAATACCATTGGCTCCAGCTTGTGCTAATCCTCTTGTTAAACCGGCACCATCCCCACCAACATATAATCCATCAATTTCACTTTCAAATCCTTCTCTGACTTTTGGCCTAGCCGAATAGAATTTCGCTTCTACACCATAAAGTAATGTATGTTCATTAGCAATACCTGGTGTCACGTGGTCTAAGGCTTCAATCATTTCAATGATAGATTTCATTGTATTATATGGTAAAACCAAACCTAAATCCCCTGGCACAGCTTCTGGTAATGTTGGAACTGTATAACCTTCTTTT
The DNA here is from genome assembly GCF_024399475.1 of Allocoprobacillus halotolerans. NCBI lineage: Bacteria > Bacillati > Bacillota > Erysipelotrichia > Erysipelotrichales > Erysipelotrichaceae > Allocoprobacillus > Allocoprobacillus halotolerans. The sequence goes on from NZ_CP101620.1 coordinate 891,576, forward strand.
AAGCGTTTTGTTGTGGTACGTCTACCTCTTTTAATATCACCATATCTTTGGACAATAATGCTTCCATGAGATAACATATTGGCTAATCTTGCGACTTCATGAGCAAATTCATTCGGTTCATTAAATGGTTCACTAAAGACATGTGATACAAGTAAAGCAAAGTTTGTATTAGGACTTCCTAGTTTTGGATCGTGGTAAGCATGTCCATTGGCTAACATTGTTCCTGAATGATTTTCAATAACAACGTGCCCACTTGGATTGGAACAGAATGTTCTGACTTTTGTTCCCACTGAAGCATTGTATACAAATTTTCCTTCATATAAATTCTGATTAATTTCATCCATAACGATATTACTTGTTTCCACTCTTACACCAATATCAACCTGATTATTATAAAGTTCAAGACCTTGATGTTTAAAGACTTTTGCTAACCAAGTTGAACCATCACGTCCTGGTGCTAAAACAACATTTGGAGCATAGATTTCTTCACCATTTTCTAACACAATTCCTGTCACATGATGATCTTCTACCAAAATATCTTTCACCGCTGTTTTAAAAGCAATATCAATATGTTCTTTCAATTCATTTGACATTTCTGTCATAATTCTTAAGTTTTCTTCTGTTCCTAAATGTCTGACTTTTGCACGTAATAGTTTTAATCCAACTGCATAACCTCTTTTTTCAATTTCTCTGACTTTATCTGTTGTTGGATCAGTAATTTCATGCGTTGCTCCATGTCTTAAATAAAGTTCATCAACATAATGAATGACATCTTCAACTTCCTGATTATCTAAATAATCAGTCAACCATCCACCAAATTCACTCGTAATATTAAATTTCCCATCTGAATAAGCACCTGCTCCACCAAATCCTGAAGTAATGGAACAAGCAGGTAAACATCCTGGTTCATTTTCTTTAATTTGTGGACAACTTTTAATTTTCTTATCTTTAATTGGACAATGTCTAAACATCACATCATGTCCTTTATCAATAAGTAGAACTTTTAATTCTGGATTTTTTAAATACAATTCATAACTTGTCATAATACCTGCTGGTCCAGCCCCAACAATAATGACATCATAATTCTTTTGCATAAAAAAACGCCTCATTTCTGGGGCAAAATTAAATAATCCTCGTTTATTATATTCATAAAACGAAACACTTGTCAATAATATAACGAGGATTAAAAAAAGTTATTGTATTCAAAAACTTTTTATATTAACTTAAAAACAAAGCGACAATAAGAGGAATCGTAATAATCGAAAGAAGCGTTGTCATAAATACTGATTTAGCAGCTAAAGCCACATCTTTTTGATATTCTGTTGCAAATAAAACAGCCGTATTGGCAACTGGCATCGCAATCATGATTAAAGAAACACCTAAAATCAAAGAATCTTGAATAAAGAAACTTAAAACAGGATAAGCAATAATAGGAATAATAATCTGTTTTAAAATTGTAAAAGGATAAATCCTAATTTCATTAAAAACTTCTTTGAGTGGAATAGTTGCAAGTGTTGATCCAATTAACATCATCGCAATCGGTGTTGTAATATCTCCTACCATTGTGATTGTTGAAGCCACGACATCGGGTACATGCAAATCTGTTAAATAAATGATTAAAGCAATGAAAGAAGCAATGACACCTGGTGATAAAAGCTGTTGGGCATTCATTTTGATTTTTTGTGGTGAATGATAATTCATTAAGACAATACCAAAAGTAAAGACAAGTAAATTAAATATCATATTAAAGATAGCTGTTAGAAAAACAGCTTGATTACCAAAAATAGATTTCATCACGGGAAAACCCATAAAGCCAATATTAGAAAACATTGTCATAAAGATATATAAACCTTGTTGGTGAATGGGAACTTTGATGATTTTCACAATCAAAAAACCTAGTATTGGTAAAATAATGAAAATAACAAGCCCGACAATAAATACAAAAATAATTTGGGAAATATCTTTTTCAACAGTTGAGGATAAAACAGAAGATACAATTAATGCTGGTGTTGTTACTGATAGTAATAAAGTCGTTAAACGTTTATTAAAATCAGTATCAAGTATCTTTATTTTTAATAAAATATAACCTAAAGTGATAACCAAAAATAATTGTATCATCTGTAAAATAATGACTTGTATATCCACGTCTTATCCTTTTAACCCCTGTGCTTGTCTTTCCATATTTTCAACCACAATATCATAGATTTCACCTAGTGTTGCAGCATATTCTAAAACAAGCCAAGGTTCGTTCGTATGGAAGTGAATTTTAATCAATTCATCGTCTCCCACCGCTAATAAACAATCTCCTTGAAAATGCTTAGTGATATAATCATTAATTTCATCTTCATTTAAATTTTTTCCTTCAATTAATAATTGTGTATCAAATTTATAATCTATCACTTCTATTCTCCTTCAAATAGACAAGCTCCATTTGTTTCAATCACTTTTTTATACCAGTCAAATGATTTCTTTTTATATCTCTTATATGTTCCATTGCCTAAATCATCACAATCTACATAGATAAATCCATAACGCTTGCTCATTTGTTTTGTTGATTCACTGACAATATCTATACATCCCCATGATGTATATCCCATTAAATCAACACCATCAATTTCAATGGCTTTCCACATTTCTCTAAAATGTGCATCAAAATAATCAATGCGATATTGATCATCAACAGTTCCATCAATCAATTCATCTTTTGCACCTAATCCATTTTCTACAATGAATAATGGTTTACGATAACGATCATACAAATCAACCAATGATACTCTTAGTCCAATTGGATCAATTTGCCATCCCCAATCTGACGAAGGAATGTATGGATTTTTAATGGCGACATTAGTATTAGCAGCAGTCTTTTTCAATCCTTTATCATCCTTAGCAACACAGCTAGAAGAATAATAACTAAATGATACGAAGTCTACTGGATATTGCTTCATTATATCCAAATCTCCTTCTTCCATCTTGATATGAATACCTTCATTTTTAAACTTCGCAAGCAAGTAAGCTGGGTATTCACCAAAGACCTGTGTATCACTATAACAGTATGTACTTCTCATATCCTGTTGTGCCTGTAAGACATCTTCTGGTTTACATGTGTATGGATAATATGTGAGCTTTGTCAACATACATCCGACTTTTGATCCTGGTATGATTTCATGACAGATTTTGGTTGCTAAGGCAGATGCCACAAACTGATGATGCATTGCCTGAAATATCACTTCCTGGAAGTTTCTTCCTGGAAAACGATCTTCTACAAGACCTCCTGTTGTGTAAGGATGTCTAATCATTGAATCAACTTCATTAAAAGTCAACCAGTATTTAACTTTATCCTTATATCTTTCACAGATAACTTTAACATATTTCACAAACATATCTACAACTTCTCTTGATGCCCATCCATCATAGTTCAAGACAAGATTGATTGGTGGTTCATAATGTGACATTGTGACTAAGGGTTCAATGCCATATTTTAAACATTCATCAAAGACATCATCATAGAATTTTAAACCTTCTTCATTAGGTTGTTCATCATCACCATTAGGGAAGATTCTTGACCAGGCAATGGACATTCTATAGACTTTGAATCCCATTTCAGCCATTAAAGCAATATCTTCTTTATAATGATGATACCCATCAGAGGCATGTCTTTTAGGATATAAACTTTCATCATTTGATTTTAATGCAGCTTCTATTTCTTGTGTAGTTATTGCGTTTTGAGCATGATAATCTTGCACATCAATATCCAAGTGATGCCTAGCACAATCAGATACACTGATTCCTTTACCATCTTCATTCCATCCACCTTCGTATTGATTAGCAGCAGTTGCTCCTCCCCATAAAAAACCTTCTGGAAATTTTTTCATTATATTTCATCCTCCTTTTTTAATCATTATACATCAATCTCATATTTATTGTTGTTATTTTCAAAAAAAGAATTTTATGAAAGAAAAAAGTACATTTCCATGTACTCTAATGAAACATATCTTTTTTCATGAAGATAAGTGTCGCAATACCACAAGCAACTAAAGCAATGAGTGTTGGTACCCACCAAACTGGTCCAGGTAACCCAGAAACATTCATACCATAAAAGCTGAAAACAATATTTGGAATGGCCATCACTATTGTAATAACTGTTAAAACTTTCATAACAATATTTAAGTTATTAGAAATCACAGAAGCAAAAGCATCCATTGTTCCAGATAAAATATTTGAATAAATATTACACATTTCAATTGCTTGATGAATTTCTACAAGAACATCTTCTAATAAATCTTGATCGTCTTCATATAGCTTAATTAATTTTCCACGCATAATTTTATTTAAAGTGATTTCATCAGTTTTTAATGATGTTGAAAAATAGACTAAAGATTTTTCTAATCCTAGCATCTGAATTAATTCTTTATTTTGCATTGATTTATGTAATTTATGTTCTGTTAGTGATGACAAACGATCAATTTGACGTAAATAAATAAGATATCTTTGTGATATTCTTAGTAAAAGTTTCAATAAGAATCTCGTTTTCATTTCAGTATGAATACCTTTAACTTTTCCTGTTGCCATATCTTCAATATTTAAATTCTCATATAATGAAATTGTAATAATATAACCTTTCATCAAAACAATACCTAATGGTAATGTTGTATATTGTAAAGTCATTTTATCGTACTTACCTTCCGTTTCTTCAGCACTAGGATAATCGACAATAACTAATGTTTGATTATAATCATCATCAAAATCAATATGTGAACTTTCTTCTTCATCTAAAGATGCTTGTACAAATTCAGGAACAATCCCTAAATCTTGTATTAAAAACTGTTTTTCTTCTTCAGTAGGGGAAATCACATTAATCCAGCATCCTGTTTCTAATGTTTCAATCTTTTTTGTTTCTGTTCCAAAAGTTTTGTAAAATTCTATCATTGTTATCCTCCTATTCTATAACAGGAGAATTTTTATTATGCCTCCTGTTATGTTATGTTTTGTATTGAAATTCGTTTCTTCATCCGGCTCCGGAGACATAATAACACCTTCTTTCTTTCCTTTGCCATTATAACACAAAATATTTGATAGAAAAGCCTTTAAAATGTAATTTTTTTGTTTTTTGTAAAAAAGGTTTAAATTGAAAGATACTTTCAATTTAAACCATATATTTTAAAACCAATCTGTTCCATCTTCTCTTTTTAAGATATAACGAATCATATCAAAGAGTTCATCTTTTGATTTAGATTTGACAATAAAGACATGATTTCCCATAGCGGCACTTAATGCTTCGGGCACATCTGTTTCTAAAGCTATTTGCTCACCATAAGTTTCTCTAATTTGATCATAGTTATGCATATACCAGATAGCTTCTCTACGTCCTGTATAAGCTACCCAATATTCACGATGAATATCATAGAAACATTGATTATATTTAATCATATCAGCCCAAATTGTATAGACATCTACATTGTATGCAAAATTAATCATATCTGGCATATAAGCCCCTGGTGCTCTCATATTGACTTCTAAACCAACAATATCACCTTTTTTACCTAATCCTTCTTTATCTTCATCTAATCTAAAGAACTCAAAATGATAGAATCGACTTCTTGTATCAAATGCTTCTACAACTTTTTTCCCTATTTCATATAAATCTAATCCTTCGATAGGTTGAGAATAAAAAGCTGTATCACTCAATTCATTGACATTATCCATAATAGAATTCAACATGACATGTGATGAACAAATCAATATATTTTTATCTTTATCAGTCACACCATCAAAAGTTTCGACATGTCCTGGTACAAGTTCTTCAATAATAAATTGAATATAAGGTGGTTTTGTCGCAAAGAAATAATCTAATTCATCATCATTTTTTAACTTATATGTTGAACTTGCTCCAACTCCATTATCTGGTTTCACAATAACTGGATACCCAACTCTATTTGCAAAGGCTTTTGTTGCAAGATAATCATCTACTTTACGATATCTTGCAGTTGGAATTCCAACTGACTCATAAACAGCTTTCATCTTTGATTTGTATTTCATTGGTGCAAGGTCTTGAATCTTTGTGCCAGTTGTGACATTAAATTCATTTCTTAAGGTTGCTTCAAGTTCTAACCAATATTCATTTTGAGATTCAATCCAATCAATTTTTCCATAGTGCCATGTAAAATAGGCACAAGCTCTATATACACTTTCATAATCTTCTAAATCATCAACACGATAATATTCTGTTAAGGCAAGTTTTGTATGGTATGGCAAGTTTTCATAATTTTCATCACCGATTCCTAAAACACGGACTCCTCTTACTTTTAAACGGTCACAGAAATTATAAAAGTAAGCAGGAAAATGTGGTGATATAAAGACAAGATTCATCATTAGATAACCCTTTCTACAAAGTATGGGAATTGAACTTGCCACCAATCCCAATCATGATTCACATCATAACCCCAGAAATCAATCCAAGCTGGGACATCTTTGTATTCTAATAATTCTTTCATACGTGTTGTACTTCTAATCATATCATCTTCCCATGCTCCTTGCCCACAGCATAAAACAATACGACAATGACGATACATATCAACATATGGATGCTCATAACTCATACCATGAATATATTGGATTGGAGAATTACGATAAAGAATATCATCATGATAGTCTCCAAAGAATAAATCACTATCATAGTAACCACTTAAAGCAATTGTTCCTTTAAAAATATCTGGTCTTCTAAACATAAAATTTGCAGCATGTGTCGCTCCCATTGAACATCCTGTTGTAAAAATACCATCTGCATAGTTACCATCATTTCCATAAGAATTGATTTCAAATATTCTTGGTACTAATTCATTGACAATATAATAAAACCATTGTTCCATCATATATGTGCGATGCTGATTATCCCCATCCTTAGCTGACCATGATTCTTGATCAATACTGTCGCAACAGAAAAGTTGGATTCTTCCTTCTTCAATAAGATGAGCAACTGTATCAACCATGCCAAAATTTTCAAAATCAAAGAATCTTCCATCTTGAGCAGGAAAAACCAAAATTGGTGTTCCAGCATGCCCATAAACTTTAAATTCCATATCTCGTAATAAACATTCACTATATTCTTTAAACCATTCTGTTTTCATGTTCTCACTCCTATCCTAAAACATATTGGACAAATTCATCCACTTGTTCCATATTTTCAAAACGTGCAGTATAAGTAAAGTTACCCATTGCACCACTTAAAATATCAGGCATTCTTTCACACATAACTAAATCAAAATGATATTTTGATACAACTTCTTCATGACTGTGACTATATGTAATACCATCTCTTCTTCCGCAATATACACAATGGTATGGACGTTGATGATCATATTCACTATATCCTTGTGTAACCATATCTGCATAAATTTGGTAAATATCTATGTTATTGGCAAAATTCATCATATCTGGTGTATAACCACCTGGTGTACGTAAATTAACTTCTAAACCAACAATATCTCCCTTTTGCCCTAAACCAGGCTTATCTTCCAATAATCTAAAAATTCCATGTGGAAACATCTTCCAGCGGTGTAGAAAGCTTTCACACAAGCTTGCCCAGCCATTTTAAGATCATAAGGAATTTCTCTTAATGAGTAATAATGCATGCTGCTAACATCATTAACCACATCCATAATAGGATTAGGAAAAACATGCGAAGTTTCAAATAAAATATCTTTTTGGAGGTTCGCAATACCATCATATGAAATAATAAGTCCATTTACAAATTCTTCCATAATATATTGAGTCAAATGGTCTTCCTGATAAAATTGTTCTAATTCATCTTGATTAGAAATCTTATAAGTTTTAGCAGCCCCAACGCCATTATCTGGTTTAACTACAACTGGATAGCCAACTTCTTCAATAAATTTCAAACCTTCTTCTAAATTTGTGATCAAATGATAACGTGCAGTTTTCACTCCAGCTTCCTCATAAAATTTCTTCATTTTAGACTTACATTTAATATCTTCAATATGGTTAGTATGAATACCAGTTGTAATATTAAAATCAGTACGTAGTTTCGCATCTTGTTCTAACCAATATTCATTATTTGACTCTAGCCAATCGATATGTCCATAATGAAAAATAAAATATCCCATAGCTTTAACCATTTCATCATAGTTTTCCATCGAATATACTTGATAATAATCATCAATAGAATTTTTTAATTCATCGCTTAATTGATCATAAGGTGTATCAGCAATTGCTAAAACAGTAACTCCATTTGCTTTTAAGCGATTACAAAATTGATAAAAATTTTTCGGAAAACTTGGTGATATATATACAAAATTCATAAAATAAAATTCCCCCTTTTCTATCTTTTTTCTATTATAACATAATAATATAAAAAAATAAAAAAAGGGAAGGAAACAGAAGAACTGAACCTTCCCGAATGGACTGGCAGCGTGCTATTGTCGCAGTTGCCCACTATCTTCGCCGCTATGATGCTTAACTTCTGTGTTCGGCATGGTTACAGGTGTGTCCATCATGCCTTCGCCACCAGATCCCCTTAGAGCACGAACGCTCAAAACTGAACAGCTTTTCCTTTCACACTTCCCTGGCTAAGCTCTCGGTCTATTAGTATCATTCAGCTCAGCATGTCGCCATGCTTGCACCCATGACCTATCTACCTCCTCGTCTTGGAGGGACCTTCCTTCTTACGAATGGGAAGTCTCATCTTGGAGGGGGCTTCACGCTTAGATGCCTTCAGCGTTTATCCCTTCCGGACTTGGCTACCCAGCTGTGCCACTGGCGTGACAACTGGTGCACCATCGGTCCGTCCACCCCGGTCCTCTCGTACTGAGGGCAGCTCTCCTCAAACTTCCTGCGCCCACGACAGATAGGGACCGAACTGTCTCACGACGTTCTGAACCCAGCTCGCGTACCGCTTTAATGGGCGAACAGCCCAACCCTTGGAACCGACTTCAGCTCCAGGATGCGATGAGCCGACATCGAGGTGCCAAACCTCCCCGTCGATGTGAACTCTTGGGGGAGATCAGCCTGTTATCCCCAGGGTAGCTTTTATCCGTTGAGCGACGGCCCTTCCATTCGGTGCCGCCGGATCACTAAGCCCGACTTTCGTCCCTGCTCGACTCGTCTGTCTCGCAGTCAAACACCCTTTTGCCTTTGCACTCTGCGCATGGTTTCCATCCATGCTGAGGGTATCTTTGGGCGCCTCCGTTACTCTTTGGGAGGCGACCGCCCCAGTCAAACTGCCCACCTGACACTGTCCCGTCCTCAGCTCCATGAGGCCCGGTTAGAACTCCAATGCATCAAGGGTAGTATCCCAACGTCGGCTCCTCGAATACTGGCGTATCCGTCTCTTAGCCTCCTACCTATCCTGTACATCATGCATCAGAGTCCAATATCAGGCTACAGTAAAGCTCCATGGGGTCTTTCCGTCTAGTCGCGGGTAACCTGCATCTTCACAGGTACTAAGACTTCACCGAGTCTACAGCCGAGACAGCGCCCAAATCGTTACGCCTTTCGTGCGGGTCAGAACTTACCTGACAAGGAATTTCGCTACCTTAGGACCGTTATAGTTACGGCCGCCGTTTACTGGGGCTTCGGTTCATGGCTTCGCTTGCGCTGACCACTCCCCTTAACCTTCCAGCACCGGGCAGGCGTCACCCCCTATACTTCGACTTGCGTCTTCGCAGAGAGCTGTGTTTTTGGTAAACAGTCGCTTGGGCCGTTTTACTGCGGCTCAGCTTTCACTGAGCACTCCTTCTCCCTAGGTTACGGAGTCATTTTGCAGAGTTCCTTGGCTATAGTTCTCTCGCTCACCTTAGGATTCTCTCCTTACCCATGTGTGTCCATTTTCGGTACGGGCAGAGTGCAGTTATGCTAGAAGCTTTTCTTGGAAGCCGGCTTTGGCATCTTCTGTACTTATCGCAATGTTCCATCCGCATCACGCCTTCGGGTTATGCCATCCGGATTTGCCTGGATGGCCCCTACCTCGCTTGCCCCAGCTTTTCCAGCAGCTGGTCAGCCTAGCCGTCTCCGTCACTCCCTCGCCTGCACTCCGGTACGGGACTCTCCACCCGTTGTCCATCGACTACGCCTTTCGGCCTCGCCTTAGGTCCCGACTTACCCAGAGCGGACGAACCTTCCTCTGGAAACCTTGGGTCTCCGGTGCGTGGGATTCTCACCCACGTGCCGCTACTCACACCGGCATTCTCTCTTCCACACGCTCCACGGCTCCTTCCGATGCCGCTTCATCGCTGTCTGGAACGCTCCCCTACCACTTACTTCCGTAAATCCATAGCTTCGGTATCATGCTTAGCCCCGGTAAATTTTCGGCGCAGAGTCATTCGACCAGTGAGCTGTTACGCACTCTTTCAAGGATGGCTGCTTCTGAGCCAACCTCCTGGTTGTCTGTACATCTCCACATCCTTTTCCACTTAGCATGCATTTGGGGACCTTAGCTGATGGTCTGGGCTGTTTCCCTCTTGACCATGGACCTTATCACCCATGGTCTGACTGCCGCGCATGTCCTCATGACATTCGGAGTTTGATTATGCTCAGTACCTCGAGATGAGGCCATCACATATTCAGTGCTCTACCTTCATGCGACTTCCTCGCGACGCTAGCCCTAAAGCTATTTCGGGGAGAACCAGCTATCTCCGGGTTCGTTTGGAATTTCACCCCTAGCCACAATTCATCCGCCAACGTTTCAACGGGGGTCGGTTCGGTCCTCCATCGGGTCTTACCCCGACTTCAACCTGATCATGGCTAGATCACCCGGTTTCGGGTCTATGACATGCAACTGTCGCCCTCTTCAGACTCGCTTTCGCTTCGGCTCCGCATCTCCTGCTTAACCTCGCTCCATATCATAACTCGCCGGCTCATTCTACAAAAGGCACGCCATCACCCCTTAACGGGCTCTGACTTCTTGTAAGCATATGGTTTCAGGTTCTCTTTCACTCCCCTCCCGGGGTTCTTTTCACCTTTCCCTCACGGTACTGGTCCACTATCGCTCACCAGGGAGTATTTAGCCTTTCGAGATGGTCCTCGATCCTTCCGTCAGGATTCCTCGTGTCCCGACGTACTCAGGGCCTGCCTCGCCTCGCTCCACGACTTCGGATACGGGAGTTTCACCCTCTTCGCTGCGCCTTCCCCTGCGCTTCTCCTGTCATGTCACATTGGCTTTATCGGCACCCCTATAACCCCATCATCTGATGGTTTGGGCTCCTCCGCTTTCGCTCGCCACTACTCACGGAATCGTTCTTACTTTCCTTTCCTGCAGGTACTGAGATGTTTCAGTTCCCTGCGTATCGCCTCGACTTCTGTCGATGTCATCCCCTTGGATGACGGGTTCCCCCATTCGGATATCGACGGGTCTTAGCATGCTTACTGCTCGCCGTCGCGTTTCGCCGTTTGCTGCGTCCTTCTTCGCCTCCTGGTGGCCAGGCATCCGCCATACGCTCTTCTTCGCTTAACCTAAAGTGTTCAAGTTCTCTTTCGTGCTTTCTTAGTTTGCAACTAGATGATTTCGACCTTCTTCTTTTCTTTCCTGATCTCTTTCATCTTTCGTTTCTTCGCTTTCTTTGTAGAAAGTTTGCTGTTCAGTTTTCAATGTTCCTGCCTTGAATGCATCTTTACAGATACACTCAAAACCAAACAGTATCCACATCTTCTCTCTTCTCCCTAGAAAGGAGGTGATCCATCCCCACGTTCCCGTAGGGATACCTTGTTACGACTTCACCCCAATCATCAGTCCCACCTTAGACAGCTCCCTCCTTGCGGTTGGGCCACCGGCTTCGGGTGTTACCAACTCTCATGGTGTGACGGGCGGTGTGTACAAGGCCCGAGAACGTATTCACCGCGACATGCTGATTCGCGATTACTAGCGATTCCAGCTTCGTGCAGTCGAGTTGCAGACTGCAGTCCGAACTGTGAACGGGTTTCTGGGTTTCGCTCCGCCTCGCGGCTTCGCTGCCCTCTGATCCGTCCATTGTAGCACGTGTGTAGCCCAGGTCATAAGGGGCATGATGATTTGACGTCATCCCCGCCTTCCTCCTCCTTGCAGAGGCAGTCTCGCCAGAGTCCCCAACCTAATGCTGGCAACTGGCAACAGGGGTTGCGCTCGTTGCGGGACTTAACCCAACATCTCACGACACGAGCTGACGACAACCATGCACCACCTGTGTCCGCCATGACTATCTCTCCATCTCTGGAGCCTTTGACGGCATGTCAAGACCTGGTAAGGTTCTTCGCGTTGCTTCGAATTAAACCACATGCTCCACCGCTTGTGCGGCCCCCGTCAATTCCTTTGAGTTTCATTCTTGCGAACGTACTACTCAGGCGAGTGCTTATTGCGTTAACTCCAGCACTGAGGTCTGACCCCCAACACTTAGCACTCATCGTTTACGGCGTGGACTACTAGGGTATCTAATCCTATTTGCTCCCCACGCTTTCGGGACTGAGCGTCAGCTGCACCCCAGACCGCCGCCTTCGCCACTGGTGTTCCTCCATATATCTACGCATTTCACCGCTACACATGGAATTCGCGATCCTCTGATGCTCTCTAGCTGTGCGGTTTCCACGGCTTACCGAAGTTTAGCTCCGGTCTTTCACCGCAGACCTGCACTGCCGCCTGCTCCCTCTTTACGCCCAATGATTCCGGATAACGCTCGCCACCTACGTATTACCGCTACTGCTGGCACGTAGTTAGCCGTGGCTTCCTCATGAAGTACCGTCACCTGCATGGCATTCCCTCCATCCAGCGTTCTTCCTTCATAACAGAAGTTTACATCACGAATGACTTCTTCCTTCACGCGGCGTTGCTCGGTCAGGCTTTCGCCCATTGCCGAAAATTCCCTACTGCTGCCTCCCGTAGGAGTCTGGGCCGTGTCTCAGTCCCAGTGTGGCCGTCCACCCTCTCAGGCCGGCTACGCATCGTCGCCTTGGTGGGCCGCTGCCCCGCCAACTAGCTAATGCGTCATAAGCCCATCCCCGTGCTGTCCCGTGGGACATTTAACATCATGGTCATGCGACCTCGATGCCTATGCGGTCTTAGCTGCCGTTTCCAGCAGTTATCCCCCTCACAGGGGCAGGTTGCTTATGTCTTACTCACCCGTTCGCCACTCAGTGCTCTTGGCACTGCGTCCGACTTGCATGTATTAGGCACGCCGCCAGCGTTCATCCTGAGCCAGGATCAAACTCTCCATTGTCTCTATCTAAAGACAACTTCCTGTCTTCTTGACTCTTCTTTCTTTTCTTTATCTTCTATTGACGTGTTTACTGTTCAGTTTTCAATGTCCCTGTCGCCCTCTCTCGAGTGCCCATCTATAATACCATCTCTATCTCCCCTTTGCAAGTCTTTTTTTATCTTTTTTTAAACTTTTCCTTTTTATCCCCTTTCCATCAATGTTTTTTTTGCTTGTTTATTTTCTTGGTTTTTCTTCATAGGCCATAAACTTGGACCATCTATAAGCTCTCCATAAGCAGTAAATGTTGACTGGTGACAAGGACACATCCATATTTTATCCTTCTTATCAAATTCTAAAATACACTTTAAATGAGGACAATATGGTGAAAACATATAACATTGTCCATCTACATCTTTATAAACGGCTTGGAGTTTTCCATCTATTTTCACAATCGCTCCCTCGCCACACTCTACTTGTGTGATATGTTTATAATGAAATCTTGGACCAATAAATCCTTTATAATAAGCTTGAATCAATTGTTTTTGATATTCCTTCATAAATCCTAATGAAAAATATTGACAACTATATAATGTGGTATATGGGTTTTCCTGATGTAAAATTAAATCCTTAATCAATTGAGCTGCCACCTGTGATAATGTCATTCCCCACTTTTGAAATCCATAAATAATATATTCCTGACTTCGTGGTTTCATTTCACTTATATAGGGTACACCCCTTAAAGGAATACTATCCATGGCGTACCAGTCCTGACTTTCTATATCTATATATAATCCTCGTTTTTCAACTGAACGATAGCTTTTTGTTTGATCTATACAAAGTCTGCTTTCTTCCCCATCATTATATCGACAATCAATATTTTCTTTTGTTTGAAATAATTTTGCAAAATACATACCCCTTTTTATAAAAGGATATCTTGATGCATGAACCACATACTGGCTTTTCACAATATGACCATTAACGTCTAATATAAACCCATCTTTTCTTTTTTCACTTTTGTCACTTGACTATTCTCATAAAAAACAACTCCACTTTGTTGACACAATTTCACTAACCCATATAAATACTTCAATGGATGAAATATCGCTTGTTGCTTTAATCCTATAGATGCCAAATGATGTGAATCTTTGATGGTATCTGCATGAAATGATTTTAATATATTTTCAATTTCTTGAATAATCGATACATATTGGGGATCATCAGTATACAAATAAGCATCATTTTCTTGCCAATCACAATCAATACCCTCATTTTCAACAATACGCTTAATAGCTTGAAGTGCTTCTTGTTGAGAACGAAAATATAGATGTGCATAATGAATATTATAATACTTATTCAATAATTGATAAATTTTTCCATGTAAAGCTGTTACCTTAGCCGTTGTATGTCCACTTGTATGATAACCTATCTGATCTTTTTCCACTACAATCACATGATAGCCTAAATCTTTTAACTGATAAGCTAAAGATACACCGGCTAACCCTGCTCCAATAATCACAATATCTGCTTCCTTGTCATTTTCAACAGAAGCACATTTGATAGGATAACTTGTTTTTTGCCAATAAGACTGATTCATGTTCATCACCATGTCATAGTTTACCCACAATATTTTCTTTTATACAACAAAAGAGAACCTAAGTTCTCTTTTGTTGAGGTAAAACAATCTCTATTGTTGTTCCAATATTTAATTCACTCTTTAAAGAAATAGTTCCTTTATAATGAGAGACAATATGTTTCACAATAGCCAAACCAAGCCCCGTTCCTCCTCGTTGTTTACTTCTTCCTTTATCAACACGATAAAATCTTTCAAAGACACGATTTTGATCAGCTAATGGAATACCAATTCCTGTATCTTCCACGACAATTTTCATGCCATCTCCTTGTTCCTCTATGTCCACATATACTTTTCCATGATCTTTATTATACTTAATAGCATTGCCAATAACATTATTTAACAAAGTATAAATCTGTTGATGATTTCCTATATATGTCACATCTTCAAAATCATATTCCATGCAAATATCATGCTTAGCTAGTTCTACCTCATAGCTTTCAAGTACCTCTTCTACAATACCTCTCATTTTAAGCGGCATCATTTCTGCTTCAATATCCATACTTTCCAATCTCGACAGCATCAATATATCATTAATCAATCTAGACATACTATCCACTTCTGTTTGAATCTTTTCTAACATCATTTGTTTTTGTTTATCATTTTGTACAACACCTTGTGCCAACAAATCACTATATCCTCTAATTGAAGTCATTGGTGTTTTTAATTCATGTGAAACATTAGAGAAAAATTCACTACGCATTTTCTCTGCTTTTTTTGATGCTGTAATATCAACAAATAATAATGTTGTTCCAAAATCAACACGCGAAATATAACAAGCATAAATATTATGATCAATTTTAATTTCAACTTGCTGTTTCATAATATTGTTTTGTAACGCCTGAATAATATCAGGAAAATAAAGATAGTCAAGAATGCGATCATGAACTTTCATATTACCTAAAATAGAAATAGCCTTTTCATTGATACTTAATATTTTATAATCTTCATCTAATAAAACAAAGCCTTCATTCATCTGTTTTAATATTTCATCAATTTTAATTCTTTCTAACTTTACTTGACGCATAGATTTACGTAATCTATGTGATAAATTATAAATTGTATCTACAATTACATTAAATTCCTGATAGTCATAATCTTTTAAATCAACTCTAAAATCTTTGCTCATGCGATCTAAACTTTCACTAATTTCAATAATCGGTTTAGAAATAGTTACAGCTAGTTTTCTTGATAAAACAAAAGCTATGAAAAACGAAATCACACTACTTAATGCAAACGCTGGAATCAGTGATGTTAAATAATCTGTTATGCCATGATAAGGTATAGACAAACGCACAATATGGTCACCTTGATCATATAAAGCAACATAAAGTGTATCTTCATGTGTTGTTTCTGATTTTCTTTGGGCATAACCCTCGCCTTTTTGAATAGCTTCCTGTACTTCATCACGATCTAAATGATTTTCAGAAATGGAAGCACGTGCAGTATCGGCAATAACATTTCCTTGTAAATCAATAATGCTGATACGTGTTTCATCACTATAAGCAAGAGGATTAAGTTCATCAATTTGTTCATCCAAATTTTGATTATAATCTAAAGCATAATCAATTAATTTGAGTGAATAAAGCATATCATGTTTTGTTGTATCTAATATACTATTGGAAACAAGCATTGCAGAAATCGTACAACTGCTAAGTAAAGCAACAATTAAAATAACAATAAAATAACGGAGGATAGACTTAGTCATATTTATCCTCCTCTTTTTCAACAAAACGATATCCAACAGAACGAATTGTTTTAATATACTTTTCTCCATCATCATTTAACTTTTTACGCAATGAACGTATATGCACATCCAACGCTCTTGATTCCCCAATAAAATCATATCCCCAGATATTATTTAATAATTCATCTCTTTCTACAACACGATCTTTATTTTCTATTAAATAAACCAACAATTGATATTCCTTGTGTGTTAAATCCATCACTTCTTGATGGTGTTTAACAATATGTGTTGATTTATCAATTGATAAAGATGGCGTTTTTAAGACTTTTGATTTTGGATGAACTCTTCTTAACAATGTACGAACGCGAGCGCATAACTCTAAAACCCCAAATGGTTTTGTCATATAATCATCACTACCACTATCTAAACCATGAATTTTATCAATTTCACTATCTTTAGCACTTAAAATTAAAATAGGTGTTTCAGTGTTTGTTTCTCTAATTTTTTTAACTGCAGAAATGCCATCCATTTGAGGTAGCATCACATCAAAGATAGCTAAATCAGGTGCATCTCTTTTGAATTCTATAATCGCATCAATTGCGTTATCAAATAAAGTAACCTGATATCCATTAGATTCAAGAGAGAGTTTCACTATCTCTTGAATATTTTCATCATCTTCGATGACAAAGATACGTTCGTTCATTGTTATATTCCTCCTAAATCAATCTTTGATCATTAACTGAACCTGTTTGATTAAACTCTAACCATTCACAGATATTAACAGCATGATCCCCTACTCTTTCTAAATACTTCGCAATCATCAAAAAGTCGATACAATAATCAATCTTTTCACCGTTTTCTTTAATGATTTCAGCAACTTCTTGTTTCACTTCTTCAAATAAAGTATCAATTTCATCATCCATACTTTTTACCAAACGAGCTGTCGATAAATCTTTTTTTATAAATGAATCAATCGCTTCATGCACCATCATTTTTGCTTTTTTAGCCATTGTTGGTATATGTTCCACTGTACGATAAGCATGTTTTCCTTCAAAATTCATAAGAATTTCAGCAATATCAGCAGCCTGATCACCAATTCTTTCCAAATCAGTCACAATCTTTAAAGCTGTTGTGACATTTCTTAAATCAGTCGCAATCGGTTGTTGACGTAAAATAAGATTGAATGCTCTCGATTCTACAGTTCTTTCCATATCATTAATCAAACGATCGTTTGTAATGATTTCTTTAGCCAAAGCTTTATCTTGATGTTTAAAAGCATCAATCATATTTTCAATAGCCAATTCAACAAGATGTCCCATTTTTGTTAAATCAACATTTAATTTTTCTAATTCCTGATCAAATAATTTTCTCATCATTTTACTATACCTCCATTATATTTGTTTTTACACAAAAACTCAACTCTTAACCAAAACGACCAGTAATGTAATCTTCTGTACGTTTATCTTTAGGCATTGAGAAAATATCTTGCGTTTTCCCATATTCTACCATTTCACCAACCAAGAAGAAAGCTGTATAATCTGCAATACGTGAAGCTTGTTGCATATTATGTGTCACAATCGCAATTGTATATTTATCTTTCAATTCTAATAATAGTTCTTCTATTTTTAATGTTGAAATAGGATCTAATGCACTCGTTGGCTCATCTAATAAAATGACTTCTGGTTCCACAGCTAGACATCTGGCAATACATAGACGTTGTTGTTGTCCTCCTGATAAACCTAATGCTGAAGTGTGTAAACGATCAGCCACTTCATCATATAAAGCTGCAGCTTTTAAACTTTTTTAACAATTTCATCTAATTTCTTTTTATTTTTAATCCCATGTATTCTAGGTCCATATGCCACATTATCATAAATACTCATTGGAAATGGATTGGGTTGTTGAAATACCATCCCTACTTTTTTACGTAAAACTGTTGTATCAACACGTGAATCATAAATGTTTTCACCATCTAGTGTAATCTCTCCATCTATTTTAACATTATTCACATAATCATTCATTCTATTTAAAGTCTTTAAGAATGTTGATTTCCCACATCCAGAAGGACCTATAAACGCTGTAATTTTATTTTCTTCAATATCTAAATTCACATTTTTTAAAGCATGTTTTTCTCCATAATGAAGATTTAAGTTTTTTGAACTAATTTTTACACTCATCTTTTTACCCATCCTTAATCTACTTTATTAACATCAAATCTTTTAGAAATCCATTTTGCTAAGAAATTTAATACCAAAACAACAATAACTAAAATCAATGCAATAACAAAAGCTACTTCATAATTTGCTTTAGCCATTTCAAGATACAATTGAATAGTCAGTGTTCCTCCACTTGAAAACAAATGGTCAAAGAGTCCTACTGGTAAGGTAGATAAACTTCCTGCCGTAAATAGCAACGCCGCTGATTCAGCAACAATTCTTCCCATCGCTAAAATAATTCCTGTTAAAATACCTGGAATGGCACTTGGTAATAAAACGGTACGAATCATATACCATTTTGTTGCACCAATTCCCAATGCCGCTTCACGATAACTTTTTGGTACAGCCTGCAGGGCAACTTGTGTATTTCGTGAAATAATTGGTAAAATCATAATTGCTAAAGTTAAAGCACCTGTTAAAATGGAATAACCTAACTTTAATAATGTTCCAAAGAATAACATCCCAAATAACCCATAAATAATGGAAGGAATTCCTGCTAAAACTTCTGTTGTAAAGGAAATGATTTCTACGAATTTTTTATTTTTCGCATATTCATTTAAATAGATTGCTCCACCAATACTAATTGGCCCAGCAATAATCAACGTCACAACAATCATATAAACAGTATTGATAATATTAGGTAAAATACCAACTGTATCTTTTAAAACACTTGTTGTATTGACTAAGTATCCAAAATTAAAACTTGGAATACCTTTAATCAATATATATCCAATAATAATAACTAATAAACCAACAGAAATAAACGTGGATAATTGAATAAGAAAATTTAAGATTTTGTCACTTACTCTACTTTTTTGATTAAAAATACTATTTTCCATCTTCTCCACCTCGTTTTAAAATCAATGTTAAAATCAAATTAATAATTAAGATAAAGATAAATAATACTAAGCCGATTGTAAACAGGACTTCTCTATGTGTCCCAGATGCATAACCCATTTCCGAAACAATTCCCGTTGTTAAAAAACGAACTGAATTAAAAGGTAATGGTAAATTTACTGAGTTTCCTGCTACTAATAAGATTGCCATCGCTTCTCCAATTGCACGTCCAACGCCTAAAACAATTGCTGACATAATTCCATTTTTAGCAGCCGGTAAAACGACTTTAAAAATTGTCTGCATCTGACTCGCACCTAGTGCCAATGAACTTTTACGATAATCATCAGGCACTGTTTTTAATGATGTTTCTGTAATATTAATTAAAGTCGGTAATATCATAATCGCTAATACCAAGATTGCTGAAATCAAATTGGCCCCGCCTGTAAATTGATGTGTCTTTGACCCAGAATAAATTGCTAATTCTAATTGATACATCAATGGATTAATAATCAGTATTCCTAACAATCCATAAACCACTGATGGAATACCTGCTAACAATTCAACTGCTGATTTAATAATACTACGTACTTTAGGATTGGCAATTTCAGCCAAATTCACTGCTGTTAAAATACCTATTGGTACTCCAATCAAAATCGCAAAGAACACACCAACAATAGATGTTAAGATAATGTTAAGAATCCCATATTGTGGATCGGATGCTGTTGGTGCCCAAACATTACTAAATAAAATTTCTGTGAGTCCCACTTTAAAAATAGCTGGAGTTCCAGAAACAAACATATAAGCGGTGATTCCTACAACCGCAACAATAGATACAACAGCACAACAAATAAAAATAATTGCTGCTGTTTTTTCTACTATTGATTTTGTTTTTCTATTTGCAATAATAGATGCCATCTTTTTTCCATACTTAGCCCCTTCTTCTACTTTTTTGCTTTCAAAACAATGCTAGTTTATATCTTTTCTATGAAAAGAAATAGCAAGTTTTTGTATAAAGAATGTTAAGATTACGTTAAATATGAAAAACTCATTTAAAAATCGAGTTTTT
This sequence comes from Allocoprobacillus halotolerans, assembly GCF_024399475.1. NCBI lineage: Bacteria > Bacillati > Bacillota > Erysipelotrichia > Erysipelotrichales > Erysipelotrichaceae > Allocoprobacillus > Allocoprobacillus halotolerans. The sequence goes on from NZ_CP101620.1 coordinate 912,187, forward strand.
TCTCTTTACCTATTCTTTACAAAAATTATAACTAGGAAAAAACATTTTATACAAAAAAGAGGTACTTCTATACCTATCATGTTTGATTCTTTCGTATCTTGGATTAAAATAATATATCAGCATCCTATATATTTAGCATAGGTATCACCAATTCCTTATTAATGCATATAAAATTTTTTTGATTTATGAAAAAAGTGAACCAATACCTGATTCACTTCTTAAAACTTTATCATAATCTTTAATGTTTCACTATTTTGCACTTACTAGACCAACTGAAGAAATAACTTTTTGTCCAGCGTCACTATCAATAAATTCAAATACTGCTTGAACTTGTTCAGATTGTTCACTGACTTCACCTTTTGTTGCCATAACAAATGGTCTTTGTAATGTATAAGTCTGATCTTTAATTGTTGCTTCACTTGGAGTCACTCCATCTAACTGTAAAGCTTTAACACTATCACTTAATGCATCCAATGAAATATAACCAATAGATCCTGGTGTAGATTGAACTGCTGCTGCAACTGCTCCTGTTTCATTTAATGTTTGTGCTAAGTCACATTGATCAGCAATATCTAAAATTTCTTCAAATGCATCTCTTGTCCCTGAACCACTTTCACGTCCAATAACAACGATTTCTTGATCTGCTCCACCAACTTCACTCCAGTTTTTAATTTTACCAGTGTAAATATCTTTTAATTGTTGTGTTGTTAAATTTGTTGCAGTATTAGCTGAATCAGTAACAATCGCAATACCATCTAAAGCCACAACGTTTTCTACTAAACCTTTACCTTTTTCTTCATCAGTTAATGCTCTTGAAACATCTCCAATGTCTGCCGTTCCATTTAAAACAGCTTCAATTCCTGCACTAGAACCTGTAAATTGTGGCTCTAATTGTAAACTTGGATAAGTTTCTACAATGCCTTCCTTTAATCCATTAACAAGTTTTTCCATTGATGTAGAACCATTTAATGAAACTTTTCCGCTTACTTCACTTCCATTTGCAGCAGAAGAATTATCTCCACCACCATTATTTCCACATCCTACTAAACTAAAACTTAATACACACGCTAATAATAAAGCTGAGATTTTTTTCATATTTTAATATCCTTCCTTTTTTATCATTCGTCTTTATTGACACACATAGTGTATATCTTTTAGGATACTAGAAAAATCATATTTATGTATAAAATTTGTTAAGATTACGTAAAAACTACAATGATTCAAAACAATAATCTAAATAAAAGCTTAACCCACCACTTAATACATAGACTTTTTTGTAACCTCTTTGCATTAAAATTCTGGCACAATTATAGGCTCTTACACCTACTGCACAATAAATTACTATTGTCTTATCTTTATCTAATTCTTGATAACGTTGAACTAATTGTCCATATGGAATATGAGAAGAACCTTCAATCCACATATGCTCTCTTTCTTCATCTTCTCTAACATCTAAAGTGATGACCTGTTCTTTTTGAATCTGATATTCGTCTGGTAACATCAAGCACACCATCCCATTTTCAATATTTTCAGCCACATAACCAAGCATATTAATCGCATCTTTCGCCGAGGCAAAAGGTGGTGCATAAGCAATATGTAAATCCTTAAGATCAGTAATTTTTCCATGTAACTGGATAACTGTTGAAATCACATCAATGCGTTTATCAACACCTTCATAGCCTATCACCTGCGCACCTAATATATGAAGTTGATGATCATAGATAGCTTTTAAAGTCAATGGCATAGCATTTGGATAGTAACCAGCATGTGATTTTTGTTGAATAATCACAACTTCATAATCTTGATGTCTTTGCAATCCTTGTGCCTGTAACTGTTTTTCATTAAAACCTGTACTTGCCGCTGCCATGTCAAAGACTTTAATAATACTGCTACCTAGCGATCCTAAATAAGATTGATGTTCACCAGCAAGATTGTTTGCTAAAATACGCCCCTGTTTATTCGCTGGTCCTGCTAAAGGAATCATTGTTTTTTGATGATTAATGAAATGTTCAACTTCAATTACATCTCCCACAGCATAAATATCAGGTATTGATGTCTGTAAATATTGATCAACAATAATGCCACCTCGAGAATTGCATGCAATACCTGCTTTTTTTGCAAGCTCACTTTGAGGTTTAACACCGACTGATAAAATGACCATATCATAGACTTTTTCAAAACGATCTGTATTCACTTTAATTTGTCCTTCAACATCTTCAAAACCAATTAATTCAGTCTTTAAATAAAGTTGTACTTGATGTTGATGTAAATGTTTATGTATCGGCTGAACCATTTCAAAATCTAAATTATTTAATATTTGTGGACTTCTTTCCACAATATCCACATGGACATCTAATTGACGTAAGTTTTCAGCTGTTTCAATACCAACAAAACCCCCACCAACAATACAAACATTTTGAATATCTTCTTTCAATACTTTTTGCTTAATTCTATCAAAATCATCAAATGTCCATAATTGTTGAATAGCAGAATGTTGATGTCCATCAACTGGTAAAACAATGGGTGATGAACCCGTCGCAATGACTAAGCAATCATAACTTTCTTGATAGCTTGTATGATGTTGATGATCTTGAACCATAACACATTTATGTTCAGTCTGAATGTCGATCACTTCACACATAATTCTTACATCTATTTGAAAACGTTCGTTAAATAATTGTGGTGTCATCAACAACAACTGACCTTTGCTTTCTATTTCTCCTGATACATAATAAGGCAATCCACAATTGGCATAGGATATATATTGTTCCTTTTCAAAAATGACAATTTCAATATCCTTATCCAATCTTCTTAAGCGTGCAGCCGTTGAAGCACCTGCTGCCACTCCTCCAATAATAACGACTTTCATAATGTAAAATCCTCCTTGTTTTTATTGTAAAACATCCTGCCACGAAAGTAAATCTATGTGCTTATGTATGTACAAAAAAGAGATACATATGTACCTCTTACAAATCACATATTCCTGTTCCTTCTCCATACATTGCATACCAGTCTGCATTGAAATCATCCACTGCTTTTTCTATGTTTGGATTCTTAAAAATTTGTTTCAACACTTCTACTGGTGCTGTGATGGACTGTGCGCCATAGTTGAAAGCATCTCTTACCTGTTGCACTCCTTTGAATGAGGCTGCCACTATCTTTGTATCATATCCATCCATCACAATACGATTTGATAGTTCATTGATGAGTTCCATTGGATCGGCTCCCAAGTTTCCAATACGATTGACATATGGGGCAATATAGTCTGCTCTAGCAGCTAGTGCCATATATCCCTGCATTAAATCATAGACAGCTGTGGCTGTGACATTGACACCTTCAGCTTTCAAGATTTTAATGGCTTTGATTCCTTCATAAGATACTGGCACTTTGATATAGACTTGATCATCAATTTCTTCGAGTATTCTATGTGCTTCTTTTACGATTGTATCACAGTCTTTAGAAATAACCTGAACATGCAAACTTCTTTCTTTGCCAATAATCTCTCTGATTTCACGCATATGTTCAAAGAAGTTTTGAGGACTTGTTTTCTTAACAATTGATGGATTGCTTGTCACTCCAACAATTGGCATATATTCCACTGCTTCTTTAATTTCATCTAAATTAACTGTATCTATAATAAATTCCATTTTTATTCCCTCCTACAATGTCTGTTCTGTTCTTTCAATAATATCATCCTGTGTTGCTTTCGATAAAACATTAAAGAATGCTGAATATCCTGCAACTCTCACAATTAAATCCTTGTGTTTTTCTGGATGTTTTTGAGCATCAATCAATGTATCTCTTGATACAACATTATATTGCACATGGTATCCTTCTAATCTATTAAAGAATGTTTTCATCATCATTTCTAGTTTTTGTTTATTTTCTTCACTTGATAACATCTGTGGTGTCACCTTTTGATTTAATAAGACTCCACCTGTAATTTCATGTGTTGGTAATTTAGAAACAGATTTAAAAACTGCTGTTGGTCCACTCTTATCACAGCTATGAGCTGGTGAACAACCTTCTGCTAAAGGTGTACGTGCTTTTCTTCCATCAGGTGTTGCCATCGTTCCAAAACCTTGTCCCACATTGGCAGAAACAGAAGATGTTCCAGCATAACGAATACCACCAATTGGTCCACGTCCATATCTTGTATTTGGATATTTTTTCATTTCATCAATATAAGATGCATATGCATCAACAACCAATTGATCGACATCATCATTATCATTTCCATATTTAGGTGCATCATTCATTAACATTCTTTGAATTCTTTGACCTTCTTCACCTGCAAAGTCACTCACAAGGGCATCCCATAATTCTTGTCTTGAGATTTTCTTTTCCTCATAAACTAATTTTTTGATTGCTGATAAGCTATCTGCCATATTGGCAATACCAACTTGAAGTCCTGAAATAAAGTCATAAACAGCTCCACCTTCTTTAATTGTCTTTCCTCGTCCAATACAATCTTCTGTCAATGTTGAACATAAGACGTCAGGAACATCTCTTTCAGAAGCCAAGTCAATGGCATTTTCAACAATTACACTCATACGTGTTAATTCTCTTACAACCTGATCCCAAGCCTTCATTAAATCATCATATGTTTCCATGTCTGTAAAATATCCACATTCTTTGACAAAACGTTTTCCTGATGTCATATCCACACCATTATTCATCGCAATTAATAAAATTCTTGGGAAATTCATATAACTCATACCTGTACAACGATAACCCCATTTTCCAGGTACAGCTGTTTCTACACAACCAATTGCTGAATAGTTATAAGCATCTTCCTCTTTCACGCCTTTTTCAATAAATGATGGAATAATGACTTCATCATTATTAAAGGCTGGCATACCTGTTCCTAGTTTCATAACTTCAATGGCTTCATCAAAAAATTCCTGATTGATATGTGCATGATAACGTACTGTTAAGTTTGGTTGTGGCAATCTTGTTTGAGCTACTGATTTTAAAACAAGGAATGATAATGGATTGACTGCATCTTGTTTATCTGTTGTTTGTCCTCCAATGGTTACATTTTGATACATTGGACTTCCAGCACTAGAGAATGTATGTGCCTGACTACGAACTTTATTAATTGTTAGTGTTTTAATCCATAAGTTTGTTAGTAATTCAACAGCTTCATCTTCATTTATCAAACCATGATCTAAATCATGTTTTAAATAAGGATACATATATTGATCAAAACGACCATATGATAATGAATGTCCATTAGATTCAATTTGTAAAATCAATTGAATAAACCATACCGATTGAATGGCTTCATGGAAAGTTGTCGCTGGCTGATAAGGCACTTTTTCACAAATACGACTGATTTCTAATAATTCTTCTTTTCTTTTTCCAGTTTCGTTTTCAGCTTTTTCTTTAGCCAAATCACTAAAACGTTTGGCAAATGTTTTGACTGCTTCAATGACAATCAACACGGCATTATAAAATTGATATTTATCAATATTTTCAGGTACACATAAATCCAAATGATCTTTAATATCTATAACTCTTTCTTCATAACCTTTTAATCCAATTTCCAATACTTTTTGATATTCAACAGCTAAATGCGCATCTCCTGAATTTAACTTTCCTTCCATTCCAAAAATCCTGTTTCCATAAAAACACTAACTTCTTCAGGAAGTAAAGCTTCACCTTTAGCTCTTAAGTTATTGTTTTCCCAAAATGGAGCAATCTTTCTTAAGGCTTCTTTTGTTTCTTCTGTAATATAGAAAACATCACCATCACGTTTTTCAAAAGTATCTAATTCTTCCATGACAAATTTCATTGTATATTCAGGGAAGATAGGTGCATCTTTATTTGATGAAGCCTGATTTCCAACAATCAATGTTTCATCTTCAATATAAATAGACATCTTTTCTAAGATATTCTTTAACATATAAGCACGTTTCATAACAGGTGTCTGATTTTTATATTTTTCATAGGCTTCTGTCACAAGCAATGCACGCTGGGCATCAATATAAGGCTTTTTGTCCAATACAACTTCTCTAAAATGATTCATACGTGGTGTTAAATCACCAAAATGTTCAACATTCTTCATTTTTCTTCTCCTTTTTATTTCATTTGAAAGTTTTATGTGTTTCATTTTCAACTATATCTTATCATATAATACATCGAAGTCAATATTTATTTAAATAAAAATATATTTTCTTTCATTCATAAGTTTTTATTTACTAATAGAAACATTTATGATAACATAGAATCAAAAGGAGAATGATTATGGCAAAAGGCATCATCTTTAATATTCAAAAATTTAGTATTCATGATGGTCCAGGAATTCGTACAACCGTCTTTTTAAAAGGTTGTCCTTTAAGATGTCAATGGTGTTCAAATCCTGAATCACAAAATGAAAATATTCAGATTTTATGTAATCATCAAACATGTGTGCATTGTCTTCATTGTGTTCAGACTTGCCCTCAACAAGCAATCACTGATCAAGATGGACATATTCATGTTGATTTTAAGAAATGTACTAGTTGTCTACAATGTGTCCAACAATGCCCATCACAATCTTTATCTTATGAAGGAGAATATCAAGAAGTAGAAGAAATTGTACGTATTTGTAAACAAGATTTACCATTTTATGAAGAATCTCAGGGTGGTGTAACTATTTCTGGTGGTGAAGGAATGGGTCAGCCCCAATTTGTGGAGGCTTTAGTTCATGCTTTAAAAAAGAAAATATTCACGTTGCGATTGAAACAACTGGTTATATCCCAGAAGATACTTTCCAACATTTAGCACCTTTATTTGATTTATTGTTGTTTGATGTCAAACACTATGACAGTCAACAACATTTCTTAAAAACCGGTGTCCATAATGAACTGATTATTAAAAATCTCACTTGGGCATTTCAACAAGGAATCGACATCTTACCTCGTATTCCTGTAATCCCTGAGTTTAATTATTCATTGGACGACGCTAGAGGACTTGCAAAGTTATTAGCACAAATCGGTTTAAAACGTGTACAACTTTTACCTTTCCACCAATTCGGTGAAAAGAAATATGAAATGTTGAATAAAGAATATCTCTATAAAAATCAAAAAGCCCTCCATAATGAGGACTTAAAAAACTATCAACAAATCTTTATTGATGAAGGATTGGATTGTTTTATCTAGGAGCTTAGCTCCTTTTTATTATGAAAACAAAAATTTCATAAATATTTGTATGATAAAAATGATAAGAATTGCATAATGATTTAAAAAATACATATCCATTAAAAATGCACTGATGGAAACAACACTTAAAACAATAGAAAAAAATGTAATGATTTTCATATCACAAAAACCATAGAAAAGAAATGGAATGATGATTTGTGATAAATAAAGTATCATTATCGTTAAACCTATCCTTTGAATCATAACTTTTTCATATTCTTTCCATGTTAATCTTGTGAGTATCATAGTTTGTATTTTCATATCATCTTTTATTGTATCTATTAAAAAATAAACTTCCGTCAACGATACAGCTATCGTTAAAACAAAATGAAAAAATGACAAAGGAATTGTATAAACGATTTGATGATAATTTTCATAATTTGAACATAAAGATATGCAAATAAGCATTAAACCTATATAAATAAAGAAATATTTAAATCTTCTTGTTAAGAATACCATCTTTCAATACAAATTCCTTATCAAAATGAAGTTCATTTAATTCTTCATGTGAGCAGATGATAATCGTTTTTCCCTGTCTGTGTAAATCATCAATCAGTTGATAAAAAAACTTTACACTTTCTTCATCCAATCCTCTAGTTGGTTCATCTAAATAAATAACATTTTGGTCTTCCATAATTGCCTGAATAATACCTAGTTTTTGTTTCATTCCCACACTATATTTTTTTACAGGTATCTTTAAATTTGGATCAAGCAGAAACTTTTTTAATAACGCTCGCACTTTTTGATCATCATAACGATTTTTTAAGTTATACAAAAATTTCAAATTATACAATCCTGTTTCATTTTCTATAAAACATGGATTTTCGATTAACGCTCCAATATGATGTTTATCTTCATAAACAACTTCACCAGCATCACTTTTCATCAACCCTACTGCAATCTTTAATAAAGTAGACTTTCCACATCCATTAGGTCCACTCATTCTTATTAAACTTCCTTCTTCAATACTAAGATACACATCTTTCAAAACAAGATTTTGATGAAATGATTTTGATATATGTTGAAATACAATCATATAAACCCTCCTATTCTTTCATATAAAGTATTCAAAAAATAAATTTGTAAACTTAGATTAATTATAAAAGGCAAAATCAACAAGATAAAATGAGTGATTTTATAAGGACAAAAAATAGCACTCAATTCAATCAACTGATAAAACAAAAAGGATATAAATAAAAGAATAATATATATAAAGTATACAGACAAATGATAAATATGACGAAAAATCAATAAAGGGAAAACATAAACAAAGATAATGAAACTGATTGTTTCCATGAAAATACATTTGATACATTCTTGAATGAATTCATCCTTTGATAATCTGATAAGTATATGATTTAAATTTTGAGAAAGCCTTTTATTACGATAGATAATATAAACAAGAAAATAGAGATTTATTGATAAACAATATGTATTAGAAATCACAATTGTTGTATCAACATATTGTGTCTTGTAACGATAAAGTTGAAAAAGAAGATAGAGATTAATTATACCAAAAAGAATAAAATTTGTTTTATGAAAGAATGATTTTATAAAATATTTACCAATCATAAAGAATCCCTCTTTTTCTAAGTATCCATAACACAACAATCATCAGTAAAGTATAAAAAACAATTCCACCAAAGAATTCAACCCCTGCATATTGATACCAGCTCCCTCCTGGTTCAATTAAACTTGTAGGTAATGGTGATAGAACCAGTGTACTAATTAAAAGTGAATATTCAAAAAATTGATAAATAATAGGTGAATATATAGTAGAAGCAAAGATGGATATAAACAAGATAATAATGGGTAAAGTCCTCATCATATATTTATTTTTAATCAATAGCATACATGGATAAAAACACATATACAAAAAACCTGTCCCAATACTTGAAAGTAAAATAAAAGTCAAAAGATTGATAAAAATATGCTTAGAAAAATAAAGATGTTGTAAAGTTGTGATGTCGTCTTGAAATGTAAAGTCATGGAAAATATTTAAGGATAGTACTAATAGTAAGTGAGTTGCTAAAGTATATAAAAATACTTTTATAAATGTCTTAATCATCCTTTGAAAAATAAAACGCTTATAACCTATACGTATTACAATATTTTTGAAACTTCCCTCATACCACAACATATATTCATCTAATAGTACAACTTCAAGTATCGCTAACATAAATATGACTAAAAATATACCACTTAATCCTCTTTCCCATAACTTTAAATAAGCTTCATTAAAAGATGTTTCTTCTACACCTTGTAGTAGTACAAATAATGTATAATAAACACCAAAAAGGATAGGAATACTGAAAATAACACTCTTTTTAAAGATTTTCCTTAATGGATACATTATATTTTTCCTCCTTAAAAAGACTGAATTGTATTTTATCCAGTCTTTACTACATTAATTAACAGCGGAAAATTTTGCTGTAATAGCTGTTCCGGCAGATGGTTCAAAATTTTCTCCAGATGCTCTAGCTTTGATGTTTAAACTCTTTGACGATGCATTACTACTTGTATAATGCATTTTCGTTAAATTGTTGACATGAATTTTATAATAATCTTTAGTAACTCTTGTTGTAGTAGCACTTGCTTTCACAAAATCTCCATATTTACTTAATCCAGTATCATCTCTTATAGCTTCCATATAACCATAACTACATGATGTATTTTTGGTTTTAGTCGTCTTAGTTGCTGCACTCCATGCACCCCAAGATGGAATTATAAAAACTTCTTCACCTGACCAAGAAATAGCTCCTACACTAACAATTCCTGTCAACAATAATACAAACGATAGTAAACTTGCTTTTAAAAGTTTTTTCATAATATCTTTCCTCCTCTATTAATGATTATATATCTTTCCTACTAATAAACTTTTTTATTTCATATAAGACATCTTTTTTTCATCAACAACAATCGAGTAGGAGAAAATAAATAATTTTATATTTATTTTCGACCTCTCACACCACCGTACGTGCCGTTCGGCATACGGCGGTTTAAATCTATACTGAAATATGTTTTAACTGATATTGGGCTACCATTGATGGTAGTCCTTTTCTATATAATAAATCATTAGTTATTCTTGTTTGAAGAAATGTACTTGCACATCTTGCATATGATTTTCGACTGTTTGCCCAAGTTTTAGCTTGCCATGGTAATGCCCCTAACTTTCTTAGTTGCTTTTCTCTATTTCCTATGGTTTTCCATTTCTTCCATAAGTACATACGTATCCTAAATCTTATTTGTGCATCTAGTTTTCTACAGACTTTTATAAAATTTCCAATACGGTAATAGTTAATCCACCCATTTACAAGTTGTCTTATCTTAAGTATTCTATATTCCCACGATACTGACCAACTTCTATTTGTTAGTTTCCTTAGTTTTGTTTGCAGTGTTGCGATAGATTTCTCATGTGGTTTTGCTTTCCACATAGATGAAAAAGAGTCATAATAGAATCCAAATCCTAGATATTTAATATCATTAGGTTTGGAAACTTTACTTTTAGTCATATTTACTTTAAGTCCTAGTTTCTTTTCTATGAATTTACTAATGTTTTCCATTACTCTATCGGCGGCTTTACTGCTACCCACTAATATAATACAATCATCTGCATATCGTGTGAATCTTAGTCCTCGTGCTTCCATTTCCTTATCTAGTTCATTGAGAACTATGTTACTGAGTAGCGGACTTAGATTTCCACCTTGTGGTGTTCCTACGACTGACTCTTTATATTCATTATCAATCATAATCCCGCTTACTAGAAACTTCCTAATTAGGGATACTATTTCTCCACTCTTTACATCTTTCATGACAAGTGAAATAAGTTTATCATGATTAACTGTATCAAAGAACTTTTCTAGGTCTATATCTACTATCCACTGATAGCCTTCATTCATATATTCCAATGCTTTGATGATTGCCATTTCGCAACATCTATTTGGTCTAAATCCAAAACTATTGTCACTGAATATTGGTTCATAGATAGGTATTAACACTTGGGCTATGGCTTGTTGGACAAATCTATCAAGTACTGTTGGCACTCCTAGATTTCGTATTCCGCCATCGGGTTTGGGTATTTCTACTCTTCTCACAGGTTGTGGCTTATATGTCTTGTTTCGTATACTGTCCTTAATTTCTTCTAGATGTTTATCTAAATAGTCTTTAAGTTCAGCTACTTCCATTCCATCTACTCCACTTGCACCTTTGTTTCGTTTGACTTGTGTAAATGCTAGTTCTAGATTAGTATCACTAAGCATTTCCTCAAGCAATGTGTTATCAGTTTTCATATTTTCGTTACCTCCATTTCTTTCGCTATCCATTATACTCACCTTCCCTACATTCTTCTTTCGGGTCTTCTAGTGTACTCGTCTATCTCCACGGTTTCGTATAATGAAATCAATTCAAAATTCAATAACTGATAGATTTATTCAGTCCTTCGCTCCATGACCATTACAGTCACTTCCTTACTACTACGACTTCTGCTGACTTCTCACTATTCGTTGTTACTGCTGTATCGCTAGTGAGACCTCCCGGGATAAGGTCATATCTCTTTCCTCCCATATATCCGCCACATTTACATATAATAGTCCTATTCCGCAACCTCTTATGACTTCGTGTTGTTTTGCACACTCGTCCCTATTATATGCCTGATGTGATTCGTGTTCCTCGGACCAGGACTTTGCCTCCATCTTCTTTCAGATTCCATCTCACGATAGACACCCTTGATATTGGCTAGTGGTTGGCAGTTGCGACATCGCCCCCACAGTGGACTTTCACCACCTAGATATATGCCATGCCCGGCATACAAAAAAGCACTTAACCCAAATAAGTTTTGTGCTTTATTTTTATATATCTTCTCCCATATCAAAAAGAAAACAGATTCCATTTCCTGTTAAAGAATAATCTAAGTGTTGAAATTGCTTAATATGTTTTTGAGATAAAGGTTGTTCTAAATCATCAATTGTAACTTTAACAAACTGATTGATTTGAACAATACTAATACTTAGTGATTGATAGTGATAAAAACTATCTAAGATTGTTGTTAAAGTATTTAAAAATGATAAATCATCATAAAAAACATGTTGTTCTATTGTAATCATCAATTTGATGTCAATACCTGATTTTTGCATATCACTCAATTTAGAACTCATGACATTATCAAATATTGGATTTTGTGTATGTATTCTTATTGTCATTTTTAAAATTCGTTCCTTATATTGTTTTAATATTTTAAGTGCTTTTGTGTCATCATGATTGACAATAGCATTTTCAATAATATTCAAATGATATAACAATCTATGTTCCGTTCTTTCAATTTCATCTTTTAAATAACGAAATGTACTTAATTTTTGTTGCTGAAATAACGCTAATTGTTCTTTTTTCTTTTCTTCTAAAAGTTTTTGATTAACGTAGTTGTAATAATAAACAGTATGAACAAAAATAGTCAAAATACTAATAACTAGAATAAAATCTATCAAGACCATAAACTTTGAAAAAAGTGATGTCTGTAAATTCATCCATTCTATTCCTACACTCAATAATAATAACATTTGAATGGAAACTATACTTTTCCAATTCTTTATTGGAGTTGATTGTTCTGAATAATGGCATCTTTTTAAGTAGCCAAAGGTAAATAGAGCCTGTATAACTCTTTGAACAACATCAATAAGATAATAAGATATATGAATATCAAAGTGCATAAATATATTTGTGATAATCACTGAGAAAATACCTAATACTATCACAAATGATTCATACACCACAACTATATAAAAATCTAAAAATGTCATTTTCTTCGTTTTCATGAAAACTGATAACAACATGACTAAAATAGTCCCCAATGTAAACCACATACCATAATCATGAAAATAAATATGGATATAATGAAGAACCATTTGAGCAAAAACAGAGTAAAATATATATGTCTTTTTTGAAGAATAGTGAAAATAATAAGCAATAAAACATGAAAAAAGAATACTTTCAATCAAAGATATAGTTAGTGAAAATATCATAATCGTAAAAATGTCTTATATCTTTCTTTAAATTGTTCTTTATAACTTCTTCCAATAGAAAGAACTTTTTCATTTTTCATAATAACTTCCTGACTTTTTATTGCTTTGACTTCACTTAAATGGACAAGAAAAGATTTATGTACTTGTACAAATTCATGATTCAATATTTTCTGTATTGCTTTTAAAGATCGATTATCATAATAAATACCATTGTATGTATGAATAGATAATTTATGAACTTCTATTTCTATATATATGATTGATGATATTGGAACAACAGCTTGTGTATATTTATAATTCAAATGTAAAAGCTGATGATTTTTTAATTTCTCCATCAATAAATTTATAAAAGATTGAAAATCTTTTTTATAAATACTCTTTCTAATAAAGAAAAAAGGTTGCGTGATCAATGTATCAAAAACAAGCGAAGAATGTGAAGAAATAAATACAAGATAGGATGTTGGATTGTTTTGTAGCATTTTTTGAGCAATATCTATTCCATTATCTTGCAGCAAATCAATATCTATGAAAATAAGGTGATACTTTTTTTGAAAATTCATTTCATTGAAATGAGAGGATTGTATTTCAAAATTTAAATAATCAGTTTTTTCACTTAAATAGATAATTAAATCTTTTTTTAATTTTTGACAAAACTCAAAATCATCATCAACAATACAAATATCCATTTTTATTTCATCCTTCATTTTATAAATTTTCTGTTTTGAATAATCTTTTTCAATAACACCTTATTTATTGTAATTTATAAATACACAAATAGAGATTTATTTCATCAACTACTGAATTATTTCATCAACAACATTAAAATAGTGTTATTGATGAAAATCATTTATTTTAGTCACTATTTTAATCCGTACTTTTTACAATACAAAATATCCACCACCTTTTTTATTGCCTATATATTCAACCAAACTCTGTTTCTTTAGTTTTCTTATAGCATTATCAATACTTGTTTCTTTTAATCCACATAACTGACTTAATGCAGGTATTCTTAATCCAGGATTATTTAAAATTGTATTATAAACAATTTGTTGATTTTTAGGTAGTTTAATAACTTCTTGTATTGGTTTATTATCTTGATCTTCGTATTCTTTATATTCTTTATTAATATACATAATAACTTGTGTATAATCATCGGTTTCATTATCAGGTAAAAATACTGGAGCATCATTACCATTTTCCTGTAAAGCCATTTTTGCTCGTCTAACTCACATTCAACTCTGTTATTTTCTATCATACTATAAGCAAAAACTTGTAAATCATTTAAATTCATACAACCTGCTCCTTTCTTTCATTTTCATATTTGATTATACCACAATTTATAAGTCAAATTCAGTTATATCATATTCTTATCAAATATTATTATGTATAAAGAAAGATAGTCATGACAACTCTATATATTTCTATTTGAGTTTTCATAACTACCCGTTAAATATTATACCTTTTTCACGATAACATTTTGACTTTGTAAATATTCCTCACTATCAAAAGGAATCTGTTGATCCGTAACAACATAAGACACTTCATGCGTAGGCAAAAGATTAACTAAGCCAACTTGCTGAAACTTTGATGATTCCGTGATCACAATAACATGATAAGCCTGTTTTGCCATATCTCTTACCGTTTCACTACGCATATAATCATTACCAGTAAATCCTGATGCCTTAGAAAAACCATCTGCCCCAATAAAAAACTTATCTACAAAAAGGCTTCAACACATTTGCGTGTCATCGGTCCAACACAAACCTGTGCTTCTTTTTGATATTCACCACCAAGTAAAATAATACGTACCTGTGAATATTGACGAATAAACTCAGAGATAAAGGCTGAATTGGTAATAATTGTGACATCTTTTTTTGTCATAGCGATTTCTTGTGCCAATAATGCACAACAAGAACCTGATTCAATCATAATCGTTTCCCCATCTTCTATTAACTGACAAGCAGCTTTCGCAAGTTTCTGTTTGACATCATAATGATAAGCCAAACGATTATTCATATCATCCTGACCATTAAGAGTCGCAAAACCATGTTCTCTAATAATTAAACCTTTTTTCTCCAACAAATCTAAATCTTTACGAATTGTTACTTGTGAAACTTTTAAAAGTTCAGAAAATTCATTCACTTCTACTTTTTTCTTTCCGTCAACAATTCTAATATCTGTGTCTGTCTAACTTCCATTTTTTTCATATCCATCACCTTTATACCTAGATTATCACAAACAAGTTTCAAACGCAACTTTATATCTTAAAGAAAAAAGCAATCCGAAGATTACTTTTCATCATACACAAAATGTGTTGTTAAAGGATGAAACAATGATAGTCACAAGTATGTCTAGATTTAATCTGGCTTATATAATCTAAAATGACGATGAATAGGAGTATGAGGGCGACTATGCATATATTCAAGTCCTTGTTTTTATTATATATCTTACACGCTTAGATATATAGGTTAGTTTATGCTAACTTTAGTTGATAATTAATAGTTAGCTTTAACTAACTCTATAACTAGTATACTATATTATGTTGATTTGTCAATACTTTTTCTCATTTTTTTAACTTTTTAAAAGCAGATTATCTTATGACAACCTGCTTTATTTATCCATTATAGATTGAATATGATAACCAGCTTCTTCTACCACATAATATAACTCTTGTTCATTGAGTTCTCGATCATATGATACAACAGCTAAGTGTGTATCTAAATCAACTTTAGCACTTGCACCTTCAATAGAATTAATCGCCTTCATCACATGATGAACACAATTTTGACAATGCATCCCTTCAATTTCTAAAGTTTTCTTACCAATGATTGGAGATTGAAGTTTCTTTTCTTCAATGTCATAACTTTCATGACTTCCTCCACAACAAGGACTCTCACCTTTAAAATGTTTTAAGCTTCCTTTCAATGCCAAAGCCAATAAAACTACAACTATAATAATGATAATCGCATCAATCATGTTGATCCCTTCTTTCTTGGAATTTTTGATCTTTGCGCATATTCAATTTCTTCTTGAACTGTTGAAAACCTAAATAAGCCAACATGCCTATGATATACACAACAATAATAATGATAAACATATAAAACATTGATCCTGTTGAATTACCCATTGAGATGTTCCTCTCTTTTATCTGCATCATACATTTCTTTTAAACGACTTATATCACCGCATCCACTACATCCTGCGCAAATACCGTTACAGCCATTTTTTGATGCATTTTTCTTTTTACGATAATGTTGAATCATAATCCATAAACAATAACTGGCAATCAATGCCAAAACAATTATATCCATCATATCATTCAACTCCTTCCATACGGTAAAACTGGACACTTTTAGTATCCAGTTTTTATACTATGAATTCACCTGAACAGAACGTCTTGCATAAACTTTCTGATTTTTATAAGGATCAGGTCTAAACAATAAGAATAATAGCACAGCTGCTAAGACAAATGCAATAGCTGTCCAAATACCAAATACACCTGTTACAACAAATGTTCCAATTTGATAAATGCATAAGCATACAACATAAGCAAAGACATTTTGGAAAATAATTGCAAACCAGAACCATTTTCTAGACTGCATTTGTTGTGCCATTGTTGCGATAGCTGCAAGACATGGAGAATCTAACATATTGAAAATCAAGAATGATAAAGCTGATAATGTTGTTGGGAACCATGCATGAACACCTTGCGCAACGTTCATAGCATCTTCTACGTCACCTGCCACATTCGCAAGAACTCCCATTGTAGAAACAATGGCTTCTTTAGCACTGAATCCTGAAAGCGAAGCAGCTACTGCCTGCCAATTTCCAAAACCTAATGGAGCAAAGATTGGCGCAATCAATCCAGCAATAAGTGCTAATAAACTATCACCACTATCTTCAACCATACCAAATGTACCATCTGCAAAGCCATAACCTTCTAAGAACCAAATCACAACACATGCCAAGAATAAGATTGTACCTGCTTTAATCAAGAATCCTTTTAATCTTTCCCACACATGTAATAAAACAGTTTTCACTGATGGAATATGATATTGAGGTAATTCCATGACAAATGGAGCAGGTTTTCCTGAGAAAGGTTTTGTTTTCTTTAAGATAATTGCCGCAACAAGGACTGCAACAATTCCTAAGAAATACATCATAGGTGCAATCAATGCACTTTCTGCATAACCTGCAACTTCACCAGCAATAACACCACCCATTAGTGAAATAACTGGAAGTTTGGCACCACAAGGAATGAAAGTTGCTGTCATAATTGTTAAACGACGATCATTATCTTGTTCAATTGTTTTAGATGCCATGATTCCAGGAATACCACATCCTGAAGAAATTAATAACGGAATAAAGCTTTTTCCAGACAAACCAAAATGTCTAAAGACTCTGTCCATCACAAAAGCAATACGCACCATATATCCACAATCTTCTAAGATAGATAAGAACAAGAACAAAATAGCCATCTGTGGTGCAAAGCCAAGCACTGCTCCTAATCCACCAATAATGCCATCGACAACCAAACCAGTGACAATATCACCAGCACCGATATTCCCTAAAAACGCGGTAACGGCATCTTGAATCGCAACTACAAAGACATCATTTGTCCAATCAGTCACCCAAGTTCCAACTGTTGTGACTGATACATAATAAACTAAAAACATCACAGCTATAAAAATAGGAATACCTAAAATACGATTTGTAACAATCTTATCAATTTTATCAGATATAGTTAATTTTTCTCCACCTTTTTTCACAGTAGTGGAAATAATCTTTTGAATAAATTGATAACGCTCATCTGTCACAATACTTTCCATATCATCATCATGTTTCTTTTCTAATGCTTGACGCTTTTCATCAATAACATTTTGATCAGAAATCTTTGATTGTAATTTTTCAACGACTTGACTATCATTTTCTAATAGTTTAATCGCATACCATCTTTTTTTATCTGCACTTATAGATGCAGGTAATTGATTTTCTACTTCAGTAATCGCTTTTTCTAAATCAGTTGAGAATATATCTTTTGGTAAAGATACATCTTTTTGACGAGCCACTTTCACGGCTTCCTCAATTAAAGCATCTAATCCAGTTTGTTTTAATGCTGAAGTTTCAATAATTGGACAATTCAACAACATAGATAGACGTTTAACATCAATTTTAATATTTCTCTTTTTCAATAAATCTGCCATATTTAACGCAATCACAACTGGTACACCTGTTTCAATCAATTGTGTTGTTAAATAAAGGTTTCTTTCAATATTAGTTGCATCAACCAAATCAATAATCACATCAGGGTTTTCATTTAAAATATAATCACGACTGACAACTTCTTCTAAAGTATAAGGTGAAAGAGAATAAATACCAGGTAAATCTGTAATGATAATATTTTCATCTTTACGTTTTCCTTTTAACTTCCCTTCTTTTTTCTCTACGGTTACTCCAGGCCAGTTTCCAACATATTGATTTGCCCCTGTTAAAGCATTGAACATTGTTGTTTTCCCACAGTTAGGATTTCCTGCAAGAGCAATTTTTATATTCATATCTTCATACCTCCCTATTTTACTTGTACACATTGCGCATCCATTTTTCTTACAGACAATTCATAACCTCTGACTGTAATTTCAACCGGATCACCTAAAGGAGCTACTTTTCTAATATATAAATCTGTTCCTTTTGTGATTCCCATATCCATGATGCGTCGTTTATAAGCACTATCCCCATCAATCTTTGTGACAGTGACTGTGCTTCCTACTTTTGCTTCACTTAAATTCATTTGTTATCTCTCCTTTCAATCTATGCATATATCAGCTATACCATAATATGACGTGCCATCTCTTTATTAATCGCAACACGTGAATCTTTAATATTAACAATCACATTTCCACTAATAGTTGATAAAACTGTAATTTCACTGCCAGCTACAAAACCAAGATTCTTTAAAAAACGTCTTGTTTCTTCACTACCACCAATCCTGCGAATTGTATTCACTTCTCCAATACCTACTAATGTTAATGGCATCATACTCATCCCTTCCTAAATTAGCAAAAGCTAACTCTTAATTAAAAATATAAGTTAGTTGATACTAACCACATCATTAGAATACTCCCATTTCCTATATTTGTCAATATTGCAAAGCAAAAAAGTAGCTATTTTTCTTTTTTATAAGTATAATGAAAGAATAACGATAAATTATTTTCTATTGTCAAACCTTTTACCTATTCATTGTCAAGCTGCCAATGAGAACTTTCATTTTGTAATTCAACCATATGATGATATAGTCCTTTTTCAGCATATAACTGTGCCGGTGTCCCCTGTTCCTTGACTCGTCCATTTTCCAGTACAACAATCTTATCAGCTGATTGAACTGTACGCATGCGATGTGCAATAACTAATACCGTTTTATTTTCCAAGAGTCTTGATAAAGCCTCTTGAACTCTTGTTTCATTTTCCACATCAAGACTCGCAGTAGCTTCATCCAATAAAATGATTGAAGCATCTTTCAACAAAGCTCTGGCAATGGATATACGTTGTCTTTCGCCACCAGAAAGCTTCGCTCCATTTTCACCAATAAATGTATTATATCCTTGGGATAATACATCTACAAATTCATCACAGTTAGCCGCTTTGGCAGCTGCCAGTACTTCTTCATCTGTTGCTCCTCGCTTACCAAGACGAATATTTTCCATAACAGTATCATCAAATAAAACAACATCTTGAAATACCATTGAATAGTCACTTAACAATATCTCTGGATCAACTGTGGAAATATCCACACCTCCTACCTTAATTGTACCTTTAGAAATATCCCATAATCTGGCTGCCAATCTTGCACAGGTGCTCTTCCCTGAACCTGATGGACCAACCAGCGCCGTCACTTCTCCCTCTTTGGCAGTAAAGCTAATATCATGTAAAACTTCATTTTGATCATAAGCAAATCTGACATGTTCAAATACAATATCATGTCCTTGAGGTTCAAAATTTTCTATACCGCCTGCCAAAGATGTTTCATAGATTTTATTCATGCGATTAGCTGATATTTGTGAAACAAACATTTCCGCAATCAAAGCCAGACTTTGATCGAAAGGAGCATAAATACGTGTAATAACCATCAAAAATAAGAACAAAAGCATAAAGTCAATACTTCCAGATAAAATGAGGTGAGTTCCTACAAGCATTGTTGTTGCGACACCAAGACGCATGATAACACTCGCTGCATTGACAAAAAGTCCGGTTCCAAGTTCTCCCTGAATCATGACGCGTTCATGATCATCAATTTTCTGATATAATTCTTCTAAATATCGTTCTTCTTGATTAGTAGCACGGATTTCTCTAATATTTTCTAATGTTTCCTGAATACCATCAGAAACACGAATGGCATAACTTTTTGTTCTTTTAGATGCTTGAACAGTCAATTTTCTTGATCCAAACAATAAAGCAAAAGCTACCGGAACACCCCATAGACAAGCCGCAGCAAGTCGCCAATCATATATAAATAAAAAAACTGCGATAATTGCCGTAGAAATATAAGCACCATAGAGATAGCCTAAGACATGGGACCAGACATGTTCCATACGATTGACATCGCCCATAATCGTTTCTGTTAAATCAGCTAAATCACGCTTACCAAAATATCCAAGTGGAAGCTTGCGAAGTCGTTCAGCAAGACTCAAACGTGTTGCTTTCACTTCATTATACACAAGTCCATAAGTGGCTTTATATTGCTGTAAATGTGTTATAAAAGACAAGAACACAAATACGACAAGTAAAGTAATAATAAGCATGGTATGAGATAATGAACTTCCATCAACAAGAACCGCCATAAAATCAGACATCATCAAGTAGAGAATACTCATCCCCATCATAACGACCAAGTTAACAACAACTGTCCAAAATGTTCCTTTTTTTATATTCTGTATACCTTGATCTGTGAGAGCATACTTGCGTTTAAATTTTTCTCCAAACATTTACTTTGCCTCCTTATCACTTGTAATTTTCCATTGAACAGCTTTATTGTAATCTTGCCACATTCTAGCATACAGACCATTTGCATTTACCAATTCTTTATGCGTACCCTGTTCAACAAGTTTTCCTTTTTCTAATACAATAATTTTATTGGCACCGACAACAGTAGAAAGACGATGGGCAATCATAATGACAGTTCGTCCCTTTGTAAGTGTAGCAAATGCTTTTTGAATGAGCGCTTCATTTTCTGGATCAGCAAAAGCTGTCGCTTCATCCAGTACGACAATAGGTGCGTCTTTCAAAATCGCTCTAGCTAGTGCAATACGCTGTTGCTCCCCACCAGAAAGATAAGTTCCTTCAGTTCCAATCTGTGTATCAATACCATCGGGTAGTTTATCAATAATATCTTTGCACTGAGCTGCCATTAACGCTTCCATGACTTGTTCTCTTGATGCCTGTGGACGTGCAGCACGTACATTTTCTAAAATAGATGCTTTGAATAAACGATTATTCTGAAAAACAAAAGCCACTTGATCCATAAGAACATGGGGATCCATTTGTGTAACATTCACACCACCAACTTCTACGGCACCTGAACTGACATCCCAAAATCTTGGAATCAGACTCGCCGCTGTTGTTTTACCTCCACCAGAAGGTCCGACCAATGCTATTGTCTGACCTGATTCTGCTGTAAAAGATAGATGTGAAAGTGCTGGTTTTGTGGCTCCACTATAAGTAAAACTGACATCCTTAAATTCCACTTTATTATTTTGAGGCATTTGTGGATGATCTGGTTTCTTGAGAGTTGGTGCTTCTATGACTTGACGAATACGATCCAATGCTGTACCCGCCAACATCATTCCTGAAGAAGCAAACATGATTTTCGCAAGAGCCGTAGAAATGATAGCTGAAAAAACAGCGTAGAAAACAAAATCAGTGACAAACTCTGCAAACTGTCCGTTTGCTAAAGCACTAGGTGCTAAAAACAGGGCAACTGGTACCAGAAAAATAAAAGCACCTTCTGTAAAAGTCAAGTTGACAGTTTGAGGGACTTGACAGACATCCGCCTGATAATATTCAGCCTTATTGCTATAAACTTCTATCGCCTCTTTAAAAGCCTTAAAAGAATATACTGTCTGCTGGAAGATTTTGACGACTGGAATACCACGAACATATTCCGTTCCCGCCTTTGTCATGCGATCTTGAGTCGCTTGATATTCCCCGACAATTTGTGCATTTTTGCCACCCATCATTGAAAACATCGCAATCACCGAAATTACCACTGCCATCAAACATGCCAAGCCCATGCGCCAGTCAAAGACAAACATCATAACTATCATTGATACAAAAAGCACGATTGTACCTACAATATCAGCCAAGTTATGAGCCATAAGCTGTTCAGTGTCAGCCGACGCTGCATCCAATCGTCCACGAATCAACCCAGAGGCATTGGAATCAAAATAGCCAAGAGGCACTTTCATCATATGGGCAACACCCTGTTTACGAATATTTGCAGCAGTACGAAAAGCAGCAAGATGCGTACACATCAATCCCATAAAATATAAGATGATTCCACCTACCGCAAAACCAAAGGCTATCCATCCATATTGGGAAATACCTTGTGCCTGTGTCCAATTCGGTGCTACTGCAATGAGATCACGGGCTACCAACCAGATACAAATGTAAGGCACCATACTTAAAAGCATCGATACAGCTGACAAGGCTAATCCTAAGAAAGTCAAACCTTTTCGGTTCCCTGCATATTCTAACAAAACAGCGACATCACTTTTCTTCTTTTCTTTCATAACAACCCCTCCTTATCAAGTTAGTCAAAGCTAACTTAAAACTTTAAAAAAGAAGATTTTTAGGCTTTCCACTTATGACAAAGCAAGAAAGCCATTATATATCATTTTTCAGCAGATTCTCTACGTTATATTAGAAACAGTTTTAACCATCCAGCAGTATAAAATTCTCGTAACTGTTCGACATCTCGCACAGCTTCTTCTTTTGGCATATCATGAATCACAATCTCAAAAATGCCACCTAGCATACCACTGACAATAATATGACAAAGTGAACGACTCAACTCAAGTCCTTCATAGCCTAAAGATCGAAACGTTTCTACATATTGCATTGTGCTTTCCACTTCAACTTCAACCATATTGTGGACAAAGTTTTCATAATCCGTACCGGCAGCACCACATATCAACAATTTGACCGGTTCTTTATGTTCGCAAATGTAATCCACCATCCAGCGAAGGTAAGATCCAGATTCTACTCCAACATGTTCTATTTTTTCTTTTTCAGGCAATCCTGCAAAAGAAAGCTGAGCATCCATAAACCTTGACATCAAAGCTTTCGCATGTGGTTCAACAATTGACGCAAATAAAGCTTCCTTACTAGAAAAGTATCCATAAAAAGCACCTGTCGTTACACCAGCATTTTTAACAATCTGGCGTAAAGAAGACCCTCTAAACCCTTTATCCAAAAATTCATCAAGAGCTGCCTGTTGAATCTTTTCCAATGTTGAACTTGACGTTTCCTGCATCTTCGCACCTCCATATAACAACGATATATAACACTGTTATAATACACCCTTATCTCCCTTCTTGTCAAGAAAATACATAACATAAATGATTAAACATAAAAAACTTGAGATTTTATTTTCTCAAGTTATGTTTTGATAACCGTGTTGACCGACTTCAAATGTATTGCCTTCCACAAATAAAGTCAAAACACCTTTTTCATCTGCCTGTGTTTTTAAAATAGGCATAGCTAAATATAGAGTACGTGCCTGCCCTGCAAGAATACTTCCACTTTGAGAGATAGACTTATGATCTTCACTTTCTAATATGACTTGTGAACGAATTGTTTCATCTCCTATTTGATATTCACAATATAAATAATCTGATGGATCAATATCTGAAGATGACTGATTTTTTATTTCTAAAGACAAAACTACAAAGATTTCATTCTCATTTTCAGTTGGATGATAACTATAAAAGAAACCTTTTTTTGATGGTTCAATACGTGCACTTTGTTGATAATCTAGTAATGTCACTTGAGCACTTGGACATTCAATCACATCACCAATTGATTTTACTTGGGCATTTTCTTGAAATTCTTCTAAAGAAAAAATATATTGATAATCTTTTTGATTCATCACCCTTACATTTAATTGTGCTTGTTGTTCTTCACTTTTCATAACTTCACAATAAAGATGAACATATCTTTCTTCTTGTGATTTTAAGGTATCCGTTGTACTGATTTGTGTATAGTATAAAGATTCAATAGCTAATTGTACATCATGTTCTTCTTGATTCAACTGTATTGTTCCCTGATACAAATCATCAAGTTCATATTCTTGATCTGTTAAATTTTTTGTTTTAAAAATCAAATCAACAAAGACATAATTTTCATCTATTGGTTTTAAATACTGATATGTTTTATTTTTATTCGTTGGTGCAATCTCATCTGTTAGTGATGTTTTGACAATTTCAAATTCTAATTGATCATCTATTGTATATGTCTTTGTGGTTTCTAATGTTTCTATTGTTGGTTGTTTTTTTGTTGTGGCATTGGTCTTGTTTTCTTGAGGTGAAGAACATCCACATAGAAGCATTGCCACTATAAAAATCATTAATTTTTTCATAAATATCCATCCCCTTTGACTTTATTTTACCATAGATTTCTTTTTTAGCGAAAAATTAATGACCTTATCAAACAAAAAGGCAGAAGCTTTCACTTTTGCCTTTATTCAATCACTCTCACTTGAATGACATTTTCTAATTTCTTTAATTCTTCTTTATCTACAAC
Organism: Allocoprobacillus halotolerans; assembly: GCF_024399475.1. Taxonomy (NCBI): domain Bacteria; kingdom Bacillati; phylum Bacillota; class Erysipelotrichia; order Erysipelotrichales; family Erysipelotrichaceae; genus Allocoprobacillus; species Allocoprobacillus halotolerans. The sequence continues at coordinate 937,178 of NZ_CP101620.1, forward strand.
ATCTTGTGTATCAATCATGGTATAAGCATATTCCCCTTTTGCTTTATTGACCATGTTTTCAATATTAATATGATTATTTGCAAGTAAAGTTGCAAATTGTGCTAACATATTTGGTACATTTTTATGGATTAAACAAATACGATATTTTGTTGTACGTGGTTCTTTGACTGCTGGCATGTTGACAGAATTTGTAATATTTCCATTTTCTAAATAATCTTTCATTTCTTTTACTGCCATACTTGCACAATTATCTTCAGATTCAGGTGTTGATGCTCCTAAATGTGGCATAACTACAACATCTTTTTGATCAATAATATCATCTGTTGCAAAGTCTGTAATATATTTTTTGATTTTACCACTTTGAATCCCTGCCAAAACATCTTGAGAATTGACAAGATCTGCTCTGGCAAAGTTTAAAATACGTACACCATCTTTCATTTTAGCAATACTTTCTTGATTAATCATCCCTTTTGTTTCAGGTGTACTTGGCGCATGAAGTGTAATATAATCACATTCACTAAAAATTGTATCCATATTTTGAGCATTTTTAACCCATTTACTCATTCCCCATGCAGCATCTACAGAAATATATGGATCATATCCATAAACTTCCATCCCCAATTTAATCGCCGCATTAGCAACATGAACACCTATTGCTCCTAAACCAATAATCCCTAATTTTTTACCATCTAATTCTGGTCCTACAAATTGACTTTTTCCTTTTTCGACAAGTTTTCCAACATCATTTTGTCCTTTTAAAGTTTTCACCCATTCAATAGCTTCTACAACCTGACGTGAAGCTAGAAATAGTCCACATAAAACCAACTCTTTAACCGCATTGGCATTAGCTCCTGGTGTATTAAAAACAACAATTCCTTGTTCACTACATTTATCAATAGGGATATTATTCACCCCTGCACCAGCTCTAGCTATCGCTTTTAATGTTGTTGGAAAATTATAATCATGCAAAGAGGCAGAACGAACTAAAATTCCATCTTCTTGTTCAATGTCTTCTCCTATTTGATATTGATCATGAAACAAATCTGTTCCTGCCGGAGAAATTTTATTCATTAATTTTATCTTATACATTGATCTCACCCATTTTCTTCTTCAAATTTTTTCATAAAGGCAACTAATGCCTCCACACCTTCTTTTTCCATCGCATTATAAATAGAGGCACGAATACCACCTACTGAACGATGACCTTTTAAGTTTGTCATTCCTGCTTTGACAGATTCTTTAACAAACAATGCATCTAAATCTTTATTTGGACAAGTAAATGTCACATTCATAATAGAGCGATTATCAGGATTACTATGTGTCTGATAGAAATCGCTTTGATCTAGGTAGTCATAAAGAAGTTTCGCTTTTTCTTCATTAATTTTTTGCATTACTTCTAAGCCACCCAAATCATCAATCCATTTTAAAACTTCACCTAATACATAGATAGAGAATGTTGGTGGTGTATTGTACATAGAATCGTTTTTCGCAATTGTATCATATTCCATTAAAACAGGAATTTTATCTTGATGATCTTGAATCAAATCTTCTCTGACAATCACAACACCTAATCCAGCAATTCCCATATTTTTTTGTGCACCCGCATAAATCATACCATAATCACTAACCTGAATAGGTTTAGATAAAATATTTGATGACATATCTGCCACAATTGGAACGCCATGTGTATCAGGAACATATTTCCATTCTGTTCCATAAATCGTATTGTTTGAACATAAATGCACATATGATGTATCTTCTCTTAAATCTAATTCATCTTGTGTTGGAATATGTTTAAAGTTGCGTTCACTTCCATCATAAACAATATGCACATCTCCAAATTTCTTTGCTTCTTGGGCTGATTTTTTAGAAAAAGCCCCTGTCACAATATAATCAGCTTTCCCATTTTTCATTAAATTTAAAGGAATAGTAGAAAACTGCTGTGTAGCCCCACCTTGAATAAATAATATTTGATAGTTATCAGGTATATTCATAACCTTCTTTAACATGGTTTTTGTTTCATTAAAAATTTCAAGATAGGATGATGATCGATGACTCATTTCCATAACACTCATACCACTATCGTTATAATTCAACATTTTAGAAGCAATACTTTCTAATACAGATACAGGTAATGTTGATGGACCTGCTGAAAAGTTATAAACTCTTTTTGTCGTCATATCGACATCCTCCTTTTTAGAATATTGATGTTATTATATATGATTTATACAAATTTATCAATTAATTTTATAATTTTTCATAATTTGGAACATTATTTTTATTAAATTGTATACAATAAAGCAATTTCCACCTCCACCTTTATAATATATTTCAATAAAACAAAAAAAGAACAAGTATTTAAAACTCGTTCATTCTTTGCATTGCTTCTTGTATAAAGTTTCCTACATCTTGAGGTTTATGTGCATCTGAAGCATAAATTAATGGAATGTCATTGTCTTTAAAAATACGCAATAGTTCATCAGACAATCCCAAATCAGGATGATTATAACGATAATAACATCCAACATTATTTTCTGCTTTCATATGATGTTGTTTTAAAAGTTCTGCCATTTTTTGATAAGTTGGCTTTAAATCATAATTAGGATAAATTTGAAAAAGTTTAATCGTATCTGGATGAGCTAACTGGGTAAATAAATCAGATTTAATTAATTGAAACACCAAATCATAATATCTTTGATAAATATGATTGACATCATATTGATTCCACAATAATTCTTTAGAAAAACTCATATCATATAAAATACCATCTATTGAATGAATAGCACCCACAATAAAATCAAAAGAATACATACTTAATACTTCTCTTATATTATCTTCATATTGAGGAACATAACAAACTTCTAATCCATATTTCACTTTAACTGGTAAATCCATAGCTTGTATGTCTTTCATTAAATCCACAAAATCACTGATATGATCTTTAAACTTCATTTTTTTGTTTTCTAGCCATGTCTTTTGTACATCATGAACTTTTAAACCTTCATAAATAGGTTCAAATTCTATAAAACGATGCGTATGATCTAAAATTTGTATTTCATCCAATCCTTTTTGATGTGCTGTTTCAACAAATTGTAATACATATTCTTTAGTTAATGGTCCATTTTCTAAATGCATATGTCCATCTATATATTTCATTTCAATCAACCCCTTTATCTATATCATTTAAACTATAATTCAAAGTCAAGCGAAATCATCAACACAAAATTGTCAAACGAGCCAATTTTCAATAAAATCTCGACTGAACTTCGACTTATTTATTTTAAAGTATACACTCTTAATTATATCAGTTCAAGCAAAGTCTTATTTGTATAAATAACTTTCATTCCATTATCATATGTTCCTATAACAGTATGCTTTCCATGATAGAAAGTATCTTTGAAAATAAAATCAGATTTCAATTGATTATCATGTCCCGTTAAAATAGCTCCTATGCAAGTTAAAGGTGTTCCACCTTTTGGATTTGTTATTCTACATAAAGATTCTATAACATTAAGGAAACAATAATCATTATATGTTGATGGCACTTCTTTATTCAAAGCTATATTTTTTAAAGAATAAAATGCATTATAAAAATCTACATCAGGATAGTTTTTCCACTTTGATAAATCAACATGCAATATAAGTTTATTGTTTTCAATGATTAAATCTTTTTCATGAATTTGAAAGACTGATTTACATGATGATTAAAAACATTCATAACTTTTTATTTTGATAAAGTATCAAAAATAAATTGAATATCACTCACATCATTCAATTGTATCTCTTTCATTTTTATCGTCTCTTTGTTTTATTATATGAAAATCTTTACTGATTGTAAAATTATATTCTTTATTTATTTCCAAAATATTGAAATATGAAGTTGTATAAAAGATTTGTGATATAATCTTTAATAGAGGTGATGAAAATGCAAACATGGTGGAAAGAAGAAATTGTTTATCAAATTTATCCTAAAAGTTTTAAAGATAGTAATCATGATGGTATTGGAGATATTCAAGGAATTATCGAAAAATTAGATTATTTAGAAACTTTAGGCGTGACAATGCTTTGGGTTTGTCCTGTCTATTTATCTCCAATGGATGATAATGGTTATGATATTGCCAATTATTATCAGATTCATCCCGATTTTGGAACAATGGAGGATATGGATGAACTGATTCAAAAAGCTAAAGAGAAAAATATTAAAATTATTATGGATTTAGTCATCAATCATACATCAGATGAACATGCATGGTTCCAAGAAGCACTAAAAAATCCTGATAGTCCTTATCGTCAATATTATATATTTAAAGAAGGTGTTCATCATCAACCACCTACAAATTGGCGTTCTGTTTTTAGTGGTTCTGTATGGGAAGAAGTTCCTGATGAAGAAAATATGTACTATTTTCATTCTTTTTCTAAAAAACAACCTGATCTCAATTGGGAAAATCCACAAATGCGTGAAGATATTTATCGTATGGTGAATTGGTGGCTTGAAAAAGGAATAGCTGGTTTTAGAGTCGACGCAATTAACTTTATCAAAAAAGATCAAAGTTGGCAAAATGGTCCAGTTGATGGCGCTGATGGGTTATCTTCTTGTTTTGAATTTACAAGAAATCAACCTGGTATTGAAGTTTTCTTTCAAGAATTAAGAGAAAAGACTTTTGATGTCCATCAATGTATGACAGTTGCGGAAGCTGTTGGTGTTCCTTATCATCAATTAGATATATTTATTGGACAAAAAGGATGTTTCTCAATGATGTTTGATTTTAATTATTCACATATTGATATTACAGAACATGAAGAATGGTTTCCTATTCAAAATTGGACAATGCAGGAATATAAAGATAAACTCTTTTTAAGTCAAAAAGAAATATTTAAAACTGGATGGTGTGGTGTCTTTTTAGAAAATCATGATATGCAAAGAAGTTTAAATAGATTAATACGTGAACCTAAAGAACGTACTTTTCAAAGTGCCAAAGCACTTGGTCAATTATTTATGTTTTTAAAAGGTACACCTTTCATTTATCAAGGTGAAGAAATTGGTATGATTAATAATCATCGACTTTCCATTGAAGATTTTGATGATTTAAATTCACATGCTCAATATCGTAGAGCCTTACAAGAAGGTTACAATCAAGAAGAAGCCCTTGAATTTGTGAATCGTCGTAGTCGTGATAATACTCGTTCGCCTATGAGTTGGAACAATCAACTCTATGCAGGATTTGGTGATGTCAAACCTTGGTTAAAGAATAATGAATATTATCAAGAAATCAATGTTGAAAAACAAGAGAATGACCCAGAATCCGTTTTATCTTATTATCGACAGATGATTGCGTTAAGAAAAAATCCTTTGTATCAACAAACTTTTGTATATGGTGATTTTATTCCATTAGACACGGAAGAATATGTCATTGCCTATATACGACAAGATCAACACAATAAGATTTTATGTATTCATAATCTTCAAAATAAAACAACATCTTTTTCATTAGAAAATGATTCAAAAATTCTTTTATCTAATGATCAAGTCATTATCAATCAACAACAGATTCAACTTTTGCCATATCAAGCAATTATTTTACAAATAGTTTGATAGGAGGTTTGTTTCATGAAACAAATAGAAAGTTTAAATAAACATATTGTCATCTATCCAATCTATGGTAATCAGCCAGTTGATTCTTGGCTTTGTGATGCTTTAGGATATGATGTCAATGATATTCAAAACATCTGATGTTAGTACAGCCGAAATATTGGTAAGAAGTTTTGTGACATTTTTCTCACAACAAAAATAGCACTTTTGTGCTATTTTTTAGTCTAATTCAAATTGTCCAGTATACAATTGATAATAACGTCCTTTTTGTTCGATTAATTCATCATGACTTCCACGTTCAATGATTTCACCATGATCTAAAACCATAATCGCATTAGAATTTCTAACCGTTGATAATCTATGAGCAATCACAAAAACAGTACGATTTTCCATTAAACGATCCATACCTTTTTCAATCAATTTTTCGGTACGAGTATCAATAGAACTTGTCGCTTCATCTAAAATCAAAACTGGAGGATTCGCAATCGCTGCTCTAGCAATCGCCAATAATTGACGTTGTCCTTGTGAAAGATTGGCTCCGTCACCACTCAACATTGTGTCATAGCCATTAGGCAATCTTTTAATAAAGCTATGGGCATTCGCTAATTTAGCGGCTTCAATGACTTCATCCATTGTTGCATCTAATTTTCCGTATCGTATATTATCAGCAATTGTTCCTGTAAATAAATGTGTATCTTGTAAAACAATGGATATAGAATGTCTTAAATCTTCTTTCATAATAAGCTTAATATCTATTCCATCATAAGTAATACTTCCACTATGAATATCATAAAAGCGATTAATCAAATTTGTAATCGTTGTTTTTCCTGCACCTGTACTTCCTACAAAAGCAATCTTTTGTCCTGGTTTCGCAAACAAGTTGATATTCTTTAAAATAGGAACATTTTCTTCATAACCAAAAACAACATCATGAAAACGCACATCTCCCTTTAATTCCACCAGGTCCACACCGCCATCACTTCGTGGATGTCGCCATGCCCAATATCCTGTATGTTCATGACATTCATACAAATGTCCATCTTGATCTTTTCTGACTCTTGTTAATGTTACTTTTCCTTCATCAATTTCAGGTTTTTCAGACATCATCTGGAAGATTCTTTCTGCCCCTGCTATCGCCGCTAAAATAAAGTTTAACTGTTGGGTAAATTGATTAATAGGTTGCGCTGTTTGTCTGACAAAAACAAGATATGATGATAAACTTCCTAAATCCATAAACCCATGAATGGTTAAAAAACCACCTACGCATGCCACAATCGCATAATTAAAATAAGAAAGGCTTACAACTGTAGGAATACTACGTCCTGAATAGGTTAAAGCATTTGTCGCTGCTTCTTGTAAAATAACATTGCGGCGATTAAATTCTTCAATATTTGCTTGTTCATGATTAAACACCTTAACAACTTTGACTCCATCCACCATTTCTTCAATAAATCCATTCAAGTTTCCTAGTGCTGCCTGTTGTTTAGAAAAATAATGTTTACTACGTTTCGTTAAATATTGAATCATGATATACATTATAATCATACTAACAAAAACAATAAGTGATAACTGCCAACTTAAAACAAAAATTAAGGTTAATGTTCCAACAATCATCATAAAACTTTGAATCAAGTTATCAAAACAGTTATTCAAAGCATCTTGAACTGTATCTAAGTCATTCGTAAAATGACTCATCATTTCTCCATGTGTATGACTATCAAAATAACGAATAGGTAATTTCTGTGTTTTTTCAAATAATTCTTGTCGCATTTCTTTCACAATCTTTTGTGAAGTATGCACCATTAACTGTTTATAAATAGCTGTTGACGTTGCTCCAATCATATAAACAATAACCATAAAAACAATAAAATGAAATAAACCATCATAATCTCCTGGCATTAAATAACGATTAATCACTGTACGAATTTGAAATGTTCCCCATAGATTAATACCAGTACTCAACATAACCAATAAAGCAACAATACTTAAAGCATATTTATGATAACCAATATATTTTTTAAAGGAGCGTAAAGTTTTCGTCATATCCTGTGGTCTTGCATTTGAAATTTGTTTTGCCATTATAAACCAGCTCCTTCCCTTTGAGAATAATAAATATCTTGATAAATAGCATCATGAGCTAACAATTCATCATGTGTTCCTATCGCATGAATATGACCATCATCTAAAATTACAATTTGATCTGCATGTTGAACACTTGATACACGTTGAGCAATAATAATTTTGGTTGTATCTTTTAAAGATGCCAAGCCTTCTCTAATACTTGCTTCAGTGGCTGTATCTACGGCACTTGTCGAATCATCTAAAATAAGAACTTTAGGCTTTTTGAGTAACGCTCTGGCAATACACAATCTTTGTTTTTGTCCACCTGAAACATTGACTCCACCCTGTCCCATATCAGTTTGATAACCATCAGGAAAATTGTTGATAAATTCATCAACACAAGCAATATGACACGCCCATTCTATATCTTGTTGACTAGCCTCTTTATTTCCCCAAAGTAAATTATCTAAAATCGTTCCACTAAATAATGTATTTTTCTGTAAAACCATCCCGACACTATCTCTTAAATGTTCTACGGAATAATCTTTCACATTATGTCCATCCACCAAAACTTCTCCTTCACTAACATCATAAAGTCTAGGAATCAACTGAACAAGACTTGTTTTGGCAGAACCTGTTCCTCCCAATATACCAATAGTTGAACCACTTGGAATATGCAAATCTATATCCGTTAAAACATATTCTTTGGCACTGGCTTTATATTTAAAATAAACATGATGAAAATCTATATCTCCGTGTTTCACTTCTAAAGATGTATTTTGAGGATCATGAATATCTGGGACTTCGTCTAAAACTTCTACAATACGTTCACAACTGGCAATGGAACGTGTCAACATTAAAAAGACAGCAGAAATCATCATTAAAGAATTTAAAATCTGTAAAACATAACTTAAAAAGCCTGTTAATTCACCAACTTGCATAGTACCATTTAAAATCATTTGTCCTCCAAAAATAAAATGGATACAATCGTTAAATACATAACATATTGAAACAATGGCATATTCCATACGGATGTACGAAAAGCTTTTTCACTATTTTGTTTCAATCCTTCATTCATCTTTTCAAACTTACTGGCTTCATAGCCTTCTCTGACATATGATTTGACAACACGCATCGCATTTAAATTCTCTTGAACAACGGTATTGATTTGATCCACACTTGATTGCATCAATTTATAAAGAGGTCCTACTCTTTTGACAATCACAAACAAACCAATTCCCAATATAGGTGTCGCAACAATAAAAATCAAAGCCAATTTAGCATTAATTGTAAAAGTAAAAAACAATGCCAACAACAACATAAAAGGTGCACGTACTAATGGTCTAATACCATTACAAATGGCATTTTGAATAATGATGACATCACTTGTTAAACGAGTAATTAAAGATGATGTTGAAAAATGATCAGTATTCGCAAAAGAAAAATTCTGAACCTTTTCAAACTCATCTTTTCTAAGTTCTGCCCCAAAACCTTGTCCTGCCCTCGCTGCAAAACGTGCATATAAAACGCCTAGAAAATAAGCAATCGTTGCGCATATTACCATCAAAACACCCTGGATTACAATATAATTGGTATCTTGACTCGCCACCCCAACATCTATAATATTAGCCATTAATATGGGAATGACTAATTCAAATATTGTTTCACCAATAATACATAAACAAGCCCATACAAAATAACGACGATATTTTTGAGTATAAGGCCATAAACGTTTTAACATCTTTTCTCCTCCTATAAAATCTCTTTCCCAGTTAAATTTGTATACATTCTACATAAGTATTCCTGAAACTGCTTTTTTCATCCTCACTGAACCCTTTTAATGAAATCTGTTCAACTTCTAAACAATGCTCATTCCATTTTTTCAAAGCACTTTCTCCTGTTTCAGTCAAATTCAATTGATAAGCACGTTTATTTTGAGGATTAATCGCTTTTACAATCATTTTTTTATCAGCTAAATTATCAAGGATCTTACTCACTGTTGCACTTTCAACATCACATTCTTTTGCGATATCTTTGAGCTTACAATTTTCATGTGTTTGAATATAACGTAAAACTTTCGGTTGTCCTGGTGATAAATGAAAAAGATTCATATTTGCTCGGTTTTTTTGCCTTTGGGCATGAAAAGCCTTAAAAACTAGCATATAAAATGGTGTTTTCATAATTTCCTCCATTCGTTAGCATCCTAATAATTAGTATACTAATTATTATAGACTTCTTCTTTTCTTTTATCAAGAGAAATGTATGTCATTTCATTTGCTTGTTAAAAATACGAGTGATATAATACATTAAGAAAGAAGGTCGATGACACATGAGTAAAGTTGATATTATTTCAGGCTTTTTAGGAGCTGGAAAAACAACATTAATTAAAAAATTAATCCAAGAATGTCTTGGAAATGAAAAAGTTGTCTTAATTGAAAATGAATTTGGTGAAATTGGTATAGATGGAAGCTTTTTAAAAGAAGCTGGAATTGAAATTACAGAAATGAACTCTGGATGTATTTGTTGTTCATTAGTTGGTGATTTTAGTGAAGCTTTGAAAAAGTTGTTGCCCAATATCATCCTGATCGTATTATTATTGAACCATCAGGAGTTGGAAAATTATCTGATGTGATTAAAGCCGTGCAAGATGTTCATAGTGAAGAACTTAAACTAAACAGTTTTGTGACTGTTATTGATGTCAAAAAATGCAAAACATATTCTTTAAACTTCGGTGAATTCTTTAATAACCAGATTGAATATGCATCTTCAGTGATTTTAAGTCGTACACAAGATGTTTCACAAGACAAAATACAAGAAGCGATTGAAATCATCAAATCCATGAATACTTCAGCTTCTATTATTACAACAGCTTGGGATGAATTAAGTGGCGAAGTGATTTTACAAACAATTGAAAATCAAAATTCTTTACAAGATATATTAATGAAAGAAGCAGATATTTGTCCTGAATGTGGACATCATCATGAAGACGATGAACATTGTCATCATGGACACCGCCATGAAGAACATGAATGTTGCCAACACGAACATCACCATGAAGAACATGAGTGTGGTTGTGGACATCATCACCACCATCACCATGCTGATGAAGTTTTCACAAGTTTAGGAAAAGAAACGATTCATACATATACACATGAACAATTAGAAGATATTTTAAAAAGCTTAGCTTCATCTGATGAATATGGAAATATCTTACGTGCTAAAGGTATTTTGATGACATCCGATAAAAAATGGTTACATTTTGATTTAGTGCCTGGAGAATATGAAATTCGTTTTGGACCTGCTGATTATACAGGACGTTTATGTGTGATTGGAAAAGATTTAGTAGAAGATAAAATTTATCAATTATTCGGAGTTGAATAATGAAAACAAGAATATATTTATTTACTGGATTTTTAGATAGTGGAAAAACATCATTTATTAATGATACCATTACCACAACAGATTTTTGTCAAGATGAAAAAACATTACTGATTGTCAGTGAACAAGGAGAAAAAGAATATCAACAAGAAGAAATTGAATCTTTTAACTGTGATATTGTCTATATTCGTAAAGAAGATGAATTTTGTCTTGAATTTCTTGAAGAACTTGAAAAGAAATATCATCCGACTCAAGTTTTAATGGAAGTCAATGGGATGTTTAATGTAGATCGTTTGATTGAATGTGAAAAACCTAAAGATTGGGAAGTTGTGCAAGTCTTAACAACTATTAATGCAAAAACTTTTGGATTATATATTCAAAATATGCGTTCTTTGCTTTATCAACATGTTGTACACAGTGATTTACTTATTTTCAATCGTATTGATGAATCAACAAAAAAATCATTTTTACGTAATAACATTAAAGCGATTAATTCAACTTGCCAAATCATTTATGAAAAAGAGGATGGTACTGTCAATACTTTAGAAGATGATGAACTTCCTTTTGATATAACACAAGACTATATTCAAGTCTTAGATCATGATTTTGGATTGTTTTGTATGGATGCTTTAGACCATCCTGATAAATATGATCATAAAAAAGTAACTTTAAGAGGTAAATTTATTGGTCGTGATAAACAGCTTGAAAACGGTTTTGTCTTAGGCCGTTTAGCAATGGTATGTTGTGAAGAAGATACCTCTTTGATTGGTATGGTTTGTGAACACCCTACCAGTAAACAACTGATTCCTAATGAATGGATTGAAGTCACTGGAATCATTGATGTTCAGTATGATCCAGATATTAACGGGAATTTCTGTTTATTAAAAGTGGATGACTTAAAAGTCATTCCACCTTTACAAAATGAATATGTAACATTTGATTAATCTGTAAATTGATATTTATCTATTTAATCCTCTATAAACCCTGTATTTTCAAGGCATATCGCCTATTAAATGTTCAAACCTTATGTATTTTCCCTTGTTTTTGCCCTTATGAGCCAAAACAAGGGAAATTTTATTCTCCGCCGATTACCTTATCCAGCAGTCTTGCGTAAGTACGCTTTGCTTCCCTTGTAGCGTGAGCGTAAATGTTCATTGCGGTACTGACATCAGCGTGTCCGAGAAGTTCCTGCACATCTTTAGGTGCAGCACCGTTTGAAAGCAGATTACTTGTATAAGTGTGTCTGAGCATATGGAAGTGGATGTCCTCCAATCCCTCCACCTTTTTTCTTGCTGTCTTGCACATAATCCCCACCGTACTCGGTGCTTCAAATGCCCCGTCAGGTCTAAGGCAGACTGTAAACCTCATAATAGGTGCGGTCTTTTTCTTTGACCTCCAAATAGTAATTAAGGCTGTACAGTTCCCCGTATCGGAAACGGTTTTTATGCTGTTCTGCTTTCACAGTTTTCATGATTGCGGCAAGCGTATCGCAAAAGTCCACGGTGCGATTTTTTTACGCTTTGTTGCCCTATTTCTGTTTTGTGTCTTGCCCCGTTGTAACGCATGCTGCGGTGTACTGTCAAATATTGTTCTTCAAGGTTGTTGTCCACCACAGACCTCTCCAATACGCAAGCCTGTATAATAGGCTATCTGTATAGGAAGAAGTGCAGGATTGTTTTTCTTTTTCAGGAAGTCCTCTAATCTCTGATACTGTTCGTAGCTGAGCGTTGGTGTGGAAGCAGTTTATCCGTCCTCGTCCGAGAACAGTTCGTATTCTTCTTTCTTTACTCGCCATACCACATACTGCATCGAGTTAAAGGTTATCACTCTTTTCGGGAATACTGCAAAACGGAACGTCCCTTGCAAAACAAGCTGAAAACAATCGGAGATACCCTTTGCTGAGTGCCTTTGCGGTTGTACCGTCAGGATTTGTGCTGCCAAAGCTGAGAAAATCTATATACGCATGTAAATGATCGGCGGTTACGGTTTTCAGCTTTCGGTTTCCTATCGGGTGCTGTTTGATACAGTTGACCGTTCCTTGATAGGACATTACCGTACCATTGCTGAGATTGCTGGGTTTCAGTTCTTCCTCCACCCATAGATCAAGCAGCATACCAACTGTGATGTTTTCAGACTTCGCAACGAATTTCTTTTCCTCATAGTCAGCGATTGCTGTCCGAGTCATACTCGCAGTACCCTCTCCGCGGGTGATTTTATTATCAGTTGCGGAAAGAATGCTTGTTCCGTTTACATCCAAAACTGTAAGACTTGCAGCCAAAACAGTTGTCGGCAATAAGCCGATTATGAGCATACAGCAAATCAATGCTGCCAGCACTTTACTTTTTATTTTCGCTTTCATATTTTCACCCTTTCACTTTATTTTCACTTGATGCAACAAATGCAAAAAGGCGTATTCTTCCTATAATAAAATGGGCAAAATACGCCTTTTAATTGTATGTAGTTTAGGTATTGACAAAAAAATGAAATTAAGCTTAGTTTATTTATTTGCTTGCTAACACTGTGCTGCTCATCATCTTTGTCAATCCCCTTTCTTAAAATAATTTTATTAATGTCATTATACAGAAAAAATTAGTTTATTTTTAATGTTTTTTCAAGAAATAACCAATAATAAATGAATTGTCAATAAAATAAGAGATAAAAATTTGAACTTATGATATCTTTCATGTATAATGGTTTGTGCTTAAAAGAGGTGAAAAAATGGAAGGTTTTTGGTATGAATTAAAACATGTTTGTAAACAGTCAGGAGCAAGATATGGTATTTTACATACACCTCATGGTGATGTAGAAACACCAATGTTTATGCCAGTAGGAACACTCGCTACTGTCAAAGGTATTTCTCCTGAACAATTAAAAGAAATGAATTCACAAGTTATTCTTGCTAATACTTATCACTTATGGTTAAGACCTGGTGAAGATGTGGTGAAAATGGCTGGTGGTTTACATCAATTTATGAATTATGATGGACCTATCTTAACTGATAGTGGTGGTTTTCAAGTCTTTTCTTTAGGAAAGACAAGAAAAATTGAAGAAGAGGGTGTCACTTTTAAAAGTATTGTTGATGGAAAGAAACTCTTTTTATCTCCTGAAAAATCTATTCAAATTCAAAATGATTTAGGAGCTGACATTATTATGAGTTTTGATGAATGTGCGCCTTATCCTTCAACGCATGATTATATGAAAAAGAGTGTGGAAAGAACTTTACGTTGGGCAAAGCGTGGAAAAGATGCTCATAAACGTAAAGACCAAGCATTATTCGGTATTGTGCAAGGTGGAGAATTTGAGGATTTAAGAGAATTAAGTGCTAAAGAATTAGTTAAAATGGATTTTCCAGGTTACTCTATTGGTGGAACAAGTGTCGGTGAACCAAAAGATGTGATGTATAAAATGATAGATGATGCAGTGAAATGGTTACCTGATGATAAACCTCGTTATTTAATGGGTGTTGGAAATCCGATTGATTTAATTGAGGGGGCAATTCGAGGTATTGATATGTTTGACTGTGTTTTACCAACAAGAGTTGCTAGACATGGTGCTTTAATGACACATCATGGTCGTATGAATATCAACAACGAAAAATATAAATATGACTTCACACCAATTGATGAAAAATGTCATTGTTATACATGTCAGAATTATACACGTGCATATTTAAGACATTTACATAAATGTGATGAATTATTTGGAAAAAGTTTACTTTCTATCCATAATGTTGCTTTCTTATTACAATTAAGTGAAGATATAAGAAAAGCCATTCAAGAAGACCGTTTATTAGATTTTAAAGAAGAATTCTTAAATAGTTATGGTAGAGATGTATATGAAAGGGCGTTTTAAATGAAACTAAGTGAATTTGATTATCATTTACCTGAAGAATTAATTGCACAAACTCCTTTAGAAAAAGAGATACTTCTCGTTTAATGGTATTAAATAGAAAAGATGAAACAATTGAAGATAAACATTTCTATGATATTATAGATTATTTGCGTCCAGGTGATATTTTAGTTAGAAACAATACGAAAGTCATTCCTGCCAGACTTTATGGTATCAAAGAAGAAACACATGGTCATGTTGAAGTGTTGTTATTGAAGGATTTAGGGGATAATATTTGGGAATGTTTGGTTGGTAATGCCAGAATTGTCAAAATGAATACAGTCATTACTTTTGGTGATGGTTCTTTAAAAGCCAAATGTGTGTATATTGGTGAAGAAGGTATTCGTCATTTTGAAATGATTTATGATGGGATTTTCTATGAAGTTTTAGATCATTTAGGAACAATGCCTTTACCTCCTTATATTAAAGAAAAGCTTAATGATCAAAATCGTTATCAGACTGTTTATGCAAAAATTGAAGGAAGTGCTGCGGCACCAACTGCCGGTTTACATTTTACCGATGAAATTCTTGAAAAGTTACAAGCCAAAGGTGTTGAAATCTTAGATGTTACTTTACATGTTGGACTAGGTACTTTTAGACCAGTAAAAGTGGATGATGTCTTAGAACATCATATGCATAGTGAATTTTATATGATTGATGAAAAGACAGCACAAAGATTAAATGAAGCCAAAAGTCAACATCAACGTATTATTAGTGTGGGTACAACATCTACAAGAACATTAGAGGCGAACTTTAAAAAATATGGAGAATTTAAAGCGACTCAAGAAAGCACTGATATTTTTATTTATCCAGGATACCAATTTGAAGCGATTGATGCTTTAATTACCAATTTCCATCTTCCTAAATCAACATTAGTGATGCTTGTCAGTGCATTTGCTAGTAAGGATTACATTATGAAAGCTTATCATCATGCGGTGGAAGAAAAATATCGTTTCTTCTCATTTGGTGATTGTATGTTTATTCAATAATGAAAATCAATTATGATTTAAAATTACAGGAAGAACTTCAAAAAATTGGTGATTCTAAACCAACTTTATTATTGCATGTTTGTTGTGGTCCATGTTCAAGTTATGTGATTAAAAGTCTATGTGAACATTTTCAGATTACCATTTATTATTCTAATTCAAACATTTATCCGTTTGAAGAATATCAAAGACGTTTTCAGGAATTATTATCTTTTATTGAAAAGTTTAATCAAGATTTTCACCAAGATATTCAAGTCATTGAAGACCCTTATAACCATAGTGAATGGATATCACATCTTTATCCTTTAAAAGAATATCCTGAAGGAAGTATCAGATGTCGTTTGTGTTATAGTTTAAGAATGCGTAGAACATTTGATTATGCGAATATTCACCATTATGATTATTGGACAACAGTCTTGAGTGTTTCTCCTCATAAAAACAGTCAATGGATTAATGAAATTGGTGAGCAATGGCAAAGTGACTGCCCTAAATTTCTATATGCTGATTTCAAAAAGAATAATGGCTATTTAAAATCTACACAAATGACACAAGAATATGGAATGTATCGTCAAAATTATTGTGGTTGTATGTTTAGCTATGAAGAAATGTTAGAAAGAGAAAAGAATAAAAGAATGCAAAACGAAAGTTTTAAATAAATTTATTGGATACTCTATTTTTTAATTGTTGAAACAAATGATAAAGACTGATTTTTGTATTATACACGAATCAGTCATTTTTGTTTTCATATCATTTTTCTCCTGTAATCTTTTCAGTTTCTTATATTTTTTATAGGATAAAATATTTCCTTGCATCTTGTTATATTATTATTTTTTCTCTACTATAATATATCTCCATCCCATCTTTAAAAACTATAGTTGTTATTCAGTAACAATAAAGAATTTACTCGTCTTTTCTAATTTTAATCATGAGTTTATCTATTCTTAAACTATTAAATCCATGCCTTCATCTTAAAACATGGCTATATTGTCTATTTTTTAAAAACCTTTCTATTTTCATGCTTTATTCACATCTTTTCTATATAATAAAGGTAGGAGGTTATGCTTATGAAAAAATATTTGAATTATTTTATTTTTCGTTATGCATTAACGTATTTTCTTCTTTCATTAATTTGTATCATCACTGCTATCATACCTGAGTTCTTTCTCTTTTTTATAGGTATTGAATTACTCATTTATACATATGTCCTACATAAGAAAAATCGTCTCAAAGAAACTGATTTTTTTATGCAATGTTTCATTATTCTTTTCTTAGCTATGGCTTTAACCATTTCGCTTATTCTTTCCAATGGTTATCTATCTTCACCTTATTGGAATATTTATTATGCTGCTGGATTCCCTTTTCTATTATTCTTTGGTTTGGCCAGCCTTTCAAGAAATTATGCGATTGTATTCATTGCTCCATTAATCATTACTGTAGGTCATTTAATGATGATTTATGCTTTTACAAAGCCAAAAATTTCTGTCAAGAATCTTGTAATCAAAGGATTATGTTTTGTCTTGCTTTGTTCAACAAGTTTCTACATTTATCATAATTCTCCATCAAGAAAATATAAAGGTGGTCATGATTTTGAATATATGGGTGGTTATTCTACAACTGATTTATCACCTTTCTATGTCTATAATCCTAATCATCAACTTGTTGAATTATCAGTTCCTAGTACCTTTACGATAGAAAAAGAAACGGATATGCCTACCTTAGATGGTGCCGAAGCTTGTTATCCAGTATATAGTGCTATTGCCAAAGCTGTTTATAAAGATATTGATAAAATTGAAGAAGACTATACTCTCACAGAAGATTATCTTGATAATAATACAAATGGAAAAATTGTAACTTTTACAAATACTTCAGTAGGATATTCTCGTTTAATACAAGGTGAAGTTGATATGTTTTTTGGAGCAAAACCATCACAGTCACAATTAGAAGAAGCCAAAGAAGCTGGCGTAGAATTTGAATATACACCTATTGGTCAAGAAGCTTTTATCTTCTTTGTGAATACAAATAACCCCGTTTCTAATCTTTCTTCCAATCAAATTCGTTCAATTTATCATGGTGATATTACACATTGGAATGAAGTGGGTGGAAACAATCAAGAAATACTTGCTTTCCAAAGACCAGAAAGATCTGGAAGTCAAGCTATGATGACTTATTTCATGGGTGATGTGTCTTTAAAAGAACCACTTCAATATGAGTATGTATCAGGTATGACAGGTATTATTTCTCAAACTGCTGAATATAATGGAGAAGATGATGCAATTGGCTACACTTTTAAATATTTCTTAGAAGGACTTCATCAAGAGCAGAATGTTAAGATTCTTTCTATTGACGGCGTTGAACCAACTGCTGAAAACATTAAATCAAAGACTTATCCTTTATCTACTTATTTATATTGTGTGACTTTAAAATCTAATGAAAAAGAAAATGTGCAAAAATTAAAAGATTATCTCCTTTCTCCTCAAGGTCAATACATTATTGAGCAAACTGGATATTGTTCTCTTTCCAACTCTTAAAAAGATGGTGATAAACAAAAAAGTTTTATCACCATTTCTTATTAAGTTAATAAAAGCATGTTATTTTTTTAAGGAGTTGATGCGATGAATTTGTATTTTGTATTAGTGGGATGTGTCATTCTTATATGTATTTTATTAAATCGTTTTTTAGACAAATTAGCTATTCCTTCTTTATTATTCTTTATTTTACTCGGGGAATGGTATTTTAGGTGTTGTTTTCAATGATTATCAAATTGCCGAAATGATTTATTCAACAAGCTTAATTTTTATTATGTTCTATGGTGGTTTTGGTACCAATTTAAATGTAGCCAAACCAGTTCTTGTTAAATCAATACTTTTATCAACCATTGTTGTATTATTTACAGCTTTTCTCGTTGCTGGTTTCGTTTATTTTGTTTTTGATTTAACTTGGTTACAAAGTTTATTGATTGGTTCTGTCATTTCATCTACTGATGCAACATCAGTCTTTAATATTTTACGTTCTCGACATTCATCTTTAAAATATGGAACAAATTCTCTGCTAGAAGTGGAATCAGGTTCCAATGACCCTGTGTCTTATATGTTGACAATCTCGGTTATTATGTTAATGACTGGTCAAGATATTTCTTTACCTATTATGGTTTTCCAACAAATTGTATTTGGTCTTTTATGTGGTTTCTGTATTGGAAAAATTATTGTAAAAATATTAAATACAATTCATGTTGATGAAAGCTATGAAAATACAGTGCTTATTTTTGCAAGTAGTATTGTTGCCTATGCCTTAGCCAATATATTAGGTGGCAATGGTTATTTAAGTGTATATATATGTGGAGCTATTTTAGGGAACAGCTATATTCCACATAAAAAAGATATGGTTCATTTCTATGAAACACTCACAAAAATAGCTCAGGTTCTCATTTTCTTTTTATTAGTTTTATTGGTGACACCTTTTGAACTTCCACAAGTTATTATTCCTGCTATTTGTATTATGATTTTCTTAACGCTCATAGCCCGTCCTTTATCTATTGCTTTATTATTAACACCATTTCGTGCTCCACTTCAACAAATCACAGTTGTATCATGGGCAGAATTAAGAGGTGTTGCTTCGATTGTATTTGCCATATACACTGTGCTATATCAAGTCGATTTACCTTTTGATTTATTTAATCTTGTCTTTTGTATTGTTTTATTATCATTATCAATTCAAGGATCTTTACTTCCATATATTTCTCAAAAATGTCATATGATTAATCCACATGTGGATATTATGCGTACTTTTAATGATTATCAGGAAGATAATGATATTAGTTTTGTAAAAATGAAAATTGAAAGATATTGATAGTCATGGTTTATTAGTCATATTAATCGCAAGAGGTCATCAAACAATTATTCCTAATGGTGAAACAGAAATATTAGAAAATGATTTGTTTGTCTTAGCTGCAAAGAAATTTGAAAATAGAGAGAACATTCATCTTGATGAAACCTATATTCATAAATCACATAAATGGAAAAATAAACAGATTAAAGATATTTCTTTACCAGATGATCAACTTGTCATTATGATTCAGCGTGATCAAAAATCAATTGTTCCTAATGGAACAACACCTATTTTAGAAAAAGATACACTTGTGACTATTCAAATTCATGAAGAAAAATAGTGAAGTCATGACGACCTCACTATTTTTTATTCACGAATTGTTTCATCATTAGTATAAGTGACATTCTGATTGTCATCTTTAATAAAAGTAAGTTTAAAATCATGTATTTCTTTACTGTTATCTGAATTTACATATTCCATAGAGAAACATGCCACATTTTTATCTAAAACTATTCCATCTTCTTTTCTATATTTACCGTTACGTTCATCTCCAAGAGTGACTTGATGAATCACATCATTATCATCAACAATAAATAATGTTTGTGATGAACCATCATCCTTATTTTCGCCAATAGCTACTAATTGAATAGGAGCATTATCACTTGTTCCTTTTTGGGTATCAAGAATATTAAAGTTTGGATATTCCTGTAATATTTGATTTTCAAACTTTTCAGAAATAGTATCAGTTGTGACCTCATTTTCATTTTTTTCAACTTCTTTTGATTGACATCCATATATCATCATAAGTACAAGAACAAAGGAAAATATTTTATGAAAGTGCATCTTTTGCATGAGCATCTAATTCTTCCTTACTCATTCTTTTGGTTTCATTTCCTGTACATAATGCTTCAAAATTTTGATAAATATGTTTTGTCATAATCTTTTCCATTGGTTTTGAAAAAAGCGCCTACTGCTTTTACAAGTAAATGAACTCCAGTATTAATTTCCACTTCAATTGTTAATGTGACTTCAATTGCAGATACTTCTGTTACAGTCAAATAAATATAATCATGTTCTTTCTTTGTATCACTTACACCTTCAATAATAACCTGTTTTTTAGCTTCATCAAAAGTTGAAGTATAATGTGCTGTGACATTAGCTTTTTCATTTGAACTCGTTGTTTTTGCCGTCCATTCTGTATCAGAGATAACTGTCACTTCTGTTCCTGGCGAAACATCTAAATGACTTGGTTTTTGTAATGTCTTCCACGCAGTTTCTAAAGTGAAAGGAAAATTTTCTTCATGTTTAAATTTTATTGTCTTCCCTCTTTTCTTATTTCCTTTAATTTTATTCTAACAAAGTTTATTTATAAGTTCAATAAAATGGAGTAAAGCATTTGAAATGACTATACATTAATATTTTTAACGATTGCATATGATGAACTCAAAAATTAATTTGCTGTTGTATATTAATATCATTATTTGAAATCAAACTTTTTTTCATCTATGAAAAGATAAATTATTAATAGTTTACTATGATGTATTTTATTGACAAATATTTTAGTACCTTTTATCAACAAAGGACCTCTATATTAATAAGAGATCCTTTGTTTATTATTTATAAAATTGTGGTAAATATTTTTGATGAGCTTCTAACATTTCATCTAAGATTTTCTTAGCTATAATTTCACTTTGAACTAATGGGTTAATAGTCATTGCGACTAAAGCATCATCATAATTACCACTCAATGCTACATTGGTTGTCAAAATTTCAAAAGCTTTTAATTGTTGAATCAATCCTACTGTCTGTAAAGGAAGTTCGCCTACTTGAATAGGAATAGGTCCATCTTTGGTAATTTTACAGCTGACTTCCACTACAACATCATCAGGCAAATTAGAAATAGCTCCTTGATTTAAAGTATCAACAACTTGTATATCCCCTTTATCATTATATAAAGATGAAATCAAATTACAAGCTGCATCACTATAATAAGCACCACCACGTTTTTCTAATTCTTTAGGCTTGACATCTAAATTGACATCTTTATATTTTTCAAATAATTCTTTTTCAACTTGTTTAACCACTTGTGCACGGCATTGTCCTTTCGATGCATCTTCTTGACAGTGTTCTAACATTTGTTGTTTTTGTAAATAGTAACGTAAATAACCAATACCCAAATATCCAAAACTATTTAAAAATTCTTTTGACCATGGAATATCTACAATATTCTTTAAAGTTTCACTATTACCTTCATCAATCATCCTATCAATTAACTGACGATTTGCATTTTTTCCATTCAATGTAATGTCTAAGGCAAAAATCATATGGTTAATTCCACCGATTTTGACATCTAATTGATCATTTTCTTGAACTTTTAAAATATGTTCAATATCTTTAATCATATTGACAGGTCCATTACATAACCCAATAAACTTTTTCCAACCAGTATGTCTAAACACAGCTTCAGCATTAATACCTGAAGGATTTGTAAAAGAGATAATCCATGCATTTGGACATAATTTTTCACAATCTTTAATAATATCAAAGATAACTGGGATTGTTCTTAAGGCTTTAAACATGCCTCCTGGACCATTGGTTTCTTGTCCAATCACACCATATTTTAAGGGAATTAATTCATCTTTTTCTCTGGCATCCAATTGTCCAACTCTAAATTGTGTTGTGACAAAATCGGCATCTTTTAAAGCTTCTTGACGATTTAAAGTTAAATGAATGTCCATTGGAATCTTAGCTTTTTTAGCCATTCTTTTCGCTAGATTTCCAACAATCTCTAATTTATGTTTGCCTTCTTCAATATCAACAAGCCATAACTCTCTAACTGGTAATTCATCATATCTTTTAATAAAACCCTCAATCAGTTCTGGAGTATATGAAGAACCTCCACCAATGGTTACAATTTTAATACCTTTCATAATCTTCCTCCTTTAATTGACTAGCAGCCCCCTGATCTAAACAGACAAGTACATGGTCATGGTTTTGAATAACAGAACTTGGAAAATCTGATGTCACTTCACCATAAATCATCTTTTCAACAAGTTTTGCTTTCTTTTGTCCTTTCGCCATCATGATTAATTGATGTGCTTTCATAATTGTACCAATGCCTTGTGTCACACCTTGTCTAGGTACATCTTGAATATTATCAAACCCATAATCTAAAGAACTTTCAATAGATTCCTGATGTAAATCAACGACATGACACATTCCATCTAATGGACTCCCTGGTTCATTATAGGCAATATGTCCATCCATACCAATACCTAGAATTTGAATATCAATCGGATTATTTTTAATTAATGATTCATATCTTTGACATTCTTGATCCATATCCTGTTGAGAACCATCTAATACATGAATGCTTTCTAATCGAATATCAATATGTGAAAATAAATCCTTTTTCATTGCACTGGCAAAGCTGCGAGGATGTCCAGGTTTTAATCCCACATATTCATCCAAATTAAAAGCCTGTATATTTTGAAAGCTCACTTTTCCTTTTTGATAGCTTTCAATCAAATATTTATAAACACCTAAAGGTGTTGAACCTGTCGCAAAACCAATATTGGCATGACCATGCTTTCTAATAAAATCACAGATATACTCTCCTACATGTGCATCAAGACTTTTTCTTGATCAAAGACAAGAATCTTCATAAATAACCTCCTTATTTACTAATTCATTTTTCTTGGCATTGTCCAAAAATTGTTTATCAACTGCTTTAACAAATGGGAAATAAATAATAATTGCGATAATGAAATTAATAATTTGTAAAATTACTGCTCTCCATCCTCCTGCTAACCATCCTGAAATAAAGACTGGAGTTGTCCAAGGAATTTCAATTCCTGTTAGAAGTGGAACCAAACCTAACGACATAGCAATATAGGTTGTCACGCATAAAACAACTGGAACTATAATAAATGGTATCATCATTATAGGGTTCAAGACAATAGGAATTCCAAAAATAACTGGTTCATTGATATTAAATATAGCTGCTGGTCCTGCTAATTTAGCAACTGTTTTCAATTCTGGGCTCTTGGCACTCATCCAAATACATACCAACAAAGAGAAAGTTGCTCCTGTTCCTCCAGCAATTAAGTAAACATCTCTAAATTGTTGACAAATAATATTGGCTGGATCTAATCCTGATGATACTAACGCTAAATTTTCTGCTGATAAACCTCTCCAAATTGGTCCCATAACCGAACTCACAACAGTATCTCCATGGATACCAAAACACCATAACAAACTAATTAATGCTTCACTAATCATTTGTGATGGTAAAGAATTACCTAAAGCATATAATGGTTGTTGTAAACATTGATAAATCAAATTAAAGATAGTTTCATATGGTGTTGCTTCAAATAAGACTTTTACAATAAAGACAACCGTTAAAATAATTGCTGCTGGTATTAATGATGAAAATGAGCGGCTGACTGCTGGTGGCACTGAATCAGGCATCTTAATAACCCAACCTTTATTCTTAATCCAACGATAAGCTTCAACTGTAAAAATTGTCACAATCATCGCTACAAACAAACCTGCTGCACCTAAATAATCCATTGGAATGACACCACCTGATGTCACAGCTTCTCCTGAATCAGTTGTTAGTGTAATAAAAAAATTATTTAACAACAAAAATGTAATAACTGGTAAAATCATTATTTCTGGTTTCGCTAATATTAGCGAAATTATTTAATGTTTAATTTTCTTAAACAAATCTTCAGCTTGTTTATATATCGTTTGTCCATCAAGTTTTCCATATGCCTTCATATCCATTAATCCAACAATTTGAGTTCTTGGCTTAATCATACGTTCAATAACAGGAATTCTAAATCTAATTTGAGGACTTGCTAATAAAACATCATATTCATCAATTACACTTGGCAACTCTTCAAATGATGTTGACTCAATATAATCTCCTTCTCTAGCATATTGGTACATTGCTTGTACAAGCAAACTTGTAGACATTCCCTGTCCACACACCAATAAAATCTTCATTGTTTGTTGACTATATGTACGTTCATTTCCTAAAAACTCTTTAATTTGATAAATTTCCTCATATAAATTTATCAATTCTTTTGATAAATCGTACTGAATCTTAGCATTAGTTAATTGATCTTGAGCATGTACAAAAATAAGATTAGGATTATATGCATCTTCTTTTTCTTTTCTTTTTAACGTTTTTGTTTGATATTTTTGTGCGGCAACAAGCTCTTCATGAGCTTCATTCATCTTCAAATCAGCACTTTCAAAATCACTCATCCTTGCACATTCAATAGCCTCCATTGAACTTGATTTAGAATTTCCAGAATGTAAAATAATTTGTAAAGCCGTATTTTCCATCGCTATTCCCCTCGTATAATATGTATAGAAGTTTGAATTAAGGATTTCTCTTTTTAAACAACTGAGATATCTCAGTTGTTTAAAAAATCCTTGCTTCTACACTCTCTTTTAAGATAATAGTTTCGTTTTGAATCAAGGTTTTATTCTTTTCTCCTGCGGCCATCTTGTTATGTTCGCTTCTAAAAGACTTAATCCTCTGTTCAAGGCGTACTTTATACCCGAATGAGTTTGTTGCAGCAGTGTATTCTCACTTGTCTCCGCATTTACGAGGTTGCGTTTGTCTTGATTTAGAGGTGCAATTCAAAACCATTTACATACTTTAGAAAGAAGGTCATTTTTTATGAAAAATTACAATTACAATCTTTATGTTGGCATTGATGTCTCTAAAGGCAAGGCTGATGCTGCTGTTCTGGCTGTCCCTGAATTAAGATCGGTCAAACCTCATTTCCTTAGAAAAAAATTATCTTTTAAGTTTATTAAATCTGAAGTTGTTGAGTTTTTAAATACTGTTAGAAAGTATTCCAGTGATCAGTACTGTCTCCACACTTATTTTGCTTTGGAAGTCACTGGCATATATTCTACTAATATCTACACCTTTATTAAACAAAACTGTAATAGCGATGAAGAAATCCATCAGCTTAATACGGATTTCGTTAATAAATGGAGAGAAAGCCATAATATATCTAAATCTGATCCTTTGGATGCTCAAACCATCTGTTCCATTATCGGTACTGATGATCAGGTCAAATATGTTTCAGATTCTGTTTTTGAAAACAAAAACGGATATCAAGATCTTAAGGCTCTCGTTCACAGACACTATCAGATTAAAAAACTCTATTCTCAGGAAACTAACCGTCTCATTGCCCTTTGTGATTGTTATTTCCCTGAACTTCAGTATGTTTTTGAACCTAAATCAGCTGCTTTCCTGGCTGTCTTATCTCAATATCCTACTTCGCATGATATCATAAATGCTTCCAAAAATGAAGTGTTTCATCTTGTTTACGAAGCAACTAGACATCGCTGCAGTATGGATAAGATTGATAAGCTTTTCAATTATGCTCAGGATACACTGGTTCCACATGTATCCGATCATATGAGATATGTTATTTCCAACACTGTTGAAAGCATCATCCATATTCGTACACAATTGAAACTGATTGAAAAAGATATCAGAAAGCTTGCTGCCACTTTTAATGTTTACAGTCTGCTGTTGACCATCACTGGCTGTGGTCCTTTGACTGCCGCTGTTATCATCGCTGAAACCGGAGACATCTTCAGATTCAAAAATGCTGATCATTATGTCTCTTACAGTGGTTCATCACCACGTAACAAGCGTTCTGGCAAGTCTGTGGAAATCATGGGCAAGATTTCCAAGAAAGGCTCAAAATACCTGAGACACGCTCTTTACATGATTGCCGAATTTGCCAGACGACATAATCCTGTTCTTAAACACTTATTTGAAAGAGTGAAGAACGGAAATAAAAAGCGTCATAAATTAGCGGTCATTGCAGTTGCCAATCGCATTGCCAGATATATCTATTCAATCATGAAAAACGAAAGCAGTTTTATAATCATGCATGAAAATATCATGCGATTACCAGAAGAAACCCGAAATACGTTCTTCAATTCAATATCTTTAGATTTTCCAAAGAATACCAGAAAACAGATTTATCAGTATTCTGATATCAATGGTGAAATCCATCGCTTTGTTTATAGGAACGAAGCAACGGAATCAGTAGCTTAAAAACAAAGAAAACCTAAAATGTAAGAGCTTTCAAACACTGAGTTTTGAGAAGTTGTTTTTAGTGCACCCAAAAATCCACTAAAAACATCAAAGAACATCGGATTGCTCCTCTAAATCAGGACAAACACTATTAAAATCATTTTTTTAAATTAATTATTGACATTTAATAGTTTGTCTTTCAAAATCTTACCTAATATATCAGTTAATGCCTGATAACTTTTTTGTTCAATAATTGTTTGAATATAATTATCGTTCAACATTAATTTAGCTATATGTTCGAATAAAACCCTTAAATCTTTTTGATTCCCTTTTTCAACACAAATCAAAAAGATAAGTTGGACTTTTTGATGCGACCATTCAATAGACTTATCTAATATAGCTGTCATAACAAATGTTTTTTGTGAAATCAATGAATCAGGATGTGGTAATGCAATACAATGCCCATATGCTGTACTTCCTAAAAATTCCCTTCTTAAACATGATTCATAAAGATCATCATTAAATTGACTTAATTGACTCGCATATTGACACATTTGTCTGATAACTTCCTTTTTATTTTTTGCATGAATGACTCCCATAAAATAATCTTCTTGAAAATATTTTAATAGTTGTGAGGATTCATCATTTCCTTTTAAAGCATGATCTATTCTTACTTTATCTTTCTCATCAATAAAAAAATTAATTCTTAAAGCTTTTTTTGGTATGAATGGATGATTTAAAAAAGTCGTAAAAATGCAATCATATTGACTTAAATCACATTCGGGGAGTTCAATTGCATTTTTAATATCTAATTTACTAATCATTTCACTAAATTCCTGCATAAACATATGTTGCATCATTAAATAATCACCACGTCTAGCACTACATATAATTAATACCTTTTTTGGATTAATTTTCTTTTCTTTCTTAGATAAAGCTAATGAAAAGTGAACAGCTAAATATCCAACCTCATCTTCATCTAATGATACATGTATTTTTTGAGATATATATGCAGCTGCAATAAGTGCCACATCATAAGCCAATGGATAATTAACCTGAATATCTTTTACTAAATTATTTTTAAGCTGCATCCTATTTCTTAGTCTAACAAGCAAAGGGGCAATATGTAAAGCTAAAGAAATTCTAAGTTCTACATCTCCTGCAAAATCAATATTTGTTTTTTGTTTGATTTCATCTAAGATCCCATTCACAAACAAGTCAACCTCTTGACTAATAACGTCATCTTCGCCGTAATTTTTCTTTCCCAAAAGATGTGTCGCTAAAAATGATATTTCACTTTTCTTCACTTCAAAATCAAAAACTTTTGCTAATTTTTCTAGAATTTTTTTGCAATAACACTTTCTTGTCCTCTTTCATGATAAGGTACATCTTCAATATAAATTCCTTTTTTATTCTTTGAATGGATACAGATACATGAATCACTAAATTCTGTAAAACAACATCACTGATACGATATTTCGATGCCATTAATGTTTCTACAATAATATTTGTAATTAATGATAATTGATTTTTTTCTACTAACAACGTTCCTGATGTCAATGCTATTTGTTCTTTCGTAATACATTCTCGCATATTTTGTTCAAAACCAGAGACTTTAATTCCATAATTTGGTCTAGCATCCAAAGTCAAATCATATTTCTCAAGAATCTTTTTTACTATTTTCATATCAACTGAAAGGCATGAACGTGATACAAACATTTCATCGGCAAGTTGTTCTGACTTAATATATGATGGACAAGTAAATAATCTATTTAATATGTAAGCTATGCGTGAACTCTGATCATTAAAGTCACATGTTGAATCATTTTGCAACTCTTTTTGTTTATAGTGATTATATTGTTCTAAATCATGAATTTCTAGAATATATCCTTTACTTGGAACCGAAATAATATCTACTCCACTTTTCAACATTTCATGACGCATGATTTTCATATCGGTTTGTAAAGTTTTAACGCTACATCCAACTTGTGAAGCCAAGTTTTTTCCATTCATATAAGTTTGTTGATTCATATCTAAAATCGTTAAAATTTGCTTTTGTCTTTTCGTTAACATACTACCCACTCCTTTGTTTTAGCCTATCATAATTCAATACTCATCACCATATATCTTTTTATCCTCTTATTAACGTAATTTATTGTCATGAAATTTTCTCTAATCAATTTTATAATACCCTTGAAAGGAGAATTTATATGTCTAAAAAACAATCAAAAGAAATATTTCAAAATGCTTCTCTTATCAAAAGAGGAATTGCTTATTTCATAGATTGGTATATCATCAGTATTCTTACAATTATACCAATTAATATCATTTATAGTATCATTTTTCAAAAATAAATTTTGAAAGTACACTTATGAACTTACCCGTCATCTATGCTTCTCTAGCATGGATTATTGGGTTTATATTAACACTTATCTATCTTGTTTATCTACCTTATAGATGGGATGGTATGACTATTGGAAAAAAATTTGTTCTATTCGTATAGTTAAATCAGATTATTCTAAAATAGATTTTAAAACATTATTTTTAAGAAATGGTATTGGTATTTTAGTCATTGAAGGGACTTTTATGACATGTTCAATCTATTTTTGGGAATTGATGAACTTATTTACTAATCACAATATTTCTTCTCCTGCTTTAAGTCTTTTTACAATGATTTCTCTCATTTCTTTTGGAATATGTGTCATGACTCCTCATCGTTCAATGATTCATGATTTTATTGGACATACAAGAGTTATTTCTAAATCATGAAACTATCTCAACTCACAAACGAGTATCTTATTGAACTTCATTGTAAACTCACATCCAAGCAGGATATTATTCAATTCCTTATTCAAAAACTCTTTGATGAACATAAAATTAGTAATATTCAAAGTTTTTACGAATCTGTTATGGAAAGAGAAGCACTATCACCTACTGGCATTGATTGCGGGATTGCTATTCCACATGGGAAATCCAATACTGTTTTAAAAACAAGTTTTGCTGTTGCTATTTTAGAGCAACCACTTTCCTCATGGGAAAGCGTAACCCCAGACAGTACAGTTCAATATATTTTTTTATTAGCTATCCCTCTTTCCAATCAGAAAAATGAACAAATTAATTTACTTTTGACTCTTATGACACACGTTTCACATCAAGAATATTTGAATAAATTAACAACATCTTCAATGCCTCAAGAATTTATTCAAAATTTAGATGCACCACTTTTTATTTCAACTCCAAAAAATAAAGAAAGTATTGTTGCTGTGACCGCCTGCACATATGGTGTCGCTCATACATACTTAGCCGTCGAAGCTTTAAAGAAAGCAACTAAAGATAACCATATTGACATTTATATTGAAAAACAAGGTGCAAGTGGTATTGTTGACGAACTAACACATGAACAGATCAACCAAGCTTTAGGCGTTATTATTGCATCAGATGTTCATATTCGTCATATGGAACGTTTTAAAAATAAGAATATATTAGATGAACCCATCAAAAATGCTTCCCAATTAATCTATAAAATTTTAAATTAACCTTAAGTCAAGATATTTTTAAATATCACAAATTATTTGTATAAAGCAATTAAATATTTATATTTTCTATGTTAGAATAAAAAGGATTAACTATCCAATAGTAACTGACGAGTGAAGAGATACAGACGTGTACAGTAAAATTTCGCATGCTGAAATGAGAGGATGACAAAAAAATGGCATGAAAAGTGGAAATGAGGGTATATCCATTAGACTGATCATCTATAAACGCTACCCATTACATCCACTATAAAGAAGATCAAAGATAAGAAATGGTAACTCTTATCTTTTTTCGTTTGTATAGAAAATTTCTATTTTATGAATATTTAACATTATCAATTAATAATCTTTTATTTTTCAAAAAAAATATAATAATTCCAAATATTTTGATATATTAAGTATGTTTCATTCTTATAATGTAAATTGTCGATAAACAAGAAATACGTATTTCAATCAAAAAAATTGGAGGGCTTATGAAAACATTAGAAAACTTTTTACAAAAATTTATTGGTCCAATCGCAAAAGTCATGAGTGAAAATGACACAATTCAGTCAGTAGCTGAAGGATTTATGCGTACTGGTCCTGTTACATTTGGTGTGTGTATTTTCGTTATTTTGGGGAATCTTCCTTTTACTGGATATTCTGATTGGTTAACAAGTGTTGGTTTAAAAGCTCATTTTGATGCCATTCAAAATGCCAGCTTAAATATTTTAGCTTTATATATTGCATTTACTATTGGTTATTCTTTTGCTAAAAGAAAAGGTGACAATGCCTTATCATGTGGAATTCTTTCATTATTAAGTTTCTTAATAATTATTCCTCAAACAGTTGCAGGAGCTGAAGGTGATATTACAGCTTTCAATACAACTTATTTAAGTGGTACTGGTATTTTAGTTGCTTTAATCTTTGCAGCAATCGTTGGACATATGTTCCATTATTTATCTCAAAAAGGTCTTAAATTCAATATGCCTGCTGGTGTCCCACCTATGGTCAGTGAATCATTCGAACCTATCTTTATTTCTATGATTATTGTTGGTTTTGCTTTCTTAGTTAGAGTTGGATTTGGTTATACACCATACGGAAACTTCATAAATTTCTTTGATCAAACAATTGGAGCATTTATTATAAAAATTGGTTTATCATTACCAACTATCTTCCTCATTTACTTTTTAGCAAACTTATTATGGTTCTTTGGAATCCATCCCAATACAATTTACAGCGCCTTTGTTCCTTTACAAATGACACTCATTATGACAAATATTGCAGATGCACAAGCAGGTAGACCTTTAACATATTTAACAATCACTTTAGTATCTATGTTTGCTTCATTTGGTGGTAATGGAAATACAATTGGTTTATGTTTATCAATGTTTACTGCAAAAAGTCAACGTTATAAACAAATGTTAAAACTTGCTTTTATACCAAACTTATTCAATATTAATGAACCTTTAATCTTTGGTATGCCTGTCATGTTGAATCCTATCTTCTTTATTCCTATGGTTTTCTGTAATGTTGTCATGGGATTAATTGGATTATTTGCAACACAAATCTTTACATTCACTTATAACCCAGCCATGTCTTTATTACCTTGGACAACACCATTCTTCGTAAAAGCATTTTTAGCTGGTGGTTTCTCATTATTGGTTATGGTTTTAATCTTGTTAGTAGTGAATACATTAATGTATTATCCATTCTTTAAAATCGCTGATAAAAAAGCCTATGAAGAAGAACAATTCGCTAAAGCAGGTGAAAACATTGAGTCAGTTGAGTAAAGATTTCTTATGGGGAGGTGCCATTGCTGCCAATCAGGCAGAAGGTGCCTACCTTGAAGATGGTAAAGGTTTATCTTTGATGGATATTGTGACTGCTGGTAAAAAAGGTGTTTCTCGTCGTTTTACTAACAAAATAGAAAAAGATACTTATTATCCTAATCATGAAGCTATTGATTTTTACCATCATTATAAAGAAGATTTAGCTTTATGTGAGGAAATGGGATTTCGTTGCTTTAGAACATCTATTGCTTGGACAAGAATCTTTCCTTTAGGTGATGAAGATACACCTAATGAAGCGGGTTTAAAATTTTA
Source organism: Allocoprobacillus halotolerans (assembly GCF_024399475.1). Lineage (NCBI taxonomy): Bacteria > Bacillati > Bacillota > Erysipelotrichia > Erysipelotrichales > Erysipelotrichaceae > Allocoprobacillus > Allocoprobacillus halotolerans. The sequence continues at coordinate 969,601 of NZ_CP101620.1, forward strand.
TGATGATTTATTTGATGAAATGATCAAACGTGGCATGCAACCTGTTGTCACTATTTCACATTATGAAATGCCTTTGAATTTAGTTCAAAAATATGGTGGTTGGGCAAATCGCCAACTCATTGATTTCTATCTTCACTTTTGTGAAGTTATCTTTAAAAGATATAAAGGAAAAGTCAAATATTGGATGACTTTTAATGAAATTAATTCAGTCATATTAATGCCAGAGATTGCTGGAGTTGTTGGACGTGATCAAGATGATTTCTTGTTACGTAGTTACCAGGCAGCTCATCATCAATTTGTTGCCAGTGCCAAAGCTGTCACATTAGGACATCAAATTGATAAAGACAATCAAATTGGTTGTATGGTTTTAACACTTGTGAATTATCCTCTTACTTCTAGACCTGAAGATGTGGAATTAGCTGAATACAATATGCGTATGAAAACTTTCGCATTTAGTGATATTCAAGTGAAAGGACACTATCCTCGCTATGTTCAAAAATATGTGGAACGCTTAGGATTACATATCCAAATAGAACCAGGTGATTTAGAAGCTATGAAAGAAGGATGTGTGGATTTTGTAGGATTCTCTTATTATTCTTCTTCAGTCGCAACAATTCAAAAAGATATTGAAAAAACTGGTGGCAATCTCACCAGTGGAGTTAAAAATCCTTATTTGGAAACAAGTGAATGGGGATGGCAAGTTGACGCTAAAGGTTTAAGATATATTATGAATCGTTTCTATGATCGTTATGAAATTCCATTATTTATTGTTGAAAATGGTTTAGGTTATAATGATCAGGTTAATGCTAATGGGTATGTAGAAGATGATTATCGTATTGCCTATTTGAAAGCACATATTGAAGAAATGAAAAAAGCTATTCTAATTGATGGTGTAGAAGTTATTGGTTATACAGCATGGGGATGTATTGATCTTGTTTCTGCTGGAACGGGAGAAATGAGTAAACGCTATGGTTTTATTTATGTTGATCGTGATGATTTAGGCAACGGAACATTGAAAAGATCAAAGAAAAAATCATTTGACTGGTATAAAAATGTTATTGCTAGTGATGGAGAAAACTTATGAAAATTGCAACTTTTGATGTAGGGGGAACATTTATTAAATATGCTTTGATGCATAATGACATAATGTCTTTGCAAGGTAAAGTTTCTACTCCTCGTGATAATCAAGAACATTTCTTACAAACAATTGAAGATGTTTTAAAACAAATGGGAACAGTTGATGGCATTGCCTTTTCTTTACCTGGTGTCATTGATGTTGATAAGAAATATATTTTTGCGGGTGGAAGCCTTGCATACAATAATCACACTGATATGAAAGAATGGGAAAGAAGATTTCAACTACCTATCGAAGTAGAAAACGATGCCCGCTCGGCTGCTTTGGCAGAGCTTAAGACTGGCCATATGCAAGATATTCAAAATGGTCTTGTGATTACATTTGGTACTGGTGTTGGTGGTGGCATTATTCTTAATGGTAACATATACAAAGGTAGTCATTTAATTGGTGGAGAATTGAGTGTTATCTTTTCTAAGGATATGAAAACCTATGGGACAAAAGGTTTCTTTGGAGCCATTGGTAGTATTGCGAATCTTGTCGATAAGATTGCTAAGAAAAAAGCATTGATACGAAAGATGGAAAAACAGTATTTGAATGGATTCAAAACGGAGATCCTATTGCTTGTGAAATATTTGAAAATTATTGTTATGAAGTGATTCAAGAATTTCATAATCTCCAATGTATACTTGATCCTCAACGTATTTGCATTGGTGGTGGTGCAAGTGAAAATCCTATTTTTATCAATGGTTTAAAACAAGCATCACAAAAATTCTATGATGCTTTCCCTATTGCATTCCCACATGCCGAGATTATGAAATGCCGTTATTGTAATGATGCGAATTTGCTTGGTGCTTATTATCATTATTTAGAAAAAACAACGATGAAAGGTTAACTTTCATCGTTACTTGCTATTTTTATAATGAGCCGGACTCATACCTGTTATATCTTTAAAGACTTTTTGAAAATGACTTTGACTAGAAAATTGTAAAATATCGCAATTTCTAGTAAAGAATAATGTGAGTTTTTAATCAAAAACTGGGCTTCTTTAATCTTTTGACAATTGATATATTGTTTTAAAGATTGACCAGTGATTTTCTTGAATTGTGACGATAAATAACTTGGATTCATATCTACTTCTTGAGCCAGTTCATCTAAAGTTATATGTTGATGAAGATGATGTGAAATATAAGCTTTACAACTTTTTACCCAATAAGGATTTTGAATATGCTTATAACGCTTTACTAGATGTGTAAAATCAGTAATCGCATCACTAATTACTTTATATATTTGTTGACTTGTTTGACATTGATCTGTTTTCATAATGTATACATCGCTTAACGTATAAGCTTTCGCAACTGGAACACCAACGTCTATAACGGAACGGGTAAATATCGCAATAGCACTGACAACTTTATATTTAGAAGATTGCATTTGATTTTGAGAAAGATGTCTTTCATCTCTAATTTGTAATAATTCACTCAATAAAATACGAGCTTGGGTACTATTTTCATTTTGAATACAGTTAATTATCTTTTTTTCATACTCATAACTAAAATCATGTAAAGAATTTTCACGAATCTCAAACAGTTCCTGATTCAATGTTTCCTCCTGTTTCAATGGATCAGTGCTTGGTTTTATAAAATTAAGTTTTAATTCATTAATAGCAATGTTTTGTCCTGTTATTATTTGATATGCAAAGGCAATATTTTGATTTAAATTTTCAAAAACATAAGGCATATTCATAAAATCATTAAGAGTATAAGGTTGTATAACATGTTTTAATATTTCATAATCCGATGGTTTATCTTTTGTTGTCATTTTTTTACTAAAAATGGGTCCTAAAACAACATAAGAAATATCTTCTAAAGGATATGAAAAAAGAAGAAAGCTGCATCTTTAAAACAAGTATATATTTTATATTGATTAAGTTTTTGTAAATCAACTATAGATTGAAAATAATCAGTTTCTAATTGTAAGAAGAATGATGGTGTAGAATACTTGATATGAATTTGATTATCCAAAAGGTAGATAGGAATTTGTAAACACTGATAGATGGAAGGTAATGCAATGATTAATTCTGTTTGTGTCATCATAAAAATCATCCTTTCTTTATCATTGTACAATGATTTATAAAGATTGAAAATAAAAAAGAAAAGAGGAATAGAAAATGTTAAGTAAAGATTTTTTATGGGGTGGAGCAACTGCTGCCAATCAGTATGAAGGTGGCTATAATGAAGGAGGTCGTGGTCTAGCAACTTCAGATACCAAAACCAATGGTTCTTTAACACGTAAAAGAAAACATAGTTTTTCAAATGAAAATAATGAAATTATTTATTTAAATGAAAAAGATTTTATTTCTTATCAATATAAAGCCGTTATTGATGAAAAGATGTATTATCCAAGTCATAAAGCTGTTGATTTCTATCATCATTATAAAGAAGACATTGCTTTAATGGCTGAGATGGGATTTAAATGTTTTAGAATGTCGATTTCATGGACAAGAATTTTTCCTCATGGCAATGATGAAACACCTAATGAAGAAGGATTAAAGTTTTATGAAGATGTTTTTGATGAATGTTTAAAATATGGCATTGAACCTGTTGTGACAATCAATCATTTTGATATGCCACTTTATTTAGCTGAGCATAAGGATGGTTGGTTATCAAGAGATACGATAACTTATTTTATCAATTATTGTGAAACACTTTTTAACAGATACATGGGGAAAGTCAAATATTGGATGACATTTAATGAAATTAATTTATTAAGAGGTTATACAACTTTAGGCATTAAAGAAATGACACCTCAAAAATACTATCAAGCTATGCATCATATCTTTGTTGCAAGTGCTTTAGCTGTTCAACTTGGACATCAGATTGATTCAAACAATCATATAGGAATGATGTTAGCTCATATTTTAACTTATCCTGAATCTTGTAATCCTTTAGACATTGCTTTAGAGTTAAAAGCTTCTCGTGCTTTAAAATATTTCTTCTCTGATGTACAATGTCGAGGATATTATCCTTCTTATGTACTTCAACAATTGAAACATAAAAATATTGAAATTATCAAAGAAGAAAATGATGATGAAATATTAAAAAATGGTTGTGTTGATTATATTGGTTTTAGTTACTATAATTCAGGAGTTATTACAACAAGAGAAGATGCAACACAATCTTTAGGTAATGGTATTTCATTAACACACAATCCATATCTTCAAGAAAGTGAATGGAAATGGCCAATTGATCCCATTGGTTTAAGAATATCTTTAAACTTACTTTGGGATCGTTATCAAAAGCCATTATTTATTGTAGAAAATGGTTTGGGTGCTGTTGATGAAATCAGTGAAGATGGTAAGATTCATGATGATTATCGTATCAGTTATTTAAAAGATCATATCATTGAAATGAAAAAAGCCGTTGAGGAAGATGGTGTGGATTTAATCGGTTATACGCCTTGGGGATGTATTGATCTTGTTTCGGCTGGAACAGGAGAAATGAAAAAACGTTATGGCTTTGTATATGTTGATATGGATGATGAAGGTCATGGAAGTTTAAAACGTTATCGTAAAGATTCTTTCTATTGGTATCAAAAAGTCATTCAAAGTAATGGTGAAGATTTGGATTAAAAAAGGTTTCAGAATGTCAAATGGCATCTGAAATCTTTTTTATTATTGTTCAAATTCTTCTAATATTTTAAGTGAACTGCTTGTTCCAATACGGCTTGCTCCAGCGTTAATCATAGCTTGACATGTTTTCCAATCACGAATACCACCAGCTGCTTTTACTAACACATCATCACCAACTGTTTCTTTCATTAAACGCACATCTTCTACGGTCGCTCCTGAAGTGCCAAAACCTGTACTTGTTTTAATATAATCAGGTCTTACCTTTTTTGCTATTAGAGCAATTTGTTTAATTTCTTCTTTTGTCAAATAACAGTTTTCAAAAATCACTTTACATATAATATGATGTTGATGACAAAGTGATACAATCTCCTGCATTTCTTTTTCAATATAATCCCAATCATGCATTTTCGCTTTCCCGACATTAATCACATAGTCAATTTCATCTGCACCATCTTGAATTGCTTGTTTTGTTTCTGCAAGTTTGACTTCCAATGTTGTTTGTCCTAAAGGAAATGAAATAGCTGCACCAACATGTACATCTGTTCCTTTTAATAACTCTTTACAAAGTTTCACTGGTTCACTATTAATGGCTACCATTGCTGCTTTCATATCTTTTGCTTCTTGACACAATTTGATGAAATCATCATCTGTGGCATAAGCCTTTAAGAATGTATGATCAAACATTTTTGCTAGTTCTTCTTTTGTCATGCTTTTTCCTCCTCATTTTTATATTTCAATTATAACACAAACAAAAAAGAAAAACCTATGGATTCTATGTCCATAGGTCATCAATCTATCTCCAAAAATTTGCATTTCCACTACCAAGTGAAACAACTTCAAATTTGGTATTATGTGAGGTGCCTCCACTAAAATATCTTTTTCCTGAACCTTCACTACCATTAAAAATATCAATTTTATTTCCCTTAATAGCACCACCACGATCTACAACAATTCCATAAATAGTACCAGCTGTATTTAAATTATGATTAGAAATCTTAATCACTGTTCCAAATGGAATCGAACGATCAGCTGCTAAGCAATAATATTTCTTTCCTTTATAATATAAATATGGTGAATTCGTATTATTGACACCACTTGTAGGTGATAACTTCACACCAGAAGAAGATGTTCCTCCACATCCTGTACAATCTCCACCATAAAGTGTCAATCTTCCAGTAAATGTTGTTCCTTCTAAAACACCACCATATTGAATAATTTTATCCACTGGTTCTTCAATGATCTCTTCTTTAATCATTTGTTGATTCGTTTCTTTTCCATTAGCATAAGTGAAAAGATAAGTTCTTTTCGCTTTTCCGTCTTTTCCTTCTTGAACAACAGTTTTTGTCCAGCTTCCACTACCTTTTGTTTTTGTTGAGTATGGTATTGTTTCTATTTTTTCTACTGTCTTTGTTTCAACTCTTGTAATTTCAATATAATCATCTTGTTGAACAATGTCATCTTTATCTTTATTTAAAGTATCCTTTTGATCTAACTCAACATTTAATTCATTTAAGACATTTGATACTGTATCCTGCTTGACCAAATAATCTTTTTCCACCTGTAAACCATCTTTTAAACGAATATCCACAGTTGGAATAAAATCTGTAATCTGATTAACAGCTCCTGATGATACAGTTGCTAATATAATAACAACATATACCACGGCCATTGCTAAAATTCCTTTTGTTCGGCTGTCAGCCGAGACAATCGCCTCTTTAGCTCTTTGTAACATAAAATATCCTCCTTATTTAATCCCAAACATTTTTTTGGCATTAAATGTTGTGATTCTAGCAACGTCTTCTATCTCCATGTTCTTTAGCTTTGCTATTTCCTGGGCAATATACACAACATTTGCTGGCTCATTCAACTTTCCTCGAAATGGGTGAGGTGTTAAATAAGGGCAGTCCGTTTCAATCATTAAATGTTCTATATCAACTGATTGAGCAACTTCTTTAGGGACTTTTGCATTCTTAAAGGTCACTGGTCCAGCTAACGATATTTCAAAACCAATGTCAATATATCGTTTTGCCATTTGAGCAGAACCACTATAACAATGCATAATGCCATAATGTGCAGACTGTTTTAAGATTTGATAGGTATCTTCATAAGCATCTCTCGCATGAATCACAATGGGCTTTTGATATTTTTTTGCCATTTCAATTTGTTTTGTAAAAATATCTTTTTGTTTTTCATGAGAAACTTCATCCCAATAATAATCTAAACCTATTTCTCCTAAAGCCACCACACGTGGGTCTTGAAGCATTTTTTCAATTTCACTTAAATCTTCATCTGTTGTATCTTTACAATCATTAGGGCTGATACCAACTGTCGCATAAATAAATGGATATTCATGAGCAATCTCAATAGCCTTTCTAGATGAGTCTAAATCATATCCAACGACAACCATATTTTCAACGCCATTTTCTAATGCACAATGAATAAAGTCATCACGATTTGAATATAATTGTTCACTGTTTAAATGTGTATGTGTATTGAAATACATCTCCATCACCCTGAGGCATAATAACAAATATTTAACACTTTGTCAAATTTCTAAATATACAAAAATACTTTTATTCTCATTTTATCGACTTTTTTCTTATTTTCATCATTCTATATTTGTCATTATAACAAACATTATTCATTTCTCTTTTGAAATATTCCAAGATTTCTACTTTTGTCAAAAAACGTTAAAATCACCAACATCATATTTATAGTATGTCTATTTCACATAGATTTAATCAAATTTTATAGTAGCTCTTTTTAAGCATATGTTTTACTTTTATTTATAAACTCATTTACAACATAGTTGGTCAAAACTAACTAACAAAGGAGGAATACTATGTTAGAAAAATTAAATATTTTATAATCAGATCTTGTCGTTGAATACCATAAGTTACAAAATTTTCATTGGTATGTAAAAGGTAGTGATTTCTTTACAGCTCATGCAAAATTAGAAGAACTTTATAATTATATAAACGAAGCAATTGATGAAGTTGCTGAAAACATTCTTATGTTGAATGGAAAACCAACGTGTTCTTTAAAAGTATTTCTAGAACTTTCTCACATTCAAGAAGTGGATGATTGTTATCTGTCCTCACATGAAATTTATAAGATTGTGATTGAAGATTTTCAATATTTGTTAGATAGTTTATTAGAAATTAAAAAACAAGCTGATAAAGATAATCAAGTTTTAATTTCATCACTTATGGATAATTATATTAGTGAATTTTATAAAACATTATGGATGTTACGACAAGCTTTTAAATAATGATGAATGGAAGGTGGTAAAAATAAAGCCACCTTTTCTTTTGGTATGTTATAATCAATATGAATTGGAGGGATTGTATGAATCAAAAATGGTTAGAATGGGCAATTGAATTACAAAGTCTGGCTCAAGCTGGATTAACTTATGGTAAAGATGTTTATGATCACGAAAGATATGAAAGAATACGTCAAATTTCTGCAGAAATGATTGCTTATAAAACAGAAATTCCACTTGAAAAAGCTAAAGATTTATTTTGTAATGAAACTGGCTATCAGACACCTAAGTTGGATACCCGTGCCGCAATCTTTAAAGACAATAAAATACTTTTAGTACAAGAAAGCAATGGCACTTGGTCCTTGCCTGGTGGCTGGGTGGATGTCAATCTTTCCGTTAAAGAAAATACTATCAAAGAAGTCAAGGAAGAAAGTGGTTTAGATGTTGTAGCTGATAAAATCATAGCCATTCAAGATCGCAATAAACATAATTTCCCTGTTTATGCTTATGGTGTCTGCAAAATATTTGTTTTATGTTCTGTATTAGGTGGCGAATTTGTAGAAAATATTGAAACACTAGGATTTGATTATTTTGATGAAAGTGAGCTTCCTAATCTTGCTAATGAAAAAAACACTAAAGAACAAATTGCGATGTGTTTTGAGGCTTATCAATCAGGTAAGAATTGGGAAACTGTATTTGACTAAAACAAATTTTTAACTATATTAAAATAACTTATTTTTCAGAAGAATAAAAATCCAACTATGTGTATTTTTCATAATTGGATTTTTTAATATGGGATTTGAATAAGAAAAAAGGTGTGGTCCTGCATCAATCTGCACATCCAGCGACAAGACGCCAGGGGCTACACCTATAAAGAGTATATTCTTTTTCTACTCATAATATACAATTTTAGTCAGAATACCTCATTAACATTAGAAAACAGACGATAAAAATTAATGTTTTGAGATGTCTTATATAAACGAATTGCACTGCATATATTATCAATAAACTTCAATCCTGCTTCCACCTGTAAATCTTGTTTATTGATAGATAATACATTATCCAGAATACCAATGCTTCTGATAATTTTTTCTTCAAAATCTTTCTTTTTAAATGCATCAAAAATAATATCAATATCGTCATATATATTAGAAACAATATTGTTTAGCATACGAATATACTCTTGCTCTTGATAAATCTTTTTTCTTTTTTGTAATAAAAAAGCGACTTCATATCATCACCACTTTAAAAAACAAGTATAAAAAAAGGAGATTTTTCAATCTCCCATCATACATTATTCACCTTTAAAATCGAAATGTTTGAAAACATCACTTACAGGTAAATCATTTTCAATACTTTCAATTGTATATGCTAATAGCTCAGCAACACTGATTTGTACTAATTTATCAAAACGTTTTTCTTCAGGAATAGCAATTGTATCAGTAATAATGACTTCTTTTGCTACACAGTTATTTAATCTTTCAACTGCTGGTCCAGATAATACACCATGTGTACAAGCAATATAGACATCCTTTGCACCTTTTTCTTTTAAAACTTGTGCTCCAGCAACAATTGTTCCAGCTGTATCAATCATATCATCAATTAATACACAGTTCTTTCCTTCAACATCCCCAATAATCCCCATAACTTCAGCAACGTTTGGTTTAGGACGTCTTTTATCAATAATCGCAATTGGACAATCCAATGCTTCTGACATTTTTCTCGCACGAGTTGCTCCACCATGATCTGGTGATACAACACATAAATCTTCAATATTTTTATTTTTAATATATCTACAAATAAGAGGTAAAGCTTCCATTTCATCAACTGGAATATCAAAGAATCCCTGAATTTGACGTGCATGTAAGTCCACTGTTACAACTCTATCCACACCTGCTACTGATAATAAATCAGCAACTAAACGTGAAGTAATGGGTTGTCTTGGTTTTGCCTTACGATCTTGTCTAGCATATCCAAAATATGGTATAACTGCTGTAATTTCTTTTGCTGATGCACGTTTTAAAGCATCAGTTAAAACTAAGATTTCCATTAAGTTTTCAGTTACAGGATTAGATGTAGATTGAACAATAAAAACATCTTTTCCACGTACTGATTCTTCAATTTCAACTAAAATTTCACCATCTGCAAAATGATGAACAACACTCTTTCCAACTTCTGTCCCTAAAATATCAGCTATAGAATTAGCTAATTCTTGATTTGATGATAAAGCAAATATCGTTATGTTATTTTTCATTTTTACCCCATATTCTCCTTATTTTTTATTTCGTCTTTCGTATTCTTTTTCTCTAATTTCTTTTAATATTTTACTATAACCTTTTTTATTTTCCTGTCTTGATCTAGCAATAGCCATCGCATCTTCATCAACTTCTTTTGTGATTGTTGAACCAGCTGCAATATAAGCATTCTTTCTTACAGTCACTGGAGCGACTAAGTTTGTATTACATCCAATGAAAACATTGTCCTCAATCTTTGTCAGTGACTTATTCTTTCCATCATAGTTAGAAGTAATCGTTCCACAACCAAAGTTAACATCTTTTCCAACTTCAGCATCTCCAACGTAAGTTAAATGTGAAGCCTTACTTCCTGCTCCAAAATCAGCTTTCTTCATTTCCACAAAGTTACCTAAGTGTGCATGTTCATGAATATGACAATTTGTTCTTAATCTTGCATAAGGACCAATATCAACACCATTTTCAATAATAGAATCACTTAAAACAGAGAATTTGATTTCTACATGATCCTTAATTTCCATGTTTGTAAACTCACAATAAGGTCCGATATGACAATGACTACCAATCACTGTTTTGCCCTTAATAATACATCCTGGTTCAATAATTGTATCTTGTCCAATCACAACATCTCTACCAATATAAGTATTTGATGGATCAACAATTGTCACACCATTTAATAAATGTTCACGATTAATACGATCTCTTAAAAACTGTGTTGACTCAGCTAATGCCACGCGATCATTAATTCCACCAACTTCATTGAAATCATCAATCTTATAAGCATCTACTTTTAATCCATCTTGATTCATAATTCCAATCACATCAGTCAAATAATATTCATTTTGAGCATTGTCATTTGTTACTTGACTTAATGCTTCAAATAAAGCTTGGTTATCAAAACAATATTCACCTGTATTCATTTCAGTAATATCTTTTTGGCTATCCAATAAATCTTTAAATTCAACAATACCATTCACTTGACCATTGTCTTTGATAATTCTTCCATAATGTGTACTTGGATCACAATCTGCACTCATAATCGTTGCTTGATTATGATGTTCTTGATGATAAGCAATAAATTCTTGTAAAGTTTCTTTACGAATTAATGGTGCATCACCACATAAAACCAATGTCATACCTTCACGATTAGCTAAAATATCTTTAGCCTGTAACACTGCATGACCTGTACCTAACTGTTCCTTTTGATCAACAAAAGTCACATCATCAACAATTGCTTTCACCTGATCAGCCTCATGACCAACCACTACAATTGTTTCATCTACACCTAAATCCTTTAATTCATCAACCACATGATTAATCATTGGCTTATACAATACTTCATGTACTACTTTCGGTTTATCAGACTTCATTCTTGTGCCTTTACCAGCAGCCAATACAATAGCATATACTTTCATTTTTTCTCTCCTTATCGCCAATATTCTAACAAAAAAACATAAAAAAAAAGAGGAAACAGGGAAATACTTATCTTCTTACCCATATTTTTCCTTACTTTTTTACAAAATCAAAAGTTAGCTATTTGTAACCATGTTCATCTTTATTCAAAATCTCTGTTTTTCTTACAAACGCATACTTCTTAAAAAAGAAATCATACCCCTTATCCAACAACTCTTTATCTTGTGTTAAACCAAAAACACAAGATCCACTTCCAGACATTAAGGTGCCATCAAATCCAAGTAATTTCATTTCTTCTTTAATCTTTAATATATCAGGAACTATCTTTAATGATGGTTCTTCCAAAGTATTACCTAAACAATCCACAACACCTTGATAATCATTGTTTTCAATGGCTTCTTTCATCTTTAAAATAGGTGGATGCATAGCTTTTTTAAATCTAACATACCAAAAGATTTCTTTGTTGAAACACCTTTTTTAGGTTTCACCAATAACATATAACAATGAAAATCTTGGTTAATAAATTCTAACTGTTCACCAATCCCTTTAACAAAAGCCATTTTTTCATAAATACAAAATGGAATATCAGCACCGACTTCTTTTCCAATTTCAGCTAAAGTTTCCAAAGATAAATTTAAACGAAACATTTGATTCATTGCTTTTAAAACAGCTGCCCCATCACTACTTCCACCAGCTAAACCAGCTTGTGTAGGAATATGTTTATAAATATGAATCTTAATACCATAAGGAATATGATAGCGCTCAATTAATAATTGAGCCACTTTATACATAATATTTCTTTCATCCGTTGGCATACGATTTGTATTTGATGTAATCTCAATCCCCTGATCAATCTTTTCAATATAAATCAAATCATGTAATGTAATGGGCGCCATAATCATTTCTAAATCATGATAACCATCTTCTCTTTTTCTCACAACATCCAATGCTAAATTGACTTTTGCATATGCTCTTATTTTCATTTCCCTCATCCTCTCGTTGGATATATTTTCCTTGCGACACCTCTTGTATCAATACCACCAATACCACTTTGTTTATGCGATGTATGATTAATAATATCTTCTACATCACAATAGTTCCTCACACTTTCATTGGCGACTAAACTGGCGATATAAACAGGATCTAAAGCATGTATATTAATACGTTTTGGACTTGATGCAAAGTTTGCTCCACTCGCTAACAACATCTCATAGTAAGATTGACACGCTCCAGCAATAATAATCAAAGCATCTTTATCCCCCTGATATTGACGAGCTTTTTTCACTGCTGCCATATAATCTAACGAATGTTGATAATTTTGTCCAATGCTTTTATCCGCATTTTTCCTTAAAGCATCATGTCCTGTAATCACTAAAATCTGTGGCTTATGTTTTTCTAATAATTCTTCTACACGATTAACCATTTCACTTTCTGGCATATAATAACAATCCGCTCGAATCTTTAATTCTTCATATTTTCTTTGACACATTTTTAAATATTTTTCATCACCATCAAGATGTAAAACTTTTCCTCTAATCACAGGATGTCTTTCCATAACAAAATCATCGTCATCACGAGGCTGCACTTCACTAAGTTCTAAATCATCTAACTCACTATCCGCAATTAGCCTCAATTCAACCCCTCTTAAATAATAAATATCATCTTTTATATCAAAAATCTCAAACAAAATATCTCGATTATACTTTTTTCTAACAACATAATCTCCAATCTTCATAAACCTCACCCATATATATTATGTATTTATAAATAATGTGTGAGTTGAATATAATCTTCTATCTTTAATTCTTCTGGTCTTTTTTCAAATCAATACCACATTCATTTAAAATCTTTTCCGTATCTTCTAAAAATAAAGTCTTTAAATTATTGTAGATTGTTTTTCTTTTTTGGGTAAAAGATTGTTTTAAAATCTTTGTAAGATTAGGATTGTATGTTTTTTGAATATGTATAGAAAGAATAGCACTATCAACTCTTGGTGCTGGTGAAAAGACATTTTTAGAAATCAGCATGTCTAAAGAACTTGTTCCGATACTTTCAATCATAAACGTTAAAGGGCTATGATAGCTGACATCTGTTAATTTTAATGCCACTTCTTTTTGAACCATTACATGAATACTGTCAATCATTGCTTCACTTGTCAAAATATATTCTAAAATATCAGAAGTAATATAATATGGTAAATTTGCAACAATACAAACTCTTTGATACTCTTGTTTATATTTTTTCACAACCTCTTTTAAATCCACTGTTAAAAAGTCTTGAAAAATAACTTCTACATTATCACAATCAGCTAATGATTCAGCCAAAACGTCTTTTAATCTTGTATCAATTTCATAACAAACTACATGTCCTGCCTGATAGGATAACTGTTCACTTAAAGATCCTATTCCTGGTCCAATTTCAATCACACATGTTTGCTTATCAATCTGTGTACAACCAACTATCTTTTGGACAACATTTAAATCAATGAGAAAGTTTTGTCCAAACTTCTTCGTTGCTTTCATATTATATTTTTCTAATAAATACATAGTATTTGATTTTTTTGCAATATCTTTCATTCTCTCACCTGAACTTATTATAATCTAAATATTCATAAAAGGAAAGAAAGCATTGTCTATTAAAAGATAAAAACAATTATACAAGGAAAAAATGAAGACTATAAAAGAAGTTTAATCTTTCTTTTTAAATTAAGGGTATAATATATAAAAGGAGCTGATACTTGTGGATATAAAAGAATTAATCGGTGAAACAACTGAGTATGATAAGAAAAATTAGCAGTAAAAAAAGGAAAGTGAAAAGTTGGTTAAAAGCGTAAGTGTTTTTTCAAATACTGTTGGGGGAATATTAATTTTTGGAGTTTCAGATAATGATGAAATGATTGGACTGAATCAAGTCAAAGAAGATTCTGAATTTATCAGTCAAAAAATCAAAGAAAGAATTGATCCTATTCCACAAATTAATATGTATATCAAACAAGTTGATGGAAAAAATATATTATTAGTAGAAGTTGCAAGTGGTGAAGAAACACCGTATTACTATTATGGTGATAGTGTTATGGAAGCATATGTTCGTTTAGGCAATGAAAGTATAGTTGCTGATGCAAGGGAGTTAAAAAGATTAGTATTAAGAGATAAATAGTTCTTTTGATTCATTAAGTACAAGATATAAATTTGAAGATTATTCATTTTCCAAGCTAAGAGAACGTTATAAACAATGGACAGGCAAAAGTTTTGAAGATAAATTATTCAAATCATTTGGCATAATTGATAGTAATGGAAATCTTACAAATGCAGGTGCTATACTAGCTGATGAAACACCTATCTATCAAAATAGATTATTCTGTACAAGATGGAATGGCTTAACAAAAGCAGATGGATTAATCGATGCTTTAGATAGCGATGAATATTCAGGAGGTTTGATTTCTTTATTACGTGATGGTGAATCATTTATGAGAAGAAATACAAAAAGAATGTGGAAAAAAACACCTTTCTCTCGTATTGAAATGCCTGAATATGTTTTTCAAAGTGCTTCTGAGGCTCTTGTCAATGCATTAATTCATCGTGACTATATGATATTAGGAAGTGACGTTCACATTGATATTTTTGATGATAGAATGGAAATATATTCTTCTGGAAGTATGGTTAATGGAAGTATGATTCAAAATTTAGATATTCGTTATATATCTTCTGAAAGAAGAAATCCAATTTTGACGGATATATTTAATAGATTAGGATTAACGGAAAGACAAGGCAGTGGATTAAGCAAAATTGTAGAGGGCTATAAATTAGAGGAAAACTATACTGATGATAAAACTCCAACTTTTTATTCTGATAGAACTCAATTCAGAGTTATACTACCTAACTTAAACTATGGAATTGATACCAATGAACCTCATTTTGAACCTAATGAGCTTAATTTAAATTTATATTTAAGTAAGAAAGAAATTCAAGTTTTCAATATGATAAAGAAAAATTCTAATATTACACAAAAACAATTATCATCCAAAACAGGATTATCAATATCTTCCATTAAAAGAATATTGAAAATTTTAAACGAAAACAAATATATTGAAAGAATAGATGGAACAAGAGGTTATTGGAAAATATTAAAAGAAATTGATGACTGATGTATTTTAAATAGTTTTATACAAAATATCAAAAAACATGAATTTTATTCCATCATTAACAATAACTAAGGAAAGCATTTAGACTTTATGAAAAGTTTAAATGCTTTTTAATATTCATACAAAACTTACATTTTAAAAAGCAACCAGGTAAGTGGTTGCTAAAGTATTTCAATATTATTTTTATAAGCTCTACCAATCTGTAATATTTCAGCATTTTTGAGTACAATTTGATGAGCAGAAACTTTTTGAATCCATTGTTTATTCACAATAAATGATTTATGAATTTGCACAAAAGCTGGAGAGTGAATATGTTTTAGAAAATCTCTTAAATTCTTTCTTTCGATCAATCTGCCACTAACTGAATGAATAATAATAGAATGGCGTAATGATTCAACATAATAAATATGCGATAAACGAATTTGAGAACTGATGCCATTTCTTTGATACTCATAGTATTGGAATTTATCTTGAATATCTTGAAGAATATTCGCTTTATACTTTTTCAGTTCATCTAAGAATGTTTGTTTAGAAAAGTATAAATCCACTTTTAAACGAATACACTCACTGGCAAGTTCATAATCTTCAGGTCCAATCACATAGTATAAACAATGGGATGAATGAGGAAGAGTTGAAATAAATTGTAAATCTTTTTGATTTTGTATTTCAATAATATAAATATCTTGATGGCTTTGTTGTTGATAAGGAACAATTTGGTATTCAAGATGTTCTTCAATAAAGAAAGTTTCAAAAGCTTGTTTTACAAATGACATATCAGGCGATGCAATAGCGATTCTAATCATTTTGATTGCTCCTTTTCTAATCTTTCTAAATAATAAGGAAGTGGTTCTTTGGTATGCAAAGCATCTAAAATATGATAACCATCTTTAAAATGAATACCTTGTTCCTTTAAATAATCAACCGCCTGATTAAAATCTTTTCTACCACTCAAAGTTAAAGAAATAAAACTATATATTGAACCATCATACATATGAACGTTAAACCAGACATCATAACCATAAGCACCATAGGGAGGACGTGGTACTTTAGCATATGTTACTACGATATAATCAATTTGATCAATATTAATTGTCATTTGATATTCTAAACGATGTGTAACAAAAAGATGTCTAAAGAATGCTGCTTGCTTTTGAATTAATGTTTCATGATGCGTATACTGTATGGTTTGATTATCTACTTTCCACATTAATTCACAATAGGCTTCACCCGGAAGAACAATAAAGATACTGACAAGAATAATAACGATACAAACAAAATCCATACCTTGCCAAGGTGAAAATACATACAAAACAATGGCTAACGCAATACTAAGAATTATATTTAGAAAAGCCAATTTCATTTTTGGTTTACCTACGATATATTTCATATATCATCGCTCCTTTCACTTATTATTCTATGCCTTTTCAAATATATGTAAATATCTATGACACCAACGACATCTTATAGACTTATTCTACTTTATTTTCAACTTAAAATCATTTATAATTTGATTTGAGGTAAAGAATTATGGATAGAAAAGAAAAGATTATTGAAGAAATTCAAAAAAGTACAAAACCCATATCAGCATCAACACTTGCTAAAAAACTTGGTGTTTCAAGACAAATTATAGTTGGTGATGTGGCTTTAATTCGTGCAAGTGGAACTCATATTATTGCAACTCCAAGAGGTTATCTGTTGGATAGTCAACAAACTCAAAATACCTATACAATTGCAGTCAAACATACACAAAATCAATTAGCTGATGAACTTTATACAATTGTTGATTTAGGTGGTTCTATCATTGATGTCATTGTTGATCATGCCATTTATGGTCAACTTACTGGTAAACTTCATTTATCGTCACGTTATGATGTTGATCAATTCTTGAAAAAGATTCAAAGTGATGAAGCAAAACCTTTAAGTCAATTAACAGATGGATTGCATTTACATACCATTCAATGCCAAAATCAAGAAGCTTATCAGCGTATAATAAAAGCATTAGATGATAAGGGATATTTATTTTATAAGGACAATTAGTCCTTTTTTTTGTTGACACATTTTATTTTTTGAATATAATAGGTCATAACATGTGTCTTGACACATTGATTGACAAGGAGAGAAAACAATGAAATCACAAAAACATATGAAAGTCTTAGTTATGGCATCTTTATTAATTGCTGTAGGAACTGTTGTTCCTATGATTATGCCAAAAGTTATGATAGGTCCAATGTCTTTTACATTGGCTTCGCATGTTGCGGTTATGGTTGCTATCTTTATTAGTCCAGCTGTCGCACTAGCTGTGGCATTAGGTACAACACTGGGATTCTTTATGGCAGGTTTTCCATTTGTTGTTGTTATGCGTGCTTTAACACACGTGATATGGGCATATCTAGGAGCAAAATACGCTCAAAAGAATCCACAAATCTTTGAGAAACCATTAAAAACATTACAGTTCAATATTGTTATTGCATTGATTCATGCAATCGGTGAAATAATTATTGTGATTCCTTTCTATTATGGTAATGGTATGGATATGCAAAGTTTTGCATATATGATTTTTGGTTTAGTTGGCTTAGGAACTGTTATCCATAGCTCAATTGATTTTTGTATTACACTTCCAGTATGGAAAGCTTTAAGTCAAAGTCGTAGTATTAATGATATTTCTCAAGTGAAGACAATCAATTTGATTAAAAATGCGTAGAAAAAAACATATAATCAGTGATGGTTATATGTTTTTAATTTCTCTATAATATCTGCTTTTGTAATAGCTGCCATATTTAATCTTTTAAATAATGTTTTAGCATTACCATAGCCTAAATGAAACAACTCATAAATAGCTAACCTTTTTTGTTTATCCCCAATAATATCCAATGATATAAATTCTTCCCATGTGATGGATTGTCTTTCCTTAGAAAAACTTACAACATTTTCTAGAGCTTGAACAATGGCTTCTTCTCTTGCTTCAGCAATGCCTAATTTCTTTTTACCAATGGCATCCTTTTTATCCACAAAAGCTTGTTTCACATCAGGAATACGTTTCATTATCATATTTCTAATTTTCATACCTGGATAATCAGGATCTGTTAATATAATAATTCCTCTTGTTTTATGAACTTCTTCTATCAAATCCAAGGTTTCTTTGGTTAGTGCTAACCCATGTGTTTCAATCGTATCTGCATCAAATAATTTCTGTATCATTGCTGTATCCGTTTTTCCTTCAACAACAATGACTTCTTTAATCTTTTTTTCATTCTTTTCACCACAAATATTATACATGATTTTATCAAATTAAAAAACCCATATCTTCTGATATGAGTTTTCACATATAATATTTATTCACTTTTCCTGCCACTCTATCGCTGCATCCTTACCATGATGTGCAAGTCCGATATAAATAACTTTTCCACCTATTCCAATATCATATTGTCTATCTCTAATTTGTTCAACTGCCTGTTTTGCAGATGTCTGCAATCTTTCCTGGTTCATTTCGTTATCTGTTCCAATATACTTAAGCTCAAATACAAAAGATGTCTTATTTTCATCTTTTGACTGTAAAATGATATCACATCTGCCTTTGCCTACTTCTCGGTTGCTGATGATTTTATAACCATTCTTCAGCCATGCACACATGCTTAGAAATAAAACATGATAGCTATTTTCATCCTTTAAGTTATGATAAGATGGCAATGTCATTAGTAGTTTTTGATATCTAATTTCAAATGTCTTTTGTTCTTGATTAATCAACGCATCCAACAAATCATCTAGTTCCGTATCGGATACTTTGAGATAGTAAGATGTCAAATCCTGAAACTCTTTTTGTACTTCTTGGTTTGGTATACGAATAATATATTTATTCTGATCAAAAGAAATCGTTCTATCTATTGTAAGATACCCTGCATTAATCAGCAAACCCCATAGACTAGCTGTCGTATTGACTTCAAAGAAACTCGTTTCCATGCGAACTCGTGTTTCTAGCTCTCCAGTTTGAATAAGTTTCTCATATCCATCATTAAATATATCATCTGCTTTTTGCATGGCTTGTTTAATCATTGAATTACTGCTTGTATTAACCCAATATGATTTGAGTTTTCTAGAAGCTGCATAACCTAATATTGACCATGGAATGAAGCTCTCCGGGTCAAGACCCGGCTATCTTCACGCTTCGCTTATGCGTTGCTGTCATATACTCAAATACAACTGCTTATATTCCGTATCTTGTTTGCCATGTTCTTTCACATATTCTCTGATTACTTTTTCGTTTTGATTTTTACCGACGGATGCAATAAAATATCCGTCGCTCCAGAATTGTCCTCCCCATAGTTGTTTTTTGACCTGCGGACACCCAGCAAATATTTGCCTTGCAGTTATACTTTTTATGATTTTTACCAATTTTGAAGGAGCATACTCAGGTGTACTTTGAACAAGAAAATGCCCATTGAGTTCTTCCGTATCCTTCACTCGGATACTTCAGAACTTATTATACTTTGTATAATTTATCACACACTACTAAATATTATTATTTAAAATACATTATATATTTACAGCTATTTTTTTCACTTCTCCTCCTTTTAATTTCTCTAGATATGCAACAAAGCACCATTATATTCCTAAAAGAACATAATGGTGCTTTTGATTGCATTATTTTTTGTATACGCTTATAAGTTAATCTAAATAAGGTTTTTGTCATTAGAATTAATATTTTATATCATCTAACACTTCATAACAAATAAATTCTTTTTCTTGTTTTGCAATAGAATTTTTATTATCATTTTTATATTTTTTGAGTATAATATGTAAACAAGGAGTTGAATGGAATGAAAAAATATAAATGTTTGTTGTTTGATGTTGATGGAACTTTATTAGATTTTGATAAAACTGAAGAATATGCTTTGTATCATACTTTTGAAGATTATGGCATTGTACTATCTGATGAAATGAAGCAAAGATATGAAGAAATTAATAAACAGTTATGGAAAGATTTTGAAAATGGCTTGATTGATAAAAAAACAATTGTTTATACACGTTTTGTCCAATTATTTAAAGAATTTGATATAAATGAAGATGGTATTGCTTTTGAAGATGATTATCAAGAAACATTAGGCAAAGGTTACTTTGTTTTACCTCACGCTAGAGAAATGCTTGAAAAACTTTCTTTAAAATATCCTTTATATGTTGTGACAAATGGTGTTTCTAAGACACAATATAGTCGTTTAAAAGGAACACATATTGATCAATATTTTCAAGATATTTTTGTATCAGAAGATATTGGTTATCAAAAACCTAGAAAAGAGTATTTTGATTATTGTTTTGAAAAGATAGAAAATATTGATAAGGAGCATACATTAATTATAGGTGATTCTTTATCAAGTGATATGCAAGGTGGAATCAATGTTGGCATTGATACTTGCTGGTTTAATCCACATCATTTAAAAAAACCTCAAGATATGGATATAACATATGAGATACATGATTTAAGAGAATTATTGAAATTATAAAAAGGATATTTTTATAGAGTTGAATTTTAATATGAGTCGTTGAATCCAATAGGGTAGAGGAATAAATTCAATGATTTATTGCCCCTCCCTTTGAACCGTACGTACGGGTCTCGTATACGGCTCTACATTTATATCGCTATCACAAACTCTTAAGATAGTAATTAAGGAGATGGACTAAACCTGGTCTGTCCCCTTTCTTTATGCCTAGAACCGTTGGTGATAATATGAAGTTGACTACTTGTAATCCACTTCTCCTATACTCAGGGTAAGACATACATCTTTTTTCTATCTTCACAAGTTCTTGATTTACTGTCTTGGTTTTACGTTTACCTTTTGGATTTCGGTTTGTGTAGCAACTTTATCCACCATTTAGCCTCATCAAGTTTCTGTTCGTAACCTCGAAGATTTCACTACACCACTTCCTTCACCCCTAACTTCACTGTTAACAGCTTGTGGTTCACTACACTTGGCGGTAAATACCCGTGGTTGGACTTTCACCAACTAGATGTATGCCATGCCTGGCACACTACAAAAGAGAAGTTCCCAAAAACTTCTCTTTTAAGCTTTATTTTGTGATCCATAAATTTTAATCATCTCTTTAAGCTTTTCTTCAATTGCTTTTTCAATAATTTCAGTTATGCGATAAGCATTATTTCCAGTCAAATCTGTATGTTGACAAGCATAGACTGCTGCCTTACATAAATCATTTGCGATGTTGACTTTATTAATGCCTAGTTGACAAACTTTTTGTAATGAATCATTATCCGTTCCTGATGATCCATGCATAACAAGAGGAAAATGATTTGTTGCTTTTTTTATTTTAACCAACCTTTCAAAATCTAGTTGTGGATAAACATTAGGAGGATAAGCACCATGAGCTGTTCCAATCGCAACTGCTAGACAATCTACTTGTGTTCGTTCAATAAATTCTCTGGCAAGATTGGGATCAGTTAGATAGTCATGACTATAATCATTCGCCTGTCCAACATGTCCTAGTTCGCTTCTACTGTTATATTTAAAGCATGTGCAAATTCAACAATTTCTTTGACTTCTTTAATGTTAATTTCAAAATCTTTATCACTACAATCATACATAACAGAAGTAAATCCTCCTTTAATTGCCTGCATAATTTGTGTTTTATTTGTTCCATGATCCAAATGAATAGCAATTGGTATAGTGGCCTTATTAGCAAGATATTCACAAATTCTTCCTAATAAAACCAAATCAGGATTAGCAATATCTGCAATATCAATAATTAATGGTGCATTCATCTGCTGAGCTGCACTGATAACAGCTCTGGCATCTAATTCGCTCCAAACATTGGGTGCAGCTACTGCATAGTTCTCAGCATTGGCTTTGTCGAGGATTTCTTTCATTGTAACAAGCATAATTATAATTCCATACTTTTTATTTCTTCAGCAATCAAATGGCATAAATCTTCTGCTTGTACAACTGTCCCTAACATATCAAAGAAACCATGATCACAACCTAAATATCGAATAGATTTTACATCTTTATCTAACTCTGTTAATCTTTTCACAAAATAATCACTTGATACTCTTAAAAAATCATATTCTGATGCAACAACAACTACTGGTGGCAATCCTTTTAATTGTTCATCACTAGCACACACAATAGATACAACTGGATTGTCAAAAGATGTTTTTCCTTGTAAATATAAACTATCCTGCTCAGTTCCACACATATTTTTACGAATACGATCAATACGACTTTTTGCGTATTCTTCTTGTTCTGGAATAACTGGATATGCATCATATGACCAAGTATAAGACTTTTGTTCTAAATAATGACGACTATCAACCGCTGGATAAATTTCAAAAGCTTTCTTAATATCATGTTTTTGGTCTAATATCAAACAAGAATTTGTTAGCCCGCCTCCAGCACTATCACCTGCAACCATCAATCTATTTACATCGATTCGTAATTCTTCTGCATGATTAACCACATATTCAATCGTTCCTTTAGCATCGTCTATTGGACCAGGATACGGACATTCGGGTGCCAATCGATATTCTGGGAAAATAACCACAGCATGTGAAAGTTCGGCAATGTATTTCATTTGATTTGCATATAATCTCATATCTCCTGCTGTCCATCCTCCACCATGAAGATAGATCATAGCCGGTCTTAAGCCTTCATCATCTGTTCTTTGATAGATATAAATATCAATCATATGATCATTATTAATAGGTATAAGACGTTCTTCTATATCAATATCCACTGTTGTTAAATCATAAGTCACTTTATCAGGTCGATAACGTTCTTGAGATAATCGAAAACCTTTTTGACTTCTTTTCGCAAACATTGTTTTTTTCTGTTTCACAATTTCTAAAACTCGAGGATCTAAAACATGTTCTCTTTCATCATCAGGAACAGGTTTCATTAAAATATCTATTCCATCAACAGATTTGATATATTCTTTTACTTTTATTTGTGAAACAAGATTTTTATCATATTTTCTCATTTATCACACCTCTGCAATCAATCTAGCATTTTGAGAATCATTTTCAAAACGATTATATGCACTACTATTTAATAAAATCGCAATAATTGTTTTATCCATATTCTTATTTGTAAATGCATCCATATTTAATTTTGCTAATGTATCACCAGCTTTAACTTTATCGCCAACCTTAACGAATACAGAAATATCTCCTTCTTCGATTCTTGTAGATTCAATACCGATATGCACCATAACTTCTGCACCACTATCTCCTTTAATAGTAATTGCATGTTTTGTTGGTGCTACTGAGTTAATGACACCACTAATTGGTGCTATAATATTTTCTTCACTTGCTTCAACTGCAAAGCATTGTCCTAATGTACCTTTTGCAAATACAGGATCTTTAATTTCATTCATAGGAACATATTCACCTTTTGCCGGTGGACAAATTGTCACTTTAGGTCCAATTTTGAATTCTTCTTCATCATCTTCATCATCATAAACTGAATCATCCCATTTTGCTAAAAATACAAAGACGAATGAGCATATAAACATAATACCAACACCAATTAATGCTTTAATGAAGTTTGATGTATCATTATCTGGTCCTAAATATAATAAGATATTTGTAAGTGAATAGCCACCAAAACCATAGCATTTTAAATGGACAATACCTGCATAAATAGATGTAATAATAGATGTTGCCGTTGAGCAAGCATAAATGATTGGCATTTTATATGAAATACCATATGTTGTTGGTTCTGAAATACCTCCAAATAAAGCTGATAAAGCAGCTGGATAAGCAATCTGTCTTAAATTATTGCGCTTTGTTTTTAATGCGACTGCTAAAGCGATGAAACCTGGCGTAATTGTACAACAATAGAACCAAATGTTAATTAAATCATCATATCCAACAGTAGCCAAACTTGCTGTTGCGATAGGAATTAAAGCTAAATGGAAACCTGGACATAATACACCAATTGTTGATGCAAAAATGATAATAATAGCAACTGCTGCCCAAGATGCATATGTACGTACCCATTCAATAAATGCAGCAATATAATTTGTAAATAGACCACCTAATGGTCCTGTTACTGTTAAAGTAATCACAGATGTAAATAAAATCAATAAAAATGGTTTTAAGAAATGTCTAGCTGATATAGGGATATATTTCTTTAATTGCTTATCAATCAATGACATGATCCATACTGATAAAATAATCTGCAATACAGCACCATTATATGTTGTTAAAAGCGTTGGTATACCAAAATAAGAAGTCCATCCACCTGCAGATGCCATTGTCACCCAATCTGGATATAATAACCAACATGCTAAAACCATTGCTAACACGGGTTCAGTATCAAATTTTTTAGCTGAAGTGTAAGCAACAAATACAGGTAAGAAATAAAATACTGTCTGTGCTAAATTATTTAAAATAACATATGTTGAATTGTCTGTTGGTAAGCCACATAAATTCAAAACCAATAACAAACAAGTTAAAAATCCAGCTGCAATTAATGCCGGAATAACTGGACTCATAATACCCGCCATTAATTGTAAGAAATTTGCGAAAATCGAAACAATATTCTTATCTTTTTTTGTTTCTCCTGATTGTGACGTTGTTCCTACCTGTTTTTCAACTGCTAAGAATAAATCTTCGATAATCGCTCCAACAATAACTTGAACCTGTTCATCTCGAAATTCAACGCCTAAAACTCCGTTAATTTTCTTTAATGCTCCTTCTTTAACAAGACTGCTATCATTCACAACAACTCTTAATCTTGTTGCACAATGATTCACATTTGATAAATTGTCTTTGCCACCTAAATTCTCAATAATCTGAGTAGCCATTTGATTAAAATTCAATTTTTGACTCATAAGTAAACTCTCCTCTCCTAAATTTTTTTCACTTTCACTTGATTAAAAAACTTTTGAATTGTAGATATATCAATATCTTTATATCCTGAAACAACAGCACTTCCCGCTGCTCCACCCCATTTAAGTGCTTCTTCTATACTTTCTCCTGAGTATAGCTTTCCTATGAAGGCAGCCAGCATAGCATCCCCAGGCCCTACAGAATGCACTGCTTTCATCTGATTTTGTGATAATTGATAAAAATGTTCTTTATTAGCAAATATTGCACCTTTCTTTCCCATAGAAAGCAATATGTTATCTACTCCACTTTCTATTACCAATTGTAAACTTTCTTTGAGTTCTTTTTCATCTGCTAAAGACTTTTGAATTAAATTCTCAAATTCATAGAAATTAGGCTTAATTAAATATGGTTTTAACTTTTTTAAAGTTTCTATTTCAAGTTCCATATCAATAATAAATTTAGCTTTTCTATCATGAACGATTTTAGCCATTTCTAATAGAAACTGAACATTCATATTTTTAGCTAAACTTCCACAAATCAATATCCAATCATTCCTTGTAATTGTTTTTAAATAGTCAAGAATCTTATTTTGAATTTCTTTACTAATTGTTGGACCTTGCCCATTAATACAAAATGTTTGTTTTTCTGTTTGAAGTTTCACATTGATTCTGTTATTCTCTGTAACTTGAAAGCTTTTTCGTTTGACACACTTCATTTTATCTATTTCATTACAAATAAATTGACCTGTAAATCCACCAGATAAAATAACTGCTGTAGAATCAATTCCTAATTCATTGAGAGTCTTCGACACATTAATTCCTTTACCACCTACTTTAAATATTTCTTTACTTGATCGATTGACTTCTGTATCCATCAAAATTGGTTTATTGACTTCTATAAAATGGTCAATGGATGGATTAAATGTGAATGTGTATATCATAACTATTCTCCTTACGACTATATTATAAAGCGCTTTCATTTAAAAAATCAATCATTTATTTATCGTTTCAATCAAACAATCATCCTTCGTATTTATACCAATCATATTTTTGAATGAAACAATCATTTCTTATGAATTTATTATTCTACTTATGTTTTTGAGTTTCGGTAAAAAAATAAAAAACAGGTAAAAAGTTATTCACAAATTGCCTGTTTTGCTTTATTTATAAGGAAAATCAGCCTCTAAAATGTTATAATAATTTTATCTCAATAAACAAAATTTAGGAGGGATTTTCCATGAGTTATTTTACCACAGATCTATATGAAACGAAAAGAGAAATTGTCAATTTTTCTAATAAATTATCAGACAGTCTTGATAAACCTGCTGCCAAGTTTGTCATGGACATGATGTTTGGTCTTGCAAGAAGTCAAAGTGTTCTACTTAGCGATATTGCCAGAGCTCTTGATGAAAATATCAAGCTCAATTATACAATTGACAGATTATCCAATCATTTGGCTCAATTTGATGATGAAGCAATGAACCAAATGAAATCCAATTATAATGATATGGTTATCAAGCATCTTAGCGAAGACAGGATCATTTTACTTGATAACAGTGAAATCATCAAAAAATATGGAAGAAAATTTGAAGATCTTTGTATGGTCAGGGATGCTTCCTCACTTAAGGATGACATTTATCCTGGATACCATGTATGTGAGGCAACTGCCCTCACACAGGATCAACATCATCCAATATCTTTGTATAGCCATATCTATTCAACTGAAAGTGAAGGATTCAGGTCAATGAACGATGAAACAATAAAGAGCATAAAATATGTCAAATCTCTCATTCCTGAAAGATGTACATTTGTATGTGACAGAGGATATGATGCCAATGTATTTTATGATTACTTCATAGATGAAAATCATAATGCAGATAATTTCATCATCAGACTCAAAGAAAATAGAACGTTATTGTTTAAAGGGAAGCCAAAGAAAGTAGGAGAAATCGCCAAAAGAAGAAAAGGCAAGATTAAGATGAACATGTATTTTTCTAAGGAAGATAGTGAAGTCTATGTATCACATACGAGAGTGGAACTGCCATCACAAAAGGGAAGGATATTAAATCTAGTCATTGTGTATGGATTAAGTGAAGAAAAACCGATGATGCTTTTAACGAATAGAGAGATCAGGAATAAAAGAGATGTGCATAAGATAGTGAGGGCATATATGTCAAGGTGGCGAATCGAGGAGAAATTCAGATTCAAAAAGAATCAGTATGGTTTTGAAAATATAAGAGTAAGGACAATGAAATCAATAAATGTATTGAATACGATATTGATGATGCATATAGGGCATATAACACTGTTGGCAGAGAAAGTAGACAAGAAATTACTGGTCATAAAGATGATAGAGAGAAGCAAATCGCTTAAAGGAAAGAGATATTACTGGTGCTATCAGATCAGTAAAGGGATACAGGAAATATTAAAATATGCACAAAAGGGAATCAAGGAGTTTCAAAATATAAGAGAGAAGCAGGAATACAGGCAGCTGCAACTGAAACTATAAAATGAACATATAGTAAATAATAAAAAAGGTCATGAAAATGACACTTTTTCAGCTACAATAAAAAGAGAATAAAATTATGTTATAATGAAATAAAGATAGAAAAGGTGATATTATATGGCAAAGCAACAAAGATGGGCTAAAATTTTAGAATTATGTGAAAAAAATGATGCAGTTTATGTACAAAATCTCGTTGATATTTTACATGTATCTGAAGCAACAATTAGACGTGATTTACAACAAATGGAAGATTTATCTCTTGTTTCTCGTTTTCATGGAGGTGTAAGAACTAATAATAAAGGAAATAATGAACCCCCTATGTTATATAAAGCTGAAACAAATTATGAACAGAAAAAAATGATTGCTAGACTTGCAGCTAGACAAATCAAGGATAATCAAATGATTTTTATTGATGCGGGAAGTTCTACATTAGAAATGTTAAAGTATATTACAGCTAAAAATATCACTGTTGTCACAATAGGAATTCCCCATATTCAAAAGCTTATAGAACGAAAAATCAGAACCATTTCTTTAGGTGGTACTGTTCGTTTTACAACAGAGGCTATTACTGGTAATCAGACACTTCAACAGTTAAGTGAACTCTATTTTGATATCACTTTTTTAGGTGTAAATGGTATTCATGTCAAAGGTGGCCTAACAACAACCAACGAACAAGAAGCAGCTGTGAAAAGCAAAGTTATTGAGCATAGTCAAAAAACTTTTATTTTAGCTGATCATTCTAAATTCAATAGATTATACCCTGTGAAATTCGGTAATTTGGATGATGTCACGGTTATTTGTTATAGTATAGAAAATTTTGATTCATCACTCATTAAACATATCTGTGTAAAATAATATTCTATTTTGAAGTTTTCTATTTATATACATAAAAAAAGTCCTGCTTTCCTGCAAGACTCTCATCATTTATTTTAAATTTTTAAAAATATCTAATACATCTTCAGATAAACCATCTGATACAATAACCATATGATCGTTAACCTCTACCTTTTTCTTATCATCACCAATTGTTTTTTCATCCATGACTCGGTCAAATTCATCACCATCTTCATAACGATAAACATCAATATTGCCATTATCTGTCACATAACGATAACCTTCTGCACCACCAACACTTGTAGCATCTAAAACATTTTTAGATGAATAAGAAACATTTCCTTCTTTTAATCCATTTTCAAATTTCGCATACCAATCATCTGTTTGATTAGGTGTTGTTGTATTATTTTCATTTTCTGTTACATTATCAGTTGAATTGTTATTTGATATTGTATCCTTTGTTGAATCATTTTGATTACTGCAACCTGTAAATACTGTCATACATAAAAGTAATGCCAAAATTTTCTTCATATTCTTAACCTCCACATACATATCATGGACAAAGATACAAGAAATATACAAAATTTATAAAAAATAACACTTTTTGATTAATGACCAATAAATTGAATCATATTTTTACTTAGCACCTTTATTTATTTGAAACTGATACATATCAGAAACTTTTATGAAATAAATTGGTAATGATTTTGGTAAAATTGTTGGCAAGTATTCCTCACCATACCATTTCATACCAGGTTCTTCTAAATTAAAATGTCCTACTGCTAAAATACATTTATCAATATTTAACATTGCTGTATCTTTAATATAAATGCCAAGCGTATAATCAATACATTCCATAGATATAATAGTATCAATATTTTCTTTATCTACAATTGTAATTTTATCATTATCGTTTCCAGTAATATGCATAGGAATATATATTCTTTTTGTATAACCATCAATATTTCCAAAACATTTGAGTCCATTCAAACCAAGTTTTTCCATCAACTCATTAATAAACTCTTTTGTTGATATTTTAGGAACATCAATAATCAATGGAAATCCAATATCTCTATCAATGTATTTTTCCCATCCAAACATCTTTAATAGGCCATAGAAAATGCCATCCACACGTTTTCCATGACAAAGAATCCCTGCATGGATATAATCATGATTACGCCAAACAGTAATATAATTATCCTGTAACATTTTCTTTTTCATTTGATATGTTTTGTTGTCTATCAACCAATCTGTATGATCTCCATGATTCCAAAATAATGACTCGTGGGCTATAATTAAATTGACGTTTTTTTCAATAGCTTGTTTAATCACATCAACACTTGCATATATACATGTTATAATACCTGTACACTCATCTTCTACATCGCCAAAAAGAATTTGATCACGTGTTGTTTGCTCATTAATCTCTCTTCCATTCCACTCATGATAGTGATTTTTTTAATACAATCAATAATTTCTCTATGCTTCATACTTTTAACCTTTCTTTAATTGCGGAACACCTTTACAATATGTTTCCATAACAGAATAGTCATCTTCTAAAACAACAATATCAGCATCATAACCAACCACTAAACTACCTTTTTGGTTATCAACATTAAGTAATCTAGCAGGATTTGAAGTACATGATTGAAGTGCGACATCAAAAGGAACCATTGCTTCTGTAACTAGTTTTTTTAATCCTTCATTCATTTTTAATGTACTACCTGCAAAATTCCCTTCTTTAACTAGATGAGCACTTCCATCTGAATAAATTTCTACTTCAAGATTAGCAAATTGAAATTTTTTTCCTACCTCATATCCCTTACACATTAAAGAATCAGTAACCATAATGGCTTTTTCTTTACTTTTTGAACGGAAAAATACTTGAATAGCTTCAGGTGTAACATGATTACAATCACATATAATCTCACTGTATAATGAATCACATCTTAATGCCCCACCAACAACACCATTTTCACGATGATTAAATGGACTCATTCCATTAAAAGTATGTGTAACTGATTTTGCACCATTTGCGATTGCAAAAGTTACTTGTTCTAATGTTGCCGAACTATGGCCAATTGAAACAACAATGCCATTAGATGCACAATATTTCGTTAATGAAAAATTTTTATCATGTTCTATTGCCATAGTCATGATTTTTATTAAACCATCAGCTGCATTTTGATATTCTTGAAATTCTTCAATAGTAGGCTGAACAACTGCCTGAATAGGTTGTGCTCCGTGATATTTTTTATCAATATAAGGACCTTCCAAATGAATTCCTAATATATCCGCACCTTGAGAATTCTCTTTTTTTACTTTCGCAATATTCTTTAACGCTTTTATTAATTCATCTTTGGATGCTGTAACAGTGGTAGGTAAAAATGATGTTACCCCTTCTTTGGCTAAATGTTGTTGCCATTCTTTCAAACCATTTTCTTGACCACTATTTGTATCAAAGCCATATGCTCCATGTGTATGAATATCAATAAATCCAGGAACTATTCTTTTGTTTCCATAGTCTTTATCTACATGACTATCATCATATTGTAAAATATTAACAATTTTATCTTTTTCAATTTCAATAATAGCGGGCACAAATCGATCCGCTATATATACTTTCTTACTTTTGATAAGCATACCATATTCACCTACCTTTTAGTATTCATAATATTCAAGAAATTCAACCAAATCTTCATTATTAATCAACTCTAACATTTGATCTTCATAAGTAGCAAGTTTAGCAATCAAATTTCTTTTACCATCATTTTTTATTGGAATCTTTACAATTTGAATTTCTCCAGAATAATGTTTATTCACATCATTAACAATCACAACACTTCCTACTGGAAAGTATTCTCCAACATATTTTCGAGGAGGAATATCTCTATTTTTATTAATTAATCTACCACTTCTTGAACGCCATATCCATTCTGATGAATCACCATTATCTAGCTGTGGTACTAAATCTAATAGATTCTCTCTTTCAATTTCTGTAATGTCATCTTCAAGAATAACTTTCAATCTTTTGCAAGGTCCAAATTTTGGTAGTATTGGTCCATATGCCTTAATTTGGGCATAGACAGGTGAATCTTCAAATTCTTTAGGTGGTTTAACCACTTCTGCAATAGCTTTTAATTCTGCTTCTGAAGCATATGCATTACCAATTAAAATATCGTCTACATCTCCTGTTGCTAAAATAATTCTTGTTTGTAAATCAATTGGTAAATCTCGTAATCTTTCAACAGTAGGAAGTCCATCTTCTGCATTCCAAATTCCATGAGTATTTGGGGCATTAGAGCTTACAATTGCAGCAATTTTATATCCATATTTCTTTAATTGCTGATTTTTTGTTAAAAAATCATTCCATTTTAAACCCGTATAACGTTGTGGATAGGCATTATGTCCTAATAAAATTTTATCTTTTGCTACACCTTTTCCATAAAAATACTCGATTTCCTGCGCAACTTTAGATGAAGTTGCATTCATTTCAATTTTAATTCCATAAGGATTTTGAATCATTATATAATCATTTTCAGCACCATATGAACCATCTAAACGAATAATGTCACATTTTATTTCATTAAACAAAGATATATCATCATAAGATTGATTCATACGTTTTAAAAAATTTGTATTCACGTCCAAAGAAACTTTCATTCCAAATTCATGAGCAATCTTATTAAACTCTTTAAAATAATTGATGATTTCTTCATTCGTACCCTCAACAGAAAGCATACTAGAAGATACTCTTGTAAATCCGTATCGAGATGCTAACTGCAAGTATTCTTTTATTTTTTCCATCGGACTTAAATCCGGATAAGCTAAAACTCCTAATTCTGTCATTCTGACTTCTCCTTATTCTATATATTGTAAAATTATGATATTGTTTTAATAATTGATTTGATTTGTATGACTCCATATATTGCTAATATAATATCTGCAATATAGCCTGCAAATCTAATCCCATATTCATGGAAAATAATATTAAGCAAAAAAATTGCTGGTATCTCCAAGATGACTTTTCTCAAAATTGCAAACCAAAGTGATTTTTTCCCATTCCAACACTTTGAAAAACACCTATTGCCATAAAATCTACAAGCATAAAAGACATCGATGCACTGTATCCACGTAAAAATAAAGTTCCATAAAAAATAATTTGTTCTTGATCTATAAATAATCTCGTTAATTGAGCTGAGAAAAACCAGCATAATACTGCAATGATACACATACTTGGAATCATTAATTTAGCAGTAAAATAAATTGTTTCTTTAAAACGCTGTTTATTTTTACTCGTATATGAATAACTAATAAGTGGCATAATTCCCTGAGTTCCACCTGTTGCTATTTGCAACGGTATCATATATATTTTCTGTACAATTCCCACAGCTGCTATGGCTGATGCATCATATCCAGAAACAAAATTATTCATGACTGTCACAGTCGTAACATTTAAAAGGTTTTGAATAGATGCTGGTATTCCAACATTACAAATTTCATAAACAATTTTTTTATTTAAAGATAGAAGATATTTTGGATGTAATCGTATTGATGTTTTATCTTTTTTCATGATTAATAAAATTATAAAATACAAACACGAAATACAATTAGAAATCAAAGTTGCTAAAGCTGCTCCAGCCGCTCCCATTTTAAAACCCCATGCCATTATGAAAATTGGATCCAAAAAATATTAATCATACACCCAAGCATTGTTCCAACACTTGCATGAGTCACTTGTCCTTCTGCTCTTACCAAATAGGCTAAAACAACATTTAAAATAGATGGAACAGCCCCAAATATAACATTCCATAAAACATACTGACTGGTTGCATAAAAAGTATCTAAACTAGCTCCAAGTAATAATAAAAGTGGTTTTAAAAAACAAAACATAAAACAGATAAAACACTAGCTAAAATAATAGAACCATATATTCCAAAAGAAGCACTCGTTTTAACAATTTGATAATCTTTTTTCCTAAACCTCTACTCATCAAACTTGAAGCACCGATACCAAACAAATTATTCACAATCTTAAAAGATATTAAAAGAGGAGATGTTAATGATACAGCAGCACTTTGGATTTTATTATTAAGTAAACCTACAAAATATGTATCAGCCAAACTATATAACACCATCACCAAAGAACCTAAAATTGTTGGAATCATAACTTTAATTGCTGCCTGAGATATATCCATTTCTTCAAAAAGTTCAGAATTTGTATTTCCCATATGACTAAACACCTCGTTCTCTTTTTAATTCATCAGCAAATAAAAAGATAAACTTTTTATAAATTGAAAATTTTTAACCTTACAACTAAACAATTTACCTAAAGTATCATATGTTTTCTTTCTCATTCTACAAAATTGAAACATCAAATAAATATAATCATTTCATAAGTTCTCTATTCTAAGATATTTTAAGGGGAAATAGGTTGGGAAAAGCACTCATAATATTTTCCCAACACATGCTTTTGCTAATCTCAAA
The DNA here is from genome assembly GCF_024399475.1 of Allocoprobacillus halotolerans. Taxonomy (NCBI): domain Bacteria; kingdom Bacillati; phylum Bacillota; class Erysipelotrichia; order Erysipelotrichales; family Erysipelotrichaceae; genus Allocoprobacillus; species Allocoprobacillus halotolerans. The sequence continues at coordinate 1,004,032 of NZ_CP101620.1, forward strand.
ATATTAAGGTCATTTTATAAATATCTCTAAATATGTATAATGATTATTGTTACATAAACACATTATGTTCTTTCAAAATATATCTTTATATAACTTATGTTATTGTATAAGGTCTTATCCAAGTTCAATTTCTTCTATTAAAGTTTGACCAGCTTGAACCATTTCTCCATAACAATTTAATGCTATAGATTTATTAAGAGGTGATGTGAATACAACCATAGTTGTCATATCAATTCCTAAATTTTTCATATACTCACTATCAAATGATACCAATGGATCTCCTGCTTTAACTTTCATTCCTTGTTTTATTTTTACTGTAAAGCCTTTACCATTTAATTCTACTGTGTCTAGTCCAATATGCACTAAAACTTCAATACCTTTTTTTGTTTTTAATCCCACAGCATGACTTGTTTGCGCAATAAGAATAATTTCCCCATCAACAGGTGATACGACTTCTCCTACTGTTGGTACAACTGCAAATCCATCACCCATTGCTTTTGAAGCAAATACTTCATCTTTGACTTCTTCAATAGGTATGCATTTTCCAGTAACTGGTGAAACAACTTTTTCACAACTTTTTTAATAATATTAATCATCTACACTCCTCCTGTCATTTATATAATATCTTTATATCGAATTAACTGAACATTATTTTTATGAATCCATTCTAATACTTCTGGATTACATGCACCTTCTAAATCATTTAAACGATAAAGATGATAACTAGATAAATCCACCAATTCTCTATCGACATATCCCATATGGCCCACAAGTAAATTATATTCATTTTTTAATAAATCATCTGCATGCGTTAGAATATAGCTAGAGAGTGATGAATTCATTTGATTTTCTAAATTCGCCGGTTTTAAATACCATGGTATCCTATATTCTGTCACTTGACACCCAAATGTTTTCTTCCAAACATCTGATGCAAAAGGAATATCATATTTTTTACTTAACTGTCTTTGCACTTCTAATATGCTTTCGTTAGTAAAGGCATGAGAGTGAATATAATCTGGTTTCTTTCCAACTAATTCTATAAATTTTAATATTTGTGTTTCAAATTCAGCATAAACTTCTATTTTGAAAAGTGTGCTTTCATGTTTTTGTAACTCTCTCATTTCCCAACTTGTAAAAAATTCTCCATTTTCTTTGACTAAAGATGGAATTTTTTCTTTAGGTAATAATGGTTTCCCTGTTGTTATATTTAAATCAATCCCAAAATCAATTTGATCTAAATAAGGTTTAATGTATTCAACACATTCTTTAGTCCATTCCATATTAGCAAATAATCCTGTGTTACGAATCATACCATTTTTTATTCCATGTATAATTCCTAAACTTACTGCTTTTGATATACCATAATCATCTGCTTGTACTAATAATTTCATATTTTTCCTTTCTAGTATTCAAGACTTTTACCATTAGTCGCAATAACTTTTTTATACCATTCAAACGATTTTTTCTTTGTACGTTTTAAAGTTCCTTGCCCTTCATCATCAAGATCAACATAAATGAATCCATAACGCTTAGACATTTGTCCTGTTGCTACTGATACCAAATCTATTGGTCCCCAACATGTATATCCCAATACAGGTAATCCATCTATCTCAACTGCATCTTTCAATACTTTGATATGATCTCTTAAATATTCAATACGATAATCATCTTCTACATATCCATTTTCATCTGGTTCATCCGTTGCTCCCAAACCATTTTCAGCTACAAATAATGGTTTTTGATAGCGATCATAAATTTCATTCATTGTAATTCTTAATCCTAATGGATCAATAAATCTTCCCCATGGTTCCATTTTTAAATAAGGATTAGGAGCAGATTTTAAGAGGTTAGAATCAAATTGTCCTTCACTATTTGCTTTTGCAACTCTTGTTGAATAGTATGAAAACGATACATAATCAACTACATTTTCTTTTAATATGTCTTCATCATTATCACAGAATGGAATTGTATAATGATTTCTTTCAAAGTCCATTTTCATATATTGAGGATATTCTCCTCTAACCTGAACATCTGTAAACATATAATGTTTTCTATTTTCCTCTTGTGCTGCTTGAACATCTAAAGGATTGCATGTTGCTGGATAAAATAATCCAGCATTTAACATACACCCAATTTGATTTTCACTATCAATCTCATGTCCTATTTTTACAGCCCATGCACTCGCTACTAAAACATGATGTACAGCATCATAAATACTCTTATATTGATTTTCATCTTCATCAAAGATAAGTCCAGCAGCCATGAAACACGCACTGACCATAATATTGATTTCATTAAATGTTAACCAATATTTCACCATCCCTATGTAACGCTTAAAAAGAACTTTAACTAATTTTTTATAAAAATCTATCAATTGACGATTTTTCCAACCACCATATTTTGTTACTAAATTCATAGGAATATCATAATGTGTTATGGTTACCAATGGTTCAATGTTGTATTTTCTACATTCTTTAAAAATATTTTCATAGAATAATAATCCTTCTTCATTAGGCTCTAAATCATCACCATTTGGAAAGATGCGACTCCAAGCTATTGAAATTCTTAATGTTTTAAATCCCATTTCACCAAAAAGTGCTATGTCTTCTTTATAATGATGATAAAAATCAATTGCTTTTTGAGCAGGATAGTATTCTTCAGGAATGGGATTGAGTCTAGCAACTTTTCCTTTAATAATATCATATCTATTCTTTCCATAAGGTAAAACATCACAGTTAGATAAGCCTCTACCACCTTCGTTATAACCACCTTCACATTGATTAGCTGCCAATGCTCCACCCCATAAAAAATTTTTACAAAACGCCATTTTGTTACCTCACTTTATTTATACATTGATTTCTTTTTTTCAAATTTTAATTTCTTTTTCCCAATATTTAATTTATCTTCACCTTGGAAACCAAAGATAATTCCAATAGCAAGTGCAACAACCAAACCAACAAGACAACCAATTGTTCCTTTTACAATATCTTCTCCAAAACGTAATGGATTTAAGAATGGGAAACCTACCCCAGCAAAAATATAAACTTTAGCCTGTAATAAATAACATACTAATGATCCACAAGCATTTGCAATCATAGAATAAATCAATGCTTTACGATCAGCCAAAATAATACCATATAATCCTGGTTCAGATATATTGGCTAATGTCATTGATGTAAAACAACTCCATCCAACACTTTTCTTTTCTGCTCCTTTTGCACGTAATGCATAAGCCAAGAATAATCCCATATATGTAAATGTACCAACAATCATTGCTGGATAGACAATCATATCATATCCAATTTCCATTTGAGCAGGAAGTAATGCTGTTAAAACTGGAACATGCATACCAAATAAAACAACAAATGGCCATAATGGAGCAACAATAACAGCTGCTAATAATCCAAAATTTGCTGTTAACCATAATAATCCATCAGCAACCCAACCCATGATAATATAACAAGCTGGTCCTAAAATACATAAACCAATTGGAAGCATAATAACAATTGTTAATACTGGAACACCTATGATTCTAAGCATATCAGGAATATATTTCTTTAAGAATTTTTCCACATATGACATGATCCAAACAATGATAATAATTGGAATAACTGCTTGAACATAGCTAGTTAAATGCATTGGGATACCAAAAACCGTAAATGCTTTTTGAGCTTCGACAATACCTAACATATTAGGACTTAACATAATCCCAGAAAATAACAATGCCATCATTGGACTAACTTTAAATTTGACTGCTGAACTATATGCTGCATAAAATGGTAAGAAATAATAACCAGCATTTCCAACCATTTCAAACAAAACAATTAAGTCACTATCTTCAGCTAACCATCCTAATTGTTCAGGTCCAAAAAGGATTACTAACATTTTAAAAATACCGGCTACTATCATGATAGGTAATGTTGGAATAATACATCCACTTAAAGTACTCATGATATTATTAGCAACTGATTTAATTGTTAGTTTTTCCTTTTTCCTTTCAGGTTCATCTTCTATGGATTCTGTTTTATTAAAACCACCCATTTTACATAATTCATCATAAACTTTACTTACCTGTTGCCCAATAACAACCTGAACTTGACCACCAGCATGAACAACTTTAATAACACCTTCTACTTTTTCTAATTTTTCTTTTTCTTCTAAACTTTCATCTTTTAATACGAGTCGAAGTCTTGTCATACAGTGAGTAGCATTTGCGATATTCTCCATACCTCCAATATACTCTACAATTTCCCCTAATGATTTTTGAATATCTTTCATTTTTTTCTTTCCTCCTTGTTAATTTTTTACAAAAATGAACGTTCTCCTTCCTTTTTAAAATAAAAACCTCCAAAACAGTCTTTAATTTCTGTCTTTTGGAGGTCATGCCCTGTATTGCAGGTTACAATCCTTTCTTACACATATCCTATTAACGTGTAACATTAAATATAATTTTTCATCTTCAGATAATTGTACTTTCCATTTTTCTTCAATATGGTGGCATATTTTAGAAACACATATTTCAATTGAAGGGAACTTATCTACTAAATCTTTATACAAAATATAATTTGCACTATTTATTGTTTTATTATTTCTAATACGTTGAAATAAATATAATAAATGAGTAGCATAACGTGAATAATCAAAAGAATCTTTATCAATAATAATGCGTTGTGTTTGCTCAATAATCTCAGTAACTTCATTAAGCATATCTTCATATTCAAGTCCTGTTGCTTTATTGGCTGTATCTTTAACTTTTAATCTTGAATTGATTAAATTAAGAGCTATTCCTGTTATCTCATCATTAGGCAAATCAATTTCAAACTCTCTCTTTATTTTCTTTAATGCATATTTTCCAATCTTATATTCTAATGGATACATTTGTTGAACTTCATATAATAATGGCATCTTTACAACAATATTTTGTTTTGCTCTTTCTATCGCAAATGCAATATGATCAGCCATCACTAATGTCGCATTACTACTTAAATCATAAGGAAGTTCATTTTTAATTATATCCATGAGACTAGCTGTAAATAAGACTACATCAGCAGGTAAATCCTTTAAGATATTTTGTTCTGAAACTTCAAAATCATAAAAGGTACGCTCTATTTCACTTAAAGATACTTCTCTTGGTAATGATTGAAATCCTAAGCCTTTTCCCATCGCTATTAGTTCTCTACCTTTTCCATCAACACATACCACAACATTATTATTTAACTTTTTTATAGCTTTCATATCATCTCCCCTTCAACTTCAAAGGTAGTGTCAAAAATAGTTAGTTTATTTTTTGAAATAAATTAACCTAAAACCTCATTCTACCTTGGTTTTTTTATATTTTGATTATCTTCCCCTCTTTAATCTTGAAGATAATCTATAAACTTGACCATTTTTCTCTATACAAAAAAGGTAATAGTTCCTATAATTGTAAGTGACCAAACCACAATAAAAGGAGGGCTATTACCATGGTCAAGATTATATCATTAATTATTAAATTTTTAAATATCATTCGTAAATTTTTATTTAAATTAGAATGCTTTCTTTTGAAATTCCTTCCTAATGATTCCAATCCTTCTTCAACCTCTGAGGTTTATAGAAGATTTAAGGTTCATCCTTTGCCTGTCATTGAGCCTGAACATCTTCCCGTATCTTTCAATCAGGCTAAGGCTGATTATGAAGTTAGGCACAACAAACCTTTAAAGCCTGTCTTTAGACACGCTGATAAAATCTATCCTCCAAAGGGAACCGTTTGCCCTCATTGCGGTGCCACTCATGAATATCTTTCCTACAACAACGGTGATAAAAGAACACAGATCAGATGCAAGGTCTGTGAAAAGACTTTCTCTACCCAAAAGACTTATTCTCAGCAGGTTGTAAGAAAATGTCCTCATTGTGGCTGCAAGCTTTCTCATATAAAATCTCGAAATGATTTTGATATTTACAAGTGTACGAATCCAAAGTGCTCTCACTATAAAAACGAACTCAAGAAGCTTTCCAAGGCAGACAAGGCAAAATACAGGCAAAATCCTTCTGCTTTCTCGCTTCATTATATCACTCGTGTCTTCAACGCTTCCTTGGATAGGCTTGAAAAGATTCAGCTTAAAATCGTTCCTTCAAAAGTCGATTTGTCAAGAATCCGCAATTCAAGACATGTCCTTGGTCTTGTTTTGACCTATTACGTGAATTATGGCCTTTCACTCAGAAAAACAGCATTGATTCTATGGGAAGTTCATGACATAAAGATTTCTCATCAGACAATAGCCAATTATGCTCAGGCTGCCAGCCATCTTCTTTTTCCATGGATGGATAATTTCAAGCATGACCTTAACGATTACCAATGTGGCGATGAAACTTATGTCAAGGTTCTAGGCAAGAAAGCCTATGTTTTCTTCATGTGCGATGTCAAGAAGAAGATCATCACTTCCTATAGAATATACATGAAGCGTGATACATTCAGTGCCATTGATGCCTTCTATTCCGTATTAAGAAAATTCAGTGAGATACCTGAAAATCTTGAGTTTGTGGTTGATGGCAATCCCATATACAAGGCTGCACAGCAGTATTTTCAGCTCAAACGTATCTTTTTCAAGGTAACGCAGGTGATTGGGCTTACGAATGATGATCCTGTTTCCATGGAACATCGTCCTGCCAAACAAATCATCGAAAGGCTCAATAGAACATTCAAATATTCATACGCTGTCAAAAATGGCTTCAATTCACTTGAAGGTGCCAATGATTTCATGTGCCTGTTTACGACATATTTCAACTTTCTAAGAAATCATACAAGTCTAGGATACAGACCTCCAGTTAAACTGGATTGTCTTAAAAAGACGCATAATATGCCAAGTAAATGGAACATACTGTTGGATGAAGCATTGAATTACTTCATAGAATCAACCATGGAATTCTAGTTATGAAAAAATTTTATTTTTTCATAACTTATTTGACACTACCACTTCAAAAAATCCTCAAGGCAACTATTTTAGGTATTAGTCATGCCTCGAGGAGTAACAATCTAAAAATTATATTTAATTTATATTATGCATCTCAGTAATGCCTACTTAAAGTAACAATCTTCTATGCACTTTTATTATAATTCTAAAAAATAGACGTGTCAACCAAAAAATTTTTATATTTTATATTATTCTCTGGATACAATCATTATCCTCTTTAAACTTTGGAAAACATTCTTTTTATAGCTGAATACAAAAATAGAAATATTTCTTCCCATCTTGTCTTGATATATCAAAAAAAGAAAAAATGTGAGAAAAATACTAAAAAATAGATGTAAAAATGTGTATAATGAAGTTAAAAATATAGGTAAAATTGTGAAAAGCATATACAAATATTGAAATGGTAAAAAATTTTATGATACAATAATTCATAGGTAGAGTAAAAAATCTATGAAAGTTTTACTCTTTGCAACTTTATAAAGTGTACGATGACTCTGGCAGGATGCATTTATTTGAAAATCTTTCTTTGTCTTTTCCCAAAATTTACGGACTGCCATCTTTCCAATAAAAAAAGCCCATTTTTGGGCGCAATGAGGGTATCGTTTCTCACGTCATTTTTTTAAAAATGGTGAACTTTCTATGCTGCGTGATATTGTGAGCTGTACTCGATAAGTTGCAGCCATCTGTCAGGCATAAGCATATCCTTTTTGAACAGACCGTCATCAACAGGCGTCTTATAGTTCAGTGCTGAATGCCTTCTTAAGAAATTGAAGAAGCATACAAACAGGACCATATAACTATTTGCACATTCAAGCCTGTCATAGCCATTTGTTCCCTGATAGTTTTGCTTGTATGTCCTGTTGAGGCGCTCCTCAATCTGCTTGAAAGGTCTGTATTTCTGTGATTCCTCATCAAGATTCTTTACACCGATGACCTGATGCAGGTCAAACTTGATTCCATTGATTTCAAAGAAAACCTGTGCTGCATTATAGATTGGATTCCCATCTGTTATAAGAGTCATGTCATCTGGGATTTCACTGTAATGACTTAGACACTCATAAATAGATGTACAGGCACATTTTGTATCTCTTACGGGATAAATTGTGTAAGAAGTGATGATCTTTGTCTTGGGATCAGACCAGAAGAACACGTAATGATTCTTGCCTCTTATCTTAATATAGGTTTCATCGCCGGACAATATGGAGCCAAGCCTGTATGGATACCTGTCAACAAGAGGCTTGACTAGACGTGATACAGTTGTCGCATAGTTGATGACTGTCTGGTGTGATATTTTAAAGCCATGGACTTCCCTGATGATCAGTGCAGTCTTTCTTGAAGAAAGACCATAGTTGACGTAATAGGTCAATGCCAATCCAAGGATTCTGTGATCAAAATGAATTCTTGAAAGATTGACAGGAGTTGTGATGTTTTCTTCAGCCTTTTTAAGACTGTCAAGATTGAACTTGAAGTCACGATAGTGATAGCGAAGCCTGTACTGATTGCTTGAAGTCAGAAGGTGTTCTCCCTTTCCTTCATCGACAAGCTTTTTGTTTTTGATGTAATAGGGGCATTTCATGCTTGGGCATACAAAAACAAGATATCCCTGGCGGTCGTGCTTCATATCAAGCTTTTTGCCACAATGAGGACAGAAGATGCCCGTTTCACCGGAAAGAGAGATCTTCAGGGAGAATGTCTGGCAGCATACCTTGCACATGAACTGACCGCGACCATTGTTGTCATAGATATATTCATGAGGAGCACCACAAAAAGGGCAGACACCCTTAAAGTCAAAATTATTGTTTCTTCTGTTGACAGGCTTGATAGGACGACCATCCTTTAATGCATTTCTAAGAATATCTTCAAAACTCAGCTGAACAGGTGCTTCCTTTTTGAAGACAGGAGGCTCGTCAATTTTAAAGTCGGCATAAGGAATGGTATGATCATTCTTATTGGATTTCTTTAATTTCTTAAACTCTTTTTTAAGAGTGGGATTGATGTGTTTATCAAAGAAATCAATCATCCAGTCGAGATGGATTGTCACCTGCTCAAGGTGATAAATAAAATCAGAGGAATTAAGATGATACTCAACAGAATGAGGGATAGACTTTATCAACTGAAAGAAATCAATATATTTGGAAAACTTAAAGTTAGATTTAGAAAAAGAATTTAAATTATTTAAGATATGTGTTATAGTATTCATGTGAAATATCCTTTCGTTAGATTTTGTGTAAAGAATACTATAACATGGATATTTCACTTTTTTAATACAAATTTTAGAGAAATAGTAAAAAAATAAGAATACAAATTATTATTAAAATAGAACAAATAAAACAAATCAAGAGTAGTGCATTTGTGTTGTCATATAGCAACTTTTGACACTACCAATTCATACAGGAGGCGAGTATAATGGAAAGACTAAGAAGAAAAGTTGATGATTTTCTAGAAGAATGGAAACAAAAGGATAATAGAGATCCTCTAATTATAAAAGGTGCTCGTCAAATTGGCAAAACTGAGGCCATTGAACATTTTGCAAGAAAACATTATAAATCAGTCATAGAGATTAATTTTGTTCTTCAAAAGCAGTATAAGACCATCTTTGATGATGGATTTGATGTTGATACTATCATAAAAAATATTTCCTTGATTAATCCTGATTTTCAATTTATCGAAGGAGAAACGTTATTTTTCTTTGATGAAATACAAGACTGTATCAATTGTGCAACAAGTTTAAAATCATTCATGCTTGATAAAAGATATGATGTTATCTGTTCAGGTTCACTGATGGGAATCAATTATAGAGAAATTGAATCAAACAGTGTTGGATATAAACAGGATTATGATATGTATTCTCTTGATTTTGAGGAGTTTTTATGGGCCAAAGGGTACAAAAATGAACAAATTGAAAATTTTTTACTAAAAATGTTAAAAACTGAGCCTTTATCACAATTGGAATATGATATTCTTTTAGAAAATTTTAGAGAATATATGGTTTTAGGAGGTATGCCTAGAATAGTCTTTACTTTTGTCAAACAGAAAAATTACAGCGTAACACTCCAAATGCAAAAACAACTGCTGTTGGATTATGAAGAAGATATAACAAAGTATGCTGGAGGATTGGATAAAGGAAGAATCTTGGATGTATATAGAAAGATTCCTGCATTTTTAGGAAATGACAACAAGAGATTCAAAATTTCTAAAGTACGAAGAAACGCTAGAAATAGAGAATATGTAGGGGTAGTAGACTGGCTATCAAATGCTGGTATTGTCAATCTTTGTTATTGTATGGAAACACCATCCTTACCATTAGGTGGCAACTATAATCCTGATGCCTACAAGATTTATTTTGGAGATACAGGATTGTTGATTGGTTCATTAGACGATGAAGTTCAGGAGGACCTTCGCTACAATAAGAACTTTAATACTTATAAAGGCGCAATCTATGAAAATGTCGTTGCAGATATGCTTGTCAAACAGGGATATAAATTGTACTTTTATAGAAATGAAAGAAATACGCTTGAAATAGATTTTATGATAAGAGATGCGACTTCATTAATTCCAGTTGAAGTGAAAGCCAATGATCAAGCGACAGCTTCCTTAAACAGATTAATAAAAAGCAATAAATATTCTGATATTCACTTTGGAATAAAACTTGCAAATAAGAATATAGGATTTAATGAACAATTCTATACATTTCCATATTTTCTAGCTTTCTTATTAAAAAGATTTCTAAAAGAGAGAACATAAAAAATAGAGCGAAATATCGTTTCTATTTTTTTGTTTTAAATAAAAAAGATAATGATAAAAACTATCATTACCTTTATTCATTTACTTTTTCAAAGGCTTGAGGGATAAGATGATGATCTTCTTTATTTTTATAACGATAATAAAGAATTGTTAATAATGAACAAATAATCAATATTCCTACAAAAACAATCATTTCTGTTGTGATTGTCGCATTTGACATACTAATGACTTTTCTAAAGCCATCAACACTATACGTATAAGGTACAAATGGATGAATTACTTGATAAAAGACACTAGATGTTTCTAATGGATATGTTCCTGCTGAACCACCTAAATTAATAATCATAAAGACAAGCAATAAAAATTCTCCAATATATCCTGTTGTCAATGACAACAACATCACAAGTGACATAAATGCTGCTGATACAATAATCGCAAAAACATATGTCATGAATAATTGTTGAGGTTCAAATCCACATATCCATCTTAAACTTGTGATTAAAACAATAGCCGCTATTGTGGAAACACTATACATGACAGAAGCTTTTGATAACCAATATCGAAATGGTGAAGATGCTTTTTCAATACCTTTTCTAATGGGATACATTAATGTCCATGCGAGAGCTGCGACATATAATGCGACACTCATCATATAAGGTGCCATTGCGTGTCCATTGTTTTCTACAACTGAAATTTCTTGATGTGACGTTTCGACTGGAGCTGACATCATCTCAAAAGTTTGTTCACCAACATCAAGACTAGCTTTTTCTACACCTTTGGCTAGACTTTCATCTAAAGTTTGCAATCCTTCTTGAAGCGTTTCTAATCCAGTTGTTAGTGTTTGGGAACCATCACTTAATTGCCAAGCACCATCTTTGATTTGCGTTGAGCCTTGACTTAATTGTGCAGAACCATCCATTAATGTTTCATTATTTGAAACAATTTGTGAAGTTCCTGCATATAATGTCTTTACTCCTTGATCTAATTGTTGAATACCATTTATCAAATCTGGTGTTTGATTAGTCAATGTTGATAAACCATCAACCATTTGTTGACTCCCATTTAATAAAACTTGATTTTGATTTTCTAATTGTTTTAATCCATCGTGAATTTGCGTTACACCACCCATATAACTTTGAAAACCAGGCATCAATGTTTTTTCAAAAGAAGTTTTTAAAGATTCTAAATTCGTTTGAATTGTTTGACTTCCTGTTTCTAGTTTTTGAGTATTTTCATAAACCTGTGTCAATCCAGTGCTCAATTGATTGATAGCTTTCTGATTTCCACTGGTAACAGTTTTAACCAAACCACTATAAGAATAATGAGTTAATAAATATTGAGCAGTTTGATTATTTGGAACGATTTGCATAGCTTGATCTGAATTCAATGGATTATTCATCCAACTCTGTGCTATTGATGAATCTTTGGAAAGAATTTGATTCATCAAAGTGGTTGCTTGATTTAATGAATCATTTGCTTGACTTGCAGCTGTTATTTTTTCAACATTCGCTGATGATAAAGTATTCGCTAATGTTTGATTAAGCTGTGTTAAACCTTGAGAAACTTGTGCATTTCCTTCAACAAGCTGACTCACACCTTGTTCAAAGGCATCCATTCCTTGATTTAATTGTGTTTGATTTTCAGTAAGTTGCTTTGCTCCTTGATAAGCTTGTTCAACGCCATTTGTATATTGTTGTAGTCCTTGATTCAATGAAACAGAACCTTTTGATAATTGTTGTGTTCCATTATACAAGGGTTGTGTTGATTGACTCAATGTATCTAAACCTGTTTTTAAGGAATAAACACCTTGATGAACAGTCAATACACCATCAGTATAATCTTCTAATCCTTCAGTGAGTGTATAAGCTCCATCTTCAAAAGTCAGTGAACTGCTAGCTAAAACTTTTAAATTATCTGAAATTAACTGGTTGCCATCAACTAATTGTTCTGTCCCATTAACCATTTGTGTGGTTCCATCATTGGCTTCTTTTAATCCATCTGTTAAAGTAGACACTTGCTCAAAAATAGTTTGTGCATATGTTTTGGTAACAGTTTGAGAAACTTCTGTTTTTATTTTTTCAATTGCTGAATCATCCATTTTAGAAGCAATATAATTACTTCCAGGATTTGTCGTATATTGCAGTTTCATCTTTTGAGGCTGTTGATCTAAAAGAGTTGTCGCATTTTGTGAGAAATCTTCTGGTATATGAATAATCATATAATATTTCCCATTCTTTAAACCTTCCTGTGCCTCTTGTTCATCCACAGTTTGAAAATCCATACTCTGATTTTCATTAAGATTCTCTACCAGTTCCTTTCCAACTTCTAATGTTTGATTTCCATATGTGACTGGCTGATCTTGATTGACAAGGGCTACTGGTATATTCCCAGTGTTGCCATAAGGATCCCACATAGACCCTAAAAAGATACATGCATATAAACTTGGAATAAGAATAATCGCTATTAAAACAATTTTCATCCAAGTCTGATGAAAAATATTTTTCCATTCCTGCTTAAGCATAAAATTCCTTCTTTCTTTTATTCTTTAGATATTAAATATCCATAGATATTAAATATCTAAGATTTATTATATGAATTTCCAAATATTTGTCAACTCTTTTAGATACAAAGTCTTGATTTTCTGTTAAAATAGAAAAGAAGGTGATGAAAATATGAAGATTAGAAAAAGTTTTGAACAAGCAATATGCATATTACTTTTAATTGGTGCTCACGAAAAACCTATTAAAAGTCATGAATTAAGTGAAAAATTACTTGTATCTGATTCTTATTTAAAAAAAATCACCAGACAACTGGTTGTAGCTGGTTTTATTGCATCTATGGCTAATAAACGTGGTGGTTTTGCTTTAACTAAACCCCTTGATCAAATATCTTTATTAGATATTTTTGAAGCTATGGAAGGTAAAGAACCTTTTGTTAAAACAACCCATTTAGTAGATAAAGTCTTTGATCCTCATTTAAGAGTAAAAGAAACAGAAGATTTTATTGTTGATTATTTAAATGCGGCTGAAAAACAGTATAAAGAAAAGTTAAAAGAAATTACTTTATCTCAAATTATTGAAGCTGCCCATCAAAAAGAATAAAAGGAGATTTTTTATGAATGAATATATACTTTCTATTTTAAAAGATATTATGGCAATTGATAGTCCTTCAGGATATACAAAAGAAGTGATTCAATATTGTCAAAACGAAGCTAAAAATTTAGGTTTTCAAACAAAATTAACTCAAAAAGGAAATTTACAAGTTTTTGTAGAAGGACAAGATAATTATACAATTGGTTTTTGTGGACATGTTGATACACTTGGATTAATGGTAAGAAGTATTAAAGAAGATGGAACATTAGCTTTTACTAATGTTGGTGGTCCTATTATTCCTACACTAGATGGTGAATATTGTCGTATTATCACAAGAGATCATCAAGTTTATACAGGAACTATTCTTTCTAATTCACCAGCTGCTCATGTTTATAAAGATTCTAAAGATAAAGAAAGATCTTGTGATACAATGCATATTCGTATTGATGAAATGGTGAAAACAAAAGCTGATGTTCAAAAATTAGGAATTAATAATGGTGATTATATTGCGATTGATCCTAAAACAACGATTACCGACTCTGGTTTTATCAAATCACGTTTCTTAGATGATAAAATGAGTGTAGCCATTTTATTTGGTGTTTTAAAACATCTTTCACAAAATCAAATAAAACCTCAACATAATCTTTATTTTATGATTTCTACATTTGAAGAAGTTGGTCATGGAAGCAGCTATATTGATAGCCAAGTTGATGAATTAATAGCGGTAGATATGGGTTGTATTGGTGAGGATTTAGCTTGTAAAGAATATGATGTCAGCATTTGTGCAAAGGATTCAAGCGGTCCTTATGATTATGATATGACTTCTACTTTTATTAGTCTTGCAAAAGAACATCAACTACAATACGCTGTGGATATTTATCCATTTTACAGCAGTGATGTTTCAGCTGCTTTAAGAGGTGGACAAAATATTAAAGGTGCATTAATTGGACCTGGTGTTCATGCAAGTCACGGTATGGAAAGAACACATATTCAAGCTGTTGAAAATACATATCAGTTAATTTTAGCTTATATCAACAAAGGAGAAAATCATGGATAGAAAATTATTATTATTTGATGTAGATGGAACATTAGTCAGTTATGATGGCACTATCCCTCAAAGTTGTATTGATGCTTTAAAACAAGCCAAAGACAAAGGACATTATATTTTTGTTGTGACAGGAAGAACACGCAATCGTGCTACAGTTGGAAATATCGATGTCAGTGGTATTATTTGTGGTAATGGTGCTTATATTGAATGTGAAGGAGAAGTCTTAAAAGATAAAAAACTTTCATTAGAGCAAGTCAAAGAAATCACTGATTATTTAGATAGTCATGATATATGTTATTTTATGGAAGGTAATGATGGTTTATATGGTTCTCATGATTTTGAAACAAGAGCTGTTCCAACTTATCAAAAATATGGACATTCAGGAACACCAAAGATTCGTGAAATTTATCCAATGATGGAATTTCCTGAAAGCATGTATCAAGAAAACATTACAAAAATTAATTATGTTTTAAATACATATCAAGATTATCTTGATTTTAAAGCCCATTTTCCTCAATTCCAATGTTTAACTTGGGGTGGACAAGGTGAAGATGCTTTATTTGGAGATTGTGCTTTACCTCATATTGATAAAAAGATGGCTATTGAACAATTGATTGAATATCTTGATATGGATAAACAAGATATTTATGCTTTTGGTGATGCTGAAGTGGATATCCCTATGTTTCAATGTGCGGGAACAAGTATTTGTGTAGGCAGTGGTAGAGAAGCAGCAAAAAAGCCGCTGACTATGTCACAAAAGATGTCTTAGATGATGGTATATATGAAGCTTTAAAACATTTCCATTTAATCTAAAGGAGGCATTTTATGTCAACAATTACTAAGGATGCGATGGTCATTGCATTTTTGAAAATAGCTGCACATAAACCCATTGACAACATCACTGTCAAAGATATTGTGACAACTTGTGGTATTGCCAGACAAACATTCTATTATCATTTTCAAGATATTTTAGAAGTCATTGAATATGCTTTACAACAACAAGGAGAAATTCTTCTTCAAAAAACATTAGATGCGCCTACACTGAAAGATGCTTTACGTATTTTTGTTTCAACACTTGATGATAAACCTGAGATTATCAACAGATTTCTACAAACTCATAAATATGATCAAGTCAGACAATTGCTGTTATCAGCTGTAAAAACTTATTTTCAAAATTTAATTTATTTAAGAAATGTTCTACCTGATTTAACGCAATCCCAAATTGATATCGTTGTTACATTTTATTCATCTGCTATTATTGGAACATTGATGGAATATAGTGAAAAGAAAAATGTTGATTTAGATACTCTTACAAATGATTTATATGATCTTCTATGTGGAAAGTATATTCCTGATATTGAAAATAAATAGAAATGCTATATATCATTACAAAAAGGGATGAAAGTGATGAATAATAATTTAATGGATTTTAATCACCTTTTTGAAGTTAAAAAGGCTGAAGATATATTATCAGATTTAAAGTACATTATTGATGCATCACAAAAAAATGCATATCAGGCTGTTAATGTTGCTTTAGTATATCGTAACTGGCTAATTGGTTATCGAATAGCTGAAGAATCTTTAAATGATGACAATCGTGCAGAGTATGGGGCTGAAATAATTAAAAAATTATCAAAAGAATTGACGAAAATATATGGAAAAGGTTTTGATAGAGTTACTTTGTATCGTTGTTATAGATTTTATAATTTATTTCCAGAAATTGTTGCCACACTGTAGCAACAATCTGAAAAGGTTCTTTCCTGGTCACATTATCGCGTATTAATTCAAGTAGAGGATAAAGTCGCAAGAGATTGGTATGAAAAAGAATCTATCGAACAATCTTGGAGTGTTAGGACTTTACAACGTAATGTTTCATCGCAATATTATTATCGCTTACTCAAATCACAAGTAAAAGAACTAGTGATTGAAGAAATGAAACAATTGACTTCAAAATATCAATACGATAAGTTAGAGTTTATTAAAAATCCAGTCATAGCTGAATTTCTAGGCTTATCTCAAAATACTGATTTTACAGAAACTAATCTTGAAAAAAATATTATTTCCAATCTTCAAAAATTCTTGATGGAACTTGGTAAAGGATATGCCTTTGTCGCTAGACAACAACATATTCATACAGAAAAACAAGATTATTTTATTGATTTGGTTTTCTATAACTACTATTTAAAATGCTTTGTGCTTATTGATTTGAAAACAAGCAAAGTTACACATCAAGATGTAAGACAAATGGATATGTATGTTCGTATGTATGATGAATTAAAGAGAACAGATGGAGATAATCCAACAATTGGCATTATTCTTTGTACCGATACAGATGAAGATATTGCGTGTTATTCAATTTTAAAAGGAAACGAACAGTTATTCGCAAGTAAATATAAATTGTATTTACCAACTGATGAAGAATTAAGAGCTGAAATTAAAACGCAAAAGACAATATTCAAATTACAACATAATAAATAAGTCATAACGACAAAAAACAATCAAAAATAACGTTCTAAAAAAGATGAAATTTGATGCAAAAAAGTATAAATAAACCAAAATCAATATCATAAACAAACAATAAATTTTAGACAGAAATTGACAAGTGTAAAAATTTGTGACACTTGTCTTTTTTTGTCATGTCACATCAACAATTCTGATTATGTTCATTCATAAATAAAGATGATATAACATCATTGTAAGGAGGTCATAAAGATGGATATGCAAAATCATTTATTTGCGATTAAGCTGTATGAACTACAACAAAACGCTTTGCTTCTTGAAAGTAGAATTCGCTTATGTCAAAAAGCATCTTATCAGGAAATTCTAAGTGAAAAAGAAAAAATCAAAAAAGAGTTAGAAGAAAATGAATTGATTTTAAAAAATCAAATTCAAAGCGGACGTTTTACAGGTGTTAAAGAATTTGCGAGAGCACAGGAAGAATATTGTGAACATGTTGATCAAATACTTAAACAAATGACAAATACGAGAGATCAAACGGAAATGCTTGCTTTATGTGGAGAATATTCTATTGATCTTGCGATTCAAGCTATGCGTTATGCATTATTATCAGTTTATAATGCGATGGAATCACAATATAAAGAAAAGGAGGAAAATGAAAATGAATGAAGTGAAACAACCTAAAAAGCCGTTAATTTATTATTATGGAATTGTGATGTTGATTTTAGTTTTATTGAATTTTATCGCATTTCCTTATTTAGCTCAAAGACAAATTAAGGAAGTTGATTATAGTACTTTTATTGAATTAACAGAAAACAAAGAAATTGAACAAGTTGAAATTCAAGATAATCAAATCTTATTTACACAAAAAGATGATAATCATGTTTATAAAACAGGAATTATGAATGATCCCCAATTAGTCGATAGACTTTATGAATATGATGTTGTGTTTACAAGTGAAATTGTAGAAGAAATGTCACCACTTCTAAGTATTTTACTTTCTTGGGTATTACCTTTATTAATCTGTATAGGTATTGGTCAAATATTCTCAAAGAAATTAATGGATAAAGCCGGTGGTGGACATAATGCCATGTCTTTTGGTATGGGTAAATCTAATGCAAAAATATATGTGAAATCTTCTGAAGGTATTAATTTTAGTGATGTGGCTGGAGAAGATGAAGCCAAAGAAAATTTAGCTGAAATTGTTGATTATTTACATAATCCTCAAAAATATAAAGAAATTGGAGCATCTATGCCAAAAGGTATTTTACTTGTAGGTCCTCCAGGTACTGGAAAAACAATGCTTGCGAAAGCTGTAGCTGGTGAAGCCAATGTTCCTTTCTTTTCAATGTCAGGTTCTGAGTTTGTAGAAATGTTTGTGGGTATGGGTGCTTCTAAAGTACGTGATTTATTTAAACAAGCAAAAGAAAAAGCACCGTGTATCATTTTTATTGATGAAATAGATGCTATTGGAAAGAAACGTAATGGAAATATTGGTGGTAATGATGAAAGAGAACAGACCTTAAATCAATTATTAACAGAGATGGATGGTTTTGAAGGGAATAATGGTGTTATCATTTTAGCAGCAACCAATAGACCTGAATCTCTTGATCCAGCTTTAACACGTCCAGGACGTTTCGATCGACGTGTTCCAGTTGAATTACCTGATTTAAAAGGACGTGAAGAAATCTTAAAAGTTCATGCGAAAAAATTAAAACAGAACCAAATATTGACTATAATAAAATCGCTAGAATGGCTTCTGGCGCTTCTGGTGCTGAACTTGCAAATATTGTCAATGAAGTAGCATTACGTGCTGTTAGAGATCATCGTCAATATGCAACTCAAAGTGATTTAGAAGAAAGTATTGAAGTTGTTATAGCTGGTTATCAAAAGAAAAATGCTATTTTAACAGACAAAGAAAAATGGACTGTTGCTTATCATGAAATTGGACATGCTTTAGTTGCGGCTAAACAAACAAACTCTGCTCCTGTACAAAAAATCACTATTATTCCACGTACTTCTGGTGCATTAGGTTATACAATGCAAGTTGATGAAGGCAATCATTATTTAATGACAAAAGAAGAAATTGAAAATAAAATAGCTACTTATACAGGTGGTCGTGCTGCTGAAGAAATTGCCTTTCATACAATTTCCACTGGTGCTTCTAATGATATTGAACAAGCCACAAAATTAGCACGTGCTATGATTACCCGTTATGGTATGAGTTTAGACTTCGATATGGTCACTCTCGAAACACAAACAAATCAATATTTAGGTGGCGATACAACACTTGCATGTTCTAGTGAAACGCAAAAGGAAATTGATAAACAAGTCATTGCCTTGATTAAAAAACAACATGCAAAAGCTATTCAAATCTTAAAAGATAATAAAGATAAACTTGATGAATTGTAAGCGTCAAATGAAATAGCACTGATATTTATAAAACAAATCATATAAAATGTAACTACCAATTGAAAAGGAGGTTTAGCTACATGAAATATGATTGGAAAAAGATCATTGATGATCAGCTGAACAGTGGACTCACTGTTAATAAATACTGTGATGAACATCATCTTGCTCTCAGCTCTTTCTATAAAAATAAAAGGAAGATTCAAAAGGATTCGGTTTCTACTGATATCTTTCTGCCTGTTGGAGTTATTGATGACATGCCAACACTTGTATCGATGAATATTGATGGTCATACTGTTGAATTTGATTCTTCATTGCTTGATAAAGTCATTGGTGCATTAAAATGATCATTAACACCGATGAAATCAAGAATATATATGTTTCAAGCCATTATGTTGATATGCGAAAGTCGATTGATGGTTTGACACAGATCGTGAATCTTCACTTTCAGATGAATGTTCTTGATCATAGTTTGTTTATCTTTACAAACAAAGCCAGAAACAGGATCAAGATACTCTATTATGAATCCAATGGTTTCTGGCTGTTTATCAAAAGACTTGAACATGGCAGGTTCAAGATTGAAGAACATGATGATTCCAATACAAGAAAAATAACTTCCACTCAGCTCAACTGGCTTCTGGAAGGCCTTGAATTTGAAGAAAAATTCAAAGAAAAACAGCTTCTCATCTAATAATTCATATTGAAATATGGTACAATACTATTCGTTGAATTATTAAGATATGGAGTGAATTATACAATGAATCTGAGAAATCTAAGTCAGGAAGAACTAATCAAAAAAATCAATATGCTTGAAGAAAGAATCAAAAGACAGGATAACGAGATCAATGTTTTAAGTGAACAGTTAAACTGGTACAGTCAGCAGATCAGACTTCAGCAGAAGAAGCTTTTGGTTCATCATCAGAAAAAACTGTTCTTCCTGACCAGATTTCTCTTTTGATGAAATTGAAATTGAATCAACTCCAATCAAAGCAGAGCCAAAACTTGAAGAAGTGACATATAAACGAAAAAAGAAAAACAATAAACGTGGCATTGATATTTCATCATTACCCGCTGTAACAAAGATTTATGATCTAGAAAACAAGAACTGTCCTGACTGTGGTGAACCATTAAGAAAGATTGGTGAAAACATCAGAAAAGAACTTGTCTATTATCCTGCAAGGTATGAAGTTATTGAGCATGTTCAATATGTCTATACCTGTGACAGATGTGAGGAAGATTCATTAAAATCAAAAATATTCAAGGCAGATATGAAAGCTTCTGTTATCTATAAGAGTTTTGCATCACCATCACTTTTATCATATATTATTGATAATAAATTCAATAAGGCATTGCCTTTATACAGACAGGAAGTGATGTTCAATCAGATTGGATTGAAACTATCAAGACAGACAATGGCCAACTGGATGATCAAGCTTCATGATGAATATTTCAAAAGAATGACTGATTATATGCATAAGACACTTCTTCAAAGTGAATATCTGCATGCGGATGAAACAACAAATCAGGTTTTGAATGTTCCAGACCAGAAACCAACAACAAAATCCTATATGTGGGTATACAAGACAGGACGAAGTGAAGACAAGCAAATTGTTCATTTCATTTATGAAAACACAAGAGGTCATGAACATGCAAAGAAACATCTTGAAGGATATCATAATATACTTCAGACAGATGGATTGGTACTATGTCAAGATTTCGGACAACTTAAATTGCAGAATTTGTAATAAAAGTTGTTTGATTTTTGTTAGTCACTGCTAACATATAGTTTTTCTCGTATTCGTTGGGTGACTGATACCCACAATGTGAATGAATCCTTATTGTATTGTAGAATCCCTCTATGTATTCAAATACAAGTTGATATGCTTCTTCATAATTCATTATCTTATAAAAATTCAACCACTCCCTTTTGATTAATGCATGAAATGATTCTATACAGGCATTATCCCATGGTGTTCCTTTTCTTGAGTAACTTGTTACAAATCCTTCTGTCATCTCCTGATATTTAGTTGATGTGAACTGCACGCCCCTGTCACTTTGCACCACTAATGGTTTTTCTACCTTCCTTCTTTCCTTTGCCTTTTCAATACTTTTTAGAACTTCATCTGTTTCCATCGTTTTTGTCAGCACCCATGATATGATTTTTCTTGAGTATAGGTCCATGACGCTTGTCAAATAGACAAAGCCTTCATCAACTGTTCTTATATAAGTTATATCTGTACACCAGGCACAATCAGGTCTTGATGGATTAAAATGTCTATTGAGCAGATTTTTAAGCCTTGAAGAGAAATCCTCACTTATTGTTGTTTGAACGTATGGCTTTACATATCTAGCCTTCCAGCTGTTTTCTCTCATGATGGAATAAATGTATCTTTGACTGACTTTTTCACCATTTTGATTGAGCATCTCTGTTATTTTTGGTGAGCCATATATTTCATGAGAATTTCTATAAATTTCCTCAACTTTCTTTGTAATTTTTTCTCTTCTTTGTTTTGTATAGCTTGGCTTTCTATTAATGTAATCATAATAACCTGATTTGCTGACATCTAACTGTTTTAGCACACTGGAAATCGAAATTGTTGAATCTTTCTTTTTTGATTCTTTAACACTTTCGTAGATGTCCTTTTGGTTTATTTTCCCAGTATGCCAATAGCCTTTTTTAGGATTTCTAATGCATCCTTTGTATCTTTAAGTTCTTTTCTTAATTTGGCTATTTCCTTAGCTTCATCACTTGAATAATTTCCACTTCCTCTTATAATCACTTCATCATTATTTTTCTTGTAACTTTTCATCCATCCACCAATCGTCGTATCATGAATTCCAAATCTTTTTGATACACTTACATATGATTCATCTGGATGATCTAAACAGTACTGAATCACTCCTTCTCTAAAATCTTTATCATAAGTATGTTTTGCCATATGTTTCTTCCTCTCATTCTGTTTGTTTTATAATTCATATGACATTGTACCATCAATGATTTTCTCTGTCATTTACCTTGTACAGTTTTTATTCTACCATCAGATATCAGGCCTATGACAAACTTGATGATATCAGACACATGGGATGCTGGGCACATTGTCGTCGAAAGTATTTAGAAGCACTTGATGGTGCACCATCTGATACAGATCTAAAAGGTACTGCAAGTTACAGACTTCTTCATAAGATCAATAAGCTTTTTACGCTTGAAAAGAAATTAAAAGGCAAAAGCTATGAAGAGATCAAAGACACAAGGCAAAAAGAAGCAAAGCCAATCATTGATGATTTCTTCAAGGATGTCAAGGAATGTGCAAAAGTAGCAGTTGAAAAGACCAAACTCAGCCAAGCCTTAACATACAGCATCAACCAGGAAGAAAACTTAAGATTGTATCTTGAAGAAGGTCGTATTGAAATATCCAACAATCGAGCAGAAAATTCAATTCGTCCATTCTGCGTAGGTCGTCGCAACTGGCTGTTTTCAAACACAGTTAAAGGAGCAGAAGCAAGTGCAGCAATCTATTCGCTCCTTGAAACAGCAAAACTTAATAATCTCAAGCCATATGATTATTTTGAATATCTTTTAACAGCATTAACTGAAATAGATATTAATGATGACAAGGAACTAGAAAAGATCATGCCATGGTCAAAATCATTACCAGAAAACATATATCTGACTAAAAAATCGTAGAAATACGATCTTTTAGTCGTTAAATGAAATCCAATAAATACTTACAGTCCTATTATAGTGTTTCTTCAGCATTATTTATAGGGCTTTATTATTTGACGCTTACGATGAATTAGCCCGTTATCTCTATGAAAAAGAAACGATTACCGGTGAAGAATTCATGGATATTTTGAATAAAAACCACGCCTAAAAGGCGTGGTTTTCTCTGCGACTATAAGCCTTTGTTACTTGCTCGCGTCTAAAGGCGCTGCTTTCACTTCGTTCAAGCTATCGCTTTTGACTCTCGCTATCCCTCAAAGGGATTATTTCTCTTTCTTAACTGTCTTTTTCTTTTTCTCCTGTTTTTTCTTCTCTTTTTCTATTTCTCTGTCTTCAAATGGATTTTGATATTCTTTCACACTGAGTTTGTCCATCGCTATGTCATGTCGCTCTTGTTCCCTTATATATTTTGCGACCGTTGCATCATTCAATCCCACTGTGCTCACATAATATCCTTCTGCCCAGAAATGTCTGTTTCCATATTTATATTTCAGATTTGCATGTCGATCAAATATCATCAGTGCCGATTTTCCTTTTAGGTATCCCATGAATGATGATACACTTAATTTTGGTGGTATCATCACTAATATATGGACATGATCTGCCATCAGATGCCCTTCTATGATTTCTACTCCTTTATATCGGCATAATGTCCTTAATATCTCTCCTATGTCATTTCTTAGTTGATTATAAATCACTTTTCGTCTATACTTTGGAGTGAAGACGATGTGATATTTGCACATCCACTTCGTATGTGCCAAAGAATTAGCTTTTTGAGCCATACTTTATCACCTTTCCGTTCCTATAATGATAGCTTGAACACTTTCATTATAATGGAAAGGTGATATTTTGTATAACTTTTTATCGCTCCACCCGCATAGCAGGTGGTTTTTTGTTTCGCATACTTTGTATGCTCAACTGACTAAAGTCAATATATTCATACTAGTATGAATATTTAAAATAACTAGGAAAAGCTGACACATTCAGCTTTTTCTCTATTTTTATATAAATTTAACATTTTATGTTCATACAACAACCCAAACCAATAACAAATTCCTAGTTTATAAAAAACATAGCTTGTCATATCTATAATCAATACGAACAGATAAGTAAAGTCAGAGAATTTTAATTTTAGACTTGATTACTTTAAAATCTAAGAATACTTTAATTCTCGTTTTCAACTTTACTTTTTTCTTTTATCGGCAAAATTCTAACTATTTTATTTTAAAATATATTTTTTGTCGATAATATGTTATACGTATAAAATAAGAAGGAGGTTTTGATATGCGATATTTTTAAGTAGCTCAAATAGCTAAACAATGGAATATATCCAAGCGAAGTGTTAGAAACTACTGTGCTCAGGGGCGTGTAAAAGGTGCTTTTCTTAATGGTAAGACATGGAATATTCCTGAAAATGCAAAAAAGCCAACTAGAAAAAACTAGCAAAAAAATTATCTAGAACCCTATTGAATGTTTTAAAAGAAGAAAAAGAAAATAAACTTCATGGAGGTATCTATCATAAAACACAAATTGATTTTACCTATAATTCTAATCATATAGAAGGAAGTCGTTTGACTCATGATCAAACAAGATATATTTTTGAAACCAATACAATTGAAGTTGAGGGTGAAGTTTTAAATGTTGATGATATTATTGAAACATCAAATCACTTTCGTTGTATTGACATGATTATAGATCATGCTCATTTGACATTAAATGAAAAATTCATTAAAGAACTAAAACGGAACAAAAGATGCTCGTCAAGATTGGTTCACTGTTGGTGAGTATAAGAAAATTCCTAATGAGTAGGTGGAAGAACAACTGCACTTCCTGAAGAAGTTCCTGATAAAATGAAGGAATTATTAAATGAATATAATAAAAAAAGAAAAAAACATTAGAAGATATATTAGCGTTTCATGTAAAATTTGAAAGGATTCATCCCTTTCAAAATGGTAGTGGTCGTGTTGGTAGATTGATTATGTTTAAAAAATGTTTAAAAAATAACATTGTTCCTTTTATTATTGAAGATAAAATAAAAATGTTTTACTATCGTGGTTTAAAAGAATGGGATTATGAAAAAGGAATTTTGTGGGATACTTGTTTATCAGCACAAAATAACTATAAAGCCTATCTAGATTACTTTAGAATCACTTATAATTAAAAACATATATTTTATGAAAAAAGCTGTAATGAAATCACTATTATAAAGTAACTTCATTACAGCTTTTTACATTTATCTTAATTTATATTTTGATCAATAAAATCAAAAACTTTATTCCAATAAGTTTCTACATCATAATCTTTAGATTGAGCATGACCTGCTTCTTCTACAATATAGAGTTCTTTAACTGTTGGACAGGCATCATAAACTTCATAAACCATTTCAACGGGTACAAAATCATCTTTGCCACCATGAATAAACAACATTGGTTGATTGGCTTTTTTGACTTGTTCAACACTTGAAGCTTCTTTAAAATTGTATCCTGCTTTCGCCTGAGCCATTAAATTAGAAATATCTAAAATAGGAAACGATGGTAGAGAAAAACGTTTATCTAACTCACTCGCAAAAATATCCCATACACTCGTATATCCACAATCTTCAATATAACCTACAACTTGTGGTAAATGTTCACCTGAAACCATCATCACTGTAGCTCCACCCATGGAAATACCATGTAAAATAATTTGTGCTTGATTATCTTTTTCAATAATCCAATTCACCCAGCAACCAATATCATCTTTATCTAACCAGCCCATACCAATATATTCGCCATCACTTTTTCCATGTGCACGATTATCAGGTAAAACAACATTATATCCTCTATCGTAATATTCACTACCATATGACATCATATTTTCATTACTTGATTTATATCCATGTATCAAAATAACCCATTGATGACTATCATCATGATCAAGATATTTTCCTTTTAGACTTATAGAATCCAAACTACTTACAATCATTGGTTTTGTTTGAGCCTCAAAGTCCATACCTTTCATCATTTCTTCATTTTTATTTTGATTTATTTGATTTTGAATACTATCTGATAATTTAACTTCATCACTTTCATCAATTTCTCTTTGATCTGAATTGCTACTTGGTGACAGGGCATAATTGACAAAATATGTTCCTACTCCATATCCCACACTGACTAAAATAGAAATAATGACAAAAGTGATAATAAACCATTTTTTCTTCAAAGTTATCACCCTTTCATATTGCCTTATTTTACTGAAAACATGTGAATTCTTCAAGAAAAAAACCATAAATATATCATTATACAATGAAAAATATTATATATCTCATTTGGACTATCTGCATAAAAACAAATAATGCAGTTAAAAACAACAAAATTCCTATAAGAATACAAAAATTAAAAATTTTTGGTACACTAAAAGAAACAGATTTTACTCTTTCATCAATAATTATTGCACGAGGTACTTTATTTTTGGTAAAAAAATATTTGATTTTTACTTTCTCATGTGGATGAAGACTTGGTGTCTTTGATGAATAATGTTCAGTTTGAGTCATTATTGTATGAGCGTTCTCCTCAAAGACAACATAATATTCAACATTTCCTGTATCAGAGAATATAACTCTATCTATTGTACATTGATAATCTCTTTCTTCACATTCACTTTTTTCAAATTTCTTTTACCCATAAATGCAATGACAAAGAAAATAATAGACATTAAAAAAATCATAAAACATTTTATCGTATGATGTTTCTCCTTAAATTCAATATGTTTACAACAATACTTTATATCACATAATTTTCAATATATATCACTGAATAGAGTTGTTGAATATATTTGACTTTAGAAGTCATTCTATCTCCCCTATCTTCAACAATGTTTCACTTTTTTATATTATAAACTGATTTATAAAAAATGTCATGAAAAGAAAGAATCAGCTTGATTGTTTATTCAATTTGGATTCTATATCATTCATTTTCTCTTTCAGTTTATCTAAAGCCTCATTTAAAATATCAAAATTATCTTTATCATTATTTTAACTGTCACTTTGAGTATTATCATATCGAGCCTGTAATAAAACAAGATAACTAGAATTAGAAGATAAAATATCGCCTATGACATTAAACCGTGCTCCCAATGCTGCCTGCTCATTTACATCAAATTCTAAAGTTAGTAATTATCCTAGGATAACAGCTGTTCCAGTAAAGCCATAAACATCTATATCAGGAATATACATTTTCCCACCTCTTATTATAAAATATGTGTATTTTGTTTCATATTCGCAAAAAGAAGAATATGAACTATTCTTTGTTCATATTCTTAAATGCAGTTGACAACATCAACTTAATTCTATTTAACTGATTGACTTCACTAGCACCTGGATCATAATCAACAGCTACAATATTACTTTGTGGATATTTTTTACGTAAAGCTTTAATTACACCTTTTCCAGTGACATGATTTGGTAAGC
Organism: Allocoprobacillus halotolerans; assembly: GCF_024399475.1. Taxonomy (NCBI): domain Bacteria; kingdom Bacillati; phylum Bacillota; class Erysipelotrichia; order Erysipelotrichales; family Erysipelotrichaceae; genus Allocoprobacillus; species Allocoprobacillus halotolerans. The sequence goes on from NZ_CP101620.1 coordinate 1,031,900, forward strand.
AGGCAAATGGCTGCATACATACAATATTTGGTGCTCCCTCTTCAATAAGTTCAATCATTTCTCCAGTCAAGAACCATCCTTCACCAGTTTGATTTCCGATAGAAACAACTTCACTGGCTTTTTTCGCAATCTGATCAATTGGTGTTGGTGAATCAAAACGCTTAGAAGCTTTTAAAGCTTTAATCATATCTTTGCGTAAGAAGTCTACAAACCATATTGCAAAGTTACATAACCACACTGATGATTGAGAAGCATCAAAATGTTCATGTTCGTACCATGTGTTATAGAAACAATATTGGAAGAAATCAATTAAATCAGGCATCACTGCTTCTGCACCTTCTGATTCAATGATATTGACAATTTCATTATTAGCAGTTGGATGGAATTTGACTAAGATTTCTCCAACCAATCCAACTCTAGGTTTTTTTATGTCTAATAATGGAAGTTCATCAAAGTCTTTAACGATCTGATAAACATTTTTCTTAAATTCTTTCATATTTCCATTTTTAACATTTTCCTGACATTTTGCTACCCATGATTCATAAAGTTTATTAGCAGAACCTTTAACTTTTTCATAAGGACGCACACGATAAAGAACACGCATAAATAGGTCCCCATACATCGCTCCAATAACAACTTTTTTAGCCATTTTATATGTGATTTTGAATCCTGGATTGCTTTCCAATCCTGATAAGTTCGCTGAAATCACAGGAATTTGTTCCATACCGGCATCTTTCAATGCTTTTCTAATAAAGGCAATATAGTTAGTGGCACGACATCCTCCACCTGTTTGAGAAATAATCAAAGCCACTTTATTTAAATCATATTTCCCACTATTAAGTGCATTCATCATTTGTCCTACAACCAAAATACTTGGATAACAAGCATCATTGTTGACATATTTTAAACCCTGTTCTACAGCATTTTTATCTACTGATGGTAAAACTTCAAAATTATAGCCTTCTGAGTTTATTGCTGTTTCAACAAATTGAAAATGAATAGGTGACATTTGTGGACATAAAATTGTATAACGCTCTTCTTTCATCTGTTTTGTGAAAGGAACTTTCACTTGTTCATATTTTTGTGATAAATCAATAATATCTTCTTTCTTTTCAATTGTTGCTTTTAAAGAACGAATGCGAATACGAATAGCCCCTAAGTTACTTCCTTCATCAATTTTAATTAAAGTATAAATCTTATTTCTCGCTTTTAAAATTTCAGCTACCTGATCGGCTGTCACTGCATCCAATCCACAACCAAATGATGTTAATTGAATAAGTTGTAAATCTTTTTGTGAAGATACAAATGAAGCAGCTTTGTACAAACGAGAATGATATGTCCATTGATCAACAACACGTAATTTTAAATGTTCTTCATCTAAATAACAAACACTATCTTCACTTAATACGACAAATCCTTCACTTGTGATTAAATCAGGAATACCATGATTGATTTCAGGATCCACATGATAAGGTCGACCTGCTAAAACAATACCCTGCATATTGTTTTCACGCATATATTCCATAGCACGTTTTCCTTCTTGACGAATGTCTTGTTGACAATGATTTAATTCTTCATAAGCTTTATCAATGGCTTGATGTAATTCATTATCAGTAATATTGAACTCACTTAATTCTTCTTTTAAGACATGGAATAATGTCTTTTTATTATTTAATGAAATAAATGGATTTTTAAATTTTATATTTTTTTGTTGGAGATTATCAACATTATTTCTAATGACTTCCGGATAAGAAGCGACAACTGGACAGTTATAATGATTTCCTGCATCATCGTTTTCTAAACGTTCATAAGCAACTGATGGATAGAAGATAAAAGGCACTCCTCTTGCAATCAGGTTTTCAATATGTCCATGTGTAATCTTTGCTGGATAACAAGCACTTTCACTTGGAATGGATTCAATTCCTTTTTCATAAATTGCTTTTGAAGAACGTGAAGATAGAATAACTCTAAACTTCAATTCTGTAAAGAATGTATGCCAGAATGGATAGTTTTCATACATATTTAAGGCTCTTGGAATACCTACAACTCCACGAGAGGCATCTTCAATTGGTAATGAATGATAATTAAACACACGACGATATTTATAATCAAATAAGTTAGGAAGTGATTTTGATTTTAATGGAAGATTCGCTCCTCTTTCACATCTATTTCCACTAATAAATTCTCTTCCATCATTAAACGATGTGATTGTCAACATACAGTTATTTGTACATTTTCCACAATTTCTCATCGTATTTTGATATGTCAAGTTTTCTAATTCTTCACGTGTTAATAATGTTGTGCCTTTGCCATCATCTTTTTCTTTCGCAATTGTTGCCATTCCGTAGGCTCCCATTAATCCGGCAATATCAGGTCTGACAACTTCTATGCCAGCTTCTTTTTCAAAAGCACGTAAGACGGCTTCATTATAGAAAGTTCCACCTTGTACAACAACATTTTTACCAATTTGTTCTTTACTTCTTAATTTAATAACTTTATACAACGCATTTTTAATGACAGAATAAGATAAACCAGCTGAAATATCAGCTAAAGAAGCCCCTTCTTTTTGTGCTTGTTTAACCTTAGAATTCATGAAAACTGTACAACGACTTCCTAAATCCAAAGGATGTTTGGACATTAAAGCCATCTGAGCAAATTCATCAATTTCATAACCTAAAGAATGAGCAAATGTTTCAAGGAATGAACCACAACCTGATGAACAAGCTTCGTTTAAAGTAATATCTTGAATCACATCATCTTTAATTGTGATAGCTTTCATATCCTGTCCACCAATATCTAAAATAAAGTCAACATTGGGTTCAAAGTGTTTAGCAGCTGTATAATGAGCAATTGTTTCTACTTCACCATAATCAACTTTTAAGGCTGCTTTAATTAATGATTCACCATAACCTGTTACTCCAGCTTTTTGAATATGACATCCTTCAGGAATGAGATCATAGATTTCTTTCATAATTCTAATAATTAAATCTAAAGGATTTCCTTCATTAGAATTATAGAAAGAATATAAAATAGATCCTTCATTATCAATTAATACGACTTTAGAAGTTGTTGAACCAACATCAATACCCACATAAATATTGCCTTTATATTTTTTTAGATTTCTTTTCTTTGTCATTGCTTGAAGATGTCGATCTCTAAATCCTCTTAATTCATCTTCATTATAGAAAAGTGGTTCTAACGTATGAGCAGCTTCTGTCCCATGATCTTTTAAAGCCTTTAAATCTTCAATGAGTTTTTCTAAAGATATTGATTCTTCCACATCTTTAGCATTTAAAGCAGCACCCATTGCCACAAATAATTGTGGATTTTCAGGGAAAATAATATCATCATCTTGAAGATTTAAGGTTTCAATAAAACGTTGTCTTAATTCACTTAAAAAGTATAATGGTCCTCCTAAAAAAGCAACTTTTCCTTTAATAGGTTTCCCGCATGCTAAACCACTGATTGTTTGATTAACAACGGCTTGAAAAATAGATGCCGCAATATCTTCTTTTCTTGCTCCTTCATTAATTAAAGGTTGGACATCTGTTTTCGCAAAACACCGCAACGAGAAGCAATGGGATAAATACGTTGATGATTTTTCGCAAGCTCATTTAACCCAGTCGCATCTGTTTGTAATAAAGTTGCCATCTGATCTATGAATGCTCCTGTTCCACCAGCACAAGTTCCATTCATACGTTGTTCTAACGAACCTTCAAAATATGTAATTTTGGCGTCTTCGCCACCTAATTCAATCGCAACATCCGTTTGTGGAATATATGTTTCAATTGTCTTGGTACAGGCAATGACTTCTTGGACAAACTTTACATTTAACGATTGAGAGATAGATAATCCCCCTGATCCTGTAATGACAGGGTGAATTTCAATATGAGGATACTCTTTATTGATTTCTTCTAATAATGTCAAAATTGTATTTCTAACATCTGAATTATGTCTGACATAACGAGAAAATAAACATGTATCCTTTTCATCTGTTAAATAAGCTTTTACGGTTGTAGAACCTACATCAATTCCTAAATAATATTGACTCATAACACTTCTCCTTTAAACATAACCACTCAGTAGTTTTTAACTATATCTTATTTCGACATAATCTTCAATTCATTTGCATTACTTTAAATCTTTAATGATTTGATTAATCTTACCAGATAAACGTAAGTATTCTTTAGTATCTTCGTCTCCTAGATGTTCTAAAAGAGTTACAAAATAACTTTCTATTTCTTTTTTCTTTCATAAGCAAATGCTTTTCCCTTATCTGTAATAAAAACTCTTATCTTTCTTTTATCCAAAGGATCTTCTTCTCTTTTATGAATCCTTTTTTAGATAAAGTATTTAAAACTGCAGCTACCCTTGATGTATTAATATCAAAACGTTGACTAATTTCCGATGCACAAACACCATCTCCGCCCATTAAATAAATCAGGACAGCACCTTCCCCTCTAGCAATTTCACTGATATCACCATGACAGAATTTAAAAGACTGTTCATTCTCTATCATATATCCTATTAATTCTCTAGCATATTTTTGATAATCCATTTCTATTTACCTCACACTATGAGCATTTTAAACAACTTTTTTGTATTTGTCAAATTATTTGTTATTTTGCCTATTTTCATGAAAACTTCAATATTATTTGATGTTCTTATTTGTTGTTGATAAAATAAAGAAAAGGGGAGATACTTCATGTATGAAAAAATCAAAAAACTAGCTGAATTATATTATCCTAAAACAGTAGAATGTCGTCGAGATTTACATAAGTTTGCTGAAAAAGGTTGGCTGGAAGTCAGAACTGCTTGTATGATTGCGACAACATTAGAAGATTTAGGATATGAAGTGCTTATTGGTGAAGATATTATGAAAAAAGAGGCAAGAATGGGTGTACCACCAGAAACTGTTTTACATTTAAATTATCATCGTGCCCAGAAACAAGGAGCCAATCCTTATTATCTTGAAAAAGTTAAAATGGGAATGACTGCTGTAGCTGGTGTTTTAAAATGTGGTGAAGGACCTACGCTTGCTTTAAGATTTGATATTGATGCTTTAGGATTGATAGAAGAGTCTTCTTCCTGTCATTATCCTTTTACTCAAGGTTTTGCCTCTGTGCATCGAGGAACTATGCATGCTTGTGGACATGATGGACATACAGCTATTGGTTTAGCAACCGCCAAGATTCTCATGGATATTAAGGAACATCTTCATGGAACGATTAAACTTATTTTTCAGCCTGCTGAAGAAGGTGTGATGGGAGCAAGAAGTATTGCAGAAAGTGGTTTTCTAAATGATGTTGATTATATTTGTGCTGCGCATATTATGCCTCAAGAAAATCAACCCTATGATTTGTATTTTGGAATGAATGAATCGTTTGCGACTACCAAATTAGATGTGACTTATCATGGCGTATCAACGCATGCGGCTGAATCTCCACAGTTTGGTAAAAACGCCCTATTGTCAGCTGCTAACTGCATTTTAAACTTACATTCTATCCCTCGTAACAGTAATGGACAAACTCGTGTCAATGTTGGGACTGTGCGTGCTGGAACAGGACGTAATGTCGTGCCTGAAACAGCCAAACTAGAAATAGAAGTACGTGGTGTCACAAGTGAACTGAATCGTTATATGGAAATCTATGCTAGAGATATTATTGAAGGTTCGGCTCGTATGCATGATACTGTTGTTGAAATCAAAGAAATGGGAAAAGCTTATGCTTTGGAATGTGATGATGATTTTATGAATACTATTCGTTCTATGTGTCAGCAGTATCTTCCTGATTTAAAATTACCTGATGAAAATCTTAGTCCTTTAGGTGGTAGTGATGATTTTTCTTATTTAATGGAATGTGTACAAGCTCATGGTGGTAAAGCGACCTATATGAAATTATTAACACCAATTGTTTCATCACCTCATAATGATGCTTTTGATTTTGATGAAAAGGTTCTTCAACTAGGACCACGTGTTTTTGCAAGTCTTATTTATTATCTATCACATGAAAACAAGGCATAAAATACAGTTTGTATTCTATGCCTTTTTCTTATGGTTTCACTTTTTTATAACGTTTTTCTTTTGTCACACCATTATCAATCAATTGATTATCCCTTACTCCCTCATATAATAAATTCTTTATTCCTCTTTCTTTTACATTAAAAAATCTATATGGAGAAATAATCATTCTTCATATAGATTTTTTATTTTATAATAGCTTTTACATAACGATGAAAATCATCATTCAAATAATTTTGCACTGCTTTATTTAATTTTTTATCAATATCTAAAATACGTTGATGATAAACCTTGGGATTAATATAACGTTTTTTAGCCTGAACCTTAAAATATCCCTTTTGTGGAGATAATGATACAAGCACTTGATTAAATTGAGTAAAATCTTCAAAAGTTTTTTTGTTGTAGGATGATTCATTAACTTTTGAATAACCTGTGTTTCTGTTGTATATAAATCCTGATAAGTACAAATACCATTTTCAATCGCATATCTCATTAATCTAGCAAGATATTCCATACAATAACGATTTGCATCACAAACATAATACTGACTGCATTGAAGCATTGTCTGTGTAAATAAACGTGCAACTTCAAGATTATCAAAAACAATTTCATCTTTTGTTTCATTCACATGCAAGTGATGATAGATATTCTTGATTTCATCTTGCTTCAATAAACCATAATAAAGAGCATTGGATAATGTATATTCTAAACGATCAGCTGAAAGTTGTGGGGTATCATTATCAGCAATGGGATAATCATGATAATTGATGACTTTGTTTTCATCTATATGATAACGAAGAAAAATCTTTTGAAGTTCATGATTATTTTTAATCATTTGTTCTGTTAAATTTTCTGTAGCAACTTGTTGTAAATAATCATGATGCATAAAATCAATCACATGTGCAAATACTGGTGAGGCTATATCATGAAGTAAAGCAGCGATTACCTGATGTTTATCTTGTGTAAAATGATAAACAATCAATGCAACTCCTATACTATGCTGATATCTTGACACACCTCGACAATGACAAAAAGGTTCAAACTGTGTATATTCATTCCCACAATTCATACCTACATCTTTTAATCTTTGAAAAAGCGATGTTTGAATGATATCTTGAACATATTCGGGTATATCTTCATGATAAATCATATTATTCTTTAAACAAGGCTCTGCCAATTCTGACAATTGTTGCTCCTTCTTCTAATGCAATGTAATAATCTTCTGACATTCCCATTGATAATTCATGTAATGGATATTGTGGATACTTGGTTTTTAAAGTTTCTAGTAATTCCCTTGTTTTTCTAAAATAGATACGTGTTTGTTGAACTTCAATATGAGGAGCCATCATCATTAATCCATCAACAATCAAAGATGGGCAATGGCTCAAATATTCCATAACTTGATCCATTTCTTCTTCATCAAAACCATGTTTACTTTCTTCCTTCGCAATATTGACTTGTATTAAGATATGCACTTTTAAACCACGTTTTTGTGCCTGTTTTTCTAATTCATCAATCAAATGAAAACTATTAACAGAATGAATCAATTCAACCTTATCAATAATATATTTCACTTTATTTTTTTGTAAAGTTCCAATAAAATGCCAATGTCCCTGCCCATGATATTGTTCATACTTCTCTAAAAAGGCTTGAACTCTATTTTCACCAAAATAAAGACAACCACAATTTTCTAATTTTTCTATTTCTTTTTCATCTATATATTTTGTAGCTGCCACAAGTTTAGCAGGTTTGACTTTTTCTAACATTTCTTTCACTACTGCATCATTAACAAACATATATAAACCTCCCATCATTTTTCGATATTTCTATTATATAATCTTTTTAACATAACTTAAATCATAAAAATATATTAAACATTGGTATTTGTTAAATAATTTATTTTTAAAAAAACCATATTATTGAATAATAAATAATCATACTAAGAAAAATATATCTTATAAATATATGATACATAGTATAAACCATGTGCGCATTATTCAAAAACTCAAAATAAGTACCAACACTAAAATAACCAGCTAAAAACAACCACATTATATCAATACATATATTGTAAGTTTTTATATTTTTTTAGGAGCAATTTTATGTCTACCCAAAAATTCATAGGTCTTTTTGTAATGAAGGTATATATTGCTAGAGCAAAAAACGCTATTGCCACTATCCACATTCCTGAAAGATTCATTTTCATTAATCTCTCCTTTCTATGTTATTAGTTATATTATAGCATCCTGCGTATTATAATAAAACGCAAATTATATATTCTATAATATAAATCATATAGTATAATGATTATAATGAATATTGATTTATGTACCTATTTTTAAATATAAAGTGAAATCTTAAAATCATATATTTATCAAAAAGAGTTCATAAAAAGATGTTATAATCATGTATATAAACGAGGTGAAATCAATGAATGATTTATTAGAAAGATACTTAGGGGCTGTATGTTCCTATTTCTTTGGTAGAAAACGTCAATTTGTTTATCAAGATTTAAAAAATCAAATCAGTCAATCTGCTCATCAATATGAAGATATGGAAGATTTATTAATGAGTTACGGACATCCTTTAAGTGTGGCTTATTCTTATGGTTATCGTCCTACCCTTTTTCATCGTTTTAATCCTCACATTGTAAACTTAATTGAAAAATTTGTCTTTTTAATTTCTGGTATCTATCTTTTTTCTCAACACTTTATTACCTTGAACAATTTGGATGTTTACCATTTCAATCAACTAATCATGTTGTTACAACAATGAATACATCTTCTCTTATTACGGCTTTGTTGTCATATCCTATTCTTACAATGATTGGTATTATTGCGATAGCTTTTACCATATTAGCTATCTTAGATAAAAAATATTCTATTTCTCAAGATTTAGACTTAAATTGGAATTTGGAAATTTTAGATCGTTTACCACATCCATCACATTATCCAAATCATAGCGTTGAAACCATCTTTATGCTTATCTTTATTATTTTCTTTATTGCTTATGCGATCTTTTTTCCAGTGATCTAATTATCAGAATCCAACATGAATCTTATCAAATGATTCATATGATGATTTATTTCTTTCAACCATTTATTATGATAATCATCTTTGATTATTTTATTGATATGACAAAAAAATATATACAAAAAAGTATTTAAAATATAGTTTTATTATTAATCTTTTTAATATTGTTTCACTTAGTGTCTTTGTGATTAATTCTCATTTCTTAAATAACTATTTATTACCTTATAATATGAATTTTGAATATATGCTTGTCAATGCCTTTATTATTATTGCTTTATGTTTTATTTATTTTATTTCTTTATATAAACTCTTTAGAAATATTAAATCTTATCGTTTCCTATTTAAAAAATAGACCTTAGCATACTAAGGTCTATTTCACTATCTAATCTTTGTTCCATTAGGTAAGTTTTCAACACTCACAAGTTCTAACATTTTTTTCTTAGAACCCGCTAAAATCATACCTTGAGATTCCACACCACGTAATTTTGCAGGTTTTAAGTTTGATACAACAATAACTTTTTTACCTATCATTTCTTCTGGTGTATAGAAATCTGCAATGCCACTAACAATTTGTCTTGTTTCTTTTCCAATATTAATTTGAGAAACTAACAATTTATCAGCATCAGGATGTTTTTCACATTTTTCAACTGTTCCAACAACCAATTCAATTTTCGCAAAATCATCAATTGTAATTTGATTATCATCTTGTTTTTCTTCTTTTTTTGCTGGTTGTAATGCATTGACTTGTTTTTCAACTTCTTTTGGATCAAGTCTAGCAAATAATTGTTGTGGTTTATCAGTCACTTTTGAACCTTCTTTATATAAACCAAAAGTTGTTAAATCTTGGAAAGTTCTTTGATCTGTATTGATTTGATTTAAGATCTTTGTTGAAGTTGAAGGCATATATGGTTCTAATGCAATGGCTGCAAAACGAATCGCTTCAATTAAGTTATATAAAACTGTTGCTAGACGATCTTTCTTGCTTTCATCTTTTGCAAGTGCCCAAGGCATTGTATCATCAATATATTTGTTTGTTCTTCTTAATAAGACAAAGATTTCATCTAAAGCTTTAGATGCTTTGAATTCATCCATATATTGTTGTACTTTTTGAGGCATTGCTAGAGCGATTTGTTTTAATTCTTCATCAACAGGTTCACTGACTTGTGGATTTGTCACAACACCATCAAAGTATTTATTTGTCATCGCAATTGTTCTATTGACTAAGTTTCCAAGAATGTTTGCTAAATCTGAATTAATGCGTTCTACTAATAAATCCCATGTAATACTTCCATCATTATCGTATGGAATTTCATGTAAAACATAATATCTTACAGCATCTACACCAAAAATACGTACTAAATCATCAGCATAAATAACATTTCCTTTAGATTTAGACATCTTGCTTTCCCCTTGTAATAACCAAGGATGTCCAAACACTTGTTTTGGTAAAGGAATATCTAAAGCCATCAACATAATTGGCCAATAAATCGTATGGAATCTAACAATATCTTTACCGATTAAGTGTAAATCAGCAGGCCAGTATTTTTTATAAAGTTCACCATGATTACCATCAACATCATAACCTAATCCTGTAATATAGTTTGTTAAAGCATCAATCCATACATAAACCACATGTTTTGGATCAAAATCAACAGGAATAGACCATTTAAATGTTGTACGTGATACACATAAATCTTGTAAACCTGGTTTTAAGAAGTTATTCATCATTTCATTTTTTCTTGATACAGGTTGAATAAATTCAGGATGTTCTTCAATATGCTGAATTAAACGATCAGCATATTTAGATAATTTAAAGAAATAGGCTTCTTCTTTTGCATCATGCACTTCACCACCACAATCAGGACATTTTCCATCAACTAATTGTGATTCTGTAAAGAATGACTCACAAGCTGTACAATATTTTCCTTCATAATGTCCTAAATAAATATCTCCCTGATCATATAATTTCTTAAAGATTTTTTGAACTTGTTTAATATGGTATTCATCTGTTGTACGCATAAAACGGTCATATGTTGTATCCATCATATCCCAGATATTTTTGACGATAGCTGCTTTTTCATCAACAAATTGTTTTGGTGCAATACCAGCTTCTTGTGCTTTTAATTCAATTTTTTGTCCATGTTCATCTGTACCTGTTTGAAAATAGACATTGTATCCTTCTTGTCTTTTACTTCTTGCAATAGCATCAGCTAAAATAATTTCATAAGTATTACCAATATGTGGTTTTCCTGAAGTATAAGTAATCGCTGTTGTTAAATAATAATCCTTTGGATCTTTCATTCATTTCTCCTCCTATTCAATAAAAAAACGCCCTTATAAAAGGACGTATTATACAGCAGTACCACCTTTTTTTATATCTTTCGATATACGCTCAAAACTTTAACGCAGTTAACGTTTATCTCTCACTATTCAAGATAACAGCTCCCAGCCCATCTTCATAAAAGTTATGTCCTGATTTCCACCAACCATCAGTTCTCTATAACGCCCTTTTAATCTCTGCTGTTCTTTGCCTTTGTTTTTACTATTAAACATTATCAAATATACTCATTATTGTCAACTTTTTATGTGCTTTATTTTAATATGCCAATATTATATAAGATTAAATAATACAGTTATGTCGTATTTTCTTTATTCAAATTATGAACACATATTTCATTAATTATATTTATCAAAATATTTAAGAAATAATAAAAATAATTTAAAGTGTATATTTATTCATTAACAAGCTATAACGATTATAACAGAGATACCGAAGTATCTTAGATGATTATGAATGAACCAACTGATAAAATTGATGATAACTCATATCTAAATGAATGTTATCTTCTATTTTTTCTATCTGTTTTTTATTACAATCTTTAACCCATTCAAGATCTTCATTTTTAAACTTATTTAATAAAATTTTCATAATTATTTTTAGTTTTCCTCGTTTTTCTCCACGTTTTTCTGCTTTTTTGTTTTCTTCTTCTACAAGTTTTTTTAGTTCTTTACACATTTTCTTTCTTCCTCCTTTTGTTTTTTTAAAATGACTTACTCTTTTTCTTAAGACTTTATAATGCATATTGTCCGGATCTTCACACATTAAATCATGCATCAACAACCCTAATGGACTTTCATCCTGTATACTCGCATTTAAATAAATGATATGTAACTTATCCTTAAACAAATCACCATTATCCATAGTTCTTTGAACATGATTAACAAGCTGTTTAGTATTAAATACATCCTTTTCACATATGAAGATAACATACATTTCAGATAGCTTATGCCATTTTTGCTTGGGATAGGACTTACTGCTATCAAGTATACTGGCATGATATCTCGCTCTTAGAGGCGTAGCATTTTCTATGCTTCGCTCCATTTCAATGTTGACAATCTTTCCATCACTAAGTGTAGCAACAATATCCATCCATATAGATCTACCTCCAAGATTCTTACGTTTATCTTCAGTTTTAAACTTTACGACTGAAACATCATCACCAAAGATAGTTTTAACCAAGAGCTCAACACATTTTTCGCTTCTAAACAAAACCTGCATGAACTCATTGTCAATAGGTCTAAGCTTTTCTAAAATATTTAAATATTCTTGATTCATTTTATCACCCCTTCTTTTAATTTTTATAGTTTCAATACTTTCAATATTTAAGGAATGATAAACAGGAATTAAATACCCTTCTATTATATATATACGCAAAAGTTTTCCATTTTTCTTTTTATTTCTATAAATTTGTTTAAAAAACTTTCTTTTCAAGACAAATATAGCACAATATTTGCTTATTGTAAATATTGTGCTATATTTCCATCTAACAAAGAGATATTATTAATTGTCTAGAATCGTGTTAATAAGTTTTTAAGTATAAGCTATTTTTTATGATTATTAAATTTCTGACAATTCAATCTCATTTGAAACAACATACAAGAATTAATAATGTTTTGGCTGTTGTGCTTATTATTATTTTAATGATAATTCATTTATACAAACAAGAAATACTATTATCAAATAATTTAATGCCCATGATTATTATAGAAACAGTATGAGAACTGAAAAAAATACATTGCAAAGAAGATAATGTAAAAATCGTTATTTTTTTACTCTCTTATTGAATAATGATATAATAAAGGTAAGGAGTTGAGCATTATGAAAAAATTGATTATTTGGGTTGTGATGCAGTTTTTATATCGAGGAATGAAAGTGTTGTATAAAGATGATTCTCGTATCAAAGAAGAATTAGATGGTTGGAAACAAGATAAAGTCTTAACTTTACAAGTCATGCATGGACCATCTATTACAATCAAGTACACATATCAAAAAGGATTACAGAAAGTCAAAAACGTAGAACCAGACATTTGTATAACATTTAAAAGTATTCAAACTGCTTTGCTTGTGTTTACAGGTATGATGAGTGTTAAAAGTGCTTATTTGGAACATCGTTTCTCCTTAAAAGGTGATGTGTTTGAAAGCATGAGATTTGTTCGTTGTGTTGATTTGGTTGAAACTTATCTCTTTCCACGTTTTATGACAAAACGCATTTTAAATCATCAAGAGAAAAAATATAAATCAACAATCATTACTTATATAAAAACTTTGTTTGCATAAGGAGGGAAAATTATGTATTTTGAATTTGTTAATAAAACAAAAGTATGTGCTGGAAAAAATGCTTTAAGTCAATTAGAATATGAATGCCAACAATATCATATGAAACATCCTTTGATACTCACGGATGATGTTTTATATAAATTAAAATATGTTGACATCATTACAAAACATTTAACATTAGAAATTAGTTTATTTACCAATATTCCTGTTGATTCATCTATTCATACAATTGAAGAAATCAAAGATTATTATATCAAAGAACAATGTGATGGTATCATTGCCTTAGGTGGTGGAAGTGTCTTGGACACTGCTAAAGGTGTGTATTTAATGCTTTCTCAAGATTGCCAATCGATTGAAGATATCCTAGGCTTTGAAGATATCCCACTTGGAAAAGATATTCCATTCTTTGCGATTCCAACAACAAGTGGAACGGGTAGTGAAGCAACATGTGTTGCTGTGGTTTCACATCCTGAAAAGAAAGTCAAACTAGAAATTATTTCACAACATATTCAAAGCCATGTTGCTTTTCTTGATCCTGTATTAACACAAAATTTACCTATTAAAACAACAGTTTCAACAGGAATTGATGCTTTAACTCATGCAATTGAAGCTTACACATGTTCACAAAAAAATCCTATTAGTGATGGTTATGCCATATCAGCTATCCGTACAATTTCACAAAATATTTTAGAAATCCTTGAACATCCAAAAGATGCTGATATTCGCTTAAATCTTGCTTTAGCTTCTTATGAGGCTGGTTGTTCTTTTTCTAACTCAATGGTAGGTATTGTTCATGCGATTGGACATGCTTTAGGGGCTGTTTGCCACATTCCCCATGGTGATGCAATGAGTATGTTATTAGTACCGTGTATGCGATATAACCTTGATGTTAATAAAGATTTATATGCTGATTTATTGTTATATCTTGGACAAATTGATTTGTATACACAAACACCTAAAGATCAATTAGGTGAAAAAGCTATCGATTATATTACATCATTATTACAAACATTACACGAAAAAGCTGCACTTCCTATTTCTTTACAAAGCATTGAAAACTTAAATGATAATATTGATGAAATCGTCGAAAAAGCATTAAATGATGGTGCTTTAATCGTCAACAATAAATATGCTTCAAAACAAGATATTCGCAATATATTGGAGGGTCATTATGGATATTAAAGAATTAGTTCAAACACAACGTCAGTTTTATCAAACACAATATACCAAAGATGTACAACATCGTATTCAAACATTAAAAGCTATGAAAACATGGATTTTAGAACATCAAAATCGTATTATAGATGCTTTAAAACAAGATTTAAACAAAGATGCAGTGGAAGCTTATATGTGTGAAATTGGTTTAGTTTTAAGTGAATTGAATTATCAGTTAAGACATATTAAAAAATGGAGTAAAAATAAATATGTATGGACACCTTTAGCACAGTTCTATGGCACAAGTTTTGAATCTTATGAACCATATGGTGTCACATTAATTATGAGTCCTTGGAATTATCCATTTATGTTATCAATTGAACCTGCTGTTGGTGCTATTGCAGCTGGTAATACTGTCATTATCAAACCAAGTGCCTATGCACCCCATGTTTCTCATGTCATTAAACAAATGATTGATGAAAGCTGTGATGAAAAATATGTTGCGGTTGTTGAAGGAGGACGTGCCCAAAACACTGAACTTTTAGAACAGCGATTTGATTATATTTTCTTTACTGGTAGTGTCAATGTTGGAAAACTTGTTATGGAAAAAGCGAGTCGTTATCTCACACCTGTAACTTTAGAATTAGGTGGCAAAAGTCCTTGTATTGTTGATGATGATAAAAGTTTAAAACTTGCAGCTAAACGTATTGCTTTTGGTAAATTTTTAAATGCTGGTCAAACTTGTGTTGCTCCAGATTATCTACTCATTAAAAGTGAATATAAAGATCAATTTGTACAATATATGCAAAATATCATTCATGAATTTTTTGGAGATCAACCACTACAAAACAAACAATTAATAAAAATTATTAACCAAAAACATTTTGAAAGACTTTCACATCTATTAGAAAATCAAGATATTGTCATTGGTGGACATAGTAATCCTGAAACTTTACAACTAGAACCAACTGTGGTTGATCATGTTGATGGAGATAATCCTTTGATGCAAGAGGAAATCTTTGGTCCTATTTTACCTATTTTAACTTATCAACATCTTGATGAAGCTATTAACTTTATTAATCAAAGAGAAAAACCATTAGCTTTCTATATCTTTTCACATGATAAGGCTGTTCAAAAGAAATTATTGAAACATTGTAGTTTTGGTGGTGGATGTATCAACGATACAATTATTCATCTTGCAACAAGCGAATTAGGTTTTGGTGGTGTTGGACATAGTGGTATGGGTGCTTATCATGGTAAAAAGAGTTTTGAAACTTTCTCTCACACAAGAAGTATTGTCAAGAAAGCAACTTGGATTGACTTGCCAATGCGTTATTATCCTTATAATTCATTCAAAGATAAACTTATTCGTATGTTTGTTAAATAATTTTACACAATCTTAACAATTTCTTTAGAAAATTATTGTATAATGAAACATATATAATGTTAGGAGGAGCAATTATGAAATGTCCAGTATGTAAAGATACTACATTATTAATGGCTGAAAAGCATGGTATCGAAATTGATTATTGTCCTGAATGTCGAGGTATATGGTTGGATCGTGGTGAACTTGATAAAATCATTGAAAGAGCATCAGATCAAAAAACATCATCTTCTCACAGTCATGTCAAATTAACTAAAAAGAAAAAAGGCTTTGGATTAACTGATATTTTAGAAATGTTTGGTGAGGAATAAAAACAACGCCTAAAAGGCGTGGTTTTCTCTGCGGCTATAAGCCTTTGTTACTTGCTCGCGTCTAAAGGCGCTGCTTTCACTTCGTTCAAGCTATCGCTTTTGACTCTCGCTATCCCTCAAAGGGATTATTTCTCTTTCTTAACTGTCTTTTTCTTTTTCTCCTGTTTTTTCTTCTCTTTTTCTATTTCTCTATCTTCAAATGGATTTTGATATTCTTTCACACTGAGTTTGTCCATCGCTATGTCATGTCGCTCTTGTTCCCTTATATATTTTGCGACCGTTGCATCATTCAATCCCACTGTGCTCACATAATATCCTTCTGCCCAGAAATGTCTGTTTCCATATTTATATTTCAGATTTGCATGTCGATCAAATATCATCAGTGCCGATTTTCCTTTTAGGTATCCCATGAATGATGATACACTTAATTTTGGTGGTATCATCACTAATATATGGACATGATCTGCCATCAGATGCCCTTCTATGATTTCTACTCCTTTATATCGGCATAATGTCCTTAATATCTCTCCTATGTCATTTCTTAGTTGATTATAAATCACTTTTCGTCTATACTTTGGAGTGAAGACGATGTGATATTTGCACATCCACTTCGTATGTGCCAAAGAATTTGTTTTTTGAGCCATACTTTATCACCTTTCCTTTCCTATAATGATAGCTTGAACACTTTCATTATAATGGAAAGGTGATATTTTGTATAACTTTTTATCGCTCCACCCGCATAGCAGGTGGTTTTTTGTTTCGCATACTTTGTATGCTCAACTGACTAAAGTCAATATATTCATACTAGTATGAATATTTAAAATAAAACAAGCTGTAAGAAAATTATTTTCTTACAGCTTTTTTATTATGCTATTTCATCTAATTGTGAAGTACAATTTGGACAACGTGATGCATCAATATGTACTTCAGATTTACAAAAAGGACAGATTTTTGTAGTTGGTTCAATACTTCTTCTTTTTTACCAATAGACATTAGTTTATTCATTGTTTTTAATAAGCAGAATAAAACAAAAGCCATGATAAGAAAATTCACAACAGAAGAAATAAACGCAGATGCAAATCCAGCAACATCTTTTAATGTATAAACTTGTCCTCCTGTCACAAGATTTAATATAGGATTAATAAAATTATCAGTTAAAGATGTAACAATCCCTGTAAAAGCACCACCTATAATAACCCCAATTGCCATATCAAGCATATTGCCACGCACAGCAAACTGCTTAAATTCATTCATGAACTTTTTCATACTCTTTCCTCCATTTTAAAAAGCATATCATATTTTTTAACAAAAACAAACAAAAAGAGCCATTTGGCTCTAATTGTTAACACCGTGATGAGGTGTAAATGATGTATCATCAATACCTTTAAAAGCATATCCAAGTTTTTGATAATGTTCAATAATCTTTGGTAATGCTTCGACAGTCGTTGTTTTTGCTCCTGTATCATGCATTAATAAGTTAATATTTTTCGCTTGACTTGATGTTCCATTTTTAACCAATAATGAAACTGCCCTTCTATTCCCTTGAGCATCTGTTGAATCAGCATTCCAATCATAATATTGATAACCTCTATTTTGAACTTCTGTTACTAATGTTGACATGATTCCTTTACAGTATTTTGCTGATGTTGTATTAGAACTTCCACCAGGGAAACGAATATACTTAGGTACAAAACCAATTTGTTCTTTAACCATTTGGCCAAGTTTATCTAAATCTTTAAAATAAGCATCAACTGAAGCATAAACTTCATCATATTTATGGCTATATGTATGTAATGCTATAGTATGTCCTTTTTCATAAGCTTCTTTGATATACTTATTGTATTTTTGTCCATTTCCTGTCACAAAGAATGTTGCCTTGACATTATACTTGTCTAAAACATCTAAAATCTTCTTTGTATTTTCAGATGGACCATCATCAAATGTTAAATACATAATTTTTTCATTAGATGCAGGAATAGCTTTCGCAACAACTTTCTTTAAAACATTAATTTTTCTTGTAAAAGATGCTGAGTTTCCACTACGATCTGTTACTGTATACTTAACTGTATATGTTCCTTCTTTTTTAAGTTAACATCACTTGAATCAACTTTAATTTCAGGTTTAGGATCACGATTATCTTTAGCAGTTAAACCAGATAAATAATCCACTTCTCCATTGACCTTTGTTGTTAAATCATGTAAACCTGTCAATTCAGGTTTTTCTGTATCTTTAACAATATTAACTTCTATTTCTTTTTCTGTCTTATTTCCAGCTTCATCTTCCACAACAACCGTCATTTCTTGCTTACCTTCTTTAGTAAAATCATAATCTTTTTTAAAGTAAGCTTTTGTCTTTGTCACATCTTGAATATCTGAAACAACATCTTCAATATCAACTTTCATACCTACATCAATATCTAAATTTTTCGTTTTAAAAGTTGGAGCTTTTGTATCCACAACATGTACAGATAAACTATATTCTTTACCATCTAATATATATTTTATCTGATATTCGCCTAACTTCTTTGTATTGACTTGACTTGAATCAACTTTAACATCACTCTTTTTGTGATTACCATTAATCTTTTCAATATATGTTAATGGATCATCAGCAAGTTTTTCATTAATTTCTATATTTACAGGATTATTTTTAAATTGAACAAGAGGTTTGTTCAACATTTTAAATACAAAAAACATAATAACCACAATACATAGAACACCTATCAATAATATTAAATTTCTTTTTACATTTTTCTTTAATTTCATACATCTGACACCTTTCCTTGTCATCAATCTTATCAAATAGTTTTGAATTTTTTGTGGATATTTTTACTGATTTATATTATTTTGTGATGAATTGTCCAAAAGATGAGTTTGTACTTCTTCAATAATTCCTTTTGCTATAGTTTCTCCCATTTTCTGTAATTTTTCATCATCACTTAAATAACTATAATCATTTTTATTATTTAAATATCCTAATTCAATTAATACTGATGGTACTGTATTATCTCTTAATACTTGTAAAGATTTTCCACCATCTAGTATTCCTCTATTTTTTGAATAATTCAATGTTTCAATACTTTTTCCTATATTTTGTGCTAAACTCTCACTCTCATCATTCTTTTTATAAATTTCAAATCCAGAGACTTCATCAGATTCTTCATAGGAATTGACATGAACTGAGACAAAGTAATTAGCCTGATATGTTTCACTCATCGCAGCTCTTTTCTTTAAATCCTCTATCTTATTATTAGATAGCGAAACATCACTTTCTCTTGTAAACACAGCTTTAATATCAGCATCTTCTAATACTTGTCCTATTGCTTTTGATGTTTTAAGCGTAATATCTTTTTCTAGCACATTTCCCACATTAGCACCTGGATCCCAATCACCATGTCCAGGATCAATCACAACTGTCGCAATATAAGTCTTTTCTTTTTCGGGTTCGACTTCTACAACTTCTTCTTTTTGTACTTCTGGCGCTAATAAAGATGCAATTGTATGGAATGCCCATGTCACTCCTTTATATATACCAAAACCTATTATCAATGCAGTCACACATATAATAATGACTCTATCTTTTCTTAATTTTCTCTTTTTCTTGCCACATCATCACATCCTTCTATAATCGTTGTTATTTTATCATTTTTTGTCATATAATCAAATAAATATTCCTATTTTTATTACTTTTTTATCATTCTCTTTTTCAGTCCACTTCAAGAATATTATAATTTGGTTATGGTGAATTAATGAGGTGAATAGAATCATGAAACAAACACTCAAAAAATATATAAATTGTTAGATTCAAAACAAAAAATAAACTTTCTTATAATTCTATTGATTATGATGATATCAACAATTTTCACACAAATTACACCTAAAGCTATTGGGTGGTTGACTGATGATATTCTATTACAAAACCAAATTGATTTTTATAAAGTGATTCCTATTCTTCTTGTTATTTTAGTTGTTAATATTGTGAATCATTTGATTATTATTTTAAGGCGAATCATTGTTGAAGATACTGCAACTCAAACTGAGAAAAAAGCTAGAAACCTTGTTATATCTTCTTTACTGAAAGCCCCTTTAACATATTTTAAAGAAAATATGACAGGACATATTCATGGTAGATTGAACCGTTGTTTAGAAGGAACTGTAAAATTATAAAAATTAATTTTTATGGATTTTGCTCCTGCCATCTTTAATAGTATTGCTGCTATTATTGTTATATTTACAACTTTACCTATCACTTTATCATTATTGTTATTCCTATTGGTGTTGCGATTGTAATGAGACAAATCAGTATACAAAAAGGAAATCGTGTAGAATTATTGGAAACAAAATCAGCTATGGATGGTTCTATTGTTGAATTATTGAATGGTATCGAAGTTATTAGAATGACAAATAGTCATCATTTAGAGGAACAAAGATTTGATAAAAAGTCAGAATTTTTAAGAGCAAAAGAAATAAGACATCATATCCAAATGGCAAAAATATGATAGTTTTAAATTCTTAAATGAAGCATTTTTTACAGTGTTTATGATTGGTATTTCAGCCTATCTTGCAACTCAAAATGTTATCTGTGTAGGAGCTGTGTTGACATCATATCTTTGTTTTTCTCAATTAATCAAACCATTGGAAGAATTGCATCATATTTTAGATGAATTATCTGAAAGTTCAATCTTAGCTCAAGATTTCTTTAAAATAACTGAAATCCCTCATGATTTTCTTATGATCTTCTTCCACCATCAAAAACTTATTAAACATCTTCAATAATTTGCATCCAACATTTAAATTTTTCTTATAACCAACAAGAGAAAATCTTAAAAGACATTCATATTTCTATTGAAAAAGGTGCTTTTTGGGGAATAGCTAGTCCTAGTGGTTGTGGAAAATCTTCTCTTATTAAAGCCATTTGTAAATTAGAGAAATGTGATGGAGATATTTTTATTGATGATAAGGATATCAATTCTCTATCCCGTAATGAGTTAGCAAAATATATCACATTAGTCCCACAAAATCCTTTTTTAATTGCAGGTACGATTTATGAAAATATTTGTTATGGATTAGACAAAGAACCTTCATTAGATGATGTATGGAAAGCTATTGATAAAGCTAATCTTACTGATTTTATTTGTAGTTTACCCCAACAATTAGAGACCAGGATTTCTGAACATGGTAATAATTTATCAGTGGACCAAAAACAAATAATCGCCATATCGAGGATCTTTTTAAGAAAACCTCAAATTCTTATTTTAGATGAAGCCACTTCTAATTTAGATAATACTTCAGAAAGATTTATTCAACATGAAATAGAAAAACTCAAGATTCAAAATCAAATGACTATTATTTCCATCGCTCATAGACTAACAACTTTAAAGAATTGTGATTATATTATTGTGATGGATCAAGGAAAGATTGTTGAAGAAGGTAAATATGATGAATTGATTGATAAAAAAGGTATTTTTAGTGATATGTATTATGGTAAATTAAAATAGGTTATTTTTCATCTTCTTCATAAAAAGTAAAAATTTCTTAGAAACATAAAATCATATCGATTTTTCGATATGATTTATTTTTTTGATTCAATTAATGTCATAGCCTCTTCTAAAACTTTCTTACCATTCATCATGCCATAATCTTTCATGTCAATAACTGCAATTGGTTTACTTTCATCAAATAATGAACGAATATGATCTTCCTGGAAACGAACCTGTGGTCCTAACATGATAGCATCGGCATCTTTTCCATAGACAATCGTATCAGCAATAGGCCTTGCTTCAATATCAACATCTAAATTCTTTTCCTTAGCAGCAGTTAACATTCTTTCAACTAATAAACTCGTAGACATTCCTGCTGAACATACTAATAATATTTTCATAAGTTCTCCTCCACTTATAACTATATCAATTTCAATTCAAGATGTAAAATTATTTCATCATCTTAAAAGAAAATACTTCTGTTCTTTAAAACAATGTTCTTTTTCTAATATCAATGCTTTCAATTTATCTAATTTCTCTGATAATAATTGACTTTTTTCTTCTGCATTATAATTATCATCAACAATATCTGTAAAATAAACCCATTCGTTAAAAGCATTTAATATATCTTCATAAAGATTTTGACAAAACTCTATCATATTGATATGAGCTATTTGATAATGAATATCTTCCTTTGGTATAGGAACAGTTTTTTCATTTTCCACAATAATATGAAAATTCCAATAACTCACTGTACATAAGAATCTATATGGTTCAAGAAATCCTTTGACACAGAAAGGTTTCATTGTTTCTAAACCCCAAATAGCCTGATTAATCCATTCAAAAGCAATATCATCTAAATAGCTCAAATAATAAGAAGAACATCCTTCAAGTTGAAATTCTGTCCATCTAGCTTTTGGTTTCATTAACATATGTATTACCTTCTTATTTATTATTATAACATTTCTTATCATAAAAAATAAATCTTTCGTTTGTTTTTATCATTGAAAACTCATAAAATTTGAAAATTAAAATTTTTTGTAAAAAGTTGGAAATAAAAAAAGAAAAATAGAAAAAAATTGCATATATAAATAATAGGAGGGTTCTTATTAAAGATGAATATATTTACAATAAGCAAATATTGTTGTATAATGTCTATGAGCCCTCCTGAAATATATCCTTAACTTTTCAAAAAAGATAACTAAAACTATAAATCATTGAAAAAAGATACAGCTATTGCCGCCTATACAATTGCTGTATCTTTCCCTTATTATTTCATCTTTTCATTTATT
The DNA here is from genome assembly GCF_024399475.1 of Allocoprobacillus halotolerans. Classification (NCBI taxonomy): domain Bacteria; kingdom Bacillati; phylum Bacillota; class Erysipelotrichia; order Erysipelotrichales; family Erysipelotrichaceae; genus Allocoprobacillus; species Allocoprobacillus halotolerans. The sequence continues at coordinate 1,055,190 of NZ_CP101620.1, forward strand.
TCTTTTACATAGTTCTTTACATCTTCATCTGTGATTCCAAATTGTTTCAATATCTCTTTTTGTTTTCGACTTAACCCATATCTTCTTACATACTCATTCCTGCTGTCTCTTGTTATCTCTATTTTATTCATCTCATGTATGATTCCCGGTACTGTATAGTCTTTCTTGTTTTTTCTTCTTATTTCCTTTGTCTTTGTGAATACTTCATTTCTAACTATATTTGCCAGGAATGTAATAAAAATCTTTGATTCCATCGATGCATCTCCATGAACTCTGAATTTATTAAAATCCAGTTCACTCTTCAGGCTTCTAAACAGTTTCTCAACTGTATCCCTGTCTCTATATGTTTCAAGTGCTTCCCCTGCACCCATTTCCTGCGTTGTCACTATCGCAAAGTATCCCATCATGTCCGCTTCTTTCTGTATCTTTTCCTTCAGCTTTGTATACTTCCTTAAATATCCGCTATCATCATAATACATCCTGAATCCCTTTTCGAATCTTTTCATGTCTTCTTTTCTGTTGAGCTTTGTCTTTGAAATTCTTTTTCCAGATCCCTTTCAAGCTTTGCGTATGAATTCAAAAGCATACTTCTCTGTTCATTCGCCTTTTCGCCATCATAGTAGATGTGAACATAGTATTCCTTTTCATCATCATACAGTTTTGCCTTCACTGTCTTTCCATAGATTTCATATTTCTCTATATATGCATCTATCTGATTTGCTATGCTGAGCCTATGTCTGGTAATAAGTTCACTAATCTTTTTCTGATTGGTTTTCACCATCATTATAAGGTCATATCCCTTTTTCTCTATATATCTTATGTTTCTGGCACTGAAATATCCTCTATCAAGTATCAGTCCGATATTTTCATATCCATATTCCTTTGCCCTGTCCACCATGTATGTCAGCTGACTGTTGTCGATGATGCTCCCCATATACGTTTCATAGAATAGTGGCGTACCATTTTTCTGATCAATGGAGTAGCTCATATTTACAATCGGTACTTCATCATCATCCTTTGCATGACCTAGTTCTGCAATTTCTATGCCCTCGCTATATGTATTCATGTTGGTGCTGTCATAGCTGATGTATATGGCATCACCTTTATGCATGTTGTTCCATGACTTAAGGAAAAGATCGGTATCTCTGAATTTGATCCTGTCCTTGAGAAGCCTCCCTATGGAAGAATCGCTATATATCTGTTTTGAAAAGACGGGAATTCTCCTCATGAATGATGGAAAATGCTGAATGGCTGTTGTTTCACCAATGATCATATATTGCATGACATCCTTGATAAGAGAGGAATCATCATCGAAGATAGAATCAAGAAGCGATGAAAGACCTGACTCATTCATAATCCTATCAATGACCATTGTATTTCCAATAGAAATGGTATCAGACATTTCAGGTGATTTTTCATTTTCGAACCATTCAGGGAAATAGATTCTAGCATTGTCATTAGGAATCATGAATTCATCATCAATCATCTTTCCAATAAGAACCCTCTTATTTTGATTATGCTTTTTTTCCTTGATGTAAATCTTTTCACAATTAAAATAGACATAGTTGTTTCGAGGATAGACAACAGAATTGGCAGGTTTTTTAACAGTAATATTTTTATGAAACATGGCAATCTCCTTTAGTTATTAAGATAACTAAATTATATCATAAATTCAGACAGAATAAAAGCGTAAAAACAATCTTTTTATCGACATTTTTACGCTTTAATAAGTTTATTTTCTATTTAGTTATCTTTTCTTGAAAAGTTAATGATATATAGAAAGGAGGTTGTGATAATGAGCATGCAAACAGATCACATCATTAAGGATTTCTTCAAGAATACCAGTCGTTTTGCCGACTTGATGAATGCTATTTTATATGGTGGTCAGGATGTCATTAAGCCTGATGAACTACAAGTCATGGATTCCAATGAAATCTTTGTAGGTAAGTATATTTCCAAGGAACGACGACGTGATGTCATCATGATGTGGAAAGGAAAAGAGTCACAGGCTATTCTTGCGTTGGAGGCACAGAATCAGGTTGACTTTACAATGGTGTCAAGAACACTTCTCTATGATGCATTGACTTATAATATGCAGGATAAAAAACCCAAGAACCATATGCTTCCATATGTCATGAGTATTGTCTTGTTTCATGGCGAAGGCAAATGGACAGCCAAGACATCACTGTTAGAAAGAGTCAATGTACCTGAAGGCATCAAGCAGGAAAGCAATGACTGGAAGATGAATGTGGTTGACATCAAGGATTTGAATTATCACCTACTCAAAAATGAGGACAATCATAGTGTTGTCAAAGCAGTAGGAAAAATATGGAGAAAAGAGGAAGAAGATTTCAAAGGAATGGAAGTATCAAAGGCAGCTGCAAGAGTGATAGCAATACTTACAGAAAGATTTGATATTTTAGATTTAGTGAAAGGAGATAAAGAAACTATGGCAATGTGGTCATTTTGGCAGGACATTGAAAATTCAGGATTTCAAAAAGGAGAAGAACGTGGTATGAAAAAAGGTAAAATAGATACATTAAAGAAGAATGTGAAAACAATGTTGGTGTATCTTTTTGGAAACCTCACACCAGAACTTACCAAGAAAATAGAAGATAGTGATGAAGAAAGACTTGATAATGTCATATTACATATTTTTGAAATCCACAATGAAACAGATGTCTATAAGATACTTCAATAATGAAGCATAAAGAATTTCGTCTTAATTGGCGAAATTCTTTTTTATTATCTAAAAACAATCTTATTACATTTTATGCAAAAGAAAACATAGAGAAAATATCTCTATGCTTGATGTGTTGTTTTCACATTAATTCTTGTGATTGCTTTTTTAATGCAATTTCAGCACGTATAATATCAATATCTTGTCGTAATTTTAAGCGTTCTTCTGCCCTTTGTTTAGAACTTTGAGCACGTGCTAAATCAATTTCATCTGATGATTCAATAGCACTTGTAATAATCGTTGTATCTTCTTCACCAACATATACAAAGCCACCTGCAATCGCAAAATATTGTTTTTCATGATTTGCATCAATATAATTCATTTCTGATATTTCAATACTACTTGCCAGAGGAATATGGTGAGCAAGAATACCAATTTGTCCGGCTGTTGTTCGTAGATTTAACATTTCAACATCAGTTTCTTGATAAACACCTTTAGGTGTTACAATTTTTAATTTAAATGTTGTCATCTGTTAATGTCTTTGCCTTTTCTACTGCTTCTTCAATAGAACCTACATTATGGAAAGCCTGCTCAGGTAAATGATCCCATTTTCCTTCAAGAATCTCTTTAAATCCCTTAATTGTATCTTCCACACGAACATATTTTCCTTCTAGTCCTGTAAACTGTGAAGCAACAGTAAATGGTTGTGATAAATAATTACGAACACGCCTTGCTCTGGCAACAGTCACTTTATCTTCTTCACTTAATTCATCCATACCCAAAATGGCAATGATATCCTGTAAATCCTGGAATCTTTGTAAGATTTGTTGAACACCATGAGCCACTTCATAATGTTCTTTTCCAACAATTAAAGGATCTAGGGCACGTGATGATGAATTTAATGGATCAACAGCTGGATAAATTCCTAATGCAGCAATCGAACGATCAAGAACAACTTTCGCATCCAAGTGAGCAAATGTTGTTGCCGGTGCAGGGTCAGTTAAGTCATCGGCAGGCACATAAACAGCCTGTACCGAAGTGATTGATCCTTTCTTAGTTGATGTAATACGTTCCTGTAATTGTCCCATTTCTGTCGCAAGCGTTGGTTGATAACCAGCTTGTGATGGTACACGTCCTAACAACGCTGAAACTTCTGAACCAGCTTGTGTAAAACGGAAAATATTATCAATGAATAATAAGACATCTTGATTTTGTTCATCTCTAAAATATTCTGCCATTGTGAGTCCTGTTAGACCAACTCTTAAACGTGATCCTGGTGGTTCATTCATTTGTCCAAAGACAAGTGTTGTTTTATTTAAAACACCACTTTCTTTCATTTCATAATAAAGGTCATTACCTTCTCTTGAACGTTCTCCAACTCCAGCAAATACTGATAATCCACCATGTTGTGTTGCAATATTGTTAATTAATTCTTGAATTAAAACTGTTTTTCCAACTCCAGCTCCACCAAATAAACCAATCTTTCCACCTTTAATATAAGGACAAATCAAATCAATGACTTTAATTCCTGTTTCCAAGATTTCTGTTTCTGTTTTTTGATCAGCATATGATGGCGCATTTCTATGAATTGGCATCTTTTGAATATCAGCAGGTAAAGCTTCTTTTTCATCAATAGGTTGTCCTAAAACATTAAACATTCTTCCTAGTGTTTCATTACCTACTGGTACACGAATAGGATGCTCTGTATCTTTTGCTTCTAATCCTCTTTTTAAACCATCAGTAGAACCCATTGCGATACAACGCACAACATCATCACCAATATGTTGCGCAACTTCTACTGTCAATAATTCATCATTATTTTGAATTTCAATAGCTGTATTTAATGCAGGTAAGTGTCCATCATCAAAAACAATATCAACAACGGGACCTACTGCACGTACGATTTTTCCTATATTTGACATGCTGCACCTCCTTATTGAGCATTGGCACCAGCTACAATTTCACTAATTTCATTTGTAATAGCACTTTGTCTAGCCTGATTATATTTCAATAATAATTCTTCTATTAAATCTTCTGCATTATCTGTTGCATTTTCCATAGATGTTCTTCTTGAAGCATTTTCACTTGTCACCGATTCAACCAAATATCCATAAATGACTGATTGTAAATACATAGGAATCAAATCATTTAAAACAGTCTGTGGATTCGGTTCAAATATCGTTGCTTTATGTGTTAAATATTTCATTTCAAAATCTTTTGTATCCACAGGTAATAACTTCATCACATAAGGTTGGAATGTTAAATTATTGATAAACTTTGTATAAATCATTTGAATACTTGCAATTTCATGATTTTGATAACGTTGTGTTAACTCTTGAACAAGTCTAATCACATCTTTAAATTCCAATGTTGAATTTAAATCAAGATACTGTGAATGAAAATCAATATGATGATGTGTTAAATAACTTGCTCCCTTATTTCCAATCATATAAATTTCATCTTCTGGTTTTAAACATTCAACCATTGTTTTAATAACATTGGCATTATAACCACCACATAAACCTAAACTTGAAGTCACAATAATATAAATGTTTTTCCCAGTTTGATTATCTTTTAAATAAGGACTATCAACCATACCTTTATTACTTTCTAAGATTTCACCAACAACTTCTTGAATCTTACTATAATAAGGTCTTAATTCATCCATTTGATTTCTTGCTTTTCTTAATTTAGAAGTTGCGACAAGCTGCATAGCTTTTGTGATTTTCTTTGTAGATTCTACTGATTTAATACGTCTTTTAATAGACTGCATATCATTAGCCATAGACTAACCTTCCTTATTCACTTTTAAAAAGTTTTCTACAAAAGCTTTCATAACTTCTTTCATCTTTAAAGATAATTCATCATCAATAGATTTTTGTTGTTGGATTTGTTCAATGATTTCAGGATATTGACTTTCTATAGTTTGATAAAGTTCATCCATAAAAACATTGATTTTATCAACAGCAATTTGTTTTGTATAACCATATTTTAACGCAAATAATGTAATGACTTGTTGCGCCACATTACGTGGTGAATATTGTGCCTGTTTTAAGACTTCACGTACTCTTTGCCCATGTTCTAAAGTCGCTTTTGTAGCAGCATCCAAATCACTACCAAATTGAGCAAATGCCTGCATTTCACTATATTGCGCAAGTTCTAATTTTAAAGAACTTGAAACTTGCTTCATGGCTTTAATTTGTGCTGATGAACCAACACGACTGACTGATAAACCAGTATCAATCGCTGGTCTGATTCCTGAGTTAAATAAATCTTGTTGTAAGAAGATTTGTCCATCAGTAATCGAAATAACATTTGTTGGAATATAAGCTGATATATCCCCTGCCTGTGTTTCAATGATAGGTAGGGCTGTAATTGAACCTCCACCATGTTCTTCATTTAAACGACAAGCTCTTTCTAACAAACGTGAATGTAAATAGAAAACATCTCCTGGATAAGCTTCACGTCCTGGTGGTCTTTTTAATAATAAAGACACTGTACGATAAGCCACCGCATGTTTAGATAAATCATCATAAACAATCAAGACATCTTTTCCTTCATCCAACCATTGTTCAGCCATTGCACATCCTGCATAAGGAGCAATATATTGAACCGGTGCTAATTCACTGGCTCCAGCTGATACAACCGTTGTATATTCCATTGCGCCACCTTGTCTTAATTTTTCAACAATTTGTGCAACAGTTGAATTCTTTTGTCCAATCGCAACATAAATACAATAAATATTTTGTCCTTTTTGATTTAAAATTGTATCAATCGCAATCGCTGTTTTTCCAGTTTGACGGTCTCCGATAATTAACTCACGCTGACCTCTACCAATGGGAATAATCGCATCAATACATGTAATCCCAGTTTGAAGTGGTTGATCCACAGATTTTCTTGTCATAACGCCTGGTGCAATCTTTTCAATGGGACGTGTTTGTTGATAAACAACTTCACCTTGTCCATCTATTGGTTGTCCTAAAGGATTCACAACACGTCCTAAAAGCCCATCACCAACAGGAACTTCAATAATTCTTCCAGTACGTTTAACTTCGTCACCTTCCTTGATTGTTCCTTCATCACCAAGTAACACTGCACCCACAGCATCTTCTTCAAGATTCATGACCATCCCATAAACATCACCAGGAAATAATAATAATTCTCCAAGCATTGCATTATCCAACCCATGAATCAAAGTAACACCATCACCAACAGTCATAACTGTTCCAACATCTTTTGATTCAATCTGATCTGCAAAATGCTTAATTTGTTCTTTAATTAAAGCACTAATCTCATCTGGTCTTAAATCCACATTTTCACCTACTTTCTTAATAATTCCTGTTTCAATAATCCCATCTTATAAGCAAGCGAATTATCATAAACATGATTATCAATCTCTACTTTAATTCCACCAATTAAATGGGTATCAATCTTTTGTTTTAATAAAACTTTCTTTTGTGTTTTTATCGACATGGCTGCCTGAATCTTCTCTAATTCATCCTGAGTTAATCCATAAGCACTCCATACAACTCCTACAACAATACCTAAATATTCATAACATAATTGTTGGAATTGTTGACAAATCAAAAGAATATATTGAATCCTTCTTTTTTAATCAACAACAATAAAAACTGATAAACATATGTTTCTATTTGTCCTTTTAAACATTGATTCAATACTTGATATTTATCTTCATCTTGAATAGCCACATGACTAAAAAACTGAATAATCTTTTGATCTTGAAAAACAGCTTCTACTTTTTCAATATCTTTTTGATATTGTGCAACAGCATTTTCTTCCTGTGCCAGAGTAAATAAAGCTTCTGCATATCTTTTCGCAATAGTGTCCATTAATGCACAACCTGATCAACAAAATCTTCAACCATTTGTTGATTTTCTTTCGTATTCATTTCTTTACTCATAACTTTTGTTGCTGCTTCAATGGCAATATCCACCATTTCTTTCTTCATTTCTTCTCTAGCCTGTTGTTTTTCAACTTCAATTTGTCTTTCTGCCTGTTCAAGTTTACGCGCTGCTTCTTCTTTTGCCTTAGTAACCATCTCATCACGCACTTTTAAAGCATCATCTTTCGCTCTTTCAATAATATCATGATACTCTTTAGCTGACTGACGTGCCTGTTCTTCACTTTCTAACATCAGCTGTTTTGCTTTTTCTTGAGATGTTTTTGCATCTTGAATCTGTGATTCAATAAAATCTGCACGTTTTTTAAAATAAGCTTGAACTGGCCCCCAGAAGAACTTTCTAAAAATAATTAATAATACTCCTGTTGATAATAACTGAATCACTATCGTCGCAAGATTAGGAAACAATTTTCCTGCAACATCAATACTCATTGTATGCCTCCCTTCTTATAAAAAAGTCCATCACCTTTTTATAAATATAATGCTGGGAATACAAAGATTAAAATAATTGAAATTAATAACCCATAGATGGCAACCGTTTCTGTTAAGGCAATCCCTAAAATCATCATTGTTCTGATTTTTCCTTCAGCCTCAGGGTTTCTACCAACTGCTTCAACAGCTTTACTTGCCGCTAAACCTTCTCCAATACCTGTACCTAAACCTGCACATACTGCAATCCCTGCAGCAATCGCAACTAATCCAAAATCTGACATATTTTTTACCTCCGAATATATTAATTTTTTATCTATCAAAACTATCTTTATAGTTATGATCAATCTTCATTTTCCATCATAATTAAGATGGATGAAATTGTTACAAATACTAATGTTTGAATAAAACCTGCAAACAAATCAAAATACACATGTAATATTGGTGCAATCACTGGTCCTAAGAAATTGACATCAATAAGAAATGATGATAACCAACCAGTCAATTGATACAATAATGACATTAAGATGGAACCACTTAAAATATTCCCAAAAATACGGAATGATAACGAAATTAAAGGAGCAATGGTACCAAATATATTTGTTGGTGGCCAAATATTACCTTTAATATAAGCTCCAATTCCTTTTTCTTAATAGCGTTATACTGTATTAACACAAACGTAATGATTGTAATTGCTAGTGTAATGGAATAATTAGAAGTTGGTGAATCAAAACCAATTAAACCACTAATATTAGCAATAAACAAATAACAAAACAACATTGTAAAATACGGATAATAGTTTTTTTCAAACTTTTGGGGCATAATAGATTTCATATAGTTATAAATCATTTCTACCCCCGTCTCCACAACAAGAACTAATCCTTTTGGTCTTTTAGTAGCATCAGCCAAAGCAATCTTTCTGCCTGCATAAACAAAAAAGACAGCAAGCATAGCCATAATAATCAAAGAGAATATCAATTCCGTTTGAATCACAATCTGCATCTATTTCACTCCTTTCTTTTTTTAAATTTAACCATTGAATCGTTATAGGTATAATTAAATAGCCAAAGAAAACACTCAATAAATGAACATAATCTTTCCATATCACAGCCATTAAAAAACCCATTATCATTAAAACTAATTTAGACATAAACATCAAAATAATAAGAATAACCTGATGTCCATTTTGTAAAATCATGTGACTCGTCTTAATTGTTAGTATAAAATTTATATAACAAATTATATAACCAATCACTATACCTAAAGGATAGGATAAACTTTTAAAAATTAAACCTACTATACAAAAAAAGAGCAACATGACTAAAAAGATTTTTTTGATTCTGATTGAACATCTTTTTCATTCACATTGCTCACTCCCTTTAAAATACTACGTCTATTATACCTTTTTTAAAAAGCCTTGACAAATCTTTTTATCTTCATTTATTGATCTGTACCAAATAAACGATCTCCAGCATCTCCAAGTCCTGGAACAATATAGCCTTTATCATTTAATTTTTCATCTAATGCCCCAACAATTAAATCTACATCAGGATGTTCACTTTCAATCACTTGAATTCCTTCTGGTGCTGCGACTAGACATGCGAATTTAATATTTTTTGCACCGCGTTTTTTAATATTTGTAATCGCTGCACAGGCACTTCCACCTGTCGCTAACATTGGATCTAACACCAATACATCAGCATTATTTAAACATGATGGAAATTTCGCATAATATTCTTCTGGCTGTAATGTTTCTTCATTTCTTGACATACCGATATGACCAACTTTAGCCGTTGGAATAACTGTTTTAAAACCATCAACCAAACCTAGCCCCGCTCTTAAAATCGGCACAAGAACAATCGGTCTAACTAATTGTTTACCAGTCATAGGGCATATAGGTGTGACAATTTCAACATTTTGTAAAGGTAATGTCTTTGTCACTTCATAAGCCATTAACATTGCAATTTCATCTAAATTCTGTCTAAATTCTTTTGTTCCAGTATCTTTGTTTCTCATAATTGTTAATTTATGATCAATTAATGGATGATTTAAAATAGTTGTTGCCATGAATAGTCCCTCTTTCTTTTTCTTATTTATATTATTATAACAAATAATAAAATACATTCCTATAATTATTATCATTTATGTCAACTTAACTTGCTGGTGTGTGTAATTGGTTATGATATAATGGAAAAAACAGAAGATTTTTATTATGTTTCATGAAACTTTAATTTATTTGCATAAAAACCAATGACTGATTTTTCAATCATTGGTTTGTTTTTTTAAATATATGAAATATTTTTATACATCTCTACTTTTTCAATAAGCTTTTGAACACGTTTTATACATACATCTTTAACTTCATCTGTTTCTTCATTCTTTAAACGATAAGCAATGATTTTACCAACTTCTCTAAAATCATCTTCATTGAAACCTTTTGTTGTCATAGCAGGTGTTCCAACACGAATCCCACTTGCTTTAAATGGTTTTTCAGTATCAAAAGGAATAGCATTTTTGTTAGCTGTAATATGAATTTCATCAAGTAATCTTTCTGCTTTTTTACCACTAATTCCACAACTTGCTTTAACATCAATTAAAATCAAATGATTATCTGTTCCATCAGCAACTAATCTAAATCCTTCTTCTTTTAAAGATTCTTCTAAAGCTTTAGCATTTTTAACAATTTGTTTTGCATAATCTTTAAATTCAGGTTGTAAAGCTTCATAGAAACATGCTGCTTTTGCTGCAATAATATGCATTAACGGACCACCTTGCATACCTGGGAAAACGGCTCTATCAATAGCTTTTCCTAATTCTTCTTTACACATAATAACACCACCACGAGGTCCTCTTAATGTTTTATGTGTTGTCGTTGTCACAACATCAGCATAAGGAACTGGTGAAGGATGTAAACCAGCTGCCACTAAACCAGCAATATGTGCCATATCCACCATAAATAACGCTCCATTATCATGTGCTACTTTTGCCATATATTCAAAATCAATCACTCTTGAATAAGCACTTGCTCCAGCAACTACTAATTTTGGTTTGATTGTTTCAACTTTATTTTTAAAATCTTCATAATCAATTGTTTCTGTATCTTGACTCACACCATAACTATAGAATTCATAGTTAATTCCTGAATAATTCAATGGATGCCCATGTGTTAAATGTCCACCATCAGCTAATGACATTCCTAAAACCTTATCACCATGTTGTAATAAAGCCAAATAAACTGCTGTATTGGCTTGTGCCCCACTATGAGGTTGAACATTGGCATATTCACATCCAAATAATTCTTTTAAACGATTAATCGCAAGTGTTTCAACTTCATCAACAAATTGACATCCTCCATAATATCTTTTACCCGGATATCCTTCAGCATATTTATTTGTTAAAACACTACCAGCTAATTCTAAGATTTCTTCAGAAACAAAGTTTTCAGAAGCAATCAATTCAATGTTATTTCTTTGTCTATTTAATTCTCTTTCTACACTTTCAAATAATTCTCTATCTTTCATCTTATTCATTCTCCAATGCCATCATTTTCTCAATTCTTAAATCATGTCTACCACCTTCATAATCAGTATGTAACCACGCATTTAAAACTTCAATTGCTAAACCTTCACCAATAACTCTTTGTCCCATTGCTAACATATTTGTATCATTATGGGCTCTTGTTGCTTTGGCACTAAATACATCATGAACTAAAGCACAACGAATACCATTAACTTTATTACATGTAATAGAAACACCTATTCCAGTTCCACATACAACAACACCTTTGTCACATTCTCCGCTTGCAACAGCTTTTGCAGCTTTTGAAGCATAATCAGGATAATCACAACTTTCTTCATTGTATGTTCCAAAATCAACAACTTCATATCCCTGTTTTTTCATTTCTTCCATTAAAACATTTTTTAAACGATAACCACCATGATCACAAGCAACTGCTATTTTCATTTGATTGCCTCCTCTATCTGTTCTTTTGTTATTTTTCCTGCTCTTAATATTTTGATTTCATCTTGACTCACATCAACAACTGTACTTGCGATATTATCCGATGTTTTCCCTTCAACGACCATATCAATACGTCCTTCAAGCTGTTCTAAAACTTCTTTTGTTGATGTTGTATTTTGATGATGAGATAAATTCGCACTCGTCACTAACATAGGTCCTACCTTCCTTAATAAAGATAAAACAAATTCACTATCAGGAATACGAATACCTATTGTATCTTTTCCATGTGTCATCACATCATCGACTGATGGCTTCTTTTGAAAGATTAAAGTAATCATTCCTGGCATAAATTGGTTAATAATCTTTTGTGCTTTTTCATTGACATAAGCATATTGATGAATATCTTTCTGATCAGCGACCATTAATGTAATGGCTTTAGAATAATCCCTTTGTTTAGCTTCCATTAAATCATCTAAAGCTTTTTCATCTTGGAAACGGATTCCTAAACCATAAACTGTTTCAGTTGGAAAAGCTACAATACCACCTTTTTCAATGACATCACAAATCTGTTTTATATCTTGCTTAGTTACTATTTTTGTCATCTTCATCACCTGCTCCCTATTTTAACACATCAACATTAAAAATTATAGTCTTATCACTTTTTTAAAGAAAACAATCATTAAATCTATATATTTGTAAAGTATAATCATTTCATATACTTGATTTTCACACATTATTTTCATATAAAATAATGTGTCATATTTTATAAATATAGCTTAAACAAAACAGCGATAGACTTCATAATGAATCTACCGCTTATAACAACTACTTCTCTTTATTATTATATATTTCTTTGCTCCAACTTGAACATTTTTTTATAACTTTCCAAATGAATAAGCCTTCACCCCAAATAAAGACAGCTATACCACTATATAGCATTAAACTACCTATTGATGAAAAAGGATATGTTCCCGTTGTATAATCTGAATATCCTCCAACAATAGAACTACCAATAACCATAAGAGTACCCAAACCAAATATTTCTAATAATCTTTTCATGTCATCCTCCCCTTTAACATATTATACCAAAAAATATGTATAAGTTATAAAAAATAAGATGATTTTAATTCTTGCTACTCACCTTCTAAAATAGACATTAAAATATCATCTGCATATTTTTTACAGGACTTCTTAAAATATAACCATCTTTTTCAAAAGAATACTGTTGTTTCATAGAAATAATTCTCTATCCAACATTTATTATACAGTAAATTGTTATTTATACAAAAAAGAACATTATTTTTGATGAAATTTATGGTATGATAATAATATCAGGAAAGGAATGATCAAATTGAAGAAAAAAACACTTGCTTGTGCAGCTTTATTATCAGGAGCTATTGTTGGTTTTGTAAGTGTGACAGCTATTGATTTTGCTTGTCGTAAGGATACACCTTTAAATAAAGAAAAACCAAAAGTTAATCCTCAAATTGGAAAATATCTTCCTTGGTTAAAACAACAACATTTTGAAACATGGGAAATGACTTCACATGATGGATTAAAATTAAAAGCAAAATTTTTAAAAGCTGAAAGAGAAACAAATAAAGTCTTGATTGCTGTTCATGGTTATCGTTCATATAATTTAAAAGAATATGCTTATTATATTAAATTTTATCATGATTTAGGATTCCATATTTTACTACCAGACAATCGTGCTCATGGTGAAAGTGAAGGAAAATATATAGGATTTGGATGGTTAGATCGTTTAGATTGTATTCAATGGATTCACCAAGTGAAAGATTATTTTGATAAAGATTTACAAATTGTGTTACATGGTATCTCTATGGGAAGTGCTACTGTTTTAATGGCAAGTGGTGAAGAATTGCCTAGTGATGTCAAATGTATTATTTCTGATTGTGGATTTACAAGTGTCCTTGATGAATTTAAACATGAATTAAATCAAAGACATATTCCCGCTCCACTTATTTTACCAACTGCAACACTTTTAAGTAAAAAAAGAGTTGGTTATAGTTTTAAAGAAGCTTCAACGATTGAACAAGTGAAAAAATCTAAAACACCGACATTATTTATTCATGGTGATCAAGATGATTTTGTCCCAACATATATGGTTTATGATCTTTATAATGCTTGCAATGCTGATAAAGATTTATTGATTGTTGAAGGCGCAGGACATGCTCAAAGTTATTTGGTTGATCCAAAACTATGTGAAAAAACAATTATTGAATTTATGAATCAATATGTCAAATAAAAACATATCGCTTTGATATGTTTTTTTATTGATGAAATGGACACCTTTCATGAATACATTGTTGATTTAAAGATGAAAATTCACAATGTATATCACTATCTTCTAAAATAATTCCATAGTTTTCTTTAACAAATTTTATAGCTGTTTTTAATGAAAGAAAAGCATTTCTTTTACAACATCTTGGCCCACCAATATCACCAATATGATCAAGTGCTTGAGATGTTAATTTTAAATTATCTTTATAATATTGATTATCTGATAAAGGTGTTGTTTGATGTATAATTGCAAGTGCTGCTCCTATTGATGAACAGGAACCACAAATACCCCATTGTCCACAAGTAGCACCGGGCATTTTCTTTCCTCTTTTTTCTAATTCATCTAAGGCTTCTGATAATGAAAACTCTACTTTGGCATTATGCATTGCTGTTAAAAAAGCATAGCCATCAATAATATGATGAATAGGGCCATGTATAGAAACATTATCAACTTTCATTAATTTTTTAACAATTTCAATAGGATTTATACTTTTTTCATTGAAACAGATTTCTTTGATAATTTCAAATTGTTCATCCATAAACTCATCCCCTTTTCTTTATTGTACAAAAATACATAATATGAAGCAATAAATAATAAAAAGATGAAATGAAGATTCATTCCACCTTATGAATGTTTTCTTTGATATATGATTAAACAAACATAATAACTGATGATATTGAAGATAACAGCCAGAAAACATCCGATCCATACAATTTGATTTAATTTTAAACTTAAGAAAATATCTACCCCATAGAATAATTGTGTACAAATATAAGCAATAGCTATAACAACAAGGAAAATCATATAAACAATTGTTCCTTTTTTATTTCCTAACCAAAAGAATCCAACACTTGTAATAGCATTCATAATAAATGATAAAAGAAAACCAATAAACCATATTAATATAACTGTTTTAAAAGTTATAACATGGAAAACTGTCGCAAAAACAAGAACAATTGGTAACGCTATACATAACTGTACAAAAAGAGTAAATAATAGTATAGATAAAAACTTTGATTGTACAATTTGTTTTCTTGTCACTGGAAAAGTCAATAGCATTTTATCATAATGAGAAATCTCATCTTGTTCCATAGAGTATTGTAAAATTGAAACACCTATCATTGGTAAACACATATAAACCATTAAAAATAAAGAATAGAGATTATGCATGAACAGTGTAAAAGCAAATAAAAATAATACAGATGTAACCATTCCTATTAAATTCTTTTTGATACAGAAAGTTTCATAAAAATCTTTAATCATGATTCCTAGCATGTCTTTTTCACTCCTTTAGCATAAAACAACATCATTTCTTCTATAGTTGGTCTTGTGATTTCTAAATCTTGAAAAATTGATTGAATCTGTTGCCTATTTTTAATCAGAATTAATAAACTATATGGTTCTTGAATATAGCATACAATATCATCTTGAGATAATGTTTCCAATAATTTTTGTGTTCCATGAATAATACCAAAATTTTCTTTTATCTCATCATAAGTTTGCATAAACACACATTTTCCTTTATGAATATAAACAATATAATCTGCTATTTTATCTAAATCACTGGTAATATGTGAAGACATAATGACAGTATGATTTTCATCCATTGTAAAATCACGAATGAAATCTAATATTTCATCACGAATAATCGGATCTAAACCACTTGTTGCTTCATCAAGAATTAAAATTTTAGCATCATGACTGAATGCAATCGCAAATTCAAGTTTCATTTTCATACCTCTTGAAAAGTACTTTAGTTTTTTATCATAAGCCAATTCAAATTTTTGTAAATAATCAAGATAGAGTTCATGATTCCAATTTTGAAAAGTATGACTCAAAATACGTTCTATCCAACGAGGTGATAATTCTAAATCATAGTGTGTCGTATCAAAAATAACTGCTAAATCTTCTTTAATCAGTTTTTCATTTTCCGTAAAATTCATACCAAAATAGGTTAAACCTTCATATTGTGATTCAATAATACCTAATAATGCATTGATAAAGGTTGATTTACCCGCACCATTTTCACCAACAATTCCAACAATACTTCCTTTTGGAATCCCTAATGATATATCATCTAATGAAAAGTCTTTATATTTCTTTGTGAGATGTTTCACTTCAATCGCAAAATCCATAATTAGCTCTCCTTGTCAATATCTTCAATAATTTCTAGTAATGTATCTTTAGAAAAACCACTTTCCTGTGCCAATAAACAAGCTTCTTTCATAAGTTCTTTGATTTTCCTTAAGTTTTCTTCACGTATAAAATCTTGATTGGGTGTTGCCACAAAAGCCCCTTTTGCTGGAACAACCACAATAAATCCATCTTTTGAAAGTTCATCATAAGCCCTTTGCGTTGTAATAATACTGACATGTAAATCCTTTGCCAACTTGCGCATAGATGGTAAAGGTGTTTGAGGTTTCAGTTCCCCACTCATAATCATGGCTTTGATTTGTACAACAATTTGTTCATAAATAGGCTTAGAACTTGTTTGACTAAGTATAATTTCCATGCATGTTCTCCTTATCATTGTATATACCATTTATATACAGTATAAACAAAAAAGAATGTCTACTTTCATAAACATTCTTCGTTCATTATTTCATCAATTCGACAACGCTTCTTATCATAGCTCCAGTTGCGCCAGTTCCATTTTGATCGGCTGTTCCAGCAATATCTAAATGAATCCATTTTGTTCCTTCTTCAACAAATGATTCTAAGAAGTTTGCTGCAATACTTGCTCCAGCTCCTGGTTTACCCATTGAGTTTTTAAGATCAGCACTCTTTGATTGAAGTTTATCTAAATAAGCTTGATCAAGTGGTAAACGCCATCCTTTTTCATCACTTGCTTTCATAGCTTTATCAAATTCTTGATAGTATTCTTCATCATTACAGAATACACCAGTATAAACATCACCTAAAGCAGCAACACATGCTCCTGTTAAAGTTGCTAAGTCAATAAGTTTTTTAGCACCTAATTGTTGTGCATATGTAATTGCATCACATAATATTAAACGTCCTTCAGCATCCGTACTCACAATTTCCACTGTCTTTCCTGATAATGTTGTAATCACATCTTGTGGTTTATATGCCTGCCCATTCACTAGATTTTCTGTCACTGGAATAATTCCATAGACATTTGTCTTTGCTTGACTTTGAGCGAGAATTTGCATGATTCCATAGACATCTGCGCCTCCACACATGTCATATTTCATGCCATAGCTATTTCCTTTAAGGTTATATCCTCCCGAATCAAAAGTAATTCCTTTACCAATCACTGCTTTATATGGTGCATCTTTATCTCCGTTGTGTTTGAAACAGATCATATAGGCAGGAATATGACTCCCTAGATTGACAGAAAGAATTCCTCCTGCTTTCATATCTTCAAGCTTCGCTTTATCAAGAATTGTACATTCCAATCCATTTTGTTTTGCCATTTCAATAGCTTCTTTGACCATATCTTCAGGTGTCATTAGATTAGATGGTGTATCAGCAAGTTTTCTGGCATAGTTGATTCCTGTTCCATAGATGATGGCTTCATCTATTTCTTTTTGAACAGGATGCACACTCATGACATCCATATCCATGATATCTTTTTCATCATGACCAATCTTTCTTTCCTTATATTGTGCAATGATATGAGATTCCATCCATACTCTTACTAATGTTTGTCTACTGATTGTCTTATCAAGATGATCTACTACAAGCTGTGTTGGCTTGTCTAAATCTTTTGATACTTTCATAGCGACATCTCTAAGTTTAGCCGTTGTCAATTTTTCTTCCTTACCAAGTCCTACAAAGATGATATAAGGGAAAGGATATTTTCCTAATGTATGAATCTGTGTCATTTTTGCATAATCTTTATCAATTATATCATTGACATCATATCCTAAAGCATCACAAAGCCAAGAATCAACAGGCTGATTATCATAGATAGGATAGATGACAATATGTTTATTTAAACTTTCTATTTGTTTCATGAAACAATCCTCCTTATGTCCAATATTCTATCACTTTTATATATTGGAAAGCAATTGTTTCGCTTATCTTGTAATAACAAAAAATATGAAACACATTGTTTCATATCAAAATAACCAATCCCATATCAAAGACTTTGTTTCTATGTCCTTTGTTGTTTCACAATAATTGACTTTTAAATCTCCAGTTAAACTTTTTCCTTCTCCATCTCCTAAAATAATCGTATAAACACCTTGTTTATAGGTTGCCCGATAGTCAGATTGATGGTCAGCTAAAGCCTGTTCAGGGTTATCTACACCTTTAACCCATTCTTTATAGTCTATTAATAATTGATTTTTAATATCATACATTTTTTGAATATCCTCTTGTTTTAAACTATTTGATATAATTTTATATTTAGGATTTTGACTTTTGGCTTCTACGCTGACACAAAGCATACAGACTAATATAATAAAAACTATTTTTTTAAATTGTTCATATTCATTCACCTCATATGTGAATTATGAACATTTCTTTTTTATTTATACATGAAATAATATTTTTTGAAGAATATGTTGCCAAATTTTAATTAATCTTCCTATCATAATTGATGAAATAATTGTTCCTACACCAATTCCCTTAATTGGACTTTGTGTTATAAAACTTAAAGCTAATGAACAAGCAATCATTGATATATCAAAGATATTTTTAACGTTATAGAAAGGTAAGTGAAAAACTTGACTAATTGTTTTGACAATGCCATCACCTGGATTTAAAACAAGGTTGGTTTCACTTGTTGCATAAATAGAACTTGATAAAGCTGCTAGCCCTAAGCCTGTCGTAATATTTAAAACAATTCCTAATTCTTAAAAATTTAAACCAATGATATAAATGATAAATTTCTTCACATATTCACTCCTAACCCTTCTTTATTTTAATGATTTTATCATAATAGTCTAATATAAATATATCATGTTATAATAATGAAAAGTTATTAATAAGAGGTGCATCTATGAATATTCAACAATTAAAATGTTTTGTAGAAGTAGCAAAAACACTTCATTTTA
This sequence comes from Allocoprobacillus halotolerans, assembly GCF_024399475.1. Lineage (NCBI taxonomy): Bacteria > Bacillati > Bacillota > Erysipelotrichia > Erysipelotrichales > Erysipelotrichaceae > Allocoprobacillus > Allocoprobacillus halotolerans. The sequence goes on from NZ_CP101620.1 coordinate 1,074,506, forward strand.
CAAAAACTGCTCAAAATCTTTTTATTTCTCAAACTGCTGTTACTAATCATATTAAACATTTAGAGGAAACTTTAGGATTTGATTTATTTATAAGAACAAAGAAAAATGTTCATTTAACACAAAAGGGAGAATTTTTTTAAAGACAGCTACAAAAATGTTAGAAGTTAATCAAGAATGTTATGAAATGATTCATTATTTAAATCATGAAAACATTGGTGAATTAAAACTTGGTTATTTAAAAGGTATTGAACATTGTATTATGATTGATCACATTCAAAATTTTTATAAAGACCATTCTCATATCAATGTCAAGCTTTATCGTGATTCTCGTCAACAAATTGAAGATATGTTAAGAAACTATCAGGTAGATTGTATTTTGACTTCAAGAGTTGGTGATGATTTGATTAATTTTGAAGATGATTGGCAATATCAACGTATTTATTCTTATCCTTTTGTTGTAGCAATGAATAAAAATCATCAATTAGCTAAAGAAAATTATCTTCATTATTTTGATGTTAAAAATCAAACACAAGTCATTCTTGATACAAATGAATTACATTTTATAAGTCAAGATTTAGATATGATTTTAATGCATTTAGCTATCAGCCAAGATACAGCTATTCTTGCTCAATTTACACAAGATTATTATGCCTATCAAAAATATCTTCGTTATATTTCATTGCAAGATTTTCCTCAACGTTTTCATATTTATATTATCTGGCATAAAAATACTATGAATGATATTCTTCATGCTTTTTTACAAAGTATTCAAAAATCCCTCTAACAAAATTATTTGTTTAAGGGATTTTTCTTTTATTCTATTAACCAATCCATAATATTATATGATTTGATACCATTATAGGATATGACTTCAATATCATCTAATGACAAAATAATTTTTTCATAATTATCATTTATTTTTTCTAAAGGTGTTAATTCTCTTTTTCGTACATCTTCACTCATCATGGATTCAGTAACTTGTACATATAATTTATCGTCAGCTTTTGTCGCAATAAAATCTATTTCTAATTGATCTACTTTCCCTATCGCAACATCATAACCACGTCTTAATAATTCAAAATAAACAACATTTTCTAAAGCATGACCTGTATCTCTATCTCTATAACCTAATAAATAATTTCTTAATCCAATATCAACAATATAAAACTTACCTAAAGTCCTCAAATATTCTTTTCCTTTAATATCAAATCTTTTGATTTCATAGAAAAAATAAGATTCCAATAAAGCATTAACATAGGCTTGAACAGTGTGGCTACTTGGTTTAGTCTTTCTTCCATCATCCAATAGTCCTTCATTAACAAGTACATTTCCAATCTTTGAAATAGATATATTACTTCCAATATTATCTGCAAGAAACATAACAATCTTTCTAAGCAAAACTGAATCTGTTATTTTTCTTTGACTTTTTAAAGTTTCTCTTTCTAAAATATCTCTTACAATAACCGTTGAGTAAATACCATCTAAAAGGGTCAAAACTTTTTCTTGTTCTAATCCAACATCTGCAATTCCTGGCATACCACCATATCGCATATAAGCTTGAAAAAGTTCTTTTAATTGATATCGTTCATCTTTTGAGTCATAAACATATTTCTTTTTATTGCCCAATGCATTGACGACTTCTTTTATTGTAAAACCATGAAAATCAATAAATTCTTGAAAAGAGAGTGGTAATATTTTAATTTCTACAAATCTTCCTGATAAGTATGTTGAATATTGAGAAGATAGTAAATAGGCATTTGAACCTGTTATATAAATATCGCAGTTAAAATCAACACGAAAGGAATTCACAACGTCTTCCCAACCAGTAATTCTTTGGAGTTCATCAAAAAAGAGATACATTTTTTTATCCGGTATAATCAACTGTGATACATGATGATAAAAATCATCCGCTGTCATTTTTCTATATACATATGATTCAAAATTCATTTCTATAATCTGTTCTTCACTAATACCAGATTCTAATAAATGATTGACCATTAATTTAAGTAGACTCGATTTCCCACTACGACGTATTCCAGTCACAACTTTTACAGGTTCTGTGTCTTGAAATGCTTTTATTTTATCTAGATACAAATCTCTAATTTTTAAATCATATTTTTTCATTGAACTCCCTCCTTTGACTTCATTATAGCAAAAACTTTACTTTTTTACAAAGTCTTTGCACTTTATAGCAAAAACTTTTTAATTTCTGTGATTTTTTGCACTTTATAATATCTTACCTTTTTTATTATATCTTAATGTAGTATTAAATATTGTCATTTAGAGTCATAAACTATATCTTTTTATTTATCAAATTTTTTTGCATCCATAATTTCCTCCTAAAACAATAAAGAGCACATCTCTGTGTGCTCTCTTTTTATTAGACTGGAGATTTCTCCATTTCAGAAAAATCACGTTCTTCCATATTTGTTCTTTAGCCCGTGGTTCATACAATGAAAAGCAGATCCATCTATAAATATAGATTTCGTTATCACTTCCTCACTATACAGTAGAATCGTAAATATTATCTACCACACCCTCAGGATAATAAATCGTTCAATTATAGCTGATTTTAACTAAAAATCCTGGTATCCAATAAACTTTACTAAAAAAGAAGTATCTTAACATAAGTCAAAATACTTCCTCTATTTATTGATAATCTTCTTGAACATCAAAAGCAATCAAATCATCAAATGTTTGTCTTTTAATCACTAATTTACTTTTTCCCTTATACGTAAATACAACAGCTGGTTTAGGGATTTGATTATAATTAGATGACATCGAATAATGATAAGCACCTGTTGAAAATTGTGCAAATATATCGCCAGGTTCAGGATATGGCAACATGATTTCTTTTACAACAACATCTGCTGATTCGCAAATTTTTCCTGCCACAGTCACTTTCGTGTCACGACGTTCATATGCCTTATTGACAATAATACCATCATATTGGGCATCATATAAAGCTGTTCTGATATTATCAGTCATACCACCATCAACACTCATATAAGTACGCACATCTGGAATGTCTTTTACTGAACCGACCGTATATAATGTAATACCAGCATTTCCTACCACATATCTACCTGGTTCTACCAAAACTTGTGGCATATCCCAACCACGACGATCATAACCATCTTTGATGATATTCATGATTTCTGAAGTAATGGTCTCAAATTCCAATGGTTCATCTTTTTTTGTATAAGCAATTCCATATCCACCACCAGCATTAATCGCTTTGACCATAACACCTAATTGATCATAAATTTCATATGCAAAGCGCACAAATCTATGCATAGCACTAATGTAAGCATATAAATCAAAAACCTGTGAACCAATATGACAATGAATACCTTCAAATTCAATATGTGTTGAGTCAACAATCTGTTGAATAGCCTTTAAATAAATACCATTTCTTGCGCTAAATCCAAACTTTGTATCTTTATGTCCCGTTTGAATATAACCATGTCCCCCAGCCTTAATTTCTGGTACAACTCTCACTGTTGCATAAATTGTTTTATCATATTGACTTGCTATCTTTTCAACAAGTTCAATTTCATAAAAGTTATCAATCACAAAATGATCAACATCATGAGCAATCGCATAATCTATTTCAGATGGAAGTTTATTATTTCCGTGGAAATAAATTTTATGTGGATCAAATCCAGCTTTTAAAGCAATTGAAATTTCTCCAGCACTGACACAATCAATGCCAATTCCATATTCACTAGCAATACGATAGATTTCTAAACAGCTAAAAGATTTAGATGCAAATAATGGTAAGACATGATTGTATTTATCTAAAAATTTTGTTTTTAATTCTTCAAATTGATGACGAATATGTCCTTCACTCATGACATAAAGTGGTGTTCCATATTTTTTGACTAAATCCATAGCATTAACATCATCTATGTATAAACTACGATCTCTTATTTGAGCAAATTGTGTTTGTAAAACCATTTTTATTCCCCTTTAATATAAATTCTTTAAACTAAATAATCCATTTTCTTTATCAGCAATCTTTAAACATGCTGAAATAGCCCCTTGTACAAAAACTTCTTTCGATAAAGCTGTATGTTTCACTTCAATAATTTCATCATGTCCCGCAAATATAACACTATGTTCACCAAAAATCGTTCCAGCACGGACTGATTGAATCCCAACTTCATTCTTTTCACGCTTATGATGAACTGTTGATCGGTCATAAACTTCTTCTGTTTCTTCAATATCCTCATGAATCACATCATATAAAAGTTTTGCCGTTCCACTAGGCGCATCAATCTTTTGATTATGATGTTTTTCAATAATTTCAATATCATATCCATTTTCATAAAATTCTTTAGCAACTTCTTTCACAATCTTTGTCAACATAGATACCCCAAAAGATGTGTTATATGACTGAAAGATTGGAATTTGTGAAGATGCTTCTTCAATATGTAAGATTTGTTGTTGTGAATATCCTGTTGTCGCAAGAACCAAAGCACAATGATTTTTAACACCAAATTTTAAAATATCACTTAAATTATCAGGATGTGAAAAATCAATGATTGCATCAACTGATTCATCAACTTCATTTAAAGATGTATACATCTTTTCGTCAATTTTCGCATCAAAGAGAGGAGAAACAACACCTACTAAATTCATGTGTTCATTTTCTCTTACTGCTTGTGCAACTTTTTTACCCATTAAGCCAAAACCATAAACTAATACATTCATCTTAATAACCCTTCTTTTCAAATCTTTCCATTGCATCAAATAATAACTTCTTATTGGCTTCAGTCGTTGGAATCAATGGACGTCTCACCATTTCACCACAAACACCCATTTTCTTTAATGCAGCTTTAGGCATGATTGGATTGACATCAACAAACAAATACTTGCTGACATCATTCAAATCATATGCCATTTGTTTCGCTAAATCCATATCACCATGTAAAATCGCTTGAGCAAATTTTTCTGTTTCTCTTGGATAAAGATTAGATAATACAGAAATCACACCTTTTCCACCTGCAGCCATAAACGGTAAAATATTATCATCACAACCACTATACATATCAAAATCTAAATCTCTTGTTTGTGTTAAAACATCCATTGCATAAGCAATATTATCAGTTGCATCTTTCATTGCTTTAATATTCTTATGTTTCGCAAGTTCAACAACTGTATCAACTGTAATATTCATTCCTGTACGTCCTGGTACATTATAAATAATCATTGGAATATCGACTTGATCTGCAATATAAGTATAATGATCAATTAAACCTCTTTGACTTGTTTTATTATAATATGGCGTTACGACTAAAATCGCATCAGCTCCTACTTCTTTAGCAAACTTGGCTTTCTTTAATGCTGTTTCTGTATCATTTGATCCGGCCCCTGCAATCACTTTGACACCTGTTCCTTTTGCCATTTCCATCACAATCTTTGTTAATTCAAATTCTTCGTTAATATGAATAGTTGGTGTTTCTCCTGTTGTTCCATTCACTAAAAGAGCCTGTACACCTCCATCAATCATTCTTTGAACTTGTCTTTTAAATCCTTCATAATCAATACTACCATCATCTAACATGGGTAATACTAATGCAACTGCACTTCCTTCAAAAATTGGTTCCATAACTTTCCTCCTATTTATATTCTTTCTTAATTTCTGACATCGCTAAATCAATATATTCCAATGGAATAACACAAGAAATAGATACTTCTGATGTTGTAACTTGAAGTAATGGTATTTGATGTTTACCTAACACTGTAAAAAAGATTGCCGCAACACCCACTTCATCTTTCATTGCATCACTTTCAAGTTTAATTTTTGCGACTTGTCTATTTTGATAAATTTGTATATGGGGATGCTTTGTTCTTACTATTGACAAAGCCTCATCTAAATTCTTTTGGTCATCTTGACTACATGTAAAATCAATACGCATTTCATCTTCTAAAAGCACTTCTGAAATCATATCAATATTGACATTCTTTGAAGAAATTGTTTGAAAAATATCACCTACAAATAATGAGTTCTTTTCTACATTCATCAATTTGACTTGGATAATATGACGATCAGATTCAATCAATTTCATTATTTTCACCTTCTTTGTTAATAAAAAATTGCAATGGTCCCATTGCAATAATAAAGATTATTTTATTAAGCAATAGCACACCACTTTATCCTAAAGTGACAGTGATATAGATATTCTCTATACCCCCAGGCAATAATCACATGCAAATAATTATCCCTTCGGCAATCGTTCCTCCTTCTTTTTAGTTGCACCTATTGATATAAAAGAACTCTTAACTCTTGCACCTCTATCTTTTTTTATACTATCATATGAGCTCTTTGAAAGCAACCTTTATTTTTTTGACTTTCGGTTTTTTGCATTCTTTTTTGAAGGGTATGTCTTGTTGTTTATTGTCATAACCCTTGTTTTCTTATCTATATCATCTTTTTTGTTTTTATTCTCTTTTTATTGTAGCTGAAAAAGTGTCATTTTCATGACCTTTTTTATTATTTACTATATGTTCATTTTATAGTTTCAGTTGCAGCTGCCTGTATTCCTGCTTCTCTCTTATATTTTGAAACTCCTTGATTCCCTTTTGTGCATATTTTAATATTTCCTGTATCCCTTTACTGATCTGATAGCACCAGTAATATCTCTTTCCTTTAAGCGATTTGCTTCTCTCTATCATCTTTATGACTAGTAATTTCTTGTCTACTTTCTCTGCCAACAGTGTTATATGCCCTATATGCATCATCAATATCGTATTCAATACATTTATTGATTTCATTGTCCTTACTCTTATATTTTCAAAACCATACTGATTCTTTTTGAATCTGAATTTCTCCTCGATTCGCCACCTTGACATATATGCCCTCACTATCTTATGCACATCTCTTTTATTCCTGATCTCTCTATTCGTTAAAAGCATCATCGGTTTTTCTTCACTTAATCCATACACAATGACTAGATTTAATATCCTTCCCTTTTGTGATGGCAGTTCCACTCTCGTATGTGATACATAGACTTCACTGTCTTCCTTAGAAAAATACATGTTCATCTTAATCTTGCCTTTTCTTCTTTTGGCGATTTCTCCTACTTTCTTTGGCTTCCCTTTAAACAATAATGTTCTATTTTCTTTGAGTCTGATGATGAAATCATCTGCATTATGATTTTCATCTATGAAGTAATCATAAAATACATTGGCATCATATCCTCTGTCACATACAAATGTACATCTTTCAGGAATGAGAGATTTGACATATTTTATGCTCTTTATTGTTTCATCGTTCATTGACTTGAATCCTTCACTTTCAGTTGAATAGATATGGCTATACAAAGATATTGGATGATGTTGATCCTGTGTGAGGGCAGTTGCCTCACATACATGGTATCCAGGATAAATGTCATCCTTAAGTGAGGAAGCATCCCTGACCATACAAAGATCTTCAAATTTTCTTCCATATTTTTTGATGATTTCACTGTTATCAAGTAAAATGATCCTGTCTTCGCTAAGATGCTTGATAACCATATCATTATAATTGGATTTCATTTGGTTCATTGCTTCATCATCAAATTGAGCCAAATGATTGGATAATCTGTCAATTGTATAATTGAGCTTGATATTTTCATCAAGAGCTCTGGCAATATCGCTAAGTAGAACACTTTGACTTCTTGCAAGACCAAACATCATGTCCATGACAAACTTGGCAGCAGGTTTATCAAGACTGTCTGATAATTTATTAGAAAAATTGACAATTTCTCTTTTCGTTTCATATAGATCTGTGGTAAAATAACTCATGGAAAATCCCTCCTAAATTTTGTTTATTGAGATAAAATTATTATAACATTTTAGAGGCTGATTTTCCTTATAAATAAAGCAAAACAGGCAATTTGTGAATAACTTTTTACCTGTTTTTTATTTTTTTACCGAAACTCAAATTATTTTTTATTCAATTATGTTATACTTGTAAAAAAAGAAAAGAGGTCCTGATTATGATGATTCTATTTTATACAATTTTATCTCTCTTTCTTATTATAGCACCTTTTTACTATTTTCTTCGTATATTTAAACATATGAAAAAAAGTTCGCGTTATATTCTCTATACATTAACAATTGTATCTATATTAACACTTCTTATAAAAATCTTTTTAAAACCATCTTTTGATTTATGGTTTTATACTGTTAGTTTTTATATTCTATCTTGTTTTCTATTTTGTTTATGTATACTCATTTATCGTTTATGGTGTCATTACTTTCATCATGCTTTTCAAAAATCAATAATGCCTATATTTGTATTAATTTCACTATTGGTTACAGGTATTGGTTATTATTCTCATTTTGATAGACAAGTCACTCATTATCAAATTTCTATTGAAAAAGATACAACATTAAAATCTTTAAAACTTGCTTTTATCAGTGATATTCATATAAGCAGTGGAACAACACCACAAGATATTCAAAATCTTGTCAAAACATTAAATCAAAAAGACTATGATCTCATATGTTTAGGTGGTGATATTTTTGATGAATCTTCTTCAATGAATGATATTGAACAAACTTTGCAAATTCTATCAACTATTCATAGTCAATATGGTATCTTTGCGATAGATGGTAATCATGAAAGATATGTATCAATATCTACTCAAGAACTTTATCAAAAATATCAAATCACATATTTAAATGAAAATTTTGTATGTATTGATGGTCTTTTTAATATAATAGGACGAGAAGATGTCAGTCTACGCACTTCTACTTCCATAGAAACAATCTGTCAAAATATGGATATGTCTTTACCAACCATTGTCTTAGATCATAATCCTTTACGATACGAAGAAAACCTTAAATTTGCTGATATACAGCTTTCAGGTCATACTCATGCTGGTCAAGTTTTTCCTGGTTCTTTGATTACTGGTTTGATTTATGATAATGACTACGGCGTACTTATAAAAAACAACAAATCTTTGATTGTTTCTAGTGGTTATGGGTCATGGGGATTTCCGCTACGATTAATGACACAATGTGAATACGTTGAAGTACATGTTTCATTTTGAGAAAAAATTTTTTATAGTAGACTTTTGAATTCAAATAATATATCATATGAAAAGCGAGGTAAGGATTATGGTTATAGAATTAGATAGTCAATATGAAAACAGAAAAGAAATCATTGAAAACATTGTAAAAAAAGTTATTCAAGACAATCAAATTGAAATGACTGAGATTTCTTTTGATAACTTAATTATTCATCTCTCTTTATGTCTTTCTAGAGAAATGAGTGGAACTTATATTCCAACAAGTGAAAGTCAAATCAATCATTTAAAGAATCATGAATATTATCAAATTTCTAAGCAAATCATTGAACAATTAAATGATTATTTCCATATTGAGATTGATGAAAATCAAGTGCAATATGTAACTATGTATTTAGCAAACATCAATCTTTTAGATATTGATTTTAACTGTGAATTTGATTTATATGATGATGATACAGAAGAAATCATTAATGAAACAATTAATCGCATTCAAAATGATCTTCAGTTAGATTTAAGAAAAAATAAAGAGTTCTATACAGGAATGACTTTACATTTTTATCCTGCTTTAGATCGTTTACAAAACAATCATCAATTAACTGACAATCCATTAAAAGATAAGATTCAGGCTCAATTCCAATTAGAATATAAATGTGCTGAGATTTTTAATGAAATTGTTGAACAACATTATCATCAAAAATTTAATGAACATGAATTAGCCTATATTGCTTTACATTTTGGAACAGCTTTAAAGAAATAGAAGTTGAAAAGCTTCTATTTTTTTATGCAAAACTTTTATGAAATATCTTAAAAAATATGTCAATAAATATATATGTAAAAATAAAGAACTTCATCATAATTGACGAAATTCTTTATTTTCTCCACTTAATATAATTCTCATGTATATTTAGATATACTTCAACACATCTTTTTCACTATGTATATCTGTTATATGTAATGCAAGATTGTTTAACTCTTCTTCATTACTTAATTCAATTCTCAATGTCAATTCAGGTGTGAGTTTTCCTAATATTTTTTTAAGTTGAGCCATTAGTATTTGCATTTTACCTTCTTTTTTCCTTCCTGCTCAATGTCTTTCCAAAATGACCACATTGCCATAGTCTCTTCTTCTCCTTTCACTTGTTCTAAAATATCATATCTTTCCGTAAGTATCGCTATCACCCTTGCGGCTGTCTTTGAGACTTCCATCCCTTTGAAATCTTCTTTCTCTTTTCTCCATATCTGATTAACTGTTTTGACGATATTGCGATTATCCTCATTTTTGAGTAGGTGATAGTCCAAATCCTTGATGTCTACAATCTTCATCTTCCAGTCATTTGGCATCCCCTTCAAGCTTTCAGGAATATCCATTCTTTCTACCAGTGACGTGGCTGCTGTCCATCTTCCTTCGCCATGAAACAATACGAGGCTGACAACTGGCATGATCTTGTAGCTCTTGTACTCCTTATCCTGCATGTTGTAGGTTAATGCATCATAGAGAAGTGTTCTTGACACCATTGTAAAATCAACCTGATCCTGTGCTTCCAATGCCAAGATAGCCTGTGAATCCTTTCCTTTCCACAACATGATGACATCACGTCTTCTTTCCCTGGAAATATAATTGCCTACAAAGATTTCACTTGTATCCATTCTTTGAAGTTCATCAGGCTTAATGACATCTTGACCGCCATAGAGAATAGCGTTCATCATATCAGCAAAGTGTTCAGGATTTCTGAAGAAATCTCTAATGACATCATCAACTTTCAAATCTTTCATAATGACCTCCTTTCAATATATTCCAGGAGGGTTCATAGACATTATACAATAATATTTGCTTATTGTAAACATACATCATTTTAATAAGAACCCTCCTATTATTTATATACGCAATTTTTTTCTATTTTTCTTTTTTATTTCCAACTTTTTCATATTTTTTTAAATTTAAATATTTTAACTAATAACTTTCCTATATAAACTAAAAAATCAGCTTTAAGCTGATTTTATACAAATGCATATTTACGAACTTTCAAATAACAAATCAAATGAACACTTAGTGTGAGTAACCAAGATATTGGATAAGAGATATAAAGAATAAAGAGTGTATGATGTATCTGGAAGATTGTAAATATCCATATAATTCTAAATAAACAAGCTCCTGTTAAAGATACAAGCATTGGCATAATTGAATAACCCATTCCTCTTAAACTTCCTACAATGACATCCATGATTCCACATAGAAAATACGTTGTACTGACAAGACTTAAACGAACCATTCCTGATGTTATAACTTGTGGATCTGTTGAATAAATAGCAAGCAAAACATCTCCTAATAAATAAGCACCAAATCCTAAAACAAATCCAATAATTGTAACAACAGCTAGACATCTGACAAGAATTTGATTAACTCTTTGATAATTTCTTGCTCCCATATTTTGACTTGTAAAACTTAAAGATGTTTGATAAATAGAATTCATCGCTGTATAAACAAATCCTTCAATATTACCTGCAGAAGTATTTCCTGCCACAATAATAGATCCAAAAGAATTGACTGATGATTGTATTAAAACATTAGAAATATTAAAAACCATCCCCTGTAATCCTGCAGGCAATCCAATTTTCAACATTTTTATCAATTTATCTTTATGAAAATGTAATTGATCTTTTGATAGTTTTAAAACTCCCTCAGCATGAATTAAGCATCTTAAAACAAGAATGGCTGATATACATTCTGACATCATTGTAGAAATAGCCACTCCAGCAACACCTAAATGAAATACAATAACAAATATCAAATTAAAAATAACATTAATAATACCTGCAAAAGTTAAATAATAAAGAGGTCTTTTAGTATCTCCAACTGTTCTTAATAAAGCAGCTCCAAAATTATAAATCATAAAACCAGGCATACCTATAAAATAAATACGCATATACAATGTTGACAAATCAATCACATCAGCTGGTGTTCCCATAAGTTGTAATAAAGGACCAGCTAAAATATTACCTACAAATATCATAAAAATACCACCATAAATGGCTGTACAAATAGCTGTGTGAACAGTTTCTGATGCATTTTCTTCATCATGTGCACCACAAAATCTTCCAAATAAAACATTCGCTCCTACTGATATTCCTATAAATAAATTAACCAATAAGTTAATCAAAGAACTTGTTGAACCTACTGCTGCTAAAGCTTCACTTCCGGTAAATCTTCCCACAACAATAATATCCGCAGCATTAAATAATAACTGTAATATCCCCGATAACATTAAAGGTACTGAAAAAACAATAATTTGTTTTAATAATGGCCCATGACACATATCAATTTCATAACTTTTACTCATCATCTTATCCCCCTTCCCTTGTTTGTTTATTATAGCACTATTATATCATAATGATAAATCTTTTCGTTTTTTGAAATGAAAAAGATGAATTTCTTCATCTCTTACTTACGCTTAAATATTATATATAAAATATATAAAATAACACTTTCTAAAAGACAGGCAAAGGTCATCAATATTGCAATATAACTTATAAGAGAAAGTGTTGGATTCCCTCTATTAAAAGCTGTCACAACCAAAAAGACGATTACACTCACTAAACCAACAACTCTTAAATATCTAAAAAACTTATAATATCTTTCAGCTAAAAATTGATACTTTTTCATTTTATTTCCCTATACAAAAGCGTTTAAATAACTCATCTAATAAATCTTCTTTTGCTCTTTCTCCTAATATTTCTTTTAAACTTTCCCAACTTTCATATAAATCCGTCACAATTAAATCAGTTGGAACATAATCATGCATAGCTTGGATTGCATTTTGTAATGATTGTTTTGCTTTTTCTAATAATTGAATCTGTCTAGCATTGGCGAGTATATCATCTTGTGAAGATGTTATTTTTCCTAATGCAAACATGTCTTTAATTTGATGAATCAATGGCTCTATATCATGATTCTTCGCACTAATATAAATACCATCTATATCTTGCATTTGACCTTGATCTTTTTTATTAATCACAATAATTCTTTGAGTATCCTTTGATAATTCTAATAATTCATAATCTTCTTTTGTTAAAGATTTTGAACCATCTAAAACAAGTAAAACCAAATCAGCTTGATGAATCAATTCTTTAGATTTAGAAACACCAATATTTTCAACAAGATCATCTGTTTCTCTAATACCTGCTGTATCAATCATATTTAAAATAATATTATCTAAACGAATTGTTCCTTCAACAATATCTCTTGTCGTACCAGCAATATCTGTCACAATAGCCTTATCTTCATCTAACAAAGCATTTAATAAACTTGATTTTCCCACATTTGGTTTACCAATAATGACAGTTGAAATACCATCTTTCAATAAATGAACATTTCTTGATGATTCAATGATATGATTCATTTTATCCTGTAATTGTTGACTTCTAGGAAGTAATGACTCTGCTGTTAGTTCTTCAACATCTTCATATTCAGGATAATCAATATTCACTTCAATTTGTGTAATAATCTGAATTAAATCTTCTTTTAAATCTTCAATAAAATGACTAATATTTCCTTGTATTCCTTTTAATGCGAGTCTGGAAGCATAATCATTTTTAGCACTAATTAAATCACTAATCGCTTCAGCTTGAGATAAATCAATACGTCCATTTAAAAATGCTCGTTTAGAAAACTCGCCATGTTTAGCCATACGTGCTCCTTTTTTAAACAAAGGTTTAATACCTTTTGTGTAATAAAAACACCACCATGACAATTGATTTCAACCATTTCCTCGCCAGTAAATGTTTTCTGTCCTCGATATATATTCACTAAAACTTCGTCAATTTTTTCATCTTGATCTTTAATAAAACCATATGTAATTGTATGACTCGCTTTATTGATGATTTGACCTGTAAAAAATTGTTGTACAAAAGCAATACAATCTTTTCCACTTAAACGAATAATTGAGATTGCTGCTTCTAAACGCGATGTCGCAATAGCGACAATAATATCATCATTCATTGATTTCATTTCCTTTCCTTTATCCTTCATATAGTATAACAATATCTTTTTGAAATATCTATGAACTTATGAAAAAAAGTAACACTAACGTGTTACTAACAGTAATTTTGTAAATACATAGCTGGATTGTCTTGATATTTTTGAGCTTCTTGTTCATCCAAGAAAATAGAATAATGAATCTGTCTTGATGAGATTTGATGATAACCACTACAATTACCATAACCTTCGATTTCAAAAGTATACTCATTTTCATTTCCTTGAATATTCATGACTTTACCACTCATAATCCAACCCTGTACAATAAAATAAACAACTTGCCCAGCTTTAAGCATGATCATCTTCCAATCCTTCAAATTGTAAACGATAGTATTTGGCATACACATTATTTTTATTTAATAAAAATTGATGTGTTCCTCTTTCTACAATACCATTATTACCAATAACAATAATTTCATCCGCATTTCTGATTGTAGATAATCTATGAGCAATCGTAATACAAGTACGATTTTTCGCAAGAACTTCTAGACTTTTTTGAATATGACGTTCACTTTCGTTATCTAAAGCACTTGTTGCTTCATCCAAGATTAATATTTTAGGGTCTTTAAGAAAAATTCTCGCAATAGATATACGTTGTTTTTGCCCTCCACTTAAACGTGTTCCTCTTTCTCCAACATATGTATCATAACCATCAGGTAAACTCATAATAAATTCATGAATATTGGCTTTTTTTGCTGCTTCAATGATTTCTTCATCACTCGCACCTGGTTTTCCATAAGAAATATTTTCTTTAATTGAACCTGTAAACAAATAAACATCCTGTTGTACAATTCCAATAGATTGACGTAATGATTTAAGTGTCAGTTTTCGAATATCTTGACCATCTATTTCAATACTTCCACTCGTCACATCATAAAAACGTAATAATAAAGAACAAATTGTTGTTTTTCCACCACCAGAAGGTCCAACTAAAGCAATTGAACGACCTGAATCAATATGAATATTCAAATGATCCAATACTTTTTCATCATCATATCCAAAACATACATCTTTATAATCAATCACACCTTTGACATCTTTTAAATCATGACTATCAGGCGCGTCTTCTATTTCTACCTGTGTTTCCATCACTTCATTAAAACGTTTAAATCCTGAATATCCTTTTTGAAGCATTTCAGTAAATTCTACAAGCACTTCAATTGGTGTAATGAAAATATTAATATATAAAGCATAAGTTGCTAGAGCGATAGGTTCTAATGAACCCTCAGCAATAAAGAAACCTCCACCAACTAATATTGTGATATAAAGCAAACCTTGAAAGAAGTTATTACCACCTTGGAATTTACCCATACAATGATAATTATTTTTCTTACTTTGTAAAAATCTTTCATTACTTCTTGCAAATTTATGTCTTTCAATATCTTCGTTCGCAAAAGACTTTACAACTCTAATACCCGCTAAAGTATCTTGTAAAGAAGCATTCACTCCTGCAATCTTTTGACGATTATCCATAAATGTTTGTTGCATAGCCTTATTTTGTCTTAATGAAAACAACAACATACATAATGTCACAATCATTAAAAGAATTGTTAAAGGTATATGGATATACATTAATAAAATAAATGAACCAATAATTTTTAATAAAGAAATAAAGACATTTTCAGGTCCATGATGGGCAAATTCACAAATATCAAATAAATCACTTACTAATTTACTCATCATTTCTCCAGTATTATTACGATCATAATAAGAAAAAGATAACTGTTCAAATTTATCAAATAGATCTTTTCTCATATCTCTTTCCATCTGTGCACCCATAATATGTCCTTGCGCAGATACATAGTATTTACATAAAGCACGAATAGCATACATAATGAATAGAAAAACTGCTAACCAAAGCAAATTCTGGATAATTTCCTGATAATGAGATATATACAATGTATCGTTTAAATAATTTAATATCTGAGGAAATGCTAAATCTATTATACTAATAACCATTGCACAAATCATATCTAAAATAAAAACAGTTTTGTATGGTTTATAATATTGAATAAATTTTCTCATAATCTTCATATTTATTTATACCCCCTTTACAATGTCTATTATTATAACATAGTTCTCAAAAATAGCTATTCATATGACATAAATTTAATGAAAAGAAAGAGAGGAAAATTGATGATTATCTCTTTTATTGATATAATTATTAACAAGAAATAAAGAGGAAATATAAAAATGGATAAAAAGAAAAATTATTTAGCTTTGTGCATATCTTTAGGATTATGCATTGGTGTCGCTATTGGAACAAGTTTAGAAAATAAGAATAAAAATAAATAAGTATAAAGGAGATCATTATGAATATTCATGAGTTTTGGAATGCTGTATTAACACAAAATGCAAAAGATTTACGTCATTTTTTTAATGAAGATGCTTATATTAATTGGCATTGTACAAATGAACATTTTACTGTTGATGAATTTATACAAGCCAATTGTGAATATCCTGGTCATTGGGATGGAAATATAGAAAGAATTGAATATCTCAATGATTTAATAATTAGTGTTGTCAATGTCTTTTCAACTAATCATCAATTATCATTTCATGTCGTTTCTTTTATAAAGATAAAAGATCATAAAATTATTTCTATTGATGAATATTGGGGTGATGATGATTTAGCTCCATCATGGCGATTAGATAAAAATATTGGAACACCTATTATTTAAAAACTCTATCATGAGATTGATTTCTCATTGATAGAGTTTTCTTTTAGAGTTCTTCTCCTTGGGTTTCTATGATATGTTTATACCAATAAAAACTATCTTTTCTATGTCTTGATAAATCTCCACTTCCATCATCATGTTTATCTACATAGATAAATCCATAACGTTTTTTCATTTCTCCTGTTGTGGCTGAAACAAGATCAATTGGACCCCACATCAAATAACCAAAACATTCTACATGATCTTCTAAAATGGCTTTCTTCATTTCACTCAAATGTGTCTGAAGATATTCAATACGATAATCATCATGAATCTTTCCATCTTCCATTTTGTCAACAGCACCAATACCATTTTCAGTAATCATGATTGGTAATTCGTATTTTCGATAGGTATAATTTAATAAGTATCTTAAACCAATGGGATCAATTGCCCATCCCCATTTGCTTTGTTTCAAATATGGATTTTGTGTTCCACCCCACAGTGTCTCTCCTTCTTCATCTTCTGCTTTTGATACTTCACTAGAATAATAGTTCATCCCTATAAAATCTAGCTTTCCTTCGAAAAAGGCTTTTTCATCTTCTTTTGTGATTTCTAAATGGATACCAAAATCATCATATTCCTTGATTTTATATTTTGGAAATGATCCATTACACATCGCATCTATCTGATAGTAATCTCTATCCATATCCTTAAATGCTCTCATGACATTCTGTGGATTGCAGTCCTTTGGATAGGTTGGTGTAATCCCAAAGACACATCCTACCCTATTGTTTTCATCTATTTCTCGAATTAATTTTGTGGCTTTTACTCCTGCTAGAGTCATATTATAGCCTATGCGAGCGAGAACTTCTTTTTGTTCCCTTCAATCTCACTGTATTTCAATCCAGCAATAATATATGTAAAGATGTCGGATGCTTCTGTTTGAGGATCAATGTGATTCATTTCATTGAAGGTTACCCAATATCTAACTTTTCCTTTAAATGATTTGACAACAGTTTCAACATAATGTAAATAGAAATCTATAACTTTACGATTGAGCCATGAATCATAATGACGCACAAGATAGACTGGCATTTCAAAATGATAGAGTGTAATAATCGGTTCAATGCCATGTTGAATCAAAGTATCTACAACATCATGATAATAGGCTAGTCCTTTTTCATTTGGCATATCCTCATCACCATGAGGAAATATTCTTGACCAGTCAATAGAAATTCTCAAAGCCTTGAATCCCATTTGGGCAAGGAGTTCAATATCTTGTTTATAGCGATGGTAGAAATCAATACCTTCATGAGAAGGATATTTTTTATCTTCTTCAATTTCTAAAGTAAATTCTCTAGGCTTTTCATAAGTACCAGAAGTAGCAAAATCCATGATACCAGGACCCTTACCATCTACCTGCCATGCTCCTTCTAGTTGATGGGCAGCAATACTTACGCCCCATAGAAAGTTTTTAGATAATTTTGTCATAACTATCTTCCTTTCATTATTCTTCTATGTTTTCTTCATTTAATTCTTTTTGGTATTGTTGCTTATCTGCAATCTTAAAGAATGGATAATAAACAACTAAAGAAATAACGACAACTAAAAATGCCCATATTGTTGTGGACCATGCGCCACTTGTCATTAAGAAACCAATAATAATTGGAGGTGTTGTCCATGGAACCATTGATACAGTTGGCATAGCTATAATACCTGATGTCATCAATACAAATGTGGTAAAAGCAAGAATTCCTGGTAATAAAACAAATGGAATTAAGAAAATTGGGTTAAAACAAATTGGTGTACCAAAAATGATAGGTTCATTAATATTAAAGATTCCTGGACCAATTGACATTCTACCTAAAGTTTTAAAATATTTACTTTTAGCCATAAAAGTCATTAAAATCATAAGTCCAATAGTTGCTCCGGTTCCACCAGCCCAGATTAATGTATCTGTTCCATAAGTTGCTGGAAACAAAGCAGCCTGTCCAGCAGCAATCGCTTCTTCATTAGCGACTCCATTAGCTAAAATAAATGGATAGGCTACATCACAAATAACTGCACTATTAATACCACAGAAGAAAACCAATCCCATTAAAGCATGATATATAGCATATCCCCATGGTGTATTTAATAATAATGAAATAGGTGACATTAAAGTTGACATAAATGTATTAATATTAAATTTAAAGACAATGGAAATAATTCCAAAAATAGCAAATACAATTGTTGCTGGAATTAATGAAGAAAAAGATTGACTAACTGCTGGTGGTACACCTTCGGGCATTCTAATAACCCAATTCTTTTTTCAAATAATGATAAGATACGAACTGTTACATATCCTACAACAATAGCTGTCAAAAGACCTGAAGTACCAAAACCAGAAATATTAATACCTGTTTCAATATCATATTGTGTTAAGACAAACGCACCTAAAGATGTCACAACATTTGTCCATTTATTCGCATTGAATGCTTCTGCACTATAATAACCAGTTGCTCCAGCAACAAATAAAGCTAAAATTCCTGTTGTACAAGCATTCACTGCACTAAAGAATGGTGCAACTGGTGCTAAAAGATTAGCAATTGGTTCATAAGGAATATTCGCTAATAATATTGAAATACTCCCAATAATCAACAATGCCATTGAGGCACACATTGCATTACGTATAATTGATAGGGTTCTATTACTCCCAAACTTTAAAGCAATCGGCATTAATTTGCTTTCAATAACTGCTGATACTTTATCCATTTTTATTTCCTCCTGATTCAATTCTATTTTCTTTAATACTCTTACCAAAACAGATTTTCCATCCATTTCCCCATACTCTTTTCGGCCGATGAGTAAGACAGGTATTTGTAGTGGTCTGGCATATTGAAGAATTCTTTTATATTCATGTTCTAATTGAGGAGCAACAAGGACAAAGTCAGCTTTATCTATATACTGAGATACTTGGATAACACTGACTGAAGCTACAACACAATCTATCCCTTGTTCTTTGGTAGCTATTCTCATTTTTTTAGCTAATAGACTTGATGACATCCCAGCTGAACAACATAATAGAATTTTCATATTTACCTTTCACCTACTTTCATTATAAATTAAAATAAAAATACTTAAATTGAATCAATTTCACCTTAAAAGAGGAAGTTATTAACCAAATAAAACATCTATATCATTCTTTTCTTGTTCTTTCGCAGTTTTTCTTAATATTGTCTTTAAATCATCCAATGATGGATTCTTTTCTAATTCTTGTAAAGCCTTTTTATCATAAACTAAAGCTGATAACGTTTCATGAAGTAACCCTAAGGCTTCTTTTGAATCTTTTTGAATAGACAATAAGAAAATATATTTTACATATTGTCTTTTCCATTTCACTGGTTTCTTTAAAATACCCACTGCCACAAAAGTTGAATCAGTTATAGGTTTCATTGGATGTGGCATGGCTATCGCATTACCAAACTCTGTTACTGAATATTTTTCTCTTTTCATGACTTCATCTTCAAATTGATTAGGCACATCTTTTACCATTGCTATTCTTGAACACATTTCATGAATCAATTGTTTACTATCTTTTCCTTTTAAATCTAAGAAAAATAAATTATCTGAAAAATATTGATCAATAAATGATAATGTTTCACTTTGTTGTTGAAAAGCATCACTCAACATTAAAACATCTTGATCATCTAAGAAATATTGAACATGAATACTTGGTATCTCTGTTTGAAATGGAATCGGTACAGTTGTTAAAATAAAATCATAAACAGATTGATCAATATTAGGTAATTCATATAATTCAGTAATATAAATACTTTGAATATAATCCTTAAACTTTTGTCTTATCTTATATAACAAAATCTGTGAACTTCCCATACCACTGGCACAAATAATAATAATATTCTTTTTAGGACCTTGTTTTTGATATCTTTCTATTGCAAGTTGAAAATGTAACGCAATATACCCCATTTCATTTTCATTCATTTCCACATGATAAATTTGATGAATAATATTCGCTGTTAAAATACTCATTTCAAAAGCTAAAGAATTTTCTATTTTAATTTGTTCCAATAATGGATTTTGAATAACCATCTGATATTTTAATCTATTCATCATGGGTAAAATATGTAATGTCAATGATGTTTTTAAATCCATATCCATTGTAAAATCCATATGATATTTATCAGCAATCTCCCTAAATATTCTTTCTAATAAATCTTCATATTCCTGATTGACAATTAAGTGATTGGTATTATATTGAACAGCTTTCTTTCCTGATAAATGTAAAGCAATATAATAGACTTCTATCTGTGGAAAACAAATATGAAATTCATCTTCTAATTTTTTACATAAAATTGTCGCAATATTGTATTCTCGACTTTCTATGATATATTCATCATATTCATAGGGTGTATTGGATTGAACTTCTTTTAATCGAATCAAAGCAATCATGATATGAATCACAAGATTCTCAAATCCCATATCTGTTAGCTTAAATTGTTGTTCAACCATTGTTTTATATAAAAGATTAGAAATAATTTCTTGTTGTTTAGATGCCTTCGCTTTTTGAAGATAACTTTCATCGCCACCATGAATATGGAAAAAATATTGTGAAATGCATGAACGTTTATGAAATTCACTACCTTTTATTTTTAAACCATAAGCTGGTTTGGTTTCTAAATCTAAATGAAAGTATTTTAATTTTTCTCTTACTTCTTTTAAATCATGACTTAATGTCGAACGACTAACAAATATCATATCACATATATCTTCTATCTTTATATAATCATCCGATGTTAAAAACATCTTAATCAAATAATCAATTCTTTCTTCAGGATAAATAGGTATTAACATTTGATTCTGTGATTCACTTTTCATTAGTTCTTCAATATATTGAAAATATTCTTCTTCATTATGTATTATTAAAGAATATCCCACTGCATGTTTAGATACAATTTCTAAACCATGATTCGATAGTTCATGACGATATTCTTTAATATCATTTCTAAGTGTTCTCACTGTCACACCTAGTTCTTCACATAATTCTTTTCCTTTAATAGGTTGTTGACTTTGACTTAATATTTTAATAATCTTAATTAATCTTTTTTTATCCATATTCTCACCAACATTATTATACTATAAATATAATCTATCCCTTCATTCCAATTTTTTCCTCTTAAAAGAGGAAATGAATAAAAAACATCAACTACCCTAAGATAGTTGATGCATTTTTTATTCTACATATGAAATTGTCGTAAATCTTTCTTTTCCTTCTCCTTGACTTTCTGTCTTTAAATGTTTATTAAAATCAGAAATTGTTTGATGTACAACTTTTCTTTCATCAGCAGGTAAAGGATCAAGTTTTACTGCAATCTTTGTTCTTAAAACTTGTTTACCAAGTCTTTTTGCCATAGCTGAAACTTTTTTATATCTATTTTCTTTATAACCATTAATATCTAAACTAATTTCAAATCTTTTCTTAAATTCATTTTGAACAGCTTGTCTTGCGATAAAATTAAAAGCTCTTAAAATAACTCCATTTTTACCAATTAAAATAGAATTGTTATCAGAATTAATATTGCAATAAATACGTCCATTTTGAATATAAGAAACTGTTTCTACTTGAAATTCCATATTTGTTAATGTTTTTCTAACAAAGTTTTCCAAGTATTCTTGAACCATACTTTCACAATAACATTCAATCACAACTTTTTTAGAAAACAAACCTTTTTTTCTTCAATAATTTCATATGTCAATTCATCAGGAGTGATTCCTAAATCTTGGCAAGCATGTTGAATCACATCATCTAAAGTTTTTCCTTCATATATTTTCATATATTTGCCCAGTCCTTATTTATCTTTTTTCTTTTCAATATGGTAAAGCTGAATATAAACTGTTCTTGCAATTGTAATTAAACTTGTTGTAATCCAATATAATGACATTGCTGTTGGCATAGATACTGCAAACCAAACAATCATCACAGTCATCACAATATTCATTGTTTTCATTGATTGTTGTTGTTTTGAAACCTTATAACGAGGATTTCTCTTTAACATAATATTGTTAATTTCAATAGCAAAATATTGTGTAATACCAACTAATGCAACAATAACAATATATGCCCATTCACCATTTGTAATAGCTGACATCGGTGTCACACCTAATCGTAATCCAAATAATGTTGATTTATATAAAATTTCAACTCTTTGAACAGCCTGCCATACTGCAAGCATGATTGGTAATGTTAAAAATGTTGTAAAACTACTAAACATGCTAATATTATGCTTTTTATATAAAGCTTGGATTTCAGCACTTTGTCTCATTTGAGAAGCCTGATCTTTTCTACCAGCATATTTTCTTTGAATTTTTTCCATTTCTGGTTGAAGCAACTGCATTTTTTGAGTTGATTCAGTTGATTTGATCATGATAGGTAAAATTAATAAGTTAATGAAGATTGTCATTCCAACAACTCCCCAAGCAACGTTACCTAACATATTACTAATAAATAAAATACCTCTAGCGATAGGATAAGTTAATATAAAATCAAAAAATCCTAAATCACTTAAACTCCAAGGTGTTGACTCATTAATAGCACGTGATGCAATAAGTTCTCCATTTTTATCAAGATTACTTGTACATCCCACTAATAGTACGACAACGGCTACTAAAGCAAATACCTTTAAAAACTTCTTTGTACGTTGATCTAAATACATTGTTACTTTTCCATCCTTCTACTTATTTTATTATATAGAGATATTAAACTCTTTAAATTATCCTGATATGAACAATTTAAATAATTATATCTCACTATAATAATAAAATCCATTTTCTGATCTTTATCAAAAACTTGTTGAACCATCATTCTGACTTGTCTTTTTATCTTATTACGAACAACAGCATGACCTAACTTTTTACTAACAGAGATTCCCACTCTTAAATGTTCTTGACTCGGTGCACAATACACAACAAATTGTCTATTAGCAACTGATTTTTTCTTTTTAATAATAGACTGGAAATCTTCATTCTTTTTAATTCGATACTCTTTTTTCATATTTTTTTAGAAAAAAAACCACATTGAAGTGGAATTTTTTGTTAGGCAGATAAAACTTTTCTTCCTCTCTTACGGCGACGAGCAAGTACTTTTCTTCCGCCTACTGTTGCCATTCTAGCTCTAAAACCATGAGTTTTTGATCTTTTTCTCTTATTTGGTTGATATGTTCTTTTCATTCTTTACACCTCCAAATTAGTAAATTTTTTTATACACAATAACATATGCCTCATTATTATATGAGTTTTGTTTTTATAAGTCAATGAAAATATCTAAAATTATTTGATAAATCAAGCATTTTCTTTTACTGGATTGTTATATTTTTAAATCTATTTGCATATACTAGAAAGAGGAAATCATACACTGTTCACAGTTTATGCACATATTCTAGAAAGTTATGCACAATTGTGCATAACTATTCAAAAATCCACATATATCGACAATTTTCATGTGCATTCTTTGTTACTTTTAGTGTGAATAAGAAAAACTGTGGAAAATTGTGCACAGTTGTGCACATGGCATAACTTTTTATGCACAATTCACATCTATGAAAATTTGTGTAAAATTAAAAAAAGCCCGTTATATCAATATATTTTGATGTGCATAACTATGTGAATAAGTTGTGTACAATTTTTTTTATCTTCTATTTATGCACTTTTTCCTTTATAATGTGTCTTGGAGATGGTGAAAATGAATAATTTAGATATGAACTGGCAAAAAACTTTAAGCTTGTTTCAGGGAAAACTTGATGATTATGGTTTAGATAAGATTGGTTTTGATTCTTTTTTCACTACCTTGGAAATTAAAGACATTGTTGGCAGTGTAGTCACAATTACCGTTGATACCAAATGGAGCTATGATGTTGTTGAACCTTACTTAACACATTTACAAGAAATCTATAACACAGTAACCAATGGTCATTATCAGCTACACTTAATGACTGAAGAAGATTTTAAACAAAGTCACGTGAATCATGAGCATCTCTTACAATTTGATGATCATTTAAATCCTGATTTGACTTTTGATAATTTCGTTATTGGTAATAGTAACCGTATTGCGCAAAATGCATCATTAGCGGTTGCGATGAAACCTGGTGTTTCCTACAGTCCTTTATTTATACATAGTAATTCTGGACTTGGAAAAACACATTTATTAAATGCTATTGGGAATTATGCTAAAAAACGTGATCCATCTATTCATGTCTTATTTACAACAAGTGAAAATTTCGTTAATGAATATATTCAATCATTAGCGAATCATTCTATGGATGAATTTAACTATAAATATCGTCAAATGGATATCTTATTAATAGATGATATTCAATTTATGGCAACCAAAGAATCATCAAGTGAAATCTTTTTTAACATTTTCAATACCTTAATTAGTAATAAAAAACAAATTGTCATTACATCAGATAAACCACCTCGAGATTTAAAAGGAATGGAAAGTCGTCTTGTCAGTCGTTTTTCATCTGGTTTAACTGTTAGTATTGATACACCGGAATTTGAAACCGCCAAAGCTATATTAAGAAAGAAGATAGAAATTGAAAATGTTGATTATCCTATTACGGAAGAAGTCTTAGATTTTATTGCGACACACTTTAATACAGATGTTAGAGAACTTGAAGGAAGTTTAAAAAGATTATTATTTTATAAGTTAATATGTGGTAAAAAATTAGATGTTATTGATTTAAATTTTG
Organism: Allocoprobacillus halotolerans; assembly: GCF_024399475.1. Lineage (NCBI taxonomy): Bacteria > Bacillati > Bacillota > Erysipelotrichia > Erysipelotrichales > Erysipelotrichaceae > Allocoprobacillus > Allocoprobacillus halotolerans. The sequence continues at coordinate 1,099,965 of NZ_CP101620.1, forward strand.
CTTTAGAAGCTTTTAGTGATTCCTATAATCAACCTGTTCAAAAGAAAGAACTCACAGTATCAAATATAAAAAAATGTGTAGCTGATTACTATAATTTAACAGTTGCTCAAATCAATTCTAAATCAAGAACATCAAGTATTATTGTCGCTAGACATATTGCCATGTATTTAGTTAGAGAATTAATTGAAGATATTTCGTTTATTCAAATTGGTCATGAATTTGGTGGACGTGATCATTCTACAGTGATGAAAGCTTGTCATAAAGTCCAACAAAAATTAGATAAAGATATGAATTATCGTCAAGCTATTCAAGAGATCAAAAAGAAACTTGTGTAAAAGTTATGCACAGTTATCCACAACTTATGCACATATAAAAAATAAAAAAACAATGAATAAAACGTTACTTTTTTTGACTTATTCATATTGTGCACAGTATTATTATTATGATATTATTTAAATAATATAAAATATAAAGGAGATCATTTATGAATTTTAAAATTAAAAGATTAGAATTATTAAATGCTCTAACAAAAGTTTCTAGAGCAGTTTCTATAAAAAGTCCACTTCCTGTTTTAACTGGAATTAAGTTTAACTTAAAAGATGATGAATTAATTTTAACGGGTAGTGATAGTGATATTACCATTCAAACAAGTATTCATGACAATATTGAAATCATGGAAACAGGTAGTGTTGTTTTATCTTCACGTTATATATTAGAAATTATTAAAAAGATTGATTCTGAAGATGTACATATTTTTATTGTTGATGGAACACTTACGAGAATTGAAGGAGCTAACTCTCGTTTTGATTTAAATGGAACATCTTATATTGATTATCCTCGTATTGATTTAAATAAAACTGGTGTTAATTTACAGATGAAATCAACTGATTTAAAAGAAGCCATTGAACAAACATCTTTTGCGACAAGTGAAAAAGAAACAAGACCAGTTTTAACAGGTGTTAACTTTAAGGCAAAAAATCATGTTCTAGAATGTATTGCGACAGATAGTTATCGTCTTGCTAAACGTATCTTAAATATTGATTCTGATATTTCATTTAATATTATTATTCCTAAAAAGAGTTTAATTGAAATTAGTCGTATTATTGAAAAAGATGAATTGATTGATTTATATGTTTCTGATCGTAAAGTTTTATTTGTTTTTGATCTTGTTTTAATTCAAACAAGATTAATTGATGGAACTTTCCCAGATACTGGTCGTTTAATTCCTGATAGCTTTGATTATTCAATGAGTATTGATAGTACAAGCTTATTAAATTCTATTGATAGAGCTTCATTATTAACAAATGAACAAACAAATATTGTTAAATTGACAATGAATCAAGATTCAGTAATTTTATCATCATTTTCTCAAGAAATTGGTTCTGTAGAAGAAAATCTATCAAGAGCTTTCTTTAAAGGTGAACCTTTAAAAATTTCATTTAGTGCAAGATATTTAACTGATGCCATTAAAAGTATTAATGGACAAAAAGTTCGTGTTTTATTTACTGGAGAAATGAAACCATTCATTATTAAAGATTTTGAAAGAGAAGATATTATTCAATTAGTTTTACCAGTAAGAACATATTAAGCGAGTCTATGATTGACTTGCTTTTTTGTTATAATGGAAATTGGTGATGGTATGGAAAAAATATTACTTGTTGAAGATGATTTACAGATTATTAAACATTTAAAATCTTACTTAGAAGAAAATGGTTATTATTTTATCAGTGTTGATGGACAAAAGAAAGCCATGCAAGTGCTTGAAAATCAAACCATTGATTTAATCTTATTAGATATTTCTTTAAAAGAAGGTAATGGTTTTTCTTTATATAATGAAATTAAAGCTTACTATGATATTCCTATTATCTTTTTAACTGCACAAAGTGATGAATTTAGTATTATTACAGGATTTAATTTAGGAGCTGATGATTATATCTCAAAGCCTTTTCAACCTCGTATTTTATTATCACGTATTCAAAATATATTAAGAAGATATAAAAAACAAGAACAAATCTTTCAATATCAAAATCTTCAAGTTCAAATCACACAAGCAAAAGTCTATAAAAATCATCAAGAAATCTTTCTTTCAGCATTAGAATATAAATTATTATTAATCTTTATCCAACATGCTCATCATTTATTGACAAGAGATTTCTTATTAGAAGAACTCTTTCAATTAACTGGAGAAGATATGAATGATAATACATTGACAGTTTATATTAAAAGACTACGTACAAAGATAGAAGATGATCCTCAAAACCCTCAAATCATTCAAACCAAAAGAGGATTGGGTTATCAGTTAGGTGATTGAGATGATTATTGTTATAGTGATATTATGTTTGATTATAGGTTTCTTATGTTTTTATATTTATAATCAAAGTCAAAAATTAAAACACATTTCTCAACAGATTAATCATATTTTATTTCATCAAAATGACTTTTATATTCAAAAGTATAAAGAGGGTATTTTGTCTATTTTAGAGACTGATATATGTAAATTGGTTAATAAAATTTATGAACAAAATCATTTATTAGAAACAGAAAAGAAGATTTTAAAAGATTATCTTGAAGATATATCTCATCAAATGAAAACACCGTTAACTTCTTTAAATTTAATTCATGAAAGATTAATGAAGGCAGAAGGTTTAGAAAAAAGACAGTTATTGAAAGATGAAAAGAAATTATTGGATAAAATAGAATGGTTAGTTATGAGTTTATTAAAGATGGCTCAATTAGATGCACAAACAGTTACTTTTCATCAAGAATCCATTCAACAACAAGATTTTTTAAATCAATTATTAAAACCTTTTGAAATACAATTAGATATGAAAAATATTAATGTTAAAACTAATATTCATGAATCACAATATTTAACTTGTGATGTGTTATGGAGTCTAGAGGCTATATCGAATATTTTAAAAAATTGTATCGAACATGTTGATCAAGATGGGATTATTTCAATAGAAATGAATCAAAATCCTTTATATGATGAAATTATAATTCAAGATAATGGTCCAGGTATTGAGCAGGAAGATATTGTTCATTTATTTGAAAGATTTTATAAAGGGAAAAATTCTAAAAGTGATAGTGTTGGTATTGGATTGGCTTTAAGTTTAATGATTGTTGAAAAACAAAATGGAACTATTCAAGTTGAAAATACTTATCCTGGCACACGTTTCATAATTCATTTTTATAAAGAAAATGTATAAATATATTAATTATGACAAATCTGTCACTTTATTGTCATGGGTTTGTCATTTTTATTTGTTAAAATGAGGATAAGGAGGGATGGTATATGACTATTCTTGAAGTGAAAGACTTATCTAAGATTTATGGAAGTGGTAAAAATAAAGTTGTTGCTTTAGACAATGTTTCCTTTTCTGTTGAAAAGGGTGAGTTCATTGCCATTGTTGGTTCTTCTGGCTCAGGTAAAAGTACATTGCTTCATTTGATTGGTGGTGTTGACAAGCCAACAAGTGGTGAAGTCATTGTCAATGGTCAAAATGTCTATCAAAAGGATGAAAATGAACTAGCCATCTTCAGACGTAGAGAAGTTGGATTGATTTATCAGTTCTATAATCTGATTCCAATATTGACAGTAAAGGAAAACATCACATTACCGGTACTATTGGATAATCAAAAGGTGAATCAGGATAGATTGGATGAACTACTCAATATACTTGATCTAAAATCAAGAGAGAATCATCTGCCAAGAGAACTGTCAGGAGGACAACAACAGCGTGTATCGATAGGGAGAGCATTAATGAATGCACCATCATTGGTTCTGGCAGATGAACCAACAGGAAACCTAGATTCAAAGAACAGTAAGGAAATCATAGACTTATTGAAATTAACCCAGAAAAGATATAAACAGACACTTATCATGATAACACATGATGAGCGTATCGCAATGCAGGCAGACAGAATCATCGTGATAGAAGATGGAAAAATCAAAAAAGATGAGGTTCTAAGAAAATGAAAATCATGAATACATTGACTTTAAGGTATTTGAAAGCGAACAAGAAAAGAAGTCTGCTGACGTTACTATGCATCATGGTATCAGTGATCATGATGAGCTGTGTAGGTATAGCTTTTTCATCAGGGAAAGATTATTATAAAAATTATTTAGAACAAACAGAGGGAGATTATCATTATGATATATATGGAGTAAATGATAATGTTATTAATATCATTAAAAATGATCCAGATATAGATGAATATTATATGTCTTCAATGTTAAATTATGATTATGATGATTTTTCTATATCTGTATTAGCAGGTGATTCTGTTTATTTTCAAAAATTGGGAATACAAGATTATATTCTTGAAGGAAGATTACCTGATGATTCTCATGAAATTATATTAAGTCAATCTTTTTTAGAAGAAAATCATATAAATAAAAAAATAGGTGATAATATTCAATTTAATGATGAAAAAACATATGAAATTGTTGGAATTATGTCTTTTTATCAAATTAAAAATCATTTCAAGGATACTTGTCAAGGAATCACTTATGTTGATATGAATGAAAGTCCTACTGTATATATCAGAGATAAGAATGTTTCTACACATATCTTTGAACATACTGAACAATTAAAAGATAAGCTAAAAGAAAAAGGATATGCTATAGGTATTGAATATCATACAGGTTATCTTGCAATTCAAGATATTTTTGAAAAAATTCATCATCATCTTTTTTAGATATTTATAAAATGATTGGTATTTTAATGTTGGTGATTGTCATTACATCCATTATGATTATCTATCAAGCATTTCATTTATCTACAACGGATCGTATTCAATATTTAGGCATGTTGTCAAGTGTTGGTGCAACTCCAAAACAAAAGAAACGCTCAGTTTATTTTGAAGGATTGATATTGTCAATAATAGCTATTCCTTTAGGAATTATGATAAGTTATATAGGTTTAACGATTACTTTTCAATTTGTTAATGAAATAGATATTATTAAACAAACAGGTATTATTATTTATCCTCAAATATCTATTGTTTATTTAATGATTGTTATGATATTAAGTTTTATAACTGTTATGATAGCTCTCTATATTCCAGCTAGAAAAATATCAAAAATTTCAGTTATGGATGCATTAAGAAAAAGTGATGAAATTAAAGTTAAAAAATCAAAACTTAAAGTTAATATCTTGATGCGAAAATATGGTTCTATTTCAGGACAAATGGCATTAAAAAATTATAAAAGACAAGGTAAACGTTCTAAAGTTATTGTGCTGTCGCTTGTTATATCTATGTGTTTGTTTATTACAGTTTTTAGTTTTAGTCAAATGTTTGTAGGAAAAATAAAGGAAGAGAGTCATTTGAGAAATTATGATGTTATTGCTTATGCATCATTAAATGATATTCAAGATTTGAATAAAACATTAAAAACAAAAGGTGTAGATGATTATTATATCGTTGCATATAATTATGTTAGTGTAGATATGAATACAGATTATCTTCAGTATGAAAATCCAGATTCAAATATAGGTTTATATGCTTTAGATGATTTACATTTTCGACAACTTTGTCAAGATAATGATATTCAACCAAGTGATAATCAGGCATTGATTTATGATAGATCAATCACGATTGTTACTGATGATGCTCAAGAAATAAAATATGATAAACCATATCTAAAAATGGATAAAGATTTTATAAAGAAAATTGAATATGAAATATATGATGGAAATAATAATACTTATAAATCTTTAGAGTTATTTGATTCTATTGAACTTATTCATACAAAAGATAAATATTATCTAACAAATCAACATACGATTTCTGTTATTGTTTCATTAGATTATATTCAAAGAAATCAAATAGAAAATGGTGGTATTGATTATTATATTCAAACAGATCAACATAGTGAAATATGTGAAACATTAGAATCAATGGGAATAAATACATTAGATGTCACAGCGAATACACAAATGACTATACAAATTACTCAAATCGCTCAATTCTTTGTTTATGGTTTTGTCACCATTATAGTATTATTGACTTTATTAAATATTTTAAATATGATGAGTGCAAGTATTGAAAAAAGAAAAAAGAGTTTGCAATGATGATGAGTGTTGGTATTAGTCAAAAAGATATGTCAAAAATATTATTTTATGAATCATTCGTTTATGGTATGAAAGTCTTAATATATAGTATACCTTTATGTTTAGGTATAGAGTATGTCTTATATTCTGTTTCAGAATTATCGAATGAATTCCATCCATCATGGCTTGCTTATATGATTTCATTTATTGTAATATGTATAGTTATGATGTTGACATTCCATTTAGGATTCCGTCATTTTAGAAAACAAAATATTATAGAAACGTTAAAAGATGATATTTAAAGGATATGTGAAAGCATATCTTTTTTTATTGATGAAATATGAGTCAAGCGATTAGATAAGGAAAGATTGCTATTTTTTGACAAACAAACTTTTTAAACAAAAAATAGATAACATATCTTTTTTAGCTTAAATTTAGCATTTAAGACGTTTTTATATAAAAATGAGTTTTAAGTCTTTTTTTATAAATAGCGAATATAACCCATAAAAACTACCATTTTTGATGTTTTTGTGGTATAATGGTTCAGGTTATGAAAGTATGGGTGATAAAAGTATGAAAGCAATCAAGATTTATAGTGACTATATTACTTTAGGTCAATTACTCAAATTAGCTGATGCTGGGAGTAGTGGTGCTGAGGCAAAAATAGTCATTGGAGATGGATTAGTGCTTGTCAATGGTGAAGTGGAAACAAGACGTGGCAAAAAGCTCTATCATCAAGATATTGTTTCTTTTAATGGAGAAGATTACCAAATCAACAATGAAGATTAATCGTATTGAATTAAAGAATTTTAGAAATTATGCTCATTGTTCTATTGAATTTGATCCTTTTATTAATATTTTTATCGGTCAAAATGCACAAGGAAAAACCAACTTACTAGAAGCTATTTATATTTTATCAATGTCTAAGAGTTTTAAAACAAAGATTATTGATGAAATGATTTATTTTGATCAGGATTTTGCGAAAATTTATGGACAGATTACAAATAATCATAAGATATTAGATTTAGAAATGATTTTATCAAAGTTAGGAAAAAAGCTTTGATAAATCATAATGAAATTAAAAAGACAAGTGATTATGTTGGCTATTTAAATGTTGTTTTATTTGTGCCAGAAGATTTAATGTTGATAAAGGGAAGTCCTAAATTAAGAAGAAAACTTATTGATATGGAGCTATCTAAAATATCACCTATCTATATGTATGATTTTAATAAATATCAAAGATTATTAAAAGAAAGAAATAAATATTTGAAATTATTAAATGAAAAACATTTAAAAGCTGATGATTATTTAGAAGTTCTTTCAGAACAAATGGCAGCTTTACAAGTTCGATTATTAAAGAAAAGAATAGAATTTGTAGAGTTATTAAATACAATTGCAACAAAAATGTATGATTATATATCTTTACATCAAGAAACTTTAACTATTCAATATAAAACTTATTATAAAGATATGAGTTATGAAAGTATTTTGAAAGATTATCAAAAGAATTATCAAAAAGATATTGTTTTCAAACAAACAACACATGGAATACATAAAGATGATTTAACAATGTGTTTAAATGATCAAGATGCTCTGACTTATGCTTCTCAGGGACAACAAAGATCAATTGTTTTATCTATTAAGATTGCTTTATTAGAATTAATAAAAAAAGAAATAGGGGAATATCCTGTTTTATTGTTAGATGATGTTTTAAGTGAATTAGATGATATAAGGAAAACAAAGTTATTGAATTTGATTGATGGAAAAGTTCAAACTTTTTTAACTTCTACCAATATTGATGGTATTCACCATCAAGTTATTGATAAAGCAAAGAAAATCACTATTGAAAAAGGAAATGTGAAAGGAGAAAGCTATGGAAGAAAATAAAGTTCAACACAGTTATAATGAATCAGATATTCAGGTTTTGGAAGGATTAGAAGCTGTTAGAAAAAGACCAGGTATGTATATTGGTTCAACTTCTTCTAGAGGTTTACATCATTTAGTATGGGAAATTGTTGACAACTCTATTGATGAGGCATTGGCAGGTTTTTGCAGTGAAATTAAAGTAGTATTAGAAGCAGGAGATATTGTCAAAGTTATTGATAATGGACGTGGTATGCCAACAGGTATTCATGCTAAAACAGGGAAAAGTACTGTCGAAACTATTTTTACAGTTTTACATGCTGGTGGTAAATTTGGTGGTGGAGGCTATAAAGTTTCCGGTGGTTTACATGGTGTTGGTGCCAGCGTTGTGAATGCTTTAAGTGAATGGCTGGAAGTCCATGTTCATAGAGATGGTCATATTTATTATCAACGTTTTGAAAAAGGTGGACAGCCTGCAGAAGAATTAAAGATTATTGGTGATTGTGATGATACAGGAACAACAGTCACTTTTAAAGCTGATCCTTTAATCTTTGAAGAAACAACTGTTTATGATTTTGAAACATTGAATCAAAGAATTCGTGAATTAGCTTTCTTAAATAAAGGATTAAAACTTATTTTAGAAGATAAGCGTCAAACACCAACAAAGAAAAATGAATATCATTATGAAGGTGGTATTAAAGAATATGTTGCTTATTTAAATCGTAATAAAACAGCAATTCATGATGAAATCATTTATGTTGAAGATGAAATTGATGATATTAAAGTAGAAGTGGGTATGCAATATAATGATGGATATCAACCCAATATCTATTCTTTCTGTAATAACATTAATACTCATGAAGGTGGAACACATGAAGAAGGTTTCCGTTTATCACTGACAAGAGTGATTAATAATTATGCAAAAAATAATAACTTCTTGAAAAAAGATGAAGAATCTTTAAGTGGTGATGATTGTCGTGAAGGTTTAACAGCGATTATTTCTGTTAAACATCCTGATCCTCAATATGAAGGACAAACCAAAACAAAATTAGGAAATGCCGAAGTGAGAAAAATCGCAAGTAATATTATTTCTAATGCCTTAGATAAATTCTTATTAGAAAATCCTAATACGGCTCAAATTATTATTAATAAAGCAATTGTTGCTAGTCGTGCCAGAATGGCAGCCAAACGTGCTAGAGAAATGACAAGAAGAAAAACAGCTTTAGATAGTATCGCATTACCAGGAAAATTAGCGGATTGTTCATCTAAGGATCCAAGTGAATGTGAAGTCTTTATTGTCGAAGGGGATTCTGCCGGTGGTAGTGCCAAAATGGGTAGAGATCGAAGAACTCAAGCTATTCTTCCATTACGTGGTAAGATTTTAAATGTTGAAAAATCAAGATTGGATAGAATCTTAGGAAATGCTGAAATTCGTTCAATGATTACAGCTTTTGGAACAGGTATTGGAGAAGAATTTGATATTAGTAAATTAAGATATCATAAGATTGTTATTATGACCGATGCCGATGTTGATGGTGGGCATATTCGTATTTTGATGTTAACTTTCTTATATCGTTTCTTAAAACCATTGATTGAAGAAGGTTTTGTTTATGCAGCACAACCACCATTATATTTATTAAAACATGGGAAAGAAGAATTTTATTTATATTCTGATTATGAATTGGAAAAGAAAAAGAAGAACTTGGTGAAAATGCGAAAATATCTATTCAACGTTATAAAGGTTTAGGAGAAATGAATGCTGAACAGTTATGGGATACAACAATGAATCCTGAAAATCGTGTCTTATGGCAAATAGATTTAGATGATGCCATGCAAGCAGATGCGATGTTTGATATGTTGATGGGTGAAAAAGTTGAACCAAGACGTGAATTTATTCAAGAAAATGCACAAATGGCTGAATTAGACTTATAGTAAAGGAGAGAAAAAATGGAAGAACGTGGAATCAAGAAAAGATCATTAACAAAAGAAATGAAACAATCCTTTATCAATTATGCTATGTCAGTTATTGTTCAAAGAGCTTTACCTGATGTTCGTGATGGGTTAAAGCCTGTTCAAAGAAGAATTGTGCATGGAATGAATGAACTAGGATGTTATAGTGATAAACCATATAAGAAATCTGCCCGTATTGTTGGGGAAGTTATGGGGAAATACCATCCTCATGGAGATTCTTCAATTTATGAAGCATTAGTCCGTATGGCTCAAGATTTCAGTTATCGTTATATGCTTGTTGATGGACATGGTAACTTTGGATCTATTGATGGTGATGGAGCTGCCGCACAACGTTATACTGAAGCCAGAATGTCTAAGATTTCTATGGAAATGGTAAGAGATATTAATAAAGATACTGTTAATTTTATTCCTAACTATGATGGTGAAGAATCTGAACCAGAAGTTATGCCATCACGTTTTCCTAACTTATTAGTTAATGGAACAACAGGGATTGCAGTTGGGATGGCAACTAATATTCCACCTCATAATTTAGGTGAAGTCATCGATGCAATTTTAGCAGTTTCTCATAATCCTAATATTAGTATTATGGAATTAATGGAAAATTACATACAAGGTCCTGATTTTCCTACGGGTGCTTATATTTTAGGTAAATCAGCTATCAAAAAAGCCTATGAAACAGGTAATGGCCTGATTGTTATGAGGGCTAAAACAGATATTATTGATATTCATGGTGGAAAGAAAGCTATTGTCGTCACAGAAATTCCATACATGGTCAATAAAGCACGTTTAATTGAAAGAATGGCTGAACATGTAAAAGAAAAACGTATTGAAGGAATTACAGAAATACGTGATGAATCAAACCGTGAAGGAATTCGTATTATGATTGAACTTCGTAAAGATGTTCAACCTGAAGTGATTTTAAATCAGTTATTCAAATTAACAGCTTTACAAACAACATTTGGTGTCAATTCTATTGCTTTGGTTAATAATCAACCTCAAACATTGACACTAAAACAAATGATTACTTATTATCTTGAACATCAAGAAGAAGTCATCAGAAGAAGAACAGCCTATGATTTAAAGAAAGCTGAAGATCGTGCACATATTTTAGATGGTTTAAAAAGAGCATTGGATCAAATTGATGCCATTATTGAATTAATTCGTTCTTCAAGAACAACTGAAATTATTCAACAAAGATTAATGGATGAATTTAATATGTCTGATCGACAAGCAAAAGCTATTAGAGAAATGCAGTTACAAAGATTGGCTGGTTTGGAAAGAGAAAAGATTGAAAATGAATTGAATCAATTATTAGAATTGATTGCTGATTTAAAAGATATTCTTGCTAATAGAGAAAGAATATTAGAAATCATTGAAAAAGAATTATTAGAAATCAAAGCAAGATTTGCTGATAAACGTAGAACAGAAATTATTCAAGGAACATTTGATTTAGAAGATGAAGATTTAATTCCGGTTGATGATGTGATTATTTCACTCACAACAAATGGTTATGTCAAACGTATGCCTGTTGATACTTATAAGACTCAAAACAGAGGTGGTAGAGGTATTAAAGGTATGGGTACAAATGAAGATGATATTGTTGATTCATTAATTCATATGAGTACGCATGATGATTTATTATTCTTTACAAACTTTGGTAAAGTCTATCGTTTAAAAGGTTATAATATTCCTGAATTTGGTCGTACAGCAAAAGGATTACCAGTTGTCAATTTATTAAATCTTGATAAAGATGAAAGTGTAAAATCTATGATTTCTATTCATAAAGATGATATAGATGAAGATAAACAACTTTATTTATTCTTTGTCACATTAAATGGTTTAGTTAAGAAAACATCTATTGAAGAATTTAAGAATATTCGTCAATCAGGTAAGATTGCAATTAACTTAAAAGATGAAGATCAATTAGTTGCGGTCAAATTAACTCAACATAATGAAGAAATACTTGTTGCAGCTTCTAATGGTAAATTAATTCGTTTTAATGAAAATGATGTTCGACCAATGGGTAGAACAGCATCAGGAGTTAAAGGTATTAATGTTGATGGAAGTCATGTTGTAGGAATGACAACAAATGGTGAAGGAAAATATATTATGGCTATTAGTGAAAATGGTTATGGTAAGATGTCACCAATTGAAGATTATCGTGAATCACATCGTGGTGGTAAAGGTGTGAAAACAATTAATACAACAGAAAAAACAGGAGAATTAGTGGCTTTAAGAGCTGTTAATGGTGATGAAGATTTATTGATTATGACAAGTGAAGGTATTATGATTAGACTTCCAATGGAACAAGTGAAACTTGCTGGAAGAAATACACAGGGTGTCAGATTGATAAAAGTTGCTGAAGGTTCTATTGTTTCTAGTGTTGAAGTTGTAGAAAAATCTCAAGAAGAAGATGAAACGAATGAAGAAGAATAGGAAAAATCCTGTTCTTTTTTAATAAAAAATTCAAAGTACTAATAGACTTTGAATTTTTTTGACGCTTCTTTGAATTTATCTAAAAAGGCATCTTCACCAAAAGTATTGATTTTAAAAAATAAGGCTTGACTACCACCAGAACTCATGGCTGTTGCACGAATATGATTGTGATGTTCTACAACATTAACAGTTAAACTTAAACGATTTTTACCTGTATAACTATATCTTTCAAAAACTAAAGTTCCAATATTGATATCATGAATATGATAGTAATCTTCTTCCTCTAAAGAAGCAGAGAAACTTGAACGAATCAACTCATTTTTAAGATATTGACAAAACTGTTGCATCGTTCCTTGAAGTTCACATGTATATTTAGCCATAAAATTTCTCCTTTATTTTAGTATATAATATTTAATTGGTATTGTTGATGTAAATGGTAGTTTAAAGATGTAAAAATTGAGCAAATTTTTTTAATTGATAAATGATTATATAGAGGTATGATAGTATATGGAGGTTGAAAATATTTTTTATGGAACAGTATATTGGTAAAATTGTTAGATTAAATAGGAAACAAGAAAAATTAAAACAAGAGTATATATGTGTAAAAACAGGTATTGCAAGAAGTCAATTAAGTCGTTATGAAAGAAATAAAGAAAAAATTTCCACTGATAATATTAAGAATATATTCCAAGTTATGAATATAGAAGTATATCCTCATGATGAAAATACCTTTGAAAAAGATTTTTGAGTTTTTATGAAGATATTGCTTATGAAAATGATTTTCAAAATTCATATCGAAGAATTTTATCTTATTATCCTCAAATTAGAGCGACAACTTCTTACATAAAATATTTGTTAGCATGTATGATTTATAATATTCATACACAGCTAGTTAATGACATAAAAGAATACTTTTATATGACTGATTATTTTGAATATTTAGAACCCTATCAACAGCAACTTTATTATGATTATTTAGGCATTTTTTTATTTCAAAGGGAAAGATATATAGAATCACTTGAATATTATAATAAAGCAGATTTCTACACAGGTAATCATGTTTCATTATCCATGCTTTATTATCATAAGAGCATTATTTATACTATACTTGGAAAATATAGTGAAGCTAGACTGAGTATTAATGTCGCAATCGAACAGTTTATAGAAACTGTTAATATGAAAAGGATTCTTATGTCTAAATTTCATTATGCTAATATTCAATCGAATAGTGGTCATTTTGATGAAGCTATATTTATTTATAAGAAATGTATACCAGCATTTGATAATATGAATATGTCAAATTATGTAAAGAGTACATATAATAATTTATTGTGGGTATATATACAAGATGAAAAGTATAAAGAAGTGATCATGACTTATTTTCAAAAGATGGATCAAGATACGCATAATCATAAAATATATTTTTATCTATCTTATGCATATTATCAATTAAATGAAAAAGAAAAAGCAATACATTATATTGAATTAGCGAAATATTATATGAATCAAGCAAGTGAATATATGGAAAATATGATTAATTCTTTTTCTATATTTTTATCAAATGCAACATTTGATAAAAAAGAAGCATATTTATTAAAGGTCTATCATATCTGTGAGAAACGACATGAAAATTATTTAATCATCTTTATTATTAAATTTCTTATTCAGTTTTATAAAGAACATCATTGTATTCAACAAACGTATACTTTTCAAAATCAATTGATTAAATATTATGAAGAAATTAGCTAAAAATTGAGCAATTTAAAATAATTGAATTACAAAAATTTTTATGATATTTTCTTGTTAAAGAGAGGTGAGGATAAAGGAATATTAGTCAGCTTTAAAAGGATGTTCTTTTTGTATAATCATATCTTGAATACGGATGATGTTTTGATAATCGTTGATATTTTTATAGTGTTCTAAAAGTTCTTCTAATATAAATATTAACATTTCATTATCATTTTCATTTTCTTGTAAGCTATCATAAAAAGCAGTTAAGTTTTCAACAAAAGATTGATTATCTTGATATATTTTTGCTTGAATGGCTTTTAAGAAATATTGATGATAACTATTTTGTAGATATTTCATATTATGTTCTATTTCTTTTAAACAATCATCTATTTGATTAAGTTTATAAAGAGCGTAAGGAATATAAGTGTATATTTCTACAAAGTGACTATCTATTTTTATTGATAGTGATTTTTTTGTATACTCAATTGTTTTTTCATGATTTCTTAGTTTAATATATGTCCATGCTATATTATCATAAGCCATTTTTTCAATATCATATAATTGATGATTGTGTGCGTGTTTAATCACATATTCATAGCGAGATAGGGCTTGATTATAAGCGCCTGTTCTTGAATAACAATTGGCTTTAAATATTTCTAGTGTAAGTAATCTATGTGTAATATATGATTTTTTAAGACAATTAATAGCTTTTTCACAGTGCATAAATGAATCTATATAGTTATTTAAATATTGTTCATTTATAGATAATAGATAGTATATCATTCCAGTAATATTAGGATTATTAAAACTATTTTCAAGTGAAGAAATAAGAAATGATTTTGATGTTTTAAATTCTTTGCTCTTATAATAATAACTGCCCATTAATAGATAAAATATATTAAGTTCTTTTTTATCAAGTATATGTTTAAATTTATGAATGTGTTCGATTATAGGAAATGCTTGTTGTAAATCATTTTTGACATATAGAAGATAGTGAAGTTTGATGATATAAGAAGTTAAAAATGCATAGGAACAATAGCTATTTTCTTTTAATGTCATATTATAAATATCAGTAATCTTATTTTTTTGACTATATGCATAAGCATCCATTGCTTCTATTAATCTTTGAATCATTGTTTTTCTATATTCTAAAGATGTATTGAATTGAATATCTAAACAATGCATTATCTTATTTAATGCATATTCAGAAGGTTGTTTTTGACCATACTCGATACTTCCTAGATAACTTTTCGTGATTCCCACATCTTTTGCAAGAACACCTAAAGATATATTTTGTTTTTGTCTTTCATGTCGAATAAATGCACCTAATATCAAAGGATGAATATTTTGTTCCATTGTATTGTTTTCAGTAAATAACATATAATACACCTCTACATCAAAATATAAATATATGATATAAAATATTTGTATGTAAAGCAATATCAATAAAATTTGTTTTATCTTATCTTGGTCAGCTTACGAAATTATTTTTCTTTTTTTATTTTTATCATTATAATATATATATTATCAATAAAGGAGTTTGATTTATGAAAGAATTGAAGGAAATAAAACGTATAAGTCAAAAATATCATAAAAAACAATATATATACAGTGGTGTTTTATATATCATTTCACAGATTATCACATCTTTAATTAGTCTTTCAATCCCCACTTTATTACTCTATATTTCTATCTATCAATCTATAAATCAAGATACATTGATGAAGATATTCATTCTTTTTATAGTATTTGCTGTATTTAAAATATTAAAGACTTATAGTAGTAAAACATTGTTTTATGATTTATTGAATTTAAGACTTTCTTTTATTAAAGAAGAAGGTATTCATTGTATGAATATTCCTTATTCCTATTTAGAAAATCCTGAGATATTAGATACAATTCAACAATCACAAACAAGTATTGGAAGTCCTCAAATAGGTATTCAATCTTATATTCAAAATAGTATGAATTTGATTTATATTTCTTTCTTGTTGGTGTTGCTTTCACTTGTTTGTATTTATATCAGTTGGATTTTATTTTTTATTTTAACGATTATTAATCTTTTTTCCTATTATACGCTTATAAAAAGTAAGGATATAGAAGAAAAAAGAGTTCAGGATGAATCTATTTATAATCATAAAAAGAGTTATTTATATCGTGAAGTCATGTCTAATCAGGATTATGCTAAGGAAATAAGAATTTTTAAGATGCAGGATATGTTATTGGATGAATATGAAGATGTTTATCAATCTATGATTGATATAGAAAATCAGGCATTACATAAAAATATAAAATGGTTAAATATAAGAAGTATCAATTCTTTTTTATTGCAGTTCTTTTTTTATAGTTTATTAATGTTTTTAGTGATGGACAATAAAATGTCAATTATTGAATATAGTTTTTATATCAGTATACTTGGTTCTACCTTTACATATATGAAATCTTTTTAGAAACGATTGAACAAATCAAAAAAGATAAGAGTATTATGAAATATTATCATGAAGTGATGAGTTATGAAGAAGAAAAGGATTTATCTTCTGTAACGATGGATGAACCATTTGAATCTTTAGAATTTAGAAATGTTTGTTTTTCATATGATAAAGATCATCAGGTCTTAAATAATATATCTTTTCAAATGCAGATAGGTGAAAAATTAGCATTAGTAGGTATCAATGGTTCAGGGAAATCTACGATCATTAAACTTATATGTAGATTTTATAAACCAACAAGTGGAACAATATTACTCAACGGTGTAGATATTCAAAGTATAAATATTCATCAATATAGACATTATATTTCGGCTGTTTTTCAAGATATTCATATGTACCCTTTTACGATATTAGAAAATGTTTCTATGAATAGTCATGGAGATATTGATAAGTTTTATCAAAGTGTATCTGATATGGAAATGGATGATATGATTCAAAGTTTACCTTTTCAAGAACAGACACTTGTTGGTAAAGATTTATATGATCAGGGAATTGATTTGTCTGGTGGTCAAAAACAGAAATTATGTGTTTCAAGAGCTTTGTATCAAGATGCACCTCTTTTGATATTGGATGAACCAACAAGTGCAAGTGATCCTAGATTTGAATTAAAGTTTTTTCAATATTTTAAAAATCATTTTCATGATAAAGCGTGTTTATTAATATCGCATAGATTAGCTGCAACTACTTTTTGTGATCATATTCTTTTATTAGAAAATGGTCAAATTGTAGAAGAAGGATCTTATGATGAATTGATGGCTATGAATGGCAATTATGCGAAATTATATCAGGCACAGGCATCTATGTATTTGGAGGATTCATATGAAGAAGATGTTTAAATTAGGATGGCAAACATCCAAAAGTTATTTTTTATTACAAATCATATCTACGATATTTCATTTGGTGCTATTTATGATGTTAATGCTTTTTTCACGTTATATTGGTCAAGGTATTGTTTATAAAGATAAAGATATGTTTTATTTTAGTATTATAATTTTAGTAGGTATTTTAATTATTGAATTAGTGATGAATTTTATGAATAAACATATTCATATCAAAGAAATGAAAATTGATTGTCAATTTGAAGAAAAACTCTTTTCTTATATTATGAAATTACCTTATCATATGCTAGAAGATCCACTTGTTCAAGATGATATATATAAAGTTCATTGGGGAATGATGGTCTATGGTTCTTTTGGACAGTTTATGCAAAGAATCACAACACTCCTTAAAAATATAATTATATTTTTATCTATAATAACTCTATTACAATTTATTGATTATAGATTTATTATGATTATTTTTTTGTTTATTGTTGGATATGTTTATGCTCAAAAGAAGATTATTGATATTCAGTTTGAATATGAAAATAAAATGCTTCAAAAGAGAGAAAATATTCTACCTTTGGTGAATTGTTTTTAGGTTATGAACATGGTAAAGATGTAAGAATGTATAATTCTAGAAATTTATTTAGTGAAAAATTTGATCAGGAATCTATTTACCCCTTTTATAAAGAAAGATTTCATAAACAATTCAAATATATGATGCTTTCAGATTTCGTTGAAGTCTTAAGTATTGTTTCTATTTATGGATATATATTTTATAGTATATTTCAACAAACAATTCCTTTATCATCATTTGTGATGTATATCACCATGATGACAACTTTCTTATCAACTTTGCAGGAGTTTGGAACGGAAATCTTTCAATTAAGAAATTCTATGATTTATATCAAAACTTATTTTAAATTCTTAGATGAATATAAGGACCAACATCATCAAAAGAAAATTCAGACATGGCAAACGATTGAATTTAAAAATGTTTGTTATAAATATCCTCATAGTGATACATTTGCCCTTAAAAATATTAATTTAGTCATTCACAAAGGAGATAAGATTTCTATTGTAGGAGAAAATGGTTCAGGTAAGACAACTTTTATCAAAATTCTTTTAAGATTATTACCTGTTACATCAGGAGATATATGTATTGATGGCCAATCTATCTATGATATGAGTTTAGAAGATTATTACTCTTTATTTAGTGTGACATTTCAAGATTATAAATTATTATCACTTTCATTAGAAGATAATTTATGTATGGGCCAACCTCAAAATCATCATAAAATCGTAAAAGTCTTAAAAGATTTTTCATTGGATTTTTTAGTTCCTCGTTTGTCTTTAGATTATTCTAAGAGATTTCGTAAAGATGGTATTCTTTTATCAGGAGGTCAAAGTCAAAGACTTGCGGTTGTAAGAAGTATTCTTAAAAATGGTGATATTGTTGTTTTGGATGAACCCACTGCTTCATTAGATGTTTATTCAGAAAAACAATTATATGATACAGTAAGTGAAACTTGTGAAGATAAGACTTTATTATTTATAAGTCATAGACTTGCAAGTTGCAGTTTTGCAAATCATATACTATTTTTTGAAAAGGGACACTTGATTGAAAATGGTTTAAAAGATGAATTATTGAAGAATAATGGTGCATATAAAGAGTTTTATGACAAACAATTGTTTCTTCAAGTAGATAAGATTTTATAAACTTGACTCATTTGTATCTATAATTTGACAAATACTTCTATCTTTTCTAAAATAATGACAAAGCAGGTGAAAAAAATGAAAAAAATACAAATAAGTCAAACATTAAAAAATATCATTATTATTGTTGTGATTGCAGTGGTTTTCTTTTTTGTTGGAAAAGTATGGCCAAGTGGAGAAGAACCTACTGAAATTACAAGTGATTTATTATCACAACAGATACAAAGTATTAGTGAATTAGCAACTGTTGAGTACAATTACACGAATATGGGTAAATTTGAAAATCAGGCAACGTTTTATGGATGGAAAGTTCCTTTTACAACAAAAAGTTTTATTATTTCTTATGATGGAAAAATTAAAGCTGGTATTGATATGAGTTTAGTAGAAGTGAATATGCGTGGTAAAAATATTGATATAACTGTTCCTGAAGCAAAGATTCTATCTCATGAAATGGATGAGGAAAGTATTGAAGTTTTTGATGAAACAAAGAATATTTTTAATCAGATTAGTATTACTGATTATAATCAATTTGCAATAGATCAAAAAGACAATATGGAAATAAAAGCAAAGGAAAAAGGTTTGTTAGAAGAGGCTCAAAATAAGGCTGAAGAAACAATTAAAACATTTGTTGAATCTATGTGTTCATCTGATGATGAATATAAAATTAATATAAAAGTGGCAGAATCTTAAAAGTTCTGTCATTTTTTATTGCAATATAGCGATATTATTGTATAATATTAAAAGTTTGGATATAAAAATGGGAGGTATTTATGAAAACAGGTCAAAGTGGTAAAAAACTGGCAAAGAAAATGGTTATTGCCTTAATTTGTGGTTTGATTGCAGGATTAGGTTGTATTTTTTAAGAGAAAATTTATTAGCAAGTGGGCAAGATTCTCTATGGAATACAATTAATAATCTTTTATTTCAAGATATTAGTGCTGAAGGTGCTCATAATTCCATTGGATTGTTTTATATTATTGGACAATTATTTGTGAATGCTTTACAGTTAATTATTATTCCAATGGTTTTTGTTTCCATTATTTTAGCAATTTGTGTAATTACTGATACTAAGAAGTTAGGAAGAATTTCTTCTAAAACAATTGGAACTTTCCTTACAACAACATTATGTGCTTTAATATGGGCTGGTGTTATTGGTTCTATTGTTTATAAATTAGGTGCATTTAATGCGATTCATGCTGATAATCTTGTAATTCAAGAAGGAACAGTTGGATCAAATCCATTAAATATTATTGTTTCAGTTATTCCTAATAACTTAATTAGTGCTTTTACAAATAATGGTAATGTTCTTGCAGTTGTCTTTTTAGCAGTTGCTATTGGTTTGGCTATGAATCAATTAAAAGATAAATCAAAAACATTAAAGAAATTATTAATTGAATGTAGTGATATTATTTCTGTATGTTTATCATTTGTGATTACAAAATGTGCCCCATATGCTATATTTTGTTTACTAACAAGAACATTTGCAATTTATGGAATTGATTATTTATTACCAGCATTAGCTTATGTCTTAACAGTTATCTTTGCTTTACTTGTTTATTTATTTATAGCATATCCTATTTATATTATAGTTATGGGAAAAATAAATCCAAAACCTTTCTCAAGAAAAATACCAAAAGTTGCTTTATTTGGTTTTTCAACTTCTTCAAGTGCTGCTACACTTCCTTTAAATAAAGAAACAACAGTTCATGAATTAGGGGTTAGTGAAGAAATTGCTTCATTCGTTTTACCACTTGGAATGACAATTAATATGGATGGAACAGCCATCATGCAAGTTATTGCAGCTATCTTTATTGCAGCAAGTTCAGGTTATGATGTTACATTAACATCAATGGCTGTCATTGCTTTCCTTGCTTTAATTGCTTCAGTTGGAACACCAGCTGCACCAGGAGCAGGAGCTGTCATCTTATTTACAATTTTAACAGGTATGGGATATACAAATGATGGTGCTTTACTTGCTTATTCATTAATTTTAGCAATTAATAGACCTATTGAAATGCTTGTTACTTCATTGAATGTTGTTGGTGATTCAGCAACTTCAGTTATCGTTGCAAAAAAAGAAAATATGTTAGATGAAGATGTTTATCATAGTTAAGTAAGTTCATATGAGCTTACTTTTCTTTGCAAAAAATAACTACCTTCAGGCTCTCGGTAAAATGAAGGTAGCTATTTCTACATAATGTTTTGGAATAAGTTGAGGTAGTTATTTCCATCTTATAAAATCCAAAGCATATCACTTAGGATAATTTCGTTATACTTTATAAAAAGATGAAATTCAATAATATTTGCTTTAAGTGAATAATTTTTATTAATATATACTTAATGAATTCCATAGAAGATAGTATTTTGAATGATATAATACCTATGGAACAGCAATAGCGATAGGTGGTTATGCTTTGGTCGAAAGATCAGAGATCGGAAACTCTGTTGATATAGATAACTCGAAAGAGAAATTTATGGAGATGGAGGTGTTAAACATGAGCAATTTTGGAATGTTATCATTAGTGATGGCAATGTTATCAATCATTGTGAAGCTACTCCTTGAAATAATAAAGGAAAACAAAAAATAACTACCTCTTGTTTTGGACATACAGGGTAGTTATTTTTTACCTAAAAATCCAGAGCATAGCCGCTTATTGGATGTTCCTTTTTCAACTACATTATAGTTTATGTTGATTTTAATGTCAATATGTATATGTTTGACTTTCGGTTTTTTGCATTCTTTTTTGAAGGGTATGTCTTGTTGTTTATTGTCATAACCCTTGTTTTCTTATCTATATCATCTTTTTTGTTTTTGTTCTCTTTTTATTGTAGCTGAAAAAGTGTCATTTTCATGACCTTTTTTATTATTTACTATATGTTCATTTTATAGTTTCAGTTGCAGCTGCCTGTATTCCTGCTTCTCTCTTATATTTTGAAACTCCTTGATTCCCTTTTGTGCATATTTTAATATTTCCTGTATCCCTTTACTGATCTGATAGCACCAGTAATATCTCTTTCCTTTAAGCGATTTGCTTCTCTCTATCATCTTTATGACCAGTAATTTCTTGTCTACTTTCTCTGCTGTTAAACCGAAAACTCTACAAAATCAATTTAGATGAAAAACCGCAGATTAATATAATCAAAAGGATATAAGATTTGCCGTTAGAAACCGCAGTTCTTATATCCTTTATCTGTTTTTTGATTTATAATATTCTATGTGTTATTTATTTTGACTGATTTTTTTAATCTTAAGAAAGGAAAAAGAGAAAAGATAGGTTCAGTTTTGCAGGCTCAATCTCATCTTTTCTCCTGGGTTCATCTTTGATGAATCCACCCGCTACTATGGTACAATCATTTTCTGTTTTAATCAAGCATATTTTTCAAACTTGTCCTATTAATTTTAACCATTCTCTCTCTGCTAGTGAATTTCAGCTTCTCGAAACCTTTTTATTAAATCATCTGGAACTCTCTGCGTTTCATATCCATGATGATCATATATGTAAGTCACCTAATTTTAAATTCTTTATCTCTTATGATCGCTATTTTATTACTTTCCGTGATAATGCCGTTGTTGAGGAAACTGTTTCGATTCCCGTGCTTTACTGTGAAAACTGCAAACATTTTCATGCTGTCCTTCCTCATCTTTTCATTGTGCCTCATTGCCAATATTCTATTCCTTTTATATTATCTGTCCTTTTTGATAAATTTTATTCTTCATTGACTGTAAATGATGTTTCAAATAAATATGGAATATCTATTTCTACAATCTACAGATGGATCAAAAAATACATGTGCTATCTACGCTACTATATGCAGCTTAGAAACAGTTACCGCATGTCTTTTTTTGTTTCAATGATTTATCTTTATGAGGATGTCATGAATGATATCTACGATTTGAGTTCCCATGCTTTATTTCAATATGACCGCAAATTATTTGCTCCTTCGTGAAATGATGATCATTAGAATATAAAAATAAATAAGATGGAAATATCTTTATCATTTTCACTGTTCTATACTTTTTTGGGAGGTAAAAAGTTATGAACAAACAGAATACTGATCGTTACGAGTACAGAAAACTCGTTGCACAGGTCAAATTTTCACTTATTGCACCTGTCGTTTCGGCTACATTTACGGATATATCCGCTGAAGCCTATTTTAGGCGTGTTTCCAAGAATGAGGTCGATTGGCCCGATGGTACCAGAAGAAAGTTTTCTGCTGTAACTTTAAAGAATTGGCTTTATATTTATAGAAATTGTGGATTTGATGAACTGATGCCTAAAGATCGTCTGGATGCCGGAAGAGTCAGGAAGCTGGACAATCGCCATAAAGATTTTATTAGCGATATGATCAAGGAATTCCCTAAAGTGACAGGCGTCATGATCTATGAAAGAATGATTGAAAAGGGGCTCCTCAACGTAGGTGATGTATCGGTAGATACTGTTCAGAGGTACATTAAAAATTCAGGATTGCGTCATGGGTCAAAACCTGTCACAAAAGAAAGACGTACATGGGAATTTGCTCATTCATGTGATGGATATGAAGCGGATACCTGTCATACCTTTTATATTTTTGATGAAGCCGGTGAGTACAGAAAAACTTATCTGATTGCCATCATCGATAATCATTCAAGAATGATAGTTGGTGCTGAATTCTTTTTTAATGATAATGCCGTTAATTTTCAGAAGGTATGGCATGATGCAGTACTAAGATATGGGAGAAGTAAGATGATCATCCTTGACAATGGATCAAGCTACAAAAATAAAAGCACCAAGGAGATAGAAGCAAGGCTGGGCACAAAAATCATCTACAATCCACCTTATTCACCGGAAGGAAAGGCCGTTATTGAAAGGTTCTTTTCTACCATCAAGATGAGATGGATGAATGGGGATCATGGAAGCCATTATCATTCATTGACCGAGCTCAATATGAGATTAAAAAGTTGGATTAACGAATATAACCGTACCCCTCATTCTTCACTGAAGGATGACATTCACGACAATCACACTCCATTGGAAAGATACATGTACGATATGAAGGACGTGGAGGTATGTCAGCTATCCAATAAATCATCCGTTGAATACAGAGCCTGGCTTGACGATGTGTTCATGCATGAAACGACACGTAAGGTAAATGGAGATTCAACCGTATTGATTGAAAATGTTTTATTTGATGTTCCGTCCATTTATATCGGGATGAGGGTAATCATTCGATATGATCCAAGAACTTTTGAAAATACCTATCTGTATGATATATCCGAAAAAAGAAAGTTCCAATCAGTAGGACAGATAAGGTTGAAAACGGAAGGACAAGAAGAGAGGAGATTATTTATTAATGGAAATGACAACGTATTACGGAATGGACAGAAATCCATTTACTAAAGATACAATGATTAAAACATTATATGAATCTAATGATTTTAAACAGATGACGAACCGATTGGAATTTATCATCAAATCAAGAGGAATCGGTGTATTTTTAAGCAATCCTGGGATGGGAAAGACCACATGTCTGAGAAAAACATTGGAATCTCTCAACCCCAATCGATATGTAGTAATCTATATCTGTATGACAACGATTACAGCCATAGATTTTTACAGAATGCTTAATGATGCACTGGGGCTTGAAGAGATGACAAAAAAGTCGAAGATGTTTCAAGCTATCCAGGATGAACTGAGAAGATTGACAGTAGAAAACAAAATGGAAGTCATTATAGCGATAGATGAAGCACAATTTCTCAGAAAAGAAGTGCTTAGAGAATTCATCATGCTTATGAATTTTGATTATGATTCAAAAGATTACTGTACACTGATATTCGTAGGGCAGAATGAATTTATAAGAACACTGCGACTTAAAGTCCTGGAACCATTTAGACAACGTATCAATATGAATTATACGTTTACAGGATTCAATGAAGAAGAAGTAAAAAATTATGTGGAATCACGTTTGGAATCGGTCGGTTGCCGAACAGACCTGTTTACAAAAGAAAGCTATCATACACTTTATACACTGATGAATACCTCCGTCAGGATACTCAATCAGATCATCAGTAAGAGCCTGATATTAGGAATGCATTATAAAAAGGATATCATTGATAGCGAACTGATCATGGAAGCAGGCAAGGAATTAATGATAGGATAGGAAAGATGGATTATATATATAAAGATAGAGAAAATAAAAAACAGGTTGGGGAGATCGACTGCATAGAAATCAGACCATATTATACATTTAACATAAAAACAGAAAAAAGTATATATAGGTGTCAGATGCACGTAATAGCGGGGGAATGGGAATTGTTTATACATTACTACGATAAAATCATAAGAAAAAACCAGGATAGATTTATACCACTGGCATATCCAACAGATATCATGTGGAATACGGAATCTGTGTATGATAATATAGATGATGAATTAGAAAGCAGAAGGATTGCATACGCGATAAAAAGTATATTTGAACAATATAACTATGAGGATGTATCGATATGATATATCCTTTTTTCATTGATCACTTACTATCCATCAGCAGGTAGCAAATAATCTGCGGTTAAAAATAAAAGGACGTGATAAATCAGTATAAATTAATCTGCAGTTAACATTATCGCAGAATTTGTGGTTTAACAATTGATTTCATTGTCCTTACTCTTATATTTTCAAAACCATACTGATTCTTTTTGAATCTGAATTTCTCCTCGATTCGCCACCTTGACATATATGCCCTCACTATCTTATGCACATCTCTTTTATTCCTGATCTCTCTATTCGTTAAAAGCATCATCGGTTTTTCTTCACTTAATCCATACACAATGACTAGATTTAATATCCTTCCCTTTTGTGATGGCAGTTCCACTCTCGTATGTGATACATAGACTTCACTATCTTCCTTAGAAAAATACATGTTCATCTTAATCTTCCCTTTTCTTCTTTTGGCGATTTCTCCTACTTTCTTTGGCTTCCCTTTAAACAATAACGTTCTATTTTCTTTGAGTCTGATGATGAAATCATCTGCATTATGATTTTCATCTATGAAGTAATCATAAAATACATTGGCATCATATCCTCTGTCACATACAAATGTACATCTTTCAGGAATGAGAGATTTGACATATTTTATGCTCTTTATTGTTTCATCGTTCATTGACCTGAATCCTTCACTTTCAGTTGAATAGATATGGCTATACAAAGATATTGGATGATGTTGATCCTGTGTGAGGGCAGTTGCCTCACATACATGGTATCCAGGATAAATGTCATCCTTAAGTGAGGAAGCATCCCTGACCATACAAAGATCTTCAAATTTTCTTCCATATTTTTTGATGATTTCACTGTTATCAAGTAAAATGATCCTGTCTTCGCTAAGATGCTTGATAACCATATCATTATAATTGGATTTCATTTGGTTCATTGCTTCATCATCAAATTGAGCCAAATGATTGGATAATCTGTCAATTGTATAATTGAGCTTGATATTTTCATCAAGAGCTCTGGCAATATCGCTAAGTAGAACACTTTGACTTCTTGCAAGACCAAACATCATGTCCATGACAAACTTGGCAGCAGGTTTATCAAGACTGTCTGATAATTTATTAGAAAAATTGACAATTTCTCTTTTCGTTTCATATAGATCTGTGGTAAAATAACTCATGGAAAATCCCTCCTAAATTTTGTTTATTGATCTAAAATTATTATAACATTTAAGAGGCTGATTTTCCTTATAAATAAAGCAAAACAGGCAATTTGTGAATAACTTTTTACCTGTTTTTTATTTTTTTACCGAAACTCAAAGTATATGAGTGTGAATTTGTTTAAAGCAAATATTGTTTATCCTATAATAGAGAAAAAGATGGTGATAAAATGTCTTGTATCATTAGAAAATGGAAAAGAGAAGATGCCAAGGAATTGTGCTATTGTATTAATGATTTAAGAGTTTTAAATAATATGACAGATCGTATTCCTTATCCTTATCATATTGAAGATGCGTATGTTTATATTGATGATGTTCTTGCAAGTGATGAAACAAAACTATTTGCTTTTGCGATTGAATATAAAGGGCATATTACAGGGAGTATTGCAGTCATACGTCAAGATGATATTAATCGAAGAAGTAGAAAAATTGGTTATTATTTAGGACATGATTATTGGGGGCAAGGCATTATGTCAGAAGCTGTCAAACAAATCTTTCAATATGTCTTTAAACATAGTGATATAGAAAGAATTTTTGCAGCTCCATTTGATTACAATCCCGCTTCATGTCGTGTATTAGAAAAGTGTGGATTTGAAAAAGAAGGTATATTAAGAAAAAATGGCTTTAAAAATGGCGAATTTCATGACATGATAATGTATTCTTTGATTAAATAATTATTGAAATTATAAAGTGTTATGCTATAATCAATATATCAAATCGTTGCATTGGATAAGTAAATGTGAAATCATTGTAGAGAACTGATGGTTGGTGAAAATCAGGATGAGGAAACATTGAAATCTACCAATAAGAGGAGCTAATCACTCCCGGATGATCCGTTATCTCATGAAAGTTATCATTTTGATAAGAAATAGGGTGGCACCACGATTGATTCGTCCCTTGTAAATGGTGTTTTTATTTTAAGGAAAAGGAGAAAATGAAAGATGATTGATATAGCCAAATTAAGAGAAAATCCTGAAGCAGTTAAAGAAAATATGCGTAAAAAATTCCAACATGAAAAATTACATTTAGTTGACGAAGCTTATCAGTTGGATAAAGAATATCGTGAATCATTAACAAAAGCAAGTGAATTAAGAGCAATGCGTAATAAGTTATCTAAAGAAATTGGACAATTTATGCGTGAAGGAAAGAAAGATTTAGCTGAAGAAAATAAAAGAAAAGTAGGAGAAATGGCTCAGACTTTAAAAGAATTGGAAGAAAAAGAAGCTCAGTTAGGTCCTCAATTAAAAGAGGTAATGATGAAAATACCTAACTTTATTGATGATAGTGTACCTATTGGTAAAGATGATAGTGAAAACGTAGAAATTCAAAAATATGGGGAACCAATTGTTCCTGATTATGAAATTCCATATCATGCTGATATTATTACAAAATTAAATGGTTTAGATAAAGAGGCAAGTGGAAGAACAAGTGGAAATGGTTTTTATTATTTAATGGGAGATATTGCTAGACTTTCTTCAGCTATGTTATCTTATGCTAGAGATTTTATGATTGATAAAGGATTTATTTATTGTATTCCTCCATTTATGATTAGAAGTGATGTTGTGACAGGTGTGATGTCATTTGAAGAAATGGATGCGATGATGTATAAAATTGAAGGTGAAGATTTATATTTAATTGGAACAAGTGAACATAGTATGATTGGTAAATTTAAAGATCAAATTGTCAAGGAAGACGAATTACCAATTACTTTAACTTCTTATTCACCATGTTTTAGAAAAGAAGTTGGAGCACATGGTATCGAAGAACGTGGTATTTATCGTGTACATCAATTTGAAAAACAAGAAATGGTTGTATTATGTAAACCAGAAGATGCAATGGAATGGTATGACAAAATGTGGTCTTATACAGTTGAACTTTTTAGAAGTTTAGATATTCCTGTAAGAACATTAGAATGTTGTAGTGGTGATTTAGCTGATTTAAAAGTCAAATCATGTGATGTTGAAGCATGGTCACCAAGACAAAAGAAATACTTTGAAGTTGGTTCTTGTTCTACATTAGGAGATGCACAGGCAAGACGTTTAGGTATTCGTACAAAAGGTGAACAGGGAACATATTATGTTGCGACATTAAATAATACTGTTTTAGCAAGTACAAGAGCTTTAATTGCTTTTATTGAAAACAACTATAATGAAGATGGAACAATTTCTATTCCTGAAGTTTTAAGACCTTATATGGGTGGTAAAGACAAAATTGGATAATGAATTATAAAAAGAGTGAAAATAACGAAAACTTATTTTCACTCTTTTTTGTATGCCGGGCATGGCATATATCTAGGTGGTGAAAGTCCACTGTGGGGGCGATGTCGCAACTGCCAACCACTAGCCAATATCAAGGGTGTCTATCGTGAGATGGAATCTGAAAGAAGATGGAGGCAAAGTCCTGGTCCGAGGAACACGAATCACATCAGGCATATAATAGGGACGAGTGTGCAAAACAACACGAAGTCATAAGAGGTTGCGAATAGGACTATTATATGTAAATGTGGCGGATATATGGGAGGAAAGAGATATGACCTTATCCCGGGAGGTCTCACTAGCGATACAGCAGTAACAACGAATAGTGAGAAGTCAGCAGAAGTCGTAGTAGTAAGGAAGTGACTGTAATGGTCATGGAGCGAAGGACTGAATAAATCTATCAGTTATTGAATTTTGAATTGATTTCATTATACGAAACCGTGGAGATAGACGAGTACACTAGAAGACCCGAAAGAAGAATGTAGGGAAGGTGAGTATAATGGATAGCGAAAGAAATGGAGGTAACGAAAATATGAAA
The DNA here is from genome assembly GCF_024399475.1 of Allocoprobacillus halotolerans. NCBI lineage: Bacteria > Bacillati > Bacillota > Erysipelotrichia > Erysipelotrichales > Erysipelotrichaceae > Allocoprobacillus > Allocoprobacillus halotolerans. Next base: position 1,129,521 of record NZ_CP101620.1, read on the forward strand.
ACTGATAACACATTGCTTGAGGAAATGCTTAGTGATACTAATCTAGAACTAGCATTTACACAAGTCAAACGAAACAAAGGTGCAAGTGGAGTAGATGGAATGGAAGTAGCTGAACTTAAAGACTATTTAGATAAACATCTAGAAGAAATTAAGGACAGTATACGAAACAAGACATATAAGCCACAACCTGTGAGAAGAGTAGAAATACCCAAACCCGATGGCGGAATACGAAATCTAGGAGTGCCAACAGTACTTGATAGATTTGTCCAACAAGCCATAGCCCAAGTGTTAATACCTATCTATGAACCAATATTCAGTGACAATAGTTTTGGATTTAGACCAAATAGATGTTGCGAAATGGCAATCATCAAAGCATTGGAATATATGAATGAAGGCTATCAGTGGATAGTAGATATAGACCTAGAAAAGTTCTTTGATACAGTTAATCATGATAAACTTATTTCACTTGTCATGAAAGATGTAAAGAGTGGAGAAATAGTATCTCTAATTAGGAAATTTCTAGTAAGCGGGATTATGATTGATAATGAATATAAAGAGTCAGTCGTAGGAACACCACAAGGTGGAAATCTAAGTCCGCTACTCAGTAACATAGTTCTCAATGAACTAGATAAGGAAATGGAAGCACGAGGACTAAGATTCACACGATATGCAGATGATTGTATTATATTAGTGGGTAGCAGTAAAGCCGCCGATAGAGTAATGGAAAACATTAGTAAATTCATAGAAAAGAAACTAGGACTTAAAGTAAATATGACTAAAAGTAAAGTTTCCAAACCTAATGATATTAAATATCTAGGATTTGGATTCTATTATGACTCTTTTTCATCTATGTGGAAAGCAAAACCACATGAGAAATCTATCGCAACACTGCAAACAAAACTAAGGAGACTAACAAATAGAAGTTGGTCAGTATCGTGGGAATATAGAATACTTAAGATAAGACAACTTGTAAATGGGTGGATTAACTATTACCGTATTGGAAATTTTATAAAAGTCTGTAGAAAACTAGATGCACAAATAAGATTTAGGATACGTATGTACTTATGGAAGAAATGGAAAACCATAGGAAATAGAGAAAAGCAACTAAGAAAGTTAGGGGCATTACCATGGCAAGCTAAAACTTGGGCAAACAGTCGAAAATCATATGCAAGATGTGCAAGTACATTTCTTCGAACAAGAATAACTAATGATTTATTATATAGAAAAGGACTACCATCAATGGTAGCCCAATATCAGTTAAAACATATTTCAGTATAGATTTAAACCGCCGTATGCCGAACGGCACGTACGGTGGTGTGAGAGGTCGAAAATAAATATAAAATTATTTATTTTCTCCTACTCGATTCGTATAAGTTATATTTTATAGAATGTTTCGTACACAGAAATTTCATATTTTTTCCACTTTATATTCACAGTGATTTGTTAGAATCTTGTCGAAAGAGGAGGGTGTGTATGAAAAATGTCCTTGAATTTTTAGAACAATCATCACAAAAGTATTTTACAAAAATTGCTTTTACAGATGAAAACAATGAGATAAGTTATGGACAATGTGTTGAAGATGCACAAAGAATAGGAACATATTTATTATCTTTACAAGTACGCAGACAACCCATTGCAGTAATGATGGATAAAAATGTTGAAAGTTTAATAGCTTTTTTAGGTGTTATTTATAGTGGCAACTTTTATGTTGTTATAGATGCTTTGATGCCAAGTGATCGTATCCAGGCTATTTTTGAAACTTTAAAGCCAGTAGCTTTTTTGTGTCAAAGACAATATGAAGAAAAAGCAAGAACTTTACATCAACAAGTCTTTATTTATGAAGATATGATTCAAACAGGGATTGATATAGAAAAATTAAAAACGATAAGAAAACAAATGATTGATACGGATCCTTTATATGCTTTATTTACATCTGGGTCAACAGGAGTTCCAAAAGGAGCCGTTGTTTCTCATCGTAATGTTATAAATTATGCATCGTGGTTTCAAGAAACATTTAATATTCAAGCAGATACACAGTTTGGAAGTCAAACACCATTTTATTTTAGTATGTCAGTATCTGATGTCTTTAGTACTATTATTGCTGGAGCGACTTTACATATCTTACCTAAAAAATTGTTTTCTTTTCCTATCAAATTAATTGAATATATGAATGAAAAACAAGTGAATACGATTTATTGGGTACCTTCGGCTTTAGGTATTATTGCGAATATGAAAGTTTTAGATTATGTTGAATTGCACCATCTTCAAAAGGTTTTATTTGCTGGTGAAGTGATGCCAACAAAACATTTAAATTATTGGAGAAAACATATACCAAATGCTTTGTATGCAAATTTATTTGGACCAACTGAAACAACAGATATTTGTACATATTACATTGTAGATCGAGAGTTTCAAGACGATGAAGTTTTACCAATAGGTAAAGCTTGTCAAAACTGTGATGTCTTCTTATTAGATGAAAATAATCAGGAAGTTACTGATCATAGAGAAGGTGAACTTTGTGTTAGAGGATCATTTTTAGCTTTAGGTTATTACAATAATCCAAGCAAAACACAAGAAGTCTTTGTTCAAAATCCATTAAATAAGTCTTATCCTGAAATGATTTATCGTACAGGAGATTTGGTGAAATATAATGAACGTAATGAACTAATCTATATTACACGTAAAGATTTCCAAATCAAACATATGGGTTATCGTATTGAATTAGGTGAGATTGAAGCAGCTGTCTATGCTTTATCAAATATTCAAAGTTGTGCAGTGATTTATGATGAAAAAGATGACAAGATTGTTTTGATTTATACTGGGAAAATAACTGATATAGCAATAATGGAAGGTATATCGCATAAAATACCACATTATATGTTTCCTAATAAAATCATTAAGTTAAAGGCTATGCCTTTAAATCAAAATGGAAAAATAGATAGAAAATGGTTAAAAAATCATTATTATGAGGAGGAAAAGTAAATGGATGAATTATTAAATATATTAAAAGATTTAAAACCTGGAGTTGATTTTGAAAATGAAAAGAATTTAATTGATGATAGAATATTAGATTCTTTAGATGTAATGAATTTAATAGTGGAATTAAATGATGAATTTGATATTGAAATTACACCATTAGATATATTACCTGAAAACTTTCAATCTGTAGAAACAATTTACCAACTCATTACACGTTTACAGGAAGATAATTAATGGCATATACATCATATATTTATTTACTACTCTTTTTAGGAAGCACATTTTTACTTTATACTGTGTTTCCTAAAAAGTATAAATGGTTAGTTTTATTATCAGCAAGTTATCTTTATTATATTCTTGCTAGTCGTGTATGGATGATTGTATTCATATTATTAACGACTGTTTCTATTTATATTGGTGCTTTGAGGTTGGATAGAATCAATGATTTATTTATAACAATGAAAAAATCTTTAGATCGACAACAAAGAAAAGAATTGAAAGAAAGAATAGTATGTCAAAAGAAAATTGTTGTTGTATTAATGCTTATCATTAATCTAGGATTACTGATATTTTTAAAATATTCAAACTTCTTAATAGATATCTTAAATATCAGTATTCTAGAACATTTTCAAATATCTATTCCACTTGTTAAATTATTTTTACCATTAGGTATTTCTTTTTATACATTACAGGCAATTAGCTATATTGTTGATGTATATCGAGGTAAATATCATAGTGATGAATGTTTTACAAGAGTGGCTTTATATTTAGCGTTTTTTCCAACAATTGTAGAAGGTCCTATTACAAGATATAACGAAGTGGCATATCAGTTGTATGAAGGACATGATTTTAATTATGAGAATCTTACTTTTGGAGCACAATTGATTTTATGGGGTATGTTTAAAAAGATTGTGATTGCTGATAGAGCCAATATGTTAGTGAATTATGTTTTTGATGATTATACAAAGTTTTCAGGTTTAAGTGTGATTATTGCGATTATCTTTTATACGATTCAATTATATACAGAGTTTTCTGGATGCATGGATATTGTCAGAGGAAGCGCTCAATTATTTAGTATTCAGTTACCAGATAATTTTAGGCAACCTTTTTTTGCAAAAAGTATTAATGAGTTTTGGCAAAGATGGCATATTACTTTAGGTTCATGGTTAAGAGATTATGTATTTTATAGTGTATCTTTATCAGCTCCATTTAAAAAGTGGAGTCAGTTAGTTAAAAAATATGGAAATGATTATATCAATAAACTATTACCAGCTTCAACAGCATTGTTTTTTGTTTGGCTATGTAATGGTTTGTGGCATGGGGCAAGCATGAAATACGTCATGTATGGAATGTATTATTATATTTTGATGATGTTAGGAATGTATTTGGAACCTGTTTTTATGAAAATAAAAAGTTTCTTCCATCTTTCCAATAATCAATTTATCTTTCATTTATTTCAAATCATGAGAACCATTTTGATTGTTCATATTGGTATGCTTATTTTTAGAGCTGATAGTTTATCAAGTGCCTGGCATATGTTGATTTCATGTTTCCAAGGTTCAATGGAGATTGGATATATGGGCTTAGCTATTAAAGATATATTGATTGTGATAATTGGGGTATTGATTGTTTTTGTTGTGAGTCTTGGTAAAGAAAAGAATATTCATATTAGAGAGCGTATTGCTAAAATGCATATTATACCACGTTGGACATTTTATTTAACTGCTTTTATGATTGTTGTGATATTTGGTGCTTATGGACGAGGATATGATATTGTAAGCTTCATTTATGCACAGTTTTAGGAGGAATGATGATGAATAAACAAAATATGAAGAATATTTTAAAAATAGTTGTTTTTTTAAGTCTTGTAATCACTTTATTACATCTTTCCTCACAAATTTTTGTACCTAAACAAAATAGTAAAGAAGCAGGTATCAAATATGAAAATGCGAGAGGATTCTATGGTGAGAAAAAGAATTCTTTAGATATTATTGCGATTGGTAATAGTGATTTATATAATGGTATGAATCCTTTACAATTATGGCATGAACAAGGGATTCCTTCTTATGTCTGTGCCGAACCAAGTCAAAAAATTGTAGAAGCTTATTCTTTATTGAAACAAGCTTATCAAAATCAAAAACCAAAATTAATTATTTTAGAAGTTGATGAATTATTTACAAAGAGTGATATAGATGATTTAGATACAAGTATATCTGAAATGCTTAAAGAAACATTTCCAATTTTTGATTATCATAGTCGATGGAAAACTATTCAAGAAGATGATTTTATAAAAGCAAAAGAATATAATCAAAAGATATTAACCAAAGGATATAAATATTATAATAATATTCTATCTTATAAAGGTGGTAAATCTTATCTAAAAAATAAAAAGAAAAGTTCTTTAACTTATACAACACAATATTACCTTGATCAATTTATAAAATATGCTAAAAACAATGGTTCACAGGTCTTATTGATGTGTTGTCCAACAGCTAATACTTGGACTTTTGATAAACATAAAAAGATACAAAAAATAGCTGATCAATATCAATTACAGTTCTTGGATTTTAATATGTTATTGGATGAAATTGATTTTGATTGGACAAATGATACTAGAGATGGTGGGAATCATTTAAATGATTTTGGAGCACAGAAAGTCACTCATTATTTAGGTGAGTATTTAAAAAATCAATATTCTTTGAAAGATTATCGTACACATCAAGATTATCAGCAATGGAATCAAGATTATTTAGATTATCATCAAAAGTTAAAATTTTATAAAGGTAATAACGGATTTATTGGGAAATAGAAATTTCTATTGATTTGTAGAAGAAATATGCTATAATATTTCTTGCCATTACAATAGGCGGCTTCGAACCATGTCAGGACCGGAAGGTAGCAGCATTAAGAATGTCCGTCTATGTGTAGTGGCTTTTTCTAAGGAGTGAGAATAATGAGTGATGAAGAATATATGCAAGTAGCTTACAATCAAGCTTGTTTGGCTAGAGATATTGATGAAGTGCCCATTGGAGCAATTATTGTTAAAGATGGTGAAATCATAGCATTAGGATATAATCAAAAAGAATCATGTCATGATGTAACAGCCCACGCTGAAATGATAGCTATTAGAAAAGCTTGTGAGAAACATGGGACGTGGCATTTAGATGATTGTGTCCTTTATTCAACTTTAGAGCCTTGTATTATGTGTAGTGGTGCCATTATTCAAAGTCGTATTGCAAAAGTTGTTTTTGGAGCAAAAGGTCAACGTTGGCATGGTTTGTCAAACTTTCTAGAAAGTCATGAGTTTAATCATCATCCGGTTGTGATAGCGGGTGTATTAGAACAGGAATGTTCTTCATTACTCTCTCAATATTTTAAAACAAAAAGACATTTTTAAAATTGATATGCGAATTTTGTCATGTATAGATAAAGTTGTGATATACTAAAAGTAGAGGTGAAGTCTATGGATCAAAGAATGTTAACAGAACAAATGAATTATGAAAACTTTTTAGCAAAAGTGATAAAATGGGTTTGTATTGGTGTCGCTATAACAGCAATCACATCATTTATTGTTATTTTATCAGGTATTATTCGTATTATTGCCTCATTTTATCTTCCTATCTTATTTATATCTGTTATTGTTGAATTATTATTTGTTTGGCGTATTGCTAAAAAATTAGAAGATAGTGGCAATGAAGTTTCTTATTCTTCAGCAAAAAAATATTTTATCTTATATTCAATGATGAATGGTGTTGTCTTTTCATTTGTTTTATCGAGTGTATCAATTTATGTAACTGCATTAGCATTTGCATTAACTTGTGCTTATTTTGGATTATTATATACCATTACTAAATATACAAGTTCTAATTTCTCATTTGTAGCGAAAGTATGTGTATCATTTTTACCAATCTTAATTATTGGATATATCATTTTAATGTTTATTCATGCACCTGTTCTCTATTATATTATTGTTCTTATTGATTTAGGTGTTTTTACTGGATTAACACTTTATGATCTTAAAAACATTTCAACGATGTATCAACAATCATTAGAAGAACAAAGGGAAGGTTTAGCATTAATTTGTGCTTTAGAGCTTTATCTTGATTTTGTGAATATCTTCCTTGATATTTTAATGTTAATCAGTGATAATAATTAGGTATCGAAAGGTACCTTTTTTTATGTTATAATGTGACAGTATAAGGAGTTGATATGTGTGGCATATAAAACATTATATCGTGTTTACCGTCCGCAAAGATTTGAAGATGTTGCCGGACAGGAACATATTATTACAACATTAAAACATGCTGTGTATGAAAATAAGATTGCTCATGCTTATTTGTTTTGTGGACCTAGAGGAACTGGGAAAACAACGATTGCCAAGTTATTAGCCAAAGCTGTAAACTGTACGGGTAGTCCTAAGCCATGTGATCAGTGTGAAAATTGTCAACAGATTACACTTGGGACACATCCTGATGTCATTGAAATTGATGCAGCAAGTAATAATGGTGTTGATGAAGTACGTAATTTAATTGAAAAAGTTAAGTATGCACCAACACAGGGGAAATATAAAGTTTATATTATTGATGAATTTCATATGATGTCACCAGGTGCTTCTAATGCTTTATTGAAAACATTAGAAGAGCCACCAACTCATGTCATCTTTATTTTTGCGACAACGGAACCTCATAAAATCTTACCAACGATTATTTCAAGATGCCAAAGATTTGATTTTACGAAATTAAGTGTTCATGATATTGTTTCAAGAATGGAAGATATTATTAAGGAAGAACATTATCAATGTGATCGTGAAGCATTAGAATTGATTGCAAAATTGGCTGATGGAGGTATGCGTGATGCTTTATCTATCTTAGAACAATGTTTAGCTTTTAATGATCAACATTTAACTGTTCAAGATGTCAATCAGATTTATGGTATTGTATCTTTAGAAAATAAGATTGATTTTATTAAAACTATTCTTTCTAAAGATATGAAAAAGGCTTTATCTACATTAGATGATATGAAGATGAATGGGATTGATATTAAAAGATTAACGCTAGATCTTGTTGATATTTTAAAAGATATTGTAATTTACCGTAATACACAAGATGAATCTATCTTATTTGTTTTATCTAAGTATTATCTTGATTTGATTGTTCCTTATATGGGATGCGAAGAAGCTTTGAACTTTATTGATATACTTATGGATGCGAGTGAAAAATATGCGAAAGTTATTAATCCATCTGTATATTTTGAACTTGCTATCTTAAAAATGTGTAATCAGGTTCAAGATGAGAGAGTTGTTCATGTTGAAACAGTCAAAGTCCCACAACAACCAGTTGTACAAGTGAATGAATGCCAACCAGAGATGGATGATGAATATGATGAGATTATTGATGATTCAGTTGGCGAAGATATGATAGAAGAGGTTATTGAAGAACAACCAGTTATTCAAGAGGTTGTTGAAGATATTCCAACCTTTGAATTTGAACAAAAACAAGAGATTGAACCACAGGTTGATAATGACATTCGTGTCGATGAAGCTGATATTATGAATATTCTTGTTCAAGCGAAAAGAACGATATTGGAAAGTATACAGGAAAGATGGCCAATTATTAAAAGATATCTAGCCAATTTAAATATGGCAAAAAGTGCAGGTATGCTTTGTGATGGAACAGCTGTTGCTGCTTGTGAAGGAGGTTTAATTATTTCCTTTGAATATCAGCCATCAGTAAACGCTGTCAACTATTACAAGAATTATAAACAATTGAGTCAATTTTTACAGGAAGTTTTAGGCAATGAGTATCGTTTTATTGCTATTCAGCAAGATGAATGGATTAAAATGCGAAGTCATTTCATTGAGTTAAAACGAAAAGGCCAATTACCTGAACCTCATGAACTAACTTTAAAACATATTGATAGTCATGATTTAGACCATGTAGACATGACAGAAGCCCAAGCTTTTGCTATTGAGCTATTTGGTGAAGATATAGTGGAATTTAAGGAGGATTAATTATGAATTTTGGAAATTTATTACAACAAGCACAACAAATGCAACGTAAGGTTAATAAAGCAAAGAAAGAATTTGATGGAAAAGAATTTGAATTTAAAAGTCAAGATGATCTTATTGTTGGAAAGATGAAAGGTAATCTTTCTATTAGTGAATTACATATTACTAGTTCTTTACTTCAAGAAGATCAAGAAAATATGGAAGCTTTATTAATGGCTACAATTAATCAGTCAATTGAAAAAGTTTCTAAAGAAAGGGAAGATACATTAAATAAAGTGACTAATGGTGTTGATGTATCTGCATTTCTATAATGGACTATCCACATAGTTTTGAAGAACTTGTTGATTGTTTTAAAATGTTACCAGGCATTGGAACAAAAGGGGCAGAACGACTTGTGTATCATGTTTTGTCAATGGACTTACAACAGGTTGAAAGATTTTCTGAAGCTTTATTGAACTTAAAAAATCGTATTCATTATTGTAAAAAATGTGGACATATATGTGAAGGCGACATATGTGAAATTTGTCAAGATTCTTCTCGAGATCAGACAACAATCTGTGTTGTTGAATCGCCAAAAGATGTTTTTGCGATGGAAAAGCTAAAAGAATATCATGGTTTATATCATGTCTTACATGGTACGATTTCTATTATGGATGGTAAGACAATTGATGATTTAAATATTCAGCCATTATTTGAACGTTTAAATGACAATATTAAAGAAGTTATTATTGCAACAAACCCAACGCGTGATGGTGAAACAACTGCTTTATTTTTAGCGAAACTTTTAACTAAAGAAAATATACCAGCATCAAGAATTGCTAATGGGTTGCCAATTGGAAGTAATCTTGATTATGCTGATGAATTAACATTATTAAAATCACTGGAAGGTAGAAAGAAATTATGATCATCTCATATATTGTAATGAGGTGATTTTTTCTTGAAAATAACACGTATTTTTACAAGGTTGCTTCTAGCAACAATATCTATTTTTATTTTTAATAGTTTTAGTGGGATTACACAAATAACACTATCATTAAATATTTTTAATATTGTGATGATTTCTGTGTTTGATATATTTGGTTTTATATTATGTGTTGTTTTAAATATTGTTCTTTAATTGCCAAGAAATAAAACTTTATCTTTGAGCTAATTTTTTATATAATAGTAAAAGAAATGAGGTGTTAAGATGTCAGGTGTTTTTATTACTTTTGAAGGTGGCGAAGGAAGTGGAAAAACAACTATTGCTGCTATGATTAAAGAAGCACTTACACAAGAAGGATATCAGGTTGTTTTAACAAGAGAACCTGGTGGTGTTGAAATTGCAGAAAAAATTCGTGATATTATTCATGATGTTAAACATACCAATATGGATCGAAAAACTGAAGCTTTATTATATGCTGCAAGTCGTCGTCAACATTTGGTTGAAAAAGTGATTCCAGCTTTAGAACAAGGAGCTATTGTTATTTGCGATCGTTTTGTCGATAGTTCAATGGTTTATCAAGGTATAGGTCGAGGCATAGGTGTTGATGAAGTCTATCAAATGAATTTATTTGCGACTGAAAATATTTTACCTAAACGTACAATTTTCTTTGATATATTACCAGAAGATGGATTAAAACGTGTTTATACGAATAAGGATCGAGAAGTTAATAGGTTAGATTTAGAAAATATAGAGTTTCATCAAAAAGTTTATCAGGGATATATAAGTTTATGTGATAAATTTCCTGAACGTATTGTGAAGATTGATGCATCTTTAGATATTGAACATGTTTTTGTTCAAGTCTTATCAAAGATTCATGAGATTCTATGATTTATAAAGATATCTTAAAGCAACAACAACCTATTTTATATCAAGTCCTTTTGCAAAGTTTTAAAAAACAAAAGATTCCTCATGCTTTTTTATTGGTAGGAAAAAATGCAAGACAACCGGCTCATTTTATTGCGAAAAGTTTGGTCTGTGAAAATAATGTCCTTGCTTGTGATACATGTAATGAATGTCGTCGTATTGATGAACATAAATATGGGGATTTTATATATTGTAATGGGCAAGAGGAAACAATTAAGAAACCACAAATCGAATATATTCAAGACCAGTTTTCTAAATCAGCTTTGGAAGGTAAAGCAAAAATCTATTTGATGGAAAATATTGAAAATTCTACAATTGAAGCTATGAATAGTTTATTAAAGATGTTGGAAGAACCAACAGCTGGGGTTTACGCTATATTTACTTGTCAAAACTTAAATAGAGTTTTACCAACAATTCAATCAAGATGTCAGGTTATTCAACTTTTACCTGCTTCTCAAAAAACATTAAGAGAAGAATTAAAAAAGAAGATATTGCTGAAGATGATATAAATATACTTTCAGAGTTATTTACAAGCTATGAAGAATGTCAAGACTATATTGAATCTGAAACATTTGATAAATTAAAAAATGAAGTTTATCATTTTATGGATGATTTATATTTTCATCGAGATAATCTCATTATTAATGTACAGACACATTTATTAAAAGAATTTAGTGATAAGCAAAGTATTCAGTTTTTTCTTAATATGCTTGTTTTGGCATTGAGAGATTTGTTTCACGTGAAACATTCTATGAATCTGACTTATCCGTCTTTTAAGAGTCTATATGAAAGAATAGATGAACAAGAAGAAAATATTATTCATAAAATTGATTTAATTTTAAATACTGAATATCTATTAAGCACTAATGCAAATGTGATGTTATTAATGGATAGTATGATGTATAGAATTTAGAAAGGAGAAAATATGGAAGAAAGATTAGCTCTTATACGTTTTAATAAAAGTGGTAAGTCTTATTATTTTTCTACCGATATAGATTTACATAAAGGTGACAAGGTTGTTGTAGAAACAATAAGAGGACTTGAATTGGGTGAACTTGTATCAGATTTAAAAGATATTTGCGAATTTAATCTTGATACAGAGTTGAAAAAAGTAAAAAGAAAAGCCAATCGTGCTGACTTGGAATTATATGCTTACAATGAGACAAAAGCTGAAAAGTCATTGGAAATTTGTAAAGATATTGTGAAAGAATATGATTTGGATATGCATTTGGTAAGTTGTGAATATACACTTGATGCTTCTAAAGTGATTTTTATGTATACATCAGAAACACGAGTGGATTTTAGAGAATTATTAAAAGAATTAGCAAGTGTATTTAAATGTCGTATTGAATTAAGACAGATTGGTCCACGTGATAAATCTAAGATTGTTGGTGGTCTAGGATCATGTGGATTACCATTATGTTGTTCATCTTTTTTAGGCGAATTTGATGGTGTATCAATTAATATGGCAAAGAATCAGATGTTGGCAATTAATATAGATAAAATTTCAGGTGCTTGTGGTCGTTTATTATGTTGTTTAAAATATGAAGATGATACATATACATTAGAAAAACAAAGATTTCCTAAGATTGGTTCTAAAGTGAAGTATGACAATAAGATTGTAAAAGTGACTGGCTTAAATGTCATTAGTGATTTAGTGAAAATTGAACATGATGGTAATATCTCATTTGTTTCCTTAGATGAAGTCCAAATATTACCACAAAGAGAGCATAAACATGAACCAAGAAGTCACTAATTATTTATTAGCATATGAAAATATGAAGATTATCCAAAGAAAAGATATGTTCAACTTTTCTTTGGATACTGTTTTATTAGCTCACTTTTGTACAATAAATAAAGATTTAGATGAAATTATTGATTTTGGAACGAATAATGCCGCAATACCTCTTTTATTAAGTCGAAGAACTGATAAAAAAATTAAAGGGATTGAGATACAAGAAGAAGCAGTTGAATTGGCTTTGAAAAATGTTGAACTTAATCATTTGGAGAGTCAAATTGAAATTATTCATAATGATATTAAAGAATATGTTAAAGATGCAAATAAAGTTAAACTTGTCGTTTGTAATCCTCCTTTTTTAGAGTGGATGAAAGAAGTCATTTGAATGATAATGAATATTTAATGATTGCTCGCCATGAAATTAAAATTAATTTAGAAGAAATTATTCAATCGGCTGCAAGAATACTTGATAATAAAGGAAGATTTGCGATGGTTCATAGACCAGATCGTATGATTGAAATTATTAATATGATGCAAAAATATGATATTGAACCGAAACGTATTCGTTTTGTTTATCCAAAAGTTGGAAAAGAATCTCATATCTTTTTAATTGAAGGTATGTATAAAGGGAACAAAGGATTAAAAATAGAAGCACCATTATATGCACATAATGATGATGGTAGCTACTCAAATGAAGTTAGAAAAATGTTTGGAGAAGATATTCATGAATAGACAGAAAAGTTTTGAAAACCAAAAGCCTACATTATATGTTGTGGCTACACCGATAGGAAATCTAAATGAGATGACTTATCGTGCTGTACAGACTCTTCAAGATGTTGATTATATTGCAGCTGAGGATACGCGTAATACAATTAAATTATTAAACCATTTTGAAATTTCAACAAAACTGATTTCACATCATGAACATAATTTAAGTATTGCGATACCAAAGATTATTAGTGATTTAAAAGATGGAATGGATATTGCATTAGTGAGTGATGCTGGTTATCCAGCTATTAGTGATCCAGGGTATGAATTAGTAAAAGAAGTTATCAAGGAAGGCTTTAACGTTGTACCAATATCTGGTGCAAATGCCTGTTTAGATGCTTTGGTTGTTTCTGGAATTGCCCCTCAACCATTTATGTTTTATGGTTTTTTAGATAGAAATGATAAAACCAAAAAGAAAGAACTGGAAAAGTTAAAAAAATATCAAGAAACGATTGTTTTCTACGAAGCACCACATCGTATCAAAAAGACATTAAAACTTATGCTAGAAATTATGGGAAATCGCTCGATTGCTTTATGTAGGGAACTTACCAAAAAGCATGAAGAAATTAATCGAGGAACAATTGAAGAAATGTTATCAGTGATAGATGATATGAAAGGTGAAATGGTTATTGTTGTTGAGGGAAGTCATGAAGAAATGACTGATGATGTTGTTGTCTTTGATCAAAGTATAAATGAACATGTAGAAGAATACATTGAAAAGGGTATGTCTACAAAAGATGCAATTAAAGAAGTTGCGAAAGTAAGAGGATTATCAAAAAATATTGTATATAATGAATATCATAAAAAATGAATATAGAAATATATTCTTTTTTTGTATTTTAATGTATAATAAAATGAGTAGGAGGGAAACTTATGATTTATACAATAACATTTAATCCATCTATTGATTATATGGTTGAAGTTGAACAGTTTCAGTTAGGAGAAGTCAATCGTGCCAAACATGAATATATTCTAGCTGGTGGTAAAGGTATTAATGTATCAGTCGTTCTAAAGAATTTAGGAATAGAAAGTCGTGCATTAGGATTTATTGCTGGATTTACAGGTCAGGAAATTCAAGAGCGAGTACAGCACAAAGGTATACAGACAGATTTTATTGATGTTCAAAATGGTTATTCACGAATTAATTTTAAATTGAAAAGTGTTCAGGAAAGTGAAGTTAATGGAAATGGTCCATTTATTAGTGAGGATCATATTCATGCATTATTAGAAAAATTAAAGGAATTAAAAACAGGGGATATTTTAGTTTTATCTGGTAGTATTCCAAAATGTGTATCGAATGATATTTATGCGAGAATTATGAAAGAATTACTGAATCAAGGGATAGAGATTGTTGTTGATGCAACAGGTAATTTATTAATGAATGTATTAGAATATAAACCGTTTCTTATCAAACCAAACAATCATGAATTATCTGAAATGTTTCACGTGAAACTTTTTGATCAAAAAGATATTGTTCATTATGCAAAAAAGCTTCAACAAATGGGTGCAAAGAATGTATTAATATCAATGGCAGGTGATGGTGCTTTGTTTATCTGTGAAAATGGAAAAGTATATTTTAGCGAAGCACCAAAAGGTGAAGTGAAAAATTCAGTTGGAGCAGGGGATTCAATGGTCGCTGGTTTTATTGCAGGATATGAAAAAACAAGAGACTTTGTTCAGGCGTTTAAGATGGGTATTGCTACAGGGAGTGCAAGCGCATTTTCACACAATTTAGCAGCCAAAGAAGAAGTTGATGCATTGTTAGAAAATATTCAAGAGGTTGAATATGAATATTAAAGATTTACTAAATGAAGAAAGTATTATTCTTGATTCTCACTCACATAGTAAAGATGAGGCTATCAAAGAAATGGTAGAAAAACATTATCAATGTGGGCATATACAAGATCAGGAAGTTTTCTATCAGGCAGTTTTAGAAAGAGAAAAATCTTTCACTACCGGAATAGGAAATTTTATTGCAATACCTCATGCACAATCTCCAACTGTTTTATATCCATCATTAGTTGCAATGATAAGCCAAGAAGGAATTGAATTTAATACACTAGATCAAAAACCTGTGCATCTTTTGTTTATGATCGCTGTACCTCAAGAAAATCAATCTCAACATTTAGATATTCTAGCTCAACTTTGCCAAATTCTTATGGAAAAGGATGTTGTAGAAAAATTGATTTATTCATCAAGTCAAAAAGAATTTCTTGATATATTATTTGCACAGTTTCAAGAGAATGAAACATCAGATGTTCAAGAAGAGCAATATGATATTGTAGCAGTGACAGCTTGTCCAACAGGAATTGCTCATACATATATGGCTGAAAAAGCATTAATTGAAAAAGCTAAAGAATTAAATGTTTCTATAAAGGTAGAAACCAATGGAGCAAGTGGTATTCAAAATCAATTGACAAATGAAGATATTGAAAAAGCCCGTTGTGTTATTGTTGCTGCTGATAAGAAAGTTGCAATGGAAAGATTCCATAATAAGCCACTTATTCAAGTTTCAGTTTCAAAAGCGATTTATGATACAGAAGAGTTGATTCAAAAGGCTTTACAATCTGATATAAAAAAATACCAAGCAGTAGAAAGCATATCAAAAAGCAATGAAAAAGGAATCAGAAGAATATATCAACATTTAATGAGCGGTATATCACAAATTATACCAATTCTCATGATTTCAGGAATATTTATGAGTTTATTACCTTATATTCAAAAGCATAATATTGAACATATCTATTTACCATTACTCTATTATATAGCAACAATAGCACAGAGTCTTGCTGTTCCAATTATGAGTGCATTTATTGGTGATAGTATTGCTGGAAAACCAGCGTTTATAATATCACTCATTTCAACAACAATTGCTGTTGGGGTGCAAGGAAATGTCATTGAAGGGATTTTGATAGGATTTATTGTTGGGTATCTTGTTTTAGGTTTAAATTATCTCTTTAGATTTATACCAAAAGATTTACAAAGTTTATCACCTAATCTTTTATTACCATTAATAGGAATATATATTATGGGAGTTATTATTTATACAACTGCACCATATTATGCCCAATATACAGGATTGTTTTTACAAGAATTTGATAGTATAAGATTGATAGTTGTTGGTGCAATTTTGGGAATGATGATGTCAGTTGATTTAGGTGGCCCTATTAATAAAACAGCTTATACAATAGGAATCATTGGTATCTTTATTGGAAGATATGATATGATGTCAGCAGTCATGATTGCAGGAATGTTACCACCTTTAATTATTTGGCTTATTATGTTAATCACGCATATCTTTACACCAGAACAAAGAAAACAAAAATGGTCATGCTTATTTCAAGGGTTATGTTTTGTTAGTGAAGTTGCAATACCTTATATGCAAGAATACAAACATACAGTTCATTATCCATGTATTATCGCATCAGGAATTGCAGGAGCATTAACAATGTATTTTGGATGTGGACAAATGTTTCCACATGGAGGTATATGGACAGTTTTTCTTATTAATGAACCATTATATTTTCTTTTGAGTTTGATCATAAGTTTAGTTGTTGGAGCTGTACTTGTTATTGTGATGAATAAAATAATTTCATAGCCTCAAGATTAAAAGACATAGGATGGAATGAAATTATTATAAGAATAATCTTATGATACTATTTCATTTCAAAATATGTCTTTTTCTTTTCTAAAAAGAAAATATTATAATATGATGAAAAAATATAAAATTGCATTAAGCAATATTTTAAGATGATAAAAATCTGTATGAAATATAAATTTCATACAGATTTCTTTTAATATAATCTTCTATAATTATAAACATATCTTTCCCAATATCCAGATAATGGAGCAGTTTTTACACATTGATCAGCATATTGTCCAACTGTACCTGAACCTTGACCTGATGCATGAACAAAACTTCCACCACCGATATAGATACCTATATGAGCAACACCACTACCATAACTAAATGTAATGACATCACCTGGTTGTAATTGAGAACGAGAAATAGATTTGCCACTACCTGCATATCCAGCAGCAGTTGTTCTACCTAAACTTACACCAGCTTGATTATGTGCCCAGTAAACTAAACCAGAACAATCAAAGTAATTAGGACCATTTGCTCCCCACCAGTAACGACAACCTCTTCTTGTGAGAGCTTTTTGAGCAATCGCATTTCCAACAGATGAATCACCAGGTACGTATGATCCACCACCGCCACCACCACTAGGTGCACGAGAGATTAATTCAGATAAAGCAGCATCTATTTTCTTTTGGGCTGCAGATACTTCTTTTGATTCTTGCTGACTTTCTTTAATTTTTTCTTGTTGAGCAGCTTTTAATTCTAAATATTTTTCTTGTAATGTTTCTTGAGATTTCTTTTGTGATTTTAAATTTTCTCTCGCTGTTTCTAAAGATTTCTGTTGTGTATCCAAATTTTCTTTTTGTTGCGTTAATTCATAAACTAAATCTTTTTCATAAGCAGTAATATCATTAACACTACTTAAACGAGAGAAGAAAGTTGAAAAATCATCAGAACCAAATAAGAAATCAATAACCCAATTAGAATTATATGTCGTTTGCATAACATACAAACGTTCTCTCATTTGTTCTTCTTTTTTCAATATCTTTTTTTATCTTTTCAATTGATTTTAACATATAATCAATTTCTTTATTTTTTCATCTATTTGAGAATTTAAAGTTTCGATTTTTTTAGAAACAGCATCAAGATTATCATTTGTTTCACTTAATTCATCTTTGGTATCTTTAATTTCTTCTTTCAAATCTTGATTCTTTTCTTTTAAATATTTATTAAATTCTTGACAAACTTTTTTATTGGAACTTGTTAGATTAGAAGAACAAATCTTAATATACTTATCTTCTTTTCCTTCAAAATCAGTCGCATGAACGTCTATTGGAAAGAGGCTCATTGCGAATACAGAACAAAACGCTAAAAGACCTAACAATAATTTCTTCATTCAATCACCCCTGTAAAAAACATTATAGCACAAATAAATAAGAAAAAATACCAATTCATAGAAATTAACAAAACAACAACAATGTATGTTTCAATATTTCAATGCATATAATAGAAAGTCTTCTAAACTATGGCAAATGTGGAGGCATTTTTAGACATAAAAACATATTGTATTTTGAGGAGGTGAGTGAATGGTTAAAGAAGGTATTGATGTTTCATATTATCAAGGTGAAATCAATTGGGAATTAGTGAAAGAGCATATTGATTTTGCAATATTACGTTGTGGCTATGGCCAAGACGTGCCAGGGCAAGATGATCCAACTTTTAAACGTAACGCGGATGAATGTACAAGATTAGGTATTCCTTTTGGTGTCTATCTATATTCTTATGCAACGGATGAACGTGCTGCTTTATCAGAAGCAAGGCATATTATGAGACTTGTCAAAGATTATAAAATGGAATATCCGGTTTATTTAGATTTAGAAGATCCAAGTATTGCCAGATTAACAAATGATCAAATAGAAAGAAATGCTAGAGTCTGGGCAGATGAACTTGCTAGAAATAATTATTTTCCTGGGTTCTATGCTTCTTATTATTGGTGGACAACAAAATTGACAGGTCCAACATTTAAAAGATATACAAGATGGGTTGCTCGTTATGCTGAAGAATTAGGGGCAGAAGGCTTTGATATGTGGCAATATACAGACAATGGTTTTGTCGAAGGTATTAATGCACCAGTAGATAGAAACTATGCCTTTAGAGATTTCCCAACTGAGATTAGGAAAGGTGGATACAATAATTTCAATACTGAAACAACACCTGAACCAGAAACACCACAACGAAATTATCAAATTGGTGATCATGTAACATTTGATTACGTATTTATCTCATCCCAAAGTAGTGTACCTTTGGTTCCTTATATGAATCATGGCACAATCACAAGAGTTGTTCAAGATGCCAGAAATCCATATTTGATAGGAAATGGCTTAGGTTGGGTTAATGATGCCAGTATTACTGGAACGTTAAGATATTTATCGCATCCAACATATCGTGGTGATTCATTAGTAGATGCACTAGACCAAATTGGCGTTGATTCCTCTTTTGCATCACGAAAAGAACTAGCAATTAAAAATGGTATTGAAAATTATACAGGAAGTGCCAGACAAAATTTAGAGTTATTAAGGCTCCTTCAAGAAGGTCGCTTAAAAAGTTAAAGGTATTGCATGAGGCAATGCCTTTTACCATTGTATTTATGTTTATACAATAGTATAATAAATGCGGTTTTAAGGGAGAGTGACTATAAAATGGTTTATGCCAAAACAAGAAATGAAAAAGAATGGAAAAAACATATCACTTCACTTTTGTGTGTGGTCGTAGCTTCCATTATTATGTCTATTAATATTAAATCATTTGTTAGAGCTGGTGATTTAATACCAGGAGGATTTACAGGTTTATCATTATTAACACAAAGATCATTAAATGTTTTTTTACATATTGATGTACCCTATTCTATTATCAATATTACATTAAATGCTTTACCAGCATTTATTGGATTTAAAATGATTGGTAAGAAGTTTACAAGTTATTCTGTCTTAATGATTGTTTTAAATTCTTTTCTAGTTGATTTAATACCAATAACACCTATTACTTATGACCCATTATTAGTTTCTGTTTTTGGTGGTATCTTAAATGGTGTTGCAATAGTCATTGCATTATCAGGAAGAGCATCTAGTGGAGGTACTGATTTTATTGCTGTGTATTTATCAAATAAATTAAGGAAACCATCATGGAATTTTGTATTTGGAATTAATACAGTGATTTTAACTGTTGGTGGATTCTTATTTGGATTTGAAGCAACTATGTATTCCATTATTTTTCAATTTGTTTCTACACAAGTGATAGAAAGATTACATCGTCGTGATCATAAAGTTACTTTATTGATTATTACAAAAGAAGGAGAAACAATTGGTCAAGAATTGTTAGAATATACTCATCATGGTGTGACTCAATTTGAAGGACAAGGATGTTATTTAAAAGAAAATAAAACAATGTTATATACTGTTGTTGGGGCTGATGAAGTCAAAGATGTTGTACACTTAATCAAGAAATTAGATCCAAAAGTTTTTATTAATGCGATTAATTCTGAAGGTGTGACAGGGAGATTTTATCAAGAACCTATTGAATAAAAAAGGCTTAAAGCCTTTTCTTGTATTGATATTCATTTAAGAAGTATTCAAAGATTTCAAGATGTAATTGTTCATCTTCAATAATACGATAAAGAATTTGTTGAATTGTATGATTGTGTATACAATTGATTTCTTTTTGATAAATATCTATTGTTTGTTGTTCTTGTATCATTGCATTTTCCAATAACGATTGTAAATGGCTGGGATAAACATTATAACCAGGTGACCAGTATTCAAGATAACCATTTTGACAATCCCATAGACGAGGATCAGCACCAAGCTGATAGGCTAATTGAGCAAAAATATCTAAATGTCGCATTTCAACAATACTGATTTGTTCCATAGCCTCAGATAATTCAAGCCATGAATCTTTTAAAATAATATGATTATAAAAATAAAGGCTAACAGCATTCATTTCAGAATATAAACCACCTAAATGAGATAACATCATTGAGGCATATCGAGGATTAGGTTGTAACTTTTCAATTAGTGGATAAGGCTTATCAATTCTATATTTCATAAAAATAACCTCCATACTTTACTGTATGAAGGTTGATTTTATTTATTCTAATATTTTTTCAAATCCAATACGCTTTGCTCCACTTAATAATGTAATTTGACCACAAGCAACAAATCCATGTTTTAATAAAAAGCGTTGCATAGATAAATTATCTTTATGGGTATCAATACGAATGCTTTGAATATGATTGTTTTGACATTCTTTGATAGCAAACATCAGTAATTGATGAGCCATATTTTGCCCTTTATAATTTTCATCCACAACAATACGATGAATAACTGCATAGGGTTGTTGGCTTGTTTTCCATGCACCATCAATGACATGATAAGTTGGATCGTCCTCCACAGCAAAGTACATTGTTCCAATCACTTTTGTATCTTCTATAATATAACTTTTTCCTTGATGAATATCCTGAATAATATCATTAGCTTGAGGATAACCATCTTGCCACTGATCAATACCGTTTTCTTTAAAATACTGTTGAGCTTGATGAATAAGTGTCATAATATGATTCACATCATCAAGACATGATTTTCTTATTTCCATTGTGTACTCCTTAAACTATAAATAATGACATCATGATATTGAAAATTTTTATAGGCATGTTCACATAAATAACCTTCTTTGACAAAATGATTAGACTCAAGAACATGACAAGATGCCTGATTTTCCACAAAGACTTCTCCGTATATTTTATGAATTTGATAATTTTCAAAAACATAGCTACAAAAAAGTTTAACAGCTTGTTGCATAATGCCACGGTTGGTATAAGCAGGATTCAACCAATAGCCAAGTTCACAGTTATGAACATAAATATCATTGTGTAAAGTTCCACCAATACATCCAACACAGATTCCATCTACGACAATACCAAAATCTAAACCATGATGTTCTAAAGAATGAGTTATAAATGACATGGCATGATCAAGCGTATAAGGATAGGGAAATGAATTTCTCAGATAAGTTCCTATACTTTGTTCATTAGCATGATATGCCAGCTGGCATGGATCAATATCATCTAAAGTTTTTAATTCAATAATCATAAATTCTCCTATGGAAGAGGCTTATCACTGGCAAGGTAGAGATCATACCATTGTTGGCGTGTCAAATGAACATCACAAGCCTGTACCATTTCTTTTAAGTGAACAGGAGAAGTTGTCCCCATAATTGGTTGCATGCAGGCTGGATGGCGAAGTAACCAAGCAATCGCAATAGCGCTCTTTGTCACATGATATTCATCAGCAAGTTCTTTCATGACTTGGTTTAGTTTTTCATATTGAGGATGATCAATAAAACATCCTTCTGCCCAAGATGCCTGCACAACACTCCAAGGCTGAATTGTTATATCATGTAAACGACAATAATCTAAAACACCACCATCTTTATCTTGAGCCCATGATTCTTTCATATTCATGTTCATTCCTGAATCAATCATAACGGAATGAACAATGGACAATTGTAATTGATTAATAATGAGAGGATGTTTTGTATATTTTTGTAAAAGTTCTATTTGTAAAGGTGTATGATTAGAAACACCAAAATATTTGACTTTTCCACTTTCATATAATTCATCAAAGGCTTCAGCAACTTCTTTTGGATCACATAAAGCATCAGGACGATGCAATAATAAAATATCAATATATTCAGTTTGTAATCTTTCTAATGAGTCATGTACACTTTGTAAGATATGTTCTTTAGAAAAATCATAACGTTTTCCTGACACTATACCACATTTTGTTTGAATAATCATCTTTTCACGATATTCAGGATGTTTCTTTAATACTTCACCAAATATGGTTTCTGATTTTCCACCACCATAAATATCAGCATGATCAAAAAATTAATGCCTGCATCTAATGCAGTTTGTACTAATTCTTCAACTTCTTCAGTACTTTTGTTGGCAATACGCATACATCCCAAAGCTAAACGAGATGCTTTTAAATTTGTTTTTGCTATTTGAAAATAATCCATAATTATAAACCTCCTATTGTTATTATATAAAATAATGATTATAATGTAAAAGAAAAAGAGGTGTTGGAATGGTTTATCATATTGTAAATATTGCTGTATATATTATTTCTATTGCTCTAGCAATGATTGGTTTAAGTTGTTTTCGTTTTGATCAGTATGTGAGAAAAGGTAAAGAAAGAGAATTTCATATTTTCTTTATTGTCACATCAATAGCTTTAGGATATTTATTTGCATCTTTTATATTAGATTTTGGAAGTTTAAGTTTTCAGTTCTAAAAAGAAGTTTTGACATATATATCAATGATGAGAAAAATATATGTAAAACTTCTTTTTATATGCTCACTTATATTTATTATAGGTTGTTTCCATTATCAGGATGCATTAACTTGGCTAGACTCTTATTATCATGTTCAACAACAAGAGAAAGAAGTACAAGTTCAAATGTCTGATAAGGTCGTTTCAATTCCACTTGAAGAATATCTTGTTGGCGTTATTGCTGGGGAAATGCCAGTTAGTTTTGAAAAGGAGGCACTTAAGGCACAGGCAGTCGCAAGTCGTACATTTGTTTTATCAAGACATTTAAAAGTGGATAATACAACCAATTCACAAGTGTATTTGGATGATCAACAAATGAAAAAGAATTGGGGAAAGCAATATGAACAAAATAAAAAGAAAGTAGAAGAAGCTATCCAAGAAACAAAAGGGGAAGTGATGACTTATCAGGGTGAATATATTTCAGCATTGTTTTTTTCAAGCTGTAATGGTAAGACTGTTAATAGTGAAGATTATTTTACAGGAGAAGTGGCTTATTTAAAAGCAGTAGATAGCCATTGGGATACAAGTGTTGATCCAAAAAATACCAGAAAAAAACTTTTACGAAGGAACAATTAGCTAGTATTTTCCAAACTGTTCCACAAAAATCCAAGTGACATCACATACATCAAGTGGCTATGTTGATAAAGTCACAATTAATCAAAAAACATATACAGGTAGAGAAGTGAGAGAAAAATTATCTTTACCATCTTCATGCTTTCAAATTCAATTTTCATCAAAAGGTTATACTTTTATAACACAAGGAAATGGTCATGGAGTAGGAATGAGTCAGTATGGTGCACAAGGTATGGCTTTAGAAAATAAGGATTATCAAGATATTTTACATCATTATTATCAAAATATTGAAATTGAAAGTATAGACTCTTAACTTTTGTTCATACTTAAGTTGAGGTGAAAACATGAAGAAAAGATCTTTTCATTATAAGAAAGTATTAGGAATCTCACTAGCTTTGGCTTTATTTTTAGGTGGTATTGGAGTTGTACAAAATATCTTAGATGAACGTACAAAGAATTTTGAAGATGAAACTGTTGTTAAAGTAGATGAAAACAAGAAACAAGAAACAAAAACAGAAGAAAAGAAAATTGAAACTTTAAAATCACCAGTAAAAGATGGTATTGGCATTGTGAGATATTTCTATGATAAAGATGATGATAGTTCAAAACAGGAACAATCTTTGATTTTGTTTGAAGAAGTTTATCGTCCTAATCAAGGTGTTGACTATGCCAATAAGAATGAAACTTTTGATGTGATGGCAGCAATTAGTGGAACAGTCACAAAGAAAACAAACGATCCAGTTTTAGGATGGGTTGTCACAATTACCAATAGTGATAAGATTTCTACAACTTATGAATCGTTATCAAAAGTTTCAGTAGAGCTTAATCAAGAAGTCAAGCAAGGAGATGTCATTGGTCAAAGTGGAGAGAATGTTTATGAAGCTGATTTGAAAAATCATTTACATTTTATTCTTCAAAAAGAAGATCAGTTATATAATCCAGAAAAGTTTATTGGACAGACATTAGATATGATTAAATAAAATTTAGGTTCTTAGGAATCTAAATTTTTTTAAAATATTCACATAAATTTCATACATTTATTATATTATCATATGCGAAAAGTTATAGATTGATAAAAGATAAAAATTATGTTGATATAGTAATAATTTTTTCTTGTAATTAATAGGAAAAATGATACAATAGAAATGCTTATAGGAGGAATGTTCAATGAAATTATCAAAGGAAATTGGTATTGACTTAGGAACAGCTAACATTCTTATTTATGTAAAAGGTGAAGGAATTGTTGTTAATGAACCTTCTGTTGTGACTATCAATACTGAAACAAATAAGCCTATCGCAGTTGGAGAAGAAGCAAGAGATATGCTTGGAAAAACACCAGGTAAATTTCAAGCTATTCGTCCTTTAAAAGATGGGGTTATCGCAGATTTTCAAATTACTGAAATATTATTAACTCACTTTATTAATAAATTAAATTTAAAAGGAGTTTTCTCAAGACCAACAATCTTAATTTGTTGTCCATCAAATATCACTTCAATTGAAAAAAGTGCTATTCAAGATGTGGCTTTAAGATGTGGGGCTAAACGTGTTTATATTGAAGAAGAACCAAAAGTAGCAGCTATTGGTGCTGGTTTAGATATTTCTAAACCGTCAGGAAATATGGTTGTTGATATTGGTGGGGGAACAACTGATATTGCTGTTCTTTCATTAGGAGATATTGTCACAAGTACATCTTTAAAAATTGCTGGTGATAAAATGGATGCTGAATTAATTAAATATGTTAAAGATAAATATAAATTATTAATTGGGGATCGTACAGCAGAAGAAATCAAGATGACAATTGGTAGTGCTTATGAAGCCGATCCAAAAGATGTTATGGATGTTAGAGGTAGAGACTTAGTGACTGGATTACCTCATACAATTCAATTAAATGCGAAAGAAACACAAGAAGCATTAGAAGAATGTTGTATGACAATTTTACGTTCTACAAAACAAGTTCTTGAACAAACACCACCAGAACTTTCAGCTGATATTGTTAATAAAGGTGTATTCTTAACAGGTGGAGGAGCATTACTTCATAACTTAGATAAATTCTTAGAAGAAGGTTTAGGTGTTCCTGTATTTGTTGCTGAAAACGCACTTGACTGTGTTGCTGAAGGATGCGGTGTGATGTTAGAAAACACACAGTATTTACAGTAGTAAAGTAAGTATCATCTTTTGAGGTGATACTTTTTCTTATCTTGTAAAAAAGATGGATTTTTGAATAATTTTGATAAAATAGGGGACGAGGTGAATAAAGATGGGTCAAAAAAAGTATTTTTTCTTTGATATTGATGGTACTTTAGCAGTAGGAACACCTGGAGATCAATACGTTCCAGAATCTGCCAAAAGAACAATTAAAGAACTTGAAGCAAAGGGACATTTTGTAGCTATTGCGACAGGAAGAAGTTATGCGATGGCGGTGAATCATATGAAGGAATTGGGATTTAAAAATATGGTGAGTGATGGAGGTAATGGTATCACTATCAACAATAAGTTAATAGAAATTAAACCGTTAGACTATGAAAAATGTTTAGCTTTAATAGATGAATGCCAACAAAAGGGTTTTATATGGGCAATTTCACCTGATAATGAAACAAGACGTTTAGCACCGGATCATCGTTTTTATGATTTTACACATGATATTTATATGGATACAGTTGTTGAAGAGGGATTGGATCCAAGAAACTATGATCAGATATACAAAGTTTATATTGCATGTTTTTCTCCAGAAGAAGAAAAACTTGAGACATTAAAGGAACTTCCTTGGTGTCGTTTCCATAAAGAATATCTCTTTGTTGAACCAGGAGATAAATCAGTTGGAATTAAAGCTATCGTAGATTATTTTGGTGGCAGTTATGAAGATGTTGTGGTATTTGGTGATGAAAAGAATGATTTAAGTATGTTTAGAGATGAATGGACTTCTATTGCAATGGGAAATGCGATTGAACCTTTAAAAGCAAAAGCAACTTATATAACAGATAATGCTGAAGATGATGGGATTTATAAAGCTTGTCAGCATTTTGGATGGGTGGATTAAATGGAAAAAAGATTATATTTTTTGATATAGATGGAACATTGTTTTGTCCTGAATTAGGTGGTATTACTCATGAAGTGAAAACAGCGATTAAAAATGTTCAACAACAAGGACATTTATGTTTTATTGCGAGTGGTAGACCTTATGGTTTTATTGCCCAAAATGTTAAAGATATTGGTTTTGATGGATATGTACTTGCTAATGGAGCCAACGTCAAATACCAAAATCAAGATTTAGAAGTCAGATATATGAATCCTCAAAAAGTCAAACAACTTTGTAAACAACTAAAAGCTAAAAATATTGAATATATTTTACAAACATCTTCGCTATGTTATATGAGTCAAACAAATGAGAATCTTTTAAACTTTTATTCTCATTGTAATATTGATTTTCATAATTTATGTTATGAATATGATGAAAATGAAGTAGCTCAAAGAACTGTAAAAATCGAGGCATGGACAAAGACTCAAGAAGAAATAGATTATCTTGTATCATGTTTATCAACATTTTCATATGAACTGCATCCAGATAATCATAGTTTAGAAATTTATGCCAGTGATGTATCTAAGGCAACTGGTATCATGGATGTTATCAATGAATTTCAATTAAGCGTGGATGATAGTTATTGTTTTGGGGATGGACCTAATGATATTGAAATGTTTGAAACCGTAGGACATCCTATAGCTATGGGTAACGCTATTGAGAATATAAAAAAGAGAGCAGAAATAATTTGTCCAAGTGTTATGGAAAATGGTGTCGCTGTGCAATTGAAGAAAATATTTTTGTAAAAGACTAGCTTATTAATAGGCTAGTTTTTCAATTATGAGAAAGTGAGGGTACCCCTCATTTTTTGTGAAGGTAAAGTAAAAAGAGTAGGATGAGCTACTCTTTTTGTCATTTACAACTTTATAAAATGAAAAGTTATGGTTCTAATAGTCTAATATACACATTAATAACATGATAAACATAAAAAGTAATGAGAAACTAGCAACAAGTAAAGCGAAGTTAAAACCAGTCTTGTTTTGAACTTCATTTTTAATGCCAAAGGCTAAAGAAAAGACAAAAATAAAAGGATAAATGAACCATGTTAAATAAAAGAAGGTTTGAAAAGCATCGTTATAAAATAATTCTGCAAGCATTATTATTCCTCCTTGTCTTGATTAAGATAATCATTGAGAATTTGATCAAGTTCAGGCAAATGTTTCTTTAAAATAATAGGTCTACCATCTTTGTTTAAAAAACAATGTAGACTTTTTCAATAGAAACAATTTCACCTTTGACTTTCATGATATATTCAATTTCTAATCTTGTACCTTTATAAGCAGATATTCTTGTTTCAATAGTAATAATATCTGGAAATGTTGTACTTTTTTATAATCACATTGAATGCTAATGACAGGAGAAGAAACATCAAGTTTTTCCATTTTATCATAGCCAAAACCAATTTGTTGTAAAAAGTTAACACGTGCTTCTTCCATAAAACGAATGTAATTGGAATGATGTGTAATTTGCATTTTATCTGTTTCATAATATTGAATTTGATGTATGTATAATGAACTCCTTTATATTCTTTTCGCTATTTCAGATGTGAGAAGATCAATATATATAAAGAAAATAATCTGATTTTCAAGATATTGATCTAAGCTTTGATTCGTAGAAGAAGGTAACCAAATATAATGATTACATAATTTTTTTATAGAAAGTTTATCATTCATTGTGACTAAGGCTAATTGAAAATCAATTTCTTGTTTTAAATCTTTTAACATTGATTTAAGTTGAATCAAACCACTTCCTTTATTTGTAAAGAAAATAAAAATATCATTTTTATGAATAATCTGTGATAATTCATGTAATTCATCATTTTGTAGAACTAATGATTTTTTATTTAATTTAAATAAATTATATTGAAGCATTTTGGCAGGTAAAGAACTTTTATGAAATCCTGAAATATAAATAGATTCAGCATGGATAATAGCTTCAGCAAGCTGTTCCATCTTTTCATAATCCATAGATTGTTTCATAATGTGAATTAAATGAATATACAAGTCTAAAGAATTGTTGTTTTGTAAACTAGAATCAGTTCCTTGTTTTTGATAGCGAAAGACATCAAACTTAAATTCATTAAAACCATCATAACCAAGTTTTTGACAAAAACGTGTAATTGTTGCTTGAGAAACATGATAGTTCTTAGATAAATCAGTAGCTGAACTTCTTAAAATAATTTCTAAATCATTATGTAAAAGATCATATATAATCATTTCTTTTTTTGTAAAGGTTTCTTTTTTTAATTCCATTTTCTCAAAAGGATTCATTTTATCATCTCCTAAGACTTATTATAATAAAAAAAGACTATTTCGCAAAATGAAATAGTCTACTTACATAATTCTTTTGCACATAAGATAGTATGGTCAATAAAATCATCAGCATTTCCTTTTTCCAAACGAGAAATATATGTTTCAAAGTATAAACCATAATCTTCTTCACAAACAAAATAATTTGAATAGTTTTCACAATATCCCATGATAATAACGATTTTATCTTGAAAAGCTTCTCTTATACGTTTTGCAAAAACAGCTGTAATATCACCTGGTAATGTAATAAACATAAGTCCACCTAAATCAATGATATGACTATATAATGATAAAGTCATAGGACTTTTTTCATGTTTAAATTTCAAATTATTTAATAATTGTTGTTTGTAAGGAATATCATTGTTTTCAGGATGAGATTGGACATATTGTTCAAGTTGTGGAATGGTTTGTGTTATAAAATCGTCTTTTCCAGTATAAACATAGTTGGCTTGATAAGATGAGAATTGTAAATTTGAAATAGATACATTGATGTCTTTGGCTTCTATGAGCTGGGAAAAAATGAGATCAGCGACACGATATAATTCTTCTTCACCGCTTTTTCTCTGTAAAAACGTGTTGATACATCTCCACAACATCCATTAACTATCATACAAGGTTGTTTATGAGTATCTTGATAACGTAAACGAATTTGTCCTAATAAATCAGCTGATAATTTTTGATTTGTCTGATTTAATAGGGTTGGATGACATGCTAGAGAAATCAAAGAAAATAGTAGCTCTTTTGAATGAGTATTCATAAATTCTAAAATATAAGCATTTTTATCTGACTGTCCATTCAATATATTTCTGTTTCCATAAATACCGTCAATAACCGTATGTTTGATAGATAATGATACTTCTACCATTGAATCTATTGCTTTTTGAATAGATTCAATAAATTGTGTAATGAGTTGTTCTTGGAGTTGCGTTTCTACCGTTGTCTTTTCAAAAAAAGGTTTAAAATACGCGGTGCTGAATGCGTATGAATACATCCAATAACAACTTGATCTTGTGAAATATTATAAAGCTCACAAATCTTATTTTTTACTGGTTCTATCACACTATTTTCAATAATAATAGAATCTAAAATTGAAATAATGAATAGCTTTTCTTGTGAACATAATGCCATGGTATTGATCTCAATAGGATCTAAAATACCAATAGATTGATAAGGACGATTATAACCTGCCATATAGACAGGATTTTTAGGCGTAATATCTAATTTATTATAACCTGCTTTCATAATTTCCACCTCCAAGAAGAGTATAACATAAATTTTTATAAAATGAAAGAGTATTCAAAAAATAAAATTTTATATTGCAAAACCATTCACTATGTGGTACGCTATATTTGTCAAATGAAACCGGTTAACAAAATGACATATTTAAAAGGAGGAAATCAATATTATGAATTCAACACAAAATGGATTTATGGCTAAGTTCCAAGCATTATTAGAAAAATATGTTGTTCCAGTAGCAACAAAGATTTCACAACAAAAACATCTTGCTGCTGTACGTGATGGTTTAACAGTATTAGTTCCAGTAACGATTATTGGAGGGTTTGCTATATTGCTAGCGCAACCTCCAGTTAGTGCAAGTATGCAACCAACAAATATATTATTTCAATTCTTATGTACATGGCGTGATTGGGCTGCTGCCAATATTGGTGTTTTGTTAACACCTTATAATCTTACAATAGGTGCAATTGCAGTGTATGTAACATTAGGAGTTGCTTATCAATTATGTAAAACATATAAGATGGATCCAATTTCAAACTTGATTTCTACATTACTTGTTTTTTTATGTGTTTCAGGTGTTCCTCAAGGATTTGTAAGTGGCGAAGCAACTGTTAATGCTATCCCTTTAACAAATTTAGGAGCAAGTGGAATGTTTACAGCAATATTAGTTGCTATTTCAGTTGTCGAAATTAATCATTTCTTTGTTAAAAAGAATATTGTTATTAAAATGCCAGCATCTGTACCACCAAATGTTGCTGCACCATTTCATTTATTAATTCCAGCAGTTGTTAATGTTGTCTTATTTATTGGCTTAAATATGCTTTCAAGTCAACTCTTTGGAGCAGATATTCCTGGTTTGATTTATGCTTTATTCCAACCATTAATTTCAGCAACAGGTTCACTTCCTTCAATTTTATTAATTAATGTTTTAATGACAACATTCTGGTTCTTTGGGGTTCATGGAGCTAACATGGTAGGAGTTGTTACAGGACCATTAACATTAGTTGGTTTAACAGCAAATGCTACAGCTTATGCTGCTGGAAAAGACTTACCATATATTTTTGCAGGAGCAGTTAACAGTGTTTATGGGGGATGGATTTCATATTTTGCTGTTGTAGTTGTAATCTTATTATTCTGTAAGTCATCACAAGCAAGATCAATTGCAAAAATTGCTTCAGTACCAGCATTCTTTAATATTAATGAACCATTAATTTTTGGTTTACCTACAGTGTTAAATCCATTTACATTAATAACTTTCTTAATTTGCAACAATCTTAACTTTACAATTGTTTACTTTTTAATGGAAAGTAACTTCTTAGGAAAATTCTTTGTATCTATGCCTTTTACAGTACCAGGACCATTACAAGCATGGTTATCTTCTATGGATCCAAAATCAATTCTTGTTTGGGCAGCTTTATTAGTATTGGATGTTATTATTGCACTACCATTTATTAAAGCATATGATAAACAATTATTAGCAACAGAAAATGTAGAAGAAATGAGTGCAGAATAATTTGCACTCTCTTTATTAAAAATGAAAGTTATTATTAATGCAGATGATTTTGGTTATACCAAGGGAGTAACTGAAGGGATTGTAGAAGGTCATAAAAAAGGGATTATTAGATCCACAACAGCTTTATGTAATATGGAATATGTAGAATATGGAAAAGAATTAATAAAGGATTTACCTAATTTAGCAGTTGGAGTACATTTAACACTTACATTGGGGAAGTCATTAACTCAAAATAAGACATTAACTGATGAGAAGGGTTGTTTTTACAAACCTGCACAGTTAATTGATCATACATTTGACATCGATGAAGTCTATCAAGAATTTAAAGCCCAAATAGAAAAATATATAGAAATATTTGGTCATTTACCAAGTCATCTTGATAGTCATCATGGGATGCATGATTTTAAAAATAATTATCTTGCTACAAAGAGATTATCAGAAGAATATGGTATACCAGTTAGAAGATATAGTCATTATCTCTTTGTCAGTGAATTTGTTAAGGACAACATTTCTATTGAAGGATTCATTCGTATTCTTGATAAATACAAAGGTCAAGATATTGAAATCATGACTCACCCAGGTTACTGTGATTTAGAACTTTATCAAAAAAGTTCATATTCATTAGAAAGAGTCAAAGAACTATATGTTTTTTGTCATCCAAAAATAAAAAAATATATTAAAGAAAATAATATAATTTTAACAAATTATATGGAGGTGGAAGAATGAAGACATTGAGAATAGGTTCAGGAGCTGGCTATGCAGGTGATCGTATTGAACCTGCTATTGATTTAATGCAAAGAGGAAATCTTGATTATATCATTTTTGAATGTCTTGCTGAAAGAACAATCTCTTTAGCACAGAAGGAAAAACAAAAAGATCCAACCAAAGGATATAATGATTTATTTGAATATCGTTTCGATAAAATTTTAGATTCTTTGAAATCTCATAAGGTGAAAGTTATTACAAATATGGGAGCGGCTAATCCTCGTTCAGGAGCTTATAAATGTCAAGAAATGGCTAAAGCTAAAGGCTTAACGAATTTAAAAATAGCTTATGTTGAAGGGGATGATATGACAGAAAAATTATCTCAATATATGGATTATCAGGTTATGGAAACAGGTAAAACCTTAAATGATATTGATGGTGAAATCCTATCAGCAAATGGTTATATTGGAATTGCGGGCATTGTAGAAGCGTTAAATCAACAGGCTGATATTGTCATTACTGGTAGAGTCGCTGATCCTTCTCTAGCGTTAGCTCCTTTGGTTTATGAATTTGGTTGGGCAATGGATGATTATGAAAAACTAGGAAAAGGAACATGGATTGGACATTTGCTTGAATGTGCCGGACAAGTGACAGGAGGGTACTATGCTGATCCAGGATATAAAGATGTGTCTGAATTATGGAATCTTGGTTTCCCTATCATTGAAGTCGAAGAAAGTGGCGATGCGATTGTCACAAAGCTTAATCATACGGGTGGTTTAGTCAGCGAACAAACTGTCAAGGAACAGACACTTTATGAAATTCAAGATCCACAAAATTATTTTACACCTGATGTCATTGCTGATTTTTCACATGTGAAAGTGGAACAGGTGGGTAAAGATCGAGTGAAAATTACTGGTGCAACTGGTCATGCGCCTAATGGCTTTTATAAGACAAGCGTTGGTTATCATGACTGTTATATTGGTGAAGGTCAAATCAGTTATGGTGGTTTCAATGCGTTAAATAAAGCAAAACTTGCAAAAGAAATATTGGAACATCGCTTTGAAATGATTGGCTTAAAATATGAAGAAATCAGATATGATTATATGGGTTATAATGCACTATATATGGATTCTATTTCACAAAAATTAAATCAAAATACAATGCATGAAATTCGTTTACGTGTTGCTGCTCGTGTTAAAGACAATGAAAATGCTCAAAAAGTTGGCAATGAAGTTGAAGCGCTATATACGAATGGACCATCAGGTGGTGGTGGAGCAACCAAAAATATTAAGGATATTATCAGTATTGCATCTATTTTAATTCCATCTCAACATTTTAAAATAACTGTAGGATATTTGGAGGTATAAGAAATGAAACTTAAAGAAATTGCTCATTCAAGAACAGGGGACAAAGGAAATATTTCGATTATTTCAGTCATTGCTTATAAACAAGAAGATTATCCGCTTTTAAAAGAAAAAATCACAGTTCAAAAACTTCAAGATTATTTTCAAGATATTGTTCATGGTAAAATCACTAGATATGAAATTGAAAGTATTGGTGCATTGAATTTTGTTATGGAAGATGCATTAGGTGGTGGCGTGACACGTTCACTAGCGATTGATATGCATGGCAAAACACTGGGAAGCGCCTTATTAGAAATGGAGGTGGAATAATGGACGTTCATCATATTGTCATTGCTGGAGCAGGAACAATGGGATATTCGATGGCTCAAATCTTTGTTCAATACAATTATCAAGTGACTATCTATGATTTAAAAGAAGAAGGTTTATTGCATGCTCAAAAACAAATAAAAGAAAATATACAAACTCTTGTTGAACAGCAGGAAATCACATTAAAGAAAGCTAACGACATGATACAATCTTTAACCTATACAACAGATAAAACTTATTTTAAGGATTGTGACTTAGTGATTGAAAGTATCATTGAAAATAAAGATATTAAACAATCTTTTTATCAAGAAATTTCTCATCTCGTCAAAGATGAAACAATACTAGCAACCAATACTTCAGGTATTTCTATCAATGCATTAGCTTCATCAGTCCATCTACCTGAAAGATTTATAGGGATGCACTGGTTTAATCCCTCTCATTTAATATTACTCATTGAAATTATTAAAGGTGATCATACAAGTGATGAAGTCGCACAAACAATTTATCAATTAAGCCTTGATATTCATAAAAAACCAGTAATTGTCCATAAAGATGTTTTAGGTTTTGCAGCCAATCGTATTCAATTTGCAGTATTAAGAGAAGCTTTATCTTTAGTTGAACAAGGTGTTGTTTCTAAAGAAGGGATAGATGATGTGATGAAATATGGACTTGGTTTTCGTTATGCTTGTTTAGGTCCTTTAGAAGTGGCAGATTTTGGTGGTTTAGATACTTTTTATCATATTAGTGAATACTTAATGCCTGATTTATGTGATAGTCATGATATTCCAACATTACTCCAACAACATTATCAAAATGGTGAATATGGTGTCAAAACGCAAGTAGGCTTCTATGATTATCATAATGGCAAAGATTTAACAGTTACAAAACAAAGAGATGATCATCTCTTAAAAATTTATAATGCTTTATATAAGAACTGATTTTCAGTTCTTTTTCTTTGTCTAAAAATTATAAAAGTTTAATATTAATGAACTTTTTATTAAAAATATAAAATTTATTATTGCATTGAAAAGAGAAATATGTATAATATAGTTGTTTGATTTTTTGAATTTTAAGTTTAGTATAGTGATATGGAGGAAATGCTATGGATATTGGAAAGAAACTTAAAGATTTGCGTATAAAAAATGATTTAACTTTGGAGGAATTAGCTTCCAGAAGTGAACTGACAAAAGGTTTTCTTTCACAGGTAGAAAGAAATTTAACCAGTCCAAGTATCTCTACACTAGAAGATTTATTAGAGGCACTAGGCACCAACCTTTCAGAGTTTTTTCAATCTGATCAGGAAGAAAAAATTGTTTTTCATACACAGGATTTTTTTGTTGATGAAAAAGATGAATATACGATTGAATGGGTGATTCCTAATGCTCAAAAAATGAAATGGAACCTATTTTATTAACCATTCATGGACATGAAAGAAGTAAGGAAATGGAATGTCATAATGGTGAAGAATTTGGTTATGTTTTAAAAGGAAACGTGACACTTGTTTGTGGCACTAAGAAATATCGTTTAAAAGCTAAAGAAACGTTTTATATGGATGGTAAAAAGAGTCATTATTTTGTAAATAATGGATCAAGTGATGCCAAAATATTATGGGTGACAACACCTCCAATGTTTTAAATGAAGGGAGTATGATTATGGATAAAAAGAAATTAATACAATTTCGTAATATTGTAAAAGATTTTGATGGACAAATTGTTTTAAAAGGTGTCAACCTTGATATTTATGAAAATGAATTTGTGACTTTATTAGGTCCAAGTGGTTGTGGGAAAACGACATTATTAAGAATTTTAGGTGGTTTCTTAGATGCAACTGAAGGAGAAGTTGTCTTTGATGGTGAAAACATTGAAAAAGTACCACCACATAAAAGAGAATTAAATACAGTTTTTCAAAAATATGCTTTATTTCCTCATATGAGTGTTTATCAAAATATTGCATTTGGTTTAAAAATCAAAAAAATGAGTAAAGACGTTATTGAACAAAAAGTTATGAAAATGTTGAAGTTAATAGGATTAGAAGGTTATGAAAATAAAAACGTAACACTTCTTTCTGGAGGACAACAACAACGTGTGGCTATTGCGAGAGCTTTAGTCAATGAACCAAAAGTTCTATTATTAGATGAACCATTAGGGGCATTGGATTTAAAACTAAGAAAAGAAATGCAATATGAATTAAAACGTATTCAACAAGAAGTTGGGATTACATTTATCTATGTCACTCATGACCAAGAAGAAGCATTAACAATGTCTGATAAGATTGTGGTTATGAAAGATGGGGAAATTCAACAAGTGGGAACACCTCAAGAAATTTATAATGAACCACAAAATAGATATATTGCCAATTTCATTGGAGAAAGTAATATTATCCCAGGGGTGATGTTAGAAGATTATAAAGTGAAATTTGATGATATTGTTTTTGATTGTGTTGATTTTGGTTTTAAAGAAAAACAACCTGTGGATATTGTCATTCGTCCTGAAGATATTGATATTGTCGATGTAGAAAAAGGGAAGATGACAGGGGAAGTGTTAAGTGTTTTATTTAAAGGTGTCCATTATGAAGTGATGGTAGAAACTGTTCCAGGAACAAGTGTGACAGTGAATATGCATGTCATTAGAAATCGTGATGTCACTTCAGAAAATGGTAAAGAAAAAATCAGTGCCAATGATTTCTATGTGGACATTGAAGATGTGAAGGCTTTAGATGATGCTGAAATTATTGCTCGTGCAGACGCTCAGGCATGGCATCCTGAAGCAGATGATTATATTTCAATTAGTAAAATTGAATATGATTTAAAAGAAGAAGTGGGAGAATATCCAGTGGTGTTCTCAACATCTTCAGGAACATCTGTAGAACGTAAGATTATTGTTGTTAATCAACCAGTTGTTAAAAATACGAAAGCGAATGAAGGGGTTATGGCATTTAACTTCTTTAAAACAGTGGATGAACTTGATGAATCAGTAGCTTTAGATACAGATTTAAAAACATGGGCTAATGCTCAAGGATGGAAATTAAATGATGAAGATGAATCTGTTGATATTTATGTTGATTATGATTTTGATCCTGAACATATTGAAGAAGGAACATATAAAGTAACTTTCTCAACTGAAGGTAGAGAATTAAAGATTCATACAACAGATTTTGTGGAAGAAGGTAAAGAGGTCGGTTTAACATTCTTCCCTGAAGATATTCATGTAATGGAGAAAATGGAATTCTAATGAAACGTTTTTCTCAACTTGCATGGCCATATATGATATGGGTTATCTTAATGATTTTATTACCAATGTTATTGATTCTTGTGTATTCACTCACAATACAAGGTAATGATATTGTTAATTTTACCTTTACATTGGCGCATTTTAAAAAATTCTTTACCGACCCAGATTTTTTATTAGTTTTATGGCGCTCACTCACAATTGCAATTAAAACAACAATTATCTGTGTGATTTTAGGTTATCCAGTTGCTTATTTTATCGCAAGAAGTAGTGATCGTGTACGTAATATTTTTGTTTTAGCAATCACTCTACCAATGTGGATTAACATGTTAGTGAGAACTTATGCATGGATTGGGATTCTTTCAGATGGAGGCATTGCGCAAACAATTTTAGGATTTTTGGTTTAAAAGATATGGAACTGCTTTATACAGAAGGTTCAGTGCTCCTTGGAATGGTTTATAACTTTATTCCATTTATGATTTTACAAATTAATACATCTTTATGTAAGATGGATAAATCTTTATTAGAAGCCAGTGCTGATTTAGGAGCAAACAAAGTGCAGACATTCTTACGTGTCACATTCCCATTATCTTTATCAGGAGTTGTTAGTGGGATTACACTTGTATTTTTACCAGCTGTGAGTTCTTTCTTTATTCCTAAGTTACTTGGTGGAGGACAATTCTTCCTCATTGGAAATGTTATTGAAAATCAATTTATTACAGTTGGAGAATGGAACTTTGGTAGTGCTATTTCTATGATTATGGCTGTGATTATGATGGTGTGTATGTACGCTATTAGAAAGATTGATGAACGTAATAGTGGAGGAGGAAGTCAAGAATCATGAAAAAGGATAAAAGAATTTTTGGTAAGATTTTAATGATTTTAACGATTTTGTTCTTCTATTTACCAATTGTATTTATGGTGATTTTCTCATTTAACGAAAGTAAATCATTAACACATTTTACTGGTTTTAGTTTCACATGGTATGAAAAACTCTTTCAAAATAGAGGTATGATGGAATCCTTGTATGTGACAATAACTGTGGCAGTGATTGCGACAGTTGTATCAACTCTAGTAGGAACAATCAGTGCCATTGGGTTATCAAAATCAAGTAAGATTGTTAGAAAAATAATGATGCAGTTAAATGATTTTCCAATTATGAATCCAGAAATTGTGACAGCTATTGGATTGATGTTGTTGTTTATTACTTTCCATCTTGAACGTGGTTTTATGACAATGTTATTGGCACATATTACCTTCTGTATTCCTTATGTGATATTGAGTGTTATGCCTAAGATTCGTTCGCTTGATCCTAATTTAGCTGATGCAGCGATGGATTTAGGAGCAACACCTTGGCAGGCACTTACAAAAGTCTTGGTTCCACAAATTATGCCAGGAATTATTTCAGGAGCTTTAATTGCCTTTACGATGTCATTTGATGATTTTATCATCTCATATTTTGTGACAGGAGGCGGAGTTAAAAACTTAAGTATCATGGTTTATACCATGAGTAAACGTGTGAACCCAACAATCAATGCAATATCTACTCTTGTAGTAGTATTGATAACGATAGTCCTTGTGATTATCAATGTAGTACCGTTAATTAAATCAAGAAGGGAGAAAAAGATGAAAAAGTTATTAACTAGTTTATTAGCAGTCGCTACAATGATGACATTAACTGCCTGTGGAGGAGGAAGTTCTAATGAGGACAAACCTTATGCAGGTCAAGAATTACATCTTTATAACTGGGGAGAATACATGGGAGACAACTTTATCTCTGGTTTTGAAGATTTAACAGGAGCTAAAGTGGTTGTAGATTATTTTGATTCAAATGAAGCCATGTATATTAAAGTGGCTAATGGGGAATCATTTGATGTTTTAGTTCCAAGTGATTACATGATTGAAAGATTAATTCAAGAAGATTTGATTCAAAAATTAGATCAAGATAAATTAGATTGTATGGATGAACTTGTTGATGCTGTAAAGGGTTTACCATATGATGCAAAGAATGAATATTCTATTCCTTATTTCTG
Organism: Allocoprobacillus halotolerans; assembly: GCF_024399475.1. NCBI lineage: Bacteria > Bacillati > Bacillota > Erysipelotrichia > Erysipelotrichales > Erysipelotrichaceae > Allocoprobacillus > Allocoprobacillus halotolerans. The sequence goes on from NZ_CP101620.1 coordinate 1,169,170, forward strand.
GGGAACTGTAGGTATTGTTTATGACAAAACAAAAGTCAGTGAAGCAGATTTAGAAAAAGAAGGTTACAATATTTTCCTTGATACAAAATATAAAGGAGATATTTATTTATATGATTCTGAACGTGATTCATTTATGATGGCTTTAAAAGCTTTAGGTTATTCAATGAATACAAAAAATGATAAAGAATTAAAAGAAGCTTATGATTGGTTAGTTAAATGCGTTGAAACAATGGAACCTGAAATTGTAACTGATGAAATCATTGATAACATGGCTCAAGGAAGAAAAGCTTTAGGATTAATTTATTCAGGTGATGCCACTTATGTTATGGCTGAAAATGAAAACATGGGATTCTATATGCCTGAAACAGGAACAAACTTATGGAGTGACGCTATGGTTATTCCTAAGAACGCTAAAAATGTTGAATTAGCACATGAATTTATTAACTATGCTTGTACTTATGATGCAGCTATGGATAACTCTAGCTTTGTAGGTTATACTTCTGCAAATCAAGAAGTTGTGGATGAATTAGCAAGTGGTGATTTTGAAGGTATCAACGCTTATGTTCCAAGAACTGGAAATGATAATGATGAAGTCTTTGAATATGATGAAGTAACTCGTAAAATCATTTCTGATTACTTCAGTAAAGTCAAAATCGCAGCATCTAATGCTCAATAAAAGAGAGGGAAGATTGGTTTATAATCAATCTTCTTTTTTGTCTAAATGATAATAAAAAAAATGACGATAAGAATATGACATGATATAATCTGAATACATTGAGGTGGATGTATGCGAAAAGTAATTTTATTTATAGCGATGAGTTTGGATGGATATATTGTTGATAGCCAAGGAAAGATAGACTGGTTATCTGGGCAGGATGAAAATATAGAAACGAAAGATATTTATTCTACATTTGTTCAAAATATAGATACTGTGATTATGGGATGGAATACATATAATCAAATTGTGACAGAATTATCACCGGATGTGTGGCCTTATGATTCTTTTCAGAGTTATGTAGTCACACATCATCCAGAAGAATCAACAAACACTATTCAATTTGTTTCACATCAACCAGAAGATTTGATGAAAGAGTTAAAACAAAAAGAAGGAAAGGATATATGGATATGTGGTGGTGCTCAAATGATACAATCTTTAATGCAAACACAATGTATAGATGAGTATCATATTTCTATTATTCCAACCTTATTAGGTTCAGGTATTTTATTATTTAAAGATTGTTTTTCATCAATTCCTTTACAATTAATAAGTTGTCATGAAAATAATGGTATACTTGATACAATTTATAAACCAAGAAAGGTGAGTGATAGAAATGGATGAATTTGTTTCTTATGATTTTTGTAAACCTTATTTAATTCAAGATGAGTATATTTTATGGAGTGGAAAACCTGAAAAAGGACACTTGATGATGAGTAATGATATAGTAGTTTGTTTATTTGGAATTATATGGTTAGGTTTTTGTTTAACATTTATAAAAACACTTCTTTTATCACCATCTATTTTTATGATTATATGGATGATTCCATTTTTATGTGTTGGTTTTCATATGGCTTTTGGAAAGTTGATTCAAAAAGCTTATTTAAGAAATAAAACATTTTATGTCATTACAAATAAAAAGCTGATTATTAAAAGTGGTCGAAAAATAAAAATGTATAATGGTAAAGATTTACCACCTATGGAAATTAAAATTCATAAGAATGGCAATGGAACTATTGTATTTAGTGATACGATTTACAATGGGAGAAGACAATATCGTACATATATTATATTAGAAAACTTAAAGGATGTTGCTCAAGCACAAAATGCAATTGATATGATGGAAGATAGAAATAGATAGGAGCAGTTATGAAAAAGAAATATAAAAAAGAATATTAAAATTAGTTGTTGCATGTGTATTTGCGATTGGAGGCTATATTGGTGTTGAATATTATCAAACTGATATTCCTTATGCTAGTGATTTAGAAGATATTCCTGAATACAATGGACAACCTTATGTGATTGTCAATGATAATCAACCATATTTTGATGAATCAGATTTCACAACAAAATTATTTGAAACATATAGTCCTTTAGATGCTTTAGGTCGTTGTGGTGTAGCTTATGCGAATATTGGTGAGGATTTAATGCCAACAAAAGAACGTGGCAGTATTGGGATGATTAAACCATCAGGTTGGCAGACGGTTAAATATGATTTTGTAGATGGAAAATATTTATATAATCGTTGTCATTTGATTGGATATCAATTAAGTGGTGAAAATGCCAATGAAAGAAATTTAATAACGGGTACAAGATATATGAATACTGAGGGAATGTTACCTTTTGAAAATGAAGTTGCTAATTATGTTCAAGATACTGGCAATCATGTTTTATATCGTGTAACACCTATTTTTGATGGTAATAATTTGGTTGCTGATGGTGTGTTGATGGAAGCTATGTCTGTGGAAGATAGAGGTTTGGATATTGAGTTCAATGTTTTTGTTTATAATGTTCAGCCAAATGTTAAAATTGATTATCTGACAGGAAAAAGTTCAGTTGATAAAAATGTATGATATAATAATAACAAAGGAGGAACAGTTATGTTTACAATTTCTAATTTTACAAATAATAATGATGTGAAGATTATTAATGAAAAAGGGCCTTTTCAAGTCATTGAATATCAACGTGATTTAAGTGTGATGCCTCATCATGCACAAACAGCTTATTTTTGTAATGAGATGAATATTCGCAAAAGACAGATTATTTGTGACATCAGTAAAGCTAATGTAGTTGTACAGTCTGGAGCGATGCAATGGGTGGTTGGTAATGTTTATGCGACAACGGGATTAAAAGGCGTTGGAGATTTATTGTCAAAAGCAGTGAGAGGAAAAGTAACAGGAGAAACAGCCATTAAACCTGAATATACAGGTGATGGTGTCCTTGTTCTAGAACCAACGTATAAACATATTCTATTGCTTGATCTTGATGAATGGAATCATTCAATTGTTTTAGATGATGGTTTGTTTTTAGCGTGTGATGCATCGTTAAAACATAAAACAGTCATGCGTTCTAATTTATCTTCAGCTGCTGCTGGAAATGAAGGATTATTTAATTTGGGAATTGAAGGATCAGGTGTTGTTTGTTTAGAATCTGATTGTCCTCAAGAAGAACTCATTGAAGTGACATTGAAAGATGATGTTTTAAAGATTGATGGCAATATGGCAATTGCTTGGAGTGGCAGTCTTGAATTTAAAGTAGAGCGTTCAGGGAAAACGTTAGCTGGTTCAGCAGCCTCGGGTGAAGGACTTGTCAATGTTTATCGTGGTACAGGAAAAGTTTTGATTGCGCCAATAGAATCAAGAAAGTTACCTTAATCAAAAAGGATTGAAAAGTGAAAAACTTCTCAATCCTTATTTTCTATTTTAAAATTTTAAAATGTTGACCTGGTTTAATAAAATCCAATAACATGAGTTCTTCAGGTTTGACAGTAGCCACTAGGTTACGTTCACCATCATTTGGAATTTCTGTTAAGACGATTTCAAGTTCACCACGATAATGTGCTAAATTATCATTCACAATCAAAATATCTCCACGTGTAAAGACAGGTTTACCTGGATCTCTATATGGAATAGATTGTGATTCAACATTCATTGCAGTTGTTTGAGCAATTGAACCATCTTGAACGCTTTTCTTTTCTTTAAACCAAACTCTAGGCATTGAAGATCTTAACATAAAAGTAGAATGATCATAACGATCCCAATGAGGAGCATATTCATACATAATAGCTTTTTCGTTATCACTAATACCTTCAGCTTCATCAACTTTAATTTCAATAGCTTGTAAATTCACTTTAGATAAAGCCTCTAATTCTTCATCACTAGCAGGATAGTTTCCAATTAAAATATCATCCACATCACCAGTTGCTAGCATATAACGTGCCTGTAAATCAATTGGTAATCCACGCATAATTTCAACTGTTGGTAAACCACAAAATACTTGCCAAGGACCAATTGTATTGTCATTGTTGCTTGAAACAAAAGCAGCAGTTGTTAAGTTTAATTCTTTCCAATAACGGTTATAATCCATAAATAAATCAAAATCTAAACCTGTATAACGTTCTGGGAAGAAGTTGTGGCACATTGTCATTTGATCTTTGTTACCACCTCTATTAATCAATAATTCAACACCCATATCCATACTTGCATTAAATTCAATTTTAATATTATATGGATTACGTGTTAATTGAATATCTCCTTGTGTTCCAAAGTTACCATCCATTCTAATAATATCAAGTCCCAAATCAGCGAATGGTTTTAAGTTATCAGGTGTAGCTCCAATAATTTTAAAGACTTCAGGATTTGTATCAGCAGCAACCTCAAATCCAAGCTCATGAGCCTTTTTCATAAAATCTTTAAATTCTACTAAATAACTTTCTCTTTCTTCATCTGGAATAGATAAAAAACATGTAAAAATTCTACTAAAACCTAATTTTGCAGCCTTTTCCATGTATGCGTATACCTCTTCCATTGGTGTTTTGTCAGGGTATACAGAAATACCTAATTTGTGCATATTCATTTTCCTCCTTATAAAGCCATTATAACACTTTTGGCTATAGATTTTAAGCAAAAAGATAGAAGATCATTATTTTAATACAGACTACAAAATCTAAGCATAAAGAAGTCATGAATCAGCTATCAAATAAAAATATATGCTTGTAAGACTTCGCAAAATCATAGATTTATGATATAACAGAAGATAGAGAATATAAGAAAGGAGCCAAGAATCATGAGTTTAGAGATATGTTTATCATTTGTTGTGACTTTCATATTGAGTTTAATTCTTGTTCCAACGGTAGGAAAAGTATCAAAACAACTTGGGATTATTGCTCATACAAATAAAAGAACAATTCATAAAGGTGTGATTGCTAGAACGGGTGGATATGGCATCTATATGAGTTTTTTAATAGGAACAATGATTTTTTTAAAGACGGATACACAAATTAATGCCATGTTAATTGGTGGATTTATTATGTTTTTAACAGGATTTTATGATGATATTCATGATTTATCCCCTAAATTAAAATTATTAGGTCAAATTATTGCTGCATTGGTTGTCATTATTTATGGAGATATTGTTTTAAAAGGCTTTTCGTTACCTTTTTTACCAGACTCTGTGTCCTATATTTTTGCAATCATGATTACAATATTGTGGATTGTAGGTATTAGTAATGCAATTAATTTAATTGATGGTTTAGATGGTTTATGTGCTGGTATTTCAATTATTGTTTTAGTCACAATATCTTTAACATCATTGACTTATGGCCGTAGTGATATATCATCACTTTCCTTACTTTTAGCTGGTGCCATTGGAGGCTTTCTGGTTTTTAATTTTCATCCAGCATCTATTTTCTTAGGTGATTGTGGTGCTTTGTTTATTGGCTTTATGATTGCAGTTATTTCCTTGCTTGGATTTGGTTATAAGAGTTCTTCTTTCTTTACTTTAGGAGCACCGATTGTTGTTTTAATGGTGCCTATTATGGATACTTTTATTGCGATTATTCGTCGTAAAGTTCATCATAAAAGTTTTAGTGAAGCTGATCGTAATCATCTTCATCATAAATTAATGTTTTCATTAGAACTAGGACAAACCAAAAGTGTCTTGATTTTATATGCTGTGACAGTTTTATTTTCTTTATGTTCATATCTTTATTTATTTGATAAAGTTGGAGCTACCATTCTTTTTATTGCACTGATGCTTTTATTTGAATTATTTGTAGAAGCAACAAATATGATTGATCGTAAGTATAAACCATTTTTAACAATCCTTAATATTTTTATTAAGAGTGAATACTTACCATCTATTAAAGATACAAAACCTTATCAAAAGATTATTCAAAAAGCGAAAAAAGATATGCTGTGATATTAATTATTGTGATTGGAATTGTTTTTTCATTAGTATTTATCTTAAATAATGAAGAAAAAGCTGTACCACAAAAAAAGTTACTATTGAATATGTTGAATTATCAAATGAAACAAGTTTAATGAGTGATATTTATAATCAGTTAGTAACAGCTATTAATCGTGGAGATAAAAAGACGGAAAGACAATTGGTTGCTGCTTATTTTGTAAGTGATTATTATACTTTATCTAATAAAGAAGATGGTAAAATAGGAGGTATAGATTATTTCTATGCTGATAAAAAAGATGATTTTACAGCCTATGCACAAAATGAATATTATAAAAAGAATCAATCATATGTCAGTTTGCCTGAAGTTGTACGTTATGATATTTTATCCAATACGTCATCTTACAAAGCTTTATCTGGTTTAGAGGATTATAGTTATTATGATGTGGAAGTACAGATTACTTTTAAAGAGAATAATCCTATTTTAAATGCAACACAATATATAACAACCGTGACTTTAATTGAAAAAGATCAAAAATTCAGTGTCATAGCCATGGAGAGTGACAATGGATAAATTTTTATGGGTAGGGCTAGGTGGTGCCCTTGGCGCAATCTTAAGATATTCTATAAGTTTATTACCTATGAAAAGTTCCTTTCCTATTTTAACTTTTATTACAAACTTAATAGGTGCTTTTATCATTGGTATGGTGGTGGGATTATTTGAAAAACATTATCTTTCTTCACAACTCAATCTCTTTTTGAAAACAGGAGTATGTGGAGGATTTACAACTTTTTCAACTTTTTCACTAGAAGCTTTAAGTCTTTTCGAAAATGGAAAGTTTATACTTGCAATACTTTATATCTTCATGAGTGTTGGTGGTTGTATAATAGGTGTTTATATAGGAAAAATAGTTGTTGGAATGAGAGCCTTTTAAAAGGTTCTTTTTTTCTTTAAACTCATTTCATATTGGTATATAATGGGAGCGTGAAAGTTTATGAATTTGTTGGTTGGAAATAGAAATATTTCATGAAAATGGAAGCAGGTGTAAATCCTGAGCTGTCCCGCAGCCGTGAAAGGAAGTCAAAGCGAGATACCACTGGGAAACTGGGAAGGTGCTAAGACGTTGAACTTGAGCCGGAATACATGCCAACATCTTGGAATACACTTTACGGAGTATAAAGTCGTTCTAGTATCAATTTAGGGTAATATACCTTATTTTTGTCTAGAGGAATGAGGAGGACAAAATGAAGAAAATTTTTACAAGTTTATTAATCATGTTGATGATGGTGATAGGACAGATTTTTCCTGTATCAGCATTATCATATGACGAAAGTTATACACTTGCAAAATCTTATTTTGAAAGTGTAAAATCATTTCAATCAGTGGATGAAATCATTGCGAGTGAATCTGTTGGAGTCGAATCAGATGATATTGCGATTCCTAAAGGATTGCTTGAAACAGACACAGCATCATTGGTTGCGAAAGCGATTATTGCGTTGACTTTACATGGTGATGATCCAAGAAATTATCAGGGTATGAATTATGTTGAATTGTTAGAATCAGCTATTAATGAAGATGGATCAGTTCGTTTTGACAGTGAAACAAATAGTTTTGGTTCAAACAATCAAATATTTTGTGTGTATGCTTTATACATTGTTGAATCAGATAAACTTGAACTTGCAGCCAATTATTTAGCTTCGATGATTCAAGATAATGGTTCATTTACATATGCTGGTGGTTATGAAGATTTATCAGTTACAGGATGGGCAGTTGAAGCATTGTGTTTAGTTAATAAAACACAATATCAATCAACAATAGAGAAAGCTTTAACAAATATTCTATCTTATCAAAAAGATGATGCTGGGTTTGATATGTATGGATATGGTGCTGATGCGAATACGCAATCATCAGTACTTACTGGATTATTAACATATGATAGTGAAGGTGTTAAAGCTGGAAAATATAATCAAAATGGAAATAATCCTTATGATGTTTTATTGACTTTCCAAAATACTGATGGAAGTTTTTGGTCAGAGTATACAGGAATTGGTCAATATAATTTATTAGCAACTGTACAAGGTGTACAAGCCGTTGGATATTATTATCATGGTTCTGTTTATACAAAAGCAAAAGATGAATATTTTGCTTTAGGTGAAGTCAAAGATACAGAAGAGCCTGAAGTAAAAGTAGATGAAGAAGAAAAAGATGTACCAAAAACAGAATCTCAAAATGAAACAAAACAAGAAACTGTAAAAGAAACATCAAAGAAAGCAGATGTTGTTCAAACCAATGATTCTTCATGGTTATTAGGTTATGGTTTATTATTTATTGGAAGTGGAATACTCTTATTGAAAGGAAGAAAGTATTTTGAATAAAACAAAGAAATATACACTTGTTTTTATTGTTGTATGCTTTGTTTTGATTGGTGGAGCAGGTATTTATCATGCCTGCTTTGCACCAAGTCAAACATCTCAGCCAGTTGTAAAAACACCTGTTGAACAAGAAGTGATTGAACAGGAAGAAAAAACAGAACAAGAAAGTAAACAAGAAACTGAAAAATCTCAACAGACTCCTATATCAAAAGATAAGGAATCAATAACTCAAAAACAAGAATCCCAAACAACACAACAGACAGAAACAACTTCACCAAGTAAAACAGAAACTTCAGAAGAAGAAACAACACCATCTCATTCGACAGAAACAGAGGAAGAAACAGAGATAGAAGAAGTGTCATCTGTTAATGTGACAATTACAGGTGTTGATAGTGTTATGGCTCAAGATTATATCGAATTTGAAGAAGGTATGAGTGCTTACGATGCACTAAAAATATTAGCTGATAATTATGATATGTCAGTAAAAGTTTCTGGAGTTGGTCAAGCTGTTTATGTCAAAGGTATTAATGGACTCAATGAGTTTGATTATGGTGGTCGTTCAGGATGGAAGTATAAAGTCAATGGATCTTATCCAAGTGTTGGAGCAGGTTCATATGTTTTAAAAGATGGTGATCAAGTTGAGTGGATCTATTCAACAAATGGATAAAGTTAAAGAAATAAGTTTAATTGGTATTTTAGCGGCAGTTAATATTGCTTCACGTATTGCTTTACAAGCTTTACCTAATATTAAACCCGTGACTTCCATTATTATTATTTCAGTCATTGTTTTTGGATTAGCGTTTGGTATTAAACTGACACTTGTGACAACACTTGTATCCAATATGTATTTAGGTATGGGAATTTGGACATTTTTTCAAATACTTGCATGGATAGCCATTTGTTTATTGACACAATGTGTTGTAGATATTTATAAAAGAAGAGATAAAAAGCCATCTCTTTTGGTGATGGCTATTTTTTCTATGTTGATGGGTTATGTTTTTGGTTTTGTTGTTTCTTTAGAACAATTTGTTGTAGGGGGTTACCTTTGTTTATTGTTTATTATAGTGCTGGGTTGTTGTTTGATACTTTCCATGCGATAGGGAATTTATTTTTTTATCTCATTGGAGCACCGTTGTTATTTAAAATTTTTCAATATGTGTAATTGGAGTTATCAAAGAGGATAACTCTTTTCTTTATAAAAAAGGTTGTGTGATAAAATATTGTGCGACATTTAAAACACCAGCTAATATCATGACAAAAATAGGATTCATCTTCCATTTTATAAGTAACAGCATACATATAGAAAAAATGATAACCATTTGAATTTTCAGTGTTTCTATAGAAATGCCTAATTCTCCAAAAAATGAAGATACAATAATTGTTAGACCGGCACTGGCAATTAAAGATACAACCGCCGGTCTTAATACATTTAAAACAGATTGTAAAGATTCCATTTTACGATATTTCATGTATAGCCATGCAATGACTGTAACAATAATGCAAGATGGTAAGATACATCCCAAAGTGGAAACAAGAGCACCAGGGAAACCAGCAATTTTTGTTCCTACAAATGTTGCTGAATTAACCGCAATTGGTCCAGGTGTCATTTGTGAAATAGTGACTAAATCAGTAAATTCTGAAATTGTTAGCCAGTGATGTAATTCTACAACTTGATTTTGGATAAGAGGCATAGCAGCATATCCACCACCAAAACTAAATGCTCCAATTTGTAGAAAACTTAAAAAGAGTTGTAAAAGTATCATGATTTCACGCTCCTTTTCAATAAGAAAGTCTTTATAAGTCCAATCAAAATGCAAATAAGAATAATATAAACAACATTGATATTAAAAACGTATGTTAAAATAAATGAGAAAAACATAATAAATAGAGAAAAAATATTATTTTCATGAACTATCCCAGCTGCCATTTCATAAACAACTGCTCCAATCACTGCGCCGACACCAGCTTGCATACCTTCTAACATTAATGAAACTATTAGATTAGTACGAAAGGCTTCATAACAAAATGATAATAAAGAAATGACAACAAATGGGGGAATTATTGTCGCAATGACAGAAATAATGATTCCTAAAATTCCAGCTAATTTGTATCCAACAACAATAGCGCCATTGACAGCGATAGCTCCAGGTGATGATTGTGCAATGGCAATTAAATCTAACATTTCATCTTCATCAATCCAATGATATTCACTTACAAATTTTTTACGCATTAATGTCACAATGACATATCCGCCACCAAAGGTGAAAGCACTCAAATATAAAGTTGAAAGAAATAAAGTTAATAGTTTTTTCTTTTGCATAATGACAACCTCCGTTATTATCATACAAAAACTTGAAAAATATGTAAATCTTATTATTTGATGTTTGAGAGTATTGTGGAAGTGAAAATGATATATTTTGTAAAATATTTGTTAGAACACTATTTTTTTGTTAAAATATAAGCGAATAGAAACAATAAGAAAAGAAAAAATAATTGTATAGAAGAGATAGAAATATGAATCAAAAGGTATTAAAAGATGTGGGTATTGATGTGGAAGATGCATTATCTAGAATGATGGGAAACGAAAATTTATTTAAATGTATGATGTCAAGATTTGTTGATGATCCAACATATCATCAACTATTGAGTGCTATTAAAGATGATAATCAAGAAGAAATCTTTCGTCATGCTCATACATTAAAAGAAATTTGTGCAAATCTATCAATCAAACCACTAGAAGATTTGTTTGTTAGACAAGTTTAATTCATTAGAAATGATGATTTAAAGGTGGCTTTATCATTAATGGGAGAAATTGATAATAAATATAATCAAACAATTCATGCGATTCAAGAAGTTTTTCAAGATTAGTTGTATGAATTGGCTATAGAATATGTTTTGTTTGATGTTCTCTTATTGATGTTGAAGAAAAAGTGTTGTATTTTTATGTTGATTGTGATAGTATTGTTATGCTAATGTATAAAAAGAAAAGGAGGTACGACAATGGTTTTAAATATTTTACTCGTTTTAGTTTCAGTAGCTCTTATTGTTGTATGCCTATTACAAAGTGGAAAATCTGATGGTGTTGTTAATGCTTTGACAGGTCAAAGCTCTAACCTATTTGCCCACCAAAAAGAACGTGGAGCTGATTTGGTTTTAACACGAATAACTATTGGACTTGCAATTGCATTTTTTGTTCTTGCAATCTTAATTAGAATGGGTTAATCATTAGGGCACTTTGATGTGTCCTCTTTTTATTAATTGGATAAACTAAAAGTGAGGTGAAAAAATGAAAGAAGAAATATTAGAGTTATTGGCTGATCGTAATTATACAAGAAGAAAGATTCAAGAATTAGCTGAACATTTTCATATGATGGATACACAGGATTATGTATCGTTTATTAAATTGATTAATGAAATGGAAGATGAAGGACTCATTATTAGAAGTCGTATTAATGACTATTATTTAATTAATCAACTTCAATATTATAAAGGTGTTTTAGAATTAAATAAACGTGGTTTTGGTTTTGTGAAAGTGGATGAAGAAAGAGAATTTTATATTCATGATTCTCAGATGAAAGATGCGCTTAACCATGATACGGTGTTGATAGAAAAAATCAAGTCACATGGACAACGTGAAGAAGGACGTGTTGTACGTGTTCTTAAACGAGGACAGTTAAGATATGTTGGAGAAGTTAAACGAGGACGTAAAGATTATATTGTAAAAACTGATGATCAAAAGTTTGATAAACCAATTATTGTAGATTCAGCACATATGCATGGAGCGATGCCAGGACATAAGGTTGTTGTGGAAATTAAAACTTTTAAACCACAAATCAAAGGTGATATTGTAAAGATTATTGGACATCGTAATGATCCAGGTGTGGATATTTTATCTATTGTTCATGCACATGATGTGGATATTGAATTCCCTAAGGAAGTCTATGAACAGATTGAAGATATTCAAGATGAAATTGATCCAAGTGATATTAAAAATCGTAGAGATTTAAGAACTGAATTAATTGTCACAATTGATGGTGATGATGCAAAAGATTTAGATGATGCTATTTCTTTGAAAAAATTAGAAAATGGACATTATCAATTAGGTGTACATATTGCAGATGTGTCTTATTATGTGTCAGAAAATTCACCATTGGATAAAGAAGCAATTAAAAGAGGAACGTCTATTTATTTAGTTGATCGTGTGATTCCTATGCTACCACATAAGCTATCTAATGGAATTTGTTCATTAAATCCTCGCGCTGATCGTTATACAATTAGTTGTATCATGGAAATTAATAAACATGGTGAAGTAGTTAACCATGAAATTATTCCATCTGTGATTCATTCTTCTTATCGTATGACATATAATAATGTGAATAAGATTTTAGATGGTGACCAAGAGTTACAAAAAGAATATGCACCAGCAGTTCCATTGTTTTTCTTGATGCAGGAACTAGCAACTTTATTAAGAAAAACACGTGATGAACGCGGGGCTATCGACTTTGATGTGGATGAAGCCAAGGTGCTTGTGGATAAAACAGGAACACCTACAGATGTTGTATTAAGAACACGTGGAACTTCTGATAAAATTATTGAAGAATTTATGTTGAAAGCGAATGAAACAGTTGCCGAACATTTTAAATGGATGGATTTACCATTTATTTATCGTGTTCATGAACAACCAAAATTGAAAAAACTTCAACAATTTGCCAATATTGTAAAACCTTTAGGATATACAATTAAAGGTTCATTAGAACATGTTTTTCCTAATGAACTAAATGCAATTATTCAAGCTTCCAAAGGAACTGAAGAACATGTCATTGTCTCAACGTTATTATTAAGATGTATGCAAAAAGCACGTTATGATGCTAAGTGTTTAGGACATTTTGGTTTGGCTGATGAGTATTATACACATTTTACTTCACCAATTCGACGTTATCCGGATTTATTGGTTCATCGTTTAATTCGTACATTCCTATTTAAACAGGATTATAAACAGACTGCTCATTTTGAAGAAGTGATTCCTGAATTGGCTGAACAATCTTCTTTAAGAGAAAAAGAGGCTGTGGATATTGAACGAGAAGTGACTGATATGAAGATGGCTGAGTATATGTCAAAACATATTGGGGAAGAATTTGAAGGAATGATTTCTTCAGTGACTTCTTTTGGTTTCTTTGTTGAATTACAGAATACAATTGATGGTTTGGTTCATATTACTGATTTAACTGATGATTATTATCATTATAATGAAGAACAAATGATCTTGACTGGAGAAAGAACAGGTAAGATATTTAAATTATCTGATAAAGTCAAAGTTAGAGTTGTAGCTTGTGATAAAAAAGAACGTACAATTGATTTTGAAGTTGTAGGAATGGAGTCAAGAAAGAAAAAACGAAGATTGTGAAAATTAATGATAGAAAAGTAAAGACAAAACGAACAAAAAAGGGTAAAATAAATAAGTCTAATAAAAGACAAACAAGAAGACATAGATAGAAAGGATGTGATATGCATGAAGATTGTGACACAAAATAAGAAAGCTTTTCATGATTACTTTATTTTAGAAACATATGAAGCTGGAATAGAATTAAAAGGGACAGAAATTAAATCTGTTCGTTTGGGTCATGTGAATTTAAAAGATGCTTTTATTCGTATGAAAAATGATGAAGCATTTATTGAAAACATGCATATTGCTCCTTATGAACAAGGAAATATCTTTAATCATGAGCCACTTCGTAATAGAAAATTATTGTTGCATAAAAAGCAAATTAAGAAATTACAAAGAGAAGTGAAAGAAAATGGTTTAACGATTGTTCCAACGAAACTTTATTTTAATACGTCTAAATTAAAAGTAGAGATTGCTTTGGCTCGAGGTAAAAAATTGTATGACAAACGTCAGGATTTAAAAGCCAAAGATGCGAAAAGAGATATGGAAAGAGCATTGAAAAATGCTTACTAATGGGGGCGTCTTGGATTCGACAGGGGTCAGTTTGAATGGAACTGCAGCCGTGGGCATACGTTAATTGCAAACAAAAAATATCTGGAAACAGACAACAATTATCTTTCGCTTGCTAGTCGACGTTAGACTTTAGCGAATATCAGCCTATAACATACCTATGGTTATAGAACTGGTAAAATATCTAATAGGTTAAGGGTATAAAGGGTCTGACTTTATATCACGAAAATCAACAGAATCGCTAAGTGAAAGACTGCTTGTGGATCGTAGCTTAGTTAAATTCATTCGACAAGATAAGCTGTAGACGTTTCATATGGGACGGCTTTTGGACAGGGGTTCGATTCCCCTCGCCTCCACCAAATTTAATGTGCAATGTGGATGTCGTTGAAATTGTGTCGATATAATCAACATAATTTCGATTTTTCATTCATTCTTAAAAAGTCTATTTACCGTGTATGTCATCCTAAAATAATGGGATTTCAAGCACTAAAAATAGACCTTTTTTTATTGGAGTTTGTGCAATCTGTATGTCACATTTTTATAAATAAATTGATGTTTATATAGACATTAAATCGTTTTTGTGATGATAATATAAAAGGGTAGAGTCAAAAATCTATGAAAGTTTTACTCTTTGCAACTTTACAAAGTGTACGATGACTCTGGCAGGATGCATTTATTTGAAAATCTTTCTTTGTCTTTTTCCAAAATTTACGGACTGCCATCTTTCCAATAAAAAAGCCCATTTTTGGGCGCAATGAGGGTATCGTTTCTCACGTCATTTTTTTAAAAATGGTGAACTTTCTATGCTGCGTGATATTGTGAGCTGTACTCGATAAGTTGCAGCCATCTGTCAGGCATAAGCATATCCTTTTTGAACAGACCGTCATCAACAGGCGTCTTATAGTTCAGTGCTGAATGCCTTCTTAAGAAATTGAAGAAGCATACAAACAGGACCATATAACTATTTGCACATTCAAGCCTGTCATAGCCATTTGTTCCCTGATAGTTTTGCTTGTATGTCCTGTTGAGGCGCTCCTCAATCTGCTTGAAAGGTCTGTATTTCTGTGATTCCTCATCAAGATTCTTTACACCGATGACCTGATGCAGGTCAAACTTGATTCCATTGATTTCAAAGAAAACCTGTGCTGCATTATAGATTGGATTCCCATCTGTTATAAGAGTCATGTCATCTGGGATTTCACTGTAATGACTTAGACACTCATAAATAGATGTACAGGCACATTTTGTATCTCTTACGGGATAAATTGTGTAAGAAGTGATGATCTTTGTCTTGGGATCAGACCAGAAGAACACGTAATGATTCTTGCCTCTTATCTTAATATAGGTTTCATCGCCGGACAATATGGAGCCAAGCCTGTATGGATACCTGTCAACAAGAGGCTTGACCAGACGTGATACAGTTGTCGCATAGTTGATGACTGTCTGGTGTGATATTTTAAAGCCATGGACTTCCCTGATGATCAGTGCAGTCTTTCTTGAAGAAAGACCATAGTTGACGTAATAGGTCAATGCCAATCCAAGGATTCTGTGATCAAAATGAATTCTTGAAAGATTGACAGGAGTTGTGATGTTTTCTTCAGCCTTTTTAAGACTGTCAAGATTGAACTTGAAGTCACGATAGTGATAGCGAAGCCTGTACTGATTGCTTGAAGTCAGAAGGTGTTCTCCCTTTCCTTCATCGACAAGCTTTTTGTTTTTGATGTAATAGGGGCATTTCATGCTTGGGCATACAAAAACAAGATATCCCTGGCGGTCGTGCTTCATATCAAGCTTTTTGCCACAATGAGGACAGAAGATGCCCGTTTCACCGGAAAGAGAGATCTTCAGGGAGAATGTCTGGCAGCATACCTTGCACATGAACTGACCGCGACCATTGTTGTCATAGATATATTCATGAGGAGCACCACAAAAAGGGCAGACACCCTTAAAGTCAAAATTATTGTTTCTTCTGTTGACAGGCTTGATAGGACGACCATCCTTTAATGCATTTCTAAGAATATCTTCAAAACTCAGCTGAACAGGTGCTTCCTTTTTGAAGACAGGAGGCTCGTCAATTTTAAAGTCGGCATAAGGAATGGTATGATCATTCTTATTGGATTTCTTTAATTTCTTAAACTCTTTTTTAAGAGTGGGATTGATGTGTTTATCAAAGAAATCAATCATCCAGTCGAGATGGATTGTCACCTGCTCAAGGTGATAAATAAAATCAGAGGAATTAAGATGATACTCAACAGAATGAGGGATAGACTTTATCAACTGAAAGAAATCAATATATTTGGAAAACTTAAAGTTAGATTTAGAAAAAGAATTTAAATTATTTAAGATATGTGTTATAGTACCTGACTTTGGTATCCAACATTAAAATATAGTGAGACTTTCATTGAAAAACAGTAGTAATCTTTTAAGTGATTGCTACTGCTTTTTTATATTTTGTACCTGAATATTTGTTTTACTTGCCTTTCTGTCAAGTAATAATTTGTTAACGGTAATTTTGTCATTTGTTCAAAGTCTTTTATGAACTTGCTTGATGTTGTTACGTTGATATATTTACTTTCTCCCTTGACTATCTTAAAACTTTTTACAAATTTCATAATTTCCTGTGTACTATATTTATTGTTCAAGATTTTGAATTGGGATATTCTTTCCAATAATACTGCCAGGTAACATATCAAAAAATGTCCCTTTATACTGTTTTCTTTTTGAAGGAATACTGGTCTGGCATCCAAATCGGATTTCATTATTCTAAATGATTCTTCTATCCTCCATAAATTGTGATAGGTATTGTAGATGTCTGTTGACTTCATATTTGTTTCTGATGTGATCAATAAATTATAACCTGCCAGTTCAAGTTCTTTTTCTATGATGTCTTTATTGATTGCTGCCTTTGCTTTTTCTCCATTTTCATTAGTGAAATTAACGTATTTTCCTAGATCTCCATATTCGGCTCTTTTTGCCTGACTGTAACATAGGCTTCTTGCCTTTTCAACCTGTTTGCTGATTTCATATCTTTTTTTAGATGCAAGCTTTGGATTATAAGTCACTACTCGTTTCTCAGTAAAATATATAGTCTTCTTTTTCCCGTCAATTTCTATATGATAAGGAAATTTGTCAATGCATGACTTATATCTGTATAATAATGTACCATTATCATTTTTTATTTCTTTCCAGTCTTCATTATTCAACAATACCCATATCTTTTCTTTTTCAGGGAGAGTCTTGACAGATTTGGAGAATAAATAGCCATCTCCATTTTCTTTAGAAAAAGCAATGTTTTGAGTGCAGTTCAATCCCTTGTCAGCTACATGTATAGTTTTTCCTGAAATTTGGTTTTTCTTTTTAAGAGCCTGAATCACATCTCTTAAGACTGGCTTTTCACTTTCATTACCAGGAAACAGCTTCATGCCAATAGGGATTTGATTGGCATCAAGCAATAGCCCTAAACTCACAATAGGGTCTTTTCTATTTTCTTTTGATGGACCCTTTCGTCTAAAATTATCTTCTTTATCGATTTCAAAATAGAAATTGGTACAATCAAAATAAGTCCTTGAAGTATTGATATTATAGACTTTCTTCATCTGCTCATTAAAAATCTCGATGAACTTGCCGTAATCATTGCCCATGAATGCAAGACCGTCTAGAAGCTGATTATAAGAAAAATGAGTGGCACCTCTCAATTGAGGAATAACTTCATGAAAAGTTCTGTATTTACTGCAAGGATTCACAAGTCGGGCAAAAATAAGAGAGGAAAGCAATTCGTACAGATCAAATTCAAAAGAATTGGAAATATTGAAATAGTCAACAAACTTTTTGATATTCATTTTATTCAGTAAAGAAACAAAAGGAAAATATCCTAAATAAAGTTCAGGAGATGATTCAGAAATTTTGAGAGCCTGACTGTTAGAAATTTCATCATTAAGAGCATTGACTTCTTTTTGGAAATGAGCGATAGGATCATCAATTCCTTTGGCTTTCCAAGATTCGACAGAAGCGAGGGATTTAAAGGTGCGGTGAGCTCCACAGCGTTTTTGAGGGGAATAGTAACTTTCCACGATAGAAAGGTAGGTACGCCCGTTACGATGAGTTTTTTTAAGAAAATAAGCCATAAATAACCTCCATAATAGATATCACTAGTATCACTATATAAATTATAACATAAAAAAATAAATAAAAAAAGATAAAAAACAAAAAAAGCCGATAAAATCGGCATAATATAATATTTGATAAAAAAGGATTACTAAAAAATATAGTGAGAACTCCTAAAGACGGGTTGTCACCTGCTCAAGGTGATAAATAAAATCAGAGGAATTAAGATGATACTCAACAGAATGAGGGATAGACTTTATCAACTGAAAGAAATCAATATATTTGGAAAACTTAAAGTTAGATTTAGAAAAAGAATTTAAATTATTTAAGATATGTGTTATAGTATTCATGTGAAATATCCTTTCGTTAGATTTTGTGTAAAGAATACTATAACATGGATATTTCACTTTTTTAATACAAATTTTAGAGAAATAGTAAAAAAATAAGAATACAAATTATTATTAAAATAGAACAAATAAAACAAATCAAGAGTAGTGCATTTGTGTTGTCATATAGCAACTTTTGACACTACCTATAAAAGAGTGAGGTGCAATATTATGAAGAACTTAAATAAGCAAGTGAAAATAAAAATCGGTATAGGGTTTAGTCTTATAACATGCATAATCGTTGCATGTAGTATATATTGAATTGGATTATAACAAAAATATCATTTCTTTTGGAAAAACAGGAAGATAATGAGGTGATTATACATGTCATGGAAAGACATTAAAATAGATGATATTGCGGAAATTGAGAAGGTAGTTGCAGAATATGAAATAGGTGAAATAAAAAAAACACCATGGGGGAAATTTCGAGTTAAAGTTTTGGAAAAACAGTCTGGAACTTTTGTTGCTATTACCAATTTAATGTATATTGATAAAACTGGGTTTGAGAACGCAGGATATGGCGAAGGAAGTAGTGAAGAAGAAGCATTGGAAAAAGCAATAAGAGATTTAATGCAATGGTTGCCTGATGATAAAGAATTGTCGGAAAAAGATTTTACAGTATCCGATCCTTATGATTTTTAATGTAAGTTTACTTAGATTGGAAAATAATGTATTTTTAAAAACTAAAGGATGCAAGTATTTTTATAAAAGTTAATCGAATGACTAAATAGATTTATTGTAAATATTGTTTTTGATGGCAATTTGAAATGTAATATATATTATTTGGGATATGTATTCTTATTTTAAGATTATCAAAGTGTGGAAAAAAATAGAAATGTTGTTCATAAATATAAAATAGAGTTAAATAATATATCAATTGATTGTGTAAGAATTTATTTGGTTATCAGAATTAATAATATTTAAAAAGGGTCATTTTGTTATAACATATGACCCTTCTATTTTTGTTTGAGTATAGATTTTTAATTGATGGCAGTACCATTGACGTAGAGTTTGTATCCGTTAAAGTCAATATTACTATTTGTAGAATCACTATTTTCTAATGATGATACATAAGAATCTCCAGTTAATTTGATTTTGGAAGAACTATCTAATGTCAATGTGATATTTTTAGCTTCGTTGTTTTGATTAATTGTTCCTTCATAATAAGAGTTTGTATTCATATTCATATCTAAGGTTGAAATGTAAGCGTCAAATGAAATAGCACTGATATTTATAAAACAAATCATATAAAATGTAACTACCAATTGAAAAGGAGGTTTAGCTACATGAAATATGATTGGAAAAAGATCATTGATGATCAGCTGAACAGTGGACTCACTGTTAATAAATACTGTGATGAACATCATCTTGCTCTCAGCTCTTTCTATAAAAATAAAAGGAAGATTCAAAAGGATTCGGTTTCTACTGATATCTTTCTGCCTGTTGGAGTTATTGATGACATGCCAGCTCTTGTATCGATGAATATTGATGGTCATACTGTTGAATTTGATTCTTCATTGCTTGATAAAGTCATTGGTGCATTAAAATGATCATTAACACCGATGAAATCAAGAATATATATGTTTCAAGCCATTATGTTGATATGCGAAAGTCGATTGATGGTTTGACACAGATCGTGAATCTTCAGTTTCAGATGAATGTTCTTGATCATAGTTTGTTTATCTTTACAAACAAAGCCAGAAACAGGATCAAGATACTCTATTATGAATCCAATGGTTTCTGGCTGTTCATCAAAAGACTTGAACATGGCAGGTTCAAGATTGAAGAACATGATGATTCCAATACAAGAAAAATAACTTCCACTCAGCTCAACTGGCTTTTGGAAGGCCTTGAATTTGAAGAAAAATTCAAAGAAAAACAGCTTCTCATCTAATAATTCATATTGAAGTATGGTACAATACTATTCGTTGAATTATTAAGATATGGAGTGAATTATACAATGGATCTGAGAAATCTAAGTCAGGAAGAACTAATCAAAAAAATCAATATGCTTGAAGAAAGAATCAAAAGACAGGATAACGAGATCAATGTTTTAAGTGAACAGTTAAACTGGTACAGTCAGCAGATCAGACTTCAGCAGAAGAAGCTTTTGGTTCATCATCAGAAAAAACTGTTCTTCCTGACCAGATTTCTCTTTTTGATGAAATTGAAATTGAATCAACTCCAATCAAAGCAGAACCAAAACTTGAAGAAGTGACATATAAACGAAAAAAGAAAAACAATAAACGTGGCATTGATATTTCATCATTACCCGCTGTAACAAAGATTTATGATCTAGAAAACAAGAACTGTCCTGACTGTGGTGAGCCATTAAGAAAGATTGGTGAAAACATCAGAAAAGAACTTGTCTATTATCCTGCAAGGTATGAAGTTATTGAGCATGTTCAATATGTCTATACCTGTGACAGATGTGAGGAAGATTCATTAAAATCAAAAATATTCAAGGCAGATATGAAAGCTTCCGTTATCTATAAGAGTTTTGCATCACCATCACTTTTATCATATATTATTGATAATAAATTCAATAAGGCATTGCCTTTATACAGACAGGAAGTGATGTTCAATCAGATTGGATTGAAACTATCAAGACAGACAATGGCCAACTGGATGATCAAGCTTCATGATGAATATTTCAAAAGAATGACTGATTATATGCATAAGACACTTCTTCAAAGTGAATATCTGCATGCGGATGAAACAACGAATCAGGTTTTGAATGTTCCAGACCAGAAACCAACAACAAAATCCTATATGTGGGTATACAAGACAGGACGAAGTGAAGACAAGCAAATTGTTCATTTCATTTATGAAAACACAAGAGGTCATGAACATGCAAAGAAACATCTTGAAGGATATCATAATATACTTCAGACAGATGGATATCAGGCCTATGACAAACTTGATGATATCAGACACATGGGATGCTGGGCACATTGTCGTCGAAAGTATTTAGAAGCACTTGATGGTGCACCATCTGATACAGATCTAAAAGGTACTGCAAGTTACAGACTTCTTCATAAGATCAATAAGCTTTTTACGCTTGAAAAGAAATTAAAAGGCAAAAGCTATGAAGAGATCAAAGACACAAGGCAAAAAGAAGCAAAGCCAATCATTGATAATTTCTTCAAGGATGTCAAGGAATGTGCAAAAGTAGCAGTTGAAAAGACCAAACTCAGCCAAGCCTTAACATACAGCATCAACCAGGAAGAAAACTTAAGATTATATCTTGAAGATGGTCGTATTGAAATATCCAACAATCGAGCAGAAAATTCAATTCGTCCATTCTGCGTAGGTCGTCGCAACTGGCTGTTTTCAAACACAGTTAAAGGAGCAGAAGCAAGTGCAGCAATCTATTCGCTCCTTGAAACAGCAAAACTTAATAATCTCAAGCCATATGATTATTTTGAATATCTTTTAACAGCATTAACTGAAATAGATATTAATGATGACAAGGAACTAGAAAAGATCATGCCATGGTCAAAATCATTACCAGAAAACATATATCTGACTAAAAAATCGTAGAAATACGATCTTTTAGTCGTTAAATGAAATCCAATAAATAATTACAGTCCTATTATAGTGTTTCTTTATCATTATTTATAGGGCTTTATTATTTGACGCTTACAATGAAATTAAAGAAAATAGGATTAACTGCCATTTCAATGGTTATGCTTTTTTCAACTGCAATGAGTAATCTATCCATTGTTAGTGCAAAACAAATAGATGTCCTTATTAGAGAGTATGAAACAGGATATAAAACAGATAAAGGAACAAATCTGTTAAAATTGCGTATTAAAAGTGATGATATTCCAGACTATGAAACCAAGAAATAAATAGTACAGGTATCATACAGATAGCAGACAACTGAAAAAACGCCCATTTTATCAGTGGTTTAGGCGTATACAACTAGCATACAACCACAGATAAATGGTTAGAATTTTTCCGTAAAAATGCATTTTTTCCGTAAAATGCCGTGAATTTTCCGTGAAAAACATTGAGAATTTGAGCAGGAATTCGAATAAGATTTCCTGTTTTTTTAAATATGAAAAAATATAGAAAGTATGTGTTTTAAATATTATAATGATTTATGTAAATAAATTGGAAATTGTAGGAGGATTAAAGATGAAGATTGATGTCAATAAATTAGAATGGACTAGGGAACCATTGAGTTTTGTTATTTCACCAGAAAAAGTAGAAATTATTACTAAACCACATACAGATTTATGGCAGAGAACATACTATCATTTTTGTAATGACAATGCACCTGTTTTTCAAATGAGTACAGAGAAAAAGTATTTTTCTTTTATAGTTAAGACAGAATTTGAAAGTAAGCATCGTTTTGACCAGTGTGGGGTTGTTGTATATTTAGATAGTGAAAATTGGCTTAAAGGTTCCATAGAATATGAAAACGAAACATTTCAACATTTAGGAAGTGTTGTAACAAATGATGGATATTCTGATTGGGCAACAACGGAAATCAATGCTTCTGTCAAAGCTATGTGGTATAGACTTAGTCGCCGTGAAGATGATTTTTGCATAGAATGTTCTGCTGACGGAAAAATATATCAGCAAATGCGTATTTGTCATTTGTCGAAAGCAGTAAATAAAATTTCTTTTGGAATATACGCATGTAGTCCAGAAAATTCATCTTTTAAAGCTACTTTTAGTAACATGGAAATTACAGAATGTCAATGGTTGGCTCATAACGGGCAAGCACCAGATATAGATTGATATAAATCCCAGTTTAACAACTTTATATAACATTAACAAAACGGTTATTTCATTTTTGATTAACCGTTTTTTCTTTATCAATTTTTATTAATGAAAGGAAGCGATTGATTGAAAGATATATTTACAGAAATGTAGATAAAAATTGGATGCCTTTATGTATCTAATTTGCCTAATTATAAATGTGCAGTTTTGAATGAGATGAAGCATCTTTGTCTGTTTGATTATTCAGAAAAACAACAGTAAGTATGTCATAGCAAGAAGAGGGATGGGATATAGGGAACGATTATCCAAAAGAAAGTATGGAAACATCAATGAACCACTGATGACAAGGTGGAGAAAATACAGTATCATAACAAATCAGTAATTAGAGAAAGCATTCATGATGATAATCATTATGGTTATGATTATTCAAGGGTAGACCATGTGGCTATAGTGAAGGAAGTTATCATCATGATAGATAAAAAAGAGTTATACCCAACCAAATCGAAGAACTTACAGACAATAGAAAATTATCTGATAGACAGGATAAGGAAAGATATAACTCTATTCAGGCTGCAAGAAAAGACCTGAAGCCAACCAAAGTGAAAGGCTGGTGGAATAATCAAGGATTATTCCCTTTCTTGTTACTATAAGGAGAAATTTAATTTTTGAACTAAAATAGAATTAGTGGTTAAATCCACTTTAAGAGTTGAATTTTTTCTCCATCTTGAATATTTTCTTAAAATTCATAGACCTATATATTTTATGCAATCATTTAAATGATTTACAATTATTAAATTCCATTTATGCTTATTGTATTAACTGTTTTGCTTGCTGTTTTCATATAAAAATGAATTAAATATTAAGTAGAATGATAGATATAAAATGGTACAAATGTACTACAAAATCAATGTCTTCTATTTTAAGATTGGCAAGTTTCATAGCCTCTATATAATTTTTTTGATAAGCAACACGATCGTATAAATAAACACAGTGATATAAAATAGTAAGGTATATATCAAATGCTTTTTGTCTGTCTATGTTGAATGTTTTTTCTAAAATATTGAATAAATTTTTTGTATGTTCAAATGTTTTTACTTTGAATTCTGCAAGTTTTTCAATGGTTACATTTGTTTCAATAATAGCATTTAATATTTGGTGATATTTAATAAAGTCTAAATGTTGGTATATTGTTTTGCTCATAACTTCTGATAATAAATCAGGAGTTATTTTTTTATTTATCAATTGCTCAACTATGTCATCTATCATTGCTTTTTCTTTTTGAAGATAAATCATCAAAAAGATTTCCTCTTTTGATATAACATATTTATATAACCCACCTCTTGCAAGACCTACCTCTTTTGCAATGACAGATAGTGTAATTTCATGATATGTTTTTTCATGAAATAAGCGATCTGTAACATCCATAATTTGTTGTAATCTTATAATTTTGTTTTCCTGACTTTTTGCTCGTATAAAGTGTTTATCCATTGTTTTCCCACCTTTTATTGCATTATAACAAAAAATTATTTAAAAATCAATTGACAAGAGGCAAAGTGTCACTTATAATATTTTGTGTAAGAGACACATCGTCTTTAAAATATAAGGAGGGTTACTATGAGAGATTTTGTGTATCAAATGCCAGTAAAAGTTTATTTTGGAGAAAATGGTGTTAAACAGCATTTGAAAAATGAATTGAAACATTATGGAAAGAACATCATGATAGCTTATGGAAAAGGGTCAGTTAAAAAAAATGGAATTTATGATGATGTTGTCAATGTCTTAAATGAGTGTGGAAAGAATATCATTGATTTCCCTGATATTCCAGCAAATCCAACTTATGAGAAAGTTTTAGAAGGAATCAAATTATATAAAGAAAATGATGTTGATTTAATTATTGCTGTTGGTGGCGGATCGGTTGTAGATTGTTGTAAGATCATTTGTGCAGGAACTGAAGTTAATGATGATATTTGGGAACTAGAATTTGAAAAAGGTATTATTCCCGAAAAAATGGGTAATTTCGCAGTCATTTTAACATTATCAGGCGCAGGAGCTGAAATGGACTGTTTAGGTGCTGCAACATATGAAGCAAAACATGAAAAGAAAACTTTAGTAGGACCATATGCTAAATTTGTTATTGAAGATCCTCAAT
The DNA here is from genome assembly GCF_024399475.1 of Allocoprobacillus halotolerans. Taxonomy (NCBI): domain Bacteria; kingdom Bacillati; phylum Bacillota; class Erysipelotrichia; order Erysipelotrichales; family Erysipelotrichaceae; genus Allocoprobacillus; species Allocoprobacillus halotolerans. Next base: position 1,194,768 of record NZ_CP101620.1, read on the forward strand.
ATATTATGAGTGTTCCGTATAAGGTATTTATGCCAGGAGTTTTTGATAGTTTAACACATTGTATGGAAACTTATTTTGGGAAAACTTTCAATGTATCAGATTTGATGAATGAAGGGTTAATGAAAGATATCATTTATAATATGAAAGAATTAATCAATGGTCATGACACAATAGAGGTACGTTCTAATTTAATGTGGGATGCATCATTAATTCAAACTTTCTTATTTAATGTTGGTAAACCAGGTGATTTCCAAGCACATCAAATTGAAAATGCATTAGGTGCATACTCACATGGGACTCATGGTAAACAACTTGCAGTTATTCAACCAGCATATTATCGAGCTGTATATAAAAATGAGATAAGCAAATTTGCAAGATTTGCAAGAAATGTTATGGGTGTTAACGAAAAAGGTGATGATGAAGATATTGCATTAAAAGGAATTGAAGCATTAGAACGTTTAATTAAAGATGCTAATCTAGCAACTACATTTACTGAAATGGGATATGAATTAACAAAAGATGTTGCAAAAGTTGTTTCACAAATTTGTGGAGTGTCTAGCACTGGTCCAAAAGAATTAACTCGTGAAGAAATATATGAATTATTAATGAGGTGTAGATGATTTATTAATAAAGAAAGGATGAAAGAAATATGACTAAACATTTATATTTAATGAGACATGGAGAAACATTATTTAATGAAAGAAGAAAAATTCAAGGATGGTGTGATTCCCCATTAACAAACAAAGGAATAAAACAAGCTGAGGTTGCAAGAGAATGTTTAAAGGATATTCAATTTGATCATTATTATAGTTCTACATCTGAAAGATGTTGTGATACTTTAGAAATAGTAACTGATTATAAGGTTGAATATAAGCGATTAAAACAGTTAAAAGAAAGAAACTTTGGTACTTTTGAGGGTGAAAGTGAAGACTTAAATCCTAAAAGAGATGGTACGTTTGATTATGATGATTTATTCCCTCATTATGGCGGAGAATACTTAGAAGATGTTGTGAAAAGAATGTCTAACACTTTAAAAGAAATTATGGATAAAGAGGATCATAAAAATGTTCTTGTTGTTTCACATGGTGGTGCTTGTTATTCGTTTTTAAGTAGTGTTGTTGATCCAGCTATTGTTGATATGCATGGAGGATTTACTAATTGCTGTATTCTACATTTTGAATATGAAAATGGTCAATTTAAATATATAGAAATTATAAGACCACAAGTTGAAGATAATAACTGAAGAAATTATAAAAATTGAGGGAAGAAGCAGAGCGTTAGATATCATTTATACTAAATGGCATATAAAGTGGAATAGAAAATGTTGCAAATTAAAGATATATAATGCCTCATAAACACTCGAAAAAGCTTGTGTTTTTGTATTGTTCTATACGAAATAGATTTAGATTATATAGAAACATATAGAATATGGTTTACGACTAACAGGTGGAATGGGTATGGGAATTGATAGACTTGTTATGTTATTGACTGATCAAGAAAGTATCCAAGAAGTTATTTTATTCCCACAAATGAAACCTAGAAATAAATAATTGAACCTCATACAGTGTATAGATAACAGGCGTACAATCAAAATTTGTGCGATGTAATCAGCACTATTTAAATCACACAAGTATCATACAGATAGTAGATAAAAGTCATTGATTTTTCCGTGAAAATGCATTTTATGTCGTAGATTCCGTGAAAAAGTCGTGAAAAATAGAGCAGATTTCTAATAAAGATTTCTGCTCTTTTTATGTAAAACAAAGAAAAATTAAGCAAATCTTTATTTCATTGCTAATAAATTTGATTCCTATCAATTAAAACTAAAGTCAGATTTTTAATAAAAATGATTAAAAGTATAGACTTTTTCTCAAATATATGCTGATAATAATGATGAAGGGTGGAGAGATATCATGAAAAGAATATTAATAGGATTACTAGTTTTAATGCTTGTTACTGGTTGCAGTCCAAATAGCAAGTCGTATGTTTTAGAAAAAGATAATCAGGAGACAACAGAAACAATTACTAATAAAGAAAAGACTGATGAACAGCAAGAAACTGATGAGAATAAAGTAAATCAGGAAAAGGGAAAAACGGACACGTCAAAGTCTAATGATTCAAAAGAAGAAAATAAGAAGTTTGATGATAAGAAAACAACATCTAAATCAGATGGAAAGAGTGAAAAAAGGAAGATTCAAAAACGACGACAAGCAAAGAATCTAATAAGAATACAACAACCAATACTCAATCAAAACCATCAAACAGTAGTACTTCATCTTCATCCAGGAGTAGTAGTCAAACCTCAAATTCAAACACTCAGAACTCATCAAGTTCACAGAATAAACCATCTGATAATTCATCATCACAGCAAAATGAGATAAAGCCAAAACCTAGTTATCCAATGATGGTTGCTGAAATAAAGGCTTATGCAAAAAGTTATATACAACAAAAAGGATATATTTATGATGAAAGTGGTATTGGATATAATAAGTTCTGAAGTATCCGAGTGAAGGATACGGAAGAACTCAATGGGCATTTCACGCAGCTTGCTGCGTAATGCCGAACGAAGTATGATATAATAAATTGTGTAAAACAATTTATTATCGAAATCACAGAGTGATTTCGCAATCATACGAGAGTGAGGGCGATGCTAATGGGAAATAGTCAATTTATACATCTATCACATAATGCGAGTAATCTTGTTTACCACATTGTCTGTCCGGCAAAATATCGTCGCGTAGTATTTGATGATTCTGTTGAAGAATATCTGAAGCAAATTTGCCTTGGGATAGAACTGAGATATGATTATATACATTTTCTTGAAATAGGGGCAGACAAAGATCATATGCATTTTCTTGTTCAAAGTACATCTGAGTATGCTCCTTCAAAATTGGTAAAAATCATAAAAAGTATAACTGCAAGTCAAATATTTGCTGGGTGTCCGCAGGTCAAAAAACAACTATGGGGAGGACAATTCTGGAGCGACGGATATTTTATCGCATCCGTCGGTAAAAATCAAAACGAAAAAGTAATCAGAGAATATGTGAAAGAACAGGGCAAACAAGATACGGAATATAAGCAGTTGTATTTGAGTATATGACAGCATCGCATAAGCGAAGCGTGAAGATTCCCGGGTCAAGACCCGGGGAATCTTCATTCAATATGGATGGTTTTAGATATTGTTATTATGATGAATGAAATTAATATGGGAAATTATATATAGAAAAAATATATTTTTATACAAATATGTTGGTGATTGTAGTTATATTTGTATTATCAATAATAGTGTAGAAAAGAATAAAAATATGATAATAAATAATATTTTTACAAGAAAAGAGTAATCTTTTGATAAATATCTAAATAAACAAGCAGAAAAAAACATTGATGGAAAGGGGGTAAAAAGGAAAAGTTAAAAAAAGATAAAAAAAGACTTGCAAAGGGGAGATAGAGATGGTATTATAGATGGGCACTCGAGAGAGGGCGACAGGGACATTGAAAACTGAACAGTAAACACGTCAATAGAAGATAAAGAAAAGAAAGAAGAGTCAAGAAGACAGGAAGTTGTCTTTAGATAGAGACAATGGAGAGTTTGATCCTGGCTCAGGATGAACGCTGGCGGCGTGCCTAATACATGCAAGTCGGACGCAGTGCCAAGAGCACTGAGTGGCGAACGGGTGAGTAAGACATAAGCAACCTGCCCCTGTGAGGGGGATAACTGCTGGAAACGGCAGCTAAGACCGCATAGGCATCGAGGTCGCATGACCATGATGTTAAATGTCCCACGGGACAGCACGGGGATGGGCTTATGACGCATTAGCTAGTTGGCGGGGCAGCGGCCCACCAAGGCGACGATGCGTAGCCGGCCTGAGAGGGTGGACGGCCACACTGGGACTGAGACACGGCCCAGACTCCTACGGGAGGCAGCAGTAGGGAATTTTCGGCAATGGGCGAAAGCCTGACCGAGCAACGCCGCGTGAAGGAAGAAGTCATTCGTGATGTAAACTTCTGTTATGAAGGAAGAACGCTGGATGGAGGGAATGCCATGCAGGTGACGGTACTTCATGAGGAAGCCACGGCTAACTACGTGCCAGCAGTAGCGGTAATACGTAGGTGGCGAGCGTTATCCGGAATCATTGGGCGTAAAGAGGGAGCAGGCGGCAGTGCAGGTCTGCGGTGAAAGACCGGAGCTAAACTTCGGTAAGCCGTGGAAACCGCACAGCTAGAGAGCATCAGAGGATCGCGGAATTCCATGTGTAGCGGTGAAATGCGTAGATATATGGAGGAACACCAGTGGCGAAGGCGGCGGTCTGGGGTGCAGCTGACGCTCAGTCCCGAAAGCGTGGGGAGCAAATAGGATTAGATACCCTAGTAGTCCACGCCGTAAACGATGAGTGCTAAGTGTTGGGGGTCAGACCTCAGTGCTGGAGTTAACGCAATAAGCACTCGCCTGAGTAGTACGTTCGCAAGAATGAAACTCAAAGGAATTGACGGGGGCCGCACAAGCGGTGGAGCATGTGGTTTAATTCGAAGCAACGCGAAGAACCTTACCAGGTCTTGACATGCCGTCAAAGGCTCCAGAGATGGAGAGATAGTCATGGCGGACACAGGTGGTGCATGGTTGTCGTCAGCTCGTGTCGTGAGATGTTGGGTTAAGTCCCGCAACGAGCGCAACCCCTGTTGCCAGTTGCCAGCATTAGGTTGGGGACTCTGGCGAGACTGCCTCTGCAAGGAGGAGGAAGGCGGGGATGACGTCAAATCATCATGCCCCTTATGACCTGGGCTACACACGTGCTACAATGGACGGATCAGAGGGCAGCGAAGCCGCGAGGCGGAGCGAAACCCAGAAACCCGTTCACAGTTCGGACTGCAGTCTGCAACTCGACTGCACGAAGCTGGAATCGCTAGTAATCGCGAATCAGCATGTCGCGGTGAATACGTTCTCGGGCCTTGTACACACCGCCCGTCACACCATGAGAGTTGGTAACACCCGAAGCCGGTGGCCCAACCGCAAGGAGGGAGCTGTCTAAGGTGGGACTGATGATTGGGGTGAAGTCGTAACAAGGTATCCCTACGGGAACGTGGGGATGGATCACCTCCTTTCTAGGGAGAAGAGAGAAGATGTGGATACTGTTTGGTTTTGAGTGTATCTGTAAAGATGCATTCAAGGCAGGAACATTGAAAACTGAACAGCAAACTTTCTACAAAGAAAGCGAAGAAACGAAAGATGAAAGAGATCAGGAAAGAAAAGAAGAAGGTCGAAATCATCTAGTTGCAAACTAAGAAAGCACGAAAGAGAACTTGAACACTTTAGGTTAAGCGAAGAAGAGCGTATGGCGGATGCCTGGCCACCAGGAGGCGAAGAAGGACGCAGCAAACGGCGAAACGCGACGGCGAGCAGTAAGCATGCTAAGACCCGTCGATATCCGAATGGGGGAACCCGTCATCCAAGGGGATGACATCGACAGAAGTCGAGGCGATACGCAGGGAACTGAAACATCTCAGTACCTGCAGGAAAGGAAAGTAAGAACGATTCCGTGAGTAGTGGCGAGCGAAAGCGGAGGAGCCCAAACCATCAGATGATGGGGTTATAGGGGTGCCGATAAAGCCAATGTGACATGACAGGAGAAGCGCAGGGGAAGGCGCAGCGAAGAGGGTGAAACTCCCGTATCCGAAGTCGTGGAGCGAGGCGAGGCAGGCCCTGAGTACGTCGGGACACGAGGAATCCTGACGGAAGGATCGAGGACCATCTCGAAAGGCTAAATACTCCCTGGTGAGCGATAGTGGACCAGTACCGTGAGGGAAAGGTGAAAAGAACCCCGGGAGGGGAGTGAAAGAGAACCTGAAACCATATGCTTACAAGAAGTCAGAGCCCGTTAAGGGGTGATGGCGTGCCTTTTGTAGAATGAGCCGGCGAGTTATGATATGGAGCGAGGTTAAGCAGGAGATGCGGAGCCGAAGCGAAAGCGAGTCTGAAGAGGGCGACAGTTGCATGTCATAGACCCGAAACCGGGTGATCTAGCCATGATCAGGTTGAAGTCGGGGTAAGACCCGATGGAGGACCGAACCGACCCCCGTTGAAACGTTGGCGGATGAATTGTGGCTAGGGGTGAAATTCCAAACGAACCCGGAGATAGCTGGTTCTCCCCGAAATAGCTTTAGGGCTAGCGTCGCGAGGAAGTCGCATGAAGGTAGAGCACTGAATATGTGATGGCCTCATCTCGAGGTACTGAGCATAATCAAACTCCGAATGTCATGAGGACATGCGCGGCAGTCAGACCATGGGTGATAAGGTCCATGGTCAAGAGGGAAACAGCCCAGACCATCAGCTAAGGTCCCCAAATGCATGCTAAGTGGAAAAGGATGTGGAGATGTACAGACAACCAGGAGGTTGGCTCAGAAGCAGCCATCCTTGAAAGAGTGCGTAACAGCTCACTGGTCGAATGACTCTGCGCCGAAAATTTACCGGGGCTAAGCATGATACCGAAGCTATGGATTTACGGAAGTAAGTGGTAGGGGAGCGTTCCAGACAGCGATGAAGCGGCATCGGAAGGAGCCGTGGAGCGTGTGGAAGAGAGAATGCCGGTGTGAGTAGCGGCACGTGGGTGAGAATCCCACGCACCGGAGACCCAAGGTTTCCAGAGGAAGGTTCGTCCGCTCTGGGTAAGTCGGGACCTAAGGCGAGGCCGAAAGGCGTAGTCGATGGACAACGGGTGGAGAGTCCCGTACCGGAGTGCAGGCGAGGGAGTGACGGAGACGGCTAGGCTGACCAGCTGCTGGAAAAGCTGGGGCAAGCGAGGTAGGGGCCATCCAGGCAAATCCGGATGGCATAACCCGAAGGCGTGATGCGGATGGAACATTGCGATAAGTACAGAAGATGCCAAAGCCGGCTTCCAAGAAAAGCTTCTAGCATAACTGCACTCTGCCCGTACCGAAAATGGACACACATGGGTAAGGAGAGAATCCTAAGGTGAGCGAGAGAACTATAGCCAAGGAACTCTGCAAAATGACTCCGTAACCTAGGGAGAAGGAGTGCTCAGTGAAAGCTGAGCCGCAGTAAAACGGCCCAAGCGACTGTTTACCAAAAACACAGCTCTCTGCGAAGACGCAAGTCGAAGTATAGGGGGTGACGCCTGCCCGGTGCTGGAAGGTTAAGGGGAGTGGTCAGCGCAAGCGAAGCCATGAACCGAAGCCCCAGTAAACGGCGGCCGTAACTATAACGGTCCTAAGGTAGCGAAATTCCTTGTCAGGTAAGTTCTGACCCGCACGAAAGGCGTAACGATTTGGGCGCTGTCTCGGCTGTAGACTCGGTGAAGTCTTAGTACCTGTGAAGATGCAGGTTACCCGCGACTAGACGGAAAGACCCCATGGAGCTTTACTGTAGCCTGATATTGGACTCTGATGCATGATGTACAGGATAGGTAGGAGGCTAAGAGACGGATACGCCAGTATTCGAGGAGCCGACGTTGGGATACTACCCTTGATGCATTGGAGTTCTAACCGGGCCTCATGGAGCTGAGGACGGGACAGTGTCAGGTGGGCAGTTTGACTGGGGCGGTCGCCTCCCAAAGAGTAACGGAGGCGCCCAAAGATACCCTCAGCATGGATGGAAACCATGCGCAGAGTGCAAAGGCAAAAGGGTGTTTGACTGCGAGACAGACGAGTCGAGCAGGGACGAAAGTCGGGCTTAGTGATCCGGCGGCACCGAATGGAAGGGCCGTCGCTCAACGGATAAAAGCTACCCTGGGGATAACAGGCTGATCTCCCCCAAGAGTTCACATCGACGGGGAGGTTTGGCACCTCGATGTCGGCTCATCGCATCCTGGAGCTGAAGTCGGTTCCAAGGGTTGGGCTGTTCGCCCATTAAAGCGGTACGCGAGCTGGGTTCAGAACGTCGTGAGACAGTTCGGTCCCTATCTGTCGTGGGCGCAGGAAGTTTGAGGAGAGCTGCCCTCAGTACGAGAGGACCGGGGTGGACGGACCGATGGTGCACCAGTTGTCACGCCAGTGGCACAGCTGGGTAGCCAAGTCCGGAAGGGATAAACGCTGAAGGCATCTAAGCGTGAAGCCCCTCCAAGATGAGACTTCCCATTCGTAAGAAGGAAGGTCCCTCCAAGACGAGGAGGTAGATAGGTCATGGGTGCAAGCATGGCGACATGCTGAGCTGAATGATACTAATAGACCGAGAGCTTAGCCAGGGAAGTGTGAAAGGAAAAGCTGTTCAGTTTTGAGCGTTCGTGCTCTAGGGGGATCTGGTGGCGAAGGCATGATGGACACACCTGTAACCATGCCGAACACAGAAGTTAAGCATCATAGCGGCGAAGATAGTGGGCAACTGCGACAATAGCACGCTGCCAGTCCATTCGGGAAGGTTCAGTTCTTCTGTTTCCTTCCCTTTTTTTATTCTCTTTTTATCCCTTTTGTAGTAAAATAATGTTTATCTTTTATGAAGAGGAGGGCTAAAAAGTGATTTTTGAAACAAATCGTTTATATTTAAGAGAATTAACACAAGATGATTATTTTGATTTAGTTCAAATTTTACAGAATCCTAATGTTATGTATGCCTATGAACATGACTTTACAAACGAAGATGTTCAAATATGGCTCAATCGTCAATTCAGTCGTTATAAAAAATATCATTTTGGTTTATGGGCAGTTATTTTAAAATCTACTAATGAAATGATTGGGCAGGCTGGACTTTCTATGCAACCTTACCATGATGATGAAATACTTGAGATTGGCTATTTGTTTAAAGAAGAGTTTTGGCATCAAGGATACGCAAGTGAAGTTGCACAAGCATGTAAAAATTATGCTTTTTCTCAACTCAAAGCTAAAAAAGTCTTTGCTATTATTAAGTCAGATAATGTTAGTTCTATAGCTGTTGCTAAAAGAATAGGTATGAAAAAAGTGGATGAGTTTAATGTTCGCTATTACAATGATGAAAGGTTACATTATTTATATGCTGTAGAAAATCTTTGTAATTTAATATGATTTTCTATATTTCCAAGGAAATTCAATATTTTTTAAATACAATAAAATTAAGATAAATTTAAAATATTTTATCAAAATATTTACAAAGCACTTATTTAAGTGCTTTTCTTTTTACAATTCTTAACATATTCATGCTTTTTTATATAAATTTATAAATGCTATACTTTACTCGCTAAGGAGGAAGTATAAAAAATGAAAAATAAGTTTTTTAAATTGGGGATGAGTGCTCTTGTAGCTGCAACATTTTTAACAGGATGTTCAGAAGAAAGTGCTCAAACAAAAGTTGATTTAAATGCAATGACAATTGAGGAAATTACAGAAAAAGCCAAAGAAGATGGTGAAATTAATTCAGTGGGGATGCCTGATACTTGGGCAAACTGGGTTGAAACATGGGATGAAATCAATGAAAAATATGGAATTAAACATACAGATACTGACATGTCAAGTGCTGAAGAAATTACGATTTTTGCAAATGAAGCAAATGATGCTACAAAAGATATTGGGGATGTCGGTCAATCATTTGGCCCAGTTGCTGAAAAGCAAGGTGTCACATTACCTTATAAAACATCTTATTGGGATTCCATTCCTGATTGGGCAAAAGATGATAATGGAGATTGGATTATAGGTTATTATGGAACAATTACATTTATCACAAATACAGATCTTGTAGACAAAGCACCAACAAGTTGGCAAGATGTTTTAGATGGTGATTATACATTAACAGTGGGAGATGTTTCTGTTGCGACTCAAGCACAAAGTGCTTTATTAAGTGCATCTATTGCTTTTGGTGGTAATGAAAGTAACATCCAACCAGGATTGGATTTCTTTAAAAAATTAGCTGAAGACGATCGTTTAGACATGGGTGATACAAGTGTAGCTCGTTTAGAAAAAGGTGAAATCGAAGTTGCTGTATTATGGGATTATAACTCACTAGGGTATCGTTCACAAATTCAACAAAATAATGCAAATGCCCATTTTGAAGTATCTGTCCCAACAGATGGCGCAATTCAAAGTGGTTATTGTACAATTATTAATGCCTATACAAAAAGACCATATGCTGCAGCACTTGCAAGAGAATACATCTTATCTGATGAAGGACAAATCAATTTAGCCAAGGGATATGCACGTCCAGTACGAGATGATGTAGAGTTACCAGAAGATGTTAAAGCGATGCTTTTACCAGATGAACAATATACGAATGCACGATTTGTTGAAGATCAAGAAGCTTGGGATCAAACAGTTTCTGAGTTATCAACAACTTGGCAGGAAGAAGTTGTCGCTTATGCACAATAAAAAAGTAATCTTCGTTTTATTGGACGGTTTACAAAGTCATTATGCCAAAGAACATTTAGGTTATTTAGAACATTTATGTGAATATAAAAAAGCAGCAAAATATGAAGTACTAGGTGAATTACCTAGTGCTTCACGTCCAATGTATGAAACAATTTTTACGGGTGTACCAGTCTATGAACATGGTATTAGTAATAATGGCGTTTGTCGCTTATCAAATCAGGAACATCTTTTCCATTTATTAAAACAAAACAATAAAAAAGTTTAGCTCTTGCTTACTATTGGATAAGTGAATTATATTTATCGGCACCTTTTTGTAAAGAAAGAGATATTTATCATCATGATATGGCTTCAAATATCAATCAAGGATTTTTCTATTATGAAGATACATATCCTGATAATCATCTCTATGATTTATCATCTTGTTTGATGAATAAAGAAGATTATGATTTTGTATTTATTCACCCAATGAATATAGATGATGCGGGACATAAATATGGTGCTGGATCAAAAGAATATGCACATGCAGTTATTCAAAATGATAAGTTATTATCAACATATATCCCACAATGGATTGAAGCAGGGTATAGTGTTGTCGTAGGGGCAGATCATGGTATGAGTGAAAATGGTTATCATGGTGGTGAAAGTTTAGAACAACGACAAACTGCTTTATATATTGTTGATTCATGTGTTGTTGGAGGTTATCATTCAAAACAACTGACAACATTGGAATTTGCCCCTTGCTATGTTATTTATTAGGGATTCAACCAACACAAAAAATGAAATCTTTGGAGGTGACATTCAATAATGAAAGCAAAGAAAAATTATAAATTCTATCTACTAGCATTAATACCATTTTTCACGATTGTTATATTATTTGAAATCTTACCTCTTATAAATATTGTAATTGAAAGTTTTTCAAAACAAGGTGGTGGTGGTTTCACTTTAGAACATTTTACTCGTATTTTTACAACACGTTTATATCAACAATCCATCTATAACAGTTTATGGATTTCACTTTTTTCAGCAGTTGCTGGTATTTTAATTGCCTTCATTGGGGCAAAAGCAGCTTATAATGCTAGTTCCAAAATACGTAGTGCATTTACATCAGTATTAAACATTACAAGTAACTTTGCTGGGGTACCACTTGCCTTTGCCTTTATGATTCTATTAGGTAATGTTGGAATCTTAACATTAATTGGAAGGAACTATGGCATAGACTTTTTAGCAAGCTATGACCTCTATACAATTAATGGTTTACTCTTAACTTATGTTTATTTCCAGATACCATTAGGAACATTACTGATGTTACCAATCTTTGCAGGATTAAGAAAAGAATGGAAAGAAGCGGTTGGATTACTAGGTGGGAATAGTTTTCATTATTGGTTTAAGGTCGCTATTCCATCATTGTTACCGAGCATATTAGGAACATTCTCAGTATTGTTTGCTAATGCATTAGCTGCTTATGGAACAGCATATGCCTTGTTAAGCAACAATATTTCTATCTTGCCAATACGTATCTCACAACAATTTGTGGGAGAAGTTGTCCAAAATCAAGAATTTGGTTGTGCCCTTTCATTAGTTATGATGGCATTGATGGTTATTTCTATTTTAATTACAAATAAATTACAGAAAAAATCGGGAGGGGCCCAATGAAACTAAAAACACATTTATGGGATGGTTTAATTCTCTTTATTATTGCAGCATTTTTAGTTGTCCCACTTGCATTAACCTTCCTATATTCCATCTTTACAGCATGGACGGATATATTACCAACTGGTTTTACATTAAGTTTTTATACACGTATCTTTACCGATGGATCATTTATCAATTCATTATTAAGATCATTAATTATCTCTTTTGTACCAGTTTGTATTTGCAGTTTTTCCATATTACTTGTGTTATATGTCATGACACTGTATATGCCAAAACTTGAAAAATACATCGAAATCCTTTGTAATATTCCTTATGCTATACAAGGTGTTATTCTAGCAGTTGGAATTATTTCACTCTATTCAGGAAAGCCAGGATTTTTATCCAATCGTCTTTTCCTGCTTGTAGGAGCTTATTGTATTATCATCTTGCCATATACATTTCGTGGTTTAAAAAACACTATTAGTGCATTAAATGTCAAATGTGTAGTAGAAGCAGCTCAAGTTTTGGGATGTTCACAACTTCATGCTTTCTTTACTATAATTATTCCACAAATGAAAAATGGGATTATCTCAACCATGATGTTAGCATTCACAATGTTATTTGCCGACTTCGTTGTTGTTAATATGATTGCAGGAAGTGCCTTTAGAACAGCAGGAATTTACTTATATCAAACAATGTCAAAATCAGGACAATTATCAAGTGCAATAATCGTTATATTATTTATCACAACATTCGTTATTTCAACATTTACATTAATGATTCAAAACAAAGCAATCGCAAAGAGGAGGAAAGATTAATGGCTTATATAGAATTTAAAGATATATGTAAAAGCTATGATGGAAAAAATCAAATCTTAAAAAATATACATTTAGATATTGAAGAAGGAGAACTTGTCACATTATTAGGACCAAGTGGTTGTGGAAAATCAACATTATTACGTTCACTTGCTGGATTAGAACAAATTGATTCAGGAAGAATTATCTTAGATGGTCAAGATATTACAGATGTTCCTGTTCAAAAACGTGGAATTGGTATGGTCTTTCAACAATATTCATTATTTCAAAATATGAATGTTGAAGATAATATTGCTTTTGGATTAAAGATAGCGAAAATGGATAAAAATCAGATTGCTCAAAAAGTACAACGTGCTATTAAAATGGTTGATTTAGTAGGCAAAGAAAAAGTTATCCAAGTGAGTTGTCTGGTGGACAACAACAGCGTGTTGCGATAGCTAGAGCCATTGTTATGGAACCAAAAGTCTTATTATTAGATGAACCATTAAGTGCTATTGATGCAAAACTTAGACGTGAACTCCAAGAAAAAATCAAACGTGTTCAAAAAGAATTAAAAATTACAACAATCTTCGTTACCCATGATCAAGATGAAGCGATGATTATGTCAGATAAAATTCATTTAATGAAAAATGGTATTATTGAACAAAGTGGAAATCCAGTACAATTATACACACACCCTGTATCAAAATTTGCTGCTGAATTTATAGGTCATTATAATATCTTAGATAATCAACAATTACAAACACTTTTACCTCAACATCGTTTTGATAATCATTATTATGCGATTAGACCAGAAACAATATTATTACAAAGTGAACCTATTCAAGATAGTCAAATGTATGTTTTTGAAGCTGTTGTGAATCATTATATATCAAGAGGAAACGTATTACGATATACATTAAGTTGTCAGGATGTTGTTTTAAAATCAGAAGCTTTATTTAGAAGTTTTACGTTGTTTGATGAAGGACAAAAAGTCTATGTTGGTATTGAACCACATAATATATTAGAAATTAGGGATTAAAAAGACTGTTGAGCAGACAGTCTTTTTGGATAGAAAAAATAAAAAGAAAAAGATATAATGAAAAAGGGGATGATAAAAATGATAAAACAGAATTTACATACACATTCTATCTATTGTGATGGAAAAAATACAATTGAAGAAATGACTTTAGAAGCTATTCAAAAAGGATTTCAAGTTTTAGGTTTTTCTGGACATGGGAATTGTCGAAATATTGATAATTATTCAATGGATGAAGAGAATACTCAAAAATATATACAAGATGTTTTGACAATGAAAGAAAAATATAAAGATCAAATACAAATCTTTTTAGGTGTTGAAGAAGATGTTTTAGGACAAAGATTTATAAAACATCAACCTTATGATTATATTATAGGAAGTGTACATTTTGTAAAAGTTGGTGAACAATATATGGCAGTTGATGAAAGTCAAGCAATCACGCAACAGATTGTTGAATACTATGGAGATTTTTTAAGTTATGCAAAAAGTTATTATCAGGAAGTGAAAAAGATAGCTGATTATGATGAAGTAGATATTGTTGGACATGTTGATTTATTAACGAAGTTTAATGAAAATGAAGAGTTTATTGCTTTTGATCAAGAAGATTATTTAAAACTAGCCTATGAATGTATTGATTTATGTATTGAAAAAGGAAAAATCTTTGAAGTGAATACAGGAGCTATTGCTAGAGGACAAAGACAAACACCTTATCCACATCATCTTTTATTAAGCTATATTTATAAACATGGAGGAAAAATCTGTTTAAACAGTGATTGTCATCAAAAAGAGATGTTAGATTGTTATTATGAAAAATCAATAAAATTAATCAAAGCATGTGGTTTTACATCGATGATGTTGTTGACTCAAGATGATTTTGTAGAAACAGATATAAGTGATTTTGAATAAAATGAGAGAAGATTATAATATACATACACATACAACAAGATGTCATCATGCAGTGGGAAAAGATAAACAATACATTTTAGCAGCCATAGAAGCTGATATGAAAACAATAGGATTTAGTGAACATATAGCTTATCCTCATGTAGAAATACCAGAAGAACGTATGTCTAATAGTGATGTACAAGAATATTTAAAGACAATGTATCATTGAAAGAAAAATACAAAGATCAAATTGAAGTCCTTGTTGGTTTTGAAATAGAATATTATGAAGATCAAAAAGATTATTTACTAAAGATGAAAGAATGTTGTAATTATATGATTATTGGACAACACTTTCGTTATGTTCATGGTTATAATTATGATTATTTTAATAATGATGAATATTTAATCGTTTATGCCTAACATTTAGAAAGAGCATTAGAACTTGGTTTAACACGTTATATTATACATCCCAATTTCTTTATTTTGGGCAGAAGAAAATGGACACCAGCTTGTGATGAAGCATCACAAATCATCATGAATGCTGCTCAAAAATATCAAGCGGTCTTAGAAATCAATTTAAATGGAATTAGCTATGGTAAAATCAATTATGAAGATGATTTAGCTTATGCTTATCCACATCCACATTTTTTTAACATGTGACCAATAAACATAAAGTATGTTTTGGCTATGATTCTCACCATCCTACAGCACTATTAGAAAAACATCGTATTTCTCTTTGTTTAGAGTTATTCAATCATAAAAAATTGACATTTTTAGAAGATATTCATGAAATATTGTGACTTATTTTTATAAATAATAAGTCGAAAGGTATTAAAATCTGTTTTAAAGATTTATGTGATACACTTTTCTTTCTGTTTTTATGTTTTGAATAGTCTTGATTCATTGCTTATCTATAAAAAACATTTTATAATAGTTATAAGAGAAAATGGAGGATAAGAATATGAAAATATACTTAACATTAGATGTGGGTGGAAGTGCTATTAAATACGCCTTAATCCAAGAAGATTCAACTATCTTAGAAAAATCAAGTGTACCAACACCGATGGATACAATGGATCATTTTGTAGAAACAGTGGGACAAATCTATGATCAATACAAAGATAATATTGCAGGAATGGCTATTTCTATGCCAGGAATTATTGATCCAGAAATTGGTTATGCTTTTACAGGTGGGGCTTTAAAATATATTACAAAAATGAATATTGTTGATATATTAAAAGAAAGATGTCCTACAAACATTACAATTGGAAATGATGCTAAATGTGCAGCCAATGCTGAAATTGGATATGGTAATTTACAAGATATTCAAGATGGAGCTGTTGTTATTTTAGGTACTGGTATTGGAGGATGTTTGATTAAAGATCACAAAGTGCATACAGGAAAACATTTCAGTGCTGGTGAATTTTCTTTTATTAAAACAAATTGTTTAGATGGTATTAGTTGGAATTATGCATGGTCGACACGTAATGGAATTACTGGTTTATTAGAACGTGTCCAAGAACAGTTAGAAACAGATGAAAAATATACAGGTATTGAAATCTTTGATATGGCTAATCAAGGAAATGAAAAGGTTATTGCTGGTATTAGTGCTTTTTGTAAAGAAGTAGCTATTCAAATCTTTAATGTGCATATTATTTTTGATTGTGAAAAAGTAGCTATTGGTGGAGGAATCAGTGCTCAACCATTATTGATTGAACTCATTCAAAAACATTTCGATGATATTTTTGATCATCTAGGATTTGATGTTTATAAACCAGAAATTGTTCCTTGCTATTATCGTAATGATGCAAACTTAATTGGAGCTTTATATCAACATATTCAAACTTTCCAATAATCAAAAAAGGCAATGCTTTAAACACAATGTCATTAAGTTAAGCTTAAAGAACCTCAATATTGATATTTCTAAAATATTGAGGCTCTTTTTTTATTTTTCTATTGACAAACTGTAAGGTTTGTGGGGCTAAAAATTATAATGTTCTATAATTTTTAGCCCTTTTTAGTAGATGTGTTTTTTAGGAGGTACTTATCATGTTGAATCAATCAAAATCTAACATCTACTATTCACCAAGTATTATCAAAAACAACTTGGACAAATCCATTGATTTTACTCTTGAGGGCATCCAAAACTACTGCCCTGATCCCGTTTCCAATTTTACCGCAATCGCAAGATTACTGCCAGAACACTAATCGAATGCATTATGAACTTCTCCAGTCATTCCACTGTCTGTGAAATGTCACACTTCTTTTATGACATTAAGGATATGCCTTCTCCTTCTGCTCTCTGTCAGCGAAGAAGTTTGCTGGATCCTGTCATCTTTAAGCGTATCAATCAGCTGTTTCTGTCAAGTTTTGATAATTATGCCACCATCAATGGCTATCGCATACTGGCTCAGGATGGTTCTGACATCAACATCCCTTTTGAGGATGATGATACCAAAATTCTTTATAACTCTCTTGGCAGCCCCTGCTGTCAGTATCATATCAACGCTCTATATGACTGCCTGAATCACGTCTTTCTCGACTGGAGTATTGATTCGGCAACGAAAAAGCAGGAATGCGACGCCCTCATCTCCATCATCAATAATGGGCATTATCCTAGAAATGCTATATTTACTGCTGATCGTGGCTATGAGAATTACAATCTGTTTGCCCATTTCATTGAAAACAATCTCAAGTTCGCCATTCGTGTCAAGGATATCAATACAAAAAGTGGCATCATGACAAACATATCTACACCTGAAGGCTCTTTTGACATGACTGTCACACGCACATTGACAAGACTTCAGACAAAGGAAATAAAAGCCAACAAGGAAAAATATGTCTTTGTTCCTTCTACATCCAAATTTGATTTTTGGGTCCAACTCAGGATTATTATGAAATGACACTTCGCATCGTACGTTTCGAAGCCACTGAAAACAACTATGTGACAATCATCACGAACCTTAGCGAAGATGAATTTTCGCTTGATGACTTCAGGGAGCTGTACCACTTTCGCTGGAATGAGGAAACAGCCTTCAATAAGGTAAAGAATACACTTGGAATGATTTATTTCCACGCAAGAAAAAGACAGCTGATCCAGCAGGAAATCAATGCAACATTCCTGATGTATAATGTTTCTGAAATCATCATCAATAATATTGAGATGAAACAGAACTGCAGATACCGCTACAAGGCGAATTTTGCCAATGCAGTGACAAACATACGATTGTATCTCAGGGATCTATTGGAAGAAGATGTTCTTGTTTCAAGAATAAAAAAATTTCTGGTCCCTGAACGACCAGAAAGATCATATAAACGTTCTATAAAACCGAAATCAGTCAAACCGTTTAATAATAGAACGTCCTGACATGATTCATTATAGCACGTTATTTTAGAATAACAAGAAATTTTTTTGAGCTAAATGTTTAGTTCTTTTCGAGTGCGCATGAAATAGATAAAATAAGTTTATAGTTTCGACATATTCTAAAAGGTACCAACTCTCAATTGAATTGATACCTTAACTTAATCGTTATGATTGCATACTATCCTTTAACTTAATGACATTGGCTTTAAACATTGCCTTTTAAAATCTTATAAATCAAATAACCTAAACATAGACCTAAATCATTCATCATAATATCAGTAATATCAAAAGTCCTAAAACCAATACAAAATAATGATAACAATAATTGTATTATTTCAATGCTTATAATCATAGATAAACCAATAAAATGTGTTTTGATAAAAGAATAATGATAAATCAAAGGAAATAATAAACCAAAGGGAATAAATAATAAGATATTTAAGATGACATTATAGATAGCTCCTCGATAATGATAAAAAACATCACGAAAAGGAAAAAGAAAATTATGATTATAAATATGGTTCCAGTGTCCAAATTCAAAATATTGAAAATCTAAAGGAAGAATTGTTACAAATAGGATACCGATAACATAAAAATAAAAGAGAGTGTAATAAATGAATTGTTTATGCTGGTAACGTAAATATATATAATGGTAGTAGATTGCTATAAATATAATGATTTCTATAAGAAATTGAATAATAACAAATAAATTCCATTGTTGATGTGTTATAAGCAAAAGATCACCTCGTATAAAAGGAATATTGTATTATATGTTGAAATATGTAAAATTATGGCAACAATGTAGGAAAAATATAGTATAAAAATTTATATTTGATATAATTATAAGTATAAGGAGGGAAATATCATGAAGAAGATATTTAAATTAGTTGTATGTTTATTAATGGCTATGACAATGGTCGCTTGTGGAGGGTCATCAACTGATAAGCAGGAAACTGTTGTCAAAAACTTTTTTGATTATTTGAAAGCAGGGGATATTGAAAAATTATCAACTGTTTGTACGAAAGACAATAACGATGTTGAAGATTTGACATCTATGCTAGGTGATTTAGAAGAATATAGGGATGTGGAAACATATGGACAAACATTTGTAGATGAAGCTGATAAGTTTATTTCACATGTTTTCTCAAATTATGTAACATCATATGAAATTAACAGTGTCGAAGAAGATGGGGATAATTATCTTGTTATTGCTGATGTCAAGATGAAAGATTATGAAAATCTTGATATTACTGCTGATACAACAGAAATTATAACAAAATATCAAACAGATCATTTGAGTGAATTACAGGAAATCTATTTATCAGAAGGTATGGATGCTATGATGCAAAAAGTTTATAGTGATTTAGCAACTGAACTTTTTGATGTTATGAAAAAAGAGATTGATGGTGCTGAAATGATTGATACACAATTAAGATTTACTTTAACACCTGATGGTGATAATTGGTTAATTTCAACTATTGAACAAAAAGATAAATAATAAATATAAAAATTTGGGAAGAATGATAGTTCTTCCTTTTATTATGAAATACGATTAAGAGAAGTTATATAAATCCACTAATATTTAATAAATGAGAATAGTTTGAATGATCAAAAGTTAAGCGAGTAGTATAATCTCTTAGTATGACTTATATTTCATAATATTTTTTGATTTTCTTCAATAGAAAAATTGTTTCTCTTTATTAATGAAACTGATATAATACGACAATGAGGAGGAACTCAATATGATAAAATGTATTGTTTGTGATTTAGATGGAACTTTGATCAAGAAAGATGATTCAATTGAAGAAAGAACATATCAAATGCTTAAAAAATGTATAGATAAAGGAATAGAATTTATCATTGCAACAGGTAGAGATATTAATATGGTTATTGATTTTTTAAATCAATATCAATTAGATTGTGATTTGATTTTGAATAATGGAACACAGTATTGCGATAAAAATCAAACATTCAATGAAATATATCCAATGAACCCGAAAGCTTTTCGTCAAATAGCAACAATTTTATCTTCTTATGGTTATCTTTTAGCTATTCATACAGATCAAGGGAAATATTCCTTTGTGAGTGCTGATGAATTTTGGGATTATCATTATCAGTTATTATTGTCATCACATGGAAACAAGGAACCTTTACCAAAGAAAACTTTTACAACAAGAGAAGGTTATTTAAGAGATTTTCATTACACTAAGGATGCTGATGAAATCATTGGCAAAGGAATACAAGTCTTGAAGATTGATGCAAGACATTTAGATGCTTACTCAATTCAAGGAGTTAAAGAGCAGTTAAATATTGAAGGATTAGATATTTCATCTTCTTTTGAAGATAATATTGAAATTACAAGTAATGTGACAAATAAAGGAAAATTGTTAGAAAAAATTATGAAGGAAAAAGGATATGCTAATGATGAAGTTGCAGTCTTTGGTGATGGTGAAAATGATAAGCATATGTTGAAACTGTTCAAATATTCTTTTGCCCCGCAAAATGCTTCACAATCAGCTAAAGATGCAGCTCAGTTTATTTTAAATTCAACTAATGAAGATGGAGCAGTATTTAAGGGATTAAATTATTTAAAACAGTTAGGTCTTTTAGAAATATAAAAAAATGTGATAAGAACATTGACGAACAATAGAAAATTGATTATCATTAAATATGGATAAAATAATCCATAATGAATAGGAGGAATAATTATGGCAAAATTTGTATGCACAGTATGTGGTTATGTTTATGAAGGAGATGCTGCTCCAGAAAAATGTCCTGTATGTGGCGTTGGAGCAGATAAATTTATTGAACAAAGTGGAGAAATGACATGGGCAGCTGAACATGTTGTTGGTGTTGCACAAGGTGTAAGTGAAGATATTATTAAAGACTTACGTGCTAACTTTGAAGGTGAATGTTCAGAAGTTGGTATGTATTTAGCAATGGCTCGTGTAGCACATCGTGAAGGATACCCTGAAGTTGGTTTATATTATGAAAAAGCTGCTTGGGAAGAAGCAGAACATGCTGCTAAATTTGCAGAATTATTAGGAGAAGTTGTAACTGATTCAACTAAGAAAAATCTTCAAATGCGTGTAGAAGCTGAAAATGGAGCAACTGCTGGTAAAGTTGATTTAGCAAAACGTGCTAAAGAAGCTAACTTAGATGCAATCCATGATACAGTTCATGAAATGGCTAGAGATGAAGCTAGACATGGTAAAGCATTTGCTGGATTATTAAAAAGATATTTTGGTGAATAGAAAACAAGCCCGTTAATTGGGCTTGTTTTCATTTTAAATATTCATACTAGTATGAATATATTGACTTTAGTCAGTTGAGCATACAAAGTATGCGAAACAAAAAACCACCTGCTATGCGGGTGGAGCGATAAAAAGTTATACAAAATATCACCTTTCCATTATAATGAAAGTGTTCAAGCTATCATTATAGGAAAGGAAAGGTGATAAAGTATGGCTCAAAAAACAAATTCTTTGGCACATACGAAGTGGATGTGCAAATATCACATCGTCTTCACTCCAAAGTATAGACGAAAAGTGATTTATAATCAACTAAGAAATGATATAGGAGAGATATTAAGGACATTATGCCGATATAAAGGAGTAGAAATCATAGAAGGGCATCTGATGGCAGATCATGTCCATATATTAGTGATGATACCACCAAAATTAAGTGTATCATCATTCATGGGATACCTAAAAGGAAAATCGGCACTGATGATATTTGATCGACATGCAAATCTGAAATATAAATATGGAAACAGACATTTCTGGGCAGAAGGATATTATGTGAGCACAGTGGGATTGAATGATGCAACGGTCGCAAAATATATAAGGGAACAAGAGCGACATGACATAGCGATGGACAAACTCAGTGTGAAAGAATATCAAAATCCATTTGAAGACAGAGAAATAGAAAAAGAGAAGAAAAAACAGGAGAAAAAGAAAAAGACAGTTAAGAAAGAGAAATAATCCCTTTGAGGGATAGCGAGAGTCAAAAGCGATAGCTTGAACGAAGTGAAAGCAGCGCCTTTAGACGCGAGCAAGTAACAAAGGCTTATAGTCGCAGAGAAAACCACGCCTTTTAGGCGTGGTTTTTATTTAAATATTCATACTAGTATGAATATATTGACTTTAGTCAGTTGAGCATACAAAGTATGCGAAACAAAAAACCACCTGCTATGCGGGTGGAGCGATAAAAAGTTATACAAAATATCACCTTTCCATTATAATGAAAGTGTTCAAGCTATCATTATAGGAAAGGAAAGGTGATAAAGTATGGCTCAAAAAACAAATTCTTTGGCACATACGAAGTGGATGTGCAAATATCACATCGTCTTCACTCCAAAGTATAGACGAAAAGTGATTTATAATCAACTAAGAAATGACATAGGAGAGATATTAAGGACATTATGCCGATATAAAGGAGTAGAAATCATAGAAGGGCATCTGATGGCAGATCATGTCCATATATTAGTGATGATACCACCAAAATTAAGTGTATCATCATTCATGGGATACCTAATGTTAAACCGAAAACTCTACAAAATCAATTTAGATGAAAAACCGCAGATTAATATAATCAAAAGGATATAAGATTTGCCGTTAGAAACCGCAGTTCTTATATCCTTTATCTGTTTTTTGATTTATAATATTCTATGTGTTATTTATTTTGACTGATTTTTTTAATCTTAAGAAAGGAAAAAGAGAAAAGATAGGTTCAGTTTTGCAGGCTCAATCTCATCTTTTCTCCTGGGTTCATCTTTGATGAATCCACCCGCTACTATGGTACAATCATTTTCTGTTTTAATCAAGCATATTTTTCAAACTTGTCCTATTAATTTTAACCATTCTCTCTCTGCTAGTGAATTTCAGCTTCTCGAAACCTTTTTATTAAATCATCTGGAACTCTCTGCGTTTCATATCCATGATGATCATATATGTAAGTCACCTAATTTTAAATTCTTTATCTCTTATGATCGCTATTTTATTACTTTCCGTGATAATGCCGTTGTTGAGGAAACTGTTTCGATTCCCGTGCTTTACTGTGAAAACTGCAAACATTTTCATGCTGTCCTTCCTCATCTTTTCATTGTGCCTCATTGCCAATATTCTATTCCTTTTATATTATCTGTCCTTTTTGATAAATTTTATTCTTCATTGACTGTAAATGATGTTTCAAATAAATATGGAATATCTATTTCTACAATCTACAGATGGATCAAAAAATACATGTGCTATCTACGCTACTATATGCAGCTTAGAAACAGTTACCGCATGTCTTTTTTTGTTTCAATGATTTATCTTTATGAGGATGTCATGAATGATATCTACGATTTGAGTTCCCATGCTTTATTTCAATATGACCGCAAATTATTTGCTCCTTCGTGAAATGATGATCATTAGAATATAAAAATAAATAAGATGGAAATATCTTTATCATTTTCACTGTTCTATACTTTTTTGGGAGGTAAAAAGTTATGAACAAACAGAATACTGATCGTTACGAGTACAGAAAACTCGTTGCACAGGTCAAATTTTCACTTATTGCACCTGTCGTTTCGGCTACATTTACGGATATATCCGCTGAAGCCTATTTTAGGCGTGTTTCCAAGAATGAGGTCGATTGGCCCGATGGTACCAGAAGAAAGTTTTCTGCTGTAACTTTAAAGAATTGGCTTTATATTTATAGAAATTGTGGATTTGATGAACTGATGCCTAAAGATCGTCTGGATGCCGGAAGAGTCAGGAAGCTGGACAATCGCCATAAAGATTTTATTAGCGATATGATCAAGGAATTCCCTAAAGTGACAGGCGTCATGATCTATGAAAGAATGATTGAAAAGGGGCTCCTCAACGTAGGTGATGTATCGGTAGATACTGTTCAGAGGTACATTAAAAATTCAGGATTGCGTCATGGGTCAAAACCTGTCACAAAAGAAAGACGTACATGGGAATTTGCTCATTCATGTGATGGATATGAAGCGGATACCTGTCATACCTTTTATATTTTTGATGAAGCCGGTGAGTACAGAAAAACTTATCTGATTGCCATCATCGATAATCATTCAAGAATGATAGTTGGTGCTGAATTCTTTTTTAATGATAATGCCGTTAATTTTCAGAAGGTATGGCATGATGCAGTACTAAGATATGGGAGAAGTAAGATGATCATCCTTGACAATGGATCAAGCTACAAAAATAAAAGCACCAAGGAGATAGAAGCAAGGCTGGGCACAAAAATCATCTACAATCCACCTTATTCACCGGAAGGAAAGGCCGTTATTGAAAGGTTCTTTTCTACCATCAAGATGAGATGGATGAATGGGGATCATGGAAGCCATTATCATTCATTGACCGAGCTCAATATGAGATTAAAAAGTTGGATTAACGAATATAACCGTACCCCTCATTCTTCACTGAAGGATGACATTCACGACAATCACACTCCATTGGAAAGATACATGTACGATATGAAGGACGTGGAGGTATGTCAGCTATCCAATAAATCATCCGTTGAATACAGAGCCTGGCTTGACGATGTGTTCATGCATGAAACGACACGTAAGGTAAATGGAGATTCAACCGTATTGATTGAAAATGTTTTATTTGATGTTCCGTCCATTTATATCGGGATGAGGGTAATCATTCGATATGATCCAAGAACTTTTGAAAATACCTATCTGTATGATATATCCGAAAAAAGAAAGTTCCAATCAGTAGGACAGATAAGGTTGAAAACGGAAGGACAAGAAGAGAGGAGATTATTTATTAATGGAAATGACAACGTATTACGGAATGGACAGAAATCCATTTACTAAAGATACAATGATTAAAACATTATATGAATCTAATGATTTTAAACAGATGACGAACCGATTGGAATTTATCATCAAATCAAGAGGAATCGGTGTATTTTTAAGCAATCCTGGGATGGGAAAGACCACATGTCTGAGAAAAACATTGGAATCTCTCAACCCCAATCGATATGTAGTAATCTATATCTGTATGACAACGATTACAGCCATAGATTTTTACAGAATGCTTAATGATGCACTGGGGCTTGAAGAGATGACAAAAAAGTCGAAGATGTTTCAAGCTATCCAGGATGAACTGAGAAGATTGACAGTAGAAAACAAAATGGAAGTCATTATAGCGATAGATGAAGCACAATTTCTCAGAAAAGAAGTGCTTAGAGAATTCATCATGCTTATGAATTTTGATTATGATTCAAAAGATTACTGTACACTGATATTCGTAGGGCAGAATGAATTTATAAGAACACTGCGACTTAAAGTCCTGGAACCATTTAGACAACGTATCAATATGAATTATACGTTTACAGGATTCAATGAAGAAGAAGTAAAAAATTATGTGGAATCACGTTTGGAATCGGTCGGTTGCCGAACAGACCTGTTTACAAAAGAAAGCTATCATACACTTTATACACTGATGAATACCTCCGTCAGGATACTCAATCAGATCATCAGTAAGAGCCTGATATTAGGAATGCATTATAAAAAGGATATCATTGATAGCGAACTGATCATGGAAGCAGGCAAGGAATTAATGATAGGATAGGAAAGATGGATTATATATATAAAGATAGAGAAAATAAAAAACAGGTTGGGGAGATCGACTGCATAGAAATTAGACCATATTATACATTTAACATAAAAACAGAAAAAAGTATATATAGGTGTCAGATGCACGCAATAGCGGGGGAATGGGAATTGTTTATACATTACTACGATAAAATCATAAGAAAAAACCAGGATAGATTTATACCACTGGCATATCCAACAGATATCATGTGGAATACGGAATCTGTGTATGATAATATAGATGATGAATTAGAAAGCAGAAGGATTGCATACGCGATAAAAAGTATATTTGAACAATATAACTATGAGGATGTATCGATATGATATATCCTTTTTTCATTGATCACTTACTATCCATCAGCAGGTAGCAAATAATCTGCGGTTAAAAATAAAAGGACGTGATAAATCAGTATAAATTAATCTGCAGTTAACATTATCGCAGAATTTGTGGTTTAACATACCTAAAAGGAAAATCGGCACTGATGATATTTGATCGACATGCAAATCTGAAATATAAATATGGAAACAGACATTTCTGGGCAGAAGGATATTATGTGAGCACAGTGGGATTGAATGATGCAACGGTCGCAAAATATATAAGGGAACAAGAGCGACATGACATAGCGATGGACAAACTCAGTGTGAAAGAATATCAAAATCCATTTGAAGACAGAGAAATAGAAAAAGAGAAGAAAAAACAGGAGAAAAAGAAAAAGACAGTTAAGAAAGAGAAATAATCCCTTTGAGGGATAGCGAGAGTCAAAAGCGATAGCTTGAACGAAGTGAAAGCAGCGCCTTTAGACGCGAGCAAGTAACAAAGGCTTATAGTCACAGAGAAAACCACGCCTTTTAGGCGTGGTTTTTATTTTAAAATCAAAATGGACACATTTTGTCTTTATGTATTATTCAAAAATAAATAAATCAATATTACTAAATTGCTAACTTAATGATATGGGTTATGTAAAATTATATTACATTTGGAAAAGATGTTGTTTAAAAATAGAAGTCTCTTTATTTTTTGAAGGTAGTATTGCGATATTTACTATCACAAGTATTCAATCCATCAATGTGTTCAAACAAATCAGGTTTAATAGGTGCACCAAGAGGATCAAGAATAAAATCCATTCCTTCACGTCGTGCTAATTTTGCAGCCAAAACAAAATTACTATCACCAGATATAAGAACAATTTGATTGACTTGATGTTTATATGCTAAAGAAGCAATATCTAATCCGATTTTCATATCGACACCCTTTTGGTCAACATTTAAAACACAATCTTTTTCAGTTATATCATCAAATTTTAGTGTTCTATTACATAATTTTCTAAAAGCTCTTTCTGTGAGATTGAAATGAGCTTGAGCTTCGGCTAATTTTCCATATCTCAATGCAAATTTTCTTTTTTAAACAATCAAAAAATCATTAGACCAATTAAATGTATCAGATTTACTTAAATCTATTTGTTGCTTTGTCAATGGATTATATATTTTTTTACTGCTTGGTGGACAGTCATAATAAAAGATACGATATAGTTGATGTCTATATCCTTTTCTTTCACATAGATGCCTTTTACAATATTCTTCAAGTTCATCTGCTCTTTCTTGGGGAGTTTGTATGCACGCCTTCTGTAAAAACCTCCGTCTACTAGAATTGCAGTAATAGTTTTATCTTCACATCTTGACATGATAATATCCTCCTTTACTTTTTTATAAATTAAAAACCTTGGTGTCGCCGAACCCCTTATAACGGGCGGTTACTGCCAAGGCTTTGTTAACTTTAGTGTGACTCCTATCAGGAGATACACATTTCTATTATGCCCTTGTTATTAAAAAGTCAACACTATTTATGAATTGCATTATTAAAACTTGATGATATTTAGATTTTTTATTTCAATATGTTTTTTAGTAAAAGTTTGGTAAGGATTATCTTACTTTTCTTTAAAAAGTATTTATTTTATTCTTGTCTTTTAGGTGACTATTCTATATGGTTTCTTATCTAATTGGTTTATTTCTTTATATGTAATATTATTAGAAGCTAAAATAGGTAAGTAGGTTAATCCTAAGTTTTCTTAATAAATTATTGTTATAAGGTTAGAACTCTATATTACAACATCCCTATAACCTTACCAAAACAATTAACATTCATTTCATCTTCCAATTTAATGTCAGGCTTATCATTAAGAGAAATTAATTTGTTATTTCCTAGTTTTCTAATGTGCGTTTTACCATCAACTATAAAGATACCAATTTCTCAAATTTTTATAAGTTGGTTCCATATAATGACTATCAATAACCAAAACAAAATAAATATCTTTATAAGTAAGAAAAACTTCATCTTGATCAGCTGAATAATCATCACTGATATACATTCCTTTTTTATCATTCCATTCAAAATAGTAAATAGGTTTAAGAACTGTACCATGCTTTGTTGCAAACTTTTGCATACATCTTTCATATTCAGCATTAATGATATAATCAACAACATCTCTACCATGTTCATCTAAAAATCTATACTTAGTCATCAAATCTTCTTTAATAAATGTAATGAGAAATCTATTGTTTAATGCTTTTCCACTATGTTGATAGATTTCATTGAAAAATTCTATGGTACGCATAGTTTTATCAATCTTTTCTTGTTCAAGTTCTACATTTCTTTTTTCTTCTTTTAAATTAAAGTTCATTGTCATTACCTCATTTATCTATTTTCATTATACAATAACATATCAATATATTTCTAATCTAAAGATAAAATTTGTAATAAGTATATCATTTAATAAAATAAGATATTTTTTTCAAGATTTGTTGTTTAACTTGTGAAAACTATCTATTCTATTTTATAATATATTATATGTCAAAAATATTTTAAGGGAGGAAAAAATGTGAATAAAACAAGAATGTTAGATGTAAAATATGCGTTGACACAAGTTCTTTATTTTGCATCATTTAGTGCATTGATGGGGTATGCATCTGTTTACTTATTAGCTCAAAATGTATCTAATTCATTAATTGGAACAACCTTAGCATTAGTCAGTATTATTGCAGTCTTTACTCAACCAATGGTGGCATCAGCAGTTGACAAAAAAGTTATTAAATTACAAACATTAGTTAATATGATTTTAATAGCGACAGTTATTTTATCATTATGTTTGTATTTCTTTAAAATGCCAACAATGATGTTATTATGTGTCTTTGTAGGAATCGTCACATTTATGATGACAATTCAACCATTATTGAATTCAATGGCATTCCTTTTTGAAAAGTATGGTATTCAAATCAATTATGGTCTAGCAAGAGGTTTAGGAAGTGCTGCCTATGCTTTAGCATCAGCTGTATTAGGGTATCTTGTTGAAGATTTTGGTACAGGTGTGATTCCACTATTCTATATTATTGGAAATATCTTGTTGATACTTGTTGTTTATACATATGTTGTACCAAAAACACAACAAAACTTAGTAGAAGTAGAGCAAGAGGTTGAAGAAACAGAACAAAAACAATTATCATTCTTCCAATTTTGTGCTATTTATAAGAAATTTATGATTTTTGTGGTAGGTGTTGTTTTGGTTTTCTTTACGCATACGATTATCAATAATTTCTTTATTCAAGTCATTACACCAATTGGTGGAACAGAAAGCCAAATGGGAATCGCTGTTTTTATTGCTGCAATTGTTGAATTGCCAGCCATGGCTATGTTTAATGTAATGCGTAAAAAGATTGATTGTTCAACTCTTTTAAAACTATCCGTTGTGATGTTCGCCTTAAAGCATTTCATAACTTTTTTAGCAACCAATATTTTTATGATTTATGTAGCACAAGTTTTACAAATTGGGGCTTATGCGATATTTATTCCAGCCAGTGTTTATTATGTTAATGAAGTCATTTCTAAACAAGATCTTGTTAAAGGACAATCAATGGTCACAGTTGGTATTACAGCCAGTGGAATTATTGCGAATTTTGCAGGGGGAATTTTATTAGATGCTGTGGGTGTTTATGATTTATTAATGATTGGTGTGATTGTTTCTGTTGTCGGTGGATTGATTGTTTTCTGGTCTATTGGCAAGAAGAAAACAACAGTTTCATAGTCTATAGGGGTATAGAGAAATCTATACCTTTTTTATGCTTGTAAAGCATTATAATAGATGACTTATAAGTATTAGACATCATATGTTGTTGATTATATAATAATGGCAGGAAAGGAATGAGGGAAATGTTTTCAAATAAAGATTTAAAGACTATGATTGTTCCATTATTCTTTGAACAATTATTGGTTATGTTAGTAGGTATTGCTGATACATTTATCGTCAGCTTTGTTGGTGAAACAGCTGTTTCTGGTGTGTCATTAGTCAATATGTTTAATACTATTTTTATTTATCTCTTTACTGCTCTAGCATCAGGAGGAGCAGTGGTTATTAGTCAGTATATCGGCAGTGAGAATCAAAAAAGAACAGTTCGTTCATCAAGTCAGTTATTAATGTTTTCAACTGTTTTCTCATTTGTTTTAGGTATCCTTGTTTTGATTTTTAATCAACCACTCTTATCACTTTTATTTGGACGTGTAGAAAATTCAGTGATGGAAGCCTGTGTGACTTATTTAAGAATATCAGCTTATTCCTATCCAGCATTAGCGATTTATAATGCAGGAGCAGCTTTATATCGTAGTATTGGAAAAACCAGTACAACAATGTATATTTCATTAATTTCTAATGTGATTAATGTTGTAGGTAATATTTTAGGTGTCTTTGTTTTTGATGCTGGTGTAGCAGGTGTTGCTTATCCATCATTAATTGCTAGAGTCTTTTCAGCTATTGTGATAACAGTTTTATGTTTCCAAAAGAAACAATTTGTTCACTATGAACAAAAAGATATTTTATGTTGGGACTTTCCAATGTTAAAAAGAATTTTAAATATTGCTGTACCAAATGGATTAGAGAATGGTATTTTCCAGTTAGTTAAAGTTGCATTAAGTAGTGTGGTGGCATTGTTTGGAACTTATCAGATTGCAGCTAATGGGATTGCTCAAAGTATTTGGTCATTAGCGGCTTTAATTGGTTCAGCCATGGGACCAGTCTTTATTACTGTTATTGGACAATGTATGGGAGCCAATAAAGTTGATGAAGCTACATACTATTTTAAAAAACTCATGAAATTAACAGTGGTTTTATCCATTGCATGGAATGTTCTTATCTTTAGCTTTACGTCCATCTTTATGAAATTCTACAATGTTTCTCAAGAAACAAAACAACTTGTTATTATTCTTGTTTTCATTCATAATATTTTTAATACTGTTGCTTTTCCATTTTCTGGACCATTATCTAATGGTTTAAGAGCAGCTGGAGATGTCAAATATACAATGATTGTTTCAATTGCATCAACAGTATTAGGAAGATTAATTTTCTCATTTATCTTTGCTTTAGGATTCAATATGGGTGTCATTGGTATTGCATTTGCTATGTGTTTAGATTGGACAATAAGAGCAATTATTTTCTATGTTCGTTTCCGTTCAAACAAATGGACACAATTTAAAGTTATTTAAATCTTCTTGTGATAAGAAGATTTTTCTTATACAATAAAGCATAAGAAAAGAGGGATAATATGATTCGAGATATTATAAAAGATCAATTCTTTTTACAACAAAAATCAAAAGATGCAACCAAAGAAGATGCAGCGATTATTCAAGATTTATTAGATACGATAAAAGTTCATGAAACTTGTGTTGGTATGGCAGCTAATATGATTGGTCACTTAAAAAATATTATTGTTGTTAAGGATGGAAAAGATTATTTGGTACTTATCAATCCAATCATTATAAAAACAAGTGGTAAAAAATATACTTGTCAAGAAGGGTGTTTATGTCATCAAGGATTAAAAGAAACAAAACGTTATGAAAAAATAAAGGTTGAATATTTAGATCAGCATTTTCGTCGTAAAATGAAAACTTTTGATCAACAGATTGCTCAAATTATTCAACATGAAATAGATCATTGTCATGGTATATTAATTTAAAAAACATGTTATAACTTTAATAACATGTTTTTTATTTGAATGATTCAATATAATTTCATTGTCAATATTTGTATAATATTGCTGGCTTTAAAATAATAATGTTTCAAAAGCTATCATAGTTTCACCAAAGAAAGTATTTGGATGATTTAAATCATGAGAAAATGAATCATAATGTCCAATAATAATCGGTAATGAAGAATGATGTATAATAGGGGAATTTGGATTACCGATAAAACTAATAATAGGAACATGATTATGATAAGCCATATCAATAATTTCGTTTAAGCGTGGTGTTTTGCCTGAATAGGAAATCACAATAAAAATTGTATTATCAAAAAAATGAGGACTAAACATTTCCATATGAACAACACACATAGCTTGATAACCTAAAAGGGTTAAACGTTGTTGCATATATTCAGCAACCGGTGCAGAAAAACCTAAGCCAAAGACAACAATACGTTTAGAATGGTCTTGTAAAAAGATTTGAAATTGTTCATAAAAAGAACGATATTGCTGATGAAAGTCGATAGTTTGATTATCCTTGGTAGATGTCAGGTGATAAATCATATCACTATAACCATCAAAACCAAACTTATTACATAATTTATAGATGGTTGAAGTGCTTGTATAATTGTCTTTTGCCATTTGACGTATACCAATTGACTTGAGATCAGTTAAATGTTCTTGGATGTAATGAACAATTTGTTTTTCTAAATCATTGAGTTCAAATTTTTCTGATAAATGTTCAATATTCATAAAAACACCTCCAAAACAATTATGTCATATTCATAGGAAAGGAGCAAGAATTTCATGGCTAAAAAATGTATGACCCTTGGTCAAAAATTACAACAAGAAATGGTTATGCTGGTGATGAAGTGATTTCTGCTTTACAGAAATCTATTCGTAGAGGTTTAGAGGAACAAGCATGTATGTTTGCTTATGAATTATATATCTCATCACCACAATTAGAAGAAAAATTATGGCGCAGATTACTTACAATTTCAGTAGAGGATATTGGAATGGGTAATCCAATGGCAGCAATCGTTGTCAATAATTTATATCAAATGAGTAGAGAATTTGATTATGCTGATGGGGATAGACCTATTTACTTTATTCATGCGATTAGATATATGTGTCAATCTGAAAAAGATCGTTCAAGCGATTTATTAAAAAATATTTGTATAAAATCTTTCGCAATGGGGAAATTACCAGAAATCCCAGATTATGCATTAGATAAACATACACAACGTGGACAAGCAATGGGGAGAGATTCATTCCATTTCTTAAATGAAGCAAGTAAAGTTTATCCACAAAAAGAAATTGATAATGATTATAAAGAAAGATATGCAAAAATTTTAGAAGAATACAATCCAGATGATGTTGTTGATACAGCATTCCAATTTAATGGATGGCAATTTTAATAGGGGAGAAAAATCATGATTAGTCGTTTAGAAGAGTTTTTATCACCATTTGCAAATAAGCTAGGAAATCAAAGACATTTACAAGCTATTTCTAATGGGATGATGATGTCACTTGCATTAATTGTTGTGGGTTCAATCTTTTTGATTATTGCAAATCCACCAATTAATTTAGATATTGTTGATTTAAATACAGGAAATATCTTTTTAAAAGCAATGATTGCATGGAAACAATGGGCAGTTGCGAACTATAATACCATTACAATTCCTTATACAATGACAATGGGATTGATTGGTTTAGTCACATCATTTGGTGTTGCTTATTGTTTAGCTGAAAGCTATAAAATGAAGGCTGCGATTAATGGTATTATTTCAATGTGTGTGTTCTTGATGATTAGTGCACCAGTTGCAGATGGACAATTATCAATGGCATACTTAGGAGCTGATGGTTTATTCGTGGCTTTAATTGTTGGTTTAATTTCAGTAGAAATCTGTCGCTTAGTAGGAAATAAAGTTGTCTTTACATTCCCAAGCAGTGTTCCAACAGCAGTCACAAACTTTGTCAATTCATTGATGCCGCTAGCAGTCAATATTATTGTGATTTATGGATTAAACCTTATTTTAATGACAATGAGTGGTCAATCATTACCACAATTTGTGATGAGTATTTTAACACCAGCTATTTCAGGTGTAGATAATGTATGGGCATATATGGGAATCTTTGCTTTTTCAAATATCTTATGGTTATTTGGAATCAATGGTTCATCTATTATCTTCCCAATTGTCTTTACATTAGGAATTACAAATTCAGGATTAAACGCTGAATTAATTAATGCAGGACAAAGTGCTGATCATATTATGAACTTACAAATGTATCGTTATGCAGTTCTTGGTGGTGGAGGTAACACATTAGGGCTTGTCTTATTAATGTGTTTCTCACAAGTGAAACATTTAAAAACAATTGGACGTTTAAGTGTTGTGCCAGGTATCTGTGGTATTAATGAACCAGTTATCTTTGGTGGACCAATTGTCTTAAATCCAATTCTTGCAATTCCATTTGTTTTAATGCCTTGTATTTCAATTGGGCTTGGGTATTTAGTTCAAAGTATTGGTTTGGTTAATTTAGGATATATTGTTGATCCATCATTTACACCATTCTTTGCACAAGGTTTCTTATCAGCATTAGATTTTAGAAACGTTATCTTTATGTGTGTATTAATTGGTATAAGTATGGTTGTTTATTATCCATTCTTTAAAGTTTATGAAAAATCAATCGCAAAACAAGAAGGTGTTGAAGGGAAATAATCTTAGGGTTATTTTTCTTTTTTTGTTAAATATTTTAACAAACTTGTTTTATAAATATATGGTTAGTATTGCATGAAATAAAAAAGAGAGCATGATATAATAGCTACACAAACAATATTCTAAAGAAGGAAGGAAAATACAATGATTGATACATTAGAAAAAAATGAAGTTGTTCAATTTAAAGATGGCGATTTTGTATTGGATGTTACTATTTCTCCTGATGGTGAAACGGTTTGGTTAAATCAAAAGCAAATAGCTCGTTTATTTGGTATTGATAGAACGGTTGTAGCTAGACATATTAGAAATATTTTTAAATCAGGAGAACTTGATGAAAATAGCATGTGTGCAAATTTTGCACATATGGGTCAATTAGGTGTTCAAGAATACAATGTCAAATATTATAATTTAGATGTTGTTTTAGCAGTTGGGTATAGAACAAATTCTTCCAAAGGTATTCTTTTTAGAAAATGGGCTAATAATATATTAAAGCAGTATTTATTAAAAGGATATGTTGTAAATGATAGACACTTTAAAGAAATTGAATATGTTACAAAAATGTTGGAACAATACAAAAAAGCAGGAGGTCAGTTACCAACAAGTGATGAGATGTTAGAATTTTTAAAATCTTATCAAAGAGGATTTAAAATACTTGATGATTATGATCATCATACTCTTGAAATTCCAGAAGGTCAAAAAGATGTTTATGTGATTAAATATGAGGAATGTATAAATTTAATTCATTAAACAGTGTTTGCTGATAAAACGGATTTATTTGCTGTGGAAAGAGATGACTCGTTTAAAAGTAGTATATCAGCCATCTATCAAAGTTTTGCTGGTGTAGAACTTTATCCAACATTAGAAGATAAAGCAACAGCATTGTTATATTTTATTGTGAAGAATCATAGTTTTATTGATGGAAATAAAAGAATAGGTGCGACAATATTCTTATATTTTTTAGAAAAGAATAACTCATTATATAAAAATGGCAAAGAAAGAATTAATAATGATGCTTTAGCAACTTTAACCATTTTAATAGCAACTTCAAAACCAGAAGATAAAGATATTATGATGCAGCTTATTAAAACAATTATAAAATAATGATAATGTTACAAAAGTGTAGTATGAAGTGTTAAAGAGTAAATACAAAAATAGGGTATATCAGTACCCTCAATCTTTGTTCAAACTGAAAATATTGGTAGGAACAACAGAAATAAAGAAATGAAGTCCAATCATATTATCTTATATTTTTAAATGTTTGATTTTGTAATGTCTTGATAATTTGAAAAACTTGCGTCACTGATTCTTTTTTATCAGATAAAATCCAACAATAACAGATTTGAAAATAAGGAATTGTATAATAAATCATAAAATATTCTTTATATCGTTGAATAAAAGTATTATTGGCTTTTTCTAGTAAACAGTTAGTATTATATTGTGAAATATAAGGTAATAAGTCCCATTTGTTTAATGCTAATAAAAGTTCAGTATTATCATCAAAGAAATGAATGAAATCATAGATAGCTTCATCACTTGTATAATAATTCATATCTTTATATTTATCTTGAAAGATTTTTTGATGAGCTTGTCGATAGGCTTCTTTTAGAACATCTTCAATAGATGTATAGTTATTATAAGAGGCATTTCTAGAAACTTTAACTTTTGTAACTAAAGAAGTAATTGTAATTTGATCAATGGATGTTTTTTGCAGTAAGTCAATTAAAGCTTGTGTTATTTGTGTTTTAGAATAGTTTGCTTAGTTCATATTATCACCATCTGCATTATAACAAATACCAACAAAAATGATAAATTTGTTCTTATTTTGTGGAAAAAATTGATTAATTTATAAGAAAGATTTATAGTCATTGTAAGAAGGAAATTGGATATAAAAGATTATAATATTATTATCGCAAATGGTATTACTTTTATCTTTGCATCTATCATTTTAACATACAAAATATCTCTCAACTTTGCTTTAAGGTTATGATAAAATAAACAACATGGAGGGATTTCACAAGGGGATTTTTTAAAACGAGAAAGAATAACAAGGAATCTAAAAGAATACGAGATTTACCAGGAGAAAGGCTATATTATCGCTCATTACAACATGGAGATGATGAATTAAGTTTATTACAAGAAGCAGTTGCTTTAGGAAATAGTCATGCTATGAGTGGACTTGTACGTTATTATTTTGAACATTATCCTGATGATGAAGAAAAACGTTGTCAAGTTGTTGAACTTAATGAAAAAGCTGAAGCAACTGGATCAAAAATTGACTCTTTTCAATTTGCAATTGCATACCAACGTATCAATGAATATGAAAAGAGTGTTGAAAGATTAAAAATGAGTATTGAAGAAGATCATAATGAAAAAGCATATTACTATTATGCACGCGCTCTTGAACTGGGTAGAGGGGTAGATAAAGATATAAAAAAGGCTATGAAACTTTTGATAATCAAGAATGTGGTTACTATTATGCATTGTTAAATGATGAAGGGCGTGGTATTGAAAAAGATACTTATAAAGCCATACAAATATTAAAAAATATTTATTCTTCTGGCTATACGCAGGCAAAAAGCTCTTTAGATTCTATATCTCAAAAATGGGAAGAAGAATATCTTAAGGATCATCAAAATACTTCATCTTACATTTATGATGATCCTAATAAAGCTATTTCTCTTTTTCACGATATAAGGGAAAAATATCATTGTTCTATCTTGGATGAACTTGATCAATGTAAGGAGCGACTCATAGAGATGTCCGATATTCTTATGGATAAGGCGATTAAAAAAGATGACTTTAATAAAATCAAAGAACTTGCACACATAGGAAGTTCAAAAGTTTCTTCTTACTGCCTTGAAAAGTTATATACTCACTGTTGTTTAGAAACATATACTTGTAAAGATGAATATCTCTATGATGAAATCACTTATGATGACGGAATCTCTTATTACGAAAATTGTAAGGACACATCCTATGAATTTTCTAAAGATAAATGGAATGAACTTCTTAATATCTATGATGCAAAAGCCAAGCAATTGTCTAAAGTAGCTTTGATGCTTATGAAATCTGTTTATCGATATAAACATTTATTATGTATGACGACATAATGCCAGTTATTATTAGAAAAAAGGATTATGAGGACTGTCTAGATGTCTGTTCGGATATACTTTTTCATCCTGAAATTATAAATAATGATAATTTTCTTATTTTTAAGTATATATCTGAAGTAAGGTGCGATTGTAAGAAAGCTCTTGGAAAAAATAATAAAATCAGCATTATAATTAAGAATTTGAAAATGCTCATTTCTCTGATTTGAATGAAAAAGTTTATATAAATTATGATATGAATCAAGCAATTCATGAAGCTGTTGATTTTTTAAAAACGAATAGTTTTCAAACATATATTAAAGATCAAAAAAAGCGAAAATTTTTCGCTTTTAATTTAATAAAATACTTTGATAATATTGTTTGGTTTTTTGATCAAAAGCTTGATTGATTTTTTCTTGTTCCTCAAAAATATTAACATTTGTTTCATTAACAAGTTCTTCAATGCTTTTTCCTTCAGCTTTCACATTGACAGTAGAAATTTGCACATCACTAAATTGGACTGAAAGCTGGTTCAAGAGAAGATTAATGCCTTCATGAGCCTCATCTTGATGATAATGAATGACATCATCTAAAATACGTAAAATCATATGAGTAGCAGGATAATCTTTATCCAAAACAACGAAGGCACCAAGGGCTTGTTCTTGATTTAAAGAAAATAAATTCGATTGGCGTGATAAGTCCATTTTTTCTACAAAATAGAGTGGACTATAAAAGGTTTTAGGCTCTGGTTTTGTTGAAACAGGGTGCTCACTACCAACTTGGATACAAAGGACTTCTTTATACAATGAAAAAATAATATTATCATTGTAAGCAGGTGTCACTGTCTTTAATTCCTCTATGCCTTGTGATAGAGTAGAATACATCTTTTCATCGTATTGCATTTTTTCAATATAATTTTGAATATCTTCTTGATGGATGTCATCAAGATACTGACAAAGTCTTTTCATAACCTCACCTCTTTCATGGAGTATAGCATAAATCAAGCGAATAGAAAAGAAATCTTAAAGAAATTTAAAAAATAATAGTTGACTTTAAACCCTACTTTAGCGTTATGATAGAATAGTATAAGGAGGAATTTTCATGAAAACAAAAAAATTAACATTTGGCGCAATGTGTTTAGCTTTATCTTTATTATTGCCACAAGTCTTTCATATGATTGGTATGCAACAGGCGGGTTCTATCTTCTTGCCTATGCATTTGCCTGTTTTTATCGGTGGGATGTTGTTAGGTCCTATCTATGGTTTATTTTTAGGTATCTTTGCACCATTGACAAGTTTTGTTGTGACAGGGATGCCTGCAGCTGATCGTGTTTTATTTATGATGAGTGAATTAGCAACTTATGGAATGGTTAGTGGTCTATTATTTCATCAGTTCCATTTTTCTAAACAGAAATTCGGTTCATTGTCTGCCCTTGTCATTGCGATGATTGCCGGAAGAGTGATTTATGGTATTGTGATTTCAATCGCAACTTATCTCTTTGGGATTCCACTTGGAGGTATACCAGCTGTCATCACTGCTACTACAACAGGGATTCCAGGCATTATCATTCAATTAATCTTTGTACCAACAATTGTCATGGCAATTGTTAAGGGAGGATACTTTGATGAAGTTGTCACAGCTACAAATAAAGCTTAATGAAGAAAAGCTATCATTGATTGCTGATAGAAAGGGTAACATCTATACATCTAAGTTACATGGCATTGGACCAATCATCAATCCAATGAAAGAGGATATGAATTATTTTCAGAATGCTATGGTGGTTGATAAAGTAATAGGCAAAGCCACAGCCATGTTATTGATTTTATCAAAAGTTCAATACATCTATGCCTATGTTTTAAGTGAAAAAGCAAAAGAAATACTTGATTATTATCAGATTGATTATGACTATGAAACATTGGTACCTTATATCATCAACCGAACAAAAGATGGGATGTGCCCAATGGAAAAGACAGTTTATGATATGACAGATTTAAATGAAGCCTATCAGGCATTATTATCTAAACAACAGGAATTAATAAAACAATAAAAACATCCAGTAAGGATGTTTTTATATTAAATCTTTTTTCATGTAAATGACATCATTCATGGGATTATCATAATAAGCATCAATTTCATAAAACCCAAGCTGATGATAAAGATGGATTGCACTTTTTAAGGGTTCAATAGTATCTAAAACCATTTCCTGATAGCCATCTTGCTTGGCGAGAATGAGCAATCTTTGAATCAGTTCATAACCAATCTTATGAGCACGATATTCTTTTTTCACAAACAGTCTTTTCATTTCACATCGTGTATCACTATGTTTATGTAAAGCAATACAACCGATTGCCTGATGATTATCAAATGCCATAATGATATGTCCATAAGGTGGTAAATATTTATGTGATAAATCATTGAGTTCTTGTTGAATATCTTGAAATTTTAAATCACGATTTAATTCTTGCATATATTCTTGAATTAAATCAATCATTTCATCTAAATGTTCTTGAGTATCTTGTTTATAAATCATGGCTTTCACTCCTTCATTAAAAGTAATTATACTACAAAAAAGATTTTGATTAAAGGCAATCTATTATATAATAGAATTTAAGGAGTTGTATAACGTGAAAAAGAAATATCATTATCCTCGTCCACAATTATATCGAGAAAGTTTTCAATTATTAGATGGGACATGGCTTTTGAATCATCAACTTATTCAAGTGCCTTATCCCCCTCAAGCACCTTTATCGCAGTATCAAGGAGAAATTGGGGAACATCACCATTATGAAAAGACTTTTATTTTAGATAAGCAGATGTCGGGCAAAGAAAAAAGTGTTCATTTACATTTTGGAGCTGTTGATCAAATTGCGAAAGTTTATATGAATCATCAATGTGTCGGTGAACATCAAGGAGGTTATTTGCCATTTTGGTTTGATATTACAGCTTTTATTCAAGAAGGAGAGAATCTTTTAGAAGTCGAAGTAACAGACCAATTATCGACTCTTTATCCTTATGGAAAGCAAAAGAAAAAATCCGGGGGCATGTGGTATACACCCGTTTCAGGAATATGGCAAAGTGTCTGGCTTGAAGCTGTGAATAAGCATTATATCCAAGATCTAAGAATCACACCAACTTTAGAAAAAATACATC
Organism: Allocoprobacillus halotolerans; assembly: GCF_024399475.1. Lineage (NCBI taxonomy): Bacteria > Bacillati > Bacillota > Erysipelotrichia > Erysipelotrichales > Erysipelotrichaceae > Allocoprobacillus > Allocoprobacillus halotolerans. Next base: position 1,235,334 of record NZ_CP101620.1, read on the forward strand.
TTCATGTTGAAACAATGGCATCAAGCTATCAGGTCAAAATCAAAGGTGATACATTCTTTTTCAGGATACATTTGATCAAAAAGATATTGATATAGAAATACCTGAAGAATATCGTCATTATTGGAGTGAAGATAATCCTTATTTATATAAGTTAATAATTGATACAGATGATGATCATATTGAAAGCTATTTTGCTTTACGTACCATTGAAATTAAAAATGAAATGATTTTATTGAATCAAAAACCAATATTTTTACACGGTGTTTTAGATCAAGGTTATTTCCATGATGGACTCTTTCTGCCATCAGATATGGATGGGTATGAAAAAGATATTATAAAAATGAAAGAACTTGGTTTTAATTGTATTAGAAAACATATCAAAATAGAACCTGAAGCGTTTTATTATGCCTGTGATTGTTTAGGTATGTTAGTCATTCAAGATCATGTTAATAATGGTAAATATCATTATATAGGAGATACTGTTTTACCTAATTTAGGTTTTAAATATCGCCCTGACTTTATGATGGGAAAACAAGTACAAAAATATATTTTTCAAAAGCATATGATGGAAACATTAAAACATCTTTATAATCATCCTTGTATTATTGGTTATACTATCTTTAATGAAGGATGGGGACAGATTCAGGCTGATGAAATGTATCAAAAATGTAAAGACTATGATTCTACTCGTTTCTATGATGCTACGTCAGGATGGTTTCATCAAAAATTAAGTAATGTACAAAGTGAACATGTTTATTTTAGAAATAAAATCATAAAAAACAAACAAAAAAGACCTGTTTTGTTAAGTGAATGTGGTGGTTATACAAGAGCTATTAAAGATCATGTTTATGCAAAGAAACAATATGGTTATGGAAAAGCTCAAAGTGAAAAAGAATTAACCAATCGTATTATTAAATTATATGAAGAAATGGTGATTCCATCTATTCCTTATGGTTTATGTGGTTGTATTTATACACAATTATCAGATATTGAAGATGAAATTAATGGTTTATATACTTATGATCGCCAAATCTGTAAAGTCAATAAAGAGCGTTTATTAGAGATTCAAAAAAAGATTCATCAAGAATTTAACTTGATTCATGCAAAAAAGATTGTTGAATAACCCCAACAATCTTTTATAATTTTTGTTCCATCATGATTTTTAATGGTGTCATACCACAGCTTTCATAGAATTTCATAGCTGATTCATTTAAACACCAGACATTTAATGTAATATGATAGAAGTTATTTTGTTTTGCATAGTCTACGACATATTGATATAACTGTTTACCAATATGTTGACCACGACTTGTTTCATCTACACATAGATCATCAATATATAAAGTTTTCTTTTGTGGATAAAGTTCCTGATAAATACAAAAGGCATATCCTAATATTTGATGTTCTTCATTTTCATAGACAAAGATTGGTCTTTTTTCATCTTTGATGACTTTTAAAAGTTCTTCATCATTGTATTTTTTACCACCATGTGAAAATAAATCTGGTCTTCCATCCGCATGGACATTATTCACTTGATATAATAAATGATTAATTCCGTCTAAATCATATGTATTGGCTTCTCTAATCATTTCAAATTCCCCTTTTTTCTATTATATAGAAAAAGCAGATGTGATGGTAGTCAAAATGTGTTATAATGAATTCAATTTTTAAAGGAGGATTGCTTATGAAACACATTGGAACGAAAAATATTGAAACATCACGTCTATTGTTAAGAAGATTTCAAAGTGATGACGTCGATGATATGTTTGAAAATTGGGCAAACGATGAAGCTGTGACATATTTTCTCACATGGCCACCACATCAAAATAAAGAAGTGACACGTCAAATCATACAAGATTGGATTCAACAATATGAAAAATTAGATAATTATAACTGGGCAATTGTTTTAAAAGACAATCAAAAAGTCATTGGAAGTATTGCAGTGACTGAACAAAATGAAAAAGCACAGTTGGCTCAAATTGGCTATTGTTTATCAAGAACCTATTGGCATCAAGGAATCATGAGTGAAGCCTTAAATGCAGTGATTGATTTTCTATTCAATCAGGTTGAATTTGAATGTATTCAAGCTCGTCACGCTGCCAATAATCTTCATTCTGGTGGTGTGATGAAAAAATGTGGTATGACATATGAAGGCACATTAAGACATTCCGATTGGAATAATCAAGGAGTCTGTGATATCTGTTATTATTCAATATTAAGAAGTGAATATATCAAAAAAGAAGTTCTATGATGCATAAAACTTCTTTATTTTTGTTGATAAAGATAATCATGATAGTATAAATGAATATTGGCAGGTAAGGAATGTTCTAAAACTCTTTTGACATTGACACCATCAGAGTTTTGATAAAATTGTTTGGCTTGATGATATGGTGTACCACCCATCATTTTTCTTTCAATTAAATGTTTTTCTAATTCTTTGATTTGCGCACTGATAAAAACAGTATCATCAAATAAAAGATGAATATCTTGCCATAGTGGCTCATCTAATAAAAGATAATTTCCTTCAATCAAGACAATATCCTGATTGACATAAATCATATCTTCTTCAGGATTATGTAAAACACGATTATAAAAAGGAAAATAGGTGTTTTGGAATTGAACTTCTTTGATTTTTGGATGAGTTTTTCAACATCAAATGTTTCTGGGCAACCTTTCACATCTTTCATACAGATTGTTTTTCCATCTCTTTCAATAAAATGAGTATCAAGATAATTTTGATAACGATGAAAACCATCCATACCAATCGTTTGAATAGGGGTTAAAGTTGAATCTTGATGAGAAAGATATTCTAAAAATAATGATAGTGTTGATTTTCCCGCTCCTGGAGGAGCAGCTAATAAGACAAGTAAGCGTGATTGTTTTTCTTTTTGCATCTGTGTCCATCTTTGTAATAGAGGAATAAAGATGTCATTGATGTTTTGTTCGTGGTACTTTACAGTGATGGGATGCCCATTGACTTGTAAATGATATGTTTTCATAAAGACTCCTTAAGGTAATATGATTTTTCTTCTTTTTTTAGAGCATGTTTTTTCAAAGATTAATGATTGTAAATTCATTTTAATTAATACTTGTTTATCAAAAGATATATGTGTCAAATGTTGAGAGATAATATCAAAACAGTAGAGTTTTGTAAGAGTATTAATAAAAATATATTGATAAAAATCATGGGGAATATCTTTTTCAATCAGGAATTGTTTTAAATCTTCTTGGGTTAAATTATGACAATGAGAGAATATATAAAGCCCATTATGTAAATAACGCTCATAGTTTTTAGCTTTGTTGAGTTTACGATTAATCGCATCATCTATCTTTTCATAAACAAATGATAAATCTTGTTGATAATGGTCAAAAGGTGTTAAATCTAATGACATATAGAGAGGTTTTTTCTTATCTTGAACAGCTTCTTCAGGTGTTAAGGCTTGTGTAACTTCTATACCATATTGAATGGAAGGAATACGCAAATCTGGACGATCAGATTGCATAATGTCATCTTCATCAATTGAAAAAAATAGACAAAGCGTTAAAGCTGCATATTTTTCAAAATAATTTTTACTATACGTTTCTCTCATAAATAAGCTCTCTTTCCATGATTTTCTATACTTATTATCTCATAATCTAGAAAAGAAGAAAACAAGAAAAGAGAAGATATGTTATAATGGAAGAAAGTGGTAAAGGTGGTGAAATCATGTGTGGGAGATTTTATATCATGCGACAAATTTATCTTGTTTTAAAAGATATGGGCATTGATGTTAAACCTGAACAGATTCTTTTGGGAGATTGTTTTCCTAAACAAAAGATTCCAGTGATTGTGATGGAAAAAGGACAATATGTTGTGAAGAATATGCAATGGGGATATCATTTCCCTTATGATTCAAGGCTTGTGATTAATGCCAGAAGTGAAACGTTATTAGAAAAGAAGATGTTTCAAAAAGATATGAAAGTAAGACGTTGTCTCATTTTTGCAAGAGGTTTTTATGAGTGGGATCATCAAAAGCATATGCTGTCTTTTGAAAATGAAGATGATTCTATCATGATGATGGCTGGACTTTATAATGAAAATAAAGAAGTTGTCATTATTACCAAACAAGCCAATGATGTGATGCGACCGATTCATTCACGTATGCCCGTTATTATCAAACCAGAACATATGCATCAATGGTTTGATATGACTTCTTCATATTTTTATTTTGATGCCATAGAGAGTGCAATTAAAATAGTGAATGGATCCCATCAGCTTTCTTTATTTGGTTAGGAGCATCTTTATACAAAAAATATTTATTTTTGATATAATAAACAAAAAGGAGTGAGTCATTATGTTAGAAACAGGTTTAAAAGCCCCAGATTTTACATTATTGAATCAAGATGGAGAAAGTGTATCTTTAAGTCAATATCTTGGTCAAAAAGTGATTTTATATTTTTACCCTAAAGATAATACACCAGGTTGTAGTCAACAAGCTTGTGGTTTTGCCCAGCTTTATCCACAGTTTCAAGAAAAAGGTGCAATTATTTTAGGTGTCAGTAAAGATAGTGTGAAATCACATAAAAAATTCCAAGAAAAATATCAGTTACCTTTTACTCTTTTATCTGATCCAGAATTAGAAGTGATACAGGCTTATGATGTTTGGAAAGAAAAGAATATGTATGGTAAAAAGGTGATGGGTGTTGTCAGAACAACTTACCTTATTAATGAAGAAGGCATGATTGAAAAAGCCTATACAAAGGTGAAAGCCGCTAAAAATCCAGTTGATATGTTGGAAGTTTTAAACACGTCTTTATAGATGTGTTTTTTATATATAGACTAGAAACAATATGTGTTTTTCTTTATAATAAATGATATAGGGGGAAAAAGAAATGATTCAATTAATTGCGACAGATATGGATGGAACTTTTTTAAATTCAGAGAAAAAGTTTGATAAGGAATTTATAGATTTATTTTATAGAATGAAGGAAAAAAGATTAAATTTGTGATTGCCAGTGGTAATCAATATTATCGCTTATATCAAAAGTTTTTACCTTTAAGTGAACAGATGTATTTTATTGCTGAAAATGGTAGCTATATTGCTAAAGGCACAACAGAACTTTATTGCAATGTGATTCATAGTCAAAATGTGAAGAAAGTCTTAGAAATATTATCTCAATTTGAAGATATATTTAGTATTTTGGCAGGGAAAAAGGGGCTTATGCCTTGAAAGATTTCTTTGATTTCAAGGACGAGGTAAAAAAATATTATTGTGCTTATTCTTTTGTGAATAGTTTTGAAGATGTGCAAGATGAAATTATGAAAATAGCGATTTTTGATATGAAACATCAGGCTAAGCAACTCGAAGAAAAAATCAAAGATCAGTTACCAGAACATTTAAAGATTGTCACATCAGGGAATGAATGGGTGGATATTCAAAACAGTGATGCACATAAAGGTGTCGGGATTCAATTCTTACAGGCTGTTTATGATATTGAACCTGACGAGTGCGTGGCTTTTGGTGATCAGATGAATGATTATGAAATGTTTAAGCAGGTCAAATATGGCTATGCTATGTCAAATGCTGTTCAAGAGATTAAAGAGGTGGCTTATGAAGTCATTGGTTCTAATGATGAACAAGCTGTTTTAAAGAAAATTGAAGAAATTCTAGATAACGACGCCAAGTGATGAGGATGAAAAAGGTTGAGTTGTTGTTAAAGATGAGAGATTGTACATTGAGGATAACATCGTGAGTGAACAGATTATAGATAAACTTAATGAAAACTATCATTTAAGTGAAAATGATCGTGTGATTGCTTTATATATTCTTGAACATTTAGAAGAGATTCCACATCTTTCATCATGTGAATTTGCGAAAAGGACTTATACAAGTGCCACAATAATTATTCGTTTTATTAAAAAACTAGGTTATAAGAATTAAATCATTTTAAATATAATATTGTTTCAATGATGAAAAATATGAATGTTAAACAATATGATATTTTATCAGATGAAGATATTTTAACACTATCCAATAAACTTCATATGATTGAATAGGAAAGTATTTCACAAATGAAAGATATGTTGAATCTTGATGAGTTTCAAGAGTTTGTACAAACTTTATCCCAATCTCAATATATTGATATTTATGCGCATGATGCCAATGCGAAGATTGCACAATATGGAGGACATTTATTAAGTAATACAGGGAAATTTGTACAGATTTATCAAGATACAGAATTACAAATTAACCATTCATTAAATGTTTCTAAGGAACATGTGATTATCATTATCAGTAAACATTTAAAAAATATTTATTTATTAGATATTGCGAAAACTTTATCCAGAAGGCATATCCCTTTTACAGTCATTACGGGTTATGAAAAAATGCCTTATCTCAATATACATCATCAGTGATTCATACACCATTTCATCCAACATCTCAAAACCTAATAAAATTATTTTTTATACATCATTAAAATATATTTTTGATATGATTTATATTGTTTTATTTTCTAAATCTTATGTAAAGATTTTAAAATATGAAGAATTGTATAATCAAATTTTCTTTAAGAATCTGTAAAAATGTTACAGGTTTTTTGTGTTTTTATAGGCATTTGGTTGACAATGTACCTGAAAACATCCAAGCTATTGATTTCTATAATGAAAGAGGTTATATTAGAATTATCAAAAGAAGGAGGAATGAAAAATGATTAGAATTTTATTAGCGTGTGCAGGAGGTATGTCAACAAGTTTGTTGATGAATAAGATGAAAGATGAAGCCGATAAGAGAGGTATTGAAGTGAGTGTGGATGCTGTGGGTGAAAAAACAATCGGTGATCATTTAGGAGAATTTGATGTCTTATTATTAGGTCCACAAGTGAGATATGTTTTAAAAAATGTGCAAGATGTGGTTGGTGACAATGCACCATTGGATGTGATAGATATGCGTGATTATGGAACAATGAATGGTGCAAAAGTTCTAGATAAAGCTTTAAAAATGTATGAAGAATTCTACAATAAAAAAGTAGGTGAATAAGAAGGTATTACCTAAAGATTTCTTATGGGGTGGTACGACAGCTACTCACCAGTTTGAGGGTGGTTATGTTGCTGATGGAAAAGGATTATGTAGCGCAGACATTGTTACAAATGGTGATGGTAGAGCCAATATTCAAAGACGTGTGACTTATACTTTAACAGATGGAACAAAGGGTTCATAGACAGTTTTTCCTTATCGTGATTTGCCAGATGGTGCGATTTTAGAGATTCATGATGATGAATTTTATTCAACACATGAAGCCAGTGATTTCTATCATCACTACAAAGAAGATATTGCTTTAATGGCTGAGATGGGATTTAAATGTTATCGTATGTCAATCAACTGGGTAAGAATCTTACCTAAGGGTGATGATAAAGAACCTAACGAGACAGGTTTAAAATTTTATGATCAGGTGTTTGATGAATGTTTAAAATATGGGATTGAACCTGTTGTGACATTAATGTACTTTGAAACACCAATCTCTTTAATTAATCGTTATGGGGCTTGGCTTGATAAAAGATGTGTGGATGCTTTTGTGCATTACTGTGAAATTGTTTTTAACAGATACAAAGATAAAGTGAAGTATTGGATGACTTTTAATGAAATCAATAATATGGAAATCTTATCCCTTTATGCTGGGGGATTATTAAAAAATGATGATCAGTCTAAAGCCACAGGCACATATCATCAATTTATTGCTAGTGCCTTAGCTGTTCAAAAAGCTGATGAAATCAATCCTTATATGAAAGTGGGAATGATGATTGCTTATACAGCTGCTTATGCTTTGACTTGTCATCCTCGTGATGAATTAGAATTAATGAAAGATAATCATATCAGACATTTCTATTGTGATGTGCAATGTCGAGGACATTATCCAAACTATAAATTAAAAGAATATGAAAGAAAAGGGATTGTTTTACCTGTTTTAGAAGGTGATCAGGAAATCTTAAAAGCAAGAACTGTGGATTACATTGGTTTTAGTTATTATTCAAGTTCTTGTGTCAGTGGTGATGAGAATCAGGAAACAACATCTGGAAATATGACAACTTCTGTTTTAAATCCTTATTTAAAAACAAGTGAATGCGGATGGCTTGTAGATCCTGTTGGTTTAAGAATTGCTTTAAATCAATTATATGAAAGATATGAATTACCTTTATTTATTGTTGAAAATGGTTTAGGAGCTATTGATACTTTTGAAGATGGTGTAATTCATGATTCTTATCGTATTGATTATTTAAAAGAACATATCATCGAAATGAAAAAAGCCGTTGAAGAAGATGGTGTGGATTTAATGGGTTATACCCCTTGGGGATGTATTGATATCATTTCAGCAGGAACGGGAGAGATGAGAAAAAGATATGGTTTTGTTTATGTGGATAAAGATGATAAAGGACATGGGACATTAAATCGTTATCGTAAAGATTCATTCTATTGGTATCAAAAAGTCATTCAATCTCAAGGGGAAGATTTATAATAATAAAGAGAAAATGGTAAAGATGATTTCTGGCATATGTTGGATGGCAAATTTTGTAGTGAAGCATGGGATTGTGTGAGTCGTTATATTTATGCTGGATTGCAAGGTGGTTCCATCATGAAAGGCTGGATGAAAGAAGAAAATGAGATGATTGCCTGTTGTAATGATGGCACACGACCAGTTATCTTTAAAATTGAAAGAATTGATGAATAATAAGTGAAAAAGATTCTGTTGATTTGCAGAGCCTTTTTGAAATTTTGTTTTTAATGAAATTTTGTATCTAAAATTATAAAAATTCTAAAAATAATGGTTATGTTTTCATAATACGAAAAGGAAATATTATTGTTTTGATAGAAAACATATAAAAAAAGATTATAATATACTTAATAAAAAGGAGGTTGGTTATATGTTTAGTCTTTTTGATATTAATCATCATTTACAAAAATTAACGTTCAAGAGAATAAAACAAATGTGTACACATAATCAGACAGATATTGATGATAATAACTTGAAAGTTATTTTAAGAATTATTAAAGATAATCCACATGCTGTAATTGATGAAGATTATCACCCATTGTTATTGGTAGAGATTAGTAAAGAAACCAACCTAGAGGTTTCCAAACGATTTAAGCCAATATTAGAAAATTATATAATGCATGAAATTAAGGAATAAAGCTCAGAAAATAAATTCTGGGCTTTTCTTTGTGAATGTATCAAAACTATGTTAAAATGCAGAAAATGCTAAAGATAAGAATGAATAAAAATGTTAATCATAGAAAAACTTCATATGAAAGATAAAATGAGTGGGGGAGAGGAAAGCATTGCTGATTTTATTTTAACTCTAGGTAAAAGTTTAGCTAAGTATTCAACAAGAAATATTGCAGAAGCAACTTATACTTCTCTAGCTACTGTTGTGCGCTTATGCAAGAAATTAGATTTTAAAGGTTTTGAGGATTTTAAGGAACAGTTTTTAAAAGAAATAGATTATTTGGATCATCAATATGGTAAGATTGATGTCAATTTCCTTTTACTTCGCAAGATAATATGATGAAAGCTGCGAATAAAATATCACAATTATATGAAGATACGATTAAAGATAGTATGCAATTATTACACCATGACGATTTACAAAAAGCCTTAAGATTAATCAAATATAGTCAATCTATTCATATGTTCTCATTTGGGACATCATTAAATTTAGCTGAGTCTTTTCGTGAAAGAATGTTGAAGATTGGCAAAAATGTCATTATTTCTAATAATATGAATTATCAGTTATATGAAGTGAATTGTATTCCTCAAGGAGATATTGCGATTTTGATTTCTTATTCAGGGGAAACAAAGAAGATTTTACAGATTGCTAGAACGTGTCAGGAAAGAAAAATACCAATGATTGCCATCTCATCATTTGGTGAAAATGCTTTATCTCAAATGGCAACTTGTAAACTTGTCATGTCAACAAAAGAAAGTTTGTTTCAAAACTTAGGAGATTTTAGTACACATTTATCTGTTCATTTGATTTTAGATATTTTGTATGCGACTTATTTCTTGATGGATTATGATGATAATTATGAAAAGAAATTAAAAAATACAACACATTTAGAAAGTAAAAGACATTCTGATAATCCAATTATTATGGATCATGAAACACCGTTTCAGTAAATAAGCTTAAAAAGATATGTCAACAAGTAACACTGTTGAAACACAATTGACAAATATAGATATGAATCCTCTTTGCGTGTATAGAAACGTGCAAGGAGGTTTTTTATATGAAGATAAGAGAAGATTTCTTATGGGGAGGAGCAACTGCTGCTAATCAGTATGAAGGTGCTTACTTTGAAGATGGTAAAGGTCTAAGCATCGCAGATGTTGAAATGGGTTCTAGACATGGTGTGCCTAGAGAAATTCATGACCATGTCCATGAGGACTGTTACTATCCAAGTCATGAAGGTGTTGATTTCTATCATCACTATAAAGAGGACATTGCCTTATTTGCCAAGATGGGATTCAAGTGCTTTAGAATGTCCATCAACTGGCCAAGAATCTTTCCTCATGGTGATGAAGAATGTCCAAATGAAGAAGGACTCGCTTTCTATGATAAGGTCTTTGATGAACTGTTGAAACATAACATTCAGCCAGTCGTCACAATTCCTCACTATGAAACACTATTATATCTCGTTCAGAATTATGGATCATGGCGTAATCGTCAGTTGATTGATTTCTTTGAAAGATACTGTGAAGTCATCTTCAAAAGATACCACAAATTTAACAATGCCTTGTATGATTGTGGCATCAGTGATGACTTCCAACACAACATCTTTAGCATTGTTTGATATTATCAAAGCAGCAATGATTCTGGTTTTATTATTACCAGTAGTGGCTTATTTATGTGTGCGTTTCTTGCCTATATCACTTAAGGGATTGTATATGTTTATGATTATGTTCCCAAATGTTGGTTTTATGGGATTTCCATTAATGCAGGTGCTTTTTGGAAATAAAGCGATTTTAAGTACAGCCATCATTAATATGGGATTTAATTTATCTTTATTTACTTTAGGTGTTTTGGTTATGAACTATGTTCAAGGCGATGGGTATCAATTCAATTATAAGAGTTTATTATCACCTGGTGTCCTTGCCTCTTTGGCAGCGATTTTGATTTATATTTTCAAGATACCTTTTCCTGAAGTGATTACCAATCCACTTATCTTCATGTGTATTCAGGATGTAATGATACAGGGGATTGCATTGATCATTTTAGCAATGCCAGTTGCGAATGGGGCTGTCTTATTTGCAAAGAACTATCATCAAGATGAGTTTCTCGCAGCCAAAACAGTTTTTATATCTACATTTATGTCCATTGTGACAATACCGATACTTGTATATTTATTGTTAGTATAGAACAGAACATTGAGGTGTTCTGTTTTTAAATCTTGCTTTTTCATTGAATCATTGTAAAATAAAGGATAAAAGAGAGGTTGTTATGGAAAAGATAGAATTAATCGCAATGGATATGGATGGTACATTACTAACAAGTCATCAAAAAATATTACCTTATACAAAAGAAGTTTTAATGAATCTACAAAAACAAGGCGTTTCATTAGTACTTGCAAGTGGGAGAGATATTGAAAGTTTAGCGTTTTATGGAAAACAACTAGAAATAGAAAAGTATCCTCAAAGTGGATATATTGTTTTGAATGGTTTAGAAATCTACAATTCTCAAAAAGAATGTTTATATAAAGGAAAAAGATTGAATAAAGATGATGTTTATATTTTAAATGCATTAGCTAAAAAATATATGTTTGATATGGTTATCTTTTTTGAAAAATGTCTTTATATTTTAACATATGGAAAAACAGGAATTATGGAAAATCATTTTATTGATCGTGATAAATATGGCATTGATGATGTAAACAAAATACCTGATGATTTGTATCAAAGTGTAAAAAAGTTGCATTTATTCAAAGTGCAACAGTTATGGATAAGGTTTTACCAATTATTCAACTGGATATGAAATCACGTTTTGAAATCTGTCGTGTTGAAAGAGATTGGGTAGAAGTCAATCCTGCCATGGCTTCTAAAGGGAAGGCTTTGATGGAGTTATCCACAATAAAGAATATTCCTTTAAGTCATATGATAGCTTTTGGTAATGGTGAAAATGATATTGAAATGTTGAAAGTGGCAGGAAAAGGTGTTGCGATGGAAAACTCTTTTGCAACAGTTAAAAGCGCTGGGGACGATGTTTGTTTAGATAATGAACATGATGGAATTGGTGTTTATTTAGAAAATTTAAAAGTATAACTTGAGTGTTAGTTTTTGATAATACAAGTGATAAGGAGAAAAATAATGATAGTTAAAAATGATTACAACGAGTGTTTAACGAATCTTGCCTGCTCTATTAGAAAATATTTTGGTTTAGATTATAAACATCATACTTTAAGTTATATTAATAATCTATTGGATGAATATAAACCTAAAAATGTAGTGACTATTTTATGTGATGGAATGGGTTCAAATATTCTAGAGAGAACACTCAATGAACAGTCATTTTTTATCAGGAATAGATTAAAATCAATAACTACAGTATTTCCAGCAACAACTGTCGCTGCTACAACTTCTATGATGACAGGATTGAACCCAGTTGAAAGTGGTATGTTAGGCTGGGATATGTATTTTAAAGATATAGATAAAACAATTACGACTTTTTTTGGTATTGAAAAAGGTGATCTTTATCGTATCCCATTAAAAGAAGCTATAGATTTTACAAATAAGCATATGAAAAGAAAGACTATCATGGATGAAATCAATGAAAAGGGCATTGATAAAGGATATACGTTATTTCCATTTGGTCCTCGTCATTATAGTAATTTGGATGATATGTTAAGAATTATAGAAAAGAGATGTAAAGAAAAAGGAAAGAAATATATTTATGCGTATGATACTGAACCAGATAGCACGATGCATAAAACTGGATGTGATTCAAAGAAATCAAAGAGATTAATTATTGAACGAAACAATAAGATTGAACAGTTGTGTGAACGATTAGATGATACAATTGTTTTTGTTGTGGCAGATCATGGACATAAGAATGTAGTTAATATAGATTTGAAGAAATATCCTGATGTTGTGGATTGTCTGATGAGAAATACTTCGTTAGAGCCTAGAGCGGTTAATTTTTTTATCAAAGATCATAAAAAAGAGGAATTTGAAAAGTTATTTGCAAAATATTTTTCAAAAGACTTTGATTTACATACAAAAGATGAAGTTATTTCATCACAATTATTTGGTGATGGTGAAGAAAATGAAATTTTTAGAGATTCTTTAGGAGATTATTTAGCAATCGCAAAAACTGATAAGACTTTACTATACATCGGAAGTGAAGTGTTGAAGTCACAACATGCTGGTCATACCGATGATGAAATATATGTACCATTAATTGTAATAAATAAATGCAAATAAAAAATCAATGAGTTAACTTTCATTGATTTTTTTAAGTTCAATTATATCTAAATCGTATGGTACCCAAATATTTCCTTGGAAATAATTTTGCCCTTCTTGTATATATAGTGATTGACGATTTTCAATATTGTGATCTTCTGTATGATATAAAATAAGATTTTGAATATTTAAAGATTGAGCTAATTGACAAGCATCTTTAACTGTAGAATGATGTTTTTCATAAGGGTGAAAAATATCAACTTGACTATATAAACAAAAAGCTTCATGTAAGAGCCAAACACTATTTTCTACATATATCTGATTCTTGGGGTTATACGGTTCATCACCACAACATGTGATTTTTTGGTCATTTACTTGCATTGAAAAACCAAATTGTTTATCTTTGGTTGAATGAATATCAAAGAAAGTGACATCATGTCCAATAATAGAAAGTGTTTGACCATCTTCTACACTTATCATATGAATACGTTGATGCAACATTTGCGCCTGCTTTTTATTTAATACAAGTTTGACAATCTCTTCTATTGTTTCAATCAATTCTTGATGGGCATAAATACGGGCATCACCAACATAACTTCCTTGATTCATATATTGTGCAATCATACGAATCATCCAAATCACACCTAATAAATGATCAATATGTTTATGTGTTACAAAAATATCTTTGATATCCATCCAATTGATACGAGCTTTTTCAAGCTGTTGGAGGATTGTGTTTCCCCCACCACCATCTACTAAGAAATACTGATTATTTTCACTGAAAACAAAACAGGTATTATAACACTTTGTCACTAATGCATTGCCTGTTCCTAACATTGTCAGTTTCATGAAATTCCCTCCATTTCTTTTAGATTGTACAAAGAATAGAAAAGAGAATCAAGATATTTTCTTTGATTTTTATAGATTTAAAAACCGTGGTAATGTTATAATGATGCAAAGGAGTCGATACATATGAAAATGGTGGTTTTTGACATAGATGGGACATTAATCAATGCACAAAATGGAATGATGCAACCAGATGACAAAACAAAACAAGTTTTACGTTCTTTTCAACAACAGGGCAATAAAATTATTATTGCATCTGCAAGAGGTGAAATTCCAGAAGGATTAAGAGATGTTGATTTTGATGGGTATGTTTTAAGTGATGGGCATTATATTATTTATAATAATGAAATATTAGTTGATGATATGATGAGTGAGGCAGAAGTACAAAAGCAATTAGACGTTTATCAAAAATATCATGGACGAGCCATGTTTTATGGACATGATGATGAATGGTGTGATTGTTTAGATGATGAACTTGTGATTAAACATCGTGTCATGTTTCAAGGAAACAATCAAAGACCAGTTGGTGTCAATGAAAAATATCAGGCGAGTGATGTTCATGCAATGAGTTGTTGTGTTTTGTTTGATACAGTTGATGAGTTATGGGGTGCGTATCATGAACTCAAAGAGGATATGACCTTGGTTGTTTATGATACGGGGTTAATACGTATGGATGTTTATCATAAAGGATTTCATAAAGGTACAGGTTGTCAATATTTGTTTCAAAAATTAGGCATTGATAGACAAGATACCTATGCATTTGGTGATGGTGTGAATGATTATGAAATGTTTAAATTGGTTGGACATGGTATTGCAATGTCAAATGCAGTGGAATCATTAAAAGAAATCGCTGAATATGTGACGGATGATGTTGAACATCAGGGAATTGTCAAAGCATTTCAAAAATATTTTGATATGAAAGAATAGGAGGAGAAGTTATGGCATTAGTACAAGTGGATTTTGTATCACAAAAATTAAAACGCACAGTGACAATTAACGCAATTATTCCAGTTGATAAAGAAAGTGGAAAAAGAAAAGAAAAGTTTAAAACATTATATTTATTACATGGTATTTTTGGGAACTATACAGATTGGGTATGTGGAACACGTATTCAAAGATGGGCACAAGATCATGATTTGGCAGTCATCATGCCTTCAGGAGAAAATAAATTCTATGTAGATAATGACAATTCGCATGAATATTTTTCGCAATTTATTGGTGAAGAATTGATTGAAGTGACACGAGCCATGTTTCCATTATCACATCAAAGAGAAGATACATTTATTGCCGGTTTATCTATGGGTGGATATGGAGCTTTAACAAATGGTTTGAAATATCATCAGACTTTTGGCTATATTGCAGCTTTATCATCTGCCTTAATGATCGATACTTTTGTAGAAGCAAAAGATGGAAAAGATGTGCCTTATATGATGAAAAGAAGTTATTTAACTTCTGTTTTTGGTGATTTAACAAAGCTCAAAGGAAGTGATAAAGATTATAAGGCATTAATAGAAAAACTGGATGTCAAAGATGTACCAGCTATTTATATGGCATGTGGAACAGAAGATGCATTATTAACACAAAATAGAGATTATCGTGATTTCTTAAAAGCACATCATATCCCTTTGACTTATGAAGAAGGACCAGGAGGACATGAATGGGATTTCTGGGATCGATATATTAAACGTGTTTTAGAGTGGTTACCAATTAATGAAAAGAATGAAGGATTAAGCAGTGGTCATGTTGAAATGGATGAGAGAAAGGGTTAACCTTTCTTTTTCTTGACCTTAAGTTGGCTTTAAGGTGTATAATAGAAAAGAATAGGAGGAGAAATTATGGCTAAGAAATTAGGGTTTGGGTTAATGAGATTACCATCACTTGATGAAAATGATCCTTCAAAGATTGATATTGAACAAGTGAAAAAGATGGTAGATATTTTTATTGAAAATGGCTTTACTTATTTTGATACAGCTTGGATGTATTGTGGTTTCAATAGCGAAAATGCTGCAAGAGAAGCATTGGTTAATCGTTATCCAAGAGATGCTTATACACTTGCGACAAAATTACATTCAGGTTTTATTAAATTTGAAAGTGATCGTGACCGTGTTTTTAATGAACAGTTAAAGAAAACGGGTGTAGAATATTTTGATTATTATTTACTTCATGATATTAATGCACATAGTATTGAAACATATAATGATTTAGATTGTTTTGAATGGCTAAAAGAGAAAAAAGCACAAGGCTTAGTCAAAACAATTGGTTTTTCATATCATGATGGTCCAGAACTATTGGATCAGGTTTTAACTGAACATCCTGAATTTGAGTTTGTTCAATTACAAATTAACTATTTAGATTGGGATAGCATTGGTGTACAATCTCGTAAATGTTATGAAGTGGCAACAAAACATCATAAACCTGTCATTGTAATGGAACCAGTGAAAGGTGGAACACTTGCGAAAGTCCCTGAAACAGTGGAAAAGATGTATAAAGACTATGCTCCAGATATGTCTGTTCCTTCATGGGCCATTCGTTTTGCGGCAAGCTTGGATAATGTCATGATGGTGTTAAGTGGAATGTCTAATATTGCACAATTAGAAGATAATATTGGCTATATGAAAGATATGAAACCAATGAATGACGAAGAATATGCATTGGTCAAAAAAGCAGTTGACGCTATCAATTCCACAATTGCAATTCCATGTACTGGATGTTCATATTGTACAGATGGTTGTCCAATGGGTATAGCAATTCCTAAATATTTCTCATTATATAATGCAGATTTGCAGGAAGTAGAAGAAAAAAATGGACACCACAAGGAGAATATTATAACAATCTTACAAAAACATTTGGTAAAGCAAGCGAGTGTATTGGTTGTGGTCAATGTGAAAGTGTCTGTCCACAACATTTACCAATTATTGAAGATTTACAAAAAGTAGCTAAACATTTTGAAAAATAAAAAAATCGAGAGTCTTTTTGATTCTCTATTTTTTCATTTCATCTTAAATAACGAATAATATCTGTAAGCGTCAAATAATAAAGCCCTATAAATAATGCTGAAGAAACACTATAATAGGACTGTAATTATTTATTGGATTTCATTTAACGACTAAAAGATCGTATTTCTACGATTTTTTAGTCAGATATATGTTTTCTGGTAATGATTTTGACCATGGCACGATCTTTTCTAGTTCCTTGTCATCATTAATATCTATTTCAGTTAATGCTGTTAAAAGATATTCAAAATAATCATATGGCTTGAGATTATTAAGTTTTGCTGTTTCAAGGAGCGAATAGATTGCTGCACTTGCTTCTGCTCCTTTAACTGTGTTTGAAAACAGCCAGTTGCGACGACCTACGCAGAATGGACGAATTGAATTTTCTGCTCTATTGTTGGATATTTCAATACGACCTTCTTCAAGATACAATCTTAAGTTTTCTTCCTGGTTGATGCTGTATGTTAAGGCTTGGCTGAGTTTGGTCTTTTCAACTGCTACTTTTGCACATTCCTTGACATCCTTGAAGAAATCATCAATGATTGGCTTTGCTTCTTTTTGCCTTGTGTCTTTGATCTCTTCATAGCTTTTGCCTTTTAATTTCTTTTCAAGCGTAAAAAGCTTATTGATCTTATGAAGAAGTCTGTAACTTGCAGTACCTTTTAGATCTGTATCAGATGGTGCACCATCAAGTGCTTCTAAATACTTTCGACGACAATGTGCCCAGCATCCCATGTGTCGGATATCATCAAGTTTGTCATAGGCCTGATATCCATCTGTCTGAAGTATATTATGATATCCTTCAAGATGTTTCTTTGCATGTTCATGACCTCTTGTGTTTTCATAAATGAAATGAACAATTTGCTTGTCTTCACTTCGTCCTGTCTTGTATACCCACATATAGGATTTTGTTGTTGGTTTCTGGTCTGGAACATTCAAAACCTGATTTGTTGTTTCATCCGCATGCAGATATTCACTTTGAAGAAGTGTCTTATGCATATAATCAGTCATTCTTTTGAAATATTCATCATGAAGCTTGATCATCCAGTTGGCCATTGTCTGTCTTGATAGTTTCAATCCAATCTGATTGAACATCACTTCCTGTCTGTATAAAGGCAATGCCTTATTGAATTTATTATCAATAATATATGATAAAAGTGATGGTGATGCAAAACTCTTATAGATAACGGAAGCTTTCATATCTGCCTTGAATATTTTTGATTTTAATGAATCTTCCTCACATCTGTCACAGGTATAGACATATTGAACATGCTCAATAACTTCATACCTTGCAGGATAATAGACAAGTTCTTTTCTGATGTTTTCACCAATCTTTCTTAATGGCTCACCACAGTCAGGACAGTTCTTGTTTTCTAGATCATAAATCTTTGTTACAGCGGGTAATGATGAAATATCAATGCCACGTTTATTGTTTTTCTTTTTTCGTTTATATGTCACTTCTTCAAGTTTTGGTTCTGCTTTGATTGGAGTTGATTCAATTTCAATTTCATCAAAAGAGAAATCTGGTCAGGAAGAACAGTTTTTTCTGATGATGAACCAAAAGCTTCTTCTGCTGAAGTCTGATCTGCTGACTGTACCAGTTTAACTGTTCACTTAAAACATTGATCTCGTTATCCTGTCTTTTGATTCTTTCTTCAAGCATATTGATTTTTTTGATTAGTTCTTCCTGACTTAGATTTCTCAGATCCATTGTATAATTCACTCCATATCTTAATAATTCAACGAATAGTATTGTACCATACTTCAATATGAATTATTAGATGAGAAGCTGTTTTTCTTTGAATTTTTCTTCAAATTCAAGGCCTTCCAAAAGCCAGTTGAGCTGAGTGGAAGTTATTTTTCTTGTATTGGAATCATCATGTTCTTCAATCTTGAACCTGCCATGTTCAAGTCTTTTGATGAACAGCCAGAAACCATTGGATTCATAATAGAGTATCTTGATCCTGTTTCTGGCTTTGTTTGTAAAGATAAACAAACTATGATCAAGAACATTCATCTGAAACTGAAGATTCACGATCTGTGTCAAACCATCAATCGACTTTCGCATATCAACATAATGGCTTGAAACATATATATTCTTGATTTCATCGGTGTTAATGATCATTTTAATGCACCAATGACTTTATCAAGCAATGAAGAATCAAATTCAACAGTATGACCATCAATATTCATCGATACAAGAGCTGGCATGTCATCAATAACTCCAACAGGCAGAAAGATATCAGTAGAAACCGAATCCTTTTGAATCTTCCTTTTATTTTTATAGAAAGAGCTGAGAGCAAGATGATGTTTATCACAGTATTTATTAACAGTGAGTCCACTGTTCAGCTGATCATCAATGATCTTTTTCCAATCATATTTCATGTAGCCAAACCTCCTTTTCAATTGGTAGTTACATTTTATATGATTTGTTTTATAAATATCAGTGCTATTTCATTTGACGCTTACAATAGAATCTAAGTATGGCTAGATAAGTTTCCTAATTTTAGTAGGAGTTGTTTCATATGTGTTTTTCCTTGGTGCTCTTTTTATATATACAGAAAATTTTGATTTTTAAAGAAACTCTTTAGAAATTTTGTTGGTAAAGACATGAGAGTATAAACGATTGTTGAAAATGTATAGATAAAAAGTATTTTTCATCATTAACAAGCATTAAGGATTTTTATGAAGATTTTTTCTTATAGAAGTCATTTTTGATATTTTTCCATATAAAGAGTTATCGTTTCATGTCGTATATTTATGGTTAAAAAGTATTTTTTGTTATAAGGTGCAAAAAAGTAGCATAAAGTATATATAATAATTCATTTTTTGATATTATAATCAATATAGAATTATTGAAAAAGGAGATGTTGATATTGAAAAAAAGAATAGGAATAACATGTAGTGAAGAATTAAAAAATGATAAATATATCTTTTTTATTAATCAAGATTATGTAGAAGCAATAAAAAAGGCAGGTGGAGTGCCTATATTATTGCCTATTGTATCATCACAGGATATAGAGGAACAATTGGCGATGATAGATGGTTTAATGGTTATTGGAGGATGTGATGTCAATCCATTACTTTATAATCAAAATCCGTTACCACTGCTTGGAGAAACAGATTATCCAAGAGATCGTTATGAAATTTCCTTGATTCAAAAAGCAAGTCAAAAGAAAATACCGACTTTAGGTATTTGTCGAGGGATGCAAGTGATGAATGTTGCGTTTGGAGGTACATTATTTCAAGATTTATCTTACACGCCTCAAAAAACCTTTTTGCATATGCAAAAAGAAAGAAGGGAATGTGCAAGTCATTTGATTCATATAAGAGAGGAAAGTTTTTTATATTCTATTTTTAAGGAAAAAGCTTATGCGAATAGTTTTCATCATCAAGCTATTGATCAGTTAGGTGAAGGATTACAAACAATAGCTTTTAGTGAGGATCAAGTGATTGAAGCGATTGAACATGAATTTTTACCAATGTGGGGTATTCAATTTCATCCTGAAAGTATGAGTGCATCAGATCAGAAAATGCAGGAAATTTTTAATAAATTTGTAAAAAATATTAATGCTTAGAAAGCATAGTGTACAATGAAAAATAGGTATTAGATATTTTTAAAAGATGGATATATAATAAAGACAGAAAAGGAGGATGAAGTATGGAAGATGTGAAAACATTATTTCCCATTGGTGAAGAAAATATAGAATATGAAAAATTCTTTATAGGAAAAAGTTATTTGCAACCTTTAGCAAAGAGTTTACCAATCAGCAATGTGACTTTTGAACCAGGATGTCGTAACAATTGGCATATCCATCATAAAGGTGGACAGATTTTACTTGTAACAGATGGTAGAGGATGGTATCAAGAATGGGGACAACCAGCGAAAGAATTGAAACCAGGTGATACAGTTGATATTCCTCCAGAAGTGAAACATTGGCATGGAGCTGCAAAAGATAGCTGGTTTGCACATATCGCAATTGCTGTACCGGCTAAGGATACTTCTAATGAATGGTTAGAACCTGTCAGTGATGAAGAATACAATCAATTGAAATAGGCATGTAAAACTCTAAAGGGCATCTCTCTTTAGAGTTTTGATATTCATATTTTAAAAATATTTGACTTAAAGTTCACTTTAACTTTTATAATGAAATTGGAAAGGAGGAAAAAATATGTCATATTCTATTAGTCAAGTCGCAAAGATGATGGGTGTGACACCTTCAACTTTAAGATATTATGATCAAGAAGGGTTGCTACCACATATTAAAAGAGTGAATGGAATAAGATTTTTTGAAGATGAAGATTTTCGATGGTTGAGAGTTTTGAAATGTTTAAAAAATACGAATATGCCTATTAAAAAGATTAGAAAATATGTTGAATTAGCACAACAAGGTGATGAAACTTTAGAGGAAAGATACCAATTAATCTTAGAACAAAAACAAAACATTCTTCATCAAATTCAAGAATATCAATATTATCTTCAAGAGATTGAATATAAAGAATGGTATTATCAACAAGCCATTGCCATAGGAAGTGAAAATGATATTAAAAAACAAGTATCACATCAGGCCACTTTGGAAGTGGATCAAATACCAGAAAATCAAAAATTTTATAGCCAAGTAAAGGAGGGGTGCATGAATAAAAAATGGATAAGTGTAATTATAGTGTTAGTGTTAGCAGTGGCAGGAATTGGTTTTTTCTAGTTTTAAAGTCAACCTCAAGAAATCATGGAAACACCAACTATCAAAGAACCAATAACTTCTCATCAAAATCAAGAAGAAAAAGTAGCGATTGTTTATTTTTCAGCAACTGGCAATACCAAACAAGTGGCTGAGTATATTCAAGAAGCAACTTAGGGAACATTGATTGAAATTGTCCCCGAAGAACCTTATAGTGATGATGATTTAAATTATAGTAATGACCAAAGTCGTACATCTTTAGAACAGAATGATGAAACATCACGTCCTGGCATTGCTAATAGTATTGATGTCTCATCTTATGATACGATTTATCTTGGTTTTCCTATTTGGTGGAACGATGTTCCAAAAATTATTTTAACGTTTTTAGATGAATGTGATTTAAGTGGAAAGACACTTATTCCATTTTGTACATCAGGTGGAACGGATATGAGTGGTTGTGAAAAAGATTTAAGAAATAGCTATCCACAATATCAATGGAAAAAAGGAAAACGTTTGATAGGACATGAGGATGCTTCACAAATTCAAAATTGGATACTTGATTAATGAAAAACCATAAGATCAATGACTTTATGGTTTTTATAAATGATATAATAATGATTTGAGTTTTATTTCATTTTCCTTTAAATACCAACAATAGAAAGTAGCTTTGGCTTCTTTATCTTCAATAGGTATAATATGACGATTTTGTGGCATGGTTTCTGTTTTCATAACATAATCTGAAGTAAAAGAAGGTAATGATGATAATTCTACAAGATCATAGAAAATAGAACGGTCATTTTGAATAATGAATTTAGTATGAGGCATAGTTCTTTGATGCATTTCATGCCAAAATCCAATATTAGACATCAATAACATTCTTTCACCATCCATTTCTTTTAATGAAATGGATTTTCTATTCGCAAAACGATGTGATAAAGGTAATGAGAAAAATAATTGTTCTTCCATGAAAGGAATGCTTTCAATATCGTAATCTTCAATATTATAAGGCATAATAATGATTATATAATCTTTTTCTTTTAATCCTTTCATCAAAATAGACATATCTTTAATTTCTGTAAGTAAGGCTTTTTGTGGATAGTATTGTGATACTTTTTGTCCCATATATAGAAGTGGGGCAGGAGCACATGAACCAATCGCAAAAGTATGCAGTTTACGTTCAAAATCTTGTAGTTGTTTTTTCATATCTTTAGTATCTTCTAATAGACGAGAAGCCAGCGAAGCAGCGAGTAGTCCTGTTTCATTAAATGAAATCTTATTTTTGGTTCTGGTAAATAATGATACTTCCAGTTCTTCTTCTAATTTTTGCATAGAGCGTGTTAAAACTGGTTGAGAGATATGTAATTGTTTGGCAGCTTTCGATAATGTTTCACATTCTTGAAATGTGATTAAGTGTTGAAGTTGTTCTAATTCTATCATTTATGACACCTCACTATTCTATTTCATTATAGCAGATTTCATTATTAATATTGTACAAAAACATGAAAAATATATACAATATCATTGAAAAGAGATGAGAACATGCTATTTTATTATACAACTACTGGAAACTGTTTGTATGTGTCAAGAAAGATTGAAAGTCAGCCATTGAGTATTCCGTAGGAATTAAAGAAAGGCCAAATGGATTATCGTGATGAAACAATTGGTATTGTCGCACCGATATATGCTGGCGAATTACCTCATACAGTCAGGTGTTTTATCGCTCAAATGAAGTTTCATACCCCTTATTTTAACTTATGGAAATGAAGCAAGTGTAGCTGGAGTATGGAGTGAAAACTTTTGTGAACAATATCATATTCATGTGAATTTGATTCAAATGGTTGATAATTATTTGCCGTCATTTGATATGGATGAACAAAAGATGGTAATAAACATGAAGAACAATAAATTCAAGAAGTTTTCAAAAAGCTATCTTTAAGAGAAAAAGAGATTCCTCAACCGACAAAAACAGGTGAGGAGATATATGATAAAGTTCAAAAAAGATTTCAAAAACATCCTGAATTCATGAATGGAGAAATGATTTGTATAATGACATCCAAGTGTATTGGGTGTACAATATGTAAGCAGGTCTGTTCAACTGGAAATATTCAAATTGTGGATGGAAAGGCTCAAAGAATAGCTGCAACATGTGATTTTTGTTTAGCTTGTGTTCATCATTGTCCTTTTCATGCGATTGGTTTAAAAACGGAAAAAATCCAAAAGCAAGATACCGTCACCCCAAAGTGACATTAAAAGATATTGTAAAAGCAAATAATTGGGAGGAATAAGAAAATGAAAAAAACACTTTATTTAATGCGTCATGGACAAACTTTATTTAACGTTCAACATAAGATTCAAGGATGGTGCGATGCTCCATTAACAGAACTTGGTATCAAACAAGCCAAGATGGCTGGAGAATATTTTAAAGAACATCAAATGACTTTTGATCATGCATATTCATCAACATCTGAAAGAGCTTGTGATACTTTAGAAATTGTGACTGACTATCAAATGCCTTATACCAGAGTCAAAGGTTTAAAAGAATGGAATTTTGGTGTTTTTGAGGGAAAAGATGAATGTTTAAATCCACCACTACCTTATGGAGATTTCTTTAAAGGTTTCGGTGGTGAAAGTGAAATGGAATTACGAGAAAGAATAAGTAAAACATTAACAGAAATCATGGAAAAAGAAGATCATCAGGTTGTTTTAGCTGTTTCACATGGGGCAGCATGTGCACAGTTCTATCGTGCTTGGGAAAAATATGCAAAAGTGAAAAAGACAGAAAGATTATATAATTGTTGTGTTTTAAAATATGAATATGAAGATGGTATTTTTACTTTAGTGGAAATTATTAATCGTAATATTACTGAATAGGAAAAAGTATGGAACAAACAAAGAAAAGACATTTTTTTCAAGCAGATGTAGATCTTATACATGGTCCTATTTTTAAATCATTAGTCACTTTTGCTTTGCCTCTACTCATTTCTAATATCTTTCAACAATTATACAATACTGTTGATACTATGGTTGTAGGAAATTATCTAGGCGATATATCACTAGCAGCGATTGGTTCATGTACTTCCATCTATGACTTGTTAGTTGGTTTTGCACTAGGAATTGGTAATGGACTAGCCATTGTCACAGCCAGAAGTTTTGGTTCACAAGATAGAGAACTTCTTAAAAAGTCAGTTGCTAGTTCTCTTGTGATTGGTATCATTGTATCCATCGCACTCACAACAATTGGGATGCTTTGTTTACATCCTTTGTTAGAACTTTTGAATACACCAGTTGATATTATTCAAGAAGCATATAGTTATATTTCTGTAATTGTTCTCTTTATCATTGTTATGTTTGCCTATAATTTATGCGCTGGATTAATGAGAGCAATTGGAAATAGTTTTATGCCACTTGTTTTCTTGATTGTTTCATCTGTGCTAAATGTTATTTTAGATATTTTATTTATTACACAACTTAATATGGGTATTCAAGGTGCAGCTATTGCAACAGTGATTTCTCAAGGAATATCAGTTGTTTTATGTATTCTCTATATTTTTAAGAAAACACAAATCTTATTACCATCAAAACAACATTTTGTAGTGGATAAAGATTTATACAAAGAGTTGTTAGGACAAGGTTTTTCAATGGGGTTTATGAGTAGTATCGTTTCAGCTGGTTCAGTGATTTTACAATATGGTATTAATAATTTGGGCTATTTGATTATTGCGGGACATACAGCCGCCAGAAAACTCTATATGTTCTTTAATATGCCTTTTACAGCAATGGCTCTTGCGATTTCAACATTTGTCTCTCAAAATAGAGGAGCTAATCAAAGAGAAAGAATCAAAAAGCAATGAAATACGCATATATTTATGATGTGATTATGGCTGCAGTAGTCACTGTGATTATCTTGATTTTTGGTTCTTCACTTGTAAAATTAATTTCAGGTTCAAGTGAAAGTGTTGTTTTAAATAATGGAACTTTATATTTAATGATAGTTGGCCCATTTTATGCCATACTTGGTATTTTGATGCAGACACGTTATGCTTTGCAGGGATTAGGTCAAAAATTGTTGCCACTTGTATCAAGTGTGATTGAATTTGTAGGAAAAATTATTTTTGTTTTTGTATTCATTCCACAATTTCAATATATGGCAGTTATTTTCTGTGAACCAGTCATCTGGTGTGTCATGTGTGTTCAATTGGTTTATTCACTCTATACAAATGCTTATATGCAAAACAAAGAAGAATCATGAATTTAAAAATGTCGAATTGATTATGTCAATTCGACATTTGCTTTAAGTGAGAAAATAGATTCATTATTTATAAATGCAATATTCTGATTTTGAAATCTATTGAAATAAAACAAGAATATTTTTATATTTATGAGCATATCAAAAAGGTATTTTTAATTTTTTGTAAAAAGTTGGAAATAAAAAAAGAAAAATGGAAAAAAATTGCATATATAAATAATAGGAGGGTTCTTATTAAAGATGAATATATTTACAATAAGCAAATATTGTTGTATAATGTCTATGAACCCTCCTGAAATATATAGAAAGGAGGTTGTGATAATGAGCATGCAAACAGATCACATCATTAAGGATTTCTTCAAGGACACCAGTCGTTTTGCTGACTTGATGAATGCTATTTTATATGGTGGTCAGGATGTCATTAAACCTGATGAACTACAAGTCATGGATTCCAATGAGATCTTTGTAGGCAATTATATCTCCAAGGAACGTAGACGTGATACCATTATGTTGTGGAAAGGAAAAGAGGCACAGGCTATTCTTGCGTTGGAGGCACAGAATCAGGTTGACTTTACAATGGTGTCAAGAACACTTCTCTATGATGCATTGACTTATAATATGCAGGATAAAAAATCCAAGAACCATATGCTTCCATATGTCATGAGTATTGTCTTGTTTCATGGTGAAGGAAAATGGACAGCCAAGACATCCTTGTTGGAAAGAGTCAATATTCCTGAAGGCATCAAGCATGAAAGCAATGACTGGAAGATGAATGTGATTGACATCAAGGACTTGGATTATCACCTACTCAAAAATGAGGACAATCATAATGTTGTCAAAGCAGTAGGGAAGATATGGAGAAAAGAGAAAGAAGATTTTAAAGGAATGAAAGTATCAAAAGCGGCTCCAAGAGTGATAGCGATACTTACAGAAAAATTTGATATTTTGGATTTAGTGGAGGGAGATGAAGAAACAGTGGCAATGTGGTCATTTTGGCAGGACATTGAAGATTCGGGATTTCAAAAAGGAAAACAAGAAGGTATTCAAGAAGGTAAATTGGGATTAGTTATTTCACTACTTAAAAATGCATTAGGAAAACTTAGTCCTGAATTAACAGTAAGAATAGAAAAAAGTACTGAGGAAGAATTGTTTAATATTGCAATACACATATCAGATATACATAATGAAAATGATGTTTATCAAATGCTTAGTTAGTCAAAAAAAGGAATTTCGTAAAAATAAACGAAATTCCTTTTATAATAATTTTATAATTTCATCTTCGATTTCATACGGTGTCACCAGTGGTTCAAATCTTTCTATCACATGTCCATCTCTATCTAATAAGAATTTTGTAAAATTCCATTCAATTCGTTTTGATAATTGAGGATTTTGATGTTCTTTAAGATATGTGTATACTGGAGATTCCAAAGAACCATTAACATCAATCTTGGCAAATTGAGGGAAACTGACGCCATAAGTATCAGCGCAAAAAGACATGATTTCTTCCATCGTGCCTGGTGCTTGTTCACCAAATTGATTACATGGGAAATCAAGAATCGTGAATCCTTGATCATGATATTTTTCATATAAATCTTCTAAATGATCATATTGTTCAGTAAATTCACATTCTGTAGCTGTATTCACGATTAAAAGAACTTGACCTTTGTATTGAGATAAAGATTCTTTTTGATGATGACTATTCATCACTTCTATATCATATAAATTCATTATTATCACCATTACCACTATAACAATTTACTTATCAAAAGTCAAAGAATGTGCAAAAAACACCATCCATAAGTATGATATCTAACTACCATCATCGTTTTGAAAGAGTTGGTGGTAAAGAAAGCGATATTTTATACTAAAGTATAATAATTTGAAAGTGGTTAAATCTTAGGAGTAACCACTTTTTATGTAAGGCTTGACAGAATATATAAATGAGTTTATTATATAACTGTTTAAAATAAAACAGTTAAGGAGGAAACTATGAAAGTGCAAACAAAGCAGGGAGAAAAGAAGTATTTTTCACTAGCAATGTATCCTTATATTATAAAAAAATATAATTCATTATTTGAAGATTTGTTAAAGGAATATCAAATGACACAAGTAGAAATTGATGTTCTTGCCTTTTTAGCTAACAATCCTGAGTATAATCATGCTCAAGATATTGTCAATGTTCGTGGAATTTCTAAAGGACATGTTTCATTAGCTATCGAAAAATTAGTGAAACGAGGATTCATCACAAGAAATCCTGATCCAGCTAATAGACGTTGTAATATTTTGTATGTGGAAGACTCAGCCAATAAACTTGTCAAACAAATTCAAGATATTCAACATCAGTTTGATGAAATGTCTTTTCAAGATATTTCACAAGATGAATTAATACAGTATCATCAGACTTTACAAAAAATTTATCAGAATTTAGGAGGGGGACAATATGAATGAGAGATTGGAAAATGAGAAAATATCAAAATTACTGTTATCGCTAGCGATTCCATCTATTCTTGCTCAATTAGCAACTTTAATTTATAACATGGTTGACCGTATCTATATTGGAAGATTAGCTGATGGATCATTAGCGATTGCGGAATTGGACTATGTGCTTCAGTGATTACAATTATTACCGCCTTTACAAATTTATTTGGGCGTGGTGGAGCACCCTTAGCGTCAATCAAAATGGGTGAAAAAAGAGAAGATATTGCTGAAAAAATATTAGGAAACTGCTTTTGTAGTTTGGTTATTTCTTCCGTTATCATTATGTTAATTTTGTTGTTTTTTGGGGATAAAATATTATTGCTTTTTGGAGCAAGTGAAAATACATTACCATATGCTATGGATTATATGCGTATTTATAGTTTGGGAACAGTGTTTGTACAATTAAGTGTTGGATTAAACTATTTTATTAATACCCAAGGTTATGCGAAATATGGTATGTTGACATTATTAATTGGTGGTATCTTAAACATTATTCTTGATCCAATTTTTATCTTTGTATTGCACATGGATGTTGCTGGAGCAGCCATTGCGACTGTGATTTCACAGTTTGTATCATGTGTCTGGGTCATGAAATTTTTATTAGGAAAAAAGACAACAATAAAGATAAAAAAAGAACATCTTAAATTAGATTTAGATATTATGAAAAAAGTGCTGGGTTTAGGTTTCTCTCCTTTTTTATGACTGCGACTGAAGGGATATTACAACTTTCATTTAATCGTCAATTGTTATTCTTTGGAGGAGATTTAGCTGTCAGTTCAATGACGATTATGTTGTCTATGAA
Source organism: Allocoprobacillus halotolerans (assembly GCF_024399475.1). NCBI lineage: Bacteria > Bacillati > Bacillota > Erysipelotrichia > Erysipelotrichales > Erysipelotrichaceae > Allocoprobacillus > Allocoprobacillus halotolerans. Next base: position 1,264,803 of record NZ_CP101620.1, read on the forward strand.
TCAAATTTTACAATTACCAATGGAAGGCATTGCGCAAGGTACACAACCGATTATTAGCTATAATTTTGGTGCAAAAAAATATGATCGTGTCAAAAAAGCAATTTCACTAGCAATGAAAGTATCATTGATTTATTCAATCATTGGGGTATTATCAATGGAGTTTTTTCCAGAAATGTTTGTAAATCTATTTGCTAATGATCCGCAACTCGTAACTCTGGCAAGTACGATGTTGAAAGTTTATATTTTTGGGTTCATTATTATGGGAGCTAATTCAACCTATCAACAAACATATACTTCTTTAGGTTTTGGAAAAAGAGCGTTCTTCTTTGCTTTTTATCGTAAGATTATCTTACTCATTCCTTTGATTTATATTCTTCCTCATTTCATTTCTGATGGTGTTTTTGCAGTTATGTTAGCTGAACCTTTGTCAGATTTAATCACAACAATCACCAATACGTTTGCATTCCGTTCATTTATGCATAAACATTTAAATTATCATGATGCCACATGATAATAGCTGTTAATATCTTTAGAAATACAAAAGAATATGATAAAATAAGAAAAAAGAATGTGAGGGATAATATGAAAAAAGCAGTCATATTTGATATGGATGGTTTGATGATTGATAGTGAAAGAGTGACTTATAATGAATATGTAAAAAAATTAGAACAATTAGGTCATTTTGATTTTACTGAAGAACTTTATAAGAATTGTTTAGGTAAAAACAAGCAAGGTATCTGCCAGGTTTTTATTGATCATTATGGAGATGATTTTCCAATGGATGAAGTATGGGATGATGTGCATGTTTGGATTGATGAAAGTTTAAGAGCTTATGTACCTAAGAAAAAAGGATTGGAAGAATTATTAAAATACTTAAAGGACAATCAATATAAAACAATTGTAGCTACTTCAAGTGGCAGAACACGTGTTGATGAAATTTTGAAAAATGCCAATTTAACAGAATATTTTGATGATTCTATTTGTGGAGATGAAGTGACGCATGGAAAACCTCATCCAGAAATCTTTTTAACAGCTTGTCAAAAATTAGGTGTGACACCACAAGAAGCGTTGGTTTTAGAAGACAGTGAAGCTGGTATTGTGGCAGCTTATGATGGTCATATTGATGTCATTTGTGTACCAGATATGAAATATCCTGAACCACAGTTTGTGGAAAAAGTAACTAAAATAGTGGATTCATTAGATCAAGTGATTGATTATTTAAAAGATGATATTATTGATGATTAAAGACATTATAAAAAGAAAATCTTTCAATGAGATTTTCTTTTTTATAATTTTATGAGTGCTTCAGCAACACTTTCAACATGGTACTTCGCAAGGTCTTGTAATACTTTAGGAGCATGAGTAAAAGTAATAGGAATATCTACATTCATTAACATGGATAAATCATTATATGAATCGCCAATACCAGCTAATAAGTCAATTGCATACTTATTTTTGATTATCTTTAATGCGTTATCTTTAGAACATCCTAAGGCAACAATATCAATAGAATCAACATTTTGGAATTCTTGAACATCATGGTAAATCTGATTAATTCTTTTTGTTTCTTGATAAGCTGTTTTTTCATCTGGAAATACAAGAGATATGCCATAGGCAGGTTGCATGATATCATCGTTAGAAGAAATGATTTCACAGTCATCATCCTGAAATTCTTTGCTTGTTTTATAAACTTTATGATTAGCTGATTGAATGATAATAAGAGCCTGATTAACATATTGATGAAATAATTGTGCAAGAGTATGTTTTGAAATAATTTTTTCATAAATGATTTGTAGATTATGATCTAATATAAGGGCACCACTTGAGATAATATAAAAATCAGGATGAATATCTTTTGATAAGTGAACAACGCCTTGATAGGGACGTCCACTACATAAGCCAAAAAGATGTCCCTGTTGTTGAAAATCTTTGATAGCTTGAATGTCTTCTAAAGCAATATGTGGTATTTGATTACGGAAAAAGAGTGTGTTATCAATATCACTTGCCAAAGCTTTTAACATATAAATCCCTTCTTTCTTTCTTATATATCATAATATTGGAATAATGTTTTGTCAAAAATAGTTTTGTCTATGAGAAAAAAATGGTATGATAAACACAAGGAGGATAATGATTATGAAACCTAAAATACATTTTACAGCACCTTATCATTGGATTAATGATCCTAATGGATTGATTTATTATCAAGGCAATTATCATATTTTTTATCAACATTTTCCTTATGAGAATTTTTGGGGAACAATGCATTGGGGACATGCGACAAGCAAAGATTTATTACATTTCAAACATCATCCCATTGCCTTATATCCTTCATGTTATGATGATCGTAATGGCTGTTTTTCCGGATCAGCTATTGAAAAAGATGGAAAAATGTATCTTTATTATACAGCTATTCGTTATGCGAAAGAGAATCCTGAATATGTTCATGTTCAATATAGTGATGATGATTTAATTGCTTCACAATATTTGATGGTCAGTGATGATGGTTTCCATTTTGACCATAAAAGTGGAAAACAGAAAATTATAGATGTGATGACTGATCCACAGTTAGGCGATATACGTCATACAAGAGATCCTAAAGTTTGGAAAATGAAAAATGGAAAATATGGATTAATTATTGGCAGCAAGATACCAAGTGATACAGATTATTGTGGTGAAGTTTTATTATATGAAAGTGAAGATGCCATTCATTTTACATATAAGAATCGCTATAAAGATGACAGTATTGGTAATATGTGGGAGTGTCCAGATTTAATTGAAATCAAAGGACAGTATTTTATGATTTTCTCACCTGAACATTTTCATCAACCAAAACCAGATAGTGTTGCAATTATTATGCCTGTTAGTTTTGATGAAGAAACAATGACAATCACCAAACAAGGAGATTATATGTATTTGGATTATGGTTTAGATTTATATGCACCCCAGACATTTTTTGATGAAAATCATCAACGTACAATGTTAGCATGGATGCGTATGCGAGAACCAATACCAAATGAATCATGGATAGGATTATATATATTACCAAGACAATTTGATTATCGTGATGGTCATGTTTATCAAATGGTTCATCCTCATATCAATCAATATTTTAATCAAAAGGCGAATGAAGTGACGCTATCACAGCCATTTTATATGCATGTTAAAATGCATAAAGATAGTCAAATTGATTTTGGTGGTATGAAACTTTATATTCAAGATGATTGCTTGTGTTGTGATCGTCAAGCAGTATCCATCCAACATGAAAAGGTTTGTAATATTAATAAGACACCAGTTTTAAACGGGCAATATGATTTAGAAATCTATTATGATTATCATATTTTTGAAATCTTTATCAATGGTGGATATTATGTTTTAAGTCAAGTTGTTTATGATTTAAAACCATCAATTCATTATCATCGTGTTGAAATGATAGAAATGAAATTACATTCAAGACAAGATGAATAGAAATATGGAAAACCTGTAAAAACAAGAGAAGTTTAAAAGCAGGTTTTTTTGTATAAACAAAAAATCAGCCATCGCTGATTTATTCTGTTTCCACTAAAATACAAGCAAGAATAGGTGTGATACCTTGATCTTTCATATATTGTAATAATTGATCGTCATAAGTTCCTGGTTGCATCCATGCATAACGTACACCAATACCAGACATTTCATCAACATAATCATATGCATATTTAGGACTCACAACAAAAACCACAACATCAATAGGATGATCAATGGCTTCTAATGTTGGATAAGTTACATAATCTTCTATATTTTGATAAATAGGAGAAACACCATAAGTCTGATAACCTTTGTCTAATAAACGTTTAAATATTTTATAACCATATTTTTCTTGATTAGGAGTTACTCCCACAACTGCAAAATGATAATACTTTTCTAATATTTCTTTAGGATTCATAAGTTTATTCACCTCAAACGTATTATAACATATGCTTTATTTTATGTGCAATAAAAGGCAAAAATACCTCAATGGATATTGACAAATAATTCAATTTGATAATATCACTATTTTGTGCTAAGATGGAACAGATTAAAGGAGTGTGAGGAAAAATGTATGATGTGATTGTGGTAGGAGGAGGACATGCCGGGATTGAAGCGTGTCTAGCAACTTCCAGAATTGGTAAAAAAACATTGTTAGTAACATCACATTTTGAAAATGTAGGATCTATGCCTTGTAATACATCTATTGGTGGTCCAGCCAAAGGAATTATTGTCAGAGAAATTGATGCATTGGGTGGACAGATGGGAAAAACAGCTGATGCGACTTATTTACAAATGAAGATGTTAAATACAGCAAAAGGGCCAGGTGTTCAATCATTACGTGCGCAAGCTGATAAAAAGGCTTATCCTCGTTATATGCAAAATGTCTTAAAAAATCAAGAAAACTTAGATATTATAGAGGCTATGGTTGAAGGTTTAACAATTGAAAATCAAACAGTTAAAGGTGTTGTTTTAGAAGATGGACAGGTCTATGAAGGCAAGACTGTCATTTTAACAACAGGAACTTATCTTAAAGCAGAGATCATGGTTGGAGATCAAAAGACTCCAAGTGGACCTGATCAAGAAAAAGAATCACTTTATCTATCAGATCAATTAAGAGATTTAGGTTTCCGTATTCAAAGATTAAAAACAGGAACACCACCAAGAGTAGAAATTCATAGTGTTGATTATTCCAAAACACAAGTTCAACCAGGAACAGATGAATCTCTTGCATTTAGTTATGAAACCACAACATTTATCCCTATTGAACAACAAACGCCTTGTTATTTAACATATACAAATGAAATCACACATCAAATTATTAAAGATAATTTATCAAAATGCAGTATGTATTCAGGAATTGTCAAAGGGATAGGACCTAGATATTGTCCGTCTATTGAAGATAAAATTGTCAAATTCTCAGATAAACCACAACACCAGATCTTCTTAGAACCTGAATCAAAAGAAATGAATACAATTTATGTACAAGGTTTTTCAACATCCATGCCTCATGATATACAAGAACAAATGATTCGTACGATTCCGGGATTAGAAAATTGTGAAATCTTAAAATATGCTTATGCAATAGAATATGACGCTATTGATCCATTACAATTATGGCCTTCATTAGAAACCAAAGTTATTGAAAATCTTTTACCGCAGGACAAATTAATGGAACAAGTGGTTATGAAGAAGCTATTACTCAAGGATTGATTGCTGGAATTAACGCAACAAAGAAACTTGACAACAAATATCCATTGATTTTAAAACGTAATGAGGCTTATATTGGTGTTATGATTGATGATTTAGTCACAAAAGGAACAGAAGAACCATATCGTATGTTGACATCACGTGCTGAATATCGCTTATTGTTAAGACATGATAATGCTGATGAAAGATTAAGACAATATGGATATGAAGCCAATCTTGTCAAAGAAGAAGTGTATCAGGCTTATTTAGAAAAGATGCAACGTATTCATCAAGAAATAGAAAGATTAGATACGATTCGTTTTACACCAAAACATGAAATTAATGATTTACTTGTAGAGTTAGGTTCAACACCTTTAAAAGAAGGTATTAGTGCCAAAGGACTTTTACAAAGACCTGAAATGGATTATCATAAGTTAAAACCTTATATTGAAGATGTTCATTTATCTTTAGAAGAAGAAAAAGAGTAACTATCTTGATTAAATATAAAGGATATATTGATAAAACATTAAGACAAGTTGAAAAACAAAAGAAAATGGAAGAAAAACAAATTCCACATGATATAAATTATGATAATGTTTTAAATCTTTCATTAGAAGCAAAACAAAAACTTTCTCAAATTAGACCTGTTACAATTGCACAGGCATCACGTATTTCTGGTATTAATCCAGCAGATATTTCAGTTTTACTAATTTATTTAAAACAACATTATTAAGAGGTATATATGAATCAGGAACAATTTATCAATATACTTGAAAGTAAAGGTATATCTTTATCATCAAAACAAAAAGAACAATTTGAAATCTATTATCAAACATTAGTTGAATGGAATGAAAAAATGAATTTAACAGCAATTACTCAAAAAGAAGATGTTTATTTAAAGCATTTTTATGATTCATTAACGATTTCATTTGATTATGATTTAAACAATCAATCATTATGTGATGTTGGAGCAGGAGCAGGTTTTCCATCTATTCCTTTAAAGATTGTTTATCCCGATTTAAAAATAACAATTGTTGATTCGCTTTCTAAACGTATTACATTTTTAAAACATTTATTTCAAGTTTTAGATTTAAAAGATGTAGAAGCTGTGTCTGCCAGAGCCGAAGAATATGCTTTAAAACATCGTGAGTCATTTGATATTGTTACAGCAAGAGCTGTTGCGAGATTAAATATCTTAGATGAACTATGTTTACCACTTGTTAAAGTGGGAGGAGATTTTATTACTTTAAAAGGACTAAAAGCTAAGGAAGAATTAAATGAAGCTAAACAAGGTATTGAAAAACTTGGTGGAAAAGTTGTGAAAGAAGAAAGTTTTACATTAACAGATGAAAACGATCATCGTTGTAATATTTATATACATAAAGTAAAAAATACACCATCAAAATATCCAAGAGATTTTAGTAGGATTAAAAAGAAGCCATTATAACACATCTTTAGGGTGTGTTATTTTTATTATAAAACAAATGATATTATCGTAATTTGTAAACTTTTCTTCTATTTTAGATGTAAAAGAATTATAATAAGAATAGAGGAAGAGTGTGAAGAATAGGGAGGAAATAATATGCGATGTGATGTATGTGATACAAAAATTCCACCAGGATCGAATATTTGTCCAAATTGTGGCTATCGTGTTAGAGAAAGTTCAACAGCTACTCATAAACAAACAATATCTACTGAATATCCTGAATCAGAGGTTTTTAAGGATAAACGTAAAAGAAAGTTTAAAGTGAATCAAGAAACTTTGTTTAAAACGACACGACAAACAACAAAGTATATATATGTGATAATTTTTATTATTGTTTTAAGTTTTGCGATGCCATTGATAGGAGCTTTTCTTTTTGATTCACAAACGAGTTCGAATAATGCGTTTTCCACAGAAGATGTAAGTGGTGAGTCATTACAAGAAGGGATGGACAGTGGCTATGATGATGGCACGATGCAAATAGCATTAGATTATAAAGATGAATTAATGTCGTTCTTTAATGATGAATTGTTGTTTGAAGATATAGATTCAAGAGAAAACTATTATATATTTGATGATGATTTAATAACTCATATTAATGTCTATGGCTATGAGAGTACATTAAGTTTAACGGTTTCTCTTCAATTTCAACAACAACAACCTCAACATCAGGTTGTGGTACTGTCATGGAATAATCAAGGAAGTATTCAAAACAATCCAATAAGTATTGATTCAAAGAAACTAGAAAAAATTAATGATAAGTTTGATGTTGATATTGTTGGAGTGATTGATGAGTACAAATCCAAATTAGAAGTTGATGAAGAAGATCAAACACGTTATGTGGTAAGTGAATATAATGATGATAGGGATATTTATTTTAGTGAAACTGTAGAAGAAGATGAAAGTTTTGTTTATTTATCTATAGGGAAAGACATTGAACATTGATTTGATGTCTTTTTTTATTGATTTTTATAGAAATAATAAAAATCAATAGAAAATAGATTGATAATAATACAAAATAGTATATAATAAGATTAAACAATAAATAATAAAAAGGAGGGAGAAGATGTTTGCAAAAGAAAGACAGGATGCGATTATTGAACAGTTAAATCAAAAGGGTAGTGTTAAAGTCAAGGATTTGAGCTTAAAATATCAGGTTACAGAAGATTGTATTCGTAAAGATTTGGCTTTATTAGAAAAAAGGGCTTGTTGAAAAAGACATATGGAGGAGCAATGAGTTTACGTACCAATCCTCATTTGTATAGCAGTGTTCAACGTAAAGATATGAATGATGAAGAAAGACAGATGCTTGCTAAAAAAGCCGTTTCTTTATTGAAAGATGAAGATACGATTTACTTGGATATTTCGAGAACAAATGTTGAAATTGCAAAAATATTAACGACTTCCAATCTTTCAGTACATGTAATCACAAATATGATTGAAATATTAGATGTTTTAAGAAATCATCCACATATATCAGTTGTTCTTATTGGTGGTGAATTGAATAAGGAACGAGATGGATTCTGGGGTGGATTGTCTATGAAAATTGTTCAAAGTTTTAAGTTTGATGTTGCATTTTTAGGGGTTGTAGGTGTGGATCTTCAGCAGGGTAAGATGTCTACTTATTATGTTGATGATGGTTTGATGAAACAGCAGATTATAACACAAAGTCAAAGAAGTTATCTTTTGTGTGAACAAAGAAAATTAAGAGAAGATGGTCAGTTTATTTATGGTGATTTATCTGAGGTAGATGGAATCGTTTTAGCAAGTTCGTTACATGAAGATGAACAAAATCTCTTGAATGAGTATGGTGTAGAAATTGTCTAGGAGGCCGATATGAAAAAATTAATGAGTCAAAGAGTACAGATTTTAAAAGATAAGATGTTGGAGGCACCGCGTTTTGCTTCTATTGAACAAGCACGTATTATTACGCGTGTTTATCAGGAAAATGAAGATTTATCAATTCCTCGTAAACGAGCATTATCTTTAAAGACAGCTATGGAAGAATTGGAAATTGGTTTTGAACCAGAAGAACTCATTGTAGGCAATCGTACCAAAGGTGTGCGTTATGGTGTGGTTTTTCCTGAAAGTGGATGTTCATGGGTGAATCAGGAATTTGAAACTTTACCAACCAGACCACAAGATCAATTTCATGTGAGAGAGGAAGATATTCAAGAATTTAGGGAAAAGATTTATCCTTATTGGCAAGGAAAATCAATGGAAGATGTGATTAAAAAACGTGGTGGTCAAGAGATTGAAGAGATTGCGAAAGTTGTGAAAATTAATCAAAAAGATCATGCACAAGGGCATATTTGTCCAGATACAGCTTTATGGCTTAAAAAAGGGCCACAAGGTTTTATTCAAGATGTTAAATTACATTTAGAAACTTGCGATGAATCACAAAAAGAGTTTTATGAATGCGTCATTACAGTCATGGAAGGTGCCTGTACATTTATGAAAAGGTATCATGATGAAATCATGGAACATCTTTTAGAAGTTGATCCAAAATATCAGTCATCATTACAAAACGTTGCAAAAATATGTTTAAATCTTACGCAAAGACCTCCTGAACACTATCAAGAAGCAGTTCAATCATTATGGTTTTTATTTGTTTTATTGCATATGGAATCTAATGCATCTTCCTTTTCACCAGGAAGAATGGATCAATATTTATATCCTTACTATCAACGAGATATAGAATCAGGTTATATCACACAAAGCGAAGCTTTAGATATTTTAGAGTGTTTATGGTTAAAGTTTAATCAAATTGTATATTTACGTAATCAACATAGTGCGAAATATTTTGCTGGTTTTCCAATTGGTTTTAATATTGCGATTGGTGGAGTCGATGAAAATGGTGAAGATACTTATAATAATTTATCTTTGCTTTGTTTACAATGTCAGTATGATATTGGTTTACCACAGCCCAATTTATCTGTTCGTTTAAATAAAAATAGTTCTCATGAATTGATGCATCAAGCTATTGAAGTTGTTTCAAAAGGAAGTGGTATGCCACAATTTTTCAATGATGAAGCCATTATTCACGCTTTAATTGATTTGGGAATTGATAAAAAAGATGCTTTGAATTATGCGATTGTAGGTTGTGTAGAATTGACAACACATGGCAATAATTTAGGTTGGTCTGATGCGGCAATGTTTAATTTTAATAAAGTGCTTGAACTCACATTGAATCATGGAAAATGTTTATTAACTGGAAAACAATTAGGCTTAGATTTAGGTGGTTTAGAATCTTATGTTTCATTTGAAGAATTAGAAACAGCTTTTCAACAACAAATAGATTATTTTATTGAACGTATGATGAAAGCTGAAGTTGTTGTTGAAAAAGCCCATCAAGATTGTTTACCAACAGCCTTTTTATCAGCAGTCATTGATGATTGTATGGAAAAAGGTTTGGATGTCACAAAAGGTGGGGCACGTTATAATTTATCAGGAATTCAAATGATTCAAATTGCCAATTTGGCTGATTCATTAGCTGCCTTAAAACAACTTGTTTATGAAGAAAAGTTAATTGATGCCAGTGAATTATTAAAAGCCATGCAAGCTGATTTTCAAGGTTATGAAATCATTCAGACAATGTTATTGAATAAAGTACCAAAGTATGGTAATGACATCGCATGGGTTGATCGTTTAGGCGCAAAATGGGCAGAATATTTTAGAGAACGTATGAAAGATTATACAAATTATCGAGGGGGACCTTATCATACAGGTATGTACACAGTTTCAGCTCATGTACCAATGGGCGAAAATGTAGGAGCTTCACCAGATGGACGCAATGCTTTCACGCCTTTGGCTGATGGAGGCATGTCACCAGTTTATGGTAGAGATTTATCTGGACCAACAGCTGTCTTAAAATCAGTTTCTCGTTTAAATAATCAGTTGACAACGAATGGTGGTTTATTAAATATGAAGTTTTTACCTGAATTTTTTGAAACAGAAGCAGGAATGCGTAAGTTTGAAACATTTTTAAGAGCCTTTGTTGATTTAAAGATACCACATATTCAATTCAATGTTGTAAGACGTGAAGATTTATTAGATGCGAAAGTTCATCCACAACAACATCGCTCACTCACAATTCGTGTGGCAGGATATACCGCTTATTTTGTTGAACTAGCCAATAAACTCCAAAATGAAATCATAGAGAGAACATCATATGACAACATCTAAAGGATTAATTTTTGATATTAAAAGATTTGCGGTTCATGATGGCGATGGAATTCGTACAACGATATTTTTAAAAGGGTGTCCACTCCATTGTTTATGGTGTCAAAACCCTGAAGGCATTTCTTTTCAAAGACAACCCATCTTCATGGAAAATTTATGTATTCATTGTCAAAGCTGTGATCAATTTTCTAAAGAAGGGCAAATGGAATATCGCCTACGTCCTTATTTTCATAAAGATTATCAAGGAGATTTTGATAATTTAGTACGCATTTGTCCTAGTGGGGCGATTCGTTATGATAGTGAATATTATGATATAGAAACATTAATGCAAAAAATTAGAGATGATCGTGTTTTCTATCGTGATAATGGTGGTGTGACTTTTTCAGGTGGAGAACCTTTTTCTCAAGCAGAGTTTCTTATTGAAATGTTGAAACGTTGTCATCAAGAAAAAATTCATACAGCTATTGAAACGACCTTATATACATCTTTAGAAAATATAAAAAAAGCTTTGCCTTATCTGAATCAAATTTATATTGATTTAAAAATTAATGATAACAAGAATCATCAACACTATGTCGGAGGATCACTCAAGATTATTCAAGATAATATCAGATATGTATTAGAAAGTGAACATAAAGATAAAGTGATTGTACGTACACCATTAATTCCTGAAATAACAGCTTTAGATGAAAATATTGCTTCAATTTCAAGATTCCTATCACATATTTATCCAGATGTAACTTATGAATTGTTGAACTATAATCCATTAGCTTCAGCAAAGTATGAATATGTTGATTTTGACTATGGTGTGGATAAGGATGTTCAAAAACTAACATCAAAACAAATGGAAGAATTTTATCAGATTGTTTATCAAAATGGAATTAAAAATTTAATAAAAGAAGGAGAACATAACTAATGGAATTTATTATAGATACAGTTAATTTAGATGAAATTAAAGAAGCAGTGGAATATATGCCAATTGTTGGAGTGACAAGCAATCCATCAATTGTTAAGAAAACAAGTCCTCAAAACTTCTTTGAACATATGCGTGAAATCAGAGAGATTATTGGCAAAGAAAGAAGTTTGCATGTTCAGGTTATTTCTAAAGACTGTGATACAATCGTAAAAGAAGCACATAGAATACTCGAAGAAATTGATGATCAAGTCTATATCAAAGTGCCAGTATCTTATGAAGGAATCAAAGCCATTAAAATCTTGAAAGCTGAAGGTGTCAATGTCACAGCCACAGCTGTCTATGATTTAATGCAGGGATATATGGCACTAGCTGCTAGAGCAGACTATATTGCCCCATATGTCAATCGTATTGGAAACTTGGGAGCCGATCCAATGGAACTCATCAATGAACTATCAAATCGTATTGTGATGGATGGATATGATACAAAGATAGTGGCAGCCTCATTCAAAGGAGTGCAACAGGTAAGAGATGCTTTCAACTATGGTGTACAGTCCATCACAGCACCGGTAGAAGTGTTGAAACAAATTTTTAAGAATCCAAACATAGAAAAAGCAGTGGATGATTTCAATGCTGACTGGTATGCAATGTATGGAGAAGGAACAGGAATATGTGATTTGTAAGAGGTACATATGTATCTCTTTTTATTAAAATTTTTTAATTCATTGACATAAAAATTTATCAGTTTTATCATAAAGTTAAGTAAAGCTTTACTTGTTCAAAATTGAATAAGGAAGTGAAAAAGATGTATCATATCAGATTAAAAAATACTCATTATGATGCTGGGTTTCATTATGGACAAATGTTGAAAAAACATGGACAAATGATTTGTGAAAAACCGACTTTTCAAATCACAAAAGAAAAACAGCTATTTGTAGAAAAATGTATACCCATCTATCAAAAATATTATCCTGAAATATTAGATGAAATTAAAGGAATTGCAGATGGTCAACAAAGTTCTTATGAAGATTTATTGATTTTTTTACTGAGCATGTATTGCTTTGAAGTGAATCTCCATTGTACATGTCTGGCTTGTGTTGATCAACAAAATATACTACTAGGACGTAATAGTGATTTTCTTGTATCATTAGAAAAGTTATGTATGAATTGTTTGTATGCTTTAGATGATTGTTTATCTTTTTGTGGCAATACGACTGCTTTTGTAGAAATAGAAGATGGTATGAATGAAAAAGGTTTAGCAATGGGAATGACATTTGTTTATCCAAGTATCAAAAAGCCAGGGTTCAATGCAGGCTTTTTAGTGAGATATTGTTTAGAAAAGTGCCAGAGTGTCAAAGAATGTCTAAAATTTATCAAAACAGTACCAATTGCTTCTTATCAAACTTTAACTTTCGTCGATGCTTCAGGACATATTGCGGTGGTGGAATGTTGTCCACACCATGTAGAAATCACGGAGGCATTTGATTCTTCTTTTTTAGTCGCAACGAATCATTTTGAAAAGATACCCCATCATCCTCATATCGATGATTGGTATTCTCATCAAAGGTACCAAAATGCTTATCACGCATTGAATCAAAATAAAAACATCTCTCTTTCATTAATTCAAGATATTTTATCAGGAAAATATGGGTTTATGTGTCAATATGATCGAAAAATAGGCGCTGATACGATTTGGTCAGTTGTTTATGATGTGAAAAATCAAAATATATATCGTGTGGAGGGAAATCCATCACGTAAGAAATTTAAAAAAGATTTAAGATGGAGATGATGAAAATGATTGTATTAGGATTAATCTTTATTTGTATTTTGTTTTGTTTGATACGTTTTATAGTGGGAAGGAGTTTTTATCACAAAATTGTCATCAAAAATGGAAACCTTCATTTTTTCAAGTAATGGGTAATATAAGTCATTATGTTAATCATTGTCATGTCAAATGTCCTTATTGTCATCAAGTTCAAAATATCAGACTTTCAAAAGGAAATAGATTGTGTTACAATAAAAGCAGGAAAAGAGGTTAGGAGTATGAAGGAAATTATTTTAGGGAGTACAGGGATTCAAGTTGTGCAAAATGCTTTTGGAGCTTTACCAGTGCAAAGAGTTTCAAAAGAAGAAGGCGTTAAAATTTTAAGAAAAGCTTATGATGGAGGTATGCGTTTTTTGATACTGCTAGAGCTTATAGTGACAGTGAGGAAAAAGTGGGTGAAGCTTTGCATATTTATCCAAGAGAGAGCTATTATATTGCAACCAAAACAATGGCAACAACACCAGAAGAATTTTGGAAACAATTGGATCAATCATTAACATTATTGCAAACTGATTATATTGATATTTATCAGTTTCATTGTGCTTCACAAGTTTATGCACCTGATGATGGTACAGGAATGTATGAATGTATGTTAGAAGCAAAAAAACAAGGAAAGATTAGACATATTGGGATTACTGCTCATCAGCTTCAAGTCGCTTTAGATGCAGTTGATTCAAAGTTATATGAAACACTTCAGTTTCCATTTAGTTATTTATCATCAAAAAAGAATTGGAACTTGTAGAAAAATGTCAAGCAGCTAATATCGGATTTATTGCGATGAAAGGTTTAGCTGGAGGGTTAATTAATCAATCTCGATTAGCTATGGCATATATGAGTCAATTTGATCATGTTTTACCTATTTGGGGAATTCAAAAAGAAAGTGAATTAGATGAATGGTTATCTTATATGCAAAATACACCAGTTCTTGATGATGAAATGAAAGCTTTTATTGAAAAAGAAAAAACAGAGTTATCAGGAGATTTTTGCCGAGGATGTGGATATTGTATGCCTTGTCCTGCAGGTATTATGATTAATCAATGTGCGCGTATGTCATTAATGTTAAGACGTGCTCCATCAAAGAGCTGGTTAACACCTGAAATGCAAGCTGAAATGAAGAAAATTGAGAATTGTTTACATTGTGGATTATGTTCAAGCAAATGTCCATATGAATTAGATACTCCAACATTATTACAAAAGAACTATGAAGATTATCAAAAAGTTTTATCAGGAGAAGTGAAAGTTCAATAACAGCATGTTATAATGAAAACAATAGAAATAAAGGAGAGAAATTATGAGTAAGATTGTATTTTTAGATGTTGATGGAACATTGATTGATTATGAGGCAAAGTTGCCAGCTTCAGCGGCTAAAGCTGTCGATCAGGCACGTGCGAATGGGCATAAGGTTTATATTTGTACAGGATGTTCAAAAGCTGAAATTGAACAAAGAAATTTGTGTGAATTAGATGGTATGATTGGTGGTAATGGTGCTTATGTCGAAGACCATGGACATGTGGTTATGCATCAGGGATTATCTAAAGAAGATGTTAAACATATTGTGGATTGGTGTAATGAAAGACATTTAGGTTTTTATTTAGAGGCTAATAGCGGTATGTATTGTAATGATTATATGTATGAACAAGGTCCTGAAGTCATGGTTAAATATGCTCAAGGTAAAGGTGCAGATTTAACAAAAGCGAAAGAATCATCAAAACGTTTTATAGATGGATTTATTCATTTACAAGGTGAAGATTTATATCGTGATGATGTCAATAAAATTAGTTTTATTTTAAGCAGCTATCAAGATCACTTAGATTCTCAAAAGAATTCCCACACTTGATTGCTAATACTTGGGGAGGTAAAGGAGAAGTGGCATTATATGGTGATTTAGGACCTGCTGGTATTACTAAAAGACATGCGATTGAAGTGTTATTAGACTATTTAGGTGCTGATCAAAAAGATACGATTTCATTTGGTGATGCTAAAATTGATTTATCAATGTTTGAATGTTGTGATTATAATGTTGCAATGGGTAATGGTGGCGAAGAAATTAAAGCTGCTGCTGATTATATTACAACCGATGTCAATGATGATGGATTATATAATGCTTTCCGTTATTTAAATTTAATTGATTAAAAATAAACAGTTATCAATAAGTGATGAGAAAAACTTGTTGATAATTGTTTTTTGTATGATTGATTTCTTTTGTTTTTTGGATAAAGATGTTATAATAAGGAACGGATTATAAGGAGTGGATTTTGTGAAAGAACCAAAATATAAATTTATAGATATTCATAAAATTGAAGCAAACGGACATCAGCCAAGAACACATTTTGAAAAAGAAAAGATTCAGGAATTAGCCGTATCCATTCAACAAAATGGTTTATTACAACCGATTGTTGTAAGACCCTATCAAGGAAAATATCAGATTGTTGTGGGGGAAAGACGTTATCGTGCTTGCCTTTTAGCGGGAATTGAGGAAGTGCCATGTCTTATACAAAATTATGACGAACACCAGACTGCCACAGCCGCTATTGTAGAAAATATTCAAAGAGAAAATTTATCAGCGATTGAAGAAGCTTTAGCTTATCAACAAATCTTAGATACACAAAATATAACTCAAGAAGAATTGGCACAAAAAGTGGGGAAGAAACAATCAACAATTGCCAATAAATTAAGATTATTACAATTACCAATGACTGTTCAAGAAGCGGTCAGAAGAAAAGATATTACAGAACGTCATGCCAGAGCTTTATTGAAATTAGATACAACTGCAAAACAAAATAATATGTTAAGAGAAATCATGGATAAAGGATTAAATGTTGAGCAGACAGAAGAAAAAATCAAGAAGAAAACAGAACCAAAAAAACCAAAGCCTAAGACTAAAAGTATCTCACAGAATCTTAAGATTGCGATGAATACATTGGATCAGGCAGCATTAATGGTACAACAGGCTGGAGTAGAAACGACTGTTGATATTTCAGAAACAGAGGATGAAGTTGTTTATGTGATAAAGATGAAAAAATAGGACTGTTAGTTTTATATGACTAATGGTCTTTTTTTGTGTTAAAAATGTAGAAAATAGTTTCATTTGAGTGTTTAAAGCATAAAAAAAGTGATGATTGTTTAAACACAACATTTCTTTTCATTTTGTATTTTATAAAATATGGCTGAAAGGGGTGATGTGTGAATGCTAATGAAATTAAAAAAGTATATTGGACCACAAATATTTTATAGACGTGTTTTTTCTATGGCTATACCATTAGGTTTTCAACAACTCATATCTAGTTGTATGGGAATTATTGATTCTTTAATGGTTTCATGGATTGGACAGGTGACAGCGGTTGGAACAGCAGTTCAAATTGAAACACTATGTACTTCAGTATCGTGGGCATGTGCCACAGGAGTTGGTATTTTCTCAGTTCAGTTTTTTGGTGCAAGAGATTATAAAAACTTAAAGAAATCGTTTGGATTGAGTGTTGTTTTAGCTGTTATTTCTGGAGCAATATGGTTTTTTATTGCAACCTTTTTTGGTGAAAATATTTTAAGATTTTATATTAATGATTCAAAAGTAATAGCAAATGGACTTTTATATCTTAATATTGCGAAATATTCTTATTTTCCTTTAGCATTAAGTTTTGTTTTTAATCTAACATATCGTAATATTAATAAACCTAAAGTTCCATTAATAGTTGGTATAGTCGCTATGCTTATAAATATTGTCGCAAATTATGTCTTTATTTTTGGACTTTATGGTTTTCCTGCTTTAGGTATTCAAGGAGCAGCCCTTGGAACATGTCTAGCACAGATGATAGCATTATGTATTCATATTGTATTTGCGTGTAGTACTCACCAACCCTTTATTGGAACAATGAAAGAAATGTTTACTCTTAAGATGAGATTTGTTAGACCAATCTTACAAAAAACACTATCTATTGTGGTTAATGAATTGTTCTTTGGATTTGGATCAACATTATTTATTAAGGCTTTTGGTGCTTTGGGAACACAGTCAATGGATGCATATTATGTTGGTGAAAAAATATCAAACTTATTCTACGCTTTTGCGAATGGTTTTTCCAATGCTGTGGCAGCGATTATTGGTGTTTCACTAGGTAGTGGAAATGGACATAAGGCAAAAGAAGAAGGCGATTATTTGATGAGTTTATCAGCTATTATGTCAGTATTTTTTTAATATTTATTTATTGTTCTTCACAAATGTTAGTCAATATATTTGATTTGACAAATGAACAAGTAATCAAAGAAGCGGTTCTTATTGTTAAGGTTTTTGCTTTGCGTATTGCCTTGCGTTTCTTTATTGTGATTGTTTTTTCATCTTTACGTGCTGGTGGAGATTCAAAGGTTTTAACATTGCTTGATAGTGGATTGATGTGGAGTGTAGGTATTCCTTTGGCATTTATAAGTGTTCATGTTTTTCATATTCAAAGCATTGCATTGGTTTTTCTGATTTGTCAATTAGAACAAATTATACGTGTGTATTTAGGTATGAAACGTTATCAAAAAGGAAAGTGGATAGTTAATTTAACAACTTATGTTATGGAATAATGAGAAGGTGAAAAGATATGTTACCAAAATTAGTTATATTTGATGTAGATGGATTAATGTTAGATACAGAAGCCAGATGGCAGGAAGCTTGGCAAATAAAAGGTGAACAATATGGAATTCCTGATCTTGGGAAAAAGACATTTTTAAAATGTGTAGGGAGAAATGGTGCAGAAGTTGAAGCGATTATTTATGAAGATTTAAAGGATTATGAAAATCCATTAGAGATATTAAAAGAAGTTAGAGCATATGGTAGTCAACTTTTAGATGAGAGGATTGATATAAAAAAAGGATTGGTTGAGTTATTGGAATTTTTAAAGAGTCAATCTATATCAATTGCTGTTGCGACAGCGACTATAAAAACAACAACATATGAACGCTTATCAAGACTTCATCTATTAGATTATTTTGATTATATATTGTGTGGTGATGAAGTTCAATTAAGAAAACCACATCCTGAAATCTATCAAAAAGTCATTGAACATTTTCATGTTTTACCTCAAGAAGCAATGGTTTTAGAAGATTCATATGTAGGTGTAGAAGCTGCTTATCGTGCGCATATTCCTTGTGTTATGATACCTGATTTGGCTATGCCTCAAGATAAACAAAAACAAGAAACGATGGCTATTGTTTCCTCGTTATTGGATGTTATTGATTTATTAAAAGATGAAATGATTAATAACCAAGAACCAACAATGCTTACTTATATTAAAGAAACACCTTATCAATTAGAATGGAATGTTTACCATATTCAAGAGATAACTCAAGAACTGGTTCAATTATATTTACAAAATGATTATAACAGCATTTGGTTGATTGCCTGTGGTTCAAGTTTTAATGGGGCACAATGTGCCAAACCATTTTTAATGAAGTATCTTCATTGTGATGTTAAAGTCATTTCACCAATGACATTTGTATATAGTGAACATCAAATGACAGATAAAGATTTTGTTGTTGTTATATCACAAAGTGGACGTTCAACAAATTGTATACAAGCATTAAAATTATTAAAAGATATGAAAAAACAAGCTGTTGGATTAACAGGATGTATTGATTCTCCTTTAAAAGAATATGGAGATAGAGTTATAGATTATTCAATGGGAATTGAAAAAGTTGGTTATGTCACAAAAGGAATCACTGTTTTATCACAATATTTGATGTTGTTTGCTTTAGAAGTAAGCTTAAAGAAAGGATTGACGAATCAAAAAGATTATCAAGCAATCATTGAAGAACTCAAAGCTATTCCTTCTCGTCATCAAATCATGCAAAAACAAACGAAAGATTTTTATCAAAAGCATCAATGTGAAATGACATCTATGGATATATCATTTTTGATTGGATTTATGCAAAGTTATGGTATTGCTTTAGAAGGTGCATTAAAAATGGCAGAAACAATCAAAATGCCATGCATGGCTTATGAAGCCGAAGAATTTGTGCATGGATTTAATCTTCAATTAACTCCTCGTTATACAGTTTGGTGTATAGATGGTTGTTTAAAGGGAAGTCAACGTCTTATTCAAATTTATCAGGCTATAAATAGTGTAACACCTCATGTTTATGCTATTACAAACAGTCCTGATATTGATGATGATCATGCAATCAGAATACCATTTGAAATGACTGAACCGCTTTTGATGCCACTTTATATATTACCTGTTTTTCAAATCATTGCTTATCAAGTGAGTGAAGAATTACAAACATGGAATACTCATCCAAGATTCTCACAATTTAAAAACTATATACAAACAAAAAAATGAAAAGAAATAAGTAAAATGCTTATTTCTTTTCATTTAATGATGGATGATAATACCCCATAAGCAATTAAAGCTGTTTCTTTTTTAAAGGAAGTCCACTTGTATAATAGAAAACTATACCATCTTCTTTCGCAACAAATTCTTGAATGATATGCCCATAAAAATCTTCAATATATCCTATTTTTTGTCCTTTGAGAATTATTTGATGCGTTTCTACTAATGGATACCATAATCCAACACATGGAGAAGTGAGGTAAATGGTTTTTGTGAAAATCTTTTGGTCTTGAATTTTTGTTTGAGATAAATGTGGATAAGAATAAATGTGAAGATACTCAAGGAGTGAAAATATATCATTTTCATCTTCTTGAATCCATTGAGGATAACACTGTTGACCATATCCTCTTTCTAAGAGAATCCCTGGTATATGAAGATAATTGGCAGCATAACTATATTCTCCCGTTGTCGCAAAGGACTCAATAAAGTATGGAACATTGAAATGTTTAGCGGTACCGCTAAAGATTGTTCTCTCACTTGTTTGCAATGTGGAAAAAATAAACAGGGCGTTAGATTTTCACGACCACCACCACTATGTATATCTAATATAAAGTCAACATGTGGAAAGACCTCTCGAACAAAGAAATCAGCAATACGCATACTTTCACTTCCATGAGGATCACCGGGATATACTTGATTGAGATTGCCTTGATCTTCAGGTAAAACAGCACTGGTTTTTGCCCAAAAGCCATTGACGTTTACACAATGAAAGATAATGATTTTTCCATGTACATCTTTAGGATCAATCTTTTTGGCGACATTGATGGTAGCGGGAATGCCAGGATATTCACCACTGTGGATACCTGCAGTTATAAGTAGACAAGGACCATCGTGTGCACCATGAATAATTGTTGTGGGAATATGATAATTGTCAACATGGGGTTGAATTGATAATTGTTGTTTTGTTCCTTTTTTTATATTTAACATATTAAAATAGCCTCCTTTTTTATGATTATAATCTATTAAAATACAAAGATGTTGTTGTGTTGTTCATTCGACATTATTTTTATTTTTTAAACACTCTTTATTTGTTTTTCAACACAAAATAGCTTATATAAAAAATAACTGTGTGATAATTAATAAAAAATATAAAGAAAAAGTGTCGAAGTATGTCAAAAAGTACAAATTCAATAACAAAAGTAACTTATCATAGTCAAATATATCAACACTCAATATGTCTTTTTGATGATTTTGTTATAGTGGACATGTAAAGAACAAGAACATCAAAAAGGAGGATATAGAAATGTTTGATGTCAAAAAAACAATTGAAGAAATTATTTCACAAAAAGAAATTAAAAATTTAAGTTTTGCCGGTGTTGGAGGATCTTTAGCATGTTTCTATGCTGCATATTATTATGTACAAAGAGAAGCTAAAGGAATAACAACAAGCTATACTTCAGCAAATGAATTTGTTCATGATACACCAGCATGTATTGGTGAAAATTCTATTGTTGTGATTGCTTCTAGAGGAGGAAATACTGCTGAAACAGTAGAAGCAGGACGTGTCGCAAAAGCAAAAGGAGCAACTGTTATTGGGTTAACTCATGAAGAAGGAGATAATGGTATTCATGAAGTTTCAGATTATACAATCGTTTTTGAAGATGGTGAAGGTGTTCCATTTGAAGTTGGAAAATCTGCTTATATCTTAAAAATTGCTTATGAAACTTTACATCAAGTAGAAAATAGTGGGCCATATGAAGCTATGGTAGATGCAATGAATAAGATGAATGATATTGTACCAGCTGCTCAAAAAGCTATTGTTCCAGAAGCTATCAAATTCTCAGTAAATTATAAAGATAATTCAATTATTTATACAATGGGAAGTGGGACTGCATGGTCAGCTGCACAACAAGAAACAATTTGTATTTTAATGGAAATGCAATGGATTAATTCAGCTGTTATTCATACTGGAGAATACTTCCATGGTCCATTTGAAATCACTGATCCAGATACAGCATTCTTACTTTTAAAATCAACTGGAAAAACACAACCACTTGATGATAGAGCTATTCAATTCTTGGATCAATACAATCATCATCATACAGTTGTAGATTTGGAAAAATATGGATCTAAAGAATTAGGTGAAGTCAGTGAATACTATGATTATGATTTCCACACTGCATTATTAAGCGTATTTAATCAGTTATTAGCTGATATGAGAGATCATCCATTAAGCAAGAGAAAATATATGTGGAAATATAAATATTAAAATGAATTTTTAGTAGAAAGTGAGGATTTATTTGAACCTCACTTTCTATAAAATGATGTGTAAACACAGAAAAGATAATGTTTAATTTTTCGACACTAAATCATCTAAAAAGCAAATTAGTGTATATTTAAATGTATAAAAAAAGTTATTTTGCAAGAGAGGGTGAGTAAATATGACAGGGAGTACGAAAAGTATCATTTTAAATTATATGAGTGATTTAACACAGAATTTTGATTTTACTCAAGTCAATCATTTTACAGCTTCATCTATTGCAAAAGAAATGCATATTAGTCGTAGTTTAGCAAGCCAATATCTTAATGAACTTGTGAAAGAAAAACAAGTCATGAAAATTAATTCTCGACCAGTTTATTTTCTACATCGACAAAAAATGGAAGAATTATTTCATTTAGTCTTTCAAGATGATGACTTTTATGATTTAGAGGAAGTTAAGCAATATATTAATGAACATTCAGTAGGAGATGGAGATTATTCTCAAATTATTGGATATGATAAATCTCTAGCTGAACCTATTAAACAATTAAGAGAAGCATTTGAGTATCCACCAAGTGGTTTGCCGGTTGTTTTATATGGGGATAAAGGAACTGGAAAAAGAACGCTTAGTCAAATCATTTACGAAAACGCTGCAAGAAGAGGTAAAATCAGTGAAAAAGCAAAAGTTTTCAAAATTGAATTTACACCTACGAATAGTGATCAAGTTTCAGTAAAAATCTTTGGTGATAATACAAAGAAAGGGATTATAGATCATTATGATGATATCGTTTTGATATTAGCTGGTGCACAGTATATGTCAGAAAGCTTTCAAGAAAAGCTATGTCATCTTATTGAAATGGATAAAGATAGAAGTGCTAAAAAGTTAAAATATATTCATAAGAATATAAGATATATCATTCTATCTGATATTCATCCTCATCATTTTATGATTGATCGTCTTGTGAAAAACATTCCTGTGATTATTTCATTACCTTTATTAAAAGAAAAAAGTAAAGAAGAAGTGGAAGAGCTTATTATTCATTTGATGGTTAATGAAGGAAAAAAGATGAATAAAGTCATCAAGGTAAGCAGTAGTGTTTTAAGAGCATTGGTAAATGGTGATTATCCACAAAACTTAATTGGTTTACAATCAGCGATACAAATTATGTGTGCTTCAGCTTTAAAAGAAAACAGGGGTGTCCAAGAAGTTGTTATTCATACATATCATTTACCTGAATACTTACTTAGAACACTTCCTATTGTGACAGATGAAGATATTATTTATATTGATACAACGTCATATAAGAAAAGTGAACAAATTGATTTTATTCTTGATTACTTTAGTACGATTTTAAAAACATTTTTAAAGAACAAGATTTTGAAGAATCTTTAAAAGATGCGAAACATCATTTTGATTTATTAAGTGATTTCTTGTCTTATAAACAAAGAATTGCTCCTGATCGCATTAAAGGTATTGAAATTTCATTGTCCCATATTTTTGATACAGTTCTCAAAAAGCGTTATATGAATTTACCAAGTGGATTTAGTTATACATTTGCGAAACTTATGTATATTAATGAGCTTTATCATTCTTCAATATATAAATGGCAACAGAAAAATCATTTGAATATCGATAATGTTTTAATGCGACTGAAAGAAAACTGTATTAATGAGTCTTTGATTGTAGAAGAAATGATTAGATTGATTAATTCTAATTTAGAAACTGATATTGATGATTTCTTTAAATTAATTATGATTATGAATTTGAATCATTATAATACAGTCAGAAAAAATCAAAAGATATTTGGTATTATTGTTTGTCATGGATATTCAGCAGCAACTTCAATTGCTGAAGCAGTAAATAGTTTATTAGAAAGTTATATATTTGATGCTGTAGACATGCCTTTAGATATAACAATTGATGAGATTAAAGAAATGTTAGTAGAACGTTTGAATCGTATGCATAGTAATGCTGATGTTATTGTGATGGTAGATATGGGTTCATTAGAATTATTAGGAAAAAGCTTAAGTACAGCTATCAATTGCAATGTTGGTGTGATTAATAACGTATCAACAAGATTAGCTTTAAATACAGGGAATGCTATTCTAAATGAAAACAACATGAAAACGATTTTAGAAAAAGTCAGTGCTGATTCTAAAGCAAAGTATACAATTGTTAAAAGACAGAAGATGGATGCCATTATCTTTACAAGTGAAAGTGGAATTCAAACAGCACAGCGAATGCGAGAATTATTTGAAAATAGTTTATCAGTTAAACAAATTCCTGTTGATTTAGTTGTATGTGATTACAATCAATTGATTTCTAATGGAAACAGTCATGAAGTTTTTAATAATAATAATGTTCTCTTTATTACTGGAACTGCCAATCCACATGTAAGTGGTCAACAATTTGTAGCCTTAGAAGATATTATTTCAGGACATTATATTGAAATTATTATGGAACGTTTATCAAAATATATGGATGTTGCAGAATTAGATAACTTGATTAGTAATTTAAGAAAGAATTTTACTTTACTCAATGTCGTAGGATATTTAACAATTTTAAATCCAAAAGTTTTATTAGATAACGTCAGTATGGCAATAGATGTTTTACAAGATTATATGCATAGAAAATTTGATGGGAAAACACTTATAGGTTTATATATACATGTTTGTTGTCTGATTGAAAGATTAGTTACAAAAACAGCAATTACTGATTTTGATGGTTTAGAAGACTTTGAAACAAATAATTCAAAATTTATTCAATATGTACATGATGCTTTTCTTGTTATTTCAAAAAGATATAACATTACAATTCCAACAAGTGAAATAGCTTATCTTCATGAATTTATAGAAGCAGATGAGCGTAAAGAAAAGATTGAATAAAGTTAATGAATAACTCCTTTCCATTATGAAGAAGGAGAAAATACCAACGATGAAACTGAGGAGTTGTTGTCATATACACTTATTAATAATGTTGTTGTATGAACCTTCTTCAGCAAAATAAGAATATTTTGGCACGAAAGGAATGAATAGAAGAAATGGAAAAAAGTA
The DNA here is from genome assembly GCF_024399475.1 of Allocoprobacillus halotolerans. Classification (NCBI taxonomy): domain Bacteria; kingdom Bacillati; phylum Bacillota; class Erysipelotrichia; order Erysipelotrichales; family Erysipelotrichaceae; genus Allocoprobacillus; species Allocoprobacillus halotolerans. Next base: position 1,290,018 of record NZ_CP101620.1, read on the forward strand.
AAAAGATAATTATAGCCACACATGGCTATCTTGCCGATGGATTTGTAAGCGCTTTAAATATTATTGTGGGAGAGCATGAAGATATTCAAGCAGTATGTTGTTATACAACACCAGATTTTGATTTGGATCAAGTAATCATAAAGATCATGGAAAATCATGATTTTGAAAAGAAAGATTTAATTATTTGTACAGATATATTAGGTGGAAGTGTAAATAATGGATTTGTGAAATATTTAGGAACATATCCATTTCATTTGATGACAAACGTTAACTTAGCTTTTTTGATAGATTTATTATTAACAACACCATCAATTACTCCTGATGTATTAAAAATGAAGGAAAAAGAAGAATTGTTTGGTGTGAAATATATTAATAGTTCAGTTGGAAATATTGATGAAGATGATGATTTATAATTAGGAGGTGACATGGAATGATAAAAGCAGTAAGAGTTGATCATAGATTAGTACATGGACAAGTTGCATTTACATGGACACATTATTTAGCAGTATCAAGAATTATTGTTATTGATGATAAGGCAGCTAATGATGAATTTCAAAAAATGGCATTAAATATGTCTAAACCAGCGGGTGTTAAATTGAATATTTTTACTGTGGAAAAAGCTTTGTCTAAGATGCCTAAAGTTGAAGAACTTAAAGATACTATTTTTATTGTTTTTGGTTGTACAAAAGATGCCGCTAGATTTATAGAAAAATATCCAAAAATTAAAGAAATCAATTATGGTGGTATCGCTAAAAAAGAAGGATCAAAATTATATTCAGATGTTGTTTATTTAAATGATGAGGAAGTTGAAGATTCAAAGAAAATCATGGATTGTGGAACAAAAATATTTATGCAACAGCTTCCTTCAACAAAAAGAGAAGAATTAAAAATTTGATAAATGAGGAGGAAAAATAAATGTTATTAAATGCAATTGTGATTGGTTTAATCGCTGTATTTGGTAGATTAGATTCACGAATGTTAGGGCGATTAAATTTTGAAAGACCATTAATTACCTGTACACTTGTAGGTTTGTTTTTAGGAGATCTAAAAACAGGTTTAGCAGTCGGAGCTTCTATGGAAATGGTAAGCTTAGGATTTATGAGTATTGGAGCATCAGGTTTTGATATGAACATGGGTGCGATTGTTGGGTGTGCTATTGTTATTATGACTGGTTCAGATATTTCAGCAGCATTAGCTATCGCAACACCTATGACATTATTAAGTACTTTAATTGAAACTGGGGCTTCAGTTGTTCGTATTAGTATGACACATATGATTGATAATTGTGTGGCTCAAGGTAATTTTAAAAGAGCAAAAACAATTAATATTTTTTGGGGACCAGCTTTATATGCTATTTGTTATTTTATTCCTGTATTTATTGCAGTTTACTTTGGTGCAGATTTAATTAACGCTATTAATAATGTTATTCCTGAATTTGTATTAAATGGAATTACTTTAGGTGCGAACTTAGTAGCATTCTTTGGATTTGCGATGTTGCTTTCAGTTATGATTAATAAGAAAAATGCGATTTTCTTCTTCCTTGGATTTGCGATAGCTGCTTATTCAGGAATAAGTTTAACTGGTATTGCTATTTTTGCTGTTATTTTCGCTGTAGTTTTATATCAATTAAAATATGATAATGATTCAAAATTACAAACTGCTAATGGTTCAGTAGATGAATTAGATGAGTTAGATGATTAATAAGGTTAGGAGGATTATAAAATGTCAAAACAAGGTCTAGAAGTACAAAAAAATTATCCGTTAAAAAAGAAATGTAAAGAATTCTTTTGGGGTGGGTGGTGTATGCAGACCAACTGGAATTATGAACGACAAATGAATACGGCTTTTATGTGGGGTATTTCTAAAACATTAGATCGTTTATATCCAAACCCAGAAGATCTTGAAAAGAAAAAAGAAAGATATAATGCAGCTTTGGAATTCTTCAATATTACACCTCAATGTGGAGCTTTCGTATTAGGATTAACAGCTGCTATGGAAGAAGAATATGCTGAACATCCAGATACATTTAATCCTGAAATGATTACAAATGTTAAAACTGCATTAATGGGTCCATTATCAGGAATTGGAGATTCATTATTTCAAGGAACTGTTAGAATTATCGCTATGAGTATTGGTATTTCTTTAGCACAGAAAGGTTCCATTTTAGGACCAATCATTGCTATCTTAATTTCGTTTGCTGTAAGTTTTCCAATTACATGGTATGGTGGTAAACTTGGTTATGTTAAAGGACAAGAAGTTATTCATCAGATGTCAGAAAGTAATTTGATGGATAAAGTGATGTATGCTTGTTCAATTGCTGGGCTTATAGTTGTTGGTGGTATGTGTGCAACTTTAGTCAACATTACAACACCAATCGTTTATAATGAAACATTAGTATTACAAGAAGTGTTAGATGGAATTATGCCTGCATTACTTCCATTATGTTTAACTGGTATTATGTATTATTTTGTTAAAAAAGGTGTTCACCCAATTGTGATTGTTATTGCTTGTTTTGTTGTTGGAGTTGTATTAAATTACTTCGGTATACTTGCTGTATAAAACATTCTTTGAAGATAGAGAACTGAAACGCTTCAGTTCTTTTTCTATTTTAAAAATAATTTCATCTTTTTTTGACGTATAAAAATAACCATGTTATGATTATAAAAGAAATGGGAGCTTATAGATAGGCTGAGAGGAAGTTGTGAACTTCGACCATACCTGATTTGGATAATGCCAACGTAGGGATAGAAGATTGATGGTAAGAGTATATCCCTATGATATATTCTTTTTGTTAGGAGAAAAATATGTTTGAAGATATGATGAAACAAGTTAGACAAGTTAAACCATTGATTCATTGTATAACCAATAAGGTAACAATGAATGATTGTGCCAATGCATTATTGGCAGTTGGCGGAAGTCCAATTATGGCAGATGATGAAGCTGAAGTAGAAGATATTACATCTATTTGTCAGGGATTAGTGATTAATATTGGTACATTAAATCAAGCCACGATTCCTTCCATGATAAAAGCAGGAAAAAAGCCAATGAACTTCACCATCCCGTCTTATTGGATCCAGTAGGAATAGGGGCAAGTCAGTTACGTCACCAAACCGTTAAACAGCTAATTAATCAAGTTCATTTTGATGTGATAAGAGGAAATATTTCTGAAATGAAAGCCTTGATGAATATGCAGTCTTTATCAAGGGGTGTTGATGCCAATGAGGCAGATACTATCACTGATGATAATTTAGATAAAAATATTGCTTGGTTACAACAGTTAAGTTTGAAAACAGGTGCCATTATTGCTGTAAGTGGAGCTATTGATGTCATTGTGAATGATCAGCGTGCATTTGTTGTGAAAAATGGATGCGCAGATATGTCTTTAATTACAGGAACAGGATGCATGTTGAGTGCTATCATGTCCGCCTTTTTAACAACACACCATGATTATTCATTAGAAGCATGTGCATATGTGACAGCTTTGATGGGATATTGTGGAGAACTGGCTAAACAAAAAGTGATGGATAAGAATTTAGGTATAGGCAGTTTAAGAGTTTATTTAATGGATTATTTATCAATGGTTAATGATAGTATGTTGAAAGAAGGAATGAAGATTGAAGAAAGATGAAATTAAACAAGCAATGCCTCTTTATTTAGTGACTGATCGTCGCTGGTTAAAAGAGCCATTAAGTGAAGCAGTGGAAAAAGCGATTCAAGGTGGGGTAACATGCATCCAATTAAGAGAAAAGCATTTGAGTCAAGAAGAATTTATCAACGAAGGTAAAACACTTTTGAATATTTGTCATCAATATCACATACCTTTAATTATTAATGATGATATAGATGTGATGTTAGAAGTAGATGCTGATGGCATTCATGTAGGACAAAATGATATGGACGCTAAAACTGTTAGAAAAATGATTGGATCTGATAAAATATTAGGTGTGTCAGTACGCACAGTTGATCAGGCTTTAAAAGCTCAAGATAATGGAGCAGATTATTTGGGTGTGGGTTCTGTTTTTGTGACACATACCAAAGATGATGCTAAACATGTGGATATACAAACATTAAAAGTTATTTGTCAATCGGTTGATATTCCCGTTATTGCGATAGGTGGGATTGGACAAGATAATATTTTAGAATTGCAACAAAGTGGGATTGATGGAGTTGCTGTTGTGAGTGCTATTATGGCCCAGGATGATATTGTTAAAGCATCGCAAGATTTAAAAAGATTAGTCAAACAGTTATGAAAACATATATTATTGATTTAGATGGTACATTGGTTGATTCTATGCATATTTGGGAAGTTTTGGCTATCCATTATTTACAAAGTCTAAACAAAGATATCAAGCCAAATCTTATAGAAGATTTAAAAACCATGTCGTTAACACAAGCCGCTATCTATCTACAAAAAGAATATGGAATAGAGAAAACTATCAAAGATATTCAAAAAGATTTTATCAAACAACTATGGAAAGAATATGAAGATGTTTCCTTGAAAGCAGGTGTTATTGAATTTTTAGAAAAATGTTATCAAGAACATCAAGATGTTATTATTTTTACTGCTAATGATTCTTTATTAACACAACATTTATGTCAAAGATTACATATTGATCAATTTATTAAACACATTATTTCATGTCAGGATATAGGTTATGATAAAACAGATAGTCAAAGCTATCAAAAAGTAATAGAAAAATATCATTTGGAAGATTGTATTGTGATTGAAGATGCTTATCATGCCCTAAAAAGTGCAAAAACCGCTAAGTTAAAAACATGGGCTATTTATGATAAAGCCAATCAAAAAGAATGGAAACAGATATGTCAAATTGCCAATCAGTATTTTATGACGTTTTATGAAATGGAGGTTATTAAATGAAAACAGTTTTAACAATTGCTGGAACAGATCCTACAGGAGGAGCAGGAGCACAAGCAGATTTAAAAACATTTATGGCACATAAGGTGTATGGGATGAGTATTATAACTGCATTGGTTGCGCAAAACACATTAGGTGTAAAGGATATTATGGATGTGACACCACATTTTTAGAAGAACAGTTTCAATGTGTATTTGAAGATATTTATCCCGATGCTGTGAAGATTGGTATGGTTTCTCAGCCAGAATTGATTCATAAGATTGTTGAACAATTAAAAAAATATCAGGCAAAAAATATTGTTGTAGATCCAGTTATGGTGTCTACAAGTGGTTCACGTCTTTTGGCAGACAGTGCTTTAGAAGCTTTGAAAAATGAATTGATTCCTATATCATGTATTATTACTCCAAATATTCCTGAGGCTGAAGTTTTGGTTAATCACCCTATTCAAAGCAAGGAAGATATGATTCAGGCTACTAAAGAAATTCAACAATGGTATCAAGGTGCTATTTTGATTAAAGGTGGACATTTTGAACAAAGAGCTGATGATTTGCTAGTGATTGATGGACAAGTTTATTGGTTAGAATGTGAACATATAGATAATCCTAATACGCATGGAACAGGATGTACTTTATCAAGTTCTATTGCATCGCATTTGGCATTAGGTTATGATTTAAAAACAAGTGTGGAAAAAGCCAAAGCATATATTACTGGTGCTTTAAAAGCAAATCTTGATTTAGGACATGGTAGTGGACCGCTCAATCATTGCTGGAATTTATAAGAGTTTGTTGTGAAGATTACAGGATTTATAGGGTAAGTATGATATAATGGCATCAAGACATGTCATTAAGGTTTGCTGTCGAGTAAACCAGAGAGCATTGGTTTCGTATCGTTAGGCCATTGAAGATACGAAAATCAATGCTTTTATTTTATGGAGGAGAGATAAAAATGAAAGAAATGCGTAGAAAAAGACAGGCTTTATCAAAAGAAGAATGTATAGAAGCTTTAAAAAGAGGAACGTCAGGCAATAGAAACATTAGCGTTAAAATATTCTCCTAGTGAAAGTGAAGAAAGTCGTACACAGGAAATTGAACGTTTTTGGAAAACTTTATGTATGTTAGAATGAGATATTAAAGATATGACAGGAAAACAGGCTATTGAATTGGTACAAAAGGGGTAAAAATATGGTTAAGAAAAGTTTGTTTGAATTTTTTCGTTATACTTCTTTAAATGTATTAGGGATGATTGGTTTATCATGTTATATTTTAGCGGATACTTTCTTTGTGTCTCAAGGAATAGGAACGGATGGTTTAACAGCTTTAAATTTGGCTATTCCGATTTATAGTTTTATTCATGGTAGTGGCTTAATGATTGGCATGGGTGGTGCAACAAAATATTCCATTTTAAAAAGTCAGGAACATCATCAAGGTGCGAATAAAATTTTTACACATGTCCTTTGTTTAGCGGGATGTTTTGCTTTGATTTTTGTATTGATTGGTATCTTTTTATCAGGAACTATTATTTCTTTATTTGTTGATCAGGGACATGTGTTTGATATGTCTAAGACTTATTTACAAGTCATTTTATTGTTTGCTCCAGCATTTTTACTTAATAATGTTTTACTTTGTTTTGTTAGAAATGATGGTGCACCACAATTATCAATGGCAGCTATGCTAGGTGGAAGTTTTTCTAATATTATTTTAGATTATATCTTTATATTTCCATGTCAAATGGGTATTTTTGGAGCCGTTTTTGCGACAGGATTAGCACCTATTATCAGTATGATAATTCTTTCATCGCATTTTTTATGTAAGCATAATCAATTTTATATCCAAAAATGTCAAATACAATTAGGAAGAATTGTAGGTATTTTATCAACAGGTATTCCTTCGCTGGTAACAGAAGTTTCTTCTGGTGTTGTGATGATTGTTTTTAATGCAATTATCCTTCGATTAACAGGAAATGTGGGAGTCTCTGCTTATGGCGTTGTTGCTAATCTTTCATTAGTTATCATGGCAATTTATACAGGTATTACGCAAGGAATCCAACCATTAATGAGCAGAGACTACGGTTTAAATGATTGGGGTAATATTCAACGTATATTAAAATATGCTCTTATCACTATGTTGGTTTTATCAGCCGTGATTTATGCTTGTATATTTTTGGAAGCAGATGTCATCACTCAAATCTTTAATAGTGAAAACAATGCCGAGTTACAAACAATTGCCTCACAAGGCTTAAAACTTTATTTCATAGCTTGTCCATTTGCTGGATTTAATATTATTGTAGCCATGTATTTAACATCTATTGAACATCCTTATCCTGCTCAAATGATTTCCATATTAAGAGGTTTTATTATCATTATTCCAATGGCATTTCTTTTATCACAAATTGCCCAAATGAACGGTGTCTGGTGTTCTTTTCCAATTAGTGAATTGATTGTCACAACATTAGGCTGTGTTATGATGATGAAGATAAGAAAATAGAGAGTAAAAAACTGTGTTGTTTTGAAACACAGTTTTATAATACAAATTTATAGATTTTGACTTGTCTTTTACCTTCTTGATACATATCATGAGTGGGTGGTATATCAGCAAGCTCAACAAACTCTCCACCTGCGATTTCACAAGTACGAGAAGATGCAATGTTTTCTGGAACACATGTAATGATGACATATTGAAGTTGATGCTTTTTGGCTAATTGAAATAAAAGTTGACACGCCTTAGCAGCATATCGATGTCCACGATAAGATTCATCTATATCATAACCAATATTTCCACCAATATAAGTAAGTTCATTATGACCGATTCTTAAATCACAGTGTCCTATGACAGTTCCATTGTGTAGACATATTTCAAAACGATAAGCTGGAAACCATCTCTTTTCAGGAATAGCCTCACATGTTTCAACAAGCTTTAAATAGATTTCATCATTTTTTAAATCACTTACATCATAAAACATAAACTTCTCCTTATGTGATTCAAAAGCAATACATACAGGAGCAGGTATTTCAATCGTTGAATCTGTTAAAATAAGCTCTTCTGTTTCTTCGTTAAAAGTCATTACTTGGAGAAGGTTGCTACCTTGGCAGGCGATAATTAAATACTTGTCATCAAGAATCTGGAAATCTCTTGGTTCTTTACCAGTATGCACCATATATAATAAAGATATTTTTCCACTTTCTTGATTAACACGATACATCGCAATGCTGTCATGTCCACGATTAGAAACAAAGAGATGATGACCACTTTTTGTCAGACGAATAGCGGCAGCACTTGAAAAGCCGTTAAAATGTTTAGGAATACAATGAATCGCTTGGATCAATTGGAAATGCCCTTGATAATATTTAAAGACCATAATATTATTGGCAATTTCATTGACAAGATATGCAAAACGTCCATCTTTAGAGAATATCATATGACGAGGACCAGAACCAGGTACAATATTTAAAGTATAATCAGGATCTTCTAATAAAACACCTTGAGAGTAACGATACATGACTACTTTATCGGCTCCTAAGTCCACAGAATAAACAAACTCTTGATCTGGGGTAATGCCCACATAATGAGCATGTGGACCTGTTTGACGTTTTAATAAGTCAGGACCTAAACCAACATGATGAACAGCACATATCTTTTGTGTAATAATACTATTTTCTAATTGATAAGAAGCTGTTGCTCCTACATGATAGTTTGCTGCAAAAAGATAACGATTGTTTTGATCAACACAAAGATGAGTATAAGAACGACCACTGGAATGATAGTTATTATTTAAAAGTAATTCATCTTTATAAATAGAAAAACTTCCTAATCCTCCACCATTACTATGAGAACTAGCATTTTTATAAGCAACATATAAGGTATGGTTATTGCATATCATATAAGAAGGAAAATCCTGTGTTTCAATTTGTTGAACACGTTTCATTTCTAATGTTTCTTCATTGAGTTTCATGATATAAATTCCTTTATCATGGTGTTTGCCATAACTTGACACATAAAAAACTTTCATGGGCATAGCTCCTTTCGTTATATAAAATCATTTTAACATAATTATTTATGAAATAAATAAAAAAATGTATAAAAATATGGAAATAGTAAAAAAATCATAAAATTCTTTCATAATACACAAAAGTGTAATACAATAGATACTATATTGAAGGAGGAAGCGAATATGGATGAAAAATTATTATTAAGTTTATTACAAAAAAATGCGAGGATGAAGATTACTGATTTAGCGTACCACCTTAGATGAATCAAAAGATGATGTGATTGATAAATTAACAGAATTAGAGAAACAAAAAGTGATTTGTGGTTATCATACAATTGTGAATTGGGATTTAACGAATACTGAAATTGTGACGGCTTTAATACAAGTCAATGCAAGTCCTGAAAGAGAATATGGTTATGATCGTATTGCCAGTCATATTTATAAATTTGATGAAGTGGATACAATGTATTTATTAAGTGGAAGTTTTGAATTTGTAGCTATTGTCAAAGGAAAAACAATGCAGGAAGTGGCTCATTTTGTGGCTAGTAAATTAGCATGTGTGGATGGTGTTACGGGAACATCAACTTATTTTGTTTTAAAACAATATAAGAATAATGGTGTTGTATTGATTGAAGATGAAGATGGTAAGAACGATAGATTGGTGGTGACTCCATAATGGATTATAATGATATTTTAAGTGATAGAGTAAAGACAATTAAACCGAGTGGTATTAGAAAATTTTTTGATTTGGCTTCACAAATGGAAGATGTAATCTCTTTAGGTGTTGGGGAACCTGATTTTACAACACCTTGGGCTATTCGTGAAGCTGCTATTTATTCTATTGAAAAAGGAAGAACTTTTTATACTGCCAATCAAGGATTACAAGAATTAAGAGAAGAAATTTGTCGTTATTATCAAAGACGTTTTCATGTGGATTATAATCCTAAAGAAAACTGTATTGTGACTGTTGGAGGATCAGAGGGTATTGATATTGCAATTCGTACAATTTTAAATCCTGGAGAAGAATTGATTGTCTTAGACCCAGGATATGTTGCTTATTCACCGGGTGTTGAATTGGCAGGTGGGATTCCAGTGACTATTAATCTTCGTCAAGAAGATGAATTCAAATTAACACCAGAATTATTAAAAGCTGCGATTACTCCAAATACAAAGGCAATCTTAATTAACTATCCATCTAATCCAACTGGTGGATTTATGACAAAAAATGATTATGAAAAGATTGTTCCAATTATCAAAGAATCTGGTATTATCGTTATTTCTGATGAAATTTATGCAGAACTGAGCTATGAGGAAGAATTTTGTTCGATTGCATCTTTTGATGAAATCAAAGATCAAGTTATTGTCGTAAGTGGTTTTTCTAAAGCTTTTGCGATGACTGGATGGCGTTTAGGTTATGTTCTCGCAAATCCCATCTTAACAAAAGCCATGAATAAAATTCATCAATATATTATTATGTCAGCACCATCTTCTGCACAATATGGAGCGATTGAAGGATTAAGACATTGTTATGATGAAGTGTTGAAAATGCGAGATTCCTATAAAGCCAGACGTAATTTCTTAGTCAAAACTTTTAATGATATGGGTCTAGAAACATTTAAACCTCAAGGTGCCTTTTATGTCTTCCCATGTATTCGTTCAACAGGTTTAACTTCTGATGAATTTTGTGAAAAACTTTTAGAAAATCAAAAGGTTGCATGTGTTCCAGGAACTGCATTTGGTCCTGCGGAGAAGGCTTTATTCGTGTTTCTTATGCTTACAGTTTAGAAGAATTAAAAGTCGCAACACAAAAAATAAAAATATTTGTAGATAAATGCAAAGGCAATCATGATTAGAGTACTGTTATGCTGTGGTGGTGGATTTTCATCTAGCTATGTGGCAGAAAGAATGAAAAAAGAAATTGTTGAAAAGCATTTGGATCAAGAATTGTATATGGAATTTTCTCCATTTTCGATTGCTTATGAAAGATTGGAAGATTTTGATATCATTGTTTGTTGTCCGCATTTAAATATGTATGTTAAACAATTTATAAAAGAATATGATGTAAAAATTCCTATTTATGTTTTACCACCAAGAATGTATGGAAATATGGAAATTGATGAAATTTATCAGGATGTTCAAGATTTGTTGGTCATATATGAAGATACACATATGAATCCTGTTCATTTTCCAGGCGAAGATCATGTATTAAAAATTAAACGACATAAAGCATATAAACATGTTTGCAGAACATCTTAGTTGATGTTCTGTATTTTTTGTAAAAAGTTAGAAATAAAAAAAGAAAAATAGAAAAAAATTGCGTATATAAATAATAGGAGGGTTCTTATTAAAATGATGTATATTTACAATAAGCAAATATTGTTGTATAATGTCTATGAACCCTCCTGAAATATATTGAAAGGAGGTCATTATGAAAGATTTGAAAGTTGATGATGTCATTAGAGATTTCTTCAGAAATCCTGAACACTTTGCTGATATGATGAACGCTATTCTCTATGGCGGTCAGAATGTCATTAAGCCTGATGAACTTCAAAGAATGGATACAAGTGAAATCTTTGTAGGCAATTATATTTCTAGGGAAAGAAGACGTGATGTCATCATGTTGTGGAAAGGAAAGGATTCACAGGCTATCTTGGCATTGGAAGCACAGGACCAGGTTGATTTCACAATGGTGTCAAGAACACTTCTCTATGATGCATTGACCTACAACATGCAGGATAAGGAGTACAAGAGCTACAAGATCATGCCAGTTGTCAGCCTCGTATTGTTTCATGGCGAAGGAAGATGGACAGCAGCCACGTCACTGGTAGAAAGAATGGATATTCCTGAAAGCTTGAAGGGGATGTCAAATGACTGGAAGATGAAGATTGTAGACATCAAGGATTTGGACTATCACCTACTCAAAAATGAGGACAATCGCAATATCGTCAAAACAGTTAATCAGATATGGAGAAAAGAGAAAGAAGATTTCAAAGGGATGGAAGTCTCAAAGACAGCCGCAAGGGTGATAGCGATACTTACGGAAAGATATGATATTTTAAAACAAGTGAGAGGAGAAGAAGGGACTATGGCAATGTGGTCATTTTGGAAAGACATTGAAGATTCAGGTATACGAATAGGAGAAGAACGTGGAATGAAACGTGGTATGGAACTTGGCATGAAAAAAGGTATGTTGGAATTAGTTATTTTACAACTCAAAAAAGTACTAGGAACACTCACACCTGAATTGACATTGAAAATTGAATTAAGTAATGAAGAAGAGTTAAACAATCTTGCATTACATATTACAGATATACATAGTGAAAAAGATGTTTATCAAATACTTCAATAATAGAACATAAAGAATTTCGTCTTAATTGGCGAAGTTCTTTTTTTATAGGTAATATGATAAGAAGTGACTTTTTTATGATGTATAGTATAATTAAAGTATACAGACTTGCCCCTTGCAAAAATGCTGGGGGGGTATATAATAAAAATAGAAGGAGGGATGTTATGATTGAGATACAACATCTAACAAAAAGATATGGAAGTTTTAAGGCTGTTGACGATATTGAGTTGATTGCTGAAAGTGGAAAGATTACGATTTTATTAGGTCCAAATGGAGCAGGAAAGTCAACAACTATTAAAAGCATTGCTAATCTTTTAAAATTTGAAGGAATTATTGAGATTTGTGGTTATGATAATTCGTCTATTGAAGCCAAACGTTGTTTTGGCTATGTCCCTGAAACACCTGTTTTATATGAGTTATTAACTATTGATGAACATATTGATTTTATTGGTCATGCTTATCAGATAGAAAATTATAAAGAGAAAGCAGAAAAATATTTGGAATTATTCAAACTAACAGAAAAAAGACGAAAAATGGCAAAAGAATTAAGTAAAGGAATGACACAGAAATTAAGCATGTTGTTGGCGTTTATGATTGAGCCTAAAGCCTTGTTAGTTGATGAACCAATGGTTGGATTAGATCCAGCAAGTATTGAAGAAACATTGAAAATTTTAAGAGGAATTGCAGACTCGGGATGTGCTGTATTAATTAGTACGCATATTATTGATATAGTGAGTGATATTTTTGACGAGGCATATATCATGAAAGAAGGACGTATTATCAAGAAAATTCAAAAAGAAGAACTCCAAGAAGAAAGTTTAAAAGATTATTTCTTTGAATTAACTGAGGGTGAGTAATATGAAATCATTGTGTTTATTATGGTTTCTAAAAACCAGAGCCTCAGTGAGAAATCTTTTGAGCAAGCCATCAAGTGCTATTTTTACAGTGTTTATGTTTATCGTTTATGGATTCGTTTTTTATAGTTTTCTTTTTATGCCAAAAGACAATGCATATATGATTGTGAATTTTGAATTGCATTCATCTATTTTAATCTTTATAGGTTTTTTAGCTTTATTATTGTTTTCTACAATGTTATCTTCACGAAAAGCTTTATTTTATGGTGAAGATGCCTACTTCTTATTTAGTGGACCTTTTCATAAAAGACAAATTATGATTTTCTTAACTTTTCAAACTGTTTTACAATCTATTTTACTTTCATTCTTTGCGTTGGTTTTCTTTATAGGAATAAACATGGGAGTGAATGTAGATGCGGGTTTTATAGGATTAGCACTACTAGGAAGTATGTTATCCATTATGATTTTTTTGGTTTTTGTGGATTATAGCTATATTCTTTCTATTGGTGATCAAAAATATAAAAAGATGAATTATGTGATTACTGGAATCTTTGTATTGATACTTGTTGTTGTTTTGGGATTGACGTATTTACAAACAGGAAGGATTCAAACAATTGTTGTGGATTTTATAGAATCACCATTATTCTACTATGTTCCTATTTTTGGCTGGTTAAAGCTTGTTTTGATTTCTTATGTAGAGTCCCAAATCGCAATGGTTTGTTTAGGTTTATTTCTTTTAATAGCTTGTTTAGGTATGATTTATACTTTATTTATTAGCTATAAAGGTGATTTCTATGAACAAGCTTTAGAGGATTCAATGGAGTTGTCTAAAAAGTTAAAAGAGTTTAAAGCTGGTAATCAAGATGCTTTAAGAAAAGTAAAAGTTAAAAATATTCATGTCAAAAGGTTTTATAATGGAGCATATGCTGTACTATCAAAGAATTTGCTTTTAATGAAAAAGAAAGGTAATCTTGTATCATGGAATGATTTGATATCTATCGGTATTTATCTGGTTATTACTATTTTTTCTGATTTAGGGTTTGGGTTCTTTGTTTATATGATGATTCTTTGGTTATTTATGATGATGGGAACAAGTGATCTTGTAGGTGAACTTAAAAATTATCAGATTTATTTAATCCCTGATAAACCTTATAAAAAGTTAATTGCCGTAATGATTCCTACATTTATGAAAACAGCTATTATTGGGACATTGTCTTTTGTTGTTGTAGGACTATATTATCAAGAAAGTGTTCTTACAATTCTTATGTATTTGATTAATATGCTTGGCTATATCTTTATTTTTATGAGTGCCAATGTTCTTACAATTCGTATTTTAAAAAGTCGAACGACACAAATATTTGAAAATCTGATGCGTATGTTAATTATGATAGCTAGTGCTTTACCAAGTGTTATTTTAACGGTTGTTTTTATCATGATGAATACTTTAACACCAACCACTTTAACAATTATTTCTATGTCATCATTAGTAACAAATTTTATTCTAGCAATCATTATACTATGGTCATGTCAAGGAATGATGAATGGTAGAGAATTAAAGAGTGATTAAAAAGGATGGAGCTTAGTTTCCATCCTTTAATTAACATATAATGAGAGTTTGAATTTTTTAAGTATTTATTATTTAATAATAGAAAGGGATGTGATACATATGGCACAACAGGAAACAGCGATTATAGTGTTATTAACTCTTGGAGGAACAGGTTTGCTTTTATTGGTGGTAGGGATATTTTTGATAATCAGACAAAATATGAAAGTAAAAAAATGTCAGGAAAAGACATATGGTGTTGTGGTAGGATATAAACGTCGTAGTCGAGAATTAATTGTGCCAGTGGTGGAATATCATGTTTTTGGTAATATGTATCAAAAAACAAGAAATTTTAGAGCTGTGATTTCAAAAAGCTGGAGACGACAAGATGAAGAACCTGTTACTATTAGCGAAAATGATTATGTCTTTTTACGAGGAAGAATAATGACGCAAAAGATGGCTGAAAAGATATGGCCAATCAATATGCAAATGTCTGTCTATTATGATCCAATAAAACCGCAAAGAGCGTTTGTTGAAAAAATACCAAATAAGACACCAGTTGTATCCATTGTTTTTATCAGTTTAGCTATCTTTTTGATTGTTTTAGCCTTGTTACTTTTCTATCTTTTAAAAGGATAAGTGATAAAATGGGAAGGATTTGGATTTATTTAGGGTTGTTTATCTATTTTATAACAGTATTTATTGACCGTTTCTTATATAAGATAACTGATATGATTTATATTGTTTTGGTGGTTATTGGGTTAATATGTTTAGGAATTGGATATTTAATTAATAAGAAAAATGATGAATAACTTTGTATTTTCATAAAAATATTCATAAAATTTCAAAAAAATAAAAAAATAGTTGACAAAATAAAAATGCCCATGTATCATTAACGCATATTTAAAAAATCGCTGATCAGGAAAAGTAGTTTCTTGAACGCTTCAAGCGAGGTAGCACAGAGTGGAAGGCTACTAAGTGGAAAGAAATGAAACGCACCTGTGAGAGTCCATTGGAACTAAGAGTATAATGGAACGTAACCTGCGTTAAAGGAGAGAGTGGTCAAAATATTTTTTGGCAACTAGAGTGGTACCGTGTATATGCACCTCTGGATTTTTCCAGAGGTTTTTTTATTGAGAAAGGGTGATGTCTGATGCGGCGATTAGGGAAAAATCGTTATAAATAAAATTCAATAAAAATAAAATAAAGAAAAGGAGATTATAAAAATGAAAAAGAAACAATATAAAAAAGTCGTATTAGCATATTCAGGAGGATTAGATACATCAATTATCATTGCATGGTTAAAAGAAAATTATGGTTGTGAAGTCATTGCAGTGGCAGGAGATGTTGGACAAAATGATGAACTTGAAGGATTGGAAGAAAAAGCTTTAGCAACAGGAGCTTCTAAATATTATTGTGCAGATTGCAAAGAAGAATTTGTGAATGATTTTATTTTCCCAGCAATTAAGGCAAATGCTGTTTATGAAGGAAAATATTTACTTGGAACATCACTTGCAAGACCAATTATTGCAAAAAAATTAGTGGAAATCGCTAAAAAAGAAGGAGCAGATGCAATTTGTCATGGTTGTACAGGTAAAGGAAATGACCAAGTCAGATTTGAATTAACAATCAAGGCTTTTGCGCCAGAATTAGATATTATTGCTCCTTGGAGAGTTTGGGAATTAAAGAGTAGAGAAGATGAAATCGAATATGCCCAAAAAAGAAACATCCCTCTAAAAATCAATAAAGAAACAAACTACTCTAAAGATAAAAACTTATGGCATTTATCACATGAAGGTTTAGATCTTGAAAATCCAGCGAATGAACCAATGTATGATAAAATACTTGAATTAGGTGTAACACCTGAACAAGCACCAGATCAACCAACATATATCACTTTAACTTTTGAAAAAGGAATTCCAGTTGCGTTAAATGGAGAAAAAATGAATGGTGTTGATTTAATCACTGCGTTAAATAAAATTGGTGGTGAAAATGGTATTGGTATCATTGATATGGTTGAAAATAGATTAGTTGGTATGAAATCAAGAGGTGTTTATGAAACACCAGGTGGAACTATTCTTTATAAAGCACACGCTGATTTAGAAGAAATTACAATTGATAAAGAAACACAACATTTTAAATATCAAGTTTCTCAAAAATTAGCTGATATTTTATATAATGGACAATGGTATACACCTCTTACAAAAGCATTACTTGCTTTTATTGATGAAACACAAAAGACTGTGAATGGAGAAGTTAAATTAAAATTATATAAAGGAAATATTATTGGAGCAGGTATGACTTCACCTGATACTTTATATAGTGAACAAACTGCTTCATTTGGAGAAGATGAAGATTATAATCAAATGGATTCTCAAGGATTTATTAATTTATATGGTTTACCTATTAAGGTAAAAGCATTATTAGATCAACAAAGAAAGAAATAGGGGTTGAAAATATGGCATTATGGGCTGGTAGATTTAAAAAGAAATTAATGCAGATGTGAATGCTTTTAATTCATCTATATCATTTGATGCAAGAATGTATAAACATGATATTATGGGGAGTCAGGCACATGCAAAAATGCTTGCGAAACAAGGCATTATTTCTAAACAGAATTTAGATGAAATATTACAGGGATTAAATGATATTCTTCATGAATTAGAACAAGGAGAATTGTTATTTGATCCCCTTGCTGAAGATATTCATATGTTTATTGAAGCAGAACTTACAAAACGTTATCCTGAAAGTGGAAAAAAATTGCATACAGCCAGATCTCGTAATGATCAGGTTGCCTTAGATTTAAGGTTGTATACACGTGATGAAATTCAAGAAATCAAAGGTATGTTGATGTCATTGATGAGAGTTCTTATTGAACAGGCCAAACAACATACACATACGATTATGTGTGGATATACCCATTTACAACGTGCACAACCCATTACATTTGCCCATCATTTGATGGCTTATGTAGAAATGTTTTATCGTGATTATACAAGATTAGAAGATTGTTATAAACGTATGAACGTATCACCACTAGGAAGTGGAGCACTTGCGACAACAACTTACCCCATTGATAGAATGTTTGTAGCTAAGGAATTAGGTATGGATGATATTATGTATAATTCTTTAGATGGTGTTAGTGATCGTGATTATGCGATTGAACTCGCCAATGCTTTGGCAATGATTATGATGCATTTATCACGTTTAAGTGAAGAAGTGATTTTGTGGTGTTCATGGGAATTTAAATATATTGAATTAGATGATGCTTATGCGACAGGTTCAAGCATTATGCCACAAAAGAAAAATCCTGATATTGCCGAGCTTGTGAGAGGAAAAAGTGCCAGAGTTATTAATCATGTTTCAACATTGTTGACAATGATGAAAGGTTTACCACTTGCTTATAATAAGGATATGCAGGAAGATAAGGAAACATTATTTGATGCGATTGATCAAGTGAAAATGTGTTTACCTGTTTTTGCAGATATGATGAAAACAATGAAAGTCAATAAAGAACGTATGCAAGAATGTGCAGCTAAAGGTTTTATTAATGCGACAGATTGTGCTGACTATCTCGTCAAAAAAGGAAAAGCGTTTAGAGATGCCTATAAAACAACAGGACAGTTAGTGGCTTATTGTATTGATCATGATGAAGTGCTTGAAACATTACCACTTGATGTTTATCAATCATTTGATGAAGTTTTTGAAGAAGATGTTTATCAGGCGATTTCACTTTTGACTTGTGTTGAAAACAGAGTTGTCGATGGTGGACCAGCCCCACAAACATGTCAAAAAGCAATCGCAAGAATGGAGAAACAATTGGAGGCTTTGAATCATGATTAAAGTAGGAATTATTGGAGCCAGTGGATATGCTGGTGCTGAATTATATCGTTTATTATTGAATCATAAAAATGTAGAAATTGTAGCTATCAGTTCTCAAAGTTATGCTGGAAAGATGATTTCAGATTTATATCCATCATTCTATGGACCTTATGATATGTGTTTATCTCAGGATCAGGATGTCTTGGATAAAGCAGACATGATTTTTGCTTCGTTGCCTCATGGTTTAAGTGAAAAATATGCCAAAGTTTGTGAGGAGCAAGGGAAAAAATTCATTGATTTAGGTGCTGATTTCCGTTTAGATAAAGAATCAGATTATCAACAATGGTATCAACATGACTATCAGTATCCTGGGTTACATGAAAAACAGGTTTATGGTTTAAGTGAAGTGAATCGTGATTTGATTAAAAAAGCAACAATTATTGGTAATCCAGGATGTTATCCAACATCTATAACTTTAGGACTTTATCCGTTATTAAAAAACCAAATGCAAAAAGATGAAAAGATTATTATTGATTCTAAATCAGGAACAACCGGAGCAGGAAAGTCGTTAAGTGAAGATACACATTTTCCTAAATGTAATGAATCTTTTCATCCTTATAAAATAGCAAGTCATCGTCATACACCTGAAATTGAACAGGAATTATCAAAGATGGCTAACCAAGATATTCAAGTGATGTTTACACCTCATTTATTACCAGTTAATCGTGGTATTATTTCAACAATCTATGTATCTTTAAAAGATGATGTCACATTTGATGAAGTTTATGATATATATCATAAAACTTATCAAGATGAATATTTTGTGAGAGTTTTACCAAAAGGAAAAGTTGCTGATTTGAAATTTGTACAATATTCAAATTTTTGTGATATATCTTTACACTATGACGAAAGATATCATCAATTGATTGTTGTATCAACAATAGATAATATGGTCAAAGGGGCAGCTGGACAGGCGATTCAAAATATGAATTTGATGTGTGGTTTTAATGAATTAGAAGGATTAATGATGATACCTGCATCATTTTAAGGGAGGAAAATATGTTTAAAGATATAGCTGGAGGTGTATGTGCACTCGCTTGGGTTTCAAGCTTCAGGAATACATTGTGGGATTAGAAAAAATAAAAGTAAAAAAGATTTAGCTTTAATTGTCAGTGATGTGATGAGTCATTGTGCCAGCACTTATACTCAAAATAAAGTCAAGGGAGCACCGATTTATGTCACTCAACAACACTTACAAAATCATGAGGCCAAAGCCATTATTTGTAATAGTGGTAATGCCAATACTTGTAATCCTAATGGCATCGAAATTGCTAATGAAATGTGTGAGTTATGCGGTCAAGTATTAAATGTTGCTGCTGCTGATATCGTCGTTGCTTCAACTGGCGTTATCGGACAACCTTTAAGCATTGAACCAATTGAAAAACATATGACACAATTAGTAGATGCTTTATCAACAAGTGGCAGCAGTGATGCCTGTGAAGGGATTATGACAACTGATACTGTTAAAAAAGAATATGCTGTTGCTTTTGAAATAGGAAATACAACATGTCATATTGGAGCAATCGCTAAAGGGAGTGGAATGATTCATCCTAATATGGCAACAATGCTTGCTTTTGTAACAAGCGATGTTTCGATTTCAAAAGAGATGTTAAATGAAGTGATTCATGAAGTTGTTAATGATACATTTAATATGGTTAGTGTTGATGGTGATACTTCAACAAATGATATGTTAACATTGATGTGTAATGGTCTAGCAAAAAATCCAGAAATTACACAAAAAGATGAAAATTATCAAAGTTTTAAAGAAGCTTTGATGTATGTTTGTACATGTTTATCTAGAGATATAGCTAAAGATGGCGAAGGTGCAACAAAACTTCTTACTTGTAAAGTTTTACATGGACAGAGTGTTAAAGATGCAAAAGTTGTTGCTAAATCAGTGATTACAAGTTCTTTATTTAAAGCTGCAATGTTTGGTGAAGATGCGAATTGGGGACGTATCTTATGTGCCATTGGATATAGTGATGCACAATATGACATTACAAAAATTGATGTTGATTTACAAAGTACAAAGGGGACTATTCGTGTTTGTGAAAATGGGGGTGGCTATCCTTTTAGTGAAGAAAAAGCTGCTCAAATCTTAAGTCAGGATGAAATAGAAATTATTATTGATTTACATGATGGTGAGTTTGATGCGGTTGCTTGGGGATGTGACTTAACTTATGATTATGTCAAAATTAATGGTGATTATCGCACATAAAGGGGAATAATTATGAATCAAAATGCAATTGTAAAAGCTGAAATTTTATCACAGGCTTTACCATATATTCAAAAATATCATGATAAGATTGTTGTGATTAAATATGGTGGTAATGCGATGATTAATGAAGAATTAAAAATGAATGTGATTCAAGATGTTGTCTTATTATCTGAAATTGGTATTAAAGTCATTCTTGTACATGGTGGTGGTCCTGAAATTAATCAGACTTTAAAGAGAATGCAAAAAGAACCACAATTTATTAATGGTTTAAGATATACTGATGAAGAAACAATGGATGTTGTGCAAATGGTTTTAGCAGGAAAGACAAATAAAGATCTTGTTAAACTCATTATGCAAAAAGGTGGTAATGCTGTTGGAATCAGTGGTATCGATAATCAGTTAATTGTTGCTAAAAAACATGAATGTGAAGATGATTTAGGTTATGTTGGGGATATTGTCAAAATCAATGCTCACATTATTATGGATTTATTAGATAAAGGTTATATTCCAGTTGTATCAAGTGTTGGTCTAGATGAAGAAGGGCATACTTATAATATTAATGCTGATACAGCAGCTGCTGAAATTGCTGCTCAAGTTCAAGCTGAAAACATGATTCTGGTCAGTGATATACCAGGATTGTTAATGGATAAAGATGATGAATCAACGTTAATTCCTTTGGTTCATGTTTATGAAGTCAAAGGTTTAACTGATAAAGGCATTATTAGTGGTGGAATGATTCCTAAGATTGAATGTTGTGTCAGAGCAATTCGTGAAAATGTCAAAAAAGCAGTGATTATTGATGGTCGTACTCCTCATTCTATTTTGATTGAAATGTTATCAAAAGATGGGATTGGAACAATGTTTAAAAGATAGGAGGTACGTATGGTTAACTTAAAAAATAGAAGTTTTTTAACATTAAAAGATTATTCACAAGAAGAAATTCGTTATTTATTAGATTTAGCTCACCAATTAAAGAAAGAGAAAAAAGAAGGAAAAATTGGTGAATCATTAAAAGGAAAAAATATTGTTTTATTGTTTGAAAAAACATCAACACGTACACGTTGTGCTTTTGAAGTGGCAGCTTTAGATGAAGGTGGGCATGTGACTTTCTTAAGTAATTCTCAAATGGGTAAAAAGAATCTTTAGAAGATACTGCTAAAGTTTTAGGAAGAATGTATGATGGTATTGAATTTAGAGGTTTTGAACAAAAAACAGTAGAAGATTTAGCAAAATTCTCAGGTGTACCTGTATGGAATGGTTTAACGGATGTTGATCATCCAACTCAGACATTAGCTGATTTCATGACAATTGAAGAACATCTTGGTAAACCTTTAAATGAAGTGAAATTTGTGTTCACTGGCGATATTCGTAATAATGTTTGTTATGGATTGATGTATGGGGCAGCTAAAATGGGAATGCATTTTGTATGTTTAGGTCCTCAAAGTTTGCAAATTGATTCTGAAGTCTTACAATATTGTCAACAAGAAGCCCAAAAATCAGGTGGAAAATTTGAAGTTTTAGATAATGTTGATGAAGCAGTGAAAGATGCTGATGTGATTTATACAGATATTTGGGTAAGTATGGGTGAAGATGAATCACTTTATCAACCAAGAGTAGAAATGTTATCACCTTACAAAGTGACGACTGAAATGATGAAAAAGACAGGTAAAGACTCTACACTCTTTATGCATTGTTTACCTTCTTTCCATGATTTTGAAACAGAAGTTGCAAAAGCAAAACATGAACAAGGCATAGATATTAGAGAAGTAGAAGATGAAGTCTTTAGATCAACACAATCTGTTGTTTTTGATGAAGCAGAAAATAGAATGCATACCATTAAAGCTGTTATGGTGGCAACAATTGGAAATAGATAAAAAAGCTGTTATCAACAGCTTTTTTATCATTTATACACATCTTTGTTTTATAATTAATATTATAGAAAGAGATAGGATTATGAAAAAATTATTGTTAGTATTGGTATTGATTTGTCTATGAGGTTGTACACAAAATAAGAATACTAAAACAAAGCAGGACACACCACAACAAGAAATGTCACAGCAAGAAGAAAAACAAGAAAGTGAAAGAACTTATGGCAGGTATTCAAAAGACGATGCCACAAGAAATTTATCAGGAACTTGAAAAAAATAAAGTTGTTAGTGAAACTGATGGTACGATTTTAATTGGTAATGATAAAGACGAACCAAGTTTACGTTTGGATTTTACTTATGAAAATGGAAAACTTGTTCAGTTTGTAAATAAGGAATATGGATTTTTTCATAGCTTACCTGAAATTGTCGTGAATGAAGAACAAGCCAAACAAACTGCTCAAACTTTTGCAAAGGTATTTTTAAATCAAGATGTTCATTTGAAAAAGACAACAGATTTAAGTGGGTATGATACAGGTGATTATATTACATTTGAAGACGATAACCATAATACTTATCTTGTGCAATTAAGTTTAAATCTCTTTTTGAAATATAATGATAGTCAGTTTTTGGAGTCATTGTAAACATCATAGTGGTTAAAAAATATAGAAATAAAATTCTTAATAAATAATACATAATTATAGGCACAATATTACAATTTTGTAATGTTATGCTTTTTTCTTTTCGTGGATAAAAGAAAACTATATAATGGTTTTAGAGGTGATTAGATGAATCAAATGCATATTATGATTATTGAAGATGATGAAACACTTGCAAGTGAAATTAAAGATTTTTGAAAAG
Organism: Allocoprobacillus halotolerans; assembly: GCF_024399475.1. Lineage (NCBI taxonomy): Bacteria > Bacillati > Bacillota > Erysipelotrichia > Erysipelotrichales > Erysipelotrichaceae > Allocoprobacillus > Allocoprobacillus halotolerans. The sequence goes on from NZ_CP101620.1 coordinate 1,313,447, forward strand.
ATGGGGTTATCAGGCTGTTATTGCAACACATTTTGATAATGTTATACAGGATTTTGTGAATTATAAACCACATCTTATTTTAATGGATATTAACTTACCTTATTATGATGGTTATTATTGGTGTACGCAAATAAGGAATTTATCACAAGTTCCTATTATTTTTATTAGTAGTCGTAATGATGATCATGATAAAATTAGAGCTATTTTACAAGGTGGCGATGATTATGTGGATAAACCATTTCATTTAGAACTTTTAAAAGCAAAAATAGAAGCTATTTTAAGACGAACTTATCAGTATAAAGTGAAAGATCAAATGCGTATTAATGAAGATATTTATTATGATAAGATGAAAGGCAGTTTCTTTTATCATGAACAAGAAATACATCTGACAAAATCAGAAAGTCAAATTGTTTGTTTATTACTTGAGTCACAAGGAGATATTGTTTCTAGACAAGAACTGATGGAAACATTATGGAATACAGATGAATTTATTTCAGATAATTCACTGACAGTTTTAATTTCTCGTTTAAGAACAAAATTAAAAGAGGCTTACCACCAAGACATCATTCATACTAAGAAAGGATTAGGTTACTATATTCCATGAAATATATTCAAAAATATTATCGTTATTTACTTGTAATTATCTTAATGATGATTACCTATAATCTTTATTTTATTTATTTAATACCACAAAATAATATTCAATATCTTATCTATTTAGATATGATTCTTATTGTTTGTTTTACAATATTTTTAATGATAGATTTCATAAAAGAAAAACATCTTCAAGATAAGAAAAAGAGTATCTAGAATCAACTGAAATTATTGCTTCACAGTTTGAAAATTATGAAAATATAGACATTGCTTATCATGATATAAATGTTCTACAAGCACAGTTAAATCAACAATATCAAACAAATTATGATTTACAAGATTATATGGCTAAATGGTGTCATGAAATGAAGATTCCATTAGCGGCTAGCCTTTTAATGAATCAAAAAAATCATGATTTTCAACAAAAAGAAGATATGCAAGAACAATTAGAAAAAATGAATCAATATCTCAATCAAATATTGATTGCATCAAGAATTCAAAGTCAGCTTTATGATATCAATATCAGACCTGTTTCTTTAAAAGAAAATGTTTATCAGTCTTTGAAAAATAACCGTTTTTTCTTTATTAAAAACCATTTTGAAATAGATGCTCAACTAGAAGATATAGATGTTTATAGTGATCCTACATGGTTAGTCTATGTTTTTGATCAGATTATGAGCAATGCGATTAAATATGCTTCTAGTGATCCGTGTTTAAAAATAAGAGCCAAGCAATATGAAAGTCATACTGATTTATGGATTGAGGATAATGGTGAAGGTATTCAGTCACAAGATTTACCAAGAGTTTTTGATAAAGGATATACAGGTATGAATCATCATAATGGACAATATAAAGCCACAGGTATGGGATTATATATGGCGAAACAAGTGATAGAAAAATTAGGACATCATATTTCTATTGAAAGTGAATATCAAAAATACACAAGAGTAAAAATCACATTTCAAGATCAAAGAGATTACTTTTATCGCTAACCTTTCAATGAATGTAAGATAAGAAAGCTTATTGTGAGGAAAATGTAAGGATTTCATAATATTTATATTTTACAATGAAAGTGTTAGGAGGAATAATTTATGGATAAGAAAAAGATTGTTGAAATCAAAGGTTTAGTAAAAAATTATGGAACGAGAGGATTTCAGACAAGAGTTTTAAAAGGAATTGATTTAACGATTTATGAAAATGATTTTATTGCGATTATGGGACCTAGTGGCAGTGGGAAAACAACTTTATTGAATATTTTATCTACGATTGATAAACCAACACAAGGAATGGTCTTATTAGATGGTAAAGATATTACAAAGATGAAAAATAAAGAATTATCACAGTTAAGGAGAGATAAAATAGGTTTTATTTTCCAAGATTATAATTTATTAGATACAATGACTTTACAAGATAATATAGCTTTACCATTATCATTAAATGGTGTTTCATCAAAGACATGTATAGCCAAAAGTGAAACCCTAGCAACCATCTTTGGTTTAAAAGAACATTTAAAAAAATATCCTTATCAATTATCAGGAGGACAAAAACAAAGAGGTGCCACTTGTCGTGCATTAATCAGTGAACCAGAAATACTTTTTGCTGATGAACCGACAGGAGCCCTTGATTCTAAATCAAGTCGTGATCTATTAGAGCGTTTAAAAATGGTCAATGATGAGGGAAAAGCGACTATTTTAATGGTTACACATGATGCTTATAGTGCCTCTTATGCTAAAGATGTCTATATTTTAAATGATGGTATGATGAAATGTTGCCTAACAAGAGGGAATAGTCGTAAAGAACTGTATGATCGTATCATTGATATGCAAGTTGCTATGGGAAGTGATTTTGTATGAGTCTAGCAAAATTATCTTTTATTAATTTTAAAGCCAGTTTAAAAAATTATTTATCATTAATGATTTCATTGGCTTTTACAGTTTTGATTATTTTTAATTTCTTTAACCTTTTAGATTCTTCAATGATGGAATCACTAGGTCAAATGAATAGTCGCAATCTCAAGATTGTGATTCAATGTGTTCTTGTTGTTTTAACTTGTTTTATGTTTTTCTTTGTCTGGTATGCAACGAATGTCTTTTTAACAAAACGTAAAAAAGAAATTGGAATCTATGTCTTTATGGGACTAACAAATCAAAGAATTGGCAAGTTATACATGTTAGAGACATTAATGATTGGATTTGTTTCTTTAATCATGGGAATCGGTTTTGGTATGTTGATTTCACAGTTATTTACGATGATTATTATTGCCATTTCAAATATAGAAGTCACTTTAACATTTCAGATTTCCATGTCAGCTATTTTATGGAGTTGTTTGATTTATTTTCTTGTTTATATGATTTTTGTATGCAAAGGTTATATCAATTTAGTTAGAAGTAGTGTTTTAGATATGGTCAGTGCCAATCGTCAAAATGAATATGTGAAACAAAATAAATTGATACTTTTTTTAAAAGCTGTTTTAGGAACAATTATTTTAGTTCTCGGTTATTATTTTGCGATTAAAAAAGGTGGCATGGAAACAATGGGGAATGCCTTGCTGGCTGTTATCTTAGTCATTGTAGGTGTCTATTTATTATTTGGCGGTTTGATTCCATTGATTTATCAAACATTAGCAGCACGTAAAACTTTCCTTTATCATCATCAAAGAACATTATGGATCAATCAAATGATTTTCCGTATGAAGAAAAACTATCGTACTTATGCGATTGTAACAGTCTTAATGATATGTTCAGTGACTGCCCTTGCAACCGGTGTAGCAATGTATAATCGTTGTCAGGTGATAGAAGAATTTGAGAATGTCTATACTTATCAAATCTTTAGTGAAAAGGATAATTTACAATTAGAATTTGCAAGAGAAATAGAAAAACATAATGATATACAATATCAATCTCATATTGAGTTATTACAAATAGAGGCATCATATGTTGATAAAACATTTCAATCTGATACCTATGGTTTGATTCCTTATTCACAATTAAAACAATTAGCAAAGGATTCAAATCAAGAATTTGATTTTCCAGTATTAGAAAATCATCAAATGATAGATTTACAACATCAATATCTTTTATCATTAATTACCAATGAAGAATTCAATGATTTAACTATTCAAGGAAAAGATTATGAAACCATTCAACAAACAACAATTCCTTATTTAGGTTATCTACAAGAACAAGCTTCATTTTATTGTGTCAGTGATGAAGAATTTGAAACATTAAAATCAAAAGGAACACCACTTTATATCTATAACTATAAGATTGTCAATCCAAAGATGATGAATGCATCATTGAATGATATTCAAAATCATCAAGACTGTTTAGGATTAATTAAGCTTGATAGTCAAAATGCATCTAATCAATGGATTAAGATGTTTTATCCAATTTGTCTTTTTGTCTTTATGGTCTTTATCTTTGCCAGTGGAAGTATTATATTTATGAAACTTTATAATGATGCTTTTGAAGAAAAAGAACGTTATCGTGTTTTAAAGAAAATTGGAATTAGTCAAAGAACACTTCAAAAAGGAATACAAAAAGAATTGTTGTTTATCTATGTTGTACCATTTTTGATTATGAGTTTATCATCTTATTTTTCAGTTCATGCTTTAGCAAATATGATGCATACAGATTTATTAATGATTAATATCATGAGTGTTGGAGTGATAGGCTTATTCTTTATGATTTGTTATGGTTTATCAATTGTCATTTATTGTCAAAATGCAGGCATTTATGAAAAAATTTAGATGATATAAAATAACTTTGTTTTAAAAAATGAACACTCTACGTACTATTGATGCTAAGATATATATGAAAAAAGTCGGGTTACTCCGACTTTTTTGTAGCTGCTTTTTTAATTTGACTATGATAGAAATAGTTAACAATGATGGGTGGTTCATCAAAAGCACGTTGCATACTATCATCATTTGTCACATAATCTAACCCAATTTCTTTAGCGAATGTTTGAAGTTCTTGATCTAAATCTTGCCAATAATCAAGCTGTCCATGATTATAAATATCTTGATATAACAGAAGAAGATGAGGATATTTTTCTTGAATATACGACATAATTGTTGATTTGTAGTTAACACGAAGATTTAAGTTTTCAAGCCAGATTAAATGGCATTGATTTTTAGCACGTTGAATAATTGCTTTGACATCTGTGATGCCTGGAAAAATAGGGGAAATAAAACAAGTTGTCCGAATACCAGAATGGTAAAAAGTTTCCATTGCTTTGAGTATACGTTCAATGGATACAGCATGATCCATATCTGATTTGAATTGTTCATCTAAGGTATTAATAGACCATGAAACATGGGCGTCAGGAAAGGTTTTGATTAAATCACTTTTTGTCGCAATACTGATTTTGGCTCCACTGCCTTGTAATTGTAATAAGAGTTCTCTTGTACGTTTATATATTTTTTCTTGGGGAAGATAAGGATCGGTAATGGAATCAATAAATAATTCTTTTCCTTTGTATTTATAAGGATTTTTGATTTCTGGTTAATATTTCACATTTAAAAATTGTCCCCATGGTTTATCATGTCCAGTAAATCTTTTCATAAATACAGCATGACAATACTGGCATCCATGTGTACATCCCGCATAAGGATTGACGGCATATTCACAAACAGGCAAATTTGATTTTGTGATAATGCTTTTGGTTTGTATTTCGCTAATAATCATTTTACCATTTGTTCCAATGAACTCTATTTTCGATAGTTGCTTTGACTTGTGGAGGAACAAGGGCAACAGGACTTGAATAACCAAGAATGACCATTGCTGGTAAATAATAACTGTCTGGAACTATCATAAATTCTTTGATTTTTTCAGGCTCTTTTTTTACTGGAATATGCACCACAGATTCTAAACCTTCTGCTGTTGCAGCTAACAACATGTTTTCAATTAAAGTCCACACAGCCCCATAGTCCATCAAACCATAATTATTTTTAGGATTATCAAAAGCATATTTTTGTTTAAAATAAGGTAGAATGACACACGCTGATTCTTCAATCATTATACGTTGACGTGGATAAGCAATTTTAAATATTTCTTGTTGAGGTGTTTTCGGTTCTTGAATACGACAAGGATAAGGGCGTACACATTTTGCGAGTTCTTTGATAATTGCTTTATCCGTAATTGTCACAAGTTCCCATCTTCTTTGATGATTAGATGAAGGTGCTTTTAAACCAACATCTAATATTCTTTCTAATATTTCTTGAGGAATAGCTTTATCCTCAAATTGACGTTTTGTTAATGACATCATAAAATTCCATATTTAATCCTCCGTTTCTTGATGAATAAGCATTGCAAGATTTTTTGTAAAAGTTCGAGATAAGTCAATCAATTGTTTTTGTTCCTCAGGTAAAAACATGGACATAGCTTTATCTTCAGCCCATGTAATATGACGGACAACTTTTTGGCAATGTTGACGACCGTCTGGTGTCATCACAACAAGCTTATTTCGCTTGGTTTCAGGAATTTCTGTCACCGTAACATATTTTTGTGATAATAAATTTTTGATAATTAAATTGACTGTCTGTTTAGATTGGAATGTACGTTCACAGATTGCCCTTTGTGTCATCCCTTCTTTAGCATAGAAAGGAACATTCACAACCAAAAGTGTTTTCATCAACATGCCATGCTTTTTAGCATATTCATCATATAAAGCAAATTGCTCATCCCTAAATTTACAATACAAATAAGCATTTTTTCTATCTTCTTTATTCATAACTCACCTTCTTTTAGTCTATTTCTTTACAGTCAATTTCTTGACTGTGTTATAACGTAAATTTTATTAATTTCAATAACATTATGAAAAATAAAAAACTCTATAAATGATATGTTCATTTATAGAGCCTCATATTATTTAATTTCAATAAGTTCATATTCACGAGTTCCTAAACCAATCTTTTGAGCATGTTCCAAACATGATTTCCAGTTTGTTTCAGGAGAAACATCAGTGAAATGATCATGGTGATGATGTCCATGTTTATCTAATAAACTGTTTTTGATTGCTGGTTGTTGATTAACCGCATCAGCACAAGCTTGATCTAAAGCGACTGGATCAAAAGATGCAAACATACCTACATCGGGCACAATCGCAATATCATTTTCCGCATGACAATCACAATAAGGTGAAACATCAATGACAAGTGAAATATGGAAGCAAGGGCGACCATCCACAACAGCTTTTGTATATTCAGCAATCTTATAATTTAAAATATCATTGGCTTCATCCATACTTGCCTGAATGGCATCTTTAGGACAAACACCAATACATCTTCCACATCCAACACATTTATTGTGGTCAATCTTTGCTTTACGATCAGTAATCTTTGGGGCATCATGGGCACAGATTTTAATGCATTGTCCACATCCAATGCATAGTTCTTCTTCAACAACTGGTTTACCAGCACTATGCATTTCCATTTTACCTGCACGAGAACCACAACCCATACCAATATTTTTTAAAGCGCCACCAAAACCAGTGAGTTCATGTCCTTTAAAATGATTTAAAGAAATGATAATATCAGCATCCATAATGGCTTGTCCAATTTTTGCTTCTTTAACATATTCGCCATTAACTGGAACTAATGCTTCATCTGTTCCTTTTAATCCATCAGCAATAATTGTATGAACTCCTGTCTGGAAAGGATTATATCCATTTGTATAAGCACTATCCAAATGGTCTAAAGCATTTTTTCTGCCACCAACATATAAAGTATTACAATCCGTTAAGAAAGCTTTACCACCTAATTCTTTGACATAATCACAAACAACTTTTGCCCAGTTTGGTCTTAAATAAGCCAAGTTTCCTGGTTCACCAAAATGAATCTTTATTGCAGCATATTTATCTTCAAAATCAATGTTTTCAAAACCAGCTTTTTTCATTAAATACTTTAATTTTTCAGGTAAATTCATTCTTCCTGTATGCATATCACAATAATAAACTTTAGATTTTTCCATCTTTTTTACCTCCTCATACTCCTGCTTTTATTTTACACTTTTTTCAAAAAAAATAAAGATAATCATCAATATATGAAAAACATGTTATAATTCTCCTCGTATAATATGTATAGAAGTTTGAATTAAGGATTTCTCTTTTTAAACAACTGAGATATCTCAGTTGTTTAAAAAATCCTTGCTTCTACACTCTCTTTTAAGATAATAGTTTCGTTTTGAATCAAGGTTTTATTCTTTTCTCCTGCGGCCATCTTGTTATGTTCCGCTTCTAAAAGACTTAATCCTCTGTTCAAGGCGTACTTTATACCCGAATGAGTTTGTTGCAGCAGTGTATTCTCACTTGTCTCCGCATTTACGAGGTTGCGTTTGTCTTGATTTAGAGGTGCAATTCAAAACCATTTACATACTTTAGAAAGAAGGTCATTTTTTATGAAAAATTACAATTACAATCTTTATGTTGGCATTGATGTCTCTAAAGGCAAGGCTGATGCTGCTGTTCTGGCTGTCCCTGAATTAAGATCGGTCAAACCTCATTTCCTTAGAAAAAAATTATCTTTTAAGTTTATTAAATCTGAAGTTGTTGAGTTTTTAAATACTGTTAGAAAGTATTCCAGTGATCAGTACTGTCTCCACACTTATTTTGCTTTGGAAGTCACTGGCATATATTCTACTAATATCTACACCTTTATTAAACAAAACTGTAATAGCGATGAAGAAATCCATCAGCTTAATACGGATTTCGTTAATAAATGGAGAGAAAGCCATAATATATCTAAATCTGATCCTTTGGATGCTCAAACCATCTGTTCCATTATCGGTACTGATGATCAGGTCAAATATGTTTCAGATTCTGTTTTTGAAAACAAAAACGGATATCAAGATCTTAAGGCTCTCGTTCACAGACACTATCAGATTAAAAAACTCTATTCTCAGGAAACTAACCGTCTCATTGCCCTTTGTGATTGTTATTTCCCTGAACTTCAGTATGTTTTTGAACCTAAATCAGCTGCTTTCCTGGCTGTCTTATCTCAATATCCTACTTCGCATGATATCATAAATGCTTCCAAAAATGAAGTGTTTCATCTTGTTTACGAAGCAACTAGACATCGCTGCAGTATGGATAAGATTGATAAGCTTTTCAATTATGCTCAGGATACACTGGTTCCACATGTATCCGATCATATGAGATATGTTATTTCCAACACTGTTGAAAGCATCATCCATATTCGTACACAATTGAAACTGATTGAAAAAGATATCAGAAAGCTTGCTGCCACTTTTAATGTTTACAGTCTGCTGTTGACCATCACTGGCTGTGGTCCTTTGACTGCCGCTGTTATCATCGCTGAAACCGGAGACATCTTCAGATTCAAAAATGCTGATCATTATGTCTCTTACAGTGGTTCATCACCACGTAACAAGCGTTCTGGCAAGTCTGTGGAAATCATGGGCAAGATTTCCAAGAAAGGCTCAAAATACCTGAGACACGCTCTTTACATGATTGCCGAATTTGCCAGACGACATAATCCTGTTCTTAAACACTTATTTGAAAGAGTGAAGAACGGAAATAAAAAGCGTCATAAATTAGCGGTCATTGCAGTTGCCAATCGCATTGCCAGATATATCTATTCAATCATGAAAAACGAAAGCAGTTTTATAATCATGCATGAAAATATCATGCGATTACCAGAAGAAACCCGAAATACGTTCTTCAATTCAATATCTTTAGATTTTCCAAAGAATACCAGAAAACAGATTTATCAGTATTCTGATATCAATGGTGAAATCCATCGCTTTGTTTATAGGAACGAAGCAACGGAATCAGTAGCTTAAAAACAAAGAAAACCTAAAATGTAAGAGCTTTCAAACACTGAGTTTTGAGAAGTTGTTTTTAGTGCACCCAAAAATCCACTAAAAACATCAAAGAACATCGGATTGCTCCTCTAAATCAGGACAAACACTATTAAAATCATTTTTTTAAATTAATTATTGACATTTAATAGTTTGTCTTATAGGAGAGTAAATCTCTTGAAGATAAGTTGTTATTTTATGAAAAATTCTCATAATGGTAGATGGGAGGAAAAAATATGGATAATCAAAAAATTGGTCAATATATTGCATATAAGCGTAAACAACAAGGAATGACTCAAAAACAATTGGCAGAAGCTTTACTTGTCACAAATAAAGCTGTGTCAAAATGGGAAACGGGTACGAGTCTACCCGATGTTTCTTTATTAAAAGACTTGGCTCATATTTTAAATGTGACAGTTGATGAATTGTTGAATGGTGAAGATGCTTTAGAAAAAGAAAACAGTCCTAAATATCATTATCAGACAATTACGATGACAAAAGCTTTATATAAAGATTATTTTCAACAAATGTACTATGATCATTCATCTTTATTCGTTATTTCTATCATTGGAGGGTGTTTATGCATTTGTGGAGGCTTGGCTATCTATTTATTAAATCGTTATTTACAACATCATTTTGATGTTATTGGATTGTTTATGATGATGGTAGGAATGATTTGTTTAGTGAGTGTAAAAGGTAAACAGTTTTTACAGCTTCATTTCTATAAATCAAAAGATATACAATATCAGATGAATTCTCAAACTTTTGACTATATTCAAGATGGTCAAAAAATATCTTATTTTTATCAAGATATTCAAAATATATGGATATTTGAGACATTCTTTGTTTTTAATATTCAAAATAAAAAGTTCTATATGGATATAAAAGATTTAGATATGATTCAACAACATAGTTCACCAATAATCCATGAAAGAATCACTCAAAAAGAAAAAATAATTCTATGGGTCAAAACCGTCTCACTATTAATTTTTATTTTATTAGTGTGTCTAGAATTAGGTTATGTTGTCATTTTGAAAAGATTAGGATTTGAGTATTTCTTTGATGTGTTAGAATGGTATGTTATCGTAACAATGCTTATATCTTTATATATTTCTTTAACTTTTGGATTGAAACAGTGGACACGTCAAAATCTTAAGGTTGGTTGTTTGTCATTTGTTATTTTTTATATAGTATTGTGGCTTGTTGGTAATCAAATTTCTTCACAACAGACTTATTATTCTCTATCACCTGATTTGTCAAGTCAGCTTGTTTTAAAACAAGATAAAACAACGGGACAAGTCAAAGATTTACATTATACTTTTTTATGTTTTGGAAAGGCTAATGGTATTTATGATGCCAATGGGCAAAGTATTTCTACGCAATGGTTAAATGGTGATAATAATCTTGTTGTTTATTATGATCATGAAGGCAAACGACAAGTTCATGTCGCAACTTATGGTGATCGTGGTGATGGTATTTCTTATTATTATGTTGTATCAACACTTTCAGGAAATTGGATGACCCAAGATAATAAAGATAAAAACTATGCGGTCAGTGTAGAAAATGGAACAGTTGAGATTAATGATCAGGGAGAAACATCAACTTTTAATGTTTCACAAATTGAACAATTTGGTACAACAGCGTTGGCTTGTTATGATGATTATGGAAATCCATGTTATGTTATAGCAATGAATAAAGATTGTGAATTAAATGATGATGGATTAGTTAGTTCTGATGGTACAATCACTATTATAAATTTAAATGATATGGTTCCAGTTGATTTGTTTTGTACAACTTATAAATCAGATCCTCTTGTTCAACAACAAATAGATGATGATATGGAAGAAAGAGCTAAGAGTCAAATCAACGATATGAAAAAAACATTGCTTCAAAATCCTACTTTAAAAAACTTTGAAAATTCACATGATCTCTTTAAAATAGAAACAACATCAGAAGATTTTTTTGAAATTGTAAGATTGGCTTATCAAATGGATATAGGAAGTCAATCAATGAGTGGGTATAAGTCAACAGACCAAATAAACAATATTGAAATAAAAGCGGGAACTCTCAATGATTTTTATGTTGAAGTCACAGCAGATACGTGGATGGAAAATGAAGCAACAGGCAAAATCAATGAAAATGGTCATATTCCACGATATCGTATGATACAAGGGGAAGGATGTTATCTTGTGAGAAAAATGGAATATCGTGTACCTGGTGATGTCTATCTTGTACCACTTTCTTCACCTTTAGAAAAGGATGTATCCAATGATTTATCATATCGTTTTGAAAGAGGATGAGTTGTTATTGAACAACTCTCTTGATGTGATTTATAATAAGGATTAGGAGTGTGAATATATGGAAAAAAGAAAGTTTGAAAAATTAGGAATTGAATCTTCATTGTTGGGTTTTGGTTGCATGAGATTTCCATTAGATGAAAATGGCAATATTGAAGAAAAAGAAGCAGAAGCGATGTTAGATTTAGCGATTGCTAAGGGAGTCACTTATATTGATACAGCTTATCCTTATCATAATGGGGATAGTGAACCTTTTGTAGGAAAGGTCTTAAAAAATATGATAGACAACAATACACTTTAGCAACCAAGTTACCTATCTGGAATGTTCATAGTCAACAAGAAGCAAGAGAGATTTTTGAATCACAGCTACAAAGATTAGACGTTGATTATGTAGATTTTTATTTATTACATGCTTTAGATGATAAAAAATGGCAACAAGTTTTAGATTATCAGATTCTTGAATTATGTGAACAGTTAAAGCAAGAAGGAAAAATCAAATATTTAGGTTTTAGTTTTCATGATGAATATCCTGTTTTTGAAAAAATATTGAAAACACATGATTGGGATTTTTGTCAATTACAGCTAAACTATATGGATATGGAAATACAGGCAGGACAAAAAGGGGTTGATTTAGCCAATCAATTAGGTGTGCCATTAGTTGTCATGGAACCTATTAAAGGAGGAAGTTTAGCCTCTTTGCCAGCCGATGTGACAAAAATCTTTACGGATTATAATTCTCAACGCACATTGGCATCATGGGCTTTACGATATGTAGGAACATTACCAGGTGTTAAAGTGATTTTAAGTGGAATGTCCACTTTGCAACAAGTTGAAGATAATTTAGAAACATTTATCAATTATCAAGATTTAAATGATGATGAACTTACGATTGTCAGCCAAGTTGAAAAGACATTACATGCCAGAACAAAAAATGGTTGTACGGGTTGTGGTTATTGTATGCCATGTCCTTTTGGGGTGAATATTCCAACAAATTTTAGATATTGGAATCATTGTTTTGTCTATGATGATCCAAAATCTTTTCAAGAAAAGTATCAACAAATGGATGAAAAAGCCAAAGCATCTCATTGTCAACAATGTGGAGCATGTGAAAGAATGTGTCCACAACAATTACCAATTCGTGAGGATTTAAAAAGAGTTGTAGAAGATATCAAAAAATTAGGAAGTTAAAGACTTCCTTTTCTTTTTCAAATGAGTCACAATGCTTTTTTTCATTGACTGAAGATGATAAAATAGAAAGCAAGAAAGGTTGGATATTATGAAGAATAAAAAATGGATGATGATTGTCTTATCAGTAATTGTTGTGATTGGAGGATGTATTGGTGGTTATATCTGGTATCAAAATGATCAAAAACAAAAGATTTTAGATTCCATTCAATTGACATTTACTGATCAAACAGTGATTGAATATGGAAGTGAGTGTCATGGAGAAGATTTAGTTGATAAACAAAGTGGAGAGTTAATGGCACCTACTATTGATACAATGAAAATAGGGAAACAGACTTTGGAGTATAAACTTTCTAAAGGTGAGTTAAGTAAGACTTTTACTCATGAAATAGAAATCAAAGATACCCAATTACCTGAAATCAAGTTATCCAAAGAATCAGTAAGCTTGGCATATGGGGATACATTTGAGATGAAAAAATATGTTGAGTCAGTCAAAGATAAAGTTGATGGTGATTTAACATATGTGAGCTATGATAAGGTAACAGATGACCAAACAGGTTATTATACATATCAAAATAAAGTGAATACGAAAAAAGCGGGAATATATCAAGTTGTTGTAAAAGCTGTGGATAAAAATCAAAATAAAAGTGAAAAAACTTTAAAGGTTACAGTCAAAGAAAAACCAAAAGAAGAAGTCACATCAAATCATCAAACATCATCAACGGCTTCTTCATCTTCGACTTCGTCATCGACAACACAATATGTGGCTTCGCCTAATAATCGTGTGATTGTGATTGATCCAGGACATCAAGGCAAAGGCAATAGTTCTTTAGAACCAATAGGACCAGGTGCTTCTACGAAAAAAGCTAAAGTAGCTGGAGGAGCAACCGGTACTTCAACAAAGATTCCTGAATCCAAAACAACATTAGAAATTGGTTTGAGATTAAAAAGTGAATTACAAGCACGAGGATATACAGTGATTATGACAAGAACAAGCCAAAGTGTGAATATTTCTAACAAGGAACGTGCCATGATTGGCAACAACAACAATGCGGCTGCAGTGATTCATTTACATTGTGATGGAGCGGGATCAAGTGCGAGAGGGGCACATACAATTGCTCCTGCAAAAAACAATCCTTATTGTCCATCTATTTATAGTGCCTCTTCAAAACTTGCAAAAAATGTCATTAACTCTTATTGTGCAAAAACAGGTTTAAAAAATAGAGGGGTATCTTATCGTAATGATTTATCTGGTATTAACTGGAGTGAAGTACCATCTATTTATATTGAAATGGGATTTATTACAAATCCTACCGAAGATAAATTATTAAATGATGATGCTTTTCAAACAAAATGTGCTCAAGGCATTGCAGATGGAATAGATGCTTATTTTTAAGGGGTGAAGATGATACGTTATCGTTCTCAAATTGGTGTTTTATGGATGATAGTTATAGGTGTTATGATTTATACAAACATAATTCTCATTAAACCATTAATAGAAGATTTTTCTTGGTTAGGATTTTCGATTGTATTGATAATTTTAGGTATTGTTGATGTGATTATGATAAGTATGACTGTTCAGACATATTATGAGTTTCATGATGATTATTTATGTGTTCAATGTGGATTCTTCTGTCATGAAGAAATTCCTTATCAAGATGTCCGTTCTTTTAAAGAAACACATAATCCATTATCATCAATGGGGTTATCATTAGATCGCATAGATATTATTTATAAAGCCCAAAAAGGTAGAAATGGAAATAGTGAAGTTTTGATTTCTCCTGTTAAAAAACAGGAATTTATCAAAGAACTGGAAAAGCGTACCAAAATATTTATCACAAAGTAGTCTGTCAAAGACTGCTTTTTGTTTGTTGATAACGATAAAAAAGTTGTAAAATAAGAAAAACTTTGTAGACATTTATAGTGAAATTGATTAGAATAGGTGTGTAAATTGATTGATAAAGGAGATAGAAACGATATGAGTGGTTTTTTTGGGGTAGCATCACAAAATGATTGTGTTATGGATTTGTTTTTGGAGTTGATTATCATTCGCATTTAGGAACAAGAAGGGGTGGAATGGCTGTTTACGGAAAAGAAGGTTTCCAACGTTCTATTCATAATATTGAAAATTCACCTTTTAGAACAAAGTTTGATAAAGATGTTGAAGAATTTGCAGGTAATATTGGGATTGGATGTATTTCTGATAGTGAAGCCCAACCATTATTGGTCAATTCGCATTTAGGGTCTTTTGCGATTACAACAGTGGGAAGAATTAACAACTTAGATGAATTAAGAACATTATGTTTTGAACAGGGCAAAACGCATTTCTTAGAAATGAGTGGTGGAGAAATCAATCCTACAGAAATGGTTGCGGCATTAATTAATCAAAAGAATCTATTGTTGAAGGGATTCAACATGCACAAAAGTTAGTGAAAGGTTCTATGAGTATTTTAGTGATGACAAGTGAAGGAATCTATTGTGCAAGAGATAAATTAGGAAGAACACCTGTTATTATTGGTCGTAAGGATGATGCATATTGTGTGACTTTTGAAAGTTCGGCTTTCTTAAATTTAGGATATCATCATTATAAAGACTTAGGTTCTGGAGAAATTGGATTTATTTATCCTCATGGCTTTACTCAAAAGTAAAACCAAATGATCAAATGAAGATTTGTTCATTCTTATGGGTTTATTATGGTTATCCAACATCAACATATGAAGGTGTGAATGTCGAAAAGATGCGTTATGACTGTGGTAGTATGCTAGCAAAACGTGATCAAAGAACAGTGAATCCAGATAGTGTGGCTGGTGTTCCTGATTCAGGACTTGCCCATGCGATTGGATATGCGAATGAATCTGGTATCCCATTTGCAAGACCATTCATTAAATATACACCAACTTGGCCTCGTTCATTTATGCCACAAAGTCAAGGTCAAAGAAATTTAATTGCGAAAATGAAATTAATTCCTGTGAAAGAATTAATTAAAAATAAAAGCCTGTTATTAATTGATGACTCTATTGTAAGAGGAACACAATTAAGAGAAACAACAGAATTTTTATATCAATCAGGAGCTAAAGAAGTTCATGTAAGACCAGCATGTCCACCTATTTTATATGGATGTAAGTATTTGAATTTCTCACGTTCTAATTCAGAATTAGATTTAATCACAAGACGTGTCATTAAAGATTTAGAACAAGGTGAAGTGACTGATGAAGTATTGGCAGAATATGCAAATCCTGATAGTGAAAAATATCAAGCAATGTTAGATGAAATCTGTAAGAGATTAAAATTTACTTCTTTAAGATACCATCGTTTAGATGATTTGATTGAATCTATTGGTATTGAACCATGTCATTTATGTACATATTGTTGGGATGGTAAAGAATAGAGTAAAGGCAGGACGTATAATGCGTTCTGTTTTTTATTTCCTATTGTTTTTCAAGAAGTGTTCATGTACAATAAAACAACGAGGAGAGAAGCATGGATAGAGTAAAACAAATAGAACAAAGTATTATTAAAAAATATCGTAAACCAATATGGCGAAAGTTTGTCAAAGCAATTCAAACATACGATTTGATACAACCTGATGATAAAATTGCAGTCTGTATATCTGGTGGAAAAGATTCAATGTTGATGGCTAAATTATTACAGGAAATTAAGCGTCATGGACAATTTGATTTTGGATTGGTGTTTTTATCGATGGATCCTGGATATAATGAAAAAAATCGTAGGAAAATTGAAGAAAATGCAAAAATAATGGGGATACCCGTACAATTTTTGAATCAGATATTTTTAAAGTTGTAACAAATATTGAAAAATCACCATGTTATTTATGTGCAAGGATGCGTCGTGGTTTTTTATATGCGAAGGCGAAAGAAATTGGATGTAATAAGATTGCTTTAGGACATCACTATGATGATGTGATTGAAACAATTTTGATGGGTATGTTTTATGGTTCACAAATTCAAACGATGATGCCTAAACTTCATAGTACTAATTTTGAAGGAATGGAATTAATTAGGCCGATGTATTTGATTGAAGAAAAAGATATTATTCATTGGTGTCAATATAATGATTTATCATTTATTCAATGTGCTTGTCGTTTTACAGAAGAAATGGAGGAACTAGGAGAAGTCCATCATACTTCTAAACGAGAAGAAATGAAGAACTTATTAAAATATTTAGAAACAATGAATCCTAATGTGAAAAAGAATGTTTTTAAAAGTGTAGAAAATGTCAATTTGGCAACCATTATTTCATATAGTGATGAAACAGGTAAACATCATTTTTTAGATGATTACAATAAAGGAGAATAAAATGTTTTCAAGATTTGAATTATTAGTAGGTCATGATTGTATGGATAGACTGAGTCAAGCCCATGTGATTGTTTTTGGAGTAGGTGGCGTTGGTGGATATGTCGTAGAAGCATTGGTAAGAAGTGGAATTGGACATATTACCATTGTTGATAATGATACAGTTTCACTGTCTAATTTAAATCGTCAGATTATTGCTACACAAGAGACTATTGGTAAAAAGAAAGTCGAAGTGATGAAAGAAAGAATTTTATCTATCAATCCCGATTGTGATGTTCATACTTTAGAGATGTTCTATTTACCAGAAAATGCAGATAGAATTGATTTAACACAATATGATTATGTTGTAGATGCCATTGATACCATCACATCAAAGATTGAACTAGCAATGCGTTGTGATCAAAAGATTCCTTTAATGAGTTCAATGGGAACAGGCAATAAAATGAATCCTGCTTTACTAGAAGTCAGTGACCTTTATAAAACTTCTGTCTGCCCACTTGCCAAAGTCATGCGTAGGGAATTAAAGAAAAGACAAATCAAACATTTAAAAGTTGTATATTCTAAAGAAGTTCCTATAAAACCTCAAAAATCAAATGAACAAACCAATAAAAGAACTGTACCTGGAAGTACTTCTTTTGTACCTTCTAGTGCAGGATTATTAATAGCGAGTGAAGTTGTGAAAGATTTGTTGAAATAAACAAATCTTTTTTTCACATTTGTTAGAAATAGGCATATGTTAAATTGAGGTGTAAAACATGCGAGATCAGCTTCAATCTTATATTTATACAGAAAAATTTTTGGCTCAACTCTATCGTCGTGCAGCCGCTTTAGCTTCATCACAGGATGAAACAGAGGCATTATTGAGATTTGCTCAAAATGCTGAACAAAATGCTGTTTTTTTAAATCATTTTTATAAACTAGAATATGGTATTAATTTTGATCCAATGGTTCCGGATGTGAATTTACAGGGTGGATACCGAGCTGTATTAAATGAAATTTTAAAATTAGAAATTAGTTCATTCTTACAATATCGTACCAACACTTATAATCAAGGAAATACTGATTTTAGAGAAACAATGAGAGCTATTTCTGATACAAAGTTAGGACATATTTTAACGACTCTAGCCATTATTACAAATTTAAATACGCCACCACAGACAACAGAATAAAACAGTTTTATATGAAAATGAACTTCTTTCTTATGTTAAAGAGGTTCATTTTAACATTGACTTTTATATTTTAACTTTATAAATGTTAAAATATAAATAGGAAAGTTAAATAAAGTCAACTATGTGATTATATAAGAGTTATTATCCAAGTAAAGATGTATAACTCTTTTTTATTCTCTTAAAAAGCGACAAAGTCTATTATGTAAATATTCCTTTTATTTTTTAAAAGTGCTATACTAAACATACGAGGAGGAAAAATAATGGGAACTGTTTATACAAATAATAATTCAAAGAAGTATTGGATTATTGGGGGCGTGGTTGCTGTAGTGGCTGTTGTTGCAGTGGTTTTATTCTTTTTATTATCAGGCAATAATGACGAAAAAAAGCTCAAAGATTTTTATACATTAATTTCAGAAAAGAAATATGATGAAATGTATGAATGTTTAAGTGAAGAATCTCAAAAAACATATGACAAAGAAACATTTATAGCAAGAAATCAAAATATTTATGAGGGAGTAGAAGCGAGTCAATTCAGTATTGAGGTAACTGATGAAGCAGATCATCAATTAACTTATACTGTGAAAATGAGTACTGTGGCTGGTGAAGTTTCTTTTGAAAATAAAACAATGATTGAAGATGGGAAAATTGTATGGAATGATTCATTTATTTTCCCAAATTTAACATCTTCAGATAAAGTCAGAGTGTCAGAAGATGAAGCTAATCGTGGACAGATCTTAGACCGTAATGGGAAGATGCTTGCAGGTGTAGGAAAAGCTTATTCTGTTGGTTTAGTCAGAGGAAAATTGAATGGTGAAAATGACTATGATAAATTAGCTGATTTATTGTCATTAACAAAAGAAAGTATCCAAAAAACTATGAGTGCATCTTGGATTAAAGATGATTCTTTTGTTCCATTGACAACAATTCCATCAACAGATACACAATTAGAAAATCAATTATTACAAATACCAGGTGTTCAATTAAATACAGAAGAAGTGCGTAGTTATCCTTATGGAGAAGTGACATCACATTTAACAGGGTATATGCAAAAAGTAACAGCTGAAGATTTAGAAAAACATCAAGGTGAAGGTTATACAGAAAATTCTATGATTGGTAGAAGTGGTATTGAAGCTGCTTATGAAAAAGAATTAAAAGGAACAAATGGTGCGACTATCTCTATTATTGATGAAACAGGAAGTACTAAGGGTACTGTAGCAAAGCAAGAAAAGCAAGATGGACAAGATATTACTCTTACAATTGATGTTAATTTACAAAAAGATTTATACAATGCATTTGAAAAGGATCAAAGTGCCTCAGTCGCAATAAATCCAACAAATGGTGAAGTTCTTGCATTAGTGAGTACTCCATCATTTGATAGTAACGATTTCATTTATGGATTCTCAACTGAAGAATGGGATGCTTTAAACAATGATAAAGCTCAACCATTAACGAATCGTTTTAGATCAACTTGGGTACCAGGTTCAACAATGAAATCAATTACTGCGGCTATTGGATTAGAAACGAATTCATTAGATTCATCTAAAGATTTTGGGGCAGAAATGAAATGGCAGAAAGATTCTAGTTGGGGAGATTATTATGTCACAACATTACATGCACCTAATCCGAATCATTTAAAGAATGCTTTGATTTATTCTGATAATGTTTATTTTGCAAAAGCTGCATTAGAAATAGGAAAAGATAATCTTGAAAAAGGATATAAGTCTTTAATGATTGGTGAAGATATTCCTTTTGAATTAGCTTTAACAAAATCTCAATATACAAGTGATTCATTTGATAATGATATCCAGATTGCTGATAGTGGTTATGGTCAAGGACAAATCTTAATGAATCCCGTTCAAATGGCTTCTATTTATAGTT
Source organism: Allocoprobacillus halotolerans (assembly GCF_024399475.1). Lineage (NCBI taxonomy): Bacteria > Bacillati > Bacillota > Erysipelotrichia > Erysipelotrichales > Erysipelotrichaceae > Allocoprobacillus > Allocoprobacillus halotolerans. Next base: position 1,333,702 of record NZ_CP101620.1, read on the forward strand.
CATTGATGAATGATGGAAAAATGATGACGCCTCATGTTGTTAAATCAACAGAATCATCTGTTTGGGCTGAGCCATTCTCAAAAGAAACAACTGATGAAATAAAAGCTGATTTAATTCAAGTTGTAGAAGATAATAATGGTACGGCTAATAGCTTAAAAAATAACCAATATCAACTTGCAGCAAAAACAGGAACTGGAGAAATTAAAGCTTCACAAGATGATACAACAGGAACTGAAATTGGTTGGTTATCAGTGGCTTCTACTGATTCATCAAAACCTATTGTCATTACAACAATGGTAGAAGACGTTAAAAATCGTGGTGGAAGTGGATATGTTGTAAGTCATGTCAAACAACCATTAATGTCATATTTACAAAAATAAAAACGGAGCAATCCGTTTTTTGTTGTGTAACAAAAAGTTATTGATAAAGAAAATAGTTGTTTGATAGAATGAGTACAAGGAGGAAAAATTATGAAAAAATTAATAACTACTATTTTTGCATTAACTTTATTATTTGGAGGAACATTTATTCATGTACATGATGAAAATTGTGGATATGATTCCCAAGCAAAAACAGGTTGTATTTATGAGGAAGTAGAACCATTTAAACATGAAGGACCTAAAGGATAAAGAAAGAAGTGTATATTGTGAATAAACAATTTGGTGGTATCATAAAAATAAATAGGATTCAACATCGTTTAACTTTAAGATATATAAGTCATATGACTGGATTATCTAGTGGTTATTTGAGTCGTGTTGAAAGAAATAAGGAAGAAATATCTTTTGAGAATGTTCAAAAGATATTTTCCTTAATGAATGTAAAACTATATGATAATCATATTGATGGAGAGTTTGAAAGTGGTTTTTATCGGTTTATAAATGATGTTATATATATGAATGATTTTCAAGAATCATTTTCTAAGTTGGAACAATATAAAAAACAAATATGTAGTTCGTTTTCGTATATAAAATATTTATTGGCTGAAATGATTTATAAAGTAAATACAGAAAATATTGTCAAAATACAAGATTACTTTTATTTAGAAGATTATTTTGATTATTTAGAGGATTATCAAAAAGTGTTATATTATGAATATATCGGATTGTTCTTTTATAATAAGTTCTGAAGTATCCGAGTGAAGGATACGGAAGAACTCAATGGGCATTTCCCGCAGCTTGCTGCGTAATGCCGAACGAAGTATGATATAATAAATTGTGTAAAACAATTTATTATATCATACGAGAGTGAGGGCGATGCTAATGGGAAATAGTCAATTTATACATCTATCACATAATGTGAGTAATCTTGTTTACCACATTGTCTGTCCGGCAAAATATCGTCGCGTAGTATTTGATGATTCTGTTGAAGAACATCTGAAGCAAATTTGCCTTGGGATAGAACTGAGATATGATTATATACATTTTCTTGAAATAGGGGCAGACAAAGATCATGTGCATTTTCTTGTTCAAAGTACACCTGAGTATGCTCCTTCAAAATTGGTAAAAATCATAAAAAGTATAACTGCAAGGCAAATATTTGTTGAGTGTCCGCAAGTCAAAAAACAACTATGGGGAGGACAATTCTGGAGCGACGGATATTTTATCGCATCTGTCGGTAAAAATCAAAACGAAAAAGTAATCAGAGAATATGTGAAAGAACAGGGTAAACAAGATACGGAATATAAGCAGTTGTATTTGAGTATATGATAGCATCGCATAAGCGAAGCGTGAAGATACCCGGGTCTTGACCCGGGGAGCTTCATTGGATCTGTATATAATGAGGCTATAAAATATTATGATAAAGCCTTAATGTTTCAAGGGAATGACTACACCAAAGCAATGCTGAATTATCATAGAAGTGCAAGTTTAACTTTTGTAGGAAATCTAATGGAGGCATTGAATTGTGCATTAGAGGCTAAAGAATTATTTGCAGAACAATTGAATATTAAAAGGTTAGCTTATATATTATTTCAAATGGCAATTATTTATGATCATAGAAAAGAATTTTCAAAAAGTGAAGTGTTAAATTTAAGATGTATAAAATTATTTAGTGATTTAAATATGAATGATGCAGTGAATGGCTCTTATAATAATTTGATTTGGAGTTATATATGTTCATTTCAGTTTGAAAAAATTATTAATATAAAAGAAGAAGTTTTAAAAAATACGAATAATGATATAAGAATCTTATTTTATATATCATATACTTACTATAAATTAAAGAATTTGAAAGAAGCGAAAAAATATATAAAAGAAGCCAAAAAGAATGTATCATTGCTTGAAGATGTCTATTTTATAGATATGATTAATGCTTTTTATATTTTATTGTTTGGTTCGAGTTATCAAAGAAAAGAAAAATATTTATTAAAAGCATATAAAACAGCAAAAAGAATTGAAACAGTAGAAGTATGTATATTTGTATTAGAAATCTTAAAAGATTTCTATAAAGAACATAATGAATATATAAAATGTATTGAATGTTTTGAATCTATGATGGAGTTTTATAAAAATGTGAAATAAAATGCTCAAAATTTGTGTAATATTTTACAAAAATTAGTATTTTTTATAAGTGATTAGTACAAAAATTGTGCAAAAATACACAATTGAAAATAAGTCTATAAAAAGGTACATTTGAAATATAAGATAATTCATATATGAAAAATATCTTTAAAGAAAAAGGTGGACTTATTTAATGAAAAAACTATTAGGATTATTATTTGCAGGGACAATGCTTTTTGCTGGAATTGGAACTGTACAAGCATTGGATAGTCAGCCAAGAGGACCGCAGTTAGATCCTGTGACAAAAACAGCAACAAAAGATTGTAAAGTTGGTTCACTACGATTATTTACCTTGAAACATACAGCAAGATTTATTCCCAACAATTTAGGTACAGCTTGTTCTGTGCAAAATCACAGTATAAGTGCTATTAACCTTTCTTCAAAATTACAAAATAATGTAATTATTTCAAAAACGGTGTCAGCAGATGGTTTTACTTGTAATGGAAGGGGATATACACTGTATAATTCAAAAAATCGTTGGGCTTTTACGGAATTAGAGTACTAAAAGCGGTAGTCAAGGCAAATATGTCTTGGCTATTTTATATTGAAATATAAAATAGTGATATATTATAATATAATCAATTTATAAATCAAGGTTAAGGAGAATCATATGTTAGAAGTAAAAAATATCAATATATCTTTTCAAAGAAATATATTCAATAATGCCAATATTAAGTTTTATGATTCATGTATTCATGCGATTGTTGGGAAAAGTGGCTCAGGAAAGACAACATTTCTAAGAAGTATCATTCAGGATTCTTCTCGTGTACAAATGGAAATATCATATAATGAAGAAGTAATCAGTGAAAAAGATGAGTTTGTCAGAAAGCATATTGGTTATGTGGATCAGCTCGGAAGCTATTTCCCTAATATGTCTATCAAACAGCATTTTTCTTTCTATGCCAAGATGAAAGGTGAAAAGATAAGTGTTCATGATATAAATGAGTTTTTATCAAGAGTCAATTTACATCATGTCAACATCAAGAAATCACCAAGTGTTTTATCTATTGGAGAAAGAAAGAGATTTCTGATAGCTTTATCTTTATACTGTGATAAGGATATTATAATCTTAGATGAACCTACAGCCTCACTTGATAAAAAGAATATTGCTTTATTGAAAGAAGTCTTATTATCATTAAAAGATAAAACTATTATTTTGACAACACATACACAGGAAATATTAGAGATATGTGATGTTGTATATAGGATAGAGAACCAACAATTTGAATGTGAGAAAAATGATAATGATAAGTCTAAAAAAGAAAATAAGACACATGAAATCAAAAACTATCGTTTTTCACCAATCAAATACTTTCAATACAAGACACCAATACAATGGATTCAACTTATAGGAATGATAGTGATTTCTGTGTTTATCTTGGCACAGTCATTACCATTAATACAATCCTTTTTGATTGCGAATACGATAAATCCACAAGTTACGAATCAATCATCAAAAGAAATGATATTTTTAAGAAATAGAAGTGGACAATTGTATTTTATGTATGACCCTATCATGGACTGCTATAATTCAAAACCATTTGCTCGACAAGAATTAGATAAAATAGAACAATTGGAAGGTGTTAAGACAATTGAAAAAATTGATATGTTTCCTTTGTTTAATCCATCTACATATGAGAATTGTGAAAAATTTGAAGTGATTGATGAAAAAGGAAATATGCAAACATATGAATTTGATTCATATGGAAGCCGCGCGCCTGCTATTTATCCATATTATAAATATAATAGTTTTAATGATGGTGATAATGGAATATATATTAGTTCCATGTTATCAAAGATGTGTGATATTCAAGAGGGTGATATGATTAAAGCAAAATGGTATATACCTAAAAATCAATATATAAGAAATGATAATCCATATAGAGTTATATCTTATGTATTAAAGGAATTTGAGTTTAAAGTCACAAAAGTTTTAAAACCTGAAGAAGAATATACCACACCATCTCATGATATGATTGTCTATATTCCATATAGTATGTATAACGAAATATTAAATAGTATTAATCAAGATGATAAAGAAATTATGTCATCAAATGTTATAAGAGCTTCAGAAAAAGTAGATCCTGTTCCATATACAGTAGATGAATATGTTATTTTTGTAGATGAGGATTATGCAAGTGATGTTTATAATGCTATTTTAGAAATGGACGATAGCTATGATGTGTATTCAACCTATATGTCATATCTTGATATAGATGCAATGCAACGTGAGGCATTTCAGACAAAACTGATTAGCACAGGAGGTATTTGTGGTATAGGAATTATCGCATTTATAACGATTCAATATTTCTTGATGAAATCAAGAAAAGAAGAAATAGAGTTGCTAAGAAATAATGGAATAAAGAGGAAACAGATTTATCAAAGTATTCTTTTTGAAAATGGTGTTTATTTTATTGTGACATGTGGTATAGGATTGTTGTTATCTTATTTATATCAAAGTTATATAGAAGATTTTACCAATGTACTTTTATTTAGTGGAGTGATTATTGTCATTAGTTTTGTTTTATTGTGTGTGAATGTGATTGTGTCACAATTTATCTTAAAGAAAAAGAAACGTGTAAGGAAAGTAAAACTATAAGATAAGTTATCTGAAAGATAGGACTTCATTTATGATTATGCTACAATAGAACTATAAATTTTTAAGGGAGAATCATATGTTAGAAGTAAAAAATATCAATATATCTTTTCAAAGAAATATATTCAATAATGCCAAGATTAAGTTTTATGATTCATGTATTCATGCGATTGTTGGGAAAAGTGGCTCAGGAAAGACAACATTTCTAAGAAGTATCATTCAGGATTCTTCTCGTGTACAAATGGAAATATCATATAATGAAGAAGTAATCAGTGAAAAAGATGATTTTGTCAGAAAGCATATTGGTTATGTGGATCAGCTCGGAAGCTATTTCCCTAATATGTCTATCAAACAGCATTTTTCTTTCTATGCCAAGATGAAGGGTGAAAAGATAAGTGTTCATGATATAAATGAGTTTTTATCAAGAGTCAATTTACATCATGTCAACATCAAGAAATCACCAAGTGTTTTATCTATTGGAGAAAGAAAGAGATTTCTGATAGCTTTAGCTTTATACTGTGATAAGGATATTATAATCTTAGATGAACCTACAGCCTCACTTGATAAAAAGAATATTGCTTTGTTGAAAGAAGTCTTATTATCATTAAAAGATAAAACTATTATTTTGACAACACATACACAGGAAATATTAGAGATATGTGATGTTGTATATAGGATAGAGAACCAACAATTTGAATGTGAGAAAAATGATAATGATAAGTCTAAAAAAGAAAATAAGACACATGAAATCAAAAACTATCGTTTTTCACCAATCAAATACTTTCAATACAAGACACCAATACAATGGATTCAACTTATAGGAATGATAGTGATTTCTGTGTTTATCTTGGCACAGTCATTACCATTAACACAATCCTTTTTGATTGCGAATACGATAAATCCACAAGTTACGAATCAATCATCAAAAGAAATGATATTTTTAAGAAATAGAAGTGGACAATTGTATTCAATATATGCTCCAGCATATGAAGATGAAATCATTCAACCTTTTTCTAAAGACGATATGAATAAAATTAAGGATATGGAAGGAGTGAAAGGGATAGAAACATTTACCTCTATAAAACTTTTTAATCCTCATAATACAGAAGAAGCACAAAATATGGAAGTCATAGATGAACAAGAAAATTCCACAGTTTATTCAGTTGATGAAGGAAGTGGAGCGCCTGCTATTTTTCCTTACTATGAATATAATGATTTTAATAAACACGATCAAGGAGTTTATATTAGTTCTTGGTTATCAAAAATATATAATATTCAAGTAGGTGATACGATAAAAGCAAAGTTTTATGTACCATATCAACAATATGTTTTAGGTGATAATCCCTATAGAAAAATTTCATATGTCCTAAAAGAAGTTGAATTAAAAGTAGCGAGAGTACTAAGTGATGAGGAATCTTATTCATCAATAGCAACTGATTTAATGATTTATGTACCTGACAATATATTTAATGATATATTAAATAGTGTTGACCAAAATGATGAAGAAATTATAACGCCCGGGATTATAAGAGCTTCAGAAAAAGTAGATCCTATTCCATATACAGTAGATGAATATGTTATTTTTGTAGATGAGGATTATGTAAGTGATGTTTATAATGCCATTTTAGAAATGGATGATAGCTATGATGTGTATTCGACTTATATGACATATCTCGAGGCAGATGTAATGCAACGTGAGGCATTTCAGACAAAACTGATTAGCACAGGAGGTATTTGTGGTATAGGAATTATCGCATTTATAACGATCCAATATTTCTTGATGAAATCAAGAAAAGAAGAAATAGAGTTACTAAAAAACAATGGAATAAAGAGAAAACAGATTTATCAAAGTATTCTTTTTGAAAATGGTGTTTATTTTATTGTAACATGTGGTATAGGATTGTTGTTATCTTATTTATATCAAAGTTATATAGAAGATTTTACCAATGTACTTTTATTTAGTGGAGTGATTATTGTCATTAGTTTTGTTTTATTGTGTGTGAATGTCATTGTGTCACAATTTATCTTAAAGAAAAAGAAACATATCAAGAAAATACGATTATGAAAGGATTAAAATATGTTAGTTTTAAAAAATATTCATTTAGCATTTGATCATGATTTAATTAAAAATGGAGAAATAGAAGTTGTTGATGGACAATTAACTGTTCTTTTTGGACCAAGTGGTTCAGGGAAAAGTAGTTTATTATATGATATGGCTTTTCTAACGAATCAGGCTCAAATGGATTATTCTTTTAATGGAATTGATGTTAAAACTTTATCACATCATGAAATTAAAGATATTCAAAGAAATCAAATTTCATTTGTATTTCAAAATATACCATTATTTAATAGTATGACTTTAATGGAAAATATTCGTTTCTTTTCTAGTTTGACACATGATACGTTTGATGAAGAAAAAGCAAGACAATATTTGACAGACTTAGAACTTTATTTAGATGATCATACATCTATTGAACATTTATCAGGTGGAGAAAGACAACGTTTAGCGATTATTTGTGCTTTAATGAAAGATACACCTTATATATTTATGGATGAACCAACAGCTTATTTAGATGAAGATAATCGTCAAGAATTCATAAAAATATTAGAATTATTAAAAAATCAATATCATAAAACAATAATTATCGCAAGTCATGATGATTTATTAAAAGAAGTATGTGATACGATTTATGAAATAGAGAATCAAACTATTCATTGTATAAAACATGAAAATCATAGAGAAAACAAAATGACTTATCAAAAAACATCACATATTTTTCATAAATTATCAGTTTTCTTTCAATTCCAATTTTATAAAGAGAGATGGAAACATAGATTTTTCCAAATCTTTTTAACGTTTATTTTATTTATGAGTACATTTATGGGTGTATATTTCCAATATTATCAAAAACAATTAATGCAGTCAGTAGAAGAATATAAAAGTTTACAGTTAGTTGTTGAAATGGAAAATAATATTGGTTCTACTCAATTAAGAGAAATAGAAAGTATGGAACATATTCAAAGAGTAGAAAAGATTTATCCCTTAATAACAAATAATAATTATTTAATATGTCCTTATTTAGAAACAGATTTCTTCTATAATGATATAGAAGAAACATTTGATACACAATCATATACAGGTATTTATATCAATTATGAAACTTATCGAGATACAAAAGATTATCCTATTGAAATTGTTTTAGATAATCAAACAATACATCTACAACCCCAATTTCAATTAAAAAGAACATTTGAACCCTATACATTAAATACATCTTTTGCACGTATTATATATATGCCTTATGATGATTATATCAATATTTATAATCAAATAGATATGGAAAATAATCAAACACCATTTGCTTTAATATCCTTAGATGATAAAGAATGTTATATTGATGTTTTAGAGGCATTATCTTTAAAATATGATGGGATGACTTTACAAAGTCATCAAGATATATTTATGTTGCTGGATGTTAAAAATATGGCTGATTATCTTAGTGGGACAATGATTGTATTGATTTTTATCATTGTTGTGATTTCTATTGTTCTTTTGAAGATGAATGATTATTATCATTCAAGATTTTCTGAAGTCTTATTAGAGGCTAATGGAATTGAAAATCGTAAAATTATGAAAGCACGTATTCAAAGAGAGTGTCTTTTATATATTGTTCCTATTGTTGTGGTATATATTGGATTGATTATTTGTTATTGGGGATTGGATATGTTAAGTGGAATTATTGCGATATATTCATTGATTATATTGATTGCTATGACAGTCTTTATATTTGTTGTATCCATGATGATTTATATGATTATAAGAAAAATCTTTCCTACAACAAAAATACTCAAATCAATATAGTAGGTAGAGTCAAAAATCTATGAAAGTTTTACTCTTTGCAACTTTACAAAGTGTACGATGACTCTGGCAGGATGCATTTATTTGAAAATCTTTCTTTGTCTTTTTCCAAAATTTACGGACTGCCATCTTTCCAATAAAAAAAGCCCATTTTTGGGCGCAATGAGGGTATCGTTTCTCACGTCATTTTTTTTAAAATGGTGAACTTTCTATGCTGCGTGATATTGTGAGCTGTACTCGATAAGTTGCAGCCATCTGTCAGGCATAAGCATATCCTTTTTGAACAGACCGTCATCAACAGGCGTCTTATAGTTCAGTGCTGAATGCCTTCTTAAGAAATTGAAGAAGCATACAAACAGGACCATATAACTATTTGCACATTCAAGCCTGTCATAGCCATTTGTTCCCTGATAGTTTTGCTTGTATGTCCTGTTGAGGCGCTCCTCAATCTGCTTGAAAGGTCTGTATTTCTGTGATTCCTCATCAAGATTCTTTACACCGATGACCTGATGCAGGTCAAACTTGATTCCATTGATTTCAAAGAAAACCTGTGCTGCATTATAGATTGGATTCCCATCTGTTATAAGAGTCATGTCATCTGGGATTTCACTGTAATGACTTAGACACTCATAAATAGATGTACAGGCACATTTTGTATCTCTTACGGGATAAATTGTGTAAGAAGTGATGATCTTTGTCTTGGGATCAGACCAGAAGAACACGTAATGATTCTTGCCTCTTATCTTAATATAGGTTTCATCGCCGGACAATATGGAGCCAAGCCTGTATGGATACCTGTCAACAAGAGGCTTGACTAGACGTGATACAGTTGTCGCATAGTTGATGACTGTCTGGTGTGATATTTTAAAGCCATGGACTTCCCTGATGATCAGTGCAGTCTTTCTTGAAGAAAGACCATAGTTGACGTAATAGGTCAATGCCAATCCAAGGATTCTGTGATCAAAATGAATTCTTGAAAGATTGACAGGAGTTGTGATGTTTTCTTCAGTCTTTTTAAGACTGTCAAGATTGAACTTGAAGTCACGATAGTGATAGCGAAGCCTGTACTGATTGCTTGAAGTCAGAAGGTGTTCTCCCTTTCCTTCATCGACAAGCTTTTTGTTTTTGATGTAATAGGGGCATTTCATGCTTGGGCATACAAAAACAAGATATCCCTGGCGGTCGTGCTTCATATCAAGCTTTTTGCCACAATGAGGACAGAAGATGCCCGTTTCACCGGAAAGAGAGATCTTCAGGGAGAATGTCTGGCAGCATACCTTGCACATGAATTGACCGCGACCATTGTTGTCATAGATATATTCATGAGGAGCACCACAAAAAGGGTAGACACCCTTAAAGTCAAAATTATTGTTTCTTCTGTTGACGGGCTTGATAGGACGACCATCCTTTAATGCATTTCTAAGAATATCTTCAAAACTCAGCTGAACAGGTGCTTCCTTTTTGAAGACAGGAGGCTCGTCAATTTTAAAGTCGGCATAAGGAATGGTATGATCATTCTTATTGGATTTCTTTAATTTCTTAAACTCTTTTTTAAGAGAGGGATTGATGTGTTTATCAAAGAAATCAATCATCCAGTCGAGATGGATTGTCACCTGCTCAAGGTGATAAATAAAATCAGAGGAATTAAGATGATACTCAACAGAATGAGGGATAGAATTTATCAACTGAAAGAAATCAATATATTTGGAAAACTTAAAGTTAGATTTAGAAAAAGAATTTAAATTATTTAAGATATGTGTTATAGTATTCATGTGAAATATCCTTTCGTTAGATTTTGTGTAAAGAATACTATAACATGGATATTTCACTTTTTTAATACAAATTTTAGAGAAATAGTAAAAAAATAAGAATACAAATTATTATTAAAATAGAACAAATAAAACAAATCAAGAGTAGTGCATTTGTGTTGTCATATAGCAACTTTTGACACTACCATATAGTATAAGAGGTGAAAATGATGAAATTAAATCATATATTTATACAAATACAATGGATATTGATAGCTATCACAGGCATATTTTTGTTTATGAATTGGAATGGGAATGTTATTGTTTTTATGGTATGGGGATTAGCTATATTATGTAATGCTTTGTGGATGAGAGATAAACGTATTACAAATATAGAATATGCTTATTCACGTTTATTGAAACGCTATCCTTATATATGGATAGCGATAAGGGTAATATTGATTTTTATAATGTGTTTGTATGTTATTTTAGATTGCAATATCTTTAAGTTTTTGGATTAACATATCAGGTAAGGTTTCAATATCTTCAATAAATAAAGCATTGGGATAAGTTTGTGTAATTAAAGGAGCAGTTTGAATACCAATTCCAATCACATCTATATCTTTATCTTTTTTATAGAGTCGAGTCAGTTCATGAATATGCTCAACACCATGGGTATCACCATCAGATAAAACAAAGACAAAACCTTTTCTATGTCTTTTGTATTGGGCAAGTTTTTTAAGAACATATTCTAAAGCAATATCTTCATGTGTGCCACCAGATGTATGCATTGCATAAATGCAATTTAATAAATATCTTTTTTGACAATCTTGAAATGCAATGATTTCTGTAAGTTGAACTTGTGTTTGTCCTAAGGCTTTATGTGCAGAAATACAGAAAGGAATTTTAAGTGTCTGTAAAACTCTCGCAAGTTCAAAACAACCTTTCATGGTATTGATGATTTTTTCACCTCTCATAGATTCACTTGTATCCACAAGAATATAGACACATAAATCTTTTTTCTTACCTTGCTTATGTTCTTTAAATACACGACCATCCAATGTGGCACGATAGAGATTTTGTTGATCTAATTGCTTGCCATAATCCAATCTATGTTTGGTTTGGCTTTTGGAAGCATACATTCTTTCACGTTTAAATAATCTGGCTAGTTTATTACTTCTTATAATACTTTCATTTTGACTTCTTAAAGCAATCGCTCCATATTGGGTAGGGGTTGTTCTTTCTAAAGGGGATAAAACAATCGATTGTTCAATAGTGGATTGATATGTTTTGGATTGAAAAGATTTTTCTTGTTGTTTCCTTTGTTTTTCTTCACGTCTATGAATCTCTTGTAAGATTTGATGATTCTGTGTTTTTTCAGCTTCGTTTTCAAGTGATTCAATACGTCTAAAATCTTCCTCTGAAAGATCAAGCTGATATTTTGTTGGAGTTTGTTGAGGTTTGTCTTGAGAGGATGAACCTTTTTGAAATTGAACAGCAATTTCACTTGCCATTTGAGAGAAAAGACTTTGTGTCACACCAGCAATCTTAGAACCATTTTGAATTGTATCAAAAATTTCTTTCACCGTTTCATCCATAATAGGTTGACATAACGATAAAATATCTTGTGCAAGTTTTAAACGTTCTTTGGTATTGTGTGTTAATAAACGAGCTTTAATAGCAAGTTTTCTAATGTCTTCAAAACTTTCAGGTAAGTAATGAGGTAAATAGATAATACTTTGATTGAGTTGAAAACGATAACCATAAGTACAAATGACCATAATTTCTTTGATGATTTTATCCATTAAAAAGGTTGTATCTTGTTTGGATTGTTCGCTTTGCATAAAATGGTTGATGATAGCTTGTCTGGCATACATTAATGCATTCCATGTTTCAGGATATTCTATTCCTAAAGCATTCTCTATGGCACCTTCTTCAATGGCTTTTAAGACAAGTGGTAAATTGGTTTGATATACATACCTTGTGAGAATATTTTTTAGATCAGGATAAGCTATTTTTTGATCTAAAAAATATTTGGTAGCATGATTGGTTTGATGCAGTGTCTCTTTGGCATCTTCATAAGTCTTGGATAAAATAGAAAAATTACTATAAAGTAATGAGGCCAATTCATGGAATAATAATCCTTCCATAACCATTTCGTAGCCTTGAGGATGGAAGTTTGCTAGATAACGATAAGGTGCTTTTTCACCAAGTGTAATATATCCATGATGATTTTGAATCTTAGAACTATGTTCAATACTTTCATCAATTTGGAGATGGATGGGCATACGTGCATATAAAACTGTATCTTTTTTGAGTTTGCTTTTTAATTCAGACGTTATCATATTTCATCTTTCTGTTGCATAAATTCATGAACAATTAAAGACATAACTGATGAAGCAGGACCATTTGTCGCAAGAATTTGACGAGCATCTTCTAAATTTAGTATTTCATCATCTTCTTCAGCTAATTCTGAAATGATTGTGACAAGGCTGGCACGAATCACATCACCATCTAAATCAACAGTTTTATTTGCCCAGTTTAATAAAGTTCTTAAATCAATTCTTTGCGTTGTTTCGTTTCCTTCATTGATAATCACATTATGGAAAGCATCGAGTAATGTTGCCATCTTTCTTGCAATAATAGCTTCAATTCCTGTTTCTTTGATAATAATTTGAGCCATTTTATCAATTGGTAATTGACTGATTTTTATTTTATTTTGAATGCGTGATTTATGAGAGAGGTTCATTTCATTTGTTCCAGTATAGCCAATATTCATACTTTCCCCAAATCTAAAGAAAGGATGTGCATGAATGATTTCACCATTATCTAAGATTTTCTGTTTTGTACCATCTAAAACATCATTCAATGATGAAATAATATCACTATCCACCATATTAATTTCATCAAAGATAAACATTCCTCCATACTTCATCATTAAACTTAATGGACCATATTCAAAAACAGTTTCACCATTTCTTAAAACATATTTACCAAATAAAGTGGATTCATCAATCGAACGACTTCCAACCATTTTTAAAGATGGTAAACCCAACGCTCCAGCAATACAAAGCAGTTTGGTTGTTTTTCCAGTACCAGAAGGCCCATAGTATAAACATGACCATGTTTTTCCTCTTTGAAAAGATTTGATTAAATCAAAATCATTTTGATCTAAATATTCACGATTTTGCATATAGAGTTGTTCGTTGCTTTTTATAGATTCTTGAAGAAATAAAGGGAGTTTTTGTCTTTCTTGTTTGGAATAAAGAGGACATATATCTAAAATTGTATAAGATGAAGAAGATAAAGATTGATAAATTTGTTGTTTTGATTGTAAGTCTAATAAAAGTTGTTGAGGATCATTTTGAAATAAATAAGTTGGTGTTAATGATTGGGTATTAAAGGTAATATGGAGATGTTGCATGAGTTCTTCTACGGAATCATAATGTAAAGATAGAAAACAATCGTGTTGTTGGAGAATATCTTTTAATAATTGAATAAGGCTTTGAGCGATATGTAAAACATATTTATATTCATTGGCATCCCAATTATTACCCTGATGATGGTTTGACATTTTGAGTTGTCGCCAGTTTGTATAAATGTCTTCAAAGGATTCAATTTGATAATGGTTATAAATATAGTTAATCGCAATGAAAAGTAAACGATAGAGACTATCGTTTTGTTGTTGAGTTGTGGCTATAATAAAACGTTGGTCATGTAAAGAGTATTCAAGATAGGCTTCCTTTTGGTTTGCGTGAATCATTTGAAACAATAAAGACTGTTCATGAATAAAGAGATAAACATCATCTTCATTGTCAACGCTATGGACAATGCTTTGAATGGCTTTTGCTGTTTCATATTCATATGGATAAGTTGTTCCTTCAATAAGTTCAAGAGATTCTTTTTGACCGTAAAGAATTTGGTCACTATGGTATCCTGGGGAAATAGAGTAAGGTCTATATTGTTTAAGTTCATCGAGTATCATATTTATCGCTCCTTTTCTTGTTTCATATTATAACATGAATCCAACATATCACAAATTATGTGCTTATATAAATAAAAAACGATCTTTCGATCGCTTTGTTTTCATATGGTGACCTGTACGGGATTCGAACCCGTGAATGCATGCGTGAAAGGCATGTGAGTTAACCGTTTCTCCAACAGGCCACAAAAATGGCGCTTGAAGTAGGACTCGAACCTACGACCGATCGGTTAACAGCCGATTGCTCTACCAACTGAGCTATTCAAGCGTTTTATAAATGGAGCGGGTGATGGGAATCGAACCCACGTAGTCAGCTTGGAAGGCTGAAGTTCTACCATTGAACTACACCGCATTTGAAATGGTGCCCAGGGCCGGAGTCGAACCGGCACGGATTTTAAGGTCCGCAGGATTTTAAGTCCTGTGCGTCTACCAATTTCGCCACCTGGGCATATATCAGTTTTTAATGGTGACCGCAGGCGACTCGAACGCCTGACCCTCTGATTAAAAGTCAGATGCTCTACCGACTGAGCTAGCGGGTCAAAAGATGGTGGGGAGGGGCGGATTCGAACCACCGAACCGAAAGGAACTGAGTTACAGTCAGCCGCGTTTAGCCACTTCGCTACCTCCCCGTATATGGTGCCGGCTAAAGGACTTGAACCCTCAACCTACTGATTACAAGTCAGTTGCTCTACCAATTGAGCTAAGCCGGCAAATGGTGGAGGTTAACGGGCTCGAACCGCTGACCCTCTGCTTGTAAGGCAGATGCTCTCCCAACTGAGCTAAACCTCCAACATGGCTGGGATAGCTGGATTCGAACCAGCGCAATGACAGAGTCAAAGTCTGTTGCCTTACCGCTTGGCTATATCCCAACAGTGCTTATTTAATATATCAATTTTTTTGAGTATAGTCAATATTTTTTGAACGAAAATTTGATTTTTTTCATATTTCCTATTTCAAAAGAAAAGATGAATCCACAGATTCATCTTATTTCTAATAATTTTTCAACACTAACAAGTTTTACACATAGGACAAAAAGATCAGTTGCCTGTTTCAATTCTTCTAAAGGTGGGTAAGAAGGTGCAATTCTAATTATAGAATCATGTGGGTCTTTTCCATATGGGAAAGTTGCTCCAGCATCTGTTAAAATGACACCAGCCTCCTTACATTTTTGAACAATGTCTTTGGCACAATCTTGAAGTGCTTCAAAAGTAATAAAATATCCACCCAATGGTTTTGTCCATGTTCCAATTTGTAAATCAGCTAATTCTTTTTCAAAAATATCAATAACCATTTCAAACTTTGGTCTTAATAAGTCAGCCTGTTTTTGCATATGCTCAGTTAAACTTTCAAAGTTTTGGAAATACTTAGCGTGTCTTAACTGATTCAATTTATCATGACCAATAGATTGTACAGTCATATGTTTTAATGTATCTTTTTTATTATTCATAGAAGTTGCCATCGCTGCCACACCAGCTCCTGGGAAAGTGACTTTAGAAGTTGAACAGAATTCAAACACCATATCAGGATGACCAGCATCTTGACAAGCTTTTAAAATATCTTTGACATGACTTTGCTTATCATTATAAAGATGATGAACGACATAGGCATTATCCCAGAAAATTCTAAAATCTTTAGCAGCTGGTTTTAAATGTGCAAATCTTTCAACGACTTCATCACTATATGTAATTCCAGATGGATTAGCATATTGTGGGACACACCAGATTCCTTTTACACTTTCATCTTCTTGAACATATTTTTCTACTAAATCCATATCGGGACCATTATCATCCATTGGAATTGGAATCATTTCAAAACCAAAATGTTCAGTAATCGCAAAATGACGATCATAACCTGGTACAGGACATAAAAATTTAATTTTATCCAAACGACACCAAGGTGTATTTCCTAAATAACCATGTGTATAACCACGACTGATTTGATCAAACATGATTGTTAGACTTGAATTGCCATAAACAATAATCTGATCAGGTGTTGTTTCTACCATATCAGCAAAGAACTTCTTGGCCTCATCAATACCATCCAAGATCCCATAATTACAATAATCCTTTTGTTTAGAAAAATCATAATGACTATTGATTGTATCTAACATTGGCATAGAAAGTTCAACCTGTGAAAAATCAGGTTTTCCACGTGCCATATTTAACTGTAAATGCAAATCTTTCATGTCTTGATATTGTTTTGATAATTGTTGATGTAAAGTTTTTAATTCATCTTGATTCATCTCTTGATATGCTTTCATTGTCTATCCCTCACTTTGAAGTCATTGTACCTTTTCGACGCATAAATTGCAATCTTTATTTTTATTAAAAATTTTTTATTCATTTACTTGTAATCTATGTAAAATCACAACAAACGTTGTCTTATCTTTATGACTGGTTGCTAGTATTTCTCCATTATGAATTTGAACAATATTTTTCGCAATCGCTAATCCTAAACCTGTTCCTCCTGTTGAAGAAGAACGTGAGGCATCACTACGATAAAACTTATCAAATATATAAGGTAAATCAGCACTGTCAATAGGATTACCATAATTCCTAATTTTGATAGTGACTGTTTCATCATCATTTAAAACTTCAATCTTAATCTTTTTACCATCTTCACCATATTTAACAGCGTTAGATAATAAATTATCAAAAACTCTCGCAATTAACTGACCATCACCTTTAATAAATAAATTGTTTTGACTGATTTTCACTTCTGGGGTGATGTGATGTTCCTGAAATGTTGGATAAAATTCATCCACAATCTGTAAAACTAACTCTGTAATATTGATTGTTGTCATATGTACTTTAACATTAGCTTGATCTAAGCTTGTAAATTCAAATAAATCATCCATCATACTTTGTAATCTTTTGGATTTTTCATAAGCCACACTAGAATATTTTTGGATTTCTTCTTTTGTTAATTGTTGATTGTTTTTAATTAATTCTAAATAACCAACAATTGTTGTCAGTGGAGTACGTAAATCATGTGCCACATTTGTAATCAAATCATTTTTCTGCTTTTCAGCATTTCTTTCAGCATCATAAGCCATACGTTCATTTTCTTTAAGAATTTCACTTTCTTTTTCTTTATCACTTAAAGTTTTTGCAAGAGCATTAATATTGGCAGCTAATAACCCTAATTCATCATCATATTTAATTGGTGCTTCAACTTCATAGTCACCAGCTGTAACCTTTTGAATCGTACCACTTAAAACATCGATATACTTTAAAGTAATGTTCATTAAATCAGAGAAAGTTACTAAAAATATTAATAAAGAAATCAAAAACGCAAAAATGTATAACCATTCATAAGGTAAGTCGAAGAAATTCGTATGTTCAAATATAATCATTAATGCCGAGTCACATATAAAAGCTATAAAATAAGCCACAATAATATTAATAAATAAACGCCAACGAAAACTACTGATAAATAATCTTTGTAATTTTTGAATCATAGTTCAAATTTATAACCTACGCCCCAGACTGTTTTAATATGTCGAGGATTTCTAGGCTGCCTTTCTATTTTTTCTCTTAGTTTTCTAATATGCACCATAATTGTATTATTAGAATTATTTGATTTCATCTGCCAGATTTTTTCAAATATATCATCAATAGAAAAGACTGTTCCTGGTTGACTAGCTAATAAAACAAGAATTTCATATTCGATTCTTGTAAGAGCTAAAGGCGTTCCATCCAAAGTCACTAATTTCTTTTGTGTATCAATGATTAAATCAGTAGCCTCAATTAAA
Organism: Allocoprobacillus halotolerans; assembly: GCF_024399475.1. Lineage (NCBI taxonomy): Bacteria > Bacillati > Bacillota > Erysipelotrichia > Erysipelotrichales > Erysipelotrichaceae > Allocoprobacillus > Allocoprobacillus halotolerans. The sequence continues at coordinate 1,352,199 of NZ_CP101620.1, forward strand.
TGAGAAGAATGATTGATAGGTTTATTTAAAACATGATAACGACGTAATTGTGATTTCACTCTGGCAACAAGTTCCATCGCATTGAATGGCTTGCTGACATAATCATCTGCACCAGTCAGTAAGCCTTCAATCTTATCCGAATCAGCTGTTTTGGCTGACACAATAATCACAGGAATATTATATTGTTCACGAATCATTTTTAAAGCTTGAATGCCATCAATTTCAGGCATCATAATATCTAAAATCACAAGATCAATTTGATACTTGACAATATCTTCAATCAAGGTAAAAGCATCATACCTTTTTTCAACCATATAACCTTCTTGGGTTAAATAAATTTCAATCAAATCAGTAATTTCTTTTTCATCATCTACCACAAGTATATGAGGTGTTTCCATTGCTTATCGCCTCCTAAACATATTATATAGAAATTCATAAAAACAACAATCATTTTCAAGAGAAAAACTGTATTGTTTTGATTCATCATACAAGAGTATGACGGAAAATTGGAAAAAAATTTTAAAAAAATAATCAAAAATGAGAAAATATTGAAAGAAAATGCCATTGATATGACAAATAATTGAAAGCGTTATCATTTGTTTTTTATAATAGCCCTAGAAGAGGAGGAAAAGAAAAATGAAAGACAAATTAATGGAAGCTATTTTAAAAGTAGCAGAAAAATTACAAACAAACCGTTATATGTCAGCAATTAGAAATGCTTTTACAGCATTATTGCCAATCACGATTTGCGGGGCATTTAGCGTTTTGTTTACAAGCGTTATCTGTACACCAAATGAAAAGGGAATAAGTTTAGCTAACTTTGAAATGTTTAGTTGGTTAGAAAACTTAAATCCAATGTTTAATGCTGCATATTATGCTACATTAAATTTCTTGACTATTGGACTTATTGTGTTGATTGCCATAGAATTGGGGAGATATTATGGATTTCAACAAGATATGACATTACCTTTAGTCGCACTTTCTTGTTATATCACATTATGTGCTACAAGTGTACAAGCTACAAATGATGATGGAATTGTATTTGATGTTGCAAATGTACTTGCAGTGAATTATACAAATGCACAAGGGTTATTCATGGCTATGATTTCAAGTGTTCTTTCTAGTGAACTTTATATGAGATTTGTTCGAGGGGGAAAACTTAAAATTTCTTTGCCTGAAACTGTACCAAGCAATGTAGCGAATGCATTTAATGTATTGATTCCTGGAGTTGTCACAATTTTCATTATTTCAGGTATTGGATTATTATTTGATACTGTTTTTGGATATTCTTTCTACGATGCGATTACAAAGTGGATCCAAGCACCACTTACAGGAGTATTGACAGGATTACCAGGATACTTATTATTGTTCTGGGTATCTACATTATTATGGGTTGTAGGTATTCATGGAACACAAACTTTAGGAGCTATTTATTCAGCACCAATGTTATTAGCATTAACAGAAAATACAGATGCTATTACAAAAGGACTTGAACCAACAAATATATTAAATACAGGATTTATTAGTTGTTTTTCAATCATTACAGGAGCAGGGCTTACTGGTGGTTTATTAATAGCAATCTTGTTGTTCTCAAAACGTGATGACTATCGTACGATTGCAAAATTATCAATTGCACCAGCTGTATTTAACATTAATGAAACAATGACATTTGGATTACCAATTGTATTGAATCCTATTTTAGCGATACCATTTATGCTTGCTCCAGTTGTTTCAGCGACTTTTGCATATTGGATGACAACCATTGGTTTTGCGCAAGTGATTTCCTTCCAGGTTCCTTGGACAACACCTGTTGGGATTATGGCATTCCTCGCTACAGGAGGACATATTGGAACAGCAATTACACAAATTATTTGTGTGGGATTATCTATCTTGATTTATACACCATTTGTACTTGTTGCAAATAAGCAGGCATCAATAGAAGAAAGCGCATAACAATAAAATGAGAGGAAAAAACATGAGTAAAGTAGAGTTGACAGAAACACAGAAAAATATTATTCAAATAAGAAAAAGAATGAATCGTCGTGCTTTTGAAGAAGAAAAGTTTAATGGTTTTACAAAAGAAAAAATGTGGACATATTTATGGGTTTTCCTTTTTACGCCTTATGGTATATATCGCTTATTTGATAAGAAAAACGAATTTCTCTATCAACAAAAGGTCGCATGGTTAATAGTGGCTATTGTATATATGGTTTGTATCATTAATCAATGGATGAGAATTTTTTAAAGTATATCCCAGATGATGTTTTTCTGGGATATATAGAAAGGGAAACGATATGAAATTAATTATAGAAGAAAATGAACAAAAGATGAGTGAAAGTTGCATGCATATTGTTTTAGGTGCAATGATGCAAGATAAACGTGTTAATATTTCATTAACATCAGGACGTTCTCCAAGAAAAATGTATGAAATGATGATTCCTTATGTGAAAGATCAAGATAAATTTAAGGATATTCAATATTATATTTTTGATGATGGTCCATGGAAAGGACAGGAGCATGGACCTATTTGGGATGAAATGCATGAGTTGTTTTATACGCCAGCTCATATTCCAGATTCACAAATACATTGTGTTACTGAAGATAATTGGGAAACATATGATGAAGAAATCAGAAATGCAGGCTGTATAGACGTCATGGTTATTGGTTTAGGATGGGATGGACATTTTTGTAGTAATTGTCCACGCTGTACACCAATGGATAGCTATACTTATAAAATTTTACGTGATGATCAAGTGAAGGTGAATCCAACATATCGTCCACGTGATAATATTCCTTATGTTTATACGATGGGACCTAAAAGTTTGATGCGTGTTAAACATTTGGTTATGATTGTTAATGGAAAAGAAAAAGCAGAAATCTTGAAGCGTATGTTAGATAGTGAAATAAGTGATGAATTGCCTTCAACTGTCTTAAAATTACATCCAAATTTTACAATTATTGCTGATCAGGATGCAGCGTCATTGTTAAATCCTGAAGATTATAGAAGATATTAATAGAATAAGACAAACTATTAAATGTCAATAATTAATTTAAAAAAATGATTTTAATAGTGTTTGTCCTGATTTAGAGGAGCAATCCGATGTTCTTTGATGTTTTTAGTGGATTTTTGGGTGCACTAAAAACAACTTCTCAAAACTCAGTGTTTGAAAGCTCTTACATTTTAGGTTTTCTTTGTTTTTAAGCTACTGATTCCGTTGCTTCGTTCCTATAAACAAAGCGATGGATTTCACCATTGATATCAGAATACTGATAAATCTGTTTTCTGGTATTCTTTGGAAAATCTAAAGATATTGAATTGAAGAACGTATTTCGGGTTTCTTCTGGTAATCGCATGATATTTTCATGCATGATTATAAAACTGCTTTCGTTTTTCATGATTGAATAGATATATCTGGCAATGCGATTGGCAACTGCAATGACCGCTAATTTATGACGCTTTTTATTTCCGTTCTTCACTCTTTCAAATAAGTGTTTAAGAACAGGATTATGTCGTCTGGCAAATTCGGCAATCATGTAAAGAGCGTGTCTCAGGTATTTTGAGCCTTTCTTGGAAATCTTGCCCATGATTTCCACAGACTTGCCAGAACGCTTGTTACGTGGTGATGAACCACTGTAAGAGACATAATGATCAGCATTTTTGAATCTGAAGATGTCTCCGGTTTCAGCGATGATAACAGCGGCAGTCAAAGGACCACAGCCAGTGATGGTCAACAGCAGACTGTAAACATTAAAAGTGGCAGCAAGCTTTCTGATATCTTTTTCAATCAGTTTCAATTGTGTACGAATATGGATGATGCTTTCAACAGTGTTGGAAATAACATATCTCATATGATCGGATACATGTGGAACCAGTGTATCCTGAGCATAATTGAAAAGCTTATCAATCTTATCCATACTGCAGCGATGTCTAGTTGCTTCGTAAACAAGATGAAACACTTCATTTTTGGAAGCATTTATGATATCATGCGAAGTAGGATATTGAGATAAGACAGCCAGGAAAGCAGCTGATTTAGGTTCAAAAACATACTGAAGTTCAGGGAAATAACAATCACAAAGGGCAATGAGACGGTTAGTTTCCTGAGAATAGAGTTTTTTAATCTGATAGTGTCTGTGAACGAGAGCCTTAAGATCTTGATATCCGTTTTTGTTTTCAAAAACAGAATCTGAAACATATTTGACCTGATCATCAGTACCGATAATGGAACAGATGGTTTGAGCATCCAAAGGATCAGATTTAGATATATTATGGCTTTCTCTCCATTTATTAACGAAATCCGTATTAAGCTGATGGATTTCTTCATCGCTATTACAGTTTTGTTTAATAAAGGTGTAGATATTAGTAGAATATATGCCAGTGACTTCCAAAGCAAAATAAGTGTGGAGACAGTACTGATCACTGGAATACTTTCTAACAGTATTTAAAAACTCAACAACTTCAGATTTAATAAACTTAAAAGATAATTTTTTTCTAAGGAAATGAGGTTTGACCGATCTTAATTCAGGGACAGCCAGAACAGCAGCATCAGCCTTGCCTTTAGAGACATCAATGCCAACATAAAGATTGTAATTGTAATTTTTCATAAAAAATGACCTTCTTTCTAAAGTATGTAAATGGTTTTGAATTGCACCTCTAAATCAAGACAAACGCAACCTCGTAAATGCGGAGACAAGTGAGAATACACTGCTGCAACAAACTCATTCGGGTATAAAGTACGCCTTGAACAGAGGATTAAGTCTTTTAGAAGTGAACATAACAAGATGGCCGCAGGAGAAAAGAATAAAACCTTGATTCAAAACGAAACTATTATCTTAAAAGAGAGTGTAGAAGCAAGGATTTTTTAAACAACTGAGATATCTCAGTTGTTTAAAAAGAGAAATCCTTAATTCAAACTTCTATACATATTATACGAGGAGAAAAATGATGGAAAAGAAGCCTGTAAAAATTGTGACTATTGGTGGTGGAAGTAGTTATACACCTGAATTAATGGAAGGATTTATCAAAAGATATGATGAACTTCCAATCAAAGAAATCTGGTTAGTTGATATTGAAGATGGTAAAGAAAAATTAGAAATCGTTGGGACAATGGCTCAACGTATGTGGGATGCATCTCCTTATGATGTGAAAGTGCATTTGACTTTAGATCGCAGAGAAGCTTTAAAAGATGCTGACTTTGTCACAACACAATTTAGAGTTGGCTTATTAAATGCTCGTATTAAAGATGAAAGAATTCCATTGTCATATGGGATGTTAGGACAGGAAACCAATGGCGCTGGAGGAATGTTTAAAGCTTTAAGAACAATTCCGGTTATTCTTGATATTGTAAAAGATATGAAAGAATTATGTCCTGATGCATGGCTTGTTAATTTTACAAATCCAAGTGGAATGGTAACTGAAGCTGTCATGAGATATGGAAAATGGGATAAAGTCATTGGATTATGTAATGTACCAGTTGGAGCGATGATGAAAGAACCAAAAATGATTAATAAATCATTAGATGACTTGACATATAAGTTTGCTGGATTGAATCATTTCCATTGGCATAAAATATTTGATAATGCAACAGGGCATGATATAACACAAAAAGTGATTGATGCTATCTATGATCCAAATGTAGATGATGGCACACCAAAAAATATTTTCAATGTCAAATTTTTTAAAGAACAATTAGATCAAATGCAAATGATTCCATGTGGATATCATAGATATTACTATCGTCAAGAAGAAATGTTAGCACATGCTTTAGAAGAATATAATGATCCACAGGTTGGAACAAGAGGACAACAAGTCAAACAAACAGAAGCAGAACTCTTTGAATTGTATAAAGATCCTCATTTAAATTATAAGCCAGAACAACTTGCAAAAAGAGGTGGAACACATTATAGTGACGCTGCATGTGAAACTATTGCATCTATTTATGCTAATAAAAATACGCATATTGTTGTATCTACAAAAAATAATGGAGCTATCCCAGATTTACCAACAGATTGTACAGTAGAAGTATCTGCATATATTGGCTCAATAGGAGCTAAGGCTATTGCTTTTGGAGAATTACATCCAGCTGAAAGAGGATGGCTACAATGCATGAAAAATATGGAATTGTGTGTAGAAGAAGCAGCAGTAACAGGTAATTATGATTTGTTACTTCAGGCATTTATTTTGAATCCACAAGTTGTATCAGGGACAACAGGAAAACGTATTATGGATGAATTATTGATTGCTCATAAAAAGTATTTACCACAATTTGCTGATAAGATTGCTCAGCTTGAAGCTGAAGGTGTAACAATCAAAGACGATATTGCTAGAGAATTAACTGAAAAAGGATTATAAAAAAGACCACTTAAGATGAATCTTCTTTATTTGTCTATTCAAATAAAGAAGATTTTTTTCATGAAGTCGTCTTGTATTATGTTCTATCATTACGTTCTTTAATCACTTTATTTTCAAAATGATGGATATAATTGATATTTTCTTCATAATCTTTCATAAAGAGAAGCATATAAATGTTATCTAATAGAAAGGTCATAGATATTTTAGATGCAAATGCACCTTGTTTAATCACATCATTTTCACCATGATTTAAAATGACTGCATATTTACAAAGTTTAATAAGAGAAGATTTCTCGTTTGAAGTAATCAAGATAACGGGAATATTAAGATTAATATTTTCAAAAGCCCAATTCTTGACTCTTGAACTTGATGCATTATTACTGATAATTAAAGCAATGGGATTTTTAGATGATTTGAAACGATGGACATTTTCAAATCCGATTTGAGTATTGCAATAGATAGGGAGTCTTAGTTTTTGACATTTAAGAACAAAATCTTGTGCAATTAATAATGAAGAACCCACCCCATAGACAGTAATGGCATCTGAGCGGTAGAGGAGATTGGCAATATTTTTGAGTTGATCAATATCTAAAGAATGGTACACATCAGCAATGATTTGATGATACATTTGATAGAATCTTTTTGGAATATCATTTTCATGAATTTCTTGTTCAATAGGCATATTAATTTCAATACGTTTCTTACTAAGAACTAGGGAATTAAGTTCTGATGCAAACTTGATTTTAAAATCTGAATATCCCTTGACACCTAATTTTTTTGTCAATCTCACGATACAAGAAGTTGAAGTATAAGTGGCTTTTGCTAATTCATCAACACTTAAATTAATAACTTTTTCTGGATTTTTTAAAATGAATTCAATAACAATCAGTTCATTATGCGTAAAGTTTTTATGATCTTTTAATTTATTAAATAATATCATTTGTACCTCTATCAGTAATAGCTTTATTACTTTTTATTCAATTTCCATTGAATAATACGATGCATCAATTTTTTAGAATTCTTCTTTTGTTTGTTATCAAATTCAATTTTATAAGATGTAAATAACGCATTGATTTTTCCAGTAGGATCTTCAATAATATAAAAACCAGAAAAAATTCCTTCTTTTTTTGAAATATCATGAGCATCAAAAGGAAGATAGTAATAATAGTCCTGGGTATCATCAATGATTTTTAAAAGATTATTATGGATTCCAACAACATAATAATTCTTACCGTCTGTTAAATCAACTTGCGTATCATCTCCTTTAAATTGCACAATACCCATATATTCAAGCATTTCTACATGATTTGTTTCTAAATTCAATCTTTCTACTAACATATTTATCCTCCAATCGTATTTTGAAAGCTATACTCATATAAATATTTTAGTCAAAAATGATGATAAATACAATGAAAAAATCTTCAATTAAAGGTCATTGATAAATGTTTGCTTATCAATGATATGATAAGCAATAAAAAATGGTTTAAAGAATAGAAAAGGTACATCTAATCTTCGTGATTGGTATATCTTGTTTATGGTTTTCATAGATAAAATAATGGTAAACGTCAATCCTTAGGCATACTATCTTCAGAGTTTGTGATTATAATATAGATGTAGAAATGGGTATGAGAATCGTACATTTGATGTGATGGGATAGGTATTATTTTTTTGTCTATTAAATCATGAAAAATCATCACACAGTCTATTGATTGGAGAAAGATGATTTATCATAAAATAACCTATGCGCAAGCAAAGAATAATTAAAATGCTCATAATAGCTAATAAAGAAATCATGGATTGATAAGTTAACATATGCAAAAGATATATACATAAATTAAAAATCCTAATTTGCACCGTGTTGGTTTTCTTATTTGAAAAAGTACCATTTTATCAGGTTTTAGAAATAAATACATCTCTATATTTAAGTGTTTTGGGGTTGTTTATTGCTCTAATCAATAGCTTTTCAACTTTTTCCAGCTTGTTTGTTGGTGGATTCATTATGAATGAATATAGATTTAGATAATTTTGCAAATCATCTCTATCAAAACCACTATGTGCTTTTAGAAATCCTTGTAACATCCTGCATTGTTGATTTTTTTCGTTTAATGGATTGTCTTTGTCTTTTAATTTCTTGCATTCATTTGCATCATAACTTTCTTCGGGTAAAGCCAGTTCTTTAATTAATATTTTATGTGATTTTTCTTTATCGTGTACAAGATGTGATTTGGATGCAATATGATTTATAAACGCTACTTTTGTTTTCTTTTGAGATGTTTTTCCTACACCCTCAAGAAAGGCATAAACATTCGTTCTATCATACCCTATGGCAATGCAATATTGATTTCTTGACAGTTCACGTAACTGCTTTCCATTTTTAGTTGCTTTTTTAAACTGACTACTGGATAATAAGTTTCATCTATCATGACTTTACCTTTTAAGATGATATCATCCTGATAATTTTCCAGTAACAGAAACAACTTTTTTAGCCAGTATTTGGTTGTCGTATTAGCATTTTTATTGGTTTTTGATGTCACATTCAGACTTTCATAACGGAATATATCTAAGCAGAATTCTATCCATTCAGTTATAAATATTTTTCGGTTATCAAAAATCGTATTGGTAATGATAGTAAACGAATGCTTACAGCCATTGCAAAAATATCGTTGAATTCCTGTTTTCGTATGTCCATGCTTGTGAATGTTGTGAGAATTACATAATCGACAGCAGTCAACAGAAAAAGAATTCAAAAGTGTTATTTCCTTTGAATTAGAGATATCAGGATGCTTATTATCATATTCCTGTTGATATCTTTTTTATAAATTCCTGCATAGGAGATAGTTTGTCTAGGTTATCCCAAGGTGTTTTTCTCCTGGAAGAATTACGTTTATATTTAGTTTTCATGGTGGTGCTCCTCTCTGCTTAAGTGAGTAACTATACAGAGGACCACCACAGACACAAATGCATAGTTACTCACTTAAGCATACTTGTATTTGCTTAAATAAGCTATGCATATTGTATCATAAATGGATGAAAACAACGACACAGTGCAAAAAATATGATCTTAAATTAAATAATATTAAAGGAATTATAATAAAGGAGTTCATGATAAATGATAGCCAGTATACCTTTCCTCTTTTATCCATCATTTCATATAATAGATGAAAGTTATAGATAAGAATAAGACACCAACAACACATAAGATCATTTGACGAGAAAAAATGAGTTTGTTCTTTGTTATTTGAAGTAATTCAATATGTTGAAAAGAGTTATTCACAGAAATATTCATAATGTGAAGTTAAGAAATGAATATTTTTAAATCATGGAAATTTTCACAAAAAAGTGTGTAAGCAACACAAGTTTTGTTTTGTATTTTGTGATAAGTCAGATGGTTGAAAACTTTTTGGAAGAATATCCAAAATATTGTGTGTATGGGTTTGATTAAGGATTGAAAGCAAAATTTCTTTGTCATTCATGAGTAAAGAAGAAAGATTGGCATAGGCTTGTTTGTTAAGGATATCTTGATAAAGAGAATTGGAATTTTGAAATTCATGAATAATTTTTGTCTTCAGACTGTGAATAGTAACGAAACGATTATAACAAAAGAAAATAGAGATGCTAATATTATCGTTTTTTAGGAAAAATTTGTTATAATGAAAAAGGTGATTATTATGTTTACAAAAGAACAAATCAAACAATTTAATGCTATGGATATGAAGATTTATGAATATATTATTACCCATGAATTAGAATTTCCTTATATGAGTATTCGCGAACTGGCTGATGGTGTTTCTACATCCACAGCATCTATTTTACGTTTTTGTAGAAAATTGGGTTATGATGGATTTAAAGAATTAAAATATGTCTTTAAAAATGATTTAAGAGAGAAATCGTTGTTGAAAAAATATGACTTTGCTGAAATTATTCATTGTATAGAAAAATTGGATAGTCCTTTTTATCGTGAAAAGTTTACTGAGGCGACAATGATGATTGGTAATGCTGATATTCTTTTGTTTATTGGAATAGGAGATTCGGGGATTATGGCTGAGTATGGAGCAAGATGTTTTACAAACTATGGCAAGTTATCTGTGGCAGTGAAAGATCCGTATTCAAATATGGCTTTTTCCGGAGAAAAATGTGTTGTTATGGCGTTATCTGTATCAGGTGAAACAGTAGAAACTATTGAAATGTTAAAAGGATGTCGAAAAAGTGGTTGTCGTATTATTGGGATAAGTGCAACGGAAAATAATACATTATCGAGATTAAGTGATTTAATGATTCCTTATTATATTAATAGAAAGCGTGTGAATGAAAGAGAATTAACTTCACAATTACCGGCTATGAGCATTATTGAAAAATTAGCTGGGATGACTATGGAGATGTAACAAATTGTTACAATAATGTTACTTTTTGTTAGAATTGAATGATTGTTATGAATGGGGAAACCCCTTTTTTGTTGAGTTGGCTTTGCTATAATGCAGACGTAGATAAGAAACCGGTTTCAAATTATCTGTCAAAACAACAGAATAAGGGAGGAAAAATTATGGACAAGATGCAAGCAACGATGGAAAAATATTTCGTTCCATTTGCTGCCAAAATCAATGGTCAGCGCCATGTAGCTGCGGTTCGTGATGCGTTTACGTTATCATTCCCACTTACAATGGCTGGGTCAATGGTTTTATTGATTAATTATGTTTTCTTAGATCCAAGTGGATTTATTGCGAGTTTACTTCATTTAGGAGATTTGATTCCAAATCTAGCTGATTATCAAGCTATTTTAAATTCAGTTATTAATGGGACAACAAATATCCTAGCAGTTTTAATTGCTTTTTTAACAGCTTATCAGTTAGCTGAAGAAATGGATGGAGATAAAGTTTTATGTGGTGTCACTTCTTTATCTGCATACTTCATTTTATATCCTGCTGCCAGAACTTTTGAAGATGGTTCAGGTACAGGTTTAACAACAACTTATTTAGGAGCACAAGGTTTATTCGTTGCTTTATTTGTTGGTTTATTTGTGGCAGAAGTTTTAACACGTTTAGGACGTAATTCTAAATTAAGAATTTCTATGCCGGCAATGGTACCACCTGCTGTTTCAAAATCATTTAACTTATTAATTCCAATTATGATTGTTCTTGGATTAACAGGTTTAATTAACTTTATCTTTAGTAATATTACATCTGATGGTATTCAAGTGTTAATTTACAATGTCATTCAAGCACCGTTAACATCTTTAGGAAGTTCAATGGGTACTATCTTAACATTTGTTGTGGTACAACAATTCTTATGGGTATTAGGTATTCATGGTCCAAATACATTAAGTGCATTACGTTCAGTGATCTTTACTGAACAACAAAATATGAACTTGGCTTATGTGGCAGCTAACGGAACTGCATGGGGTGCTCCTTATCCTGTCAACTGGGGTTCAATCAACGATGCATTTGGTAATACAGGTGGTTCAGGAGCGACTTTAGGTTTGATTATCGCGATGTTTATTGCAGGACGTAAAAACAAAGCACAATATCAAATTGCTAAAATGTCATTGGCACCAGGATTGTTCAATATCAATGAACCAATTATCTTTGGGTTCCCATTAGTTATGAACCCAATGTATGTTGTGCCATTTATATTGGCACCAGTTGTATGTAATATCTTTGGTTGGTTCTGTGTTGAAGTCATTAAAATTATTCCACCAGTTGCTTATAGTGTAGCTTGGACAACACCAGGTTTCTTGATCCCATTCTTAGGTTCAGGAGCGAATAATGTCATGGCATTAGTGATTGGTTTTGTCTGTGTAGCTATTAGTACAGTGATTTATTTACCATTTGTTATCGCAAGTACAAGAGCAGCCATCAAAGCTGAACAAGCAGGCGAAGGTGAATAGTTATGCAAGATAACTTTTTATGGGGCGGGCAGTAGCCGCCCACCAAGTTGAAGGTGGTTGGAAAGAAGGGGGCAAAGGACCTAATGTTTCAGATATTATGACAGTAGGGAGCCATGCCAGTCCAAGAAAAATCACACCAGTGATTGATGAGAATGAATATTATCCTAATCATGAAGCAATTGATTTCTATCATCGTTATAAAGAAGATATTGCTTTGTTTAAAGAAATGGGCTTTAAATGTTTTAGAACATCTATTTCTTGGGCAAGAATCTTCCCTCAAGGTGATGAAGAACAACCAAACATTGAAGGGTTAAAATTCTATGATGATTTATTTAATGAATTATTAAAAAATGATATTCAACCAGTTATTACTTTATCACATTTTGAAATGCCTTATGGATTAGTAGAAAAATATGGTGGTTGGAGAAATCGAAAATTAATTACATTCTTTGAAAGATTTGCGAGAGTATGTTTTGAAAGATATCATCATCAAGTGAAATACTGGATGACATTTAATGAAATCAACAATCAAGCGAATTATCAATCTGAAGTTTCAGTATTAACAAATTCAGGTATTCTTTTTAAAGAGGATGAAGATAAGGAAGAAGTTGTCTATCAGGCAAGTTTATATGAACTTATTGCCAGTGCCAAAGCTGTCAAAATTGCTCATGAAATTGATCCAAGTTTACAAGTTGGATGTATGATGGCAATGACACCGATTTATCCTTATTCATGCAATCCTGAAGATATGTTGAAAGCCGTTGGAGCGAACCATAAACGTTTCTGGTATGTTGATGTTCATGTGCGAGGAAAAATTCCTGGATATATGCAAACATTCTTTAAACGTAAAGGATATGCTATGGATATCACACAAGAAGATTTAGAGGCTTTAAAACAAGGTTGTGTTGATTATATTGGACTCAGTTATTATATGTCTTTTGCGACAAAAGGCGATGGTAATGAAAATCTTGACTACAATGAAGCAACTGATTTATGTGATAATCCATATATTCCAAAAACAAAATGGGGTTGGCCAATTGATGCCAAAGGTTTAAGATATACTTTAAACTGGTTATATGATCGTTATCAGATTCCATTATTTATTGTAGAAAATGGTTTTGGTGCTATTGATGTTTTAGAAGAAAATCATCAAGTTCACGACCAATATCGTATCAATTACTTAAAAGAACATATTATAGAAATGAAAAAAGCTATTGATGTTGATGGTGTTGAAGTTTTAGGATATACAGTATGGGGATGCATTGATTGTGTCAGTTTCTCTACTGGAGAAATGAAAAAACGTTATGGTTTTATCTATGTTGATAAAAATAATGATGGTTCAGGAACTTTAACACGATATAAAAAGGATTCTTTTGAATGGTATAAACAAGTCATAGCAAGTAATGGAGAAAAGTTATAATGAAATATCTTGTTTTGGATGTGGGTGGCAGTTCTATTAAATATGCTTTGATGAATGAACAGGCTCATATTGAAGAACGTGGTTCAATACCAACACCACAAGATACCTTAGAACATTTTATTGAAACAATAGGACAGCTCTATGATCGCTATCAAGATTGTATTGAAGGAATAGCTATTTCTATGCCAGGTATCTTAGATCCTCAAAGTGGTTATTGTTTTACCGGTGGTGTGTTGTCTTATATTCGTGAGATTCCAATGAAAGAAAAACTCCAACAACGTTGTCCTTGTCCTATTACAATTGGTAATGATGCCAAATGTGCAGGAGCAGCTGAACTTGGTTTTGGAAATTTAAAGGGCATTGAAGAGGGTGTTGTCATTGTTTTAGGAACAGCTATTGGAGGTTGTGTCATATCACAAGGTGAGGTACAATATGGAAAGCATTTCTTTGGTGGAGAATTTTCAATGATTTTCTCTCAAGGAATAGAAGGTGAAGATTTTTGGTGGGCAACCAATGGTATTCTTGGTTTGTTAAAATGTGTGCAAAAGTGTCTTGGTACAGATCAAGAATATAATGGTGTGCAAATCTTTGAAATGGCCAATCAAGGTCATTCAAAAGTTCAAGAAGCCATTAAAGATTTTGTAAGAATCTTAGTGAAACGCATTTATAGTTTACAATGTGTTTTAGATCCTGAAAAATTTGTTATTGGTGGTGGTATTAGTGCTCAACCTATTCTCTTTGAATATATTGAAGAAATTAATAATGAAATATTTGAAAACAATGACTATTATGTCAAACCAGTCATTGAACCATGTTATTATCGTAATGATGCTAATTTAGTAGGTGCATTATATCAGTTTTTAAATCAAGAATAAGGAAGGAAAGGAATAGATGTCAAATGAAAAACTTTTTTAATCAATTAAGAAATGAATCTAAAAATTCAACGAGTTATATCAAAAGATTTATCGCATACGCTATTGATTGGTATTTAGGAGGTGCATTAGCATCTATTCCTCTTATCCTTCTTTATATGTCTTTACATGAAGATGCCTCATACATACCACAAGTGATTACTATTTTTGAGGGCTCTTATCAGTTGATTGCAGGGTGCTTATCTTTTTCAGTGAGTTTACTCTATTATATTGGTATTCCACTTTATACAAAAGGTCAAACTTTAGGTAAGAAATTCTTAGGCTTAAAAATCGTTGGTGATCACTATGATGATATAACTGTTAAACAACTTCTTATAAGACAAGGAATTATGATTTTATTGGTTGAAGGAAGTATTTACACTGCAAGTAATATGTTACATCAAATGATTAATGTTGTGACAGGATTTAACTTTGCTTCATTGTATGCTTATATTGGTATAGTTATTAGTTTAATTTCTGTGATTTGTGTGTTTGTTTTTCAATCTAAGAAATCTTTACATGATATTGTCGCAAAAACTTTAGTGGTTGATATCAAATCACCACAATATGCATATGAAGTGAAGAAGAATAAAAAAATACGTAAAAAACAATTGAAACTTTCTTAAAACTTATTTAAACTGAACTTAAGGGTTCAGTTTTTTCTTTATAAGGGGTGATTTGATGATTACAATTGAAAAATTGAATACACTCAATGATTTAGAAATGGCGATTTATCATTATGTTGAAGCTCATCGTGATGAGGTTGTGAGAATGAAATTAAAGGATGTAGCAGATGTGATTCATGTCTCACCATCCATGGTCACACGTACAGCCCAAAAGATTGGTTTTGATGGTTTTGTAGAGTGGAAAACAGCTATTAAAATGGAAAATAAAAATCATTTACATCATAAAGAAAATAAATTAAATTATATTTTAGATTATTTTCAAAAAGTAGATAATAAAGAATTTGATGAAACAATAAATCAGGCTGTGCAAATGATTGTCAAAAGTCAAGAAGTTTTATTTTTGGTATAGGCATTTCAGGAGCCATTGCTAAGTTTGCCAGTTACTTATTTAATCGTAAGGGAAAAAGAAGTGCAGTTTGTGATGATTTTAGTATGCGTACGAATATTTATGATAAAAATGATTGTGCCATTGTTTTAACGGTATCAGGAGAAACAGATAAGATTATAGAACGTATTATTGCGTTGAAAAATGATGGTATTCGTGTAATCGTGATTGCTAATAGTGCGTCTTCATCTGCAGCTAAAATGGCTGATTTAGCTATTTGTTATTATGTGCCAAGTGATCGTAATCAATATTTTTATAGTTCAGCGACACAAGTTCCTGTTATTTATATACTAGAAACATTAGCTGATTCATTGATAGAATATGGAATTGAATAAATAATAAAAAATGATTGAAACGATAATTCTTTTTTGTTAGAATAAGAAAGGGCACTCTGGCTTTCCGTCAGAGCGCTTTTTTATTTGAAATTAAAGGAGATGAAAACGATGGCAAAATTTATATTTGTAACAGGTGGAGTTGTTTCAGGACTTGGAAAAGGATTAACAGCTGCATCTTTAGGAAGATTGTTAAAACAACGTGGATTAAAAGTATTTATGCAAAAATTAGATCCTTATATTAATGTAGATCCAGGAACAATGTCACCATTCCAACATGGGGAAGTTTTTGTGACTGCTGATGGGGCAGAAACAGATTTAGACTTAGGACATTATGAACGTTTTATTGATGAAGAATTAAATCGCAGCTCATCAATTACAACAGGAAGAATATATAGCGATGTGATTTCTAAAGAACGTCGTGGTGATTATTTAGGCGCAACAGTACAAGTTGTACCTCATATCACTAATGAAATTAAAGCAAAAATTTATGCAGCTGCCAAAAGTAGTCAAGCTGATATTGTGATTACTGAAATCGGTGGAACGGTTGGAGATATTGAAAGTTTACCGTTTATTGAAGCCATTAGACAAGTACGTTTGGACTTGGGATATAAAAACACTCTTTATATACATACAACATTATTACCTTATATTGGTGCCAGTCATGAAGTGAAAACCAAACCAACACAACATAGTGTTAAAGAATTAAGAGGTTATGGGATTCAACCAGATATTATTGTTTGTCGTAGTGAGAAACATATTGATCAGGAATTAAAAGAAAAGATTTCTTTATTCTGTAATGTACCAACAGAAGCTGTTATTTCAAACTATGATGTTGATGTTTTGTATGAATTACCAATGATGTTATTGGATCAACATATGGATGATTTAGTATTAGATCATTTAAGATTAGAAGCACCAAAAGCGAATATGCAAGAATGGCAAGAATTAATTCAACGTGTCAAAGGCTTAAACAAAGAATTAACAATCAAAATGGTTGGTAAATATGTACAATTACCTGATGCTTATTTATCAGTGAATGAAGCTTTACGTCATGCTGGATATTATGAAAACAGTGTTGTGCATATTGAATGGGTAAATGCTGAAGAAATTCATGATGACAATGTGGCTGAAATGCTTGCAGGAGCAGATGGTATTTTAGTTCCTGGAGGTTTTGGACAACGTGGTATTGAAGGTATGATTAAAGCGATTCGTTATGCAAGAGAACAAAAGATTCCATTTTTAGGTATTTGTTTAGGTATGCAATTGGCTTCAATTGAATTTGCGAGAAATGTATGTCAGTTGCCAGATGTTAATTCAGTAGAATTTGATGATATGTGTGAAACACCTTTAATTCATTTAATGAGTGATCAGACACTAGATGATATGGGTGGTACACAAAGATTAGGAAATTATGATTGTCAATTGCTTCCAGGTACAAAAGTTCATGAATTATATAATCAAGATATGATTCAACAAAGACATAGACATCGTTATGAATTTAATAATAAATATCGAGAAATGTTAGAAGAACATGGTTTAACTGTATCAGGTATTAATCCAGAAAGAAATTTAGTGGAAATTGTTGAGTTAAAAGATCATCCTTATTTTGTGGCTTGTCAATTCCATCCTGAATTTGCTTCAAGACCTAATCGTAGTGAACCTATTTTTCAAGGTTTCGTTACAGCAGCATACAATTATAAATACAAAAAATAAGGCTGTAAGGAATAACTTTTAAAGTTATTTCCTACAGCTTTTCACTTACAATTGCGCATCAATATAAGAAATATTATCAGCTTCTTTATGGCGTTTCTCAAATGAATCATCAATATTTCCTAATAAAACCATGACAAGGGGTGTGTAACCATCAGGTAAATGCAACATTTGAAGAATAGATTCTTGGCTAAAAGCCATAATAGGTCCCATGGCAAATCTTGAACCTATTCCTAGTTCAGTAGCCGCTAATAACATATTTTGGGCTGCACATGAAACATTTGCCATATTAAATCCATTTTCATCATTGCCTCCAAGTGCTGATAAAACAACAACAGTAGGTGCATTTCTGGTAGCATTATACCCTGGCTGATTTGCCATCGCTTTAGCAAATTCATTTCCAGAATTTTTCATCATTTCTAAAGTGACAATATTGATTTTATTTATCATTTCTTTGTCATTGATGACTGTAAAATGAATTTTTCCAAAAATTGGTGCATAGAGTCCAGCTTCAACAATTGTTTGCATATCATTTGTAGAAATCGGTGTGGATAAAAAAGTTTCTGGACTTTTTCTTTTTTGAATTGTGTCTAATGTTTTCATATAAAAACCTCTCTTTCTTTACTTATTTGGTTTGACGTAGTAATATTAGCTTATCAATAAAATAAATACAAGTACTGAAATTTTTCTTAGTGTAAAGGAGGCTTATTATGAAAGATTGTCCAGTCAAATATGCATTAACAGTTTTATCAGGAAAATGGAAATTATATATCATTTATGTATTATCCCAAGAAAAGACTATTCGCTTTAATGAACTTCAAAGAAAAGTTGGAGATATTTCAGCTATTATGCTTTCAAAAAATTTACAAGAACTTGAAAAAGATGGTATTGTTATGAGAAAGCAATTTGAGGAAATTCCACCACATGTTGAATACTCATTATCCAAGTTAGGTCAAAACTTAACACCTGCTTTAGAGTCATTAGGAAAGTGGGGAACGGAAGTTTATCTTCATCAAACACAGCAATAAATATGTTTTTATTGATTTGATTATGGAATGTTGAAAGAAATATGATAAAATAGTCCTAGGGGGCTTAGATATGGCTATACATTTGATATATTTTAGTGGAACAGGAAGTACACAAAAAGTTGTTCGATTTATAGGTGAACAATGGGAAGAACCTTTATTAGAATATGATTTATCAAAACGAGATTTTTCATCGCATGAATTTCAACAGGATGAATTATGTATTGTCGGTGTTCCTTCTTTTGGTGGAAGAGTACCAACAATTGCAATTCAAAGACTACAATTATTAAAAGGACATCAAACGCCAGTTATTCTTGTGGTGACATATGGTAATAGACATTATGATGATACATTTCTTGAATTAAAAGATACACTTGAATCATTAGATTTTGTATGTGTTGGGGCAATGGCTGTGGTTTGTGAACATTCTATTGTGCACGAATATGCGAAAGGTAGACCCAATCAACAAGATTATCAACAGATTCAAGAACTTGTTAATCAACTCCAAAATAATCTCCATCCTATTGATGTTCCTGGCCATAAACCATATAAAGAATTTAAAGGTGGTTTGAAACCAACAGTGACTTCTCAGTGTACAAAATGTGGAATATGTGCTAAACTTTGTCCAGTGGGAGCTATTGATCTTTTGCATTTAGATTCAACAGATGAAAACTGTATTTCATGTATGCGTTGTGTATCTGTTTGTCCATCACAGGGTCGTATCTGTGATCCACAAATCGTAGAAGCAACACGTATCAAATTGCAAAAGATTTGTACAATTGATAAACCAAATGAATTGATAGGAGGGTCAACATGTTAAAGGCGATATTTATTGATCATATGGGAACATTGGTATATGAACAAAGTGAATGGTTAACAAAATTAATGGATGTATGTGTTGAAAATTCCAAAGAGAAAGATGCTCAAAAGATTGGGGAATTATGGTATCAAAAACATGATGAATTGATTGCTCAATATAATGGAGAAAATTATAAAAAAGAATATGATATAGCTTTAGAAGCATTTGAAAAGATTAAAGATGAAATAGGATTAGAAGGAGATAGTCGTCAATATTGTGACTTGCTTGTTCAACATTGGATTCATACACCTGCTTATGATGATTCTTATGATTTCTTTGAACAATGTCCTTTACCTATTTATATTATTACAAATAATGATTTGACTTATGTTGAAGAAAGTATGAAAAACTTAGAACTTGAACCAAAAGCTATTATATCAAGTGAAACCACACATTATTATAAACCAGCGAAAGAAATGTTTGAAAAAGCATTAGAAATCACAAAATTGAAAGCTGATGAAGCTGTTTATATTGGTGATAGTTATAATAAAGATATGCAATCAGCGAAAAGTGTTGGTATGAGAGCTTTCTTAATTGGACATAAGGATATAGATGATCCTGAAATTACATGTATTGATACATTATTAGATGTATTTGAATATTTATAGTCCTTCAAAAAGGACTATTTTTAATGAGCCTCATATTTTATAAATATCACTTTCATTCATTCAAAGGTTACCAAGACAAAGATTGAAAATAGTACTTATACACATTGAAAGATTGCTGAATACTTCAATAAGAACTGAGTTTTATAGATTAATCTAAACAAGATTGATCTTTTCTTTTAGCTGTTTGAATCCAAAAATTTAACATATTAATGGATGTTATAATGAGTTCATTGCCTTCGGTTTCATTATAATCATTTTGATAATTCCAACGACTATAATAATAATCTGCAATACTTGTAAGAGAAGTAACAGCTAAATCAATGAATTTATCATCCATTTGAAGATGAAGTTTTTGGAAAATGTCTTCAAGCAATTTCTTTCTTCCTATGCATTCACATTCATGGCGATAATTATTAGGATTATTTTTATCATGACAATGAATAAACATATGATACCCAATGATAGGTGGATATTGTTTTAACCATAATTGAACTCTTTTACTTAATAATTCTTCAGATCCCTCTACAACATGCAATAATAAGGGATTTCCTAAACAAATATCTTTATAAATGCTATCTGTATATAAAAAATCTTTGATATTTTCAGATTCGATTTCATTGGTCATATAGGTTGCTAAATCATATTTATCTTGAAAATGATAATAAAAGGCTTTTTTACTTAAACCACATTCTTGACATATTTCATAAACACGAATTTGATCTAATTTCTTTGTTTGAAGTAAAGACATAAGTGACTGAGATAATAATGTTTTTGTATCCTTAATTTCCATTTTTAACACCTCTTTGAAATTATCTTATCACTATCAAAAGATAAAGACAATGAGGGTTACGATTTTATAAAGTGTCCCTATGAGTAAAAAAATAAATTTGATATATTAAAATGAGAAGAAATCACAAGGAGGAATTTCAGATGGGACAATTATTAAAAGGAAAAGCAGCTGTTGTGACTGGAGCAGGTGGAGATTGTGGAATTGGTCGTGCCATTGCATTGGCATTTGCTAGTGAAGGTGCAAGTGTTGTTGTGAATGATTTTGCACAATATGAAGATGGGACAAAGATGGCTGATACTGTTGTTCAACAAATTGTTGAAAATGGTGGTCAGGCGGTAGCAAATTATGATAGTGTAGCAACTATGGAAGGTGGAAAAAATATTATTCAGACATGTATTGATCATTTTGGAAAAATTGATATTCTTGTGAATACTGCAGGAAATCATATTGGTGGATTGATTGAAGAAGCAACGGAGGAACAGCTTGATTCTTTGTATCAAGTGCATATGAAAGGACATTTTGCTTGTACCCAAGCAGCCGTTAAGGAAATGAGAAAACAAGGAAATGGTGGAAGTATTATTAACTTTTCTTCACCTAGTGCTTTTGGTGGTGAAGGCGCACAAGGTTGGCAATTATTATATGGTTCTATCAAAGCAGCAATCTTAGGATTTACACAACATTTATCAGTTGGATTGGCTAATGATCACATTCGTGTGAATGCAATTATGCCTGCAGCTATTTCCAAATTAAATACCTCAGCAACACAATTTGTAGATATGGGAGATGGTTTACCATATACAGATGGTTATCAAAGTGCTGAACATATTAGTGATGTTGTTCTGTATTTAGCGAGTGATACCTCTCAACATATTACTGGAAAATATTTATATATTCGTTCATCAGATATTTGTTCCTTTGCAAGATCTTGCAGTATTATTGATAGCCAACATAAATTTTTTAGAAAAGCCAATGGTGAACATTGGACTCAAGAAGAATTGGCAAAGTTGCCTTTATAAGCTTATGAATCAAGAAACAAAAGTTTGGCTCATTACAGGGGCAAGTAAAGGAATAGGGAAAGCCATCCTTCAATGTGCTTTAAAAAATGGTGACTGTGTTGTAGCAACAGTAAGAGATGTAAAAGCTATTGAAGTTTCAGAAGAATTATTGGATAGATTGATGGTTTTTAAGTTAGATGTTTCATGGCTAAATCAAAAGATTTATGAAGAAATGGTAGCAAAAGCAATAGAGAAATTTGGAAAGATTGATATTCTTGTAAATAATGCAGGATTTGCAGTTATTACAAATTTTGAAGAAACAAGTGAAGAAATGATTAAACAAATATTTGAAGTGAATTTATTTGGAATGATGAGAGTAACACGTGCTGTTTTACCCGTAATGCGAAAACAACAAAAAGAGCATATTATTAATATAGCTTCAGCAGCTGGATATGGTGTTGGACCAGTTGTCTATCATACGTCAAAGTTTGCTGTCACAGGTTTTTCAACTTCTTTAGCATTTGAAGTTGAACCCTTTGGCATAAAAGTGACAAATGTAGCACATGGTTTGTTTAGAACTGGTTTTTATGATCAAGGAGTTTGGAAAACAGAGGTTGATCAACATGTTTGTGATTATGATGTAATCAGATAGCAAACTGAATTTGTAGAAAATGCTCGTCAACATCAACAAATGGGTGATCCAGATAAATTAGCTGCATTGTTGTTAAAAGTTGTTAATAGTTCATGCTCACCATTACATTTGCCTGTTGGTGAGGATGCAGTTGAAACAATGGAACAATATTGTCAAAAGATAAATGCTGATATTGATTTATGGAAGGAAAAGGCTAAAAAAACAAGTTATTGATTTGATAAAAATTTTCTTGAAAAGATAGTCATTTTAAAAAGTTATGATACGTTTTTTTCATCTTGTGTTTGTTTTCTTGTGTCACTATAAAAAAATGATAAAATAAAATCATATGAGGAGGAAAATGATATGACAATAAAAGTGATTATTATGGATGTAGATGGGACACTCACAAATAGTCAAAAAGTAGTGACACCAGAAACAAAAGAAGCATTATTAAAAGCACAAGATGCAGGAGCAATCTTAATTTTAGCATCTGGTAGACCAACATCTGGTTTAAGAGATTTATCAAAAGAATTACAAATGGATAAACATAATGGATTATTGGTTTGTTATAATGGAGCTAAAGTTGTGGACTGCCAAAGCGAAGAAGTTTTATTCAATCAAGCTTTAAGCATTGAAGAAGCCAAAGCTGTTTTAGAACATATGAAAAAATTTGATCGTGTTCGTCCAATGATTGATCATGGTGAATATATGTATGTCACAAATGTCTATGATAACATCATTCAATTTAATGGTGGACCATTTAATGTTATGGAATATGAATCTCGTGGTGGAAAATATAAATTATGTGAAGTGGATGATTTAGCTGCTTTTGTTGATTTTCCATTAAACAAAATTTTAACAACATCTGACCCTGAATATTTACAGGAACACTACAAAGAGATGCAAGCACCATTTATTGATACATTAAGCTGTATGTTTACAGGACCTTTCTATTTTGAATTTACAGCAAAGGGTATTGATAAAGCCAAAGCTTTAGATATTGTTTTAAAACCAATGGGTTATAAACAAGAAGAAATGATGGCTTTTGGAGATGGGCATAATGATACTTCAATGGTCAAATATGCAGGTATCGGTGTGGCTATGGCTAATGCTGTGGAAGATTTAAAAGCGATTGCGGATGATGTGACTTTATCTAATGATGAAGATGGTATTGCAAAATCTATTTACAAATATATGCC
Source organism: Allocoprobacillus halotolerans (assembly GCF_024399475.1). NCBI lineage: Bacteria > Bacillati > Bacillota > Erysipelotrichia > Erysipelotrichales > Erysipelotrichaceae > Allocoprobacillus > Allocoprobacillus halotolerans. The sequence continues at coordinate 1,375,983 of NZ_CP101620.1, forward strand.
AGAAATAAAATAAATTGTATATTCATAAAATATTGATTATAATGTTCATGAGGTGAAGCTTATGAACATTTTTAATAAACTTGATCAAGTGATTGACTTAACAGATAATGAAAAAATACTTGTTGATTATATGAAACAACATACTGATGATTTTATTAAATATAATGCTTCTCAGATTGCTGAAGAATGTTATGTATCCATGTCAACAATCTATCGTTTATGTCATAAATTAGGCATTGCAGGATTATCAGATTTAAAACTTCAAGTATCAGCTTCGATTGAGGATTATTTAAAAGAAGCTGATGATTTTGATTATAATTATCCTATCAAGCAAAATGAAACACAGTATCAGATTGCGCATAAATTAAAAGATGTTTATCAACAAACAGTCACTTCAACATTGAATTTGCTTGATTTAGAACAATTACGTTTATCAGCCAGTCTACTTAAAAAAGCACAGTATATTGATGTGTATACATCAGCTGGAAATATCTATTTTGCCCAAAATTTTAAATTTCAGATGCAAGAAATTGGTATTTATGTCAATGTACCTATTGAAGATTATCAACAAAATTTACTTGCGGTAAGTAGTGATGCCAAACATGTCGCCATTGTGATTTCTTTTGGTGCAAGAGGAACTTCAGCTGAACATATTACCCATTTATTAAAGAAAAATAAAACACCAATTATTTTAATCACATCAACTTTAGAAAATCCATTAGAAAAATATGCTCAGCATATTTTATATATGAGTTCATATGAAGATCACTATAATAAGATTTCTTCTTTTGCGACACGCTTATCTTTATTGTATTTACTAGATTGTTTATATACTTGTTATTTTAGATTGGATTATCAAAATAATATTGATAAGAAATTACGTTATTATGAAACAATGACAAAACAATAGGTGAAAATGATGAATATTTTTACTAAGATTAAACAAGAAAAACATTTTACAGAAGGAGAAAAAGTATTTGCTGAGTATATATTAAATCATCCTCATGATATTGTTCAATATGATGTACAATATATTGCAAAAAAGAGTTATGTGTCTGTTTCAGCCATTTACAGAGTTATTGAAAAATTAGGATTATCTGGTTTTAATCAGTTAAAAGTTGAGATTTCTTTACAATTAGAAAATTATTAACGTAAAGATAAAGAGGTTGATTATAATTATCCATTTCAAAAGAAAGATACTCACTATCAAATAATGGAAAAGATGTATGCATTATATAATCAAACGATTCAATCAACCATTGAAATGATTGATTTAGATGTTTTTTAAAAGTTGTTCAAGCTTTATATAATGCCGACCACATTGTGGTCTTTCCATCTGTTGGAAACTATTTTGTGGAGAGTGTTTTCAACAGAATATGTTAGAGATAGGTATCCATATTGATGTGGCTACGGAAAGATATTATCAGCATTGGTATGCAAACTCATGTCAAAAAGGGGACGTTGTGATGTTGATTAGCTATGCTGGCAGAACACCACAGATGGCTGAATTAGTCAAGGTTCTTAAGAAAAAGGAAGTCACAATGATTTTGATTTCATCAATGATTGAAATAGATTTTGCTAAAGATGTAGATTATCATTTGTATTTTTCTCCATATGAAGATTCTGAAGAAAAGATTGCTTCCTTTTCATCACGTGTTTCTTTACAATATTTATTAGATTGTATTTATGCAAGTTATTTTAATAGAGATTATGAAAAGAATTTAGAAGAACGCTTTGCGCATTATATTGAATAAAGATATAACTGGAAAGAATAATTTCAAAAGTATGACTTCATCATTCCATAGTCACGCATATCAATAACGATGATAGGCATAATCCGTTGTCGGAATTGTCACAATTGGTTTATCAATATATTGAAGTAGCTGTGGTTTATAATGGAAATAGAAATTTTTTTACAAAAAGTTATCAAATATCATCGCACATTAACGATTTATCTAGAAACATTAATCTAAAATGGATTGACAATTTTAAATGTTATAGAACCTCAACCATCTTTAGAAATGATGGATATAGAAGGTATGCAAGATGAATTACGTAGACCAATGATGTTGTTGATATCTGCACAAAAGAGGTGAAAAGATGAAATTAGGAATTGTTGGAAGTGGCATGATTGTAAGGAATTCCTTTCCTTTGTTCATGAATTAAAAGATATAGAATGTATTCATATTTCTGGTACATTAAGAAGTGAAGAAAAACTTAAAATGTTGGCTAAAAAATATGGGTTTCAACGTTATTCTACCAATTATCAAGATTTATTAAAAGATTCACAAGTAGATACTATTTATATAGCATTACCAAACCATCTTCATTATGAATATGCAAAACAAGCATTAGAACATCAAAAACATGTGATTATTGAAAAGCCAATGGCTTCAACATATAAAGAAGCTAAAACATTGCAAACATTAGCTATAAAAAATCATTTGTTGATATGGGAGGCGATTACAAATCAGTACTTATCACAATATGTCTATATCAAAAAAATTTTGAATGATATAGGTAATATTCAAACTGTAACATGTCAATTTTGTCAATATTCATCACGTTATGATGCTTTTTTAAAGGGGAAGTTTTACCTGTTTTTGATTATCAAAAATCAGGTGGAGCTTTAATGGATCTTAACATTTATCAAATTCATTTTATTGTAGGATTATTTGGAGAACCAACAGATGTTTTGTATTATCCTCATATAGAAAAACATATAGATACATCAGGTGTTCTGATTATGCATTATCCTCATTTTCAATGTGTTTGTGTATCAGCAAAAGATTATCAAGCATCTTCTGTTAATATTATACAAGGCACTCAGGGAAGTTTATGTATTGAAAGTCCTGTCAGTCAAATTAAAGATATAAAACTAATCAAAAATGACGGAACACAAATCAATATTCATGGACATAATCATCATGTCATGTATGAAGAATGGTTAGCTTTTATAGAAATGTTTCAACATAAAGATTATGAAAGATGTTATAAAATGTTAGAACATAGTTTAACTGTCAGTAAAATTCAAACAATTGCTAGAAAAAAAGCAGGAATAATATTTCCGGCTGATTCTTTATAAAATATTCTTTTAGCAAATTTTATTGACTTCAATGAAGTCATGATTTATAATGTAAATGAAAAGGAACAACTGATATAGTGGTTAAGCCTTGGATTTATAAGTTCGAAATAACTGCCTAAACTTTTCCGTGGCTAGAGGCAGTTATTTTTTTATGCTTTTATCAATAATAATAAGAAGCAATTTTATTATAACATTTAAGAATGTCACAATAAATGTTAGAAAACCTAACATAATCATAACGATTTGTAATCACTTAATGCTATGTTGTCCTTTGAAAGTTGATTTTAAATAAAAATAGCTACCTCAAAATCAAGGTAGTTATTTTTATAATATGATATAATAATTGTAGTTCTAAATTTGAGCTAATGCTTCTTCAAGAACTTTTTTAGCATTGAATTGAGTGAAATCTTCATCGCTAATTAAAATAACTGGAGTTTCAGGTCTTGCGAGATCTTCAAATTTTCCAATTGAACTTCTTAATTGAGGAGTCACTAAAATGATATCTGCCTGTTCAATAGAATATTCAATCATTGTTTCAGTTGTTGCCCATATAATGATTTCAACTCCTATTTTAGAAGCTTCATCTTTTAAGGCAGAGGCAAACATATTAGAAGTCACTCCAGCTTTACAGCATAATATTATTTTTTTCATAAATTGTTCTCCTTTCTTTGTTTTATAAGATTATTTTATCATAAGTATGGAAAAAGTGAAAAAAATTCAATAAAAATAAAAAAACTCTTGACTGTAGAGCGACTCTATAGTGTTCAATGAGGTTGTAGAAAGGAAGGATTTATATGAAAACAAGTGATTTAGAAAAAGAATTAGGTTTATCTAAGCATACGATTCGTTATTATGAAAAAGAAGGTTTGATTACACCACAAAGAGATGATAATGGTTATCGTCGTTATAGTGAGGAAGATCTTCAAACATTAAAGTTAGTGAAGTTTTTAAGAGGTTTAAATATTTCTATTGATGATGTCAAAGCGATTATTCAAGGGCAATTAGATTTTCATGAATGTTTAAAAGTCAATCAAATTCATTTAGAAAATCAAATAGAAAGCATGAAAGAAGTCAAAAAGACAATAGATAACTATCATGATAAAGATTTGCCTTTGATTCCAGCTTTAGAAAATATAGAAGTCAATACAAAGAACTGGAAATTAGGTTTTCAAAAAACAACAAAAGCTGTATCTATTGGTAGAAAACTTACAAAATCTTGGGCTAAAAGACAAATTGTTTATGGTATGATTGTAGGTGCTTTGATGTCATTGCTTATTTCTATGTGGTTTATATCAGATGATTATCCAATATGGATGAAGGTTTTGATTTACTTCATTGTGTTTATAATTATGCAACTGTTTATTATAGCTTTTTCTTATAAGAGTACAAGTTCAGCCATGTTAGATCAAACCTTAAATCAATCCATAGAGTTTTTAGATGATGGTATACGCTATTATCAATTTAAAAATCCAATCAAGAATATTCGATATTTCTTTGCAGTATTATTTGGTAAAGATGAAAAATTTATGCAACATTATCGTTATGAAGATATTCGTAAGGTTTCATTGTTTGCTCAAAAACGATATATGAAACTTGTTTCACCAATTGCATATGAAAATTATGTTGTTGATTTTGAATTTGAATTTCATGATGGACAAAAGTTTTATTTCTACTATCCAATGATTTTAGATGATGATTCAAGATATATTGCGACAATTTTAGAGGCTAAAGTTTCATGTATTGAAGATAAAGATCACATTTTATATGCTATGAAAAATGGTTTAAATATAACAGATTACATGATGAATGAAAATAAACAAGATTTATAATATATTTGATAAGATGAAGGGAAGGATAGATTATGAAAACAAGTGATTTAGAAAAGGAATTAAAGCTATCTAAACATACGATTCGTTATTATGAAAAAGAAGGTTTGATTACACCTCAAAGAGATAGTAATGGTTATCGTAATTATAGTGATGAGGATGTTCAAACATTAAAGCTAGTGAAGTTTTTAAGAGGGTTAAATATTTCTATAGACGATGTCAAAGCAATTATCAATGGTGATTTAGATTTCCATGAATGTTTAGAAGTGAATCAGGTTCATTTGGAAAAACAAATAGAAAGTATGAAAGAAATGAAACAAGCTATAGATGCTTACCGTGATAAAGATTTACCATTGATACCAGGTTTAGAAAATATAGAAGTTAATACAAAGAATTGGAAACTTGGATATCAAAAAACAACCAAAGCTGTATCTTTAGGAAGAAAATTAACGAAAGCGTGGGCCAAAAGACAGATGTTGGCGGCAGGAGGAAGTTCTCTAGCATTATCAGCAGCTTTTACAGTATGGTTATCAATAGTGATTGATCCTATTATCGTACGAATTATTGTCTTTATATGTTTCTTTTTAGGATTGTTTGTGCTAATGATTGCCACTGCATTCGCCAGAACATTTGCAATGATGATGGATAATTCTTTAGATCAATCTGTGGAGTTTTTAAGTGAAGGGATACGTTATTATCAATTTAAAGGCTTGAAAGCGAATCTTAAATATTTTATTGCAGTATTAATGAATAAGGATAAAGATATTATGAAGTTTTATCGTTATGAAGATATTACAAAAGTATGTATTTATACTAATCTTAAGTATATGGGTATTGGTGCGCCAATGGCTATCGATGTTTATGTAATGGACTTTGAATTTCATTTCAGTGATGGCAACAAGTTTTATTTCTTTTGGCCGATGATTTTAGACGATGATTCAAGATATATTGGAGCTATTTTAGAAGCTAAAGTTCCTTGTATTGAAGATAAAGATAATGTTTTATATGCCATGAAAAATGGTTTAAATATTACTGATTATATGTTGAATAAGGATTAGCACAACATTTCACATTTTTACATGATGATTTTATTGAATTAGACATCTATCATAATGATAGGTGATAAAAAAATGAAATTATTTAAAGATTATAAAAATTATTGGGACTATATGCAACCTTATCGTAGTGCAGTTAATTTAGTAAAAGCAAAACTTGAAGGCATTGATGATGAATTAAAGTGTGAACATGGATATAGTCCTATTCATCAGATTCAATCAAGAATAAAATCACTTGAAAGTATTGAAGAAAAGATAGAGCGTAAACATTATTCAAATACGCTAGATTCATTAAAGAAACTTTATGATATTGCAGGATTAAGAGTCATTTGTCATTATATCAATGATATTCAGTATATTTCCCAATTGTTTATCATGCACGAAGATATTCATTTATTAAAGACAGTGAATTATATTGATTATCCTAAAGAAAGTGGATATCAGTCTTTACATTTGGTTGTTGAAGTATCTATCTATTGTCAAAATGGTTTAATGAAAATACCAGTAGAAATTCAACTTAGAACGATTGCGATGGATTGTTGGGCAAGTTTAGAACATGATTTGCTTTATAAAAATAAAAGAGCAATTTCAAAGGATATTCAAGATGAATTGAAAGAATGTGCCAAACGCATAGCGTTAACTGATTTACAAATGCAAAGAATATATCAAAAAGTTTATCAGGAAAAAAGAAAAAGAAGAAACAATCATCAGTCAAACGAGAAATGCTATCAAATCTATAACTTCATAATATTGGTTAAATGAGGATTTTATATATATTATCATTTCATAGAATAAAAATCCTATGTTATAACATACTTATATATGACAAACTACTGTTTTGAGTTTCGGTAAAAAAATAAAAAACAGGTAAAAAGTTATTCACAAATTGCCTGTTTTGCTTTATTTATAAGGAAAATCAGCCTCTTAAATGTTATAATAATTTTAGATCAATAAACAAAATTTAGGAGGGATTTTCCATGAGTTATTTTACCACAGATCTATATGAAACGAAAAGAGAAATTGTCAATTTTTCTAATAAATTATCAGACAGTCTTGATAAACCTGCTGCCAAGTTTGTCATGGACATGATGTTTGGTCTTGCAAGAAGTCAAAGTGTTCTACTTAGCGATATTGCCAGAGCTCTTGATGAAAATATCAAGCTCAATTATACAATTGACAGATTATCCAATCATTTGGCTCAATTTGATGATGAAGCAATGAACCAAATGAAATCCAATTATAATGATATGGTTATCAAGCATCTTAGCGAAGACAGGATCATTTTACTTGATAACAGTGAAATCATCAAAAAATATGGAAGAAAATTTGAAGATCTTTGTATGGTCAGGGATGCTTCCTCACTTAAGGATGACATTTATCCTGGATACCATGTATGTGAGGCAACTGCCCTCACACAGGATCAACATCATCCAATATCTTTGTATAGCCATATCTATTCAACTGAAAGTGAAGGATTCAGGTCAATGAACGATGAAACAATAAAGAGCATAAAATATGTCAAATCTCTCATTCCTGAAAGATGTACATTTGTATGTGACAGAGGATATGATGCCAATGTATTTTATGATTACTTCATAGATGAAAATCATAATGCAGATGATTTCATCATCAGACTCAAAGAAAATAGAACATTATTGTTTAAAGGGAAGCCAAAGAAAGTAGGAGAAATCGCCAAAAGAAGAAAAGGCAAGATTAAGATGAACATGTATTTTTCTAAGGAAGATAGTGAAGTCTATGTATCACATACGAGAGTGGAACTGCCATCACAAAAGGGAAGGATATTAAATCTAGTCATTGTGTATGGATTAAGTGAAGAAAAACCGATGATGCTTTTAACGAATAGAGAGATCAGGAATAAAAGAGATGTGCATAAGATAGTGAGGGCATATATGTCAAGGTGGCGAATCGAGGAGAAATTCAGATTCAAAAAGAATCAGTATGGTTTTGAAAATATAAGAGTAAGGACAATGAAATCAATAAATGTATTGAATACGATATTGATGATGCATATAGGGCATATAACACTGTTGGCAGAGAAAGTAGACAAGAAATTACTGGTCATAAAGATGATAGAGAGAAGCAAATCGCTTAAAGGAAAGAGATATTACTGGTGCTATCAGATCAGTAAAGGGATACAGGAAATATTAAAATATGCACAAAAGGGAATCAAGGAGTTTCAAAATATAAGAGAGAAGCAGGAATACAGGCAGCTACAACTGAAACTATAAAATGAACATATAGTAAATAATAAAAAAGGTCATGAAAATGACACTTTTTCAGCTACAATAAAAAGAGAACAAAAACAAAAAAGATGATATAGATAAGAAAACAAGGGTTATGACAATAAACAACAAGACATACCCTTCAAAAAAGAATGCAAAAAACCGAAAGTCAAAACTACTGTTCATTGATTTTATTATTGTTATGTGGTATATTATATTTAGAAATCGGAGAACCATAGCCTGAGTTGGAATAAAGTAGTTTGTTGACAGAGATGCAACTCATGTTGTTATCTCTGTTTTATTTTTTATATATTCTTGGCCAATAAAACCAAACAATCCAGTCGCAAGCATCGATTGAGTAAAAGTCACTAGTTCATCAAAGCTTAAATTCTTTCCATTTTCATACCAATGTAACTTTACGCTGATTAGTGCTGAATAACAAAAAGTAATAATATAATCTTTTAAATCACGTGGTTTATAGAGCTTTTTTTATTTGATGTATGATATAATAGTGAAAAGAAGAAAAGAGGGATTTTATGAGTTTGTTTGATAAAGCAAAAAAGAAAAAGAAGTCGAAACAAAAGATGTTTCGACATTAGGATGGGATGCAATTGTTCAGGTATGTGAAAAGATATATCCTAATCAAAAAGATCCTAAGCATTATGGGACGTTGGTGAGTTGGAGATTAGGTGGCAATGATCCATTAGATGGCATCAGTATTTATGATGGTGGTGACTATTGGCATTTTGTGACTTTTGGATTATCGGAACTTTATGAGAAAGAATCTAAGAATCAAGAGATTAGTGGGTATGGTATGGAATTTACTTTGAAATTAAAGAAAGGTTATAGTGATGATGAGGAATCTGAAATCAAAGGTATTTGTGGTATCCTTCAAACACTCGCTAGAATCACTTTTCAAAAAGGAGAAGTCTTTGGACCTTATGAATATATCTATACTGGACAAAAACAAGGTGTGGATATAAAACAGACTTCTATGTTAACGGGTTTTATTACTGTTGTTGACAACGATTTGAAAACAACCATGACACCAAATGGTCAAGTGACTTTTGTGGAATTGATTGGGGCGACAGATAAAGAACTTCTCGCTGTTCATAACCATCAATTGACAGTAGAAGAACTTTATCAAAAAATAGGAGATATCACTGATTATCAAAGAGAATCAGTGATATAGTAAAAAAGCATGAATTTCATTTCATGCTTTTAAAAAACTATTTTTTTGGTAATTTAAATGAACTTTTTAATGAAACAATTCTATTGAAAACAAGATGTTCGTCTGTAGAATCTTTTGTATCAACACAGAAATATCCATTTCTTACAAATTGGAATGCATCTCCTGGTTTGGCTTCTTCAATTGCTGGTTCAATATAACAATCTTCTACAACTGTTAAAGAGTTAGGATTTAAATTCATACTTCCATCTTCATTATAAACACCTTTTTCTTCATCAACAAGGTTTTCATATAATCTTGCAGTGACTTTTTTCGCAAATGGTACAGGTACCCAATGAATTGTTCCTTTGACTTTACGTCCTGTAAATCCAGTTCCGTTTTTTGTGATAGGATCATATGTACAATGGATGATAGTAACTTTGCCATTTTCATCTTTTTCATAGCTTACGCATTTGACAAAATATGCATTCATTAAACGGACTTCGTTACCTGGGAATAAACGGAAGTATTTTTTAGGTGGTTCTTCCATAAAATCATCACGATCAATCCAAAGTTCTTTACAGAATGGAATTTGTTTGATACCTAATTCAGGATTCTCCATATTCACTTGGGCATCTAAATATTCAACCTGTCCTTCAGGATAATTATCAATCACAAGTTTAATAGGATCTAAAACAGCCATCACACGAGGTGCTTTTGGTTTTAAATCATCACGAATACAGTATTCAAGCATCGCATAATCTACAGATGAATTACTTTTTGCGACACCAACTAAATCCATAAATGTTTTTAATGATTCAGGTGTAAAACCACGTCGTCTTAAAGCTGCAATTGTGACTAAACGAGGATCATCCCAACCATCGACAATGCCTTGATCAACCAAGCGTTTAATATAACGTTTACCAGTCACAACATTTGTTAAATAAAGTTTTGCAAATTCAATCTGTTTTGGTGGTTCAGGATATTCTAATTCTTGAACAACCCAATCATAAAGTGGACGATGATCTTCAAATTCTAATGTACAGATTGAATGCGTAATATGTTCAATCGCATCTTCGATAGGGTGCGCAAAATCATACATTGGATAAATGCACCATTGATCACCAGTGTTGTGATGTGTCATTCTAGCAATACGATAAATAATCGGATCACGCATATTGATATTTGGAGAAGCCATATCAATTTTGGCACGAAGAACCTTACTTCCATCAGCAAATTCTCCATTCTTCATTCTTTCAAATAAATCAAGATTTTCTTCAATAGTACGATCACGATAAGGTGAGTTCTTACCAGGTTCTGTTAAAGTTCCACGATATTCTTTAATTTCTTCAGCTGTTAAATCACAAACATAGGCTTTTCCTTTTTTGATTAATTTGATAGCTGCTTCATACATGTGTTGAAAATAATCAGAAGCAAATTTCACTTCACCATCATAATGTGCACCTAACCATTCAACATCTTTAATGATAGAATCTACAAACTCAGTTTTTTCTTTTGTTGGATTTGTATCATCAAAACGGAGATTAAATGTTCCATTATATTTTTTAGCAAGTCCATAATTTAATAAAATAGACTTTGCATGACCAATATGTAAATAACCATTAGGTTCAGGTGGAAAACGTGTCGCTACTTTTGTATATGTTCCTTCCTCTAAATCTTTATCTATAATTCTTTCAATAAAATTTTTACTGATAACTTCTTTGTTATTATCCATAGTCCAACCAACCTTCCTTCAATATATGCTTTAGTTTACCATATTTTTTGAAAATATAAAACAGTTTCTAAAGATATAGTTTTGTATATTAGCCATATTTATGCTAGAATAAGGCAGAAAGGGTGATGAACATGATGAGAATTGGACAATCTATTGATATTCATCAGTTGGTTGAAGGACGACCACTTATTTTAGGTGGTGTGGAAATCCCTTATGAAAAAGGGTTAAAAGGACATAGTGATGCTGATGTTTTGCTTCATGCGATTATTGAAAGTGTTATTGGAGCGATGGGACTAGGAGATATTGGGAAACATTTTCCTGATACTGATCCAAAATATAAAGGCATTTCATCTATGGTTTTATTGGAACATACCTACAATATGATGAAACAAGAAGGCTATGTTATTGGTAATATTGATAGTTTGATTTTATGTGAAGAACCAAAGATGGCACCACATATTCGTCAAATGAAAGAAAATGTTGCACGAGTTCTTCATTGTGACATCACACAGGTGAATATTAAAGCCACAAGAGGAGAAAAGATGGGCTTTATTGGTAGAAAAGAAGGTATTGTTGCCCAAAGTGTTGTATTATTAAATAAGGAAGGATAGATAAAAATGAGTAAAATACGAACAAGATTTGCCCCAAGTCCAACAGGATATATGCATATTGGGAATCTTAGAACAGCTTTATATGAATATTTAATTGCAAAACATGAAGATGGGGATTTTATTTTAAGAATTGAAGATACAGATCAGGAAAGAGAAGTTGCTGGTGCTGTAGATATGATTTATGATGTTTTAGAAAAAACAGGTTTACATTATGATGAAGGACCTGATCAACCAGGAAAAGTTGGACCTTATATTCAATCACAAAGATTAGATATTTATAAGGAATATGCGGATAAATTGGTTGAATTAGGTGGTGCACATTATTGTTTCTGTGATGAGGAAACAATTGAAGCCGCTAAAAAAGAAAACAGTGATCATGAAGAATTGGGATATATTGATCCATGTAAATCATTATCTTTAGAAGAAGCAAAACAAAGAATCGCTAATGGTGAAAAATATGTTGTCAGACAAACCATTCCAAGTGAGGGAATCACTTCTTTTGAAGATGAAGTTTATGGACATATTGAAGTTGAAAATGCTGGATTATCTGAAGGTGTCTTATTAAAAAGTGATGGTTATCCAACATATAACTTTGCTAATATCGTTGATGATCATTTAATGAATATTACTCATGTTGTCAGAGGGAATGAGTATTTATCATCAACACCTAAATATAATTTAATCTATCAGGCATTTGGATGGGAGCCACCTGTTTACATTCATTGCCCACCCGTTATGAAAGATGAAACACATAAATTAAGTAAACGTAATGGGGATGCTTCTTATCAAGATTTAATTTCTAGAGGATTTTTAAGTGAAGCTATCTTAAATTATATTGCATTGTTAGGATGGTCACCAAAAGAAGAAAAAGAAATTATGTCTTTAGATGAATTGATTCAAGAATTTAGTGTGGATCGTATTTCTAAATCTGGTGCTATTTTTGATATAGATAAATTAAAATGGATGAATAGCCAATATTTAAAAGAAAAATCTTTAGATGAAGTGGTTGATTTATGTTTGCCATTCTTACAAAAAGCTTATGATTTATCTAATAAAGATGAAACATGGATTCAAAAATTAATTGATGTACATCGTGACCATATCAGTTATGGAGAAGAAATCATTGAACAAGTGGCATTATTCTTTGAAGATGAAATGCAAGTCAGTGATGAAGCTAAAGCATTTATGCAAGATGAAAGTATTCCTCATACATTAGCGGTTTTTAAAAATCATCTTGAACAATTACCAGATGAAGAATTTGATGAAGATCATATCTTTGCATGTATTAAAGCAACACAAAAAGAAGCGAAAGCAAGAGGAAAGATGTTATATATGCCAATTCGTATTGCGACGACAGGTATTATGCATGGACCTGATCTTGCTAAATCAATAGTATTATTAGGAAAAGAAAAGGTTTTATCAAGATTAGAAGGATAATACCTTCTTTTTCATTAAAAAAGAAATCATTTGACACAAAAATTTCATATTTTCGTGCTATACTATTATCTAGGGGTGGTATACAATGCAAAATAAAATTATTGTTTCAGTATTAGGCTTTTTTATTCTTGTTGATACAATACTGATTTATTTAGCATTAACTATTTCCCCAGCTAAACTCAAAAGAAATGTTTTTACCTTTCAATATGGTCAAGATATTCCTACAGAGGTTAGTGAATATGTCAATGCTAACGGCTCGGTTTTAGAAAATGTGAAATTAGATTTATCTCAAGTTTCTAAAGAAGTTGGAAAATATAAGGCATCTATTACTTATTTTAATGAAACACAATATTTTGAAATCGTTGTTCAAGATACAATTAAACCAAAGTTTCAATTAAAGAAAGTTGAATGGCATATCCAAGTAGGTGAAACTCTAGAAGCTAAAGATTTAATTCAAAACATTGAAGATTTTTCTAAGACACATGTCTATTTTTATAATGAAAAAACACAGGAAAAAAGTGAATCAAAAAATTTTCCAATAGAAGGAACACAAATTGAAAGAATTATTGTTGAAGATAAACATGGAAATCAATCAAGTGCATTAAGAGTGAAGATTGTTGTTGAAAAGAATAAGCAGCCTCCAGTGATTAATGGTATTGATGATATTGAAATTCAAGTCGGTGAAACAATTGATTTAATGTCAGGTGTTAAAGCTAAAGATGATCTTGAAGGAGATATTACATCACGTATTATTGTCAGTGGTCATGTAGATAATATGACACCAGGAATTTATGAAATTATGTATACTGTCAGTGATAAAGATGGAAATACAACACAAGTTATAAGAAAAGTGACAGTGATAGAGGTAGAAATAGAAGATGATAACTAATATTTATGTATTGATATGTGCAATTATATTTATATATATTCAATTTATGCAACATGATGATAAATGGCATTGCGCTTTAAAATTAGGAGGATTTTATCCTCCTTATATTAAAGAATTTCATCAGTATTGGCGCTTTATAACAAGTCATTTTATTCATGCAGAATTTTTCCATTTCTTGATGAATGCTTATGCTTTATACCAAATTGGACATTTTTTAGAAGCATGTTTAGGAACACTCCCATATTTATATTTGATACTCATATCAATGATATTAAGTTCAATGTTGAGTTATAGTGCAGCTGAACTTTCTTCACGTTATTATGATACATTGACAATTGGAGCTAGTGGCGTTGTCTTTGGATTCTTTGGTGCTATTATTGTTTTAGGTTATGTTGTGGGTGGACCATTTATGAGTGTTTTAGAAAATTTTACAATGGTCATTGTGATTAATCTTGTTTATACATTTATAGATAGTCGTATCTCAAAGACCGGACATATTGGTGGACTCATTGGCGGTATCCTCGCTATGGTGATGATGTTGGCATTGCATATTGTATGAGAATCTTTGTAGACGGTGATGCTTCGCCTTATAAAAATGAAATCTATGATTTATCTATTCAATATCAAATTCCAATGTATGTTTATTTAGATTATGCTCATTTGTTAAAAGAAGCACCTTATCAGGTTATTGAATGTGAAATTGGACGAGATAGTGTTGATATGCGTATTTTATCTGATTTACAAAAGAATGATATATTAATTACACAGGATTATGGTTTATCTGCTTTGGCATTAGGTAAAGGTGCTTATGTTTTACATGTTTCAGGCTTACAAATTACATCAAATAATATTGATGAATTATTGTTAAGACGTTATCTTGGAGCACATCAAAGGAAAAGTCATAAACATATTAAAGGTCCATCAAAACAAACAAAAGAAGATAAAATATATTTTTTAAAACAATTAGAAAGCTTATTGAAACACTTATGCAAATAGGTGTTTTTCATATATTAAAGTCAAAAACGGAGGAAATATATGGAACTTTGGGATGCGTATGATAAGTCTTTTATAAAAATATCAGGATTAACACTCATAAGAGGAAAAGAAATACCAAAGGGTGTATATCATTTGGTCTGTGATGTTTTGGTTCAACATGAAGATGGGACTTATTTGTTAATGAAAAGAGATTTAAGAAAAACATTTGGTGGTATGTGGGAAGCAACGGCAGGTGGTTCAGCGTTGGTAGGTGAAAAGCCGTTAGAATGTGCTAAAAGGGAACTTGTTGAAGAAACAGGGATTATAGCTGATGAACTTATAGAGGTAGGAAGATGTATGGGGCATCATGAGATTTATGTTGAATATCTTTGCGTGACGAATTGGGATAAAAATCAGATTACATTACAAGAGGGTGAAACAATAGCTTATCAGTGGGTAGAGCGAGATATGCTTCGTGCAATGAATGATGATGAATTAGTGACTGAAAGAATACAAAAGTTTATACATGAATTAAATAGTTGGTATTAAAAAAATCATTTCTATTCATAAGGTTTTTATAAGAATATGCGAGAAAGAAAACGATAATAAAATGAAAATGGAGGAAGAAAATCATGTGGATGATTACTGGAATCATAAGTGTTATAACAACCATTATTGCTTTGTTAATGGCTGTGAATCAAAATAAGAAAAAAGTTTATATCAGTGTTACTGCAATAACATTTTTAGTGATAACTTTATTATTACAGTATAATCAAGTGAATGTTTGGGTGATGAAGGAAGATTGGTCTGCCTTAATGGATGTTATTCCTTCAATGAATGGTATCTTATGTGGATACACTGTGATTATCTTATTGGCTAATGGAATCGCTATGGCTATAAAGAATAAATAAAAAAGTTTCATAACGAAACTTCTTCATGTGCCCACTTAAAGATAAATTCTATCTGAGATGGGCAATGCAATGTTCATAATAATAAAGTTTAGTAATAGCTAGTATCCTTTTAGCGTTTTGATGCCATATCACTAAATAATCATGGGCCTCCTGATAATAACCTAATCCTCCTAAAGCACTAGAAATATTCATATGTGAAGTATAATTCAATATTGCTTTTTGAAAGATTGGTACATTACAAAGGTGATAAGTCATTTGAATATAGAGTTGACAATCTTGATATAAGTAAAAGTAATAATATTTCTTTTCAAGATGGACATTGATAAATGCAAAAATGAAATAGAGCGTTGTGATAGTTATGAAAAGTAATATAACAGGAAAGTTCGTAGATTGATGAAATAATATATTGATAAATATATGATATTCTAAACCAAGAGTGACTGTTGCTATGCAGAAATAATAGATAAGTAATGCCAAAATACGTTTTTGAACATACATAGTGGCATAAGATAAAGCCTGATCATGATGAATATCAGGATGCTTTTCTAAGAAATCTTCTAACCAATTATTGATAGGCATGATTGTTTTATTTTTAGAAAAATACATTCTCCAATAAAGCATCATAATACCAATAAACGAGATAGTATATATTGTGCGAATGATAGATGTATAAATATAAACATTGATACGCAACAAGAAAAACAAAAAGACTAAAAATGATAAAAATGTATAGATAAGTATTTGATTTCTAAGTTTATTTTTTAGATTCATATAGATTCCTCCAATGAAGTGATTATATTATAGATATTTCTCTAAAGTATGTGAAAAGTAACGAAAAATAGGATATGGACAAAATAAATAAAATTTTATAAGATAATAAAGACATGGAGGGTATTATGAAATATAAATTAATAGCGTTAGATTTAGATGGGACTTTAAAAGATTCTCATAATCAAATTACATTAAAGACAAAAGGAGCTTTAATTGCTTTACAAAAACAAGGTGTAAAAATTGTTTTAGCATCAGGTAGACCAACGGCAGGTTTAAGACATGAAGCTAAAGAACTTTTATTGGATCAATTTGGTGGTTATTTGTTATCGTTTAATGGAGCGAGAGTTGCAAGTGCGAAAACAAATGAAACAATATATGAACAGACATTAACGATTGAAGAAGCAAAATTAGCATATCAAAGAGCGAAAGAATTTAATATGGCATGTATGACATATAAAAATGATATGATTTACACAGAAGATATTGACGATGAATACGTTTGTGTAGAAGCAAAAATTAATGATATTGGAAAAAAACAAGTTTCATCATTTATAGATATCTTAGAAGATCCTATTCATAAGGTTTTATTGACAGGTAAACCAGAATATGTGGCTTCGATTGAAGAAGAATTTAAAAAGCCTTTTGGCGATAGTTTAAGTATTTATCGTAGTGCACCATTCTTTTTAGAAGTGATGGCACAAAACATTGATAAAGCTGCTTCTCTTCATCGTCTAGCAACTACATTAGGTATCAAACAAGAAGAAGTGATAGCTTTTGGTGATGGCTATAATGATTTAAGCATGATTGAATATGCTGGATTAGGTATCGCTATGGGTAATGCTGTTGAAGGCGTCAAAGAACGTGCACAAATCATTACGAAAACAAATGATGAAGATGGTATTGCTTATACTTTATCACAA
Organism: Allocoprobacillus halotolerans; assembly: GCF_024399475.1. NCBI lineage: Bacteria > Bacillati > Bacillota > Erysipelotrichia > Erysipelotrichales > Erysipelotrichaceae > Allocoprobacillus > Allocoprobacillus halotolerans. The sequence goes on from NZ_CP101620.1 coordinate 1,393,609, forward strand.
ATATATAAAGGAGTGGAATATTAATGTTACCTAAAGATACTGTTATGCTTTTAAGTTTTATTAATATGAAATTAAGAGATCAGTATGATTCATTAGAAGCATTATGTGAAGATTTAGATGCTTCACAACAAGAAATTATTGAAACATTGAAAAAATTGATTATGTCTATGATCAAGAACATAATCAATTTAAATAAGGAGATAAAAATGGAATATAAAAGAATCAATCAAACTATATTTGTAAGAATAGATAAAGATGAAGAAATCTTAGAACAAGTCAAAAAAGTTGCTTTACAAGAACAGATTCAACTTGCTAGTATTCAGGCATTAGGAGCTGTCAAGGATATCACAATAGGTGTCTTTCAAACAGATACGAAACAATATCTTGCCAATACATTTCAAGGAAGTTTTGAAATTGTTTCCTTAACTGGAACTATTGATACGATGAATGATGAATTTTATTGTCATTTACATATGAGTGTTGGTAATGAAAAAGGTGAAGTCTTTGGTGGACATTTGAATAAAGCTATTGTTAGTGCAACATGTGAAATGGTTATCACATTGATTGATGGAAAGATTGATAGAGAATTGAATGAAGAAATAGGACTTAATTTATGGAAGTTTGCATAATATGTGCAGACTTTTTAGCAATAGAAAGGAGTTGAAAGAATGATTTATTTCACAAGTGATTTACATTTAGGACATGAAAATATTATACGTTTAAATGATAGACCTTTTGAAAATGTAGAGGATATGAATAGAGTATTGATCCAAAATTGGAATAGTTTTGTAAAGAAGAATGACTTTATTTATATTTTAGGTGATTTGACTATGAAACTTCCTTTAGAAAAAGCGAATCAAATCATTAGTCGATTAAATGGAAGAAAGATATTGATTAGGGAAATCATGATAAAAACTATGATGAAAATCTTTTTGAAGATATTTGTGATTATAAAGAATTGAAGTATCAAAAGCGATTCTTTGTTTTATCTCATTATCCATTTTTAGAGTGGAATCATAGCTTTAGAGGTTCTATGCATTTACATGGGCATCAACATAATCAAAGTCTTTATAATTTAGAAATGAGAGAAAAAGGGATAAAGAGGTATGATGTGGGTGTGGATGCTAATGAGTATAGACCGATAAGTATTGATGAAATCATAGAGCTTTTTGATTAAAGCTAAATGATATGTATATTATTTGTGAATATGAAAAAAACAAGTTCAAATAAATAGTGAGTTATGTTATAATGTTAAAAATGTATGAGTAGAAGGGAGATTTAATATGTTAGATTTAAAACAGTTTCAAGAAGCGAAAAAGAGAGTTGATGAAGTGATTGTTCCTACTCCCTTAATATATAGTGAGGCTTTTTCAAAAGAATGTAAGAATCAGGTTTATATTAAACCAGAAAACTTGCAGAGGACTGGAGCTTTTAAGATTAGAGGGGCATACAACAAGATTGTGAAAATGGATGATGAGTCCAAACAAAAAGGATTAATTGCATCTTCAGCAGGGAATCATGCACAAGGGGTGGCATATGCAGCTTCTAAATTAGGTGTGAAAGCAACGATTGTGATGCCTAAACATACACCATTAATTAAAGTAGAAGCAACACAAGCTCATGGTGCAGAAGTTGTGTTAGCTGGAGAAGTTTATGATGAAGCCTATCAGGCTGCTTGTGATTTACAAAAAGAATATGGTTATACTTTTGTCCATCCGTTTAATGATGAGGATGTGATTGAAGGACAGGGAACTATTGCTTTAGAAATTTTAGAAGAATTGCCTGATGCTGATATTATTTTAGTACCTATTGGTGGTGGTGGATTGATTTCTGGAATTGCTTGTGCTGCTAAACAAATTAAACCAACGATTAAAATTATTGGTGTTGAACCAGAAGGAGCCGCCAGTGCTTTAGCCGCTATTAATGAAGATCAGGTGGTGGCTTTAAAAGAAGCTAATACGATTGCTGACGGAACGGCTGTTAAAGAAATTGGTGATATGACTTTTGATTATATTAAAGAATATGTGGATGGCATTATTACAGTTTCTGATTATGAATTGATGGATGCTTTCTTATTGCTTGTTGAAAAACATAAGTTGGTGGCTGAAAATTCAGGGATTTTATCATTGGCGGCACTTAAGAAATTAAATGAAAAGAATAAGAAAGTGGTGTCTTTAATTAGTGGTGGGAATATTGATGTTTTAACAATCTCATCTATGATTAATAAAGGATTGATTGCTAGAGGACGCATCTTTACATTTACAGTACAATTATTAGATAAACCTGGTGAATTGGAATATGTTTCTCATGTTTTATCTCAATGTAATGCCAATGTTATTGGTGTTGAACATAATCAGTTTAAAAACTTTGCTCGTTTCTCTGAAGTGGAGTTACGTGTGACTTGTGAAACCAATGGGGAAAAACATATTCAAAAGATTATTGATACATTTAATGATGAAGGTTATGAAATTGCAAGAATTAATTAATAATTTTTTATCTTTGTGATTATTATTTATCATTTTCTTGAATGTATAAAAGTAAAAATATATACTTATTAAGAATAAGGAAAGGAATGAGAAAAATGAAAGATTTTGGATTAAAAATCACTCATAAAACATCAATGATTTCAAAATCTTCTTTTTCTTATTTTTTATATTTGTTATAGGACATATCATTGTTATTTGATATGTCTTTTTTATGAAGAAGGAGGAAAAGTTATGCCAAAAAGAGAAGATGTAAACACAGTATTAGTGATTGGTTCTGGACCAATTATCATTGGACAAGCTTGTGAATTTGATTATTCAGGAACACAAGCATGTAAAGCATTAAGAAGTTTAGGATATAAGATTGTTTTGGTGAATTCAAATCCAGCAACAATCATGACAGATCCTGAAACAGCTGATGTGACTTATATTGAACCTTTAAATTTAAAGAGATTAACACAAATTATTGAAAAAGAAAGACCAGATGCCCTGTTACCTAACTTAGGTGGACAATCAGCCTTAAACTTATGTGCTGAATTAAATAAAGCTGGTGTTTTAGATAAATACAATGTTAAAGTACTTGGAGTTCAAGTAGATGCCATTGAACGTGGGGAAGACCGTTTAGAATTTAAAAAAGCCATGAATGAACTTGGTATTGATATGGCAAGAAGTGAAATTGCCAATACCGTTGAAGAAGCTTTAGCCATTGCTGATAAGTTAGGATATCCAGTTGTTGTAAGACCTGCCTATACAATGGGTGGTGCTGGAGGAGGACTTGTTTATAATGTTGAAGAATTAAAGACAGTCGTTTCTCGTGGTTTACAAGCTAGCCTTGTTCATGAATGTTTGATTGAAGAATCTATTCTTGGATGGGAAGAATTAGAAGTTGAAGTTGTTAGAGATGCTAAAAACAATATGATTACGGTATGTTTTATTGAAAATATTGACCCATTAGGTGTTCATACTGGAGATTCTTTCTGTAGTGCACCGATGTTGACAATTTCTCAAGAAGTGCAAGATCGTTTAAAAGATCAGGCTTTTAGAATTGTTGAATCTATTGGTGTTATTGGGGGAACAAATGTTCAGTTTGCTCATGATCCAAAAACAGATAGAATCGTTGTTATTGAAATTAATCCAAGAACTTCTCGTTCAAGTGCATTAGCTTCTAAAGCAACAGGTTTCCCAATTGCCTTAGTTTCAGCAATGTTAGCAGCTGGTTTAACATTGGATGAAATTCCTTGTGGTAAATATGGAACTTTGGATAAATATGTACCTGATGGAGATTATGTGGTTATTAAATTTGCAAGATGGGCATTTGAAAAATTCAAAGGTGCACAAGATAAATTAGGAACACAAATGAAAGCTGTTGGAGAAGTTATGAGTATTGGTAAAACTTATAAAGAAGCTTTCCAAAAAGCCATTCGTTCATTAGAAATTGGTCAATATGGATTAGGTTATGCGAAAAATTTCAATGAACTTACAAAAGAAGAATTATTAGAAAAATTAACTGTTCCTACAAGTGAAAGACAATTCATTATGTATGAAGCTTTAAGAAAAGGAGCAACAGTTGAAGAATTATATGAATTAACAAGTATTAAACATTACTTCATTGAACAAATGAAAGAATTAGTTGAAGAAGAAGAAATGTTGAAATCTTATGCAGGAAAACAATTACCTGTTGATGTGTTAAAACAAGCTAAACAAAATGGTTTCTCTGATAAATATTTAAGTCAAATCTTAAATGTTGAAGAATCTGTTATTAGAAATGAAAGAATTGCTAATGGTATAACACAAGCATGGGAACCAGTACATGTGAGTGGTACTGAAAATAATGCATACTATTACTCTACATATAATGCAAAAGATGATAGCGATATTCATCATGATAAGAAAAAGATTATGATTTTAGGTGGTGGACCTAACCGTATTGGGCAAGGAATTGAATTTGATTATTGCTGTGTTCATGCTTCTCTTGCTTTAAAGAAATTAGGTTTTGAAACAATTATTGTTAACTGTAACCCAGAAACAGTATCTACTGATTATGATACTTCTGATAAATTGTATTTTGAACCACTAACATTAGAAGATGTTTTAAGTATTCATGATAAAGAAAAACCTGTTGGTGTAATTGCTCAATTTGGTGGACAAACACCATTAAACTTAGCATCTCAATTAAAAGCCAATGGTGTACATATCTTAGGAACAACGCCTGAAACAATTGATATGGCAGAGGATAGAGATTTATTTAATGAAATGATGGAAAAATTAAATATTCCTATGCCTGAATCAGGAATGGCTGTTAATGTAGATGAAGCATTAGATATTGCTAAAAGAATTGGTTATCCGTTAATGGTAAGACCTTCTTATGTTTTAGGTGGACGTGGAATGGAAGTTGTTTATGATGATGACAGCTTAAAAGAATATATGGCAGCAGCTGTTGGTGTGACACCTGATCGTCCAATCTTAATTGATAGATTCTTAAATAACGCAATGGAATGTGAAGCTGATGCTATTAGTGATGGTACAAATGTCTTTGTTCCAGCTGTTATGGAACATATCGAATTAGCGGGTATCCATTCAGGAGATTCAGCTTGTATCTTACCTTCAAAACATATTCCAATGAGACATTTAGAAACAATTAAAGAATATACAAAAAAAATTGCTAAAGAAATGAATGTACGTGGACTTATGAATATGCAATATGCAATTGCTGGTGATAAAGTTTATGTCTTAGAAGCTAATCCAAGAGCTTCACGTACAGTACCGCTTGTATCTAAAGTATGTAATATCAACATGGTGAAAATTGCGACTGATATTGTAACAAGTGAATTAACAGGTAGAGAATCACCTGTTCCAACATTAACAGAAAAGAAAATTCCTCATGTTGGTGTCAAGCAAGCAGTATTCCCATTCAATATGTTCCCAGAAGTTGATCCTGTTTTAGGACCTGAAATGAGATCAACAGGAGAAGTTCTAGGTTTAGGTGGTTCATTTGGAGCAGCGATATATAAGGCTGAAGAAGCTACACAAACTGTTTTACCGACTGATGGAAAAGTTTTAATCAGTGTTAATGATATGGATAAAGCACAAGTTGTTGATTTGGCAAAAGGATATTATGATGCTGGATTTACAATTGTCGCAACTGGAAATACTTATGCCTTAATTAATGAAGCAGGTGTACCTGTTGAAAAGATTAAGAAATTAAATGAAGGTCGTCCAAACATTACTGATGCTTTAACAAATGGTGAATTAGCAATGGTGATTAATACACCTCATGGTAAACAAAGTGCTCATGATGATAGTTATATTAGAAAAACAGCTATTAAGATGAGAATTCCATATATGACAAATATTGCTGCTGCAAAAGCTGCATTAGAAGGAATTATGGAAATGAAGATTCATGGTAGCCATGCTGTAAAATCTTTACAAGAATACCATAGTGAAATTCAATAAGATAAAATATGAGAATAGATGATGAATTCATTTATTCTCTTTTTTCGTCTTAATTGGCGAAATTCTTTTTCTAACTATTATCTATAAAATATCATTAAATTCATCTTTTTTGATATATTTATTGTTGAGGTGGTTTGATGGAATCAATCATTATCGAAGTGATTTATATAGTTATGATGTTTGTTGGAATTATACTTTACGAAGCAATCAATGATAAGTGTATTATATGTTTTTTTGGTCAATCTTTCTTTCCTAATTTGTTTCAAAGAAAAGGACAAGAAAAAAGATTCAAGATTGGTTGGCATTTTTTTATTTGTATTCTCCGGTGTTCTTGTTTTGCATCAAAGTTATATTTTACGCATGTTGAAAATCAGTTGTTTTGCCAGAAAAAACTTATCCTCAGATAAGCTTTAATCATCTTGAAATTCATTATCATAAAGAGGCGTCACATAATGACGGTTGAAACAAGCCGTGCATAAATCACAGGTATGTTCCTTTTTAAAGTGAATAGATTGTTTTAATCCTTCTTCGCTAATAAAGGCAAGTGAATCAGCACCAATATATTCACAAAGTTCAAGTACGGACATTTTATGTGAAATGAGTTCATCTAAAGTTGAAGTATCAACACCATAGAAACATGGATAACGAATAGCAGGTGAAGCTATTCTGACATGAACTTCAGTTGCTCCAGCTTCTTTCAGTAAAGCAACAATACGTTTTGAAGTTGTGCCTCTAACAATGGAGTCGTCAATCATGATGACTCTTTTTTGATTGACGATTGAAGAAACAGCAGAAAGTTTCATACGCACACCTTGATTTCTTAATTCTTGAGTCGGTTGAATAAACGTTCTTCCCACATATTTATTTTTAATTAATCCCATTTCATACGGAATATGCGATGCTTCAGAATATCCAATAGCAGCTGAAATAGATGAATCAGGTACACCAATCACAATATCCCCGTCAACAGGACTCTCCTTATAAAGTTGTTTTCCCGCATTTTTACGTGTCGTATGAACATTAATCCCATCAATAATACTATCAGGACGAGAGAAATACACATATTCCATTGCACAGATTTTATCATGAATAGGGTGTTTGGTATAAAGGCGAGAAAGTAATTGATTGTCTTTGACTCTAACAATTTCACCTGGTTCAACATCTCTGATAAACTTAGCACCAACAATATCTAAAGCACATGTTTCTGATGCAAAAACATAAGCACCATTAGGTAATTGCCCAATTGTCAGAGGTCTTAAACCGTAGCGATCTCTAATCGCATAAAGACGATCTTCTAATAATATTAAAAAAGCAAAAGCACCATCTAATTTTTCTAATGAAGCACAAATACGATCAATCATATGTCCTTTTTGACGTTTGATCAAATGTCCTAGGATTTCTGTATCAGAAGAAGATGAGAAAATACTTCCTTGAGCTTCAAGTTCAGCCTTTAAGACATTGGCATTGACAATATTTCCATTATGACAAATACCCATATCACCATTTAATGTTCTAAAAAGTAAAGGTTGGACATTCATAATGCCACCACCACCAGCAGTTGAATAGCGGACATGTCCAATCGCATGAATACTTTCCATTTGATTGAGTTTGGCATCATTGAAAACTTCTGTGACAAGTCCTTCACCTTTATGAATAGAAAGCTGATGATTATTTGCTGTTAATATACCAGCACCTTCCTGTCCACGATGTTGAAGGGCATGTAAACCATAATAACAAAGTTTAGCAGCGTCTTGATGTTGAAAAACACCAAAAACACCACATTCTTCATGCATTTCTTTTAAATCATTATCCATTCTTGTTCTCCTTTATATTAAGGAATAGGAGATATACTATTGAAATTTGTTGTATAAGATGTAACACAAAAAATTGATATTTTGGGATTCAATATCTCCTATTCGTGTTTATTATAACGAAATATGAGTTTGTTTTCAATAGAATATAATAATAATTTATTAAAATGATAAAAAATCATTGACAAAGGTACTCCTTTGTAGCATAATGCAAGATAAGCAAACGTAAAATAGGCGTATATAAGGAGTGATAGATTATGGAAAAGAAAATAACTGATATTTTTGGTACATTGGTTTTTGATGAAGAAGTAATGGAAGAAAGACTTGCAAAAGATACTTTCAGAGAACTTCAAAAAACGATTAAAGAGGGGAAATCATTAAATATTAAGATTGCTAATGCTGTTGCGAATGCAATGAAAGATTGGGCAGTAGAACATGGCGCAACGCATTATACGCATTGGTTTCAACCAATGACAGGTGTAACAGCTGAAAAACATGATGGGTTTATTGGAACGAACAGAAATGGTAAGGTTATTTTAGAGTTTTCTGGGAAAGAATTAATTAAAGGGGAACCGGATGCCTCATCTTTTCCAAGTGGAGGTTTACGTGCCACATTTGAAGCACGTGGTTATACAGCATGGGATCCAACATCATATGCTTTTATTAAAAATGGTGTATTGTGTATTCCAACAGCGTTCTGTTCTTATTCAGGACATGCTTTAGATAAGAAAACACCATTACTAAGAAGTATGCAGGCTGTCAATAAACAAGCTTTACGTATTTTAAAATTATTTGGTAATGAAGATGTTAAAAGTGTTAAAACAACAGTAGGTCCTGAACAAGAATATTTCTTAGTTGATAAAAAATATTATGAACAAAGAAAAGATTTAATTTATACAGGAAGAACTTTATTTGGAGCACCATCTCCTAAAGGACAGGAAATGGAAGATCATTACTTTGGAACAATTAAAAGTAGAGTTCAAGAATTTATGAATGAATTAAATGAAGAATTATGGAAATTAGGTGTCCTTGCCAAAACTGAACATAACGAAGTGGCACCTGCTCAACATGAATTAGCACCTATATTTTCAACAACAAATATTGCGACAGACCACAATCAATTAACAATGGAATTGATTCAAAGAATTGCTAAAAAACATGGGACGGTAGCATTATTACATGAAAAACCATTTGAAGGTATTAATGGAAGTGGAAAACATAACAACTGGTCATTATCAACAGATACAGGTGTGAACTTGTTAGAACCAGGCGAAACACCATATGAAAATGCTCAATTCTTAATCTTCTTATGTGCGGTTATTAAAGCTGCTGATGAACATCAAGATTTATTAAGATTGTCAGTCGCAACAGCTGGAAATGATCATCGTTTAGGAGCAAACGAAGCACCACCAGCCATTATTTCAGTATTTTTAGGTGATGAATTAACAGAAGTCTTAAAAGCCATTGAAGAAGATCGTGCTTATGATTCTAAAGAAAAAGAAGTAATGAAGATTGGGGCACATGTTTTACCAAAATTCCCTAAAGATACAACGGATCGTAACCGTACTTCACCATTTGCTTTTACAGGTAATAAATTTGAGTTCCGTATGCCAGGGTCAAGTTCTTCAATTGCAGGATGTAATATTGTTTTAAATACAGTCATTGCAGATGAATTAAAACAATTTGCTGATATTTTAGAAAAAGCACCTGATTTTTCTTCAGCATTACATGCTTTAATTCAAGGAACAATTAAAGAACATAAACGTATTATTTTTAATGGTAACGGTTATGATGATGCTTGGGTCGAAGAAGCAAAAAAACGTGGATTATTAAACTTACGTACAACACCTGATGCTTTACCATATTTTGTCAAAGATGAAAATATTGAATTATTCAAAAGACATAAAGTCTTTGATGAAGAAGAAGTACGTTCTCGTTATGAAATCATGATGGAAGAATATGTGAAGATTTTAAATATTGAAGCCTTAACAATGTTGGATATTGCACAAAAAGAAATTTTACCTGCAGTGAGTCAATATTCATATGACTTGGCACAAACATCTACGTTGAAAACAAGTGCTGAAGTTGGTTCAGTATATGAAAAAGCTATGTTAAAGGATATTTCACAATTATTAGATGAAGCTTATCTAGCAACACAACATTTAAAAGATGTTCTAACAAAAGCACCAAGTTTAGATGGTTTTGAACAAGCAGCTTACTATTATCGTGATGAAGTCATTCCAGCTATGGATGCTTTACGTGCACCATGTGATAAACTTGAACAAATCACATCAAAAACTGCATGGCCATTCCCAACTTATGGTCAATTGTTATTTGGTATTATATAAATAAATGAGAGAGGGGTATGAGATATGTGTTCAATTATGGGGTATAGTTCAAAGTCTATAAAAAAAGAGGTGTTTTTGAAAGGATTTGAAAGAACACATACAAGAGGACCGGATGATATGCGTATCGTAGATACGGGTGAAGGACTACTTGGATTTCAACGTTTATCTATTATGGGATTAAATGAATATGGGATGCAGCCATTTCAAAGAGGTCAACATTATGTAGTCTGTAATGGGGAAATTTACGGATTTCGTGTCATCAAAGAGAAATTAATGAAGCAGGGGTTCACTTTTCAAGGGGAGAGTGATTGTGAAATCCTGCTTCCTCTTTATCAACAAATGGGTGTCGATATGTTTAGACAGCTTGATGGAGAATTTGCTTTGATTTTATATGATGGTGACCGAAAAAGTTTTATTGCCGCAAGAGATCCAATTGGTATTCGACCATTATTTTATGGTTATGATGACAATCAACATATTGTCTTTGCTTCAGAAGCTAAAAATTTGGTTGGTATCTGTGAAAAAATTATGCCATTTCCACCAGGACATTATTATCAGGATGGTCAGTTTATCTGTTATCGTGATATAAGTGAAGTTAAAGATTATCATCATGATGATTTAGATACGATTTATATAAAGATTCATGATTTATTAGTGAAAGGCATTGAAAAAAGATTGGATGCTGATGCACCACTTGGATTCTTGTTAAGTGGTGGTTTAGATTCATCACTTGTCTGTGCTGTGTCAGCTCGTCTTTTGAAAAAACCTATTCGTACTTTTGCGATTGGAATGGAAAAAGATGCCATTGATTTAAAATATGCCAGAGAAGTTGCTGATTTTATTGGTAGTGCCCATACGGAAGTGATTATTACCAAAGATGATGTGATTGAAGCATTAGAACCAGTAATCTATGCCTTAGGCACTTATGATATAACAACCATTCGTGCATCGATAGGAATGTATTTACTTTGTCAATATATTCATCAACATACTGATATACGTGTGTTATTAACGGGGAAATTTCTGATGAATTGTTTGGCTATAAGTATACAGATTTTGCGCCAGATGCAAAAGCTTTTCAAGAAGAAGCAGAAAAACGTATTCGAGAATTATATATGTATGATGTCTTACGTGCTGATCGTTGTATCAGTGTTCATTCTTTAGAAGCAAGAGTTCCTTTTGGAGATTTAGCTTTTGTGGATTATGTGATGCATATTGACCCAGAAAAGAAAATGAATACTTATGGTAAAGGAAAATATTTATTAAGAAAAGCATTTGATAAAGGTTATTTACCTGAGAGTATTTTAATGCGTGAAAAAGCAGCGTTTTCTGATGCAGTGGGACATTCTTTAAGTGATGAATTAAAAGCTTATGCTGAATGTTGTTATAGTGATAAAGAATTTGAACAAAAATGTAAACAATATGATTTTGCGAAACCTTTTACAAAAGAGTCTTTATTATATCGTGAAATTTTTGAAAAATATTATCCACATCAAGCACATATGGTTAAAGATTTTTGGATGCCTAATCAAGCATGGGAAGGATGTCAGGTCAACGATCCTTCTGCAAGATTTTTAGCAAATTATGGTGATAGTGGGAAGTAGAAAGGGTGATTGAATGGAAACATATAATCAAGGATTACGCCATGTTTTAGAACATGATGCCTGTGGAATCGGGGCTGTTGTGCATATTGATGGCCGTCAAGATTATCAAGTTGTTGATCAGGCATTGACAATTGTTGAAAAACTAGAACATCGTGCTGGAAAAGATGCCAGTGGTGAAGTAGGTGATGGAGTCGGTATTTTATTACAGATTTCACATCGCTTTTTTACCAAAGTCGCAAAAACTTTAGAAATCACTTTACCAAAACCTTATGAATATGCGGTAGGAATGTTCTTTTTGCCACAAAAAACACTCACAAGACAAAAAGCTATGAAAACATTTGAACATATTGTCAAACTTCATCATGTTCAGTTTTTAGGATGGCGAAAAGTGCCATGTCATGAAGACATTTTAGGTCAAAAAGCTAAAGATTGTATGCCTTATATTATGCAATGTTTGATTCAAAAACCTAAAAATTGTCAAGATCGTATGGATTTTGAAAGAATACTTTATATGATTCGTCGTGAATTTGAAAAATCATCACCACAGACTTATGTTGTGTCATTATCTTCTTCTACAATTGTTTATAAAGGAATGTTTTTGGTTCATCAGTTAAGAGAGTTTTATGATGATTTACAAGATCACGATTATCATAGTGCAATTGCTTTGGTACATTCTCGTTTTTCTACGAACACCAATCCAAGCTGGCAAAGAGCCCATCCTAATCGTATGATTGCTCATAATGGAGAGATTAACACGATTCGTGGGAACGCTAATCGTATGCTGGCAAGAGAAGAAACATTGCACTCTGATTATTTTGAATCAGATATGTCTAAGATTTATCCAATTGTGGATGTGCATGGATCGGATTCAGCGATGTTAGATAATACTTTAGAGTTTTTATATATGAATGGCATGCCTCTAGCAAAGGCGATGATGTTGTTGATACCGGAGCCTTGGAAAAATACAGCTATGTCACAAACAAAAAAAGATTTTTATCATTATTATGCATCTATGATGGAACCTTGGGATGGACCAGCAGCCATCTTATTCTCTGATGGTATTTCAATGGGAGCAACACTAGATCGTAATGGACTAAGACCATCACGTTATTATATTCTTGATGATCAAACCTTGATTTTATCATCTGAAGTGGGTGTATTGGATATTGATGAAAGTCGTATCGTTAAAAAATCGCGTTTACAGCCAGGTAAAATATTATTGGTTGATATACAAAAACAACAGCTTATTGAAGATGAAGTTTGTAAAATGAATTATGCGAAGGAACATCCATATGGAGAATGGTTGGATTATTATCTTTTACATTTAAAAGATTTACCAGCACCGGACAAAAAATCTCATATTCATAGTCAAAGTGATCGTGATATTTTATATAAAGTCTTTAATTATAGTTATGAGGATGTCAAGGATATGATTTTACCAATGGCTCAAAATGGCGCTGAACCAACAGCGTCAATGGGAACAGATATTCCTTTAGCCATGTTAAGTCAAAAACATCCAACATTATTTCATTATTTTAAACAACAGTTTGCGCAAGTAACCAATCCACCCATTGATGCTTTAAGAGAAGAAGTGGTTGTAGATACAACGGTATATTTAGGTTCAAGTGGCAATTTATTACAAGATCAGTCAAAGAACTGTCAGGTATTAGAAATTAATAATCCAATTCTTGATAGTCGTGATATGGATAAGTTAAAACAATTAAATCAAGATGGTTTCCATAGTCAAGTGATTTCATTATTATATTATAAAGGCATTTCTTTAAAAGAAGCCTTAGAACAATTATTCTTAGATTGTGACAAAGCCTATCGTCAGGGTGTCAATATTTTAATTTTATCTGATAAAGGTGTGGATGATAATCATTTGGTTATTCCATCATTATTAGCTGTATCAGCTATTGAAAGTCATTTGGTCAAAACAAAGAAGAAAACAGCTATGTCTATTGTCTTGGAAAGTGGTGAACCACGAGATGTGCATCAATTTGCCTGTTTATTAGGTTTTGGTGCGACTGCGATTTATCCCTATTTAGCCCATGAATGTATTATTGAAATGATTCAATTAAATATGTTAGATAAAGAAGATAATAAAGCGATAGAAGATTATAATCATGCGATTTTAAAAGGTATTGTGAAGATTGCTGCAAAGATGGGAATTTCAGCTTTACAATCTTATCAGTCAGCTCAAATTTTTGAAGTTGTTGGTTTAAAAGAAGATGTGATGGAAAATTATTTCCCAAATACTGTTTATCGTGTGGGTGAAAAAGGAATGGAAAATATTGAACAAGATATTCATTACTATCATGACCATGCTTTTGATCCACTAGGTTTAAAGACAGATACTTCATTAAAGAGTTTAGGTTTCCATAAGTTCCGTCGCGGGCCACAAAGTGAAGAACATATGTATAGTCCTGAAACCATTGTGTTATTACAACAGGCAACACAAACAGGAAACTATGATTTGTTTAAACAATATTCAAAACAATTAGACAATGAACCTTTTGCCCTTCGTCATTTATTAGAATTTGATTTTAGTCAAAGACAACCAATAGATATTGATGAAGTAGAAAGTGTAGAATCCATTGTAAAACGTTTTAAAACAGGTGCGATGTCTTATGGTTCTATTTCTAAAGAAGCCCATGAATGTTTAGCCATTGCGATGAATAGATTAGGTGGAAAATCTAATTCAGGTGAAGGTGGAGAAAATCCTGAACGTTTATATACAGAGAAAAATAGTGCAATTAAACAAGTGGCAAGTGGACGCTTTGGAGTTACAAGTGAATATTTAGTCAGTGCCAAAGAAATTCAAATCAAGATGGCACAGGGAGCAAAACCAGGTGAAGGTGGACATTTACCAGGACAAAAGGTTTATCCATGGATTGCCAAAACACGTTATTCAACTCCGGGAGTCACTTTGATTTCACCACCACCACATCATGATATTTATTCGATTGAAGATTTGGCACAACTCATTTATGATTTAAAAAATGCCAATCGTCAAGCACGTATTTCTGTCAAACTTGTTTCAGAATCAGGAGTAGGAACGATTGCGTCAGGCGTTGCGAAAGCTGGCGCGAGGTTATTTTGATTTCAGGTTATGATGGTGGAACTGGTGCGGCACCACAAAGTTCTATTCATTATGCAGGTTTGCCTTGGGAATTAGGTTTAGCTGAGGCTCATCAAAGTTTAATTGAAAATGATTTAAGAACGCATGTTGTTTTAGAAACAGATGGAAAATTAATGACTGGACGAGATGTTGCTGTGGCGGCATTATTAGGGGCTGAAGAATTTGGTTTTGCGACGGCACCATTAGTCACAATGGGTTGTATGATGATGCGTGTTTGTCATTTGGATACATGCCCTGTCGGGATTGCGACACAAAATGAAAAATTACGTCAACGTTTTAGAGGAAAACCTGAATATGTGATGAATTTCATGTTGTTTATTGCTCAAGAATTACGTGAAATCATGGCACAGTTAGGATTTGCCAGTATTGATGAAATGGTTGGACATATGGAACTTCTTAAAGCAAAAGAAGGTTATGAAAATGTGACATCTTTCTTTAGTCAACAAAATTATCATGCTTATTATCATCATGAAGATGTTTACGATTTCCAACTTGAAAAGACACAAGATATGCAAAATCTTTTACCACGTTTCTTACCTGCATTTCAGGCGGAAAAGCCTCATCGTGAAAAAATTAAGATTTCCAGCCTTGATCGTAGCTTAGGAACATTGCTTGGTAGTGAAGTGACACAACGTTTTCATGGTCAGCTTAATGATGATACTTATGTCATTGAATGTAATGGTGGGGCAGGTCAATCATTAGGAGCCTTCTTACCTAAAGGCATGACAATTGATATTCAAGGTGATGCCAATGACTATTTTGGTAAAGGTTTATCAGGTGGTAAATTGATAATCAAACCATCAGCACAGGCTAGTTTTATAGCACAAGACAATGTGATTATTGGAAATGTCGCTTTATATGGCGCAACATCAGGAGAAGCCTATATATGTGGACGTGCCGGTGAACGTTTTGCAGTCCGTAATTCAGGAGCTATTGCCGTTGTTGAAGGTTGTGGCGATCATGGGTTAGAATATATGACTGGTGGAAAAGTCGTTGTCTTAGGAAAAACAGGAAAGAACTTTGCAGCTGGTATGAGTGGTGGTATTGCCTATGTTTTAGATCAGGATCATGATTTATATTTACGTTTGAATAAAGAACTTGTGACAATGCAGGAAGTCACAGAACATATTGATATTGAAGATTTAAAATCTTTGCTTAATAAACATTATCAGGCGACACATTCATCACTTGCTTATGACATTTTGGAATATCTTGAAACTTGGTTACCTCATTTTAAGAAAATTGTTCCTGTACACTATGCTAAAATGACAAAAAGTATTCACAGTTATGAAAAACAAGGTTATACATATGATGAAGCAGCACTTATGGCATTTCAAGAAGTTCATCAATAGGAGGATGTATTATGGGAAAATCAACAGGATTTTTAGAATATGAAAGACAAGAGAATCTGTCTCAAAAACCTCAAGAAAGAATTAAAGATTACTTAGAATTTCATCAGCCATTAAGTGAAGAAAAACGTCGTCAGCAAGCCGCTCGTTGTATGAACTGTGGTGTTCCATTTTGCCAATCAGCGATTGAAATGAATCATATGGTTACGGGTTGTCCTTTACATAATTTAATACCTGAATGGAATGATGAAATCTATCATCATAATGACGCTTTAGCTTTATCACGTTTGTTGAAAACAAATCCTTTCCCAGAATTTACAGGACGTGTATGTCCTGCCCTTTGTGAAAAAGCTTGTGTCTGTGGTGTTCATGATGATTCAGTAACAATTAAAGATAATGAATTATTTATTATTGAAAAAGCTTTTGATAATGAATTGATGACACCATCAGTGTCTTCTGTTTGTTCCTTTAAAAAAGTGGCAGTGGTAGGCAGTGGTCCAGCTGGACTAACAGTGGCTTATCAACTCAATCAACGAGGCCATCAGGTTGTTGTTTATGAAAGAGAAGATCGTTTGGGTGGATTACTGATGTATGGTATTCCTCAAATGAAATTAGAAAAATCTGTGATTGATCGTCGTATTGAGTTGATGAAAAAAGAAGGTATTACATTTTACACAAATGTTGAAGTGGGTAAAGACATTTCTAAAGAAGAATTATTAAAAGAATATGACGCTGTGGTTTTATGTTGTGGGGCTAAAAAAGCAAGAGAGTTAAATGTCAAGGGAAAAAATGCGAAAGGTATCTATAAAGCTGTAGACTTTTTGAAGATGAGTACACAAGATTTACTTGCCAATCAATCACCTCGTATCAATGCGAAAAATTTAAACGTTGTGGTTGTTGGTGGGGGCGATACAGGAAATGATTGTGTAGGCACTTGTATTCGTCAAGGCTGTGCATCTGTCTTGCAATTGGAGATGATGCCGGCACCTCCACTAGAAAATACGCGTTCATGGCCAATGTGGCCAGATCAGCTTAAGGTCGATTATGGTCAAGAAGAAAGTATGGCTATTTTTCATCGTGATCCTCGTCTTTATGAAACAACAGTCAAAGAATGTCTTGAAGAAGATGGTCAATTAGTTGCAGTGAAAACTGTACAAGGTTCATTTGTCGATGGACAATGGGTAGAAAAGCCTGATAGTGAACAAATCATCAAAGCAGATTTATTATTGATTGCGGCAGGTTTTGTTGGGGTTGAAGATGAAACAGTGCAATCTTTAGATTTAAAACTGACATCAAGACAGGTTGTTTTGACAATGCCAAAAAGTTATCAGACACAAGATGAAAAAATCTTTGTAGCTGGTGATATGCATCGTGGACAATCATTGGTTGTTTGGGCGATTGCAGAAGGAAAGGCATGTGCTAAAGAAGTTGATCAATATTTGATGGGTTATAGTTATATGAATGAATAAAATAATTGAAAAGCAGAGAAACCAAATGATATGGTATCTGCTTTTTTTATGTCAAATAACTCTTAAAAATAAAAAAGTGAAATTTTTTGTAAAAAGTTGGAAATAAAAAAAGAAAAATAGAAAAAATTGCATATATAAATAATAGGAGGGTTGACGATATTATACAACAGTATTTACTATAAGCAAATATTGTTGTATAATATCATTGAGCCCTCTTTGAATATATGGAAAGGAGGAAACTATTATGGGTCTACAAAAAGATCATATTTTTAAGGATTTCTTTAAAGATGCCAAACGTTTTGCTGATATGATGAACGCTATTTTATATGGCGGTCAGAATGTCATTCAACCTGAAGAACTTCAATTAATGGATTCCAATGAAATCTTTGTAGGCAAGTATATTTCCAAAGAACGCAGACGTGATGTCATCATGTTGTGGAAAGGAAAAGACTTTCAGGCTATTCTTGCATTGGAGGCACAGAGTCAGGTTGACTTTACAATGGTATCAAGAACACTTCTCTATGATGCATTAACCTACAATATGCAGGATAAGAATTTAAAGGACCATATGTTCCCGTATGTAATAAGCATAGTCTTGTTTCATGGCAAAGGGAGATGGACTTCCAAGACATCACTGTTAGAAAGAGTCAATGTACCTAAAGGCATCAAGCATGAAAGAAACGATTGGAAAATGAATGTGGTAGACATTAAGGATTTGGATTATCACCTACTTAGAAACGAAGATAATCGCAATGTTGTCAAGACAATAGGAACGATATGGAGAAAAGAGAAGGAAGATTTCAAAGGTATGGAAGTATCAAAAGCAGCTGCAAGGGTGATAGCGATACTTACTGAAAGATTCGGCATTTTAGATCTAGTGGAAGGAGATGAAGGAACTGTGGCAATGTGGTCATTTTGGCAGGACATTGAAGATTCAGGTATGAAAAAAGGTGTACAACAAGGTAAAATGGAAACATTAAAAATGATACTAACCAGTCTTTTTGGAAAACTTACACCTGAATTGACATTGAAAATTGAATTAAGTAATGAAGAAAGATTAAATAAACTTGCATTACATATTTCAGACATTCATAGTGAAACAGATGTCTATAAGATACTAGAATAATACAATAAAGGAATTTCGTTAATGATGGCGAAGTTCCTTTTACTGAAAAGTGAAGACAATCGTAATGTTGTCAAAGCAGTAGAGAATATGTAAAAAAGAACTTAATAATCTCAAAGGAATCTTTGTCACAAAAGCTGTGGCAAGAGTTATTGCTATCTTAACAGGAAAAGAGGAAATCTTAGACCAAGTGGAAGGAGATGAAGGGACAGTGGAAATGTGGTCATTTTGGAAAAATGCAGAAAATTCAGGGATTCAAAAAGGTATGCTGCGAATAGTTATTTCACAACTCAAAAATGTATTAGGAAAACTCACACCTGAATTGACATTAAAAATTGAATTAAGTAATGAAGAAAAATTAAATAATCTTGCATTACATATTTCAGACATTCATAGTGAAGCTGATGTCTATAAGATACTTGAATAATACAATAAAGGAATTTCGTTAATGATGGCGAAGTTCCTTTTTTGATTTTCTAAAACTTTTTTGTTGATTTTATCATGCTATTTTTGAAACTTTGAGTAAAAGTTTATTTGTTGCTTTTGGATTTAAAGTTTTAATATTGAGAAAATGTGATTTTATAAGTAATAATATTTTATTAATATAATAAAATATTATTGACAAATGAAATACACCTCATCATAATGCATATATACTCAAAAGGGTATAAAAGGGGGAATCAAAATGGAAGAAGTTTTACAAGAAGTATTTGGTATTTGGTTTTTGATAGGAGCATCGTTTGTCTTTTTTATGCAGGCAGGCTTTGCGATGGTAGAAGCAGGTTTCACACGAGCGAAAAATGCTGGTAACATCATTATGAAAAACCTTATGGATTTTTGTTTAGGGGCTGTTGCCTTTTTAATTTTAGGTTATAGTTTCTTATGTGAAAGTGATCTAGCAGGGGGATTTATTGGATGGCTAGGATTTGGTAATGGTCCACTTACAAACTTTGGCCAAACTGACTGGTCAAGTTTTGTATTTAATCTTGTTTTCTGTGCTACTGCTGCAACGATTGTTTCAGGAGCAATAGCAGAAAGAACAAAATTTTTATCTTATTGTGTTTATAGTTTTGTGATTAGTTTAGTTGTTTATCCAATTGAAGTACATTGGGTATGGGGTCCTGATGGTTGGTTAGCTGCAATGGGATTTCATGATTTTGCTGGTTCAGCAGTCATTCATTTCTGTGGTGGTTTAACAGCTTTAATTGGAGCCAAACTTGTTGGTCCACGTATTGGAAAATTCAACAAAGATGGCAGTCTAAATGGGATTCCAGGTCACAGTTTAACAATTGGTGCTTTAGGATGTTTCATCCTTTGGTTTGGATGGTATGGTTTCAATGGTGCTGCTACAAATGGTTTGTAGTTAGCGACAATCTTTGCCACAACAACAGTGGCTCCAGCATTAGCAACTTGTACAGTTATGATTTTTACTTGGCTTAAATACGGTAAACCTGATGTTGCTATGTCATTAAATGGTTCACTTGCTGGTTTGGTTGCGATTACCGTCGGTTGTGATGCAGTCAATGTTTTAGGTACATCAATCATTGGTATTTTAGCAGGATTTACAGTTTTATTCTTTGTTTGGCTTTTAGATTATAAATTAAAAATAGATGATCCAGTTGGTGCTGTTGCTGTTCACTTAGGAAATGGAATATTAGGAACAATTTGTGTTGGTTTATTTGCTTGTGGAACAGATACAATGCCACAAGCACAAGGATTATTCTATGGTGGTGGTTTTGATTTATTAATCACTCAAATCACAGGTTTATTAGCTATTGGTATTTGGACAGCTGTTTTAATGACTATTACATTTGTTGTGATCAAAGCAACAATTGGTTTACGTGTCAGTGAGGAAGAAGAGCTTGTTGGTTTGGATAAATTAGAACATGGACTTCAAAGTGCTTATGCTGGATTTATGTTTGAAAATGAAGTATATTCAGGTGCTACTGCTAGCTCATCTATGGATATACCAGCCATGATTGTAGAAAATCAAGAAACATCAGTTACACCAAAACATCCTTCAGGTATCTATAAAGTTGTTGTTATTGCGAAAACTGAGCGTTTCGATACATTAAAATCAAAAATGGATAAAATTGGAATTACGGGTATGACAGTCACAAAAGTGTCAGGATGTGGTGTTCAAACTGTTGTTGATGCTGCCAGAAAAGCATTGTACACAGGACATATGGGCGATGGTAAGATTTTCATTTATGAAGTTGAAAATGTTGTCAGAATTTCTTCAGGAGCACAAAGAGAAAAAGCATTAATTTATGAGAGGTAATAAAAAATATTATCACAATAATAAAAAATTATAAAAATATCTTGATAATTCGTAGAAAATTGACTATACTTATACCAGAATAAAGGAAGGGGATGAGGATAATGATGAAACTAGGCATGAAAACAACTCAATGCTTATCATCTTTATTCTCATTTTTTATTAAAAACATATCACGATTGATATGTTTTTTTATAAAAGGAGGACTTATGAAAGCATATTTGATATTAGAAGATGGGCATGTTTTTGAAGGTGAACATTTTGGAGGACATAAAGAAGTCATCAGTGAGTTTGTTTTTAATACATCAATGACTGGTTATTTAGAAGTTTTAACCGATCCTTCTTATGCTGGACAAAGTGTTGTCATGACATATCCATTAATTGGAAATTATGGTGTTTGTTTAGAAGATCAAGAATCAAACCAACCTTTTGTAGAAGGTTTTGTGGTGAGTGAACTGGCACGATTAGGAAGTCATTTTAGAAAAAATATGGATTTAGAAACTTATTTAAAACAACATGATATTATAGGAATTCAAGGTGTTGATACACGTTTTCTTACAAAATTAATAAGAAGTAAGGGATGTATGAATGGTTTAATCACAACCCATCATTATGATGATATCAGTGATGTACTAAAACGTATTCAAAATTATCAGGTAAAAGGTGTTGTCAATCAAACAACATGTCAACAACCTTATGTTTTAGGTCAAGGACAATATAAAGTTGCTTTATATGATTTTGGAGCGAAACAAAATATTGCTAGAGAATTAGTGAAAAGAAATTGTGAAGTCACAGTTTATCCAGCACGTACACCAGCTCAAACAATTCTTGAAGGACATTTTGATGGTATTATGCTTTCTAATGGTCCAGGTGATCCAAGTGAATGTCAGGATATTATTGAAAACATTAAGATATTAAGCCAAAGTGGTATCCCGATTTTTGCAATTTGTTTAGGACATCAGTTGATGTCTTTAGCACATGGTTTTCAAACTGAAAAAATGGTTTATGGACATCATGGAGCCAATCATCCAGTCAAAGATTTAAATACGAATCGTGTTTATATTTCAACACAAAATCATAACTATGTTGTTAGAAAGGAATCAATTGATGAGAGTCTTGCAAAAATGTGGTTTCAAAACGTTAATGATGGGACATTGGAAGGAATTGAATATTTACAAGAACCCATTAAAACAGTTCAGTTTCATCCTGAAGCGTGTGCTGGACCACTAGATACAGCCAATTTATTTGATCAATTTATAGAAATGATGGGAGGAAAACAAAATGCCTAGAAATCATGAAATTAAAAAAGTATTAGTTATTGGCTCTGGTCCCATTATTATTGGACAGGCAGCTGAATTTGATTATGCTGGAACACAGGCTTGTCGTGCTTTAAAAGAAGAAGGTGTGGAAGTTGTTTTAATCAATTCCAATCCAGCGACAATTATGACTGATCAGGATATTGCAGATAAAGTATACATAGAACCATTAACTGTCCCGGTTGTCAAACATTTAATTGAAGTAGAAAAGCCAGATAGTTTATTACCAACATTGGGTGGACAAAATGCTTTAAATATCGCAATGGCATTAGCTGATGAAGGCTTTTGGAAAAACATCATGTGCGTACAATTGGTACATCAACAGATACTATTAAATTAGCGGAAGATCGTTTGGAATTTAAAACTTTAATGGAAAAAATCAATGAACCATGTGCGGCTTCTACGGTCGTTAATCATGTTGATGAAGCATTAGATTTTGCAAAAAAGATTGGTTATCCAGTTGTTGTCAGACCGGCTTATACATTAGGTGGTACTGGTGGAGGTATTGCAAATAACGAAGAAGAATTACATCATATTTGTTCTAATGGCTTACGTTTATCTCGTGTTAGCCAATGTTTGATTGAAAGATGTATTGCAGGATGGAAAGAGATTGAATATGAAGTCATGCGTGATAGTCATGGTAATTGTATTACCGTATGTAATATGGAAAATCTTGACCCTGTTGGTGTGCATACGGGTGATAGTATTGTCGTAGCACCAAGTCAGACCTTATCTGATAAAGAATATCAAATGTTAAGAAGTTCAGCTTTAAATATTATTACAGCCTTAAATATTCAAGGTGGATGTAATGTACAATATGCTTTAAATCCTAATAGTTTTGAATATTGTGTGATTGAAGTTAATCCACGTGTTTCTCGTTCTTCAGCTTTGGCTTCTAAAGCAACTGGTGATCCTATTGCTAAGTTGGCAGCTAAAATTGCCTTGGGTTATACATTGGATGAAATTATTAATGCAGTTACAGGAAAAACATATGCATCTTATGAACCAACATTGGATTATATTGTATGTAAGATTCCAAAATGGCCTTTTGATAAATTTGTTGGTGCATCAAGAAAACTTGGAACACAGATGAAAGCAACGGGAGAAGTCATGAGTATTTGTCATAATTTTGAAGGTGCTTTTATGAAAGCTTTACGTTCTCTTGAACAAAATATTTATGATTTACATATTCCTGAAGTTGATGGATTATCATTGGATGAATTAAAAGTGAAGTTAAAAGATGTCGATGATCATCGTATCTTTGTAGTAGCAGAGGCTTTAAGACAGGGTATGAGTGAACAGAATATTCATGATATTACACGTATAGATTGCTGGTTTATTGATAAGATCAAACATCTCGTGGAAGTGGAAGAACAGTTAAAAACACAACCATTAACAGTTGATTTATTAAAACTAGCCAAAAGATTAGAATTTCCAGATCGAATCATTGCCAAATATACCAATCAAACAACACAAGCGATTCATCAAATGCGTTTAGAGAATGATATTGAAGCTGTTTATAAAACAGTGGATACATGTGCAGCTGAATTTGATGCCACAACACCTTATTATTATTCAGTCTATGGTGGTTATAATGAAGTCAAGCCACAAAATCAAAAGAAAAAATTATGGTTTTAGGTTCAGGTCCTATTCGTATTGGACAAGGTATTGAATTTGATTACTGTTCAGTCCATTGTGTATGGGCATTAAAACAAGCAGGATATGATACAATTATTGTCAACAACAATCCTGAAACAGTATCAACTGACTTTGATATTGCTGATCGTTTGTATTTTGAACCATTAACACCTGAAGATGTTGAAAGTATTGTACGTATTGAAAAACCTGATGGAGCAATTGTCCAATTTGGTGGACAAACAGCCATTAAATTAACCAAAGCTTTAATGGAAATGGGTGTACCTATTTTAGGAACATCAGCTGATAATGTAGATGCAGCAGAAGATCGTGAAAGATTTGATGAAATCTTACAACGTTGTGAAATTGATAGACCAAAAGGATCAACTGTTTTTACAACACAAGAAGCTTTAGAAGTGGCACATCGTTTAGGGTATCCTGTTTTAGTGAGACCATCTTATGTCTTAGGTGGTGCTGGCATGGAAATCGCATTAAATGATGGTGATATTAAAAAGTTCATGGATATTATCAATCGACAATATCAGGAACATCCAATCTTGATAGATAAATATTTATCTGGAAAAGAAGTGGAAGTGGATGCGATTTGTGATGAGTATGGTGTCTTAATACCAGGTATTATGGAACACGTAGAACGTGCAGGTGTCCATAGTGGTGATAGTATTTCCGTTTATCCACCACAAAAAATCAAACCAGAAATTAAAGATGTGATTGTTGATTATACACAAAGACTCGCCAAAGCTTTACATGTCATTGGACTTATCAATATTCAGTTTATTGTTTATGAGGATCAAGTTTATGTCATTGAAGTGAATCCACGTTCTTCTCGTACGATTCCATATATTTCTAAAGTCACAGATATTCATGTTGTTGATGTTGCTACTCATGTGATTATGGGACAATCAATTCAAGAACAAGGATATACTTATGGTTTAGCCAAAGAAAAAGACACAGTTGCCATTAAAATGCCAGTCTTCTCATTTGAAAAAATTACTGGAGCTGAAATTAGTTTAGGCCCTGAAATGAAATCAACAGGAGAAGTTTTAGGTGTATCACATGATTTTGATGAAGCAATTTATAAAGCTTTTATAGCGACAGGTATTGATTTACCAAAGAAAAAGAATATTATCTGTACAATTAAAGATAGTGCTAAAGAAGAATTCTTACCTATCGCCAAAAAGTATTATCAATTTGGTTATGATATTTATGCGACAATTGGAACTTTTACTTATTTAATTGAACACGGTGTACCTGCACATCTTGTCAATCGTATTGCTGATAAGAAAAATACAATCTTTGATTTGATGTTGACAGATACTGTTGATCTCATTATTGATATTCCAACAAGAAATAATAATTTAAAAGATGGTTTTATGATTCGTCGTTTTGCAGTTGAAGCAGGTATTCCTATTTATACTTCTTTAGATACTGCTCAAGCATTAATTAATTGTCTTGAAAAAAGACATCAAGGCGATACATCATTAATTGATATTACAAAAATATAGTTTGTTTCAATCGACAATAATGCTGATGATATATTGCATTGTTGTCGATTGTTTTTTGATTAACAAAACATTGTCGAAAATTACTTGTCAACGCTAATGAAAGAATATTGACAATATGTTATAATGGTAAAAGATAAAGAAAAAGAGGAGTTGAATGAATTATTAATTAATGAATAAAAATAAAGTTGTCTTAGAATTTTCGTATGATAAAGATACACATACAGTGACAAAAATTATTCGTATTATACATCCTGAATATGCTCCTCTAGGAATTGTAGAATATAAAACAGGAATTACAAGAAAAGCATTAAATAATTGGTGGAAAGACCGTTCTATTCCTGCTTCAAGAAGTCAATTTAAAGAAGTTATGACTCAAATGGATATTCAGTCATCTGTGGAATTACTTGAAAGATGTTTTGGATTAAGTTTAAGTGATTAATATTGGATAAAAGAAGTTGATTCTGATATCCATTGGGAAGATATTAACTTTTTTAATAATGATTTTAGTGCAGACATGGGAAAACTGTTAATGGGGCAAATCAATTATTCTTGTGATTTGGATATTTTTAGTCCTGATAATTCAAGTGATGGCAATTTAAAAAAGAAATGGAAAATTATTAATGGTGTACGTTATCTTGTAAAAGGTGGGAACAGTTTCAATAATCAAGAACCTTTTAATGAAATCATAGCGACAAAACTCTATGAAAGAATACTTGATCAAAACGACTATGTCCCTTATCAGTTGCTTGAAGAAAATAGTACATTTTATAGTGCCTGACCAACAATGGTTCATACAGATGAAGAACTTGTATTAGCTTATTATATTGATCGTACAATCATGCAAAGAGGAAATGATTCTTTATATCATCATTTTTTAAAAGCCTGTCAAACACTCGGTATTCCCAATGCAAAGTTAAGTATTGATAAAATGATTGTTTGTGACTATATTATTGCCAATTATGATCGTCATTATCGTAATTTTGGAGCTTTGAGAAATACTGTAACATTAGAATGGGAAGGCATTGCACCTCTTTATGATAGCAGAAGCTCGTTATGGGCAACATTACCAACCTCAATGATTGGAAGTTCTTATAAAAGTAAGCCATTTAACTCTTTACCTGAAGAACAATTAGAACTTGTAGAAGATTTATCTTGGTTAGACGTCACTAAACTTAAAGAATTTGATAAAGAGGTAGAGGATATTCTTAACAGAAACCCATTGATGGATGAAAGTAGAGTTCAAGCAATTGTTCAACAAGTTCATTTGAGAATTGAAAAGATATCAATGTTAAAAAAGAGAATATATGATATAAAAAAATAGCCATTGGCTATTTTTAAATTTTTTGAGCTTTCACAAAGAAGAAAAGTCCAAGTATAAACATAATGGCTAGTGAACCAACACCAATATTCATCATTCCTGTGATTTGAGAAATCAATGAAACAAGAGTTGTTCCCATAAAAGAAGCCCCTTTACCACAAATATCATATAAACCAAAATATTCACCTGAACGATTAGCAGGGATAATTTTTGCATAATAAGAACGTGATAGAGATTGAATAGCGCCTTGAAAGATACCAACCCCAATAGCTAAGATCCAAAATTGATATTGTTGTTGGAGAGTGATTCCATATAAGGCAATTAAGAAATAAGCAAAAATACATATTTTAATCAGTTTTGTATTTTCAACACTACTGCTTAATTTTCCAAAAATTAAGGCAGCTGGAAAAGCCACGATTTGTGTTAATAATAATGCTAATAATAATCCAGTTGTATTTAATCCTAATGCTGTACCATAGGCAGTTGCCATATCAATGATTGTATAAACACCATCAATATAAAAGAAAAAGGCAATTAAGAAGAATAGAACTTTTGGATTATTTTTTAATTCACCAAAGATATTTTTTAAACGTGTAAAACTTGCTGATACAAAATGTTTTTCTTTTTCTAAATAATAAGTTTGATAATACCCTTGAAGTAATGGCACAGATAATAATAACCACCATAAAGCAATCAATACAAAACAAATGCTCATAGCGATTTCCATTGTTAAATTGAGTTTATCATAAAATAAGACAAGTGCTAAACTTCCTATAAAAGGAATACAGCTTCCAATATAACCCCAAGCATAACCTTTAGCGGAAACATTATCCATACGCTCAGGTGTTGTAATATCTGTCAACATAGAATCGTAAAATACTAAACTTAATGAATATGCAGATTTCACAATCACAAATAAACATAAAAACCATAACCATGAAGATGTAAAACCAAGTAAAATACATCCTAAAGCACCAATTAATAAGGCTATCATAAAAAGTTTTTTCTTCCAACCTTTAAAATCAGATGCCGTTCCTAGTATCGGTCCTAAAATTGCAGTGATAATTGTCGCAATAGATGTTGCATAACCCCAGAATGCTAGATAGTTTGTTTCAGATACATTGGCTGAAGTGGCTAAAAAATTAAAATAAATAGGCATGATTGTAGAAACAAGTAAAGTAAAAGCCGAATTTCCTACATCATATAAAATCCATTTCTTTTCTAAAGCAGTTGTTTTAGATAGCATAGTCTTTCTCCTTTTCATAACTTAAAACAGGAATATCCTGCCATCCTTCATGAGCACTAAAATGATTTAAAAAATCGTGACTCAAGGCTTCGTTCTTTGTTAAGTAAGCATAATAGTTTTCACTTAGCATCAAACAATGAGGAATGGATTTTTTCATAAGTTTTTCTAAACGTAGGTTACTATCATCACATTCGTGATGTGGTTTTACATCCATTAATAAACCACGATAACCTTTGTATTTACCAGAAATCAATAAGAACGTCTTGACTAATGTTCTGATGATTGGTTGATGACTGGCAAGAATACGATTATATGTTTTCATTGATTTGAGTGTTGATAATATTTGTTGATTTGTAAATTGTGGAAAGAATGTCTGAATGACTTTGGCATTATCCATTGTTGGATTTAAATGCTTTGTTAAATCAGTATAAAGAGGTTTATGCTGACGCTGCAATAAAAGATATTTATCCATTTCACATTCAATCAGTGAATGTGAAACATGCGAAACTTCAATCTTCTTTTCAATATAACTATGACATTCATAATCTAAAGCAAAATGAGCAATAAAACCTAACATATAAGCAATCTTGGCTTCACGATGACTTTTTTCTAAAATGACATGACGTGAACTTTCAAAGAAATCATAGGCTTTTTGTTTATGCATAGCACTTCCCCAACGATTTAAATCGTTATAATGATAAATTTGATAATAGAAAAAAATATCAGGTCCATGTAATCCTATTTCATAAAGATCTTGATGTTCTTGAATGATTTTTTGAATATGGGCTGGATAGACTTTTTCATTTCTTCCCCAAAACAATAATGCGTATATATGGCTGGCATATATGAACCCCTCCTAACGTGTATATCTTACCACAAAAATATCAAAATAATGTAAAAAATATATAAAATATTTGTAATGAATACCATCATAGGGACATCCTATGATGGTATTATAGAGCTTTTTCAAGCTGCTGGATGAGTAATTGTTGGTCTTGCACGTTTGGATGGGATAAAGCCTGATCAAAGTTTTCTATCATAGGTAAGAATTTTTCAGGTTGTGTTTGAGTCATTTGTTCGTAACGTTTTCTAACAGAAAGAGGCATTTTTCCCTGACACATAAATTCTGCAATATTTTCATTATCCTTGGCAATATAATCTTTAACACGTTGCATAATACGATTAAAATATTCCTGACTTCCACCAAAACCAGCAGTTCCAAATAAGAGTATTTTTTGATGATGGAGTTGTTTTAAATATGTTTGAATAGCTTCATCACAAGTTCCTTTATCAGTCCAAAAACCAATAAACAGATAATCAGCTTGTAAAGGAGCTTGCTGAGCTTTACCGTAATAACAGCACTCTTCTTTGAAGTGATTATGAATTGTTTTGGCATTACCAGTTGGACTTGAAAAAATAACAGCATATGACATAAATAAACCTTAAATTATAGACATTATAGGAATTTATGGAAATGTTGTCAAATTAAATAAATTTATAAAAAATTAAGGAATTTTTTGTATGTTTGGTTTATAATGTAAGCCAAATAAGGGTATAGTTTTATTAAATGAAACGGAAGGAGGAAATCATGAAAAAGATTATTGGATTCATGCTTGCTTTTTTAGTGATAACAGGATGCCAAGCAAAAGATGATGAAGCACCCGTTTTATCTTTGTCTAAATCAAGAGTACAGATAGCGTTAAATGAATCTATTGATTATCTTCAATATGTTGAAAAAGCATACGATAAGAAAGATGGAGATTTAATTAAGCAAGTGAATTATACTACGATTGATACATCTACAGTTGGAAAAAAGACGATTCATTATGATGTGAAAGATCAAGCAGGTAATCAAAGTCAAACAGATTTAATTGTGGATGTTGTAGAATATTTTGGAGATTTGATTAATCCAGTGACAGCACAGGCAGATATTGTTGAAAACCCTGATGATGTGACTGTTCTTGTCAATAAATTACATGAAATTCCTGAAGGATGGAAACCTGATGATTTAGAAAAAGTCATCGATTGTAGTCAAAAATTACGTCATGAAGCTAACGAGGCTTATACAAGGTTTTATCAGGCAGCGAAAGTGAAGGGAATTGATATTTATACAATTTCTGGTTATCGTGAACCTGAAACACAAGAGTTATATTGGAATAATGTCGTGAAAGTGTCTGGTGAAGAACATGCTATTCAATATAATGCGTATCCTCGTCGTAGTGAACATGAACTTGGTTTATGTGTGGATGTTTCCTATACAACAGAAGGTGATCGTTTGAGTGAAAAGGTTGCTGATAGTGCATTAGGAAAGTTTATTGAAAGCGATGCTTATCAATATGGCTTTATTTTACGTTATCCTAAAGATAAAGTACGTATCACAGGTTATAATTATGAGCCATGGCATATCCGTTATGTTGGGGTTGAACTGGCAACTCAATTACATAATGAAAACAAAACATTAGAAGAATATTATGAAGGTTAAGGAGAACAAGTATGACAACAGCAAAATTTTATAAAGTATCTTATCAACAATTTGAAGAAGCGTATTTAGATTATGATTCCAAAGCAACATCTAAACAAATTCAAGAAGTCTATGATGCGATTCAACTTCCAAAACGTGCAACAAAAGGATCAGCAGGATATGATTTTTATACACCAATAGATATTTGTTTAAAACCACAGGAAACGATTAAGATTCCAACAGGGATTCGTTGTGAAATGAATGAAAGATGGGTTTTGATGATATATCCAAGAAGTGGTTTAGGGTTTAAGTATCGTTTACAGTTAAATAATACAGTTGGTGTGATTGACAGTGATTATTTTTATTCTGATAATGAAGGACATATTTTTATCAAGATGACAAATGACACAAATGAAAATAAGACTGTTGAAGTTTTGGCAGGTCAAGGCGTTGCACAAGGTATATTTATGCAATATGGTATTGTTGAAGATGATGATGCAAGTGAAACACGTAATGGTGGATTTGGGAGTACGACAAAATAAATGAAGAAAATTCTTTTATGGGTAGTGGTAGCACTATTGATTGGTGGTTGTCAAAAAACAACACCTAAACAAGAAGCATCTAAACAAGTTGAAGATGACATTGTTTCATTTGTTGCTGTAGGGGATAATTTAATGCATCAAAAATTATTAGATGGAGCAAAAACAGAAGATGGTTATGACTTTTCTCCGTATTATACAAATATCAAACCTTATATTGAACAGGCTGATTTAGCATTTGTTAATCAAGAAACAATTTTAGGTGGTGGTAAACCTTCAGGATATCCATATTTTAATACACCTGATGAAATGGCAAAGAATTTACATGATGTTGGTTTTGATATTGTTAATGGCTCAACCAATCATGCATTAGATCAAGGATACAAAGGTGTTCAACATTCTTTAGAAGTTTTTAAACAATATCCTGATATGACTTATATTGGTTTATATGAATCAAAAGATGATCGTATACAAGTTGTTGAGAAAAATGGTTTACGTATTGCCTTTTTAACATATAATCAAACGCTAAATACAACTCAGGACTATCCATCTTATTGTATTCATGATTTTAATCAAGAACAGATCAAACAAGATGTTGAAAATGCACAGGAAATCAGTGATATTATTATTGCCTCTTGTCATTGGGGTGTAGAAAACGATACTGAACCACAACCGTTTCAAAAGAAAAATGCAAAATTGTTAGCTGATTTAGGTGTCGATATTATTTTAGGAACACATACCCATACATTAGAACCCATTGAATGGATTGAAGGAAAAGATGGACATAAAACACT
Organism: Allocoprobacillus halotolerans; assembly: GCF_024399475.1. NCBI lineage: Bacteria > Bacillati > Bacillota > Erysipelotrichia > Erysipelotrichales > Erysipelotrichaceae > Allocoprobacillus > Allocoprobacillus halotolerans. The sequence goes on from NZ_CP101620.1 coordinate 1,425,501, forward strand.
GTGTGCTTATAGTTTAGGTAATTTTATTAGTGGGATGTTAGAAGAAGAAACACAGTTAGGTGGTATGGTGTCATGTGATTTTCATAAAGTGGGTAGTGAATGGACAATTGAAAATGTTTGTTTAACACCACTAATGAATCATTATGAGGCATCTGATTTAAAAGATGTCTATGATACAAGAGAGATGTTTACTGTATATAGATTAAAAGATTATACGGATGAACTTGCAAAAACTCATGCTTTGCAAGGTTATGAAGGAATTCAAATTTCTATTGCTCGTATGCAAGAAAAAGTGAAAGAAAGAGTAAGTAGTGATATTCAAATAGATATGTAAGGAACATATGTTCCTTCCTTTTGTTAATGGAATGATGACGAAATTTTGACTATTATAGAAAAGCTCTATAAAAAAATGTAGAAGTATGCTATAATACAACCGTTAAAATAAAAAATGTGGGAGAAAGAGTATGATTGGTTTTTATAATTATACTGTCATATTAACTTATTTAAGTTTAATAAGTGCTTTATTTGGTACCCATTTAGCTTTTAAAGGGAACTTTGGTGGTGCGCTTATTTGCTTATTATTAAGTGGTGCTTTTGATTCTTTTGATGGAATGGTAGCACGTACAAAGAAAGACAGAACAGAAGAAGAAAGAAAATTTGGAATACAGATTGATTCATTAGCGGATATGTTTAGTTTTGGTATTTTTCCAGCTATTATTGGTTATACCATGATTAATTCTTTGCCGTTCAATGTAGTCTCTTGGGTATGGTTTGGTATTTTTGCTTTATATGCTTTATGTGCAATTAGTCGTTTGGGATATTTTAATGTTGTAGAAGAAATGCGTCAAAAAGAAACAACAGAAAAACGTAAGTATTATCAAGGCTTACCTGTAACAAGTGCAGCATTAATTTTTCCATCTGTGTATCTGTTAAGACATATTTTGACACCAGAAATGACGTATGCTATATATGCATGGGTAATGTTCTTTACAGCATGGGCATTTATTGTTAATTTTAAAGTGAGAAAACCAGGATTACCAGGTATTATAGGTATGCTTGTGATTGGTATTATCATTTGTGTAGGATTGTTGATGTTATGAAAATATTTGATCGTCAGGGACAAGAATTAAAAGTCAATCAAAGTCAAAATCAATTATTAAGATTGTTATATAGTCATTTTTTAGGAAGATGTGCACTGAAAGTGTTAACCCTTCCTTTTATTACCTATATTGGTGGTTGGTATATGAACAGTCGTTTTTCAAAACGTAAGATTCAACCATTTATTACCCAAAATCAAATAAATATGAGTCAATATGAAAAGCAAGATTATTGTTGTTATAATGACTTTTTTACTAGAAAAATCAAAAAAGACAAAAGACCTATCCATATGCAAGATGATGTTTTGATTGCACCAGCAGATTCAAAATTATCATATTATCGTATTACACAAGATACGCATTTAAAAATCAAAGATTCTATCTATGCTTTATCAGATCTTTTACAAAATGAAACATTGGCTCAAACATATGATGGGGGAGTCTGTCTGATTTTTAGATTAACTGTTGATGATTATCATCGTTATTGTTTTATTGATGATGGAACAAAAGAAAAAGATGTTTATATTCAAGGTGTATTTCATACTGTCAATCCCATTGCAAATGATTATTATCCTATCTATAAACAAAATTCACGTTCTTATTCTTTATTACATACAAAACATTTTGATGATGTGATTTATATGGAAGTTGGAGCGATGATGGTAGGAAAGATTGTCAATCATTCCTTAATGTCTTTTCATCGTGGTGATGAAAAAGGATATTTTGAGTTTGGAGGTTCAACAATTGTTGTCTTATTGAAAAAAGATATTGTTGAAATAGATGAAGATATTATACAAAATTCATTAAATCATGATGAAACACGTGTACTTATGGGAGAAAGAATTGGAATAAGAAAATAAGGAGGAAAGAAAATGTCAAAGGTTATAGCTGTTACAAATCAAAAAGGTGGAGTTGGTAAAACAACAACAAGTGTTAATCTGAGTGCAGCTCTTGCTTATATGGGAAAAAAGGTTTTATTGATTGATATTGATCCTCAGGCGAATGCAACGCAGGGATTAGGTATTGATCGTTTATCTTTAGAATATACAATTTATGACGCTATTACACAACAAATGCCAATCAGGGAAATTCGCATTCCTTCAGGAGTAGATAACCTTGACATTGTTCCTGCGAATATTGATTTGGCTGGTGTGGAAATAGAACTTTCACAAGTGAAATCAGGACGTGAACAAAGATTGAAAGGGGCATTAGGAGATTTAAGAAATCAATATGATTATGTGATTATTGATTGTCCTCCAGCTTTAGGTTTGTTAAATACCAATGCTTTAACAGCTGCTGATTCAGTTTTGATTCCTGTTCAATGTGAATATTATGCTTTGGAGGGATTAACACAATTATTAAATACAATCTTATTGACACAAAAAGTCTTTAATGAAAATCTAACCATTGAAGGTGTATTATTAACAATGTTAGATGCACGTACAAATTTAGGCGTCGAAGTTTCACAGGAAGTGCGTAAATATTTTAGAGAAAAAGTTTATGATGTGGTGATTCCAAGAAATATTAAATTATCAGAAGCTCCATCTGAAGGATTAAATATTTTTGATTATGATGCTCATTCTGAAGGAGCAAAATCATATGCAAAACTAGCGAAGGAAGTGGTGAAACGTAATGGCCGCAAGTAAAAAGAAAAAGAGTGGTTTGGGAAAAGGTTTAAATGAATTATTTCAAGGTGAAGATATTCAAACAATGATTGATGCGATTGAGAAGAAACCTTCTCAATTTTCACAGATTCAAGTGCCAATTGAACAGATTCGTCCTAATCCTTATCAGCCAAGAAAACATTTTGATGAAGAAAAATTGAATGAATTGGCACAATCTATTAAGGAACATGGGATTTTTCAACCAATTATTTTAAAAGAAGCTATTCAAGGTTATGAAATTGTTGCGGGAGAAAGACGTTATCGTGCAGCATCGCTTGTAGGATTGAAAGAAATACCAGCGATTATTGTTGATTTTACAGATCAACAGATGATGGAAATAGCATTGTTAGAAAATATTCAAAGAGAAGATTTGAATGCGATTGAAGAAGCACAGGCTTATCAAACTATGATGACAAAGCTTAAATTAACGCAAGAAGAACTTGCCAAACGTATAGGTAAGTCAAGAGCTCATGTGGCTAATACAGTCAGACTTTTAAAGATGCCTCAAAAATTACAAGATTATGTTTTAGAAGGAACGCTGACAATGGGGCATATTAAACCATTGATTACAATTGATGAAAAGAAAGCGTTAGAAGTCGCAAAAAAAGCAATTGATCAACAGTTATCGGTTAGAGAAGTTGAAGATATTGTCAAAGGAATTAAACTTCAAGAAGCAAGAAAATCGAAACCAAAAGAAGTGAAACCTAAAGAATATGTTTACGTTGAAGGTTTGTTACGTAAAAAATATCGTACAAAGATTAAAGTCGATGAACATACGATTACTTTAAAATATACGGATACTAAAGATTTAAATCGTATCCTAGAATTAATGGGTGTTATTGAAGAAGAATAAAAAGATAAAAGAATTTCTGTAAAAGGAAATTCTTTTTTGACTAAATAATTCAAATATTTTTAATATAAGTCAAATTTTTAATGAATCAAGTGAAATAATTATGAAATAACTTAAATATTTATTGAATTAAATCAAATTATTTATTAAAACAGAAATATTCTCTTAACTCTATTGTATTTGATTATAGAGCTTATATACTAAAAGTGTAATGGTATTGACCTATTAAATAAATGTTAAGAAAAGAGGTATTAATTTTGAAGAGAAAGATTTATTTACAAAGATTTGTTTTTTATTTGTTGTATTATCTGTTTCCATATATCTAAAAGTGAATAATTTTTTATACACCGCTCCATTAGGAGCGTTTGATTAAACACTAACTATTAATCAATTTAACGAATTTTCAAAAATCCTTATAGTAAGCAGTTTATTATTACTTACTATATTCTTTCTATATTATAAAATGACAACACTTTTATCTCATATTACATTATTAGATATACTCATTTTATTGTACTATTTTTCATATTTTATGATTGTTTTGGCTACTCGCTTTGCACAAGCTGAATTCGATGGGGAATTAGCACAATTAACATTTATGTTATCATCTATCACATTTTTACAATCTTATTTTTTAAACATTGTACCTGTTGGAATATTCCTTTATATTCCAATAATATATTTGTTTTTCCAGCGAAAAAATCATTAAACAAATATGAGGTATGTCTTTTAACATATCTTTATTTGTGTTATACTTTTATAATCATTGTAATAAGTAGAGGTTTTAAGTATGGAAAAGAAAATGAATTTGTTGGAAGGTCCTATTTTTCAAACGCTGATGAGATTAGCGTTGCCTATTATGGGGACGTCTTTTATCCAAATGGCTTACAATTTGATTGATATGCTTTGGATTGGTAGATTAGGTGCTGGAGCTGTAGCGGCTGTTGGAAGTGCTGGGATGTATATGTGGTTATCCAATGGTGTTAGTACTATTGTCAAAATGGGTGGACAGGTCTGTGTTGGGCAAGCAATGGGTTCTTCACAAAAACAAAAGGCTGTTGAATATAGTGAAGCGACGTTTCAGCTAGGTATCGTTTTTGGATTGATATTTGGAATTATAACAATTCTTTTTTATCAGCCAATGATTGGTTTCTTTGATTTAAATTCCAAAGAAGTGATTCAACAAGCACAAATCTATTTAATCATAACTTGTGGATTGGTTGTGATTAATTTTATCAATCAAATTTTTACAAGTTTGATGACAGCCATAGGCAATAGTCATCATCCTTTTATTGCTACAACAATAGGATTGATTGTGAATATCATTTTGGATCCTTTATGTATTTTTACATTACACATGGGTGTGATGGGAGCAGCAGTTGCTACAGTCATTGCACAAATGATTGTTAGTTTATTGATGATTTATTATGCTAGAAAAGATACTCTTTTGTTTGATACATTTAAACTTATGACAAAGGTGCCTTATCAAAGATTTCGACATATTATAAAAATTGGTTTACCAACAGGAATTCAAAGTATTTGTTTTACATTTATTTCTATGGTTATTGCGAGATTTATCGCTGGATATGGGGATGAGGCTATAGCTGTACAAAAAGTTGGTTCACAAATTGAATCTATTTCATGGTTAAGTGCCGAAGGCTTTGGAAGTGCTCTGAATGCTTTTGTGGCACAAAATTATGGAAATCAAAATTTAGAACGTGTTCAAAAAGGAACGATTTCAGCATTAAAGACATGTATGATTTGGGGGCTTTTGACAACAATTATTTTACTTGTTTTCCCACAATATATTTTTCAGCTCTTTATTAATGAAAAAGATGTTATTCCTTTAGGAGTTGATTATTTACAGATTCTGGCTTTTTCCCAATTATTTATGTGTATTGAAAGCACCTTGGCTGGAACATTAAATGGAATAGGAAAAACCTTTATTCCATCATGCATATCATCAACTTTAACAGCGACTAGAATTCCAATGGTTATGGTTTTATCAACGACTTTTTTAGGGTTAAATGGAATCTGGTGGTCTATTTCTATTTCAAGTATTTGTAAAGGTTTGGTTATGATGGTTTGTTTTATTTATGTTATGAAAAAATATCACCGCAAAAGTGATATTTTTTCGTATACTTACTTATATTTGATTAAATCTTTATGTGTTCTTTGATAATATTTTTGACGACTGTAATCATCGGGATATTGTTGATATGTTTCTTCAATGTGTCGAGGATCATCAACAGGAATATGGAGTTGATGGAAATAATGAATAAAGTGAATGAAATCATCTCTATTTTTAAGTTTTAATTTATAAATACCTTTTTCACTGACACAATCTAACTGAATATTAAAAATATACTGACTAAAGATACCAAAACTTTGAAAATGAGCCGTTAAATTCATACGTATTTCTTGAATGTCCTGTAAATCAAATTCAATATCATCATTTCTCACATTCGTATATTTCACATGTGTCCCTTCAATATATAAAGAGGTGCTGTTTTTAAGAATATTCTCATCGCTTTCAATACCATCCATAACCATATAAACAGTTTGTCTTGATACAAAAGCAATATCTTGATTTTGAATATTCATTTGTTGAGGTTTTGTATCTTGTGAAGAACTTGTTGGTTGAATCGTTTTATCAAATTCAAAAAGCAATGTATCTTGATGAATGATGTCATTGATTTGATCTAAAAATTCTCTTTGATTGGCTTGATTTCTTTGAATCACTGTTTTAATACCACTATCATAGAGATACATCATTGTTTTTGCATAACTGGCGATCATAGGATCATGGGTTACCAAAACAATCGTTGTATCATTTTGATTAAGCTTGGATAAGATTGTGAGTAACTTATGAGAATTTTTAGAATCCAGATTACCGGTTGGTTCATCGCAGAAAATAATTTCTGGATGATTAATCAATGCTCTGGCAATAGCTGTTCTTTGACATTCCCCACCAGAACATTCATGAGGAAACTTGTCTAAGATTTTTTCAATTTCCAATGTTTTTGCCATTTCTAAAACTTTTGCTTCAATCTCTTTTTTGCTTTGATGTCCTAAAATAATAGGTGCAGCAATATTATCATAAATAGATAAATAAGGAATCAGATTATGATTTTGAAAAACAAAACCTAATTTTTGGTAGCGAAATTCACATAATTCATCTTTACGCATTCGTGATAAATGTTTACCAAAGATTTGAATATCACCACGACTTGGATTATCCAATGTAGATAAACAATTCAATAATGTACTTTTCCCTGAACCAGAAGGACCCATAATACTAATGAAATCTCCTTTTTGAAGTTCAAAATTCACATTGTTTAAAGCGTAGATATTCTTTCCACGTTTTAATAAAATATCAGGGTCATAAATTTTAGAAATGTTATTCGCTTCGATTAAGATATTTGACATGAGAAGTAACCTCCTTTATAAATTGCTTTTCTTTGCAGATCATATACATCATAAAAATCAAATATAAGACAACATAAAGTATTTCTAAACTATACATCACTTGACTCTTTAAGATATGACTCATAATAATATATTGCCCCAAATAATGAATATAGAGATAAGGAATAAAGACAATGGATAATAAGAAAATAAGATTTTTTAAAAGTGAAATTTTAAAGAGTTGCTGGGGATGGTATCCTAAAGCGCCTTGAGTGGCATAAGTTCTTTGTAAAGATTGAAGATATAAAGTATATTTAATGATAAAACTCAACAATAACATCATAAGTATCATGACAAAGCAAGGAATAATGAATGGGCTTAAGAAGTTCGTTTGATCACACATAATCAATAACATAAAGATAAGTGGTAGAATAATGGAATGAATATTGGTAATTGATGACAACTGATGAGTCATATACATATAACTTGTCATAGCATGAAAGAGAAATGGATGGTGGACAATCTGTTGATGGCATAAATCAAATAATAAAGGAATAAAACGATTAGATAGATAAATAATGGCTGAAAAACAAAGCAAGAAATAAACCAATTTATTTTCTAATAACGAAATAGTTATTAATGCATATATTGAATAGAAAAGAATAATAAATTCAATGATGGCAATAAGAATAGAACCAATGGGAATTTGACGTTTATAGAAATGACGACTCATCGATATCTTATAGGGAGCAATTCCTCGTGTTGTTTTTTGTGTCAAGGTTTCCATGATATGACAATCAATATAAGTAAACTGACTGGCACTGATAGCAAGAATTAAAATGAAAGTGGCCAAAATGAAGAACATGTATATAAAAAGTGTATAAGGAATATTGTATTGGAAAAGGAAGTTTAATTGAATAAACTGGAAGAAAGTATTCATTCCTAACATCCATAGAATACCTAAACAAAAACCTAATAAAAATGCAATGATAAGCATGATACCATATTGAATCATTAAATAAGTAAAAAGGTCTTTGGGTTTTCTTCCAAACAACAATAACATAGAAAATTCATGTTGCTTATTTTGGATAAAATATTTTGTGATAAAGATGCTTAAAACAATAGCGATAATCAAGGCTATAAAAGGAATAAAACTTATAAACATAAATGTGATGGTATCTAATCCAAGATGACTTAAATGTTCATACATGGCAAGAAAACAAAATTCAAAAGATGCCAATAATGTTAAAATGATCAACAACAGACAATAGTCTTTCTTTTGATGGCTTACTATTTTTTGAACAAACGCAAACATATATTTTCCCTTCTTTCTGTGTTTGTAAAGAATGTTCTTCCTACTTATATAATACACCTATAATAAAATAATTTAAATAATTTTTAATAATATTTTATAAAAAATAAATTGATTTATTTCTCTATTAAATATGGTTTTAAAAACTACATTTATATTGACATTCAAATATATATTTGTTAATTTATAATTAAAGAATATACATATAAGGAGAATGGTTATGAAAATTATTACAGATACAGGAGCTTTATTATCACCTAAAGAGGGAGAAAAATTAGGTGTAGGTGTTCTTCCATTAAATGTTATTGTGGATAAAAAAAGTTATAAAGAATTTGTAGAAATTGATAGTCAAGAGTTTTTGGATATGGTTAAAGAGGGTCATATTCCTAGTTCATCACAACCATCTATTGGGGAAACAATTGAAATGTTTGAACAATATCCTGATGAAGAACTTTTAGTTATAAATATGGCTGATGGTTTATCAGGAACATATCAAAGTACTATGAGTGCAAAAGAAAGTGTTGATCATAGTGACAATATTCATGTGATCAATTCAATGACTTTATGTGGACCACAAAAATATTTAGTAGAAAAAGCATTGGCTTTAAAAGAAAAAGGGTTGGATATTCATCATATTATGAAAGAATTGCATAAAAGTATTGCTTGTGAAAAATCATTTTTGATTCCACAGGATTTTGGATTCTTAAAACGTGGAGGACGTTTGACACCATTAGCGGCTACACTTGGGGGTATGTTAAAAATTACACCAATTATGACAACAACCAAAGATGCCAAAAGATTAGAAAAATATGCTATGAAAAAGACATTAAAAAGTGCAGTGAAAGAAATTATTAAGGCTTTTCAGGAACTAGGGGTTAATGAAGAATTCAAAATTTATGTGACACATGCAGGAGTATTAAAACAGGCACAAGATGTTGTCAAACAATTACAGGCTACTTTTGAAAATACAATTATTGAAATGTATGATCTTTCTCCTGTTTTTATTGCCCAAGGTGGACCTGGCTGCATTGCAATTCAAACAATTAGAAAATAGGTAGAATAGGGACTATTAATGATGTCATTAATGGTCTTTTATTATATAATGATAAAAAGGATGGTGGTTATAGTGAATTGTCAAGATATATTAGAATTTAAGGGGAGCTGGAGAAATTATCAACAAAAAGTATTGGATCAGTTAGATATTATGAGTCATGATCGAAAGGTTCATATTGTATCAGCGCCAGGCTCAGGAAAAACAACTTTAGGGATTGAAATTATCAGACGTTTAAATCAACCAGTATTGATACTTGTTCCAACAATTACTATTCGTCAACAGTGGGTAGCAAGAATCAATGAAGCTTTTTAAAAACGGGATATAAAAGTGAGGATTATATTTCACAAGATTTAAAACATCTTTGTTTAATTAATGTAGCGACTTATCAATCGATTCATAGTGCAATGAAAAAAGTAAATGCCCAAGAAGATGAGGAAAATATGGATTATCATGATTTTTCTTTAATTGATGCTATGAAAAAGGCGGGGATTAAAACATTATGTTTAGATGAATGTCATCATTTAAGAACAGAATGGTGGAAAGCATTGGAAGATTTAAAAAAGCAGTTAGATTCGCTCTTTACAATTTCATTAACCGCAACACCACCATATGATTCATCCATTGCTATGTGGATGAGATATTTAGATATGTGTGGTGAAATTGATATAGAGATTACCGTTCCAGAACTGGTCAAAGAAGGAAGTTTATGTCCCCATCAAGATTATGTTTATTTTAACTATCCAACATCTAAAGAAGAAAAACAGATGAAAGCTTTTCAAGAAGATGTACAAAATGTTATAAGCTATATAATGCAACATCAAAAGTTTCAACAGGCTATTTTATCCCATCCCTATGCAACATCTACCTTAGATTTAGATAAGGCTTTAGAGAATCCAGCCTATTTATCTTCGATACTTATTTATTTAGAAAGCCAACATTTATCTTATCCTAAAGAGTATTTAAAAATACTAGGAGTTAAGAAATTGGAGAAAATGTCAGAAAAATGGATGACCATTTTACTGCAAGGTTTTTTCTTTGATGATAAAGAGGCCTATAGAATAAGTGAAAGTGATTATCATGAACTCTATCAATATGTAAAATCACATGGAATGATTGATCAAAAGAAAGTTGTAATGCAGGTAGATATTGCTTTTGAAAAGATGCTTATCTCTTCACTTGGCAAATGTGAAAGTATTCAGGATATTGTTCATCATGAATATCAGTGTATGCAAAAGGATTTAAAATTATTAATTTTAACAGACTACATTAAAGGTGAGTATGAAAAGGCTATTGGTGATGAAACGATGAGTGTTCATGCATTAGGAGTCTTGCCATTCTTTGAAATGTTAAGAAGACATAGTGTTCAACAGACACAATCATTACACTTGGCTGTTTTATGTGGCTCAATGGTTATTATTCCTGCTTCTTTGAAAACACAATTAGAACATCTCGTACCTCAAGATACAAATCTCACATTTCAATCATTTCCATTGATTAATGACTATGTGAAAGTATCTATGAAAGGCAATCACCATGAAATCATTGAAGCTGTCAGTACTTTGTTTGAACAAGAGGATATTCAGGTGTTGATTGGAACAAAGTCTTTACTTGGGGAAGGTTGGGATTGTCCCTGTGTGAATACTTTAATTCTAGCAAGTTTTGTTGGTTCTTTTATGTTAAGCAATCAAATGCGAGGGAGGGCTATTCGTACATATCATCAAAATCCAAATAAAGTTAGTCATATTTGGCATCTTGTTTGTGTTCCTCCTGATAAAGGAATTATTAATCGTAACCAAGAGATTCAACAAACAGAAAGTGATTTTGAAAATTTGAAAAGAAGGATGGAACATTTTTTAGGACTTCATTATGAACAAGATTTTATTGAAAATGGAATTGAAAGATTAACAGCCATTCAATATCCCCTTAATCGTATACATATTAAACAAACCAATCAACGTATGTTACAACTCTCTTCAAAAAGAAATCAATTAAAAGAAAGATGGGATCGTTCATTAGCTATTTATGATAAGATTGAAGTTGTTGATGAACTGGAAACAGAAGATAAAAATATGACAGCTGTTTTATTATATGATGCTTTAAGACAAATGATTTTAACTTTTTTAAGTTTGATTTTTGCTTTCGTTTTTGTGTTGATTATCAGTGCTATTTTTCATATCCAAAGTCGTTATATGATTTATGTGATGTTTTGTTATGGCTTTGTAGCGATCATGAGTCTTTTATGGAAACTTAAAAAGGTGCTTACATGGAGAAATCCTTTAAGTCGTTTACAGGCTTTTGGTGATGGTATTTATCAAGCTATGTTACGTATGCATTTATTTGAGCTATTAAATTGTCGTGTACAAACAGAATCGCAGGCAGTGTTCTATTCAATATATTTAAGTGGTGGTACAGCTCATGATAAAGCATTGTTTGCAAAATGTGTAAGTGATTTTTTTGATGAAATAGATAATCAACGTTATATTCTGTATCATAAGCATAAAAGAAATAAAATGGATAGATATTTTGTTGTTCCTGATATTTTTTCTAAACGTAAAGAGGATGCAATGATTTTTGCTCAGTGCATGCAACCTTATATTGGTAGATATCAATTGATTTATACAAGAAATGAAGCAGGAAGAAAGATTTTATTACAAGGTAGAAAAGATGCTTTGGCGAATAGACAAAATCGAGTCATGACAAGAAAGAAAGTTAAGGGAGCTTTGGAATAGATGAAAAGTTTTTGATGAAATGATAAATAAAACATTGCTTAATGAAAGAGAGGATGATAAATATGCATATTATATTAGGATCGTATTATTCTTTATTTTCTATGATTGGATGGTGGGGTGTTTTTAAAAAAGCTGGGTATTCAGGCTGGTATGCACTCATTCCTTTTGTGAATTTGTATTTTATTTGTAAAGTTATTACAGGAAATGGATTAAACTTTTTATGGTTTTTGCTTCCAATTATTAATGTTTTTTATGCCTTTTATTTGATATTTCGTTTGTCCTATGTTTTTGGACATGGATTTATGTTTGGTTTAGGTTTGTTGTTCATTTATGGTTTGTTTATTGTGATATTAGGGTTTGGAAGTTCTAGGTATCGTGGATATAGATAAAATTTCTTTCAATGTTTGAAAATAAACAGAAATGATTTTAAAAATTGATTATAATATGGAAAAAGGAGGAATAAAAGAAATGAGTTTTCCAAGTGGATTTTATTGGGGTGGTGCAACTGCCGCAAATCAATTAGAAGGTGGTTGGCAAGAAGGCGGTAAAGGTATCTCTTGTCCAGATATTTGTACTGGTGGAACTGCTACAACAAGTAAAAGAATTACACCTGTTTTAGAAGAAGGAACTTTCTATCCTAGTCATGATGCAATTGATCACTATCATAGATATAAAGAAGATATTGCATTATTTGCTGAAATGGGATTTAAGATGTATCGTTTTTCTATTGCATGGACAAGGATTTTCCCAAATGGTGATGAAGAAACACCAAACGAAGAAGGATTAAAGTTTTATGAAGATTTAATTGATGAATGTTTAAAATATGGTATTGAACCAATGGTTACAATTTCTCACTATGAAGTACCTTTCCATTTAACACAAAAATGGAATTCATGGGCTGATCGTAGAATGATTGACTGTTATTTGAATTTCTGTAAGGCTATTTTTGAACGCTATAAAGGAAAAGTCAAATACTGGTTAACATTTAATGAAATCAATAGTGCAACAACACCTATGGGTGGATTCTTATCACAAGGAATTTTAAATGAAATCAAACCTATGGCATTTATGGAACAAGTCGATGTGCCTAATAATCGTTTCCAAGGTTTACATCATCAGTTTTTAGCAAGTGCTTTAGCAGTTAAAATGGCACATGAAATTGATTCAAATTATCAAGTAGGATGTATGCAAATTATGGCAACAAGTTATGCATTGACTTGTAACCCTGAAGATGAAATTGTTAATCAACAAAAGAATCATTTAATGAATTGGTTCTGTAGTGATGTGCAATGTCGTGGAAAATATCCTAACTATATGAAAAGATATTTTAAAGATAACAATATTACAGTTAATATGGAACCTGGTGATGATGAAATTTTAGCGACTGGACCAGTAGATTTCTATACATGTTCTTACTATATGTCAAATTGTCAAACTGCTGATACATCTAAAGGATCTGGTAAAGGAAATATCTTAGGTGGTGTTCCTAATCCGTATTTAAAAGCAAGTGATTGGGGATGGCAGATTGACCCAATTGGATTACGTTATTCATTAAATGAAATTTGGGATCGTTATCAAAAACCAATCTTTGTTGTGGAAAATGGTTTAGGTGCTTATGACAAGATTGATGATGATGGTAAAGTGCGTGATGGTTATCGTGTGGATTATTTAAGAAGTCACATTCAACAAATGCATGAAGCTGTTTTAGATGGTGTTGATTTAAAAGGTTATACACCTTGGGGATGTATTGATCTTGTTTCAGCATCAACTGGTGAAATGGCGAAACGTTATGGATTTATCTTTGTTGAAAGATATGATGATGGAACTGGTGATTTCTCTCGTAAAAGAAAAGAGTCATTCTATTGGTATCAAAAAGTCATTGAAACAAATGGGGAAGATTTAGGATAGGGAAACCTATCCTTTTATAATTGGATTATTAGAAAAAGAATTTCGCTAAATCTTAACGAAATTCTTATGTGCATTATTGAAGTATTTGATAAACATCATTTTCACTATGTATATCAAAAATACGTAATACAATGTTGTTCAATTCTTCTTCATTGCTTTCTTCGATTTTCAATGTCAATTCAGGTGTGAGTTTTCCTAGTGCATTTTTAAGTAGTGAAATGACTATTTGTAATAAGGTTTCCATCTTTCCTATTTGTTTTCCTTCTTCTCTATTTCGCTCCATTTTACAGGCTATGATATTTTTCTCTCGCTCTATGTCATAGCTTTTCAATAAGCCATCTTCATTTATCATATATTGTTGATGCATATTCATGACCTCCTTTACTAAATCACTTTCTTCACTGTTTCCATGTGGTTGATCATATGTAAATAAATATAATAATTGTTCCATTTCAGGCAAAGGATTTTCCATATCAAATTCCTCCTTCAATAGTTGTAATTGTAATAAAACTGTTTTCACTTTCTCCCCTCTGTATCTGATTCTTTTGTCAATATTACCTTTTTGTACCACAAGATAATAGCGAGGAAGATTGAAAATAGGACAGTTTATTTTTCAATGAATAAACGGGAAAAGAATTTCGCTAAATCTTAACGAAATTCTTATGTGCATTATTGAAGTATTTGATAAACATCATTTTCACTATGTATATCAAAAATACGTAATACAATGTTGTTCAATTCTTCTTCATTGCTTTCTTCGATTTTCAATGTCAATTCAGGTGTGAGTTTTCCTAGTGCATTTTTAAGTAGTGAAATGACTGTTTGTAATAAGGTTTCCATCTTTCCTATTTGTTTTCCTTCTTCTCTATTTCGCTCCATTTTACAGGCTATGATATTTCTCTCTCGCTCTATGTCATAACTTTTCAATAAGCCATCTTCATTTATCATATATTGTTGATGCATATTCATGACCTCCTTTACTAAATCACTTTCTTCACTGTTTGGATGTGGTTGATCATATGTAAATAAATATCCTAATTGTTCCATTTCTGGCAATGGCTTTTCCATATCAAATGCCTCCTTCAATAGTTGTAATTGTAATAAAACTGTTTTCACTTTCTCTCCGCTGTATCTGATTCTTTTGTCAATATCACCTTTTTGTATCACATGATAATAATGAGATAGATTTTGAATCGGCTTTCCAGTATATATAATAAGCTGATAGACATTCTTTAAATGTATGTACTCTACACCAACTTTTTCATGATAATCAATAAGACGTTCACTGTATCTTAAAAAACGAATCTGATCTTCCAATTGAATATCATAGTTATTCATTTCAAAATCATATAAACGTCCATGATCATCTTCCACTACGACATCAAGAATCAATTTTTTATTGAGATAAGAACCTTTGAATGTTTCACTGTTTTTCACATAAGTGTTCTGGATAGAATCATCTCCTGAAATATACTGACATAAAAAGCGTCTCATCTCATGGCTGTAAGTGAGAAGATAATGAAAGAAATAATCATACTTGAACTGACTAACAATCTCACGAATTTGTTCGTACATAAATAGTTTCCTCCTAATCAGTAGCTCCCTACTATTTATATACGCAAAAAATGAGTTGTTTTTCTTTTTTATTTTTCAAATTTCTACAATAATTATAACATTTCTTCAGATATTTACAATAAGCAAATATAACTTTAGCTGGCATATAAGAAGTCTATAATTATTTTCAATCAAACTGACTTGAAGGTTGATAGATTTGTCCATATGTTTGTGCTATACTTTTTTTAACATAGATGATTTATAGGAGGAAAAACAAATGGGAATGCTTGCGAATTATCAATCCATAAGTAATGATGAATTAGAAGAAGTAATGTGTCTAGATGATGTAGAAGAATTACAAGAAAATGTAGATGTAGAGATTTGTGATATAGATAAAATGTGGGATGCACTTCATTTTTTGTTAACTGGAAAATCTGCCAGTGAGCCCATTAAGGGTAATTTGGTAAGTGAAGCTATCGTTGGTCAAATTTCTATTTCAAAAGAAGATAGTGATGAATTTATATCTGGAATAAAAAAAGAAAGGGTTAAAGACATAGCAAGAGTATTACAAGAAATAGATTTTGAAAAATATATGGATCAATTTGATATGAGTCATTTTGCAAAACATAATATTTATCCTAATATTTGGAATTATCATGATGAAATCGATGAAATTAAAGATGATTTGAGAACTTCTTTTGAAAGTTTAAAAGCATTTTATATCAAAATGTCACAAAGAGGATGTGCTGCTTTGATTTCGATATATTGATAAAAATATTATAAACGAAAGGCTTAAGCATGAGTGTAAATTTGAATTAATAGAAAAATATCAAAACAATATTATTATGCTTTTTGTCAATAGAATTTAATAGGTTATTAAAAAACGAAATAAGCATTTTCTTCTTTATCTTTAAGAATATGATATACTTATGTTGAGGTGAAAAATATATCAACATATTACCATGAAAATGTTCAACATAAAAATAATATTCCAGCATTTATTGCTTTGTTAGATGGTGAAGATATTCAACGTTATTTTCCAACAGAGATTTTTGTACTTGCACACTGGCATCGCAGTTTGGAAATTTCCTTGATAGAAGGTGCGACAGTTATTTTACAGATTGGAAACAAAGAAAGTATCATTGAAAATGGTTTTACTTGTATCAATAGTGGAGTTGTTCATTCATTGTATGCCTCAGCGTTAGGAAATCATCCTCAAGCAATGATTGTTTTGATTTCTTACGATTTTATCAAACAGCACTATCCTGATATAGATCACATTATTTTTTATTTATCTTTACAAAAAGATCATCAGGAGTCACGTGTATTATACAATCGCTTAAAAGAACTTTACCTTCATCAAGATCACTATTCTTATGGATGTTTATTAGATATTTTAAGTTTATTATTAAGAAAATACCAAAGTCCAGCACCTAATCATAATCAACAACAAATCAAAGATATTTTAACCTATATCCATGTTCATTATCAGGAAGATTTATCGTCAAGCCATAAGGCTAAACAATTTCATATGAGTAAAGAATATTTTTCAAGACAATTTCATCATGAAATAGGGAAAACTTTTCGTGATTATTTAATGTTTTATCGTTTATATAAGGCATATGGTGTTGTTAATACGAATTCTACAATAGAAAATATTGCTAGAAAACATGGCTTTTCTAATACCCGTTCTTTTATTAAAGTGTTTCATGAAACATATCATGATACACCTTTGCAATATTGTAAGAAAATGTCAAGATATTGACATTTTTTTGTCAATAAAAAGCAACTATTATAAACGCTTACATGTATAATATGGGTAGGAAGATAAAATCATGGAAAGAAAATATAATCAAGATTTATTAGACAAAATCAAAGAAAGACAAACAGTGACAAAGATTCATGGAGTTGATGTGATTGTCAAGAATTTACCAGATTGTGATGAAAATGGAGCAATAGATCCACGTCTATATGAAGATAGTAAAAAGATGTTGAAAATGTTGAAGTTTATGCCTCAATCTATGTTGAAAATGGATACTTCAGCTAAAGGTATTGCAAAATTAAGAGAAATGTTTAATGGAATTAAATCCATTCCATGTGTTCAGGATGATATCCATATTGAAAGTTTAACGGTGAATAGTGATGATGGTTATGCTATTCCAGTTCGTGTTTATTGTTCACAAAACCCTATCATCAATGGACCGGTTTTATACTATGTTCATGGTGGTGGATTCTTTGGAGGAAGTATGGATGTTGTAGAAGAATCTATCAAGATGTTTGTTGCTCATTCAAACATTCCAGTTGTCTCATTAAATTATCGTTTAGCACCGGAAAATCCTTATCCAATTGGACATAGGGATTGTTATAGTGTGTTAGAATGGATTGCTGAAAATGCTGAAAAGTTAAATATTGATCGACATAAAATCTTTGTAGCAGGTGATAGTGCTGGGGAAATTTGGCACAATACTGTTCTAAACGCACTGATGAAAATGGTACAAATAGAGTCAAAGGACAACTTCTTTTATATCCAACATTAAATATGGCAGGTATTAAAGATGAATTTTTTGATCCAGAACATGAAGTTTTTGAAATGATTCCTTCACAGAAAAAAGGTTTATCAAAGATGTTAAAGATGTTTGCAGGAATGACAGGTGGTTTACAAAGTGTACTGGGAACAAGTGATGTACATAATGACTACTTAAATCCTTATACCAAAGATGCCACACATAATCCAGCGACTTTTTTAAGTGTAGGGGAACATGATTTTTTAAAAACTGAAACTTTGGGATATGCTGCCAAATTACACCAGGCAGGAGTTGATACAAGAGTCGTTTTATATAAAGACATGGGCTATGCAATCAAGTGCTACAGTTTTGATTATGAATGTTGCTAGATGAAAACAAATGGATTATCATGAATTAGATGGATTAAAAATCTTTGAGATGATTGAACAAGGTGATCAAGATGCTTGTGAGGCTTTGGATGAATTAGCAACCGCAAGAGGATTATATAATTTGCAATGTGTTTTAGATTATGAGAAAATTTTAATTGGTGGCGGTATTAGTCAACAACCATTATTGATTCAAAAAATACAAGCTGAATTAGATAAGATTTATCAGGCATTACCATTTGCTATTCCTCATGTTCAAGTGGAAACATGTCGTTATTATAATGATTCTAATTTAATAGGGGCTTTGTATAACTTTTTGATAATAAATAAAGAAATGGAGGATGAATGATGAATTGTCAAGTGTTTAAAAAGAAATATTGTTTATTCATAGCGTGTCTTTTATTCATCTGTATGGGAATTGGTTCTTTTTATGATTATCAAATATCATCAAAACTTTATGATAGTCAAAATCTTTTTGGTATTTTCTTTGCCAGTTATGGACAATTACCCGCAATGTTATGTTTATCAGTTAGTGGAACTTTATTGTTAAGAATGAAGGATAATACAACATCATTTAAAAAGGTTTTATGTTATATCTTTGCGGTGTTATTAAATGCTTTATCAATAATGGCAGTTGCGATAGATCCTTTGTTATATATCAAAAATATGTCACCATTAGTTAGTGTTATGATTGCGATAATTATTGTAGGTGGTATTGATGTCTGGGTTTATCGAGTAACTCAACAGACACCTTTACATCAGATTAAGAAATTTATTATTTTATTACTAGGGGTCATGTTTGTAGAATTGATTGTCATCAATGTGATAAAGATTTCATGGGGGAGACCACGTATGCGATTCATCAGTGAGTATTCAGTGGATCTTTTTCAACCGTGGTGGGTGATTGGCAGTCAAGCAAAAGAACATTTTATGGCATTAGGAATAGCATCAGAAGAATTTAAATCATTTCCATCAGGACATACTGCTAATGCAGCATGTGCAATGTTATTAGGGTGTTTACCACTCATGATTACAAAACTTAAAGGAAAAGAAGATATTCTCTTTTGGTTAGGTGCTTTATTCACTTTTATTGTTGCTTTTTCAAGGATTGTTGCTGGAGCACATTTTTTAACAGATGTAACAATAGGAATGGCTGTAACATTCATTATAGAAATCATCATTATTCGCTATTTGTGGAAAAAGGAACTTTAAACTTTACTCTTTTTGATTGGAGATTCTTTTTCAATATGCTAGAATAATATTTGAAAGTAGGGATAGTATGATTGAAAAAGCAAAATTAGAAGATTTAGAAGAAATCTATACACTGATGTGTATATTAGAAAATAAAGAATTAAATAAACAACATTTTACTGATGTTTTTCAACAAGGTTTACAAGATAAAGATGTAATTTATCTGGTTTTTAGACAAGAAAGAATATTAGGTTTTTTAAGTTTTACAATTCATCATTTCTTACATCATCATCAGGATACAGGAGAAATTGTGGAACTTGTTGTCCTACCAGAAAGTCGTGGACAAAAGATTGGAAAGCAATTACTTGAGGCTATTGAAAAACAGGCGAGACAATTACATTTAGAACAAATTGAATTATCAACATCTACTTATCGTAAACAGGCTCATCATTTTTATGAACAAAATGGATATGAGATGTTACATTACAATTATACAAAGAATTTATAAAGAAAATGGATAAAGGCTAAACGAGATAACTAAAAAGGTATTTCATTTAGCTTTTATTATGGATAAGAAATAAAAAATGAGAGTTTTTTATTAGTGATATGGTGATTGAAGATGGATAATATACGTGTCAAAGTAATAAGGGAGATGAATCTCATGGTAAAAATATTGAAAAAAGAATGAATAATTTTCTGTTGGTGAGTTTTTGCTTTTTGATTGTTTTATGTCTTTGTGTTTTTTACTGAATGACTTCAACAATGGTTAGTGAAAATACACATGCTATTTAATACACTTGTTAATTTGCGTTATCAACAAATCAATAATATTTTAGATGCTTTTCCACCTGAAGGAGTAGAAACATTAGATCAGGCAGCTTACGATCAATTAGAAAAATTAGGTAAAAATAGAGAATTTCTTTATATGTCTTTATACAATAAAGAAGGAGACGAATTTTTGATTTATGGAGATTCAGCAACGATTGTAAATAAATAAATTTTTATGGAATCTATGAACAATGGCGATTTGATGATAGGAACGGGGCAAACAGCAAATGATGAACTTTTATTAATGTATGGTATTTCGGTTGATTATCCTCATGAAAAAGGATAACCACTTCCAGATGGTAGTACATGTATAGCGTTGGTGGTAGGTTTACCGATTGAAAAATTAAATGATGCATTGTCTTTAAATGAAAATGATAGTATTGTTTTTTTACATATTGTGCGTAAAGATGGAAGTTTTGTAATTCAAAATGCTGAAACAAAAGAAGATAATTATTTTAATTGGTTAATGGAAAAAGGAGAATTTTCAAATCAAAATGGAGCACAAGCCATTGAAAATTTAAAGGATGCGATTATTAATCGTAAAACTTATTCAATGGAAGTGACAATTAGTGAAGAAAATCGTCATTAATTACAGTGATGACTTATGGTGATTTGAATAACGCTATTTCAACTTTAGCAAGTAGAATATTCTCAACAACTATTATTGGATGTACAATCATTCTTATAGCGACAATTATTATCTTTGCGATTTACTATGTGTTATCTCACAAGCAGATTAAAGAAATGGAAAAAGCACATAGTTATTATCAGATTATTTTAATGGATTTACGCATGCCAATCATGGATGACTATCAGGCAACTGAAACTATTCGACATTTAGATGATCGTCCTGATGGAAAAGACATTCCTATTCTAGCTATGACTGAGATGATTAAAAAAATTAAAAAGTATATTAATAAATAAGAAAGTATCAATGACTCTTTTGTTATTGATATTTTTATATAACAGTATATAACAGTTGACAACAGTTCTATACTGTTATATACTGTTTATGAACAGGAGGAAGAAAAATGAAAATAATAATTAATCATTCTTTAATGGTTCCTATTTATGAACAAGTGATGGACCAAATCAAAACAATGATAAGAAAAGAAGAACTTAAAGAAAATGATCAGTTGCCATCTGTTCGTACTCTATCGAAAGAGTTAAAAATTAGTGCTCTGACTGTCAAGAAAGCGTACGATAACTTGGAAGCAGAGGGATTTGTTATGACAGTTCATGGAAAAGGTACATATGTCTGTGCAAGTAATGGCGAACTGTTGTTGGAAGAACAAAGAAAGGAAATTGAAGCTGATTTAGAAATGGCCATTCTAAAAGGCAGAAGATGTGGAATAAGTGATGAAGAATTAAAAAGCTTATTTGAAATGATTCTGGAGGGTTAGTTATGTTAAAGGTTAATGGTTTACAAAAACAATATGGTACATTTTTATTGGATTGTTCTTTAGAAGTCAAACCAGGTTATGTAACTGGTTTTATAGGGCAAAATGGAGCTGGAAAGAGTACAACATTTAAAGCTATTTTAGGTTTGATTTTTAAAGATGGTGGAGATATTGAAGTTTTTGGTAAAAAGATTGAAGATTTGAATACATTGGATAAACAAAAGATTGGTGTTGTTTTATCTGATTCAGGTTTTAGTGAGTATTTAACCATTCAAAGTATTATACCTATATTAGATAATTTATATGAACAATTTGATAAAGGTTTATTTTTAGAATATATAGAAAGATTTCATTTACCTAAGAATAAGAAAATCAAAGAATTTTCAACCGGTATGAAAGCCAAATTAAAAGTTATAGTCGCCATCTCACATCATGCTAAATTATTGATTCTTGATGAACCAACAGCTGGATTAGATGTCATCGCTAGAGATGAACTTTTAGATATGTTAAGAGAGTTTATGGAAGAAGATGAGGAACATGCAATTTTGATGAGTTCACATATTTCTAGTGATTTAGAATCGTTATGTGATGATTTTTATATGATTGATGATGGACGTATTGTTTTACATGAAGATACAGATGTTTTATTGAGTGATTATGCGATATTAAAAGTAGATGAAAACAGTTTTTCTAATTTGGATCAACAATATATTTTAAAGTATAAGAAAGAATCTTTTGGATATAGCTGTTTAACTCATCAAAAACAATACTATATTGAAAATTATCCAAACATAAGTATTGAAAATGGTCGTATTGATGAATTGATGATGATTATGAATGGAGGAAAATAATCATGAAAGGATTATTAGTGAAAGATTTTGAGTTAGTGAAAGTACAGAAAAATTTCTTTATCATTATTATTATAGTGGCATTAGGTATTTTAATATTAGGAGATAATGTGACAATGCCAATTGGTTTTTTAACCTTTATTATGTCTTTATTTACTTTAAGTACAATCAGTTATGATGAATTTGATAATGGCAATGCCTTCTTATTTACATTACCAATCACAAGACAAAGCTATGTCTTAGAAAAGTATGGCTTTGGATTGATTTTAGGAGTGGGAGCTTGGTTTTGTATAACAGCTGTTTCAATGATTGTCATTTTAATAAAACAAAGTATGTTACCAATGGATTTATTAATGATGTCTTGTATGTTTTTACCATTTACCTTATTTTTACAAGCTTTCATGATACCTTTTCAAATCGAGTTTGGGAGTGAAAAAGGAAGAATTGCAATCTTAGGAATGTTTGGACTGATATTTATAGTAGGAATACTTATAAAACAAGTCGCTGAATCTATTTTTCACATTGATTTGCTTTATCTTTTAGATCATTTACCTCAATTAGATATGAGCATCATTATTGTTTCTATGATATTCATAGCAATGATTCTATTATGGATATCATCAAGGATAAGTATTGCGGTGATGAATAAAAAAGAATTTTAGGATGTGATCATATGGAAAGTCTATTATGTGTTGTTGGTTTGATTGTCTTTGCTTACTGGTATTTTATAAAACAACATCGTTGAAATGGAGTGATAGATATGGATTTAACGATTATTATTGTGGGATTGATATTGGGAGTAGGCATTCCTGTGAGAAATCAAGTGATTAAAAAATGGCGTAAAAGAAAAAAATAACTCATAAATTAATTAGATTTTAAAAGATAAAGAAGAGAGTATTCAAGAAGTTATTCATAGAAATAAAAGTTTATGAAGAAAGTGTTGATATTAGTGAATTTCAACCTATTATTGGAAAGTGGAATGATGATGAAAATTATAAAATAATTGCTCTCGAATGAAGAGAAGTGCTTGATATTGCAAGAAAGTATCGTGATGTATTAGATGCTTGTCATGTGATGAAATGGTTTATGAGTCGAGGTATAACAGATGATTTATGTCTTGATTCTCTTGTTTTATAAATGGAGATTTTTGCTTAGAAGATAAAATAAAAAATATCTTATCATAGTCAAAATAATATTATTTGGCATAATGGATCAACTACCAATTTTAATAGTTATATTGGATACAACTAAGATAAACAAGCAGGCGTTGTTGTTTTATCAAACTTATCAGCTCGTCATGGTGTTCATATGACTTTTATTGGAAATAAACTTTTACATGAATTATTGCCAAAATAAATATGATTGGAAAGGGGTATTTATGGGATTTTGGATTTTTATGATTATTATGAACTTGCTTATTCCATTGACAATGATTGTTTTTGGTAGATATTTTATGAAAAAAGCACCCAAGGAAATTAATGGTGTATTTGGGTATCGTACATCTATGTCGATGAAGAATATGGATACTTGGCAATTTGCTCATAAGTATTGTGGTAAGATATGGTATGTTTGTGGATTCATTACATTGATATTAACTGTTGTTTCCATGCTTTTGATTCTTGATAAGAATAAGGATATTATAGGAATTGTTGGAGGGGTTATAGTATGGGTGCAACTTATGTTTTTAGTAGGTTCAATTGTTCCAACAGAAATAGCATTAAGGAAGAATTTTGATAAAAATGGCAATAGACGATAATAAATAGAAGATATAACACAACATAAAAGGAAAAAGGATTATCCATTAAGACAATCCTTTTTCAATATAATCAATAACTTGATGTAAAGAATCAAGTATACATGTTGTTTTGTTTGCATATTGTTCTTCTGGTATTTTCATATCAGGAATACAAATCACTGATATTTTGGCATTATGAGCGGCTTGAATACCAGCCTCACTATCTTCTAAGACTAAGGCTTCTGCAGGCTCTACACCTAGTTTTTGACAAGCATTTAAGAAAACATCAGGTGCTGGTTTACCATGTTTCACTTCATCACCACAAATGACATCATCAAAATAATCTAAAATACCATTCTCTTTAAGTAAAGCATTGACTCTTTCACGACGACTAGAAGTCGCAATCATTGTTTTATAATGATGTTCCTTTAAATAAGTTAATAATTCAATCAAACCATCTTTTAATGGTACACCCTCTCTAGCAAACTGTTCATCCATCATTTGATGAACTTGATCAGCTGTTTCATGAATAGGAAAATCTTGTCCATATTCATCATACATGGCTTGTTCAGTGGCTTGCATTGTACGTCCTAATAAAGTTGTATAAAACGCTTTTGTCATATCTAAATTCATTGCTTGTAATACTTTTCTATAACATTGGTAAGTGACATTTTCAGTGTCAATCATTAATCCATCCATATCAAAAATAACCGCTTTTAACATATTTCATTCCTCCACTTTATAATGAGTATAAAAAAATGATCATCTTGTGTCAATGAAAAAACAAAGATTATGACAAGATTATTTTGCTTATTTTAGATGTTTATATTATAATGGTAACGGTTTGGAGGTTAGAGTATGAATAATATGATGGAAAGATTGGAAACAATCGCAAGAAGATATGAAGAATTAAATGAAATTTTAATGGATCCAAGTATTGCTAGTGATGTTCAAAAGATGACTGAAGCATCAAAGGAACAGGCGAGTTTAGAAAATGCTTATCAATTATATCAAGAGTATAAAAAGGTTTTAGATGGTATTGAAGAAGCTAAAGAATTATTAAAGGAAAATGATCCTGAAATTAAGGAAATAGCGGAATTAGAATTAAGTGAATTAGAAGAAAAGAAACCTCAATTAGAAGAAAAATTACATTTAGAATTAATTCCAAAAGATCCAAATGATAATAAAAATGTTATTGTGGAAATTCGTGGAGCTGCTGGTGGAGATGAAGGAAATATCTTTGCAGGTGATTTATATAGAATGTATATTAAATATGCGGAATCTCAAGGATGGAAGATTGAAATATTAGAAGCGCAAGATAGTGAGGCTGGAGGATATTCATTGATTTCTTTTATGATTAAAGGAGAAGGTGTTTATTCTAAGTTGAAGTTTGAATCAGGATCACATCGTGTACAACGTGTGCCTAAGACAGAAACACAGGGACGTGTGCATACTTCCACAGCAACGGTTCTTGTGATGCCAGAAGCTGAAGAAGTGGATTTTGAATTAAATCCAAATGATTTACGTATTGATACTTATCGTGCATCAGGAGCTGGAGGACAGCATATTAATAAAACAGATTCAGCTGTACGAATTACCCATATTCCTACAGGTGTTGTCACAACATCACAGGATGGACGTAGTCAACATGATAACAGAGATAAAGCGATGCGTACAATGCGTACAAAATTATATGAAATGAAATTACGTGAACAAGAAGAAGCAATTGGTAGTGAAAGACGTAGTAAGATTGGTAGTGGAGATCGTAGTGAAAAGATTAGAACTTATAACTACCCACAAAATCGTGTCACAGACCATCGTATTGGTTTAACAATTCAACAATTGGATCGTATCATGGAAGGAAAATTAGAAGATATTATTGAGGCTTTAGTTAATGAAGATCAAAGATTAAAATTATTAGGAGAACAACAATGATTTTAAGAGATTTGATTCGTCAAAGTGAAGCTATGCTAGATGAAAAAGATAAAGATTGTAATGTCGCAAAAGTTTTATTTTATCATTTAGCCAATAAAGAACCTCATCAATTATATTTAATGATGGATGAAGAAGTGGATGAAACTTTATTTCAACAATTTCAGGCAGGTATGGAAAGATATATGAATGGTGAACCAATTCAATATATCAATGGTAAAGAAAACTTTTTCTCAAGAGATTTTATTGTTAATGAAAATGTTTTGATTCCACGCTACGAAACAGAAGAATTAGTAGAAAATATTTTATATAAAATTGATGATTATTTTGAAGATTATGAATCTATTGATTTATGTGATGTTGGAACAGGTTCAGGAGCGATTGCGATTACATTAGCTTTAGAAGAACCAAAATTAAAAGTGATAGCGACTGATATTAGTCAAGAAGCATTGGAAGTGGCAAAAGAAAATGCAAAAGCATTAGGAGCTCATGTAACTTTCTATCAAGGAGATATGTTGCAACCATTAATTGAACGACAACAAAAGTTTGATATATTTGTATCTAATCCACCTTATATTCCTCAAAATCAGGATATTGAAAGTGTGGTTAAAGATAATGAACCACATGTGGCTTTATTTGGTGGTAATGATGGTTTATATTTCTATCGTAAGATTTTTCAAAATGTTCAAAAAGTCTTAAAAAATCGTGCTTTACTTGCTTTTGAAATGGGCTTTGATCAAAGAGAAATTATGTGTGAGGCTGTTGAGCATTATTTTCCAGATATCCCTTATGAAATTATCAAGGATATCAATGGAAAAGATCGTATGTTGTTTATTTATTATCATTTGAGTTAAGTTTATGGAAAAGATATTAGAAACATCAAGATTATATTTAAGACGTTTACAAAAAGATGATGCTTTACGTATGAGTGAGTATCGTCAAAAAAAGAAGTGGCTTATTATCAGTCATGGAAAAAATATTCTTTAAAAGATGCATCAAGACGTATTGAACAATGCTTAAAAATGACATCTTTAAATCTTCCTAAAACAAATTATCATTTGGCTGTTATTTTAAAAGAAGAAGATATGATGATTGGTGATTTATTTGTGGATGTAGCGAATGAAAAAGTCTTTGTTTTAGGATATACATTAGATAGTGATTATTGGTCAAAAGGTTATGGCAGTGAAATTGTTGATGCTTTTTGTCAGTATATGAAAAAAACATTTCAGTTTCAAAAAGTAATGTGTTATGTGTATAAGGATAATCAACGTTCTATTCATTTATTAAAGAAATTACAATTTCATAAATTTGATGAATCTTATTTCTATCATGATGAAGGTTATATCAAACATCTATAGGCAATGCTTAGACATTGCCTTTACTATTTTTTCACATAATATTTTGATTTTTGGTATGGATTTTTTCATAAACTTGTCTTGTAAAGGAGGAAAAAATATGCTCAAAACAGCATTATTAAGTATTAGAAAAAATATTGGGAGAAGTTTATTGTTGTTTTTATTGATGTTTTTAATTACAAACTTGATTATTGCAGGTTTATCGATTCAATCAGCTTCAAAGGAATCTATGGATCAAGTGCGTACATCTTTAGGGAGTGATGTAACGTTTTCATATTCTATGCAAAATATGATGAAGGATCGAGAAAAGGGAGAGGCTTTAGATCAAAGTATTCAAGATATAACAACTGATATGGCTAATCAGTTAAAAGATTTAGATTATGTGGAAAGCTATAACTATACTTTAAGTGTAGGTGTTAGCAGTGATGATATTGATCCTGTAGAAATGAGTTCTGATACAACAGAGTCATCTCAAAGTCAACAAAATGCACCTGGAATGGGAAACGATATGCCTAAAATGTTGGATGAAAATGATTTTACGATTGTTGGGAATACCACAATGGCTCATTTATCATCATTTGAAAATGAAAACTATGTTTTATCATCAGGAAGATTATTAACTGAAGAAGATGCCAAGACAACAAACTGTGTGATTGAAAGTACCCTTGCCAGTGATAATGATTTAGAGGTTGGTGATACCATTACTTTTTCAAGCAGTGATGAAGAAGTAGATGTTACATTAACAATCATTGGTATTTATACTGTGGAAACAACTGAACAGATGGGTAATATGATGAGTAATCGTCAAAACCCAATGAATCAGATTTATACAGATTTATCAGTAGCACAAACATTGAATCAGGATGAAACAAAGATTTCCAGTGCAACTTATTATTTAGATGATCCTGATCATATTGATGCTTTTATTGAATTAGCTCAGTCATCAACAGATATTGATTTTGATACGTATACATTGGACGCTAATGATCAAATTTATCAAAGAAGTATTTCTTCACTTGAAAGTATGGGACAATTTGCAACTTTATTTTTAATTGTTGTGATTGTTGCTGGAAGTGCCATTTTATGTTTAATCTTAGTTTTAACAATGCGTAGTCGTTTCTATGAATATGGAGTCTTTTTATCACTTGGACAATCTAAATTAAAAATTGTCTGTCAACAATTCTTAGAAATCTTTATGATTGCGATGGTGGCTTGGACTCTGTCTTTAGGAACTGGAAAAATGGTATCAAATGTGATTGGTCATATGTTGGAATCAACACAAAACAATCAATCTCAAATGATGATGGAAATGCCTGAAGGAGAAACTTCACAAGATAAAAATCAAGGTCAAAAGAAAATGAATTTATGGGATCAGACAATGCAAAGTCCAGAAAATCAGGAACTTGATGTTTCATTAACATCAACAACAATTATTTATCTTGCCGGCATTACAACGGGGATTTGTGTGATTTCTACCATTTTACCTTCGCTTTATATTTTAAGATTATCACCTCGAGAAATTTTAGGAAGAAGGAGTCATAATATGGATACAGTATTAACTTTTGAAAAAGTCAGTTATCATTATCAAGATGGATCAAAGATAGTCAATATTTTAAAAGATGCTAATTTTATATTTGAAAAAGGCAAGACATATGCGATTGTTGGTGCCAGTGGTAGTGGTAAAACTACAGCCTTAAGTTTAGCCAGTGGTTTGGACAAACCTAAAGAAGGACGTGTCTTATATAATGGTCAAGATATTGTCAAAAGAGGTTTAACAAACTATCGTCGTCATGATATTGCGATTGTCTTTCAAGCTTATAATTTAATTATGTATATGAATGCTATTCAAAATGTGGTCTGTGCAATGGATATTGCTCATATGAAGATGAAGAATAAACAAAAATATGCCCTGTCTATTTTAAAAGAACTTGGATTAAGTGAAGAAGAATGTCAGCGTGATATTCGTAAACTTTCAGGAGGACAACAACAAAGAGTAGCGATTGCTAGAGCAATTGCTAAAGATGTTGATTTTATCCTCTGTGATGAACCGACTGGAAATCTTGATGAGAAAACAACACGTGGGATTATTCAAATCTTTGTAGATTTAGCACATCAACAAAATAAATGTGTGATTGTTGTGACACACTCTAAAGAGTTGGCTGCTTGTATGGATGTACAATTAAAAATTGACAATCAACAATTAAAAATCATTGAATGAGGATTGAAAAATCCTCGTTTTTATCATTTTTCATTTTTTTCCATAAATTTATATTATAATGGAAGAAATGGAGGGACATGCTGATGAAGATTTTATTAATAGAGGATGAAAAATTAATCCGACAATTTATC
This sequence comes from Allocoprobacillus halotolerans, assembly GCF_024399475.1. NCBI lineage: Bacteria > Bacillati > Bacillota > Erysipelotrichia > Erysipelotrichales > Erysipelotrichaceae > Allocoprobacillus > Allocoprobacillus halotolerans. The sequence continues at coordinate 1,455,605 of NZ_CP101620.1, forward strand.
GTTGAATATTTCCAAAAACAAGGAGAAGAAGTTATCGAAGCCAGTGATGGCTATGAAGGTTTATCGTTATTAGATGAAAGTTTTGATTTGGTTTTATTAGATATTATGATGCCAGGTATTGATGGTTATGAAGTTTGTAAACAAATTCGTCAAAAGAATGATATACCTATCTTATTTATTAGTGCATTAAGTGATGATGATAATAAATTAAAAGGATATGATGTAGGAGCTGATGATTTTATTTCTAAACCTTTTACACCTTCTTTATTGTATGCGAAATGTAATGCTTTATTAAAACGTTTTAAAAAAGATGAAGAACAGGCAACAACGATTGATGAAGGAATGATTCATATCAATGATGATACTCATGAAGTTTTTATTGATGGTGAAAAGACAGCTTTATCACATAAAGAATATCAAATGCTTATTTATTTTATAGATAATAAACGTAAGATTTTATCACGTGATCAATTGTTGGATCATATTTGGGGTTATGATTATTATGGTGATCAAAGAATTGTGGATACTTATGTAAAGAAATTAAGAAAAAAGTTAAAAGAGGCCGCACCATATATTCAAACGGTTGTTAAAATTGGGTATATGTTTGATGTGAAGGGGTAACATATGAAAAAATTAAACTTTAGTTTAATTATTAAAATTGCATGTATTATTTTATTGGCTTTCCTTGCGGTACTGGGCAATGAGATTCGTTTAGGAATAGAACGATATATTAAAAATACAGTTGAAACAGATGCTGAGATGACGATTCGTAACTTAGATAAATTTGCGAAAAATTATCTTGAGAAAATAGCTGTCAATCCAGTTGATTTATCCTCTCAACAGTTTTTAAGACTTTACCATCAAGCACTTTCAGGCGATTCAACAAAAGTCAAATGTCTGGTTGATAAAGATGGAAAGATTTTAGAAATGTCTAGAGATGGTATTATGAGTCCAACACTTTCTTTGATTGTCAGTGAGAATGAGACGAATTATGCAAAAAGTATTGATTTTTCATTATTGAATCAAAGTGAATTAGAGAGAGTAGAAAAAATGATTTTACAAAATCAAAATTCACAAATAGATGTATCACTTGATGTACATATTGGACATTATAATAAATTTAATGATGAGATACGTGATTTAACATTTCAAACAATAAAGATTAATGATCAAGTTGTTGTAGAAAATAAAATAAGTGGAGAAATCACACATATCGAAGGTGTTGCAAGTTCTTATATGAGTGCCAAAATGGAATTGATTTTTCCATATTCAATAGAAAAGTTATCAATGTCTTCATATTTAAGTCAAGAAGCTTTAGTGACGGATTATCATGATGCCTTTAAAGGACTACAACAACAAATTCAAAGACATTTTCAAACTTTCAAAGATTCAGGAAGAGAGTTTAATTCATCTATTTATGATTATACACAATATTATTTGATTAATCTCTATGAATATAATGGTAAATATTATTCGACTATCATGATGCGTTTAGAGGACTGGAATCAGTCTATAGAATTCGCACAAGGTGATGAAGAATTGACAATAGAAGATGCAACCATTGGCTATATTTTTGTAACACAGGAATATGATAATTTACCAATGGACTCTTTAAAAGATTTTATGTATGATAATTCTTCAACATATATTTTAGCCATTGGTTTAATTATTGTTATGTGTTTTGTGGTAGCTTATATGATTGTACGTCCTATTAAACAATTGGAATTAGCAGCATGGCGTATTTCTCGTAAACAATTTGATTATCCTATCGACACATCTCGTCACGATGAATTAGGAGATTTAGCAAGAGGTGTCGATAAAATGAGTAAAGAACTAGAAAAAACAATTAATGATCTTCATCAGGAAATTGAAAGAGTTCAACAATTAGAAATCGTAAGAAAAGAATTTGTATCTAATTTTACACATGAAATTAAAACACCGTTAGGAATTATTAATGGTTTTAGTGAGATGGTGGAATTAGAAAAAGATGAGAAAAAACGTAATGAATATATAGATATTATTCAACATGAAACTAAACGTATTAATGAACTTGTTTTAGCTATGTTGGACTTATCAAAATTAGAAACACAAAATATGTCTTTAGATCTTGAAGAATTAGATTTATTAGATATTGTTGATGAAATATTGCAATCAATGGCTTGTTTATTTGAAAGCCATCAAGTTCAAATCAAAACAGATTTAGACTCTAGTATTATTGAAGCAGATGCTTTTAAAATAGGAATGGTTGTGAGCAATTTTATTAGTAATGCTTTACATCATACAGAGGCAGGAGAAGAAGTGATTATTCACTTAGATGAGCATTGTTTTTCTGTTGAAAATACAGGTGCGCATATTCCAGAAGAAGATATTCATAAAATATGGTTATCTTTCCATAAGGTTGATAAAGCAAGAAATGAAGGTGGCACTGGATTAGGTCTTGCGATATGTAAAGCTATTTTGGAGTTACATCATTTTGAATATGGTGTTCAAAATACTGAACGTGGCGTTTTGTTTTATTTTCGATTTTAAAGAAAACCAGTAGTTAAGCTATTGGTTTTTTATATAAAGCATGAAAGTTTGTGGATAATGTATTTAAATAATAGAAGAGATAAAGAAAGATTGAAAAAAATGTTAGAAACAATAAAAAATCATTTAGTTGTGTCTTGTCAGGCATTAGAAAATGAACCATTACATTCATCATTTATTATGTCACGTATGGCATTGCCGGCGAAAGTTGGTGGGACTAAAGGAATTTGTGCTAATTCTGTTGAAGATATTCATGAAATCAAAAAAACAGTAGATTTACCTATTATTGGAATCATTAAAAAAGAATATGGAGATTGTCCTGTATTTATTACACCGACTTTAAAAGAAGTAGAAGCTTTGGTTCAAGAAGGTGTCGATATTATTGCGATGGATGCCATCCTAAGACCAAGACCTGAACATCAAAACTTGGATAGTTTCTTTTATGAGCTGAAACAAAGATTTCCTAATCAAAAATTTATGGCTGATTGTTCGACGGTTGAAGAAGCCTTGCATAAGGATGAACTAGGATTTGACTTTATTGGAACAACATTAGTTGGATATACAAAAGAAAGTGAAATCCTAAAGATTGAAGAAAATGATTTTGAAATTATTCGAACAATCTTAAAGAAAGTCAAACATCCAGTGATTGCAGAGGGGAACATTGATACACCTCAAAAAGCAAAAAAGTCATAGAAATGGGATGTTATAGTGTGGTGGTAGGATCTATTATGACACGACCACAAGTGATTACAAAAAGATTTACTGATATGATGAACGAAGATGAAAAGTAATCTTCGTTTTTTTTCTTTTTGATATATAAATTCTAAAGAACTTGATATGACTTTGAAAATATGACAAATAATTTATAAAGAACCGTCTATAATGGGTCTAGAGGTGGAAAAAATGGAACTGATTATCAATCCAAATCGTATAAAAAAATTAAATATCAATTCGTCATTTATATAACATTCATATCATTTTTAATATCCATTGTAAATATCTATTCATCATCCTTGTTATTTGCATTACCTTTTTTTATGTGTGTTTTATGTGTGGCTATCCAGCCCTGATTAGTTATCTGATAGGGATTAGCATGGGTATGATCTTTTTGCAAGTGCCTTATGATATTCTTTTGGTAAGTGTTATTGCATTTTTAATATTAGAATTCTGTTTATTGTTTCAATCTATGAAATCAAGGTATGTCCCTTATCTTCTAACATTAATAGGTGGTATTTATTATGCTTATATCCAAATAGATTTACTTTCAACGCTATTATTAACAATCTTAACTTATATCAATACAATGATTTTTACATCATTAACACCTTTATTTATTCATGGGGAATCTGATTTATTAACACATGAACGCATGAAATCTTTAACTGTGATTATTTTGATTTGTATGATGGGCTTAATACCTTATTCATTCATTTCAACAATGATTCTGATTCGTATATTTATTTTAATTATGATTTATCATGAATGTTTAGATGATTTATTACCAGGATTATTTTATGGTTCAATGTTGATGTTATTGATGAATTTAAATTATAAAGATGATATTTTATCTTTTTTATTACCGCTTTTCTTTTTCTATATGATTCAGTGTCATAAAAAGGCAACTATTGTTTCCTTGTATTTTGTATCACATTTGATTTTACCATTCTTTTTAGATTTTCAATATACATATCATGGTTTTATTGTTGTTGTGAGTGGGCTTATCTTTTTGATCTTACCTATTCGTAGCTATCAACCTGTGCTATCTTCAAGTTATCAAGAAATGACGTTTAAACAGCAATTATCTAAACAGGTTGATTCATTCTGTCGCCTATTTGAACAGATGACAGCCCTGTTTACAAAAGCTCCTGCTCCTAATCGTTCATTAGAATATGTTGGTTATATTTATGAAGATATGTGTCAAAACTGTTCAAGTCAAACAACATGCTTTCATAAAAAATATGGACCACATCGTTTAGTAAAACTCATGAACAAAGGTTTAAAAGATCATTATAGTGAGGCTGATGAAGATTTTATTCATCAATATTGTTTGAATCCTGAAAAATATCTGACTTTAGTTGAACAATATCGTAAAGATTATCGCAAAATTAGACGTGTTCAAGAAGAATATAAAGTGATGAAAAACGATTTATATCATCAATTTTCTTTATTAAATCATGTTTTTCATCAATTCTCACATCAATTAGAAATTGGACATATTGAAGAAAAGCATATCTTAGAACATATGGAGGGTTATCATTTTCAAGTAACACATCTTAAAAAATATTATGAATCGCAGTCTGTATATTATTTAGAGATTGGACTTTATGATACAACAAAAGAAGAAATTGAAAATGAATTTATTCCAATTTTAGAAGCATATTTAAATGAAACTTTGGACATAGAAGTCATGAAAACACCAATGCATCAACTTGGTTATGCATATCTTGTTTTAAAACATCATACACGTTATTTTGTACAATATGGCGTTTGTCAATGTGCTAAAGAAAGTATTGCTTGTGGCGATAGTTATATCATGTTTTCGATGAATGAAAATGATTATTTTGCTTTAAGTGATGGTATGGGACAAGGACAAAAAGCTAGTGATGATTCTAAATTGACATTGGATGTGATGAAACAGCTTATTATGAATGGCATTTCTTTAAATGATACAATCCAATCAGTGAATGCTTTGTTGAAGATTAAAAATCGTAATGATATGTTTACGACAATGGATATGATGGAAATTAATCTTGTTAGTGGTGTCACAACATTTATGAAATATGGGGCATGTCCTACTTTTATTTTAAGGGATCATGAAATTATTGAAGTGGAATCAAAGACATTACCAATGGGTATTGTTTCTCCATTAGAAACAATGATTCAAAAACAGACTTTAAGAGAAAATGATATGATTTTTATGGTTAGTGATGGTTTTTCAACTCATTTTTATGATTTTTTAAAGGAAAATGAATATTTAATTGGTGATGATCATCCTAAAGATATAGCTCATTTATTTATGTCTTTAGCGAATGATGAACAAAGAAATGATGATATGACAATTATGGTTTTAAAATTATGTAAGCAATAATCCCAAAGTATTGGGATTTTTGTTATTTCTTTGATATAATGTCCTCATGGAGTGATAATATGAATTTAGAATTATTAGATTGTTCAAAGTATTATGTCATTGGTGTATCAGGTGGTTGTGATTCAATGTATCTTTTAGATACATTAAGAAAACAGGAATATCATTTATTGGTTGCCCATGTGAATTACAATTATCGTCATGATAGTTATATAGACTATGAACTTGTCAGTGATTATTGTGCCACTTATGGCATACCTTTTTACTATAAAGAATACCATACTAAAGATTATCATCAAGGTAATTTCCAAAATCAGGCGAGAACTTTAAGATATAATTTTTATAAAGAAATTTATGATTTGTATCAGGTGGATGGTGTGATTTTAGGACATCATTTAGATGATCATATCGAAACGATTTATATGCAATTATCACATCATAATACGGTTCATTATTTAGGAATTAAACAGGAATCATATGTACAAAATATGCGTATTATTAGACCTTTGATGGATTTATATAAAGAAGATATTTTAAAAAGATGTCAACAATTAGGGATTCCTTATCATGATGATTATACAAATTTTGAAATTGATTTTGAAAGAGATAAAGTCCGTAATACAATCTTAAATCAATATACTTTATTACAAAAAGAAGAACTCATACAAAAAGCTAAAATTCATAATCAAAGAATCAAAGAATTAGAGTTTAAAGTCGAACCTTACTACCAACAATATAAAACAGATGGGATGATTTATTATTACTATATTCCTAAACAATTAAGAGAAATTTTCCTTTACTTGATTCTTCGAGATGTCATGCCAACACAGTTAATTTCATATGCTTTGATTCAAGAAATCAGACATCAAATTGATAGTGTCAAACCGAATATTCAAATGAATCTACCAGTTAATTATCTGTTCATAAAAGAATACGATAATATCTACATCATTGATAAAGATAAAACAAAAGGATATAGTTTTGAATTTCAACAATATATGCCTTTTGGTTGTGAATATTTCCATTTATTAGAGAGTGGACATATCAATGAAGGGGTTTTTCTTGCCCCAGAAGATTATCCCATTACTATCCGTACAATGAAAGAAGGCGATAGCATTATGACTTCTTCTGGCACAAAGAAGCTTTCACGTCTTTTTATCAATGCGAAAATTCCTGCTTTAAAAAGAAAAACATGGCCGATTGTCGTTAATCGTGAAGGAACCATAGTTTTAGTTCCACATATTGCAAAAAACATTGATTATTTGACTACAAAACCAAATGTATTTGTGATAAAATAGAGAGGCTTATTATAAGGAGTGGAGAAGTATGCATAAAGATGTTAAAGAAGTTTTATATACACAAGAAGAAATTATTGAAAAATGTAAGGAATTAGGACAATTAATCAGTGATGATTATGCTGGTAAAGAAGTGATTCTGGTTGGATTATTAAAAGGATCAGTTCCTTTTTTAGCAGAGTTATCTAAATATATAGAGTTAGATGTCACTTTTGATTATATGGATGTCAGCAGTTATGAAGGTGTTGAATCTCGTACGATTACCATAAAAAAAGACTTGGATCAGGATGTGAAAGGTAAAGATATTTTATTAGTAGAAGATATTTTAGATACTGGTAAAACTTTAACAACGGTCAAAGCGATGTTGGTTGAACGTGGGGCATCATCGGTGGAAATTGTGACAATGCTGGATAAAAAAGAAGGACGTACTTATCCAATTGAAGCTAAATATGTAGGATTTGAAATTCCTAATGCTTTTGTGATTGGATATGGATTGGATTTTAATGAGAAATATCGTCAATTACCTTATGTAGGTATTTTAAAAGAAGAATGTTATATGTAGTGAAAAGGAGATTATATGAATAATAAGAATAAGAGTTTAATCAAAGCGATATTACCTTGGATTATTGTCATTGTATTATTGAGTTCATTAGTTCCTTTATTGAATATGGGAAAAACCAATGAAGTTAACTATACAGAATTCACGGAAATTCTTAAAGAAGAAAAAGTAACTGAAATGTCAGTGATGCCGGGCGTTTATGTGACAAGTGTTGAAGGTCAATATACAAAAACAGAAGATGGTAAAGAAATTGAGTACACATTTAAAACAAATGTACCTCAAACCGATCAGGAATTAGATTCTTTAATCCAATTAATGGAAGATAAAGGTATTGCTGTTCAAATCAGAGATGCGAAAAGTGAAAATATGCTTGTTGATACTTTATTAGCTTTACTTCCATACATTTTATTGATTGGTGTGATGTTCTTTGTGATGAGAAGTATTGGTGGTGGCGGTGGAGCCAACGCGAAGGCTTTTGATTTTGGAAACTCACGTGCTAAATTAGAAAAAGACAGCAAGACAAGATTTAGTGATGTTGCGGGTGCTGATGAAGAAAAAGAAGAGTTAGAAGAATTAGTCGCTTTTTTAAAAAATCCAAAGAAATTTGCGAATATGGGTGCTAAAATTCCTCGTGGTGTCCTGCTTGTAGGGCCACCAGGAACAGGGAAAACATTACTAGCAAGAGCTGTAGCTGGTGAAGCCAATGTGCCTTTCTATTCGATTTCAGGTTCTGAATTCGTTGAAATGTTCGTTGGGGTTGGTGCTGGACGTGTGCGCGATATGTTTAAAAAAGCAAAACAAAATGCACCATGTATTATCTTTATAGATGAAATTGATGCTGTTGGACGTCAAAGAGGAACTGGTGTTGGTGGTGGACACGATGAACGTGAACAGACATTGAACCAGTTGTTAGTTGAAATGGATGGATTTAGTGGTAATGAAGGTATTATCATTTTAGCAGCGACAAACCGTGCTGATGTCTTAGACCCAGCTTTACTTCGTCCAGGACGTTTTGATAGACAAATTCAAGTGGCTAATCCTGATAAAAAAGCAAGAGCTGAAATTTTAAGAGTTCATGCACGTAATAAACAATTTACTGATGATGTGAATTTTGAAAATATTGCACAACGTACACCAGGATTCTCTGGGGCAGAACTTGCGAATGTGTTAAATGAAGCAGCATTGTTAGCTGTACGTTTAGGACATAAACGTATTACTTTGGATGATGTTGATGAAGCTATTGATCGTGTGATTGGTGGACCAGCTAAAAAATCACGTAAGTACACTGAAAAAGAAAGAAAATTAGTGGCTTATCATGAAGCTGGACATGCGATTATTGGATTGACTTTAGAGGATGCTAATAAAGTGCAAAAAGTCACAATCATTCCTAGAGGTCAAGCTGGTGGTTATAACTTAATGACACCAAAAGAAGAAACTTACTTCCAGACAAAATCACAGTTAATGGCAAGTATTACTGGATTTATGGGAGGACGTGTTGCTGAAGAAATTTTCTTTGGTGATGTATCTTCAGGTGCTCATAATGATATTGAACAGGCAACACGTATTGCGAGAATGATGGTTACTGAATTGGGTATGTCTGATCTTGGACCTATTAAATATGATTCAGGACATGATGCTGTATTCTTAGGTAGAGATTATTCTTCAACAAGCAATACGCATTCAGGGCAGATTGCTTATGAAATTGATCAACAGGTTCGTAAAATTATTGATGCTTGTTATAATCAATGTCGTCAAATCATCAATGAACAAAAAGATAAATTAATTACAATTGCTGATGCTTTATTAGAACATGAAACATTAAATAACGAACAAATCGAATCTTTATATAACACTGGACATATGCTTGAAATGGATAATGGTGTAGATGATCAAGATCATCATGATCAAATGCCACCCATTCAAGAAAAGAAAGAAACAGTGAATTTAGATGATGATCTATTAGATGAAATGAAATAAGCACTTATGTGCTTATTTTTGTAAGGGGAGAAAAATATGAAGAGAAGTACAATGAGTAAAATATTAGTAGTGATTTTAATTGCTTGTATGGTTATTCCATTAATTGGTTACTTCGCATTTGGAGGTTAAGATGAAAGATTATTTAGTAAGAGGACTTGTCGAATCAAAGAATTGTCGTGTTTTTGCTTGTACAACAAAACAGTTATTAGAAATAGCAAGACAAAAACATGATTTATGGCCAACAGCCTCAGCCACTTTAGGACGTTTTATGTCAGCTACCTTGATGTTAGGGGCAATGAATAAAAATCATGAGAAAATGACTGTCACAATGAATGGTGGAGGAACGATTGGAACAATCATGGCTTGTACAAATAGCGATGGAAAAATTAAAGCTTTTGTAGCCAATCCCCATGTGCATTATACATATGAAGATACTGGAAAATTAGGTGTTGGTATGGCAGTAGGTAATCAAGGAACACTACAAGTTATCAAAGACATGGGATTGAAAGAACCTTT